>CAWFLB010000002.1:0-775283 GCA_963816615.1 uncultured beta proteobacterium | reverse complement strand
CGCGAAATGCTGCGTCAGCAACGCGACGGCCGCCTTCGACGCCGGGTAGGCCCCGGCGTCCGGGCTGGGCGCGACGGCATTGATCGAAGTGATGTTGACGATCGCACCCGATCGGCGCGCGATCATGCGACGTCCGACAGCACGCGACATGATGAAAGTTCCGACAAGGTTGACGTCGATGACCTTGCGAAAATCCGCGACGCTGTGCTCGAGCAGAGGACCGAATCGAACGATACCGGCATTGTTGACGAGTACTTCGGGAACATCGCCCAGCGCGTCGAGCATCGCTTCGACTGCACGCTCGTCGGTCACGTCGGTCGCGTACGCCACGGCATCGGGCAGCGCCTGAGCCCGGGCTTTGGCGCTCTCGCTGTCGGTATCGACCACGGCGATACGATAGCCATCGCGCGCAAGGCGCTGGGCGATCGCCGCTCCGATCCCGTGTCCTGCGCCGGTGACGAGCGCCGTTTTCATCTGCATCGTCTTGACCTCGCCGTAGTGTAGAGTTAAAGAGTATATTTATCAACGACGTCGCCACCGCACCCGCCGGGAATCCCGCTTGAAACGGCGCTTTAGATCGGATGAAACCCAGCGCTAACGACGAGGCCATGCCATTGGACGTTTTCCAATCGCCGCCGGCGCAAGCGCGGCCGGAAGGAATAGCCACCGCACTCCGCAGCGGCTTCGGCGCCGAAATCAGCAGTATCGATCTCCGCCAACCGGTATCGGAATCGTTGCGGGATCAGATTCTCGCGGCTTTCGCCGTCCACCATCTGCTGATTTTTCGCGGCCAGCAACTCGGCAAGGATCGCATGGGGGAAGTCGCGGCGATGTTTGGCGAAGTCGAAGGCAACGTGTTCCGCAATCCCGACGGGTCGACGCTGGAAGCCATCCACCAGATCTCCAACCTCGATGCGGCGGGCAGGCCGGCGGAAAATCCCTATCTCAAGTCCAATTACTTCTGGCACAGCGACAAGGCCTACCTGGAGGTCCCCGCGCTTTTGACGATGCTTCATGCCGTCGAATTGCCGCCCTCGGGGGGCGACACGCAGTTTGCCGATATGATCCGCGCCTATGCGTCTCTGAGCGACGAGGTCAGGCAGCATATCTCCGGGCTTCGGGCCGTGCACAGCCTCGAGTACATGCGCGTCAGCACCGATGACCGTCCGCCGACCGACGAAGAGAGGCGGGCGGCTCCGCCGGTTGCGCATCCGTTGGTCAGAACGCATCCTGAAACGGGCGAGAAGAATCTTTTTGTCGGCATGTACTGCTCGCACATCGTCGGCATGGACAGTGCGGCAAGCCGCGCGCTGCTCGATCAGCTGCTCGCGCATGCGACGCAGCAGAGGTTTGTCTACACGCATCGCTGGAGTCCGGGCGACCTGGTCATCTGGGACAATCGCTGCCTGCTGCACCGCGCGGTGGCCAACTACGACATGGCCGCGAGCAGGCGCGTGTTGTTGCGCCTGGTCGTCAAGGGTAGTGTTGCTCGGTGATCCGTTGCGACGAGAACCGGAGCTGGTTTTCCAGCTCGAACAGCCGACCACGCAGTTCGTCGCGTTGACGCCCGACTGTATTGCCGATCCGGAATCGTCCGGCGCGGTGCTTGAATAACCTGGAGGACACGTCGATGAGAATCGGTAGATTCATGCTTCTGGCCGCGGCCAGCATGTTCGTGGCGACAACCCTGTCTCAGCATGCCGTTGCACAGACGCGAATCGTGATGGCTGGGTCGTCGTCCGGAGGCACAGCCCACCTCTATTTCGCCTCGCTTGCGCCGATGCTCAACAAATACATTCCCGGCATGGAAGCGAGCGCGCGCACCGGCGGCGCAGTGGAGAACATCGCGCTGCTCGAGCGCGGCGGTGTCCAGATCGCCGTTGCCGGCCCGGGTGATGCGCAAGCGGTGCTCGGCAAGGAAGGGCTGGCCAAAACAAGAATACGCACGCTGTTCGCGATGTTCCACATTCCGTTCCATATCGTCGTGCCGAAAGATTCACCTATTCACTCGTTCGCCGATCTGAAAGGCAAGCGGGTATCGGTCGGCATCCGTGCGGGCGGCGAGGCCAACCTATTTCTGCGCCTGATCGAGCTCTATGGAATGAAGGAGAGCGACTTCCACCTCGAATTCCTCGGCAAGGGCGAAGGCACGAACGCGTACAAGGACGGCGCCGTCGATGCGCTGACGTTCCTCTGTCCGCTGCCCTGCCCCGTCGTCACCGAGCTTGCGACCCATCCGCGCGGCGTTCGCCTGGTGCCATTCTCGGACGAAGAAGTGGCGAAGATTCGCGCCAAGTACGAGTGGTACAGCCCCTATACGATCGAGAAGAGCTGGTATACCAATGCGCTTAAGGACGAAGCAAAAGACACGCGCACGTTCACCGAGTGGATCTACGTCGCGACGCGCGATGACTTTCCGGAGGAAACCGCGTATCAAATTGCCAAAGTCCTCGGCGACAAGCACGATGAGCTGGCGGCGGCATTCAAGGCCGCCAATTCATCCACGGCGGAGAACACCGCGAAATATCCGGGATTCAAGCTCCATCCCGGGACCGAGCGGTATCTTCGGGAAAAGGGGCTGATCAAATGACGCAGAGCGCTGCATCGACCTGAACGAGCGCCTGTTGCATACCGACGAGGCGCCTGCAGGGCGCCCCGGTTTCGAGCGCGGGGTAAGCGCGGTCGCCAAGGCGATCGCGCTTGCCATGGCCGGCTTTCAGCTGTTCACCGCGATCACCGTCAATTTCTCTCCGATGGTGCAACGCAGTGTCCACCTCGCCTTTGCGTTGAGCCTCTTGTTTCTGGTTACCCCGACGCGCGCGGGCGCGTCTCGGTGGGACTTGGCCGCCCGATGTGCGGCCGCCCTGGCCAGCGTGGTCGTGACTCTCTACGCAGCGGTCGAATTCACCAACCCGGGCATCTTTCGGGCGATCGATCCGACGCGTACCGACATTATTTTCGGCTCGATCCTGGTCGTGCTGCTGACCGAGGCGACTCGCCGCACTGCCGGACCGTCGCTGGCGATCATCGCGCTGTGCTTCTTCGTCTATGCCTTCATCGGCCCGTGGCTGCCTGGCCTGCTCGGTCACCCCGGCTTCAGCTACTCGGAGGTGATCTCTTCGATGTACGTCCGGCTGGAGGGCATCTTCGGCACCGCGCTCGGCGCCAGCGCCACCTACGTCTACGTGTTCATCCTGTTTGGCGCTTTCATGATGCGCATGGGCGGCGGTGATTTTTTCATCAAGCTCGCCCAGGCGCTGGTCGGAACGACACGCGGCTCGGCGGGCAAAGTCTCGATCTTTGCGAGCGCGCTGTTCGCCACGATCACCGGCACGGGCCCGTCGAACGTCGCCGCCGTCGGCATCGTCACGATCCCGACGATGATCCGCAACGGTTACCTCCCGCGCATGGCCGCCGCGCTGGAGGCGGCGGCCTCGGTCGGCGGCCAGATCACTCCCCCGATCATGGGCGCGTCCGCGTTCATCATGGCCGACCTTCTCGGCGTCCCGTATTACGAGATCGCAATGGCCGCGCTTCTGCCGGCCACGCTGTATTTCGTCTCACTGTTCGTCACTGCAGATCTCGAAGCGGCCCGCCACGGCTTGAAGGGGATGCGGCGCGCCGATCTGCCGTCGCTGCGCACGACGCTGCTCGAGGGCTGGCATTTTCTCGTTCCCGTCGCCGTTCTGATCTATTTCCTCGCGATAGTGCAGGTTTCGCCGGGACGCGCCGGTGCGTGGGCAACCGTGTCATTCGTACCGATCTGGCTGGCGCGCGAGCTGTACGCGCGCCGGCGGATCGACGTCAAGGAGGTGATCGCGGCACTGGACGAATCGTCGCGCTCGGCGGTCATGATCGCGGTCGCCTGCGCGATCGTAGGCATCGTCATGAACGTCACCGACCTGACCGGACTTGGCCTCAAGTTCACGTCGCTCATCCTCGGCTATTCGAACGGCTCGTTGCTGATGCTGTTGGCTCTGACGGCGGTTGCTGCGATTCTGCTGGGCACCGGGCTGCCGACGACTGCGACCTATCTGATCTGCGCCATTCTCGTTGCACCGGCACTGTCGAAAATGGGCGTGCCGCTTCTGACTGCGCATCTTTTCGTCTTCTATTTCGGCGTCGTCTCCGACCTGACTCCGCCGACAGCGGTATCGTGTTATGTAGCCGGAGCGATCGCCGGAGAATCCGGCATGCGCGTCGCATTCTCGGCGACCCGTGTCGCCTTGCCTGCCCTGATCGTTCCCTTCATGTTCGTCTATTCACCTGCCCTGCTGCTCAAGGGCACGTTCCTCGATGTAATCGTCGCCAGTGTTCCCGCGCTGCTTGGACTGCTCTCGATGTCGGTGGCGCTGATCGGTTACTGGATCGGCCCGTTGCGGCTCTGGGAGCGCGCGATGGCGCTCGTCGGCGGCGCTCTGCTGGTGTTTCCGGGTCTGGTGTCGGACGGCATCGGCATCGCCTTGATGATAGTCATTGGGATCACCAGCTCACGGCGGCGCCGAGCCGGATCGATCGACGGCCGGAGCCCAAGCCCTCCGTAGCATGGCGACGAATCTGATCCTGACCGGCGGTCACACGCATCGGTTCGATGTCGCGGCGCCGGCCCTCGCCGCACTGTTACACGAACAGGGAATCGAATCCGAAGTCACCGATGACATCGAAGCCGGACTGGCGACGCTCGATAAAACCGGCCCCGATCTCCTTACCGTTTACGCGTTGCGATGGAGCATGGCGACCGGCGACAAATACGCGCCGCACCGCGCGCGCTGGGCGTTTACGCTGTCCGCCGATGGACGTGCCTCGATCGAATCCCATCTCGCGCGTGGCGGCGGCTTGCTCGCGCTGCACACGGCACTCATATGCTTTGACGACTGGCCGGCCTGGAAGGACATTCTCGGCGGCGTCTGGCGATGGGGGCGTTCCAGTCATCCTCCATATGGCGAAGTCCAGGTCCGGTTCGACGGCATCGACCATCCGGTGATTCGTGGCGTGAACGCCTTCGATCTGCGCGACGAGGCTTACGGAAACCTCGACCTCCACGCCGACGTCCTGCCTCTGATGCATGCTCGCGCAGCCACTGGTGACTGGCAGCCGGCGCTGTGGACGCGGGAGATCGGGCCGGGGCGTGTCGTCGTCGACACGCTGGGCCATGATGCCGGCGCGTTCGATCACACCGGTCACCGGCGCATCGTGATGCGCGCCGCGCTATGGGCGTTGGGTCGGGGCGACCCGGAAATCCTAGCGATCTGACCTTGTTGCCTTTCGACCGACGGCCGATCGGCTGTCGCCGTTTCAGCTTTCGCGCTTGAGCTGCGGAAACAGGATCACGTCGCGTATCGACGGACTGTCGGTCAACAGCATCACCAGCCGGTCGACGCCGATACCCTCGCCCGCGGTCGGCGGCAACCCGTATTCGAGCGCGCGGATGTAGTCGGCGTCGTAGTGCATCGCCTCGACGTCGCCGGCTTCCTTGGCCCGCGCCTGAGCGGCGAAGCGGGAGGCCTGATCCTCCGGATCGTTCAGCTCCGAAAAGCCGTTGGCGATCTCGCGTCCGGTGATGAACAGCTCGAAACGGTCGGTCACCGCCGGGTTGGCATCGTTGGCGCGCGCGAGCGGCGAGACGTCGGTCGGAAACGCGACGATGAACGTCGGCTGCACCAGCTTGTCCTCGGTCGTCGCCTCGAACATCTTCAGCTGCAGCACACCCAGGCCGTCGCTGGCCAGCAGTTCGACTCCCAGCTTCGCCAGCGCGGACCTCAGGTATTCGGGCCTGGCAAGATCGGCCGCCGCGTATCGCGGGTCGTATTTGGCTATGGCTTCGGCCATCGTCAGGCGGTCGAAGGGCTTGCCCAGCTCGATCGACGTGCCCTGGTATTCGATCGTCGTCGTGCCGCACACTTTCTGCGCGACCTCCCGCAGCAGCGCCTCGGTCAGGTCCATCAGGTAGCGGTAGTCGCGGAATGCCTCGTAGAACTCGAGCATCGTGAACTCGGGGTTATGCCGGGTCGATATTCCCTCGTTGCGGAAATTGCGGTTGATCTCGAACACCTTTTCCAGTCCGCCGACGACCAGTTTCTTCAGGTACAGCTCCGGCGCGATCCGCAGGTACAGATCGGCGTCCAGCGCGTTGTGGTGGGTGATGAACGGCCGCGCTGCGGCGCCTCCGGGGATCGGATGCATCATCGGCGTCTCGACTTCCAGGTAGCCGCGGGCGACGAAGAATTCGCGCATCGCCTGTACGATGGACGATCGCGCGATGAAGACGCGTCGCGACTCCGGGCTGGTGATCAGATCGACGTAGCGCTGCCGGTACTTCTGCTCCAGGTCGGTGAGACCGTGAAATTTTTCCGGCAGCGGCCGCAGCGCCTTGGCCAGCAGGCGTAGCTCGGTCACCTTGACCGTCAGCTCGCCGGTACGGGTCTTGAACAGCGTGCCGCGCGCGCCGACGATGTCGCCCAGGTCCCAGTGCTTGAAAGCGTCGTGCGCATCGGCGCCCAGCGCATCGGTCGTGATGTAGAGCTGGATACGGCCGGCCATGTCCTGCAGCGTGGCGAAGCTCGCCTTGCCCATCACCCGCTTCAGCAGCATGCGCCCCGCCACCGCCACGTCGATCGCCTGCTGGTCGAGCTCCTCGTGGGTCTTCGCATCGTGCGCGTCATGCAATTCACCGGCAAGCGCGGTGCGGTGAAAATCGTTCGGATACGCATTGCCGCACGTGCGCAACGCATTGAGCTTGCTGCGCCGCTCGGCGATGATCTGGTTTTCGTCCTCGGCCGGGGCCGCTGGCCCGTTTTTCTCGTTCACCTCATACCCCCTGCTTCAGGCTCGCCGCGATGAACCCGTCGAGATTGCCGTCGAGCACCGCCTGTGTATTGCCGACTTCGACATTGGTGCGCAGATCCTTGATCCGTGACTGGTCCAGCACGTAACTTCTGATCTGATGGCCCCAGCCGATGTCGGTCTTGGCGTCCTCGAGCTTCTGCTGCTCCGCCTGGCGATTGCGCAGCTCGAGCTCGTACAGACGCGATTTGAGCATCGCCATCGCTTCGGCGCGGTTGCGATGCTGCGACCGGTCGTTCTGGCACTGCACGACGATGTTGGTCGGCAAATGGGTGATTCGCACCGCCGAGTCGGTCTTGTTGATGTGCTGGCCGCCGGCACCCGAGGCGCGAAAAGTGTCGATCCGCAGATCGGCGGGATTGATCGCGACGTCGATCGTCTCGTCGACTTCCGGATAGACGAACACGCTGGCGAACGAGGTATGCCGCCGCGCGTTCGAATCGAACGGACTCTTGCGCACCAGGCGGTGGACGCCGGTTTCGGTGCGCAGGTACCCGAAAGCGTAGTCGCCGGTCACCTTGACGCTGGCACTCTTGATGCCCGCGACCTCGCCCGGCGACTCCTCGAGGATTTCGGTCTGGTAGCCGCGCCGCTCGCAATAGCGCAGGTACATGCGCAGCAACATCGCGGCCCAGTCCTGCGCTTCGGTGCCGCCGCTGCCCGCCTGGATGTCGATAAAGCAGGCATTCGGGTCCATCGGATTGTTGAACATCCGGCGGAACTCGAGATCGTCGACCTCGCCGGCGACGCCGGCGGCGTCGCGCTCCAGCACGGCGAGGGCCGCGTCGTCGCCCTCGCCCCGTGCCAGCTCGAACAGTTCTGCCGTGTCCTTGAGCGTGCGGTCGATATGCTCCAGGCTCTCGACGACCGTCTGCAGCTGCTTTTTTTCCTTGCCGAGCTGCTGGGCTCGGTCGGGCGTCTCCCAGATGCGCGGATCTTCGAGCTCCCTCGACACCTCCTCGAATCGCGATGCCTTCACATCGAAGTCAAAGATACCTCCGCAGGTCGGCGGCGCGATGCCGCAGATCGGCGAGCTGGTTGGCGATTTGATTCAGGCGTTCGGCTTCCATTGGCGCTCTTTCGCTTCCGGTTTCGATTGTTGCGATTATACCCGTCGCCGCATGGTCGACGACGCGCGAAATCGCGCAGGATGTTTCCCATGCCTGCGGGAATCTTCTATGATACGGCGAGGCTTGTGCCAAGGCCGGTCGATGCGGGACAGTCGAGGCCGATAGGAGGAAGATGAACAAGCTGTTCCATTGCATTTACGCGCTGGCGCTTGTGGCCGGCATTCGGCCGGCGGATGCCGCCGACCCCGGCATCACGCCGACATCGATCCTGATCGGGCAATCGGCGGCATTTTCGGGCCCCGCGATGGAGCTCGGCACCGAAATGCGCGCAGGGGCGATGGCCTACTTCCAGGCGATCAACGCCGCGGGTGGGGTGAATGGCCGCAAGATCGAGCTGCGCTCGCTCGACGACGGCTACGAGCCGGACCGGGCAGCCGCCAATACGAAAAAGCTGATCGAAGACGGCGTGTTCCTTCTGTTCGGCTACGTCGGCACACCGACGTCTAATGCATCCAAACCGATTTTCACCGCAGCCAAGGTGCCTTTTGTCGGTCCCTTCACCGGTGCCGAGTCGTTGCGCAATCCATTGAACCGCTACATCTTCAACATCCGAGCCAGCTACTTCGACGAGACCGACAAGATCGTCGCCCAGATGACCGGGCAGACGCTGGACCGCATTGCCGTCTTCTACCAGAACGACGACTACGGCAAGGCCGGCCTCGCGGGCGTGCAGCGCGCGATGGACAAGCGCAACCTGAAGATCATCGCGACCGGCACCGTCGAACGCAACACCGTCGACGTCGCCGCCGCGGTCAAGGCGATCGCCAAGGTCGAGCCGCAGGCGGTGATCATGATTTCGGCGTACAAATCCTGCGCCGCGTTCATCAAGGCGATGCGGGCAGCCGGCTCCAATCCGCAGTTCATGAACGTCTCGTTCGTCGGCAGCAAGGCGCTGGCCCACGAAACCGGCGTCGAGGGCCGCGGCGTCGGCATTTCGCAGGTCGTGCCCTTCCCGTGGAATTTCTCGGCCCCGGTGGTCAAGGAGTATCAGCAGCTGCTCGAAGCATCGACGAAAAAGCAGGATTATTCGTTTACCAGCCTCGAGGGCTTTATCGCCGCCAAGACGCTGGTCGAGGGCCTGCGCCGCACTGGGGGCGACCTTACCCGCGAGCGATTCGTCGGCGCGATGGAAACGTTGCGTGATTACGATCTCGGCGGCTACTGGATCACGTTCACGCCGACCAGCCACAACGGATCGAGATTTGTCGAGCTGACGGTCATCGGGAAGGACGAGCGGTTCCTGCGCTAACGGACCCCAGGTACCGATGAACACCCCCGCCGGATTCGAACCCGGCGTCGTGATGCCGGACAAGCTCGCGGACAATGCGGTCTGCTTCGTCTGGCGCGACGACCGGATACTCGCGCGGGCCGTCGAGCCTCCGACCCTGCCGACGCTCTCCGATGTCACCAGGCTGCGGATCGACGGCGTGCGCCACTATCTGGGCCGTTACCGTGGCACCGATTGCATTGCCTTTCACGTCGCCAGCGACACGCCGGATATCGAAGGTTGGCAATGGCGCGGACTGCGTTCGCTGTTCATGCAGCTGCCGGAAGGCGAACTCGCGCTCGCCGGCCGCTCGTTCCAGATTGCCGAGTGGGAGCGCAGTCACCGTTTCTGCGGTCGATGCGGCGCGCAAATGCGAGACAAATCCAGCGAGCGTGCGAAGGAGTGCCCGGTCTGCGGTTACGTCGCCTATCCACGCATTTCTCCGGCGATGATGGTCCTGGTGACCCGTGGCACCGACCTGCTGCTGGCGCGCGCCAATCGCTTCCCCGGTGCGATGTACAGCGCGCTGGCCGGTTTCGTCGAAGCGGGCGAGTCGATCGAGGACTGCATACATCGCGAGGTTCGCGAGGAGGTCGGCATCGACGTCCGCGACCTGCGCTATTTCACCAGCCAGGCCTGGCCGTTCCCGCATTCGCTGATGATTGCCTACAACGCCGAATATGCGGGCGGCGACATGCGTCCATGCGACGCCGAGATCGCCGACGCGCAATGGTTCCCGATCGACGCGTTGCCGCAGCTGCCCTCGCCGATCAGCGTTTCGCGCAAGCTGATCGATGCGACCGTCGAGCGGCTGAGGAAGCTCTGAACGAGTCCCGCACGGACGGGGCGAGGCTTATTCGGAGATCGCCAATGCTAACGCCTGACCAGGCAAACCCGCTGCGCCGTCGAAAGCCACGGCGAACGCTCTGCTAGAATTGCCCGTCCTATTCGGTCCCAAGAAGTCCTTATCCATGTTCGCCCGCCCATGGCTCATCATTGCCGGTCTCGCCGTCGGCAGCGCGGTCTTCGCCCAGCAGGCGCCGCCGCCGCCGCCGAGTTCGTCGATTACCCCGCCCTCACCGCCGCCCGGCTTGTCGGTCGAGCTGGCAGAGGCGGCGAAGCTGATCCGCGATGGCCAATACGAGCAGGCCCGCAACAAGGTCGATGCCGTGCTCGCAGGCGACGCGAAAAATCCGCAGGCGCGCTTCATCCGCGGCATCATCGAAACCGACGAAGACGACGGTGACGAGGCGATCACCACGTTCCAGGGCTTGACCGAGGATTACCCGGAGCTGCCCGAGCCGCACAACAATCTGGCGGTCATCTGGGCCAAGCGGGGCAGCTACGACAAGGCACGGATTGAACTCCAGGCCGCGCTTGCGATCAATCCCGACTACGCGATCGCTCACGAGAACCTGGGCGACGTGTATGCGCGACTGGCCGGCGTCGAATTCGAGCAGGCGTCAACGCTCGACAAGGCCAACAAGAGCGCGCAGACCAAGCTCAAACTGGTGCGGGAGCTGTTCACCGTGGCGCCTTCGGCAGCTCCGCCGAAGCCGGTCGTGCCGAAGCCCGCAGCCAGGCCCAGGCCGAAGAAGTAGCTCGACCCGTCGCGTGTCGCCGCGACGGTAACCGAAACCACAGTAAAAGGAGTCATCGATGTTTCGTCGCATCCTTACCACCGCGGTCACCGCGATCGGCCTCGCCGCCGGAATTCACGCACACGCCGCCAACCCGCAGGTCGACTTCGACACGACCGCGGGCAAGATTCGCCTCGAGCTCGACCCGGCGGCGGCGCCGAAGACGGTCGAAAACTTTCTCGCCTACGTCAAGGCCAAGCATTACGACGGCACGCAATTTCACCGCGTGATACCCGGCTTCATGATCCAGGGCGGCGGATTCACCGCGGAATTCAAGCAGAAGCCGACGCGGCCGCCGATCCAGAACGAGGCCGAGCAGAGCAGCAAGGCGGGGCTTACCAACGTTCCGGGAACCATCGCAATGGCGCGCACCGGCGACCCGAATTCGGCGACCGCGCAGTTCTTCATCAACGTCAACGATAACAAGTCGCTCAACTTCCGCGAAGCAACGCCGCAGGGTTACGGCTACGTCGTGTTCGGCAAGGTGGTTCAGGGCATGGACGTGGTCAAGAAGATCGCCACGACGCCAACCGGAAGCGGCGGCCCGTTCGCTCGCGACGTGCCGGTCGAGCGCGTGATCATCAACAGCGCGACCGTGGTGGCGCCATAGTCATGACCACGGCGATCCTGCATACCAAGCACGGCGCGATCACGATCGAGTTGGACAACGCGCACGCGCCAAAGAGCGTCGCCAACTTCCTGGCCTATGCCCGCGCCGGCCACTTCGACCACACGCTTTTTCACCGTGTGATCGACGGCTTCATGATCCAGGGCGGCGGCTTCGGCGCTGACTTCAGGCAGAAGCCGACCAAGCCGCCGATCGAGAACGAGGCCAGGAACGGGCTGAAGAACGACCGTTACACGGTCGCGATGGCGCGCACGTCGGATCCGCACTCGGCGACCGCCCAGTTCTTCATCAACGTCGCCGACAACGCGTTTCTCAATCATCGCTCGCCCGACGCCAACGGCTGGGGATATTGCGTGTTCGGCCGCGTCGTGGCCGGCAAGGACGTCGTCGATCAAATCAAGGGCGTTCCGACCGGCAAGCGCGGCGGCCATGACGACGTGCCGACCGAGGACGTCGTGATCGAGCGCGTCGAAGTCGTCGAGAGCTGATCCGCTCCGGCGCAAGATCCCGCGACGCGGGCGGACAAGGGCCGATGCCGCCGACGCTGCTCATCTCCGACCTGCACCTGTCGCGCGAGCGGCCTGCGCTGGTCGACGCGTTCGAGGCGCTGCTCGCCGGTCCGGTGCGCGAGGCGGCCGCACTGTACGTGTTGGGCGATCTGTTCGACGTCTGGCTCGGCGACGACCAGCTCCGCGATCCGCTGGCGACCCGTGTCGCCGCGGCGTTGGCAGCGAGCGCGGAGGCCGGCGTTCGCGTCTACCTGCAGCGGGGCAACCGCGACTTCCTGCTCGGCGAGCGTTTTGCCCGCGCCGCCGGGGCGACCTTGCTTGCCGATGCCGCCGTGCATCCGCTGCACGGCACGCCCACGTTGCTGATGCACGGCGATCAGCTTTGCACCGACGACGTCAAATACCAGCGCTACCGCGCATGGTGGGCCGATCCCGCGCACCGGCGGCGTTTCCTCGCGCTGCCATGGTTCGCCAGACGCGGCATCGGCGCGATGCTGCGCGGCGCCAGTCGCCGGGCGAATCGCGGCAAAGCAGAGGACATCATGGATGTCAGCGCCGACGCGGTCGCCGCCGCATTGCGCGAGCACGGCGTTGCCCGGCTTATCCACGGCCACACGCATCGCCCGGCCCGACATGAGCTCGTCGTCGACGATGTGCGCCGCGAGCGCCATGTGCTCGCCGACTGGTACGATCGCGCGAGCTATCTGCGTGTCGGCGAAGAAGGCGTCGAGGCACGGGCGTATGGCGGCGGCCGCCAGAGCATCCGCTAGCGACCGAACGCCTGCGCGAAGTCGGAGATCAGGTCGTCGCAGTCCTCGATCCCGACCGAAAGGCGGATCAGCGAATCGGCGATCCCCATCGTCGCGCGCCGCTCCGGCCCCATTTCATGAAAAATCGTGTGCGCCACCGGAATCGCCAAGGTCCGGTTGTCGCCTAGATTGGACGAGAGGACGACGCAGCGCAGGCGATTGAGAAAGTCGAAGCAGTCGAGCGCCGGGTCGAGCTCGAACGACAGCAGCGCGCCGTAACCCGCGAAAAGCTCGGCAGCGAGCGCGTGCTGCGGATGCGAGGCCAATCCCGGGTAGTAGACGGCGCGAACCTCGGGCCGCGCCTCGAGGAAGCGCGCCAGCGCGAGCGCATTCGCGCACTGCCTGTCCATGCGCAAGGCCAGCGTCTCCGCGCCGACGGCGATGTGATGCGCCTGCTCGGCGGAGAGCGTGCCACCCCAGTCGCGCAGTCCCTTTTTCCTGATCTGCGTGATGCCCCAGAGCGCCGTCTTTGTCCCCTTGTAGCTGTCGTAGATGTTCGGGTACCGAGACCAGTCATACCCGCCGGTGTCGGTGATGCTTCCGCCGAGCGCGTTGCCGTGCCCGCCGATGTACTTGGTCAGCGCATTAACCACCAGCGCCGCCTTGACCGTCCTAGGCCGGAACAGGTAGGGCGAAGTCATCGTGTTGTCGACGACATAGACGATGCCGCGATCCGAGCACAGATCACCGATCCTCTTGAGATCGGCGATCTGCGTGCGCGGATTGGCGATCGTCTCGACAAAGACTATGCGCGTCTGTGGCGTCAACGCGGCCTCGACTGCGTCGACGTCGGTTGCATCGACGAAACTCACGTGGTCGCCGTGCGTGGCCAGCGTGTTGAACATGCTGTTGGTGTTGCCGAACAGGAACGCGCTGGAGACGACATGATCGTCCTCGCGCAGCAGCGCGAGCAGGAGAGCGCCGATCGCGGCCATGCCGGTGCCGAAGCAGACGGTCGCCACGCCGTCTTCCATGCGGTTCACTTTTTCCTCGAGCGCGGCGGCGGTCGGATTACCCTGCCGTCCGTAGACGTAGCCTTGCGAGCGGCCCTGGAAGACCGCGGCGAGCTCCCGGGCATCGCGGTAGCCGTACGCGACCGACAGATGCAGCGGCTTGTGCAGCGCGCCGTGCTCGACCGAGCCTTCGCGATCGGCATGCAGAATCGACGTGGTGAACCCATTCTTGCGCGACATTGGATCGCTCCAGCAAAAAGGCCCGTCAGCTTGCGCTAAACGGGCCCCGGATCGATTCGTCGCCTCGCTTTAGCTGGATTTGTATAGCGCCCGCAAGCTGGGAAGCCGCCGTTGCCGGCAGCCCCGATTCAAATCGGCGCTTAGAGCCAGTATCGCCGCAAATCGCGCGCGCGTCAATCCCGCTTTAGCCAGCGGCGAGCAGCGGTTCCTCGCTTTCGCCGCGCGTCTCGTCGCGCTCGCGCGCCAGGTGCGACAGGTAATCGGCGGTGACGTCGCCGGTCACGTAATAGCCGTCGAAGCACGAGGCCTCGAACTCCTTCAGCCGCGGATTGGCACCCCGCACGGCGCGCTTCAAAGCTTCGAGGTCCTGATAGATCAGGAGATCGGCGCCGATCTCGTTGGCTATGTCGGCTTCGCTGCGACCGGTCGCCACCAGCTCGCGCGCCGTCGGCATGTCGATGCCATAGACGTTCGGGTAGCGCACCGGCGGACTGGCGGAGGCGAAATAGACCTTTCGCGCTCCGGCCTCGCGCGCCATCTGAACGATCTCCCGGCTGGTCGTGCCGCGCACGATCGAGTCGTCGACCAGCAGCACGACCTTGTCCTTGAACTCGATGCCCATCGGGTTGAGCTTCTGCCGCACCGACTTCCGGCGGATCGCCTGCCCGGGCATGATGAACGTGCGGCCGATATAGCGGTTCTTGACGAAGCCCTCGCGGTACTTGAGGCCGAGCGAGTTGGCGAGCTCCAGCGCCGACGGCCTGCTCGAGTCGGGAATAGGAATGACGACGTCGATGTCCTGCGCCTCGGGCATGCCGCGGATTTTTTTCGCCAGCTCCCCGCCCATGCGCAGCCGCGATTCGTAGACCGACGCGCCGTCGATCACCGAGTCCGGGCGCGCCAGGTAGACGAACTCGAAGATGCACGGCATCAGCTGCGGATTCTCCGCGCACTGCCGGGCATGAAATTTCCCTGTCTGGTCGACATAGATTGCCTCGCCCGGCGCCACGTCGCGCAGCACGGAAAAACCCAGCGCCTCGAGCGCGACCGACTCGCTGGCCACGACATATTCGGTGCCGCCCATTGACTCGTTGACTCCGATGATCAAGGGCCGGATGCCGAACGGGTCGCGAAAGGCGAGCAATCCGTAACCGGCGATCATCGCGACGATCGCGTACGCGCCGCGGCAGCGCTTGTGCACGGCGGCAACCGCGGTGAAGATCGCGTTGGCATCGAGCTTGGCATGATGCGCTGCGCGCTCGAGCTCCAGCGCAAGCACGTTCAACAGGACTTCCGAATCCGAATTGGTGTTGACGTGGCGGAAATCGAGCTGGAAGAGCTCGCGCTTGAGCGCCTCGCTGTTGGTCAGGTTGCCGTTGTGCGCCAGCGTGATGCCGAACGGCGAGTTGACATAGAACGGCTGCGACTCCAGGTCGGACGAAGCCGAGCCGGCCGTCGGATAGCGGCAGTGACCGATGCCCGTGCTGCCCATCAGCTCACGCATGTTGCGCGTGCGGAACACGTCTCTTACGTAGCCCGGCCCTTTGTACATGTGGAAGATCGGGCCCTCGCTGGTCACGATGCCGGCGGCGTCCTGTCCGCGGTGCTGCAGCAGCAGCAGCCCGTCGTAGAGCAGCTGGTTGACCGGAGTATGGGTGACGGCGCCGATGATTCCGCACATGTCAGCTGGCTCCCGATTCGACGACCGTCTTGGCCGGCTTGCGCTCGGGCCGCGGGAAGGCGAGCTGCTCGGCCCACGCCTGCGGCAGCCAGGGGCGCATGCTGAGCGCCGCGTCGACCAGCGCCGGCGCGAACATCGCGCCGCGCCACCAGTCCTGTTGCGGCAGCGTCGTCAGGCCAGCGATCAGCACCCCGATGACGACGATCAGGAGGCCGCGCGCGACGCCGAGCACTGCGCCCAGCGTGCGGTCGACAAAGCCCAGGCCGACCGCGCGCACCAGGCGCGAAAGCAACCAGCCCAGCAGTGCGCCGATGAGCACCACGATGGCAACCAGCAGCACGAACGCGACGATATAGCGCATGCGCGGCGCGTTGCCCAGTGCCGGCACCCATGCTGCGAGCACATCGGCGTACTGGAACGCTGCGACCAGCGCGACGACCCACGCCACCAGCGAAACCACCACGCGGACAAAGCCGCGCGCGAAGGCAAATATGGTCGACAAGCCGATGATGCCGATGACGACGAAGTCGAATGCGGTCATTGGACCCCCACGCTTGCGGCTCTCGCCGCTGCGCTGCCCCCGGGGGGGGCGCGGTTCGCGCCTTGGGGCGGCCCGGCGGCGCTCATGGCGGCGTGACGATCGCGTTGCCGTAGCCAGCGGCCTTGACGTTGGCGAGCGCCACCTCGGCGGCTTCGCGCGTCGGATAGGCGCCGATGCGCACGCGCTGTACCGGTCCCTGGCGAGTGGAGACGGGCTCGACGTGGGCCGGGAAGCCGGCCGCGGTCAGCTTCGCCGCCAGTTCTTCGGCCGCCTTGCTGTCGGCGAGCGCCGCCACCTGCACGAACAGCGCGCCGCCGGCCGCAGGTACCGCCTCGATCCGGGGCGTCGCGGCGGGTGCATTCGCAGGCGGTGCCGCCGCCGGAGGCTGCGGCCGCATCGCTTCGGGTGCGGACGACATGATCGCAGGCGCACGGTTGGCCGGGGGCTGACCCAAGACGCGCTGCTCGGCGGCGGCCAGCGTACGCTGCGAGGCGGATGCGCCGGCATCCCCGCTCCCAGGCGGCGACGCGGCCTGCGGTTCGGACTGCGTCTTGACCTCGGCGGCCTTGTCCAGCGACAGGGGCGTCACGAATTTGCCCTGATCGATCGGCGGGATCTGGATCGATACGTCGTTGCCCAGCGGCTTGGGATCGCTTTCCAGCAGCATCGGCAGCACGACCGCTGCCGCGAGCGCGAGCACAACCGCGCCCACGAGCCGGCGCCGCGCGCGCCGCTTGAGTTCATCGACTGCGGGATCGGCAATCTCGGGTCGGGTCGCCATGCAATTCAGTTGGGGCTGGGTCGCGTTGAATCAAGCCGGCCGGCGCGCCGTTTCGCCGTGAAAGGCATCGTGCGTCAAGCGCTGGCCGGGGGCGGCGATTCATCGCGCAGGTCCTTTGCCCGCGTCGGTTCGCTCCCTCGTCGCCAGTGCTGCAGCAACGGTTAGAAACGAGCCAAAAACGATAATTCTATCAGCTTCCGCTGCCTCGTCGCGCGCGGCGCGGTACGCGCTCGCCGGATCGGCATATTCACTTATCGCGCCGGACGCGACACCGGCATCCCTGAGCCGCTGCGCCAGCGCCGCGGCCCGCGCGCCTCGCGGCGGCGGCAGCGTCGCGACTTTCCAGAGATCGACGCGCGGAGAGAGCGCCGCGATCACCGCGTCGATGTCTTTGTCCGAGAGACTCCCGAAAACGGCGATCGTTCGCGGATGAAATCCCATCGCACCGAGGTTGTCGGCCAGCGCGTGCGCCGCCTGCGCGTTATGCGCGACGTCGAGCACGGTCACCGGCCGGCCCGGCAGCACCTGAAAGCGGCCAGGCCACTCGATGCCGACCAGCGCGGCGCGCGCCGCGCCCATCGACAGTGGAATCCGATCGCGCAGCGCGTCGGTGGCGCAAAGCGCCGTCGCGGCGTTGGCGAGCTGATAGTTGCCGCGCAGTGCCGGGTACGGCAGACCGTGCCTCGGCCCGCTCGGACCCCAGTAATCCCACTGCGCGCTCTGTGCCGCATAGCCGTAGTCGCGGCCGATGCGCAGAAGTCTCGCACCGATCGCGTCAGCATGCGCAACGAGCGAGGCCGGCGGATCGCGGTCGGCGCAGATCGCCGGCTTGTCGGGACGGAATATGCCGGCCTTTTCGCGGCCGATGTCCTCACGGGTCGGCCCGAGGTAGTCGACGTGATCGATCGCGATCGTGGTGACTATCGCGACGTCGGGATCGACGACATTGACCGCGTCGAGACGACCGCCGAGTCCGACCTCGAGGATCAGCGCGTCGAGGCTTTCCCGGGCGAACAGCCAGAGCGCGCCCAGCGTCCCGAATTCGAAATAGGTGAGCGGCGTGCCGGCACGCGCGGACTCGACCGCCGAAAAGGCCTCGCATAGCGCGGCGTCGCTCGCTTCGGCACCGGCGATGCGCACGCGCTCGTTGTAGCGCAAGAGATGCGGCGAGGTGTACATCGCGACGCGATAGCCGTCCGCGCGCAGCATGTGCTCGAGCAACGCGCAGGTCGAGCCCTTGCCGTTGGTTCCGGCGACGGTGACGACGGGGCAGGCGAAAGCCGCATCGAGGCGCGACGCGACGCTCTGGACGCGGTCGAGCCCGAGAGCGATCGCCTTCGGATGCAGCGTTTCAAGGTACGCGAGCCACTCGGCAAGTGTGGAGGGCTGGCTCACGGGGGCGGCGGCGCGCGTGCGCCGAAAGTGCCGCTCAGCCGGTCGGCAGGGGCTGCCGCTGCAACAGGGTCAGCAGCCTGGGCAATTCGTCCTTCAACTGGCGGCGATCGACGATCATGTCGATCGCGCCCTTTTCCAGCAGAAACTCGGCGCGCTGGAACCCTTCCGGCAGCTTTTCGCGCACCGTTTGCTCGATGACTCGCGGTCCCGCGAAGCCGATCAGCGCGCCCGGCTCGGCGATGACGATGTCGCCTATCATCGCGAAGCTCGCCGACACGCCGCCCATCGTCGGGTCGGCCAGGATCGACACGAACGGCAGCTTCGCCTTCGACAGCTCCTGCAATACCGCGGTCGTCTTGGCCATCTGGAACAGCGAATTGACGCCTTCCTGCATTCGCGCTCCACCGGTCGAGGTGATGCAAACGAACGGCACGCGATTGTCGTAGGCAACCCGCACGCCGCGGACAAAGCGCTCGCCGACCACCGAGCCCATCGACCCGCCCATGAACTCGAATTCGAACACCGCCAGCACCAGCGGCGTCGACTTGATGCTGCCTTGCATCACCACCAGCGCGTCGGTCTCGCCCGTTTCCTCGAGTGCGGCCGAAAGGCGCTCCGGGTACTTGCGCGTATCCTTGAATTTCAGGGTGTCGATCGGAAGGACTTCGGATCCGATTTCGTATCGGCCCTCGGCGTCGAGCAGCTGGTCGACGCGCTCGCGCGCGGCGAGCCGCGCGTGATAGTTGCACTTCGGGCAGACGTTGAGATTTTTCTCGAGGTCGGTTCGATACAGCACGGCTTCGCAGGACGCGCATTTGACCCACAGCCCTTCGGGCATCGACTTCCTGCCCGTTCCGGGTGTGGCCTTGATGCGCGGCGGTAACAGCTTCTGCAGCCAACTCATGCGGTATCCCTAAGTCCCGTCAGGCCGCTCGCTTGGCGACTTGGTCCATGGCCGCGCGTATTGTAGCCAACCAGGCAGCGGCGCGCGCGGGCGCCTCGTCTGCCGGTCCCCCCTCGATCTCCTCGATGATGCGGCTGCCGATGACGACGGCGTCGGCATGCGCGGCGATCGCCTGCGCGCTGGCCGCGTCGCGGATGCCGAAGCCGACGCCGACTGGCAGGCTGACATGTCTTCGTATTTCTGCGAGCCTTGCGGCGACCTCGGCAGTGTCCAGATGGCCGGCGCCGGTGACGCCCTTCAGCGAAACGTAGTAGACGTAACCTCGCGCCATGCTGGCAACATCCGACATGCGTGCGGTCGGGGTCGTCGGCGACAACAGGAAAATCGGCGCGAGACCGTGCCCGGCGATGATCGTGGCGAATTCGCGCGCCTCCTCCGGTGGATAATCGACGACGATGACGCCGTCGACGCCGGCCGATTTCGCCCGCTCGGCAAACGATCGCTCGCCCATCGCCTCGATCGGATTGGCGTAGCCCATCAGCACGACAGGCGTCGTCACGTCGCGAGTTCGAAACGCAGCGACCATCGCCAGCACGTCGGACAAGCCGACGCCTTGCGCCAGCGCGCGTTCGGAGGCGCGCTGGACCACCGGCCCATCGGCCATCGGATCGGAAAACGGCACCCCCAGCTCGAGCGCGTCGGCACCGGCTCCAACCAGCGCGTGCATCAGCGACGGCGTCATCGCAGGCGAGGGATCGCCGGCGGTGACGTACGGGATCAGCGCGGTGCGGCCAGCCGCGCGAAGCTTCGCGAAAACCGCATCGATGCGATTGACCGGCGGGGCTTGGATGTCGACCTGCTTCACCGTCGCGACGGATCGCATTCGGGTCGGCAATGGAAGTGCAGGCCGGCTCGCTCGGCAACGGTGTTCATGTCTTTGTCGCCACGTCCAGAAAGGTTGACCAGCAGCGCCTTGTCGCGCGGCATCGTCACCGCCAGCCGCGCCGCGTGCGCAAGGGCGTGACATGATTCGAGCGCCGGGATGATGCCCTCGATTCGGCAGCAATCGTGAAACGCAGCCAGCGCCTCGTCATCGGTCACCGTCACATATTCGGCGCGGCCGCTGTCCTTGAGCCAGGCATGCTCGGGACCCACGCCCGGATAGTCGAGACCCGCCGATACCGAATGCGTCGCCGCGATTTGGCCGTTCGCATCCTGCAAAAGGTAAGTGCGGTTGCCGTGCAGCACGCCGGGTCGTCCGGCGGTCAGCGATGCCGCGTGTCGGCCGGTGGCGATGCCGTCTCCGGCAGCCTCGACGCCGATCAGCCTGACCCGGTCGTACGGAATGTACGGATGGAAAATGCCTATCGCATTCGAGCCGCCGCCGACGCAGGCGATGACCGCGTCAGGCTGGCGACCGATCATCTCCGGCATCTGCGTCAAGCACTCGCGGCCGATCACCGTCTGGAAATCACGCACCATCATCGGATACGGATGCGGGCCCGCAACGGTGCCGATGATGTAAAACGTGTCTTCGACGTGCGTGACCCAGTCGCGCATCGCCTCGTTCAGCGCATCCTTCAGCGTCTTCGAGCCCGACTCGACCGGCACCAGCTCGGCGCCCAGCAGCTTCATCCGGAAGACGTTCTGCGCCTGGCGGCGCACGTCCTCGGATCCCATGTATACGACGCATTGCATCCCGAAGCGCGCGGCGACGGTCGCGGCGGCCACCCCATGCTGGCCGGCCCCGGTTTCTGCGATCACGCGCCGCTTGCCCATCCGCCGCGCCAAGAGCGCCTGCCCGATGCAATTGTTTATCTTGTGCGCGCCGGTGTGGTTCAGGTCCTCGCGCTTGAAATACAGCTGCCCACCGCCAAGCTTTTCGGACCATCTCCTCGCGTGATAGACCGGGCTCGGCCGGCCGACGTAATGCTTGAGCTCGTATTCGAACTCGGCGACGAACTCGGGATCGGTCCGATAGCGCGCGTACTGCTCGCGCAGTTCGTCCAGCGCGTGTATCAGCGTTTCGGCGACGAAGACGCCGCCATACGGCCCGAAATGGCCGCGCTGGTCCGGCAGCGCGTACGGTACGTCAGCCATCTGCATCACGCACTCCTCGGATGAACGCGCCGATCCTCGCCGGGTCCTTGATGCCCCTGCGCGGCATGCCGTCGTCGCCGCGAATCTCGACGCCGCCCGATACGTCGACCGCCCACGGCCGCAATGCGCGGATTGCGGCGCCAACATTTTCCGGCGTCAGCCCCCCGGAAAGGATCAACGGTTGCGCGGGCCCTGCGTCCTGCCGCGTGGCGAGCCGCGACGCAAGCGCCTGCCAGTCGAAGGTCCGCCCGGTGCCGCCCGGCATTCCGCCGGGCTCGAACGCGTCGAACAAGATGCCGCGCGCGTCGCGATAGCGCGATGCGTATTGTAGCAAATCGACCCCCGGCCGCACCGGCACCGCCTTGATGTAGGGTCGAGAGAAGCTTGCGCATAGCGCCTGCGGCTCGTCGCCATGGAATTGCAACAGGTCGAGCGCGACTGCCTCGAGTGCGGCGCGTACTTCCGACGGCTGCGGATCGACGAACAGGCCGACGATGGTCACCATGGCCGGGACCGCGGCCGCGATGGCCCGTGCCTGCTCGAATTCGACCCGGCGCGGCGTGCCCGGCCAGAAGACGAGGCCGATCGCATCGGCGCCCGCACGCGCCGCCGCTAGCGCATCGTCGATGCGCGTGATGCCGCAAATCTTGACCCGCGTTCGCGCTGTGGACGGCATCGGATGCATTGGTGGTTCAGGCGCCGAAGGCGCGTACCGGCGCCCGGGTCGCCGGCAGATTCCAGCGCGTCGGATAGTCGATGCCGGTCAGGTAGAGGCCATCGGCGGCGAACGTCGGTGCAGCACGCGTGCGATCGCGGCCGGCCAGGAGCTCGGCGATCCATGCCGGCGGATGGCGGCCGTTGCCGACATAGACCAGTGCGCCGACGATGTTGCGCACCATGTGGTGCAAAAAGGCATCGGCGTGAAGATCGAAGCGGACCATGTCATCCTCGCGCGCGATATCGAGCCGGTCGAGCATCCTGGTGGCCGATTTGGCCTGGCATTCGGCGGCGCGGAATGCCGAAAAATCATGCCTGCCCAGCAACGCGTCGGCGGCTGCCCGCATCAGGTCGAGCGCAAGCGGCCGATGGTACCAGCCGACGCGCCCCGCGAGCAGCGCCGGGCGCACGGGGCGATCGAGCAGCAGATAAGTGTAGTGCCTG
This sequence comes from uncultured beta proteobacterium, assembly GCA_963816615.1. GTDB lineage: Bacteria > Pseudomonadota > Gammaproteobacteria > Burkholderiales > Casimicrobiaceae > PALSA-1003. The sequence goes on along the minus strand of CAWFLB010000002.1, from coordinate 752,701 downwards.
CCGGTCGCGGCGAAGCGGGCATGGAAGTCGTTCGGTACGACCAGCGCCCATCGCACCGCGACCGACGCCGGCAGCAGCGCGTTGACGCCGCGGATCCAGGCACTGTCGGCCCGACGAGCGTCGGTGTCGAAGTGGGCGACCTGCATGGCCGCATGGACGCCGGCATCGGTGCGGCCCGCCGCGACCGTCGACACCGGCGCATCGGCGATCGCCGACAGCGCGCGCTCGAGTGCATCCTGCACGCCGGTGCCTCCGGCCTGGGTCTGCCAGCCTTGAAATGGCGCCCCGTCGTATTCGAGGCCGAGCACGATTCTCATCGGATGCGGCTAAAACGCCATTGTCGCCACCCGCGGTGCACAATGCAAAGCGCCTCGCACGGCAAAAAAAAACGGCGGCATGCGCTGCCGCCGTTTTTGATCGCGTCGGCGACCCGCGATTAAGCGAGCTTGGACAACAGCGTCTTCGCCTCGGCCTTCTGCTCGTCGTCGCCTTCATGCAGCACTTCCTGAAGGATTTCGCGCGCGCCCTCGACGTCGCCCATTTCCTGGTAAGCCTTGGCCAGATCGAGCTTGGTCGCCGCGTCGTGCCATTGCCCGTCGAGCACCGACGGAGTCGGATCCTCGAACGTCGAGCGGTCGGGATCGAACGCGAGGTCGAGCTTGTCGAGCTCGATCGCCGCGGCCGGACGCGCGAGCTGCGGCGCGGGTGCGCCCGCCGTGGCAAATGCGCGCTCCGGCGCCGGCTTCGGTTGCGCCGCCGGCGGCGCTGCGCGCACAGGCTCGTCGAGATGGAAATCGAGGTCGAACTTGGGAACCGATTCCGGCTCAAGGCTCATGCTGTCGTTAAGCGGCGCGAACTTGTCGCTCGCACCGGATTTGGCAGCCGCTGCGCCCGAAACCGTGCCCGGGAACGCGGATGTCTTCTCGAACGAATCGCTGGCGGCGCGGCTGGATTTCGCAACCTCCTGCGCCGCGCCCGCGAGTATCGCAGCGGGCGTCTTGGGCTCTTCGCCCGAGCTTGGCGCCAACGAAATATCGTCGTCGAGCGAGAAGTCGAGGGGCGTCGCCATCCGCGGCTCGGGCTTGGGCTCGGGCGGCACCGAGAACACTTGCGTATCGCTGGCCGGCGTTTCGGCAGCGGCGACCGCCGCCGCTACGGGCGCTGCAGCGAATGCCGCGCCGCCGGCTTCGGTAAACAGCGGATTCGACGGATCGAGCTGGCGTCCGAGCGCCATCGCCTTTTGCCACACTTCGCCCTGCCCGCCGGACACCGAATACAACTCGCTCGCCACCGTCTCGAACGCCGACGGCTTGTTGTGCTGCGAGTGGATCTCCAGCAGCTTCAGGTAGATCTCCTGGCGCTGCGGATCCTTCTTCAGAGCATCCTTGAGTATTTCCTCGGCTTGGGCATCGCGGCCGTACGCCAGGTAGACCTCCGCTTCGGCGATCGGATCGACTTCGTCGGTGTCGATATTGCCCAGGCCTTCGCGGCTGAAATCGCTGGCCAGTGAATTGTCGCCCGTGTTCACAACGCCGCCGCCGGTCGACCCGAAGACGGTGTTGGTCTTGATGTCGGTGCCCGAGATGATGCTGTCCTCGAAGCGCGTGGTCTTGCGCCGGCGTGCGGCGACGATCCCCGCGATTCCGGCCAGCAGCACCAGCAATCCCCCGCCGATCGCCCAGGTCGGCGTGTTGCCGAAAAGATCGTCGACGAACGAAGTTTCGGTCTTCGGCGCTGCTTTCTTCGGCGGAGCCGTCTTCGGCACGACGGCCTTGGGCTCAGACTTGACTTCGGGCGCCTTGCTCGCCGGCGACGGCGATTCAGGCGCCTTGGTCTCTGGAGCCGGCGCGGCAGGCGTCGGCGCAGCAGCAGCAGGCGGTGGCGCAACCACGGCCGGCGCCGGTGTCGGCGCAGCGGCCGGCGTCGCGGGTTCGGCAGCCGCTGGCGTCGACGCGGCGACCTTCGGCGCTTCCGCCGGAGTCCCGGGCGCTTTGCCCTTGGCGGCCTCGGCACCGGACTGAAGCGACGACATCGTCTGGTTCTTGAGCTCCATCGCGCGCTGCAGATCGCGCACCGTCTTCTCCAGCTCGGCGACGCGGGAATTGGCTTCGCTCAACGCCTTGTTCTTGGCGGCGAGATCTTCGGCCAGCGCCGTTCCCGCCGCGGCGCCCTTGCCGGTTTCGCGCGAGACACGCAGCTGGTCCTTGCCCGGCTGCGCGGTGCCCGCCTGGTCCTCGACCGCCGTGGTGATCCTGCCGCTGGCCGATTGCCTCGCGGTTGTCGCATCGGTTGCCGGAGCGGCCGCGGCCACGCGATCGCGATACGCGCGCCAGTCCGCGGCTTGCACCCTGACGACTTGCGCGGCCTCGCTTGGCGACACCGCCGCGGCCTGGTCGGCCTGCGGCACGGTCACGATCTGGCCGGTGCGCAGGCGATTCATGTTTCGATCGTCGAAAGCATTCTCGTTGCTGCGGAACAGCGCGACCAGCATCTGCTCGAGGCTGACGTTGTCGGGCTTGGTCTGTTGAGCGATCTTCGACAGCGTGTCGCCGCGCTTGACCGTATAGCTCGACCCGGCCGCAGGCGTGGACTCGGTTGCCGCGCCGGCGGCACGGCGCGAACCGCGCGCGCTGGCGGGTGGGGATATTGCCGCAGCGCCCGCCTGGGCGCGGATCGGCGCAGCCGGCTCGACTGCCTGTGTTTCGGTGCTGCTCGGCGGATCGAGCAGGAACGTGTAGTCGCGCACGACGCGCCCGGTCGCCCAGTTGAGCTCGACCAGGAGATCGAGGAACGCGTCGTTGACTGCTTGCGACGTCGTTACGCGAAGATACGGTGCGCCGTTCGCCGTCTGTTCGACCACGATGCGAGCGCGCGCCATCGCCGATGGATATTGAACGTTGTTATCGCGATAAACCGCAGGATCGGCGATTCGTGCGCGCAAGGTGTCGAGTTCGTCCTTTTGCGCCGACGTCAGTTCGATCGTCGCCGAAAGCGGTTGCCCCAGGCCGGATTGCACGGTGAGCTTGCCCAGCCCCAGTGCGAATACCGAGACCGGGAGCGTCAGAGCGCCCGCCAACAGCCCGCAGGTGATATAGGGTTTTGCTCGCATGCCGACCTCGGTGTGCTTGTTTCCTGACCTAACTTAACATCATGGAGTTAGCGGTGCAAGCTAAACCTCGGTATTAGCTTGATTTTTTGCTCGAAAGTGCCGTCACGGCGGACCGCGCCCCGCATTGCCTCCGATTCCGCCTAAGCGCTACAGGTTGAGGCCGGGGTCGGGCGCGATACAAGCCCTTGTAGGCGCTGGACTCGGTGGCGGGCGTCCACCGCTTGTTGTAAGCGCGTCGTGTCGTCGCTCTCAGCGACCCATAGCGTTAGCGCCGGGGCATAAAACCGGACAAAAACGTGGGCTTCAGTCGACCGGCGGGGGCGCATGTCATAAGCCCAAGCCACACCGCCGCGATGCGGCCGGGCCTTATCGAGCCAGCAGGATGCGCAGCATGCGACGCAACGGCTCGGCTGCGCCCCACAGCAATTGATCGCCGACGGTAAACGCGCCCAGATACCCATCTCCGATGGCCAGCTTGCGCAAGCGGCCGATCGCAATGTCCAGCTTGCCGGTTACGGCCGCCGGCGTGAGCTCGCGCATGCTGGACTCGCGCTCGTTGGGCACTACCCTGACCCAGGGATGCGCGTCGGCGATCATTCGCTCGATCTCGGGCAGCGGCAGATCGCGCTTGAGCTTGATCGTCAGCGCCTGGCTGTGGCAGCGCATCGCGCCGACCCGCACGCAGATCGACTCGATCGGGATCGGATTGGCCTGGCGGCCTAGGATCTTGTTCGCTTCGGCCCCGCCTTTCCATTCCTCCTTCGAGACGCCGTCGCCCATGTCTTCCGCTATCCAGGGGATCAGGCTGCCGGCAAGCGGGACCCCGGTATGCTCGGTCGGAAAACGTCCGTCGCGCAGGATGCCCGCGACTTCGCGGTCGATATCCAGGATCGACGACGCCGGGTCGTCGAGCAGTTCCTTCGCGGCCAGGTGCGCCTCGCCCATCTGCTGCAGCAGCTCGCGCATGTTCTGCGCCCCGGCGCCCGACGCCGACTGGTAGGTCATGCATGTCATCCACTCGATCAGATCGCGCTTGAGCAGGCCGGCCAGCGCCATCATCATCAGGCTCACCGTGCAGTTGCCTCCGATGTAATCCCTGACGCCGCGCCCGAGCGCCGCTTCGATGACGTCGATGTTGACCGGGTCCAGGATGATCACTGCGTCGTCGGCCATGCGCAGCGTGGACGCCGCGTCGATCCAGTAGCCGTTCCATCCGGTGCCGCGCAATTTCGCATGCATCGGCTTGGTCCACTCGCCGCCCTGGCAGGTGACGATGGCGTCGAGTCCGCCGAGCGCACGCACGTCGGCCGCGTCCTTGAGCGTGCCGTTGGACCTGCCGATCCTCGGGCCTGGAGCACCGGCGTTCGAGGTCGAGAAAAAGACCGGATCGATCAGGTCGAAGTCGTTTTCTTCGCGCATGCGCTGGACCAGCACCGATCCCACCATGCCGCGCCATCCGACAAAGCCCACCCGCATCATCGTCGTCTCCGTGTGCGCGCGCCCGGCATCGGCGCCGTCGCCGCGATCGCCTTCCGCCGCCGCATCGCTGTCATCGGTTCACTCGGGCAGCGCGGCAGCAAACGCCGGCCGCAGCCGCGCCATCAGATACGCGTCGACATAGCTGCCGCTGCGATAGGCGTAGGCACGGCAGGTGCCTTCGATCGCAAAGCCGAATTTGCGATACAGCGCCAACGCTGCCAGGTTGTCGGTGAACACCGTGAGCTCCAGCCGCTGATAATTGAGCCAGCCGTCGGCGAGCTCGATCGCGGCCTGCATCAGCGCCGTGCCGACGCCGCGCTGTTGCCGGTCGTCGCGCACGGCCATGCCGATATCGCCGACGTGCCGGCGCCGGGGCGATTTCGACGCGGCGCGCAGGCCCAGGTTGCCGACGACTTCGCCGGCGATCGTGGCGACCAGAAGGTAGTCGGTCGGCGCGCCTTCGGCAAGGCGCCGGCGCCACATCTCGACCGATGGGTACGGCAGCTGCAGCGTGCCTGCGATCGCCCGCGCACCCAGGAAGGTGGCGTGTATCGCCTCGGCGTCGCCAGGCTCGGCGCGGCGCACGACGACCGGATGGCCCGCGACGCTCATGATTCCCCCACGCTTGCGGCCTCATTGGCCAATTCGGCCGCGGCGCCCTCGGGGGCGCTATTCGCGCCTTGCAACGGTGCGGCGGCGCTCATTGCAGCGCGGCGAGAACGCCGTCTCCCATCGCCCGCGTCCCGATGGCCTGCTCGCCGGGCAAGGCGATGTCACGCGTGCGCAGTCCCCGCGCGAGCACTTTGCGCACCGCGTCCTCGATGCGAGCGGCCACATCGGCGCGCCCGAAGCTGTGGCGGAACATCAGCGCCAGCGACAGTATCGTCGCCAGAGGGTTGGCCTGGTCCCGGCCCGCGATATCAGGCGCCGACCCGTGGATCGGCTCGTAGAGGCCCTTGCCGTTCACATCGAGCGACGCCGACGGAAGCATGCCGATCGAGCCGACGAGCATCGAGGCTTCGTCGGACAGGATGTCTCCGAAGATATTCCCGGTCACGATGACGTCGAATTGCCTCGGGTTGCGCACCAGCTGCATCGCCGCGTTATCGACATACATATGCGAAAGCTCGACGTCGGCGTAATCGGCTGCAGCCGCCGTCACCACCTCGCGCCATAGGATCGACGTATCGAGCACGTTGGCCTTGTCGACCGAGCACAGCTTCCGGCTGCGCTTGCGCGCCAGCTCGAAGCCCACGCGGGCGATGCGCCGGATCTCGGGCTCGCTGTAGATCATCGTGTCGAAGCCTTCGGTCTCGCCCGCGGCGTTGGTGCGGCGGCCACGCGGCTGCCCGAAGTAAATGTCGCCGGTCAACTCGCGCACGATCATCAGGTCGAGACCGGCGACCACGTCGGACTTGAGCGTCGACGCGCCCGCGAGCTCCGGATACAGGATCGCCGGACGCAAGTTCGCGAACAGGCCCAGCGCCTTGCGCAGGCCGAGGATGCCCTGCTCGGGCCGCAGCTCACGTGGCAACGTGTCGTAGCGCGGGCCGCCCACGGCGCCGAGGAGAATCGCGTCGGCGCGACTGGCCAGCTCGAGCGTACCGTCCGGCAACGGCTTTGCTGCCGCGTCGTAGCCGGCACCGCCAATCGGCGCGCTTTCGATCGCCAGGTCCAGCCCGTCGGCGCGGAGTCGCTGCAGCACGCGCACGGCCTCGGCGACGATTTCGCCGCCGATGCCGTCGCCCGGAAGCACCGCGATCTTCATCGCGCGCTCCAAGACCGAAGAGCGCGAGGAGCAGCCTCTAGTGGTCCTCTGCGCTCTGCCGTGGTCTCTTCATGCCGTTGTCCGGTCAGAACAGCCACGGTTGCTCGATTTTTCGCTTGGCCTCGAACGCGGCGATCTCGTCGGCGTGGGTCAGCGTCAAGCCGATCTCGTCGAGGCCGTTGAGCAGGCAGTGCTTGCGAAACGGCTCGACGTCGAACTTGTACGTCGCACTGCCGTCGGGCGTGGCGACCGTCTGGCGCTCGAGATCGATCGTCAGCCTGAATCCCGGGAACGCGGCGACATCGTCGAACAGCCGCGCGACCTCGCCTTCCGACAGCACGATCGGCAGCAAGCCGTTCTTGTAGCAATTGTTGAAAAAGATGTCGGCATACGAAGGTGCGATCAGCGCGCGGAACCCGTAGTCCGCAAGCGCCCAGGGGGCGTGCTCGCGCGAACTGCCGCAACCGAAATTGCGCCGTGCGAGCAGGATCTGCGCGCCTTGATAGCGTGGCTGGTTCAGCGCGAAGTCCGGGTTCTGCGGCCTCCGCGCGTGATCCATTCCCGGCTCGCCCTTGTCGAGATAGCGCCATGAGTCGAATACGTTCAAGCCGAAGCCGGTCCGATTGATCGACTTCAGGAACTGCTTAGGGATGATGGCGTCGGTATCGACGTTGGCGCGATCGAGCGGCGCCACCAACCCTGTCAGGATGTGGAAAGCCTGCATGCGCAAATGCTAGTACTTTTTATTCTTGTCCGCGGCTTGTTCGACAGCCTGACCGGTCGCCTTGATGTCCTTGCCCGCGCCTTCGACGGTGTAGCAGCCCGTCGCGACCAATGCGAATCCCAGTAGCGAAAGCAACGCGAGTAACTTTTTCATCGCTGTTCTCCCAATCTAAGAAAGTCGACGCACGTCGACGAAATGCCCGGCGATCGCGGCGGCGGCAGCCATCGCCGGGCTGACCAGGTGCGTGCGGCCGCCGGTGCCTTGCCTGCCTTCGAAATTGCGGTTCGACGTCGATGCGCACCGCTCGCCGGGTTCCAGCCGGTCGTCGTTCATCGCCAGGCACATCGAGCAGCCGGGCTCGCGCCATTCGAAGCCGGCCGCCGTGAAGACGCGGTCGAGACCTTCGCGCTCGGCTTGCGCCTTCACCAGCCCGGAGCCCGGCACGACCATGGCGACCTTGACGTTGTCCGACTTGTGCCGGCCGCTGACGACGGCGGCAGCGGCGCGCAGATCCTCGATGCGCGAATTGGTGCACGAGCCGATGAATACCTTGTCGATGCGGATGTCGGTCATCGCGGTGTTCGGGACGAGCCCCATGTAGTGCAGCGCGCGCGCGATCCCGTCGCGGCGGGTCGGATCGCGCTCCTTGTCGGGATCGGGTACGCGGCCTTCGATCGTCGTCACCATTTCCGGCGACGTGCCCCAGGTGACCTGCGGCGCGATCATCGCCGCGTCGATGGTCACGACGCGGTCGAATTTGGCCCCGGTATCGGACGAAAGGGTCCGCCAGTAGGTGACCGCGCGGTCCCACATCTGGCCGGCGGGCGCGAACGGAAGCCCGCGCAGATACGCAATAGTCTTGTCGTCGACCGCGACCATCCCGGCGCGGGCACCGGCCTCGATCGACATGTTGCACACCGTCATCCGCCCTTCCATCGACAGCGCCTGGATCGCCGCCCCGCCGAACTCGATCGCGTGGCCGCTTCCGCCGGCGGTCCCGATCCTGCCGATGATCGCGAGGGCGATATCCTTGGCGGTGCAACCGAACGCCAGCGCGCCATCGACCCGGACCAGCATCGCCTTCGACTGCTTGGTCAGCAGGCATTGGGTCGCCAGCACATGCTCGACCTCGGACGTACCGATGCCGAATGCCAGGCAGCCGAACGCGCCGTGCGTGCTGGTGTGCGAATCGCCGCAGACGACCGTCATCCCGGGCAGGGTCGCCCCGTTCTCGGGTCCGATCACGTGCACGATGCCCTGCCGCCGGTCGCGGAACGGGAAATAGGCTTTCGCGCCGTATCGCTTCATATTGGCGTCGAGCGCGTCGACCTGGACCCGCGAGGTCGGGTCCTCGATGCCGCGATCCCAGTGTTGGGTCGGCGTGTTGTGGTCGGCGGTGGCGACGATCGATCCGACGCGCCAGGGTTTGCGACCGGCGAGTTTCAGACCCTCGAACGCCTGGGGACTGGTCACCTCGTGCACCAGATGGCGATCGATGTAGAGCAGCGCGGTGCCGTCGCTTTCGCGACGGACGACGTGGCTATCCCACAGTTTGTCGTAGAGGGTACGGGCGGTCATCGGCGAGACTGCGCAAAGCTGGCGTCGGAATCTTCAATTATTGCACAGCAGCAACCCGCCGGTAAGCGGTCACGCGAAGTCTCAGGCAGCGAATCGCTGCTGGCCGAGCCACCGGGCAACGTCGGCGACGATGTCCGACGCGTCGGCATCGAAAGTCTGTACGTCGAGCGAGCGAAGCCAGGTCAATTGCCGTCGCGCGAGCTGTCGGGTCGCCGCTATTCCGCGCTCGCGGAGACGCTCGCGGTCGCCATCTCCTTCGATGAACTGCCAGGCCTGGCGGTACCCGACGCAACGCATCGACGGCATCGACGGGTCCAGCCGATAGCGCTGACGCAAGCCGGCAAGCTCGTCGACCAGGCCGGATTCGAGCATTGCATCGAAGCGCGCGGCGATGCGCCGGTGCAACCGCGCCCTGTCGTTCGGGATCAGCGCCAGCGAGACCTGGCGTGGGTCCATCGGAACTTGGCGCGCACCCTGCAGCGCGGACAGCGGACGGCCCGACACTTCGTGGACCTCGAGCGCGCGCTGGATGCGCTGGGCATCGCCCGGATCGAGACGTGCCGCGGTCGCCGGGTCGACGCGGGCGAGCTCGGCGTGCAGGGCCGGCCATCCCAGCGCGGCGGCGCGCGCCTCGAGATGCGCGCGCACCGCCGGGTTCGCCGGCGGAAGGTTCGACAAGCCGTCGCGCAGCGCCTTGAAATAAAGCATCGTTCCGCCGACCAGCAGCGGAATGCGGCCGCGGGCGCGAATGTCGGCGATCGCCGCCAGCGCATCGCTGCGAAAACGCGCTGCCGAATACGCCTGGTCGGGGTCGATCAGGTCTACAAGATGGTGCGGCACGCGATCGCGCGTTGCGCGGTCGGGCTTGGCAGTCCCGATGTCCATGCCGCGATAGACCTGCGCCGAATCGACGCTGACGATTTCCACCGGCAGGCGTGCGGCGAGCTCGAGCGCCACCGCGCTCTTGCCCGACGCCGTCGGGCCCATCAACAAGACCGCCGTCGGGCCTGTTAACGCTATGGACACAAACGCGTTGCGCGGCCGCAAAACGCTCAGCGCAAGGCGCGGAGGCGAAGGCGGGTTGGGCACCCGGCGAGCCTGCGCAACGCAGCGATGGGCGTTTTCGGCAGCAACCCGGAGGGAACGGGCGGCCTGGGGCGCCACTCTTTGTTGCTCTCCTCGCCAAGACCGCTAGTCTTGGCTTCGTCGGCTGCCGCGATTGGCGCCCCATGCCGTCCGTTCGCGATTGCGTCCATAGCGTTAACAGGCCCTGGTCATCGGCCGCGCATGAAAAGGCGGTCCAGGTCGCCGAGCGTCAGCTGGTACCAGGTCGGGCGGCCGTGGTTGCATTGCCCCGCCCGCTCGGTCGCTTCCATTTCGCGCAGCAGGGCGTTCATCTCCGGAACGGTCAATGAGCGGTGCGCGCGCACCGCACCGTGACAAGCCATCGTCGACAAAAGCTCGTCGCGCTGCACGGTCAGCACGCGGCTGCCGCCGTACTCGCGCAGGTCGGCGAGCACCGCGCGCGCCAGCGCGATGGTATCGGCATCGGCGAGCAGCGCGGGAACGCCGCGCACGGCCAGGGTGGATGGGCCGAGCACCGACAGCGAGAACCCCAGGGCGGACAACGTCTCGGCGTTCTCGTCCGCGGTCGCGACGTCCAGCGGATCGGCGGCGAAGGTCGACGGCACCAGCAGCGGCTGCATCGGCATCGCGCGGTCGAGCGCGGTCTTGAGCCTTTCATAGAGGATGCGCTCGTGCGCCGCGTGCATGTCGATCAGCACCAGCCCATCACGGTTTTGCGCCAGTACGTAGATGCCGTGCAACTGCGCCAGCGCGAATCCCAGCGGATGCTCGTCTCCGTCGCGGCAGGTCCGGCCGGTCGCGCGCCGGGGTCCGCTGTCCGAACAGTCGCGCATAGAACGACGCGGGCTCGGCCGCACCGAGCGTCATCACCGCCTGAGCGGAAGCCCCACCGGCGTGCCATTCGCCGCCTGACGATTCGCCCGCGCGCGCGATCGGCGGGATGCGCGCCGCTGCGGCGCCCAGTCGCTCGGCCGCCGAAACCGCCGGCTGCTCGGCCGCCGTCGACGCCAGCGCCTTTTCGACCGCCCGCCGGACAAACTGGTGGATCGCGCCGCTGTCGCGAAAACGCACTTCGCTCTTGGTCGGATGCACGTTGACGTCGACGATCCGCGGCTCGATCGAAAGCCAGAGCGCATACGCCGGCTGCCGGTCATGGTGCAGCACGTCGCGGAAGGCTTCGCGCAGCGCGTGCGACAGGATGCGATCGCGCACGAAACGGCCGTTGACGAACAGATACTGCGCCTCGCGCGTCGCCGTCGCATAAGCTGGCCGCACGACCCAACCGCCGAGATGGAGGCCGGGTCCGGGCTCGTCGACCGGCGCCGCATGCGCGGCGAATGCCTCGCCGAGCAGCGCATCGACGCGGGCCCGCCGCCCCTGCGCCAGAAGGCGGTGCCGGACGCTGCCGTTGTGCTGCAGCGTGAAGCCGACGTCCGGATGCGACAGCGCCGCGCGGCGGAACGCTTCCTCGCAATGGCCGTATTCGGTGGCTTCGGTGCGAAGGAATTTGCGGCGCGCCGGCGTGTTGAAATAGAGCTCGTGCACGGTCACCGTCGTACCGTCGGAGAGCGCCGCCGGCAGCGTCGCGCTGATTTCGCCGCCGTCGACTTCGATGCGCCAGGCGTGCTCCTTGCCGCGCAGTCGCGACGTCAGCGTCAGGCGCGACACGGCGGCGATGCTGGCTAGCGCCTCGCCGCGAAAGCCGAGCGTCGTGATCGCCTCGAGGTCGCTCGCGAATGTGATCTTGGACGTCGCGTGCCTCGCCAGCGCCAGCGGCAGGTCCTCGCGCGCGATGCCGTCTCCGTCATCGGCGACGCGAATCAGCTTGACGCCGCCACCGGCCAAGTCGACATCGATCTGTTTCGCGACGGCATCGAGGCTGTTCTCGAGGATTTCCTTCAGCGCGGCGGCGGGGCGGTCGACGACCTCGCCGGCGGCGATCTGATTGATCAGCTGATCGGGGAGCGGGCGGATCGATGCCATCAGCGGGCGAGCCCGATTGCCCAGCGCGCATAGACATCGTCGGCGACCCGCGATAGCGCGGCGAGGCGCGCATCCAGATCGCGAAACATGTCGTAGCGGCTCTGTATAGCGCCCGTCGATTGCGGGGGAAGCTCGCCGGCGCCGCTTCGGCACCAGGTCTCGACCATGTCTCGCGTCATTTCGATATGGCACTGGAAGCCGATGTGCTTGCCGAACTGGAACGCCTGCTGCGGATTGACCGCATTGGTCAGCACCCGGGTAGCGCCGTGCGGCAACTCGAAGATATCGTAATGCCACTGGAACGTCGTGAACCGGTCGCGCCCGCCGAACCATGTCGTCGTCGCGTAATCAGTCACCGTGACCTCGCCCCAGCCGATTTCGGGAGTTTTCGTCGGCGACACGCGCGCGCCGAGCGCCTTGGCGAATAGCTGTCCGCCCAGGCAGTGCCCGATCACCGGAACATCGTCGGCGACCGCCTGCCGCAGCAACGCGAGCAACGGCGCGTTCCAAGGTAGCTCATCGTTGGCGCTCATCGGACCGCCCATCATGCCGATGCCGGCGAAACCGCTGGCGTTCTCGGGGACCGGCTCACCCTGGTCGAGCGCGATGATTCGATGCGGCACGCGCTGGCGCTCGAGCCACTCGCCGAAGTGGCCCGGCCCTTCGGTCGGTGAGAAGCGGAAAATCGCGACGGGACGCATGGAGTATCGGCGACGCGCGCCGTTACAATGCGCCATTCTAGCAGTCGGGGCGCACCGCTAATGAGGCGGATTTGTGCTCGGCCGGCAAATCGAGGAATCAACGATGAGCGAGTTGCGAACCCGTTTCGGCCGTCCGTTGCGCCTGGCGATCATCGGCGGCGGACCCGGGGCATGGATCGGCGAGGTGCACCGCACGGCCGCCGAGCTCGACGGCCACTGGCAGGTCGTCGGCGGCGTTTTCTCCAGCGATGCCGCGCGCTCAAAGAGTGGCGGCGTGGCGATGGGGTTCGACGCTGCGCGCAGCTACGGCACGCTCGCCGAGTTGCTCGAGCGCGAAAAGCCGCGGCCGGACGGCGCCGAGGCGGTTGCGATCATGACGCCCAATGACACGCACTACCCTTATGCGGTCGCCGCGCTCGACGCGGGTCTCGACGTCGTCGGCGACAAACCGGTGACGCACGATTTCGCGCAGGCGTGCGATCTGGTCGCGCGGACGCAGAAACATCGCAGGATCTACGCGATTGCCCACGGCTATTCCGCCTACCCGATGACCCGCTATGTGCGGCGCCTGGTGAAGGACGGCGTGCTCGGCGCGCTCCGCCTGGTCCAGGTCGAATACGTCCAGAGCGGACTCGCCACCCGGCTCGAGGACGGCCCGTCGAGCAACCGGCTGTCATGGATTCTCGACCCGCAGCGAAGCGGCCTCTCGCTGGTGATGAGCGCGATCGGCTGCCACGCGCAGCATCTGGCGTGCTTTGCCTCCGGCCTCGCGATCGCGCGCGTCGCCGCCGACGTGGGCGCGCTGGTTCCCGGCCGCAAGGTCATCGATTACACGTCGGCATTGATGGAATTCGAGGGCGGCGCGCGCGGCACGCTGACGGTGACGCAGGCCGCGGCCGGCGGCGAGAACGACATCCGGCTTCGCATCTATGGAGAAAAGGGCATGCTCGACTGGTCGCACCGCGAGGCGAGCTACCTGCGCCTGGCGCTGCAGGGTGAGCCGGCGCGCGTGATCGGCCGCGGCGATCCCGGCCTCCCGCCCGAGATCATCGCCGCGGGTCGCACGCCGCGCGGCCACCCGGAAGGCTTGCGCGAAGCCTTCGCCAATATCTACCGCGAGGTCGCGCAGGATCGCATGGCTCGCGCCCTGGGCGAGACGATTCCCGGAGCGCCGTATCCACGCATCGAGGAAGGCGCGCACACGATGGCCTTCATCGAGGCATGCATCGAATCGCAGCGGCGCGGCGGCTGGGTCGCGGTCGAAAAGTCCGCCTGACCCGGAAAATTCCTACAACAAGATCAGACCGCGGCCGATGGCGGCTGCGGAGATCGACGCGCACGCTGTCGATCGTCGCTGCTTCCGGATCTGGTCATGCGTGCCCTGGTCGCCTGCTTCAGCACCCTTTGCGCCGTCGCGTGGCCGATTGCCGGATACGCGCAAGCGATCCACAAGTGCACGGCGGCCGAGGGCACTGCCTATCAATCAGCGCCATGCGGAAGCGGCGCGAGCGATATCGTGATCGCGAGCCGTGCCGGCGAACGCGCCGACTCGCGGCCCGCCGCGACGCCGCCGAGGCGCGCGCCCGAAACTCGCGGTGGGCGAGTTTTCTCGCGCACCAGTATCGCCCTGGGAATGTCCGACGACGAGGTGCTGAATCTGCCGACCTGGGGCAGGCCCAGCGCCATCACGCGCAACAGGTCCAACCGGATCTGGCACGAGGAGTGGCTCTATCGCTGGCGCATCGGCGGGACGAGCCGTTTGTTGTTTGCCAACGGCAGGCTGACCGCCGTCGAAACCGACGCGGCCGAGCCGGAAACACAGGTCAGCCTGACGCTGCGCTAGCGCATCCGCCGACCGGCGGCTCAACCGCGAACGATCTCCGCGTACGCCGAATGGTTGTGGATCGACTCGAAGTTTTCTGCCGCGACGCTGAAGCCGATCAGTCGAGCGTCGTCGACCAGCCGTGCCGCGATACCGCGAACAAGGTCCTCGACGAACCGCGGCCGGTCATACGCGCGCTCGGTGACGAATTTTTCGTCGGCGCGCTTCAATAGCCCATAGAGCTCGCACGAGGCTTCCGCTTCGGCCAGCCCGATCAGCTCGCCCAGCGTCAGCTGGGCTCCCGCGCGCGGCCGCACGGCAAGCGTCAGATGCGAACGCTGGTTATGCGCGCCGTAATCGGCGATCGCCTTGCTGCTCGGACAAAGGCTCATCACCGGCACGACGATCGTGGCCTCGACCGAGCGCTTTCCGGGCGCGGTATCGGCAACCAGCCTCGCCTCGTAATCCATCAGGCTTTGCGCGCCTGTCACCGGCGCGCGCTTGCGGATGAACCAGGGAAAAGCGATGTCGATGCGGCCGGCATCGGCTTCCAGCCGGACCAGCATCGCATCGAGCACCCGCGGAAGCGTCGCCAGCGACACCGGCTCGTCGAGCTCGTCGATCGCGGCGACCAGGCGCGACATGTGCGTACCCTTGCGATCCGCCGGCAGCGCGACGTAAGCGCTGCAGCTGGCGATCGTCGGCTGCGGCGGATCGTCCCCGTCGGCGAAGCGAATCGGATAACGCAGATTGCGTATGCCGACGCGGTCGATCGCCAGCTCGCGTGCGTCCGGGTGCGACTGGACATCGGGGATCAGCGGTCCTTCGGGGCGGTTCATTGCGGCGATATCGCGTTCGGACGAAGCGTTGGGCGGCGAGCCTGTTATTGTCTCATAGCGACGAACATCGCCATCGTCAATGCGTGCGCGACGCGATCCAGTCGGCGAGTTCGATCAGGCGCCGCGCGGTCGCGAATCGGCCGAGCGCCAGGCGCGCATCGGCGCGCAAGGCTTCGATGCGCTCCCTGGCGGCGGACGAGCCCAACAGCGAAACGTAGGTCGGCTTTCGCTGCACCGCGTCCTTGCCCGCGGTCTTGCCCAGACTCGACGCGGTGCCTTCGACATCGAGTATGTCGTCGACGATCTGGAAGCAGAGCCCGATGGCCGACGCGTAACGGTCGAGTGCGTCGTTCTCGTCGGCACTCATCGGCCGGCCACAGCCGGCGCCGAGGCGAACCGCCGCCCGGATAAGCGCACCGGTTTTGAGTCGGTGCATCGATTCGAGTTCATTCAGCGGCAGCGTCGAGCCGACGGTGTCAAGATCGATCGCCTGCCCGCCCGCCATCCCCGATGCGCCCGACGCCTGCGCGAGCATTGCAATCCGCGCCGCGGCTTCGCGCGCCGGCGCGGCGGCCAGCACCTCGAAGGCGAGGCTTTGCAGCGCGTCGCCGGCGAGCAGCGCGGTGGCCTCGCCGAAGGCGACATGGCAGGACGGTTTGCCACGGCGCAGGCCGTCATCGTCCATGCACGGAAGATCGTCGTGCACCAGCGAATAGGCGTGGATCAGCTCGACCGCCGCGGCCGGACCGTCGACATCATCGGGATCGGCACCGGCGAGCTCGCCGCCGCCGTAGGCAAGCAAGGCGCGAGCCCGCTTGCCGCCACCCAGCGCCGCATAGCGCATCGCCTCGCGCAGGCGAGGCGGCGTGCGGTCGGCGACAGCGAGTGCCCGATCGAGCACGCTCTCGATGCGCTCACAGCGCTCGCGCGACCAGACTTCCCACGCCAGGTCAGGGTTCATCGTCCGCGGCGGGCGCCGACGCGTCCGGCGCGAAAGCCTTGAGGACGCCGCGCTCCAGCACCTGGACCTGCTGTTGCGCATCCTTCAAGGCCGCCTGACAGTATTGCAGCAGTTCCGCCCCGCGCTTGTACGCGGCCAGCGAATCGGCCAGCGGCAGCTGGCCGCCTTCCATCGTCGCGACGATGTTTTCGAGCTCGGCCATCGCGGCTTCGAAACTCGGCGGCGCCGCTGTGGTCTCAGACGTGGGCTTGGACATCCGCTGCGATGCGCGCCGCGCTGGAGAAATTGCGCTGCGCCCTCTTGAAAAGTGTTCAAGGATACCCGATTTGATGGGTCCGGGAAACGCGCGAGGCCGGTCGCGGGCGGGTTTGCCCGAACCACGCAGTGTCGCTATAATTGCCCGTTCATTTGACGACGCAGCCTTGATACGAAGCTTTTCGTAGCGGGCTGACTTAGCAAAGCGGTTGGGGGGCGGTTTCATCGCCTCTTATATTGTTTGTTGGGTTGGCGGTTCACGGAAAGGGAAGGCTGATGTCGAGTCTCGCTACTGCGGATCGGCTGCGACAGGCCACGTCGCAGCTGCCCGTGGCCTCGTATTGCGATCCGAAGGTCCTGGCCGTCGAGCAGGATCTGCTGTTCGCGCGCGGGCCCGGCTACGTCGGGCACGAATTGATGGTCCCGAATCCGGGCGATTATCAGACGCTAAGCTGGCGGGAAAATGCGCAAATGCTGGTGCGCAACGCCGGCGGGGTCGAGCTCTTGTCGAACATCTGCCGGCATCGGCAAGCGATCATGTTCGACGGCCGCGGCTCGGCGCAGAACATCGTGTGCCCGATCCACCGCTGGACTTACGACCTTTCGGGAAAGCTACTCGGCGCACCGCATTTCGACGAGCAGCCCTGCGCGAAATTGCACAGCACGCCGCTGAAGCGCTGGAACGGGCTGCTGTTCGACGGCATTCGCGGACGTCGCGACCGACCTGGCAGGGATGCGCGCGGCGAAAGCGCTGGATTTCTCGGGTTACATGCTCGACCGGATCGAGACGAAGGAATGCAACTACAACTGGAAGACGTTCATCGAGGTCTATCTCGAGGACTACCACGTCGAGCCCTTCCATCCGGGCCTCGGCCAGTTCGTGACCTGCGACGACCTGGTCTGGCAGTTCGGCGATCGCTATTCGCTGCAGACGGTCGGCGTCAACAACGCGCTGGCAAGGCCCGGCACGAAGAGCTACGAGCGCTGGCACAAGGCGGTGCTCGACTACTATCGGGGCGAAGTGCCGGCACACGGCGCGATCTGGCTGACGATCTATCCGAACATCATGGTCGAATGGTACGCGCACGTGCTGATCATCAGCACGCTGATTCCGCGCGGTGTCGACCGGACGACGAACATCGTCGAGTTCTATTATCCGGAGGACATCGCGCTGTTCGAGCGCGAGTTCGTCGACGCCGAGCAGGCGGCTTACATGGAGACCGCAGCCGAGGACGACGAGATCGCAGACCGGATGGACGCCGGTCGGCGCGCGCTGTACAAGGCGGGGCGAAACGAGGTCGGGCCGTACCAGTCGCCGATGGAAGACGGGATGCAGCATTTCCACGAGTTTCTGCGGCGCGAGCTCGGGCCGAATCTCTGACGCCGCGGTCGCCGCCGCGCAATCGGAGTTGTCGCGCCGGCAGTGCCACCGCCCCGGTGCGATGCTGCGTGCCGTCCGCCTCCAACCCGCGCTGCCCGGGACCGGGCAGCGCCAACTTTCGGACTAGCCGATGTTCAGACTCCTCTGCCTCGCCGGACTCGCGACGATGCTGATCGCGCCGCTCGCAGCCGCCGAAACGGCGCCGACGATTCCGTACGAAAAATACCGGCTGCCGAACGGGCTCGAAGTCATCCTGTCGCAGGATCGGACGCTGCCCCTGGTCACCGTCGACATCTGGTACCACGTCGGCGCGGCGAACGAGGAGCCGACTCGCACCGGCTTCGCGCACTTGTTCGAGCACATGATGTTCACCGGCAGCAAGCACGTGCCGCGCGGACTGGCCGACAAACTCCTCGAAGCCGCGGGCGCGTCGGACTCGAACGCGTCGACGTCGTTCGACCGCACCAACTACTACGACACAGTGCCTTCGAACCAGCTCGAGCTCGCACTCTGGACCCATGCCGACCGCATGGGCTACCTGCTCGACTCGCTCGACCAGAAGGCGCTGTCGAACCAGCAGGACGTCGTCCGAAACGAGCGCCGCGAGCGCATCGAGAATCAACCCTACGGCATCGTCGACGAGGCGGTGTTCCGCAGCCTCTTTCCCGTCGGCCATCCGTACCGGCCGTACATCATGGGCTCGCACGCCGACATCCAGGCCGCGCGGCTGACCGATGTGCGCGATTTCTTCAAGCGTTACTACCGCCCGAACAACGCGACACTGACCATCGTCGGCGACTTCGACACGGCGGCGGTGAAGCGGCTGGTCACCAAGTATTTCGGCTCGTTCCGGCGCGGGCCCGACGTCGCCCGGCCGGCCGTTGTCACGCCTGCCATCATCGGCGAGCGCCGCGAGACGGTCACCGACCAGATCGAGCTCGAGCGTGTCGATCTGGCGTGGCTCACGCCGGCGCGGTTCAAGCCCGACGATGCCGAGCTCAGCATCGCCGCGCACATTCTCGCCGGCGGCAAGTCGAGCCGGCTGTACAACAAGCTGGTCTACGAGCTGCAGCTGGCGCAGGAAGTCAGCGCGGCGCAGGACGCCTATGCGCTGACGTCGATATTCGACGTGCAGGCATTCGCACGCCCGGGCCATACGGCGACGGAGCTGCAGGCCGCGATCGACACCGAGCTCGACCGTTTCGCCGCCCAGGGGCCGACCGAAGCGGAGGTCGAGCGCGCGCGCAACCAGATCGAGCGGTCGATGTACCAAGGCTTGCAAAAGGTCGTCGGCCGCGCCGACACGCTGAACATGTACAACCAGTACACCGGCGATCCCGGCTACCTTCCGAAGGACATCGCACGTTATGCAGCAGTTACGCCGGAAAGCGTCCGGCTCGCGATGCGTGCGTATTTGCGCAAGGACGCACGCGTCGTCGTCTTCGCGGTTCGCGGCGCCAAGAAACTCGACCCCGAGCCCGCTGCAGTGGCGCCCGTCCGTACTCGCGCGACCGAGTCGATCAACGCCGACGAGTCGTGGCGTCGCAAGCCACCGGCGGCGGGTCCGGCGCCGGTGCCGACGTTGCCTGCGCCGCAGTCGTTCAAGCTCGCCAACGGGCTGACCGTGCTGCATCTGCAGCGCCCGGCGCTTCCGATCGTCACGGCGCAGCTCGTCGTCAATGCGGGGCTGGCCGCCAATGATCCGGCGCTTCCCGGGGCCGCGGCTTTT
Source organism: uncultured beta proteobacterium (assembly GCA_963816615.1). Classification (GTDB taxonomy): domain Bacteria; phylum Pseudomonadota; class Gammaproteobacteria; order Burkholderiales; family Casimicrobiaceae; genus PALSA-1003. The sequence continues at coordinate 733,286 of CAWFLB010000002.1, read as the reverse complement.
GCGGCGGGGATGCTCGAAGAAGGCACGATGACGAAGAGCGCCGTGCAGATCGCGCAGGAGATCGAACAGCTCGGCGCCGGTTATGCTGCGCAGACGCGGCGCGACGCGACCGTGCTGCGCATCGATGCGTTGGCGCGCAATTTTCCGGCCGCGCTGGAGCTGGTCGCCGATATCGCGCAACATCCGGCGTTTCCTGCGGAGGAAATCGAGCGCCAGCGCAAGGCGCACCTGTCGGAAATCGTCGAAGCACGCGAAGACGCAGGCACGCTTGCGGATGTCGCGTTTTTGCGTGCGCTCTATGGGCCCGACCATCCGTACGGTCGCAGCAACCTGGGCACCGAAGAATCGATGCAGCGCATCGGCGAAGCCGACCTGCGCAAATTCTGGCAGCGCTGGTTCAGGCCCGACAACGCGGCGCTGGTCGTCGTCGGGGCCATCGAGCCCGCGGCGCTGCGTTCGATGGCCGAGCGCCTGTGGGGCTCCTGGACCGCGGCGCCGGCTGCGGCCGCGGCCAGTGTCGACACGCCGCCTGCGACGACTGCGGCCCGGGTCATCGTCGTCGACAAGCCGGGTGCTCCGCAGGCGGAGCTGCGCATCGGCCGCATCGGCACGGTGCGCACGACGCCGGACTTCCCCGCGCTTCAGGTGCTGAACGAAGCGATCGGCGGCGGATTCACCAGCCGCCTCAATCTGGATTTGCGCGAGGAAAAGGGCTACACCTACGGCATCGGCTCTCGCTTCGAATACGGGCGCCGCCCGGGTCCCTTGGTCGTGCGCACCGCGGTGAAGAGTGACGTCGCCGTGCCGGCGATCCGGGAAATCCTCGTCCAGCTCAAGCGAGCGGCTGCCGCGCCGCTGACCGCCGAGGAATTGCAGCGTGCGCGAGGCTCGCTGACCCAGTCACTGCCGGCGATGTTCGAAACCAACAGCGCGACCGGAAGCTCGTTCGGCGATTTGTTCGCCTATGAGCTGCCGCTCGACTATTTTCGCCGGCTGCCGCCGCAATTGAAGCAGGTGCGTATCGACGATCTCTCGCCGCTGGCGCGGCGTTATTTCGATCCCGCGTCGATGGTCGTGATCGTCGTAGGCGATCGAACCAGCCTGCAGCCGGCATTGGAAGCGCTGGATCTGGGTCCGATGGACGTCTGGCCGATCGCAGGCAAGCTGTTTTGATGTACACCACGCTGATATCGACCAATGAACTGGCCCGCCGCCTGCACGATCCGGCGTTGGTGCTGGTCGACTGCCGCCACAACCTGAGCGACGTCGACGCGGGCGAGCGCGCTTTTCGCGACTCGCATCTGCCGGGCGCGCGCTTTCTGCACATGGATCGAGATCTGTCGGGCGAGCGCACGGGAAGCAACGGGCGCCATCCGCTGCCGGATGTCGCTGCGCTGGCCGCGACCTTGAGCGGCGCCGGCATCGACGCGTCGAAGCAAGTGGTTGCCTACGATCAGAACAACGGCATGTGGGCGTCTCGTCTGTGGTGGCTGCTGCATTGGCTCGGCCACGACGCGGCCGCGGTGCTGGATGGCGGGATCGACAAATGGATCGCCGAGGGGCGGCCGATGAGCGCCGATGTTCCGCGCATCCGGCCGACGCGGTTTGTGCCGGCCGGACCGGGACCGGTTGCGTCCAGCGTCGATATCCTGCGGCACCTGCGGGAACCCGCGACAGACCCGCTCACGGTCGTCGACGCGCGCGCTCCGGAGCGCTACCGCGGAGACATCGAACCGCTCGATCCCGTCGCCGGCCATATCCCTGGCGCGATCAATCGGCCGTACAGCGCGAATCTGACGCCGCAGCTGACCTTCAAACCCGCGGACTCATTGCGAGCCGAATTCGCGGCCCAGCTCGGGGCGACATCGCCGGCCGCGGTCGTCCATCAATGCGGGTCGGGGGTGACCGCCTGCCACAACGTGCTGGCGATGGAGATCGCGGGGCTGCCCGGCTCGCGTCTTTATCCCGGTTCTTGGAGCGAGTGGGTTTCGGATCCGGCGCGACCGGTCGCGCGCGGCAGCTGACCGTCCGATCAGGGCGGCGGGCGGAACGGCAGGTCGGCCAGAACGCGATACACCGGACCCTGGTTCCCGGTGTCCGATGCAACCAGTGCCAGTCGATCCACCGGCCAGTCGATCGGCGACGACAGACGATAGCGCAGCAATCTCGTGATCTTGCGGGCCAGCGTCACGTGCACGGCAAACGGGCGTGCTTCATCGGCGATGCCGAGCTCGACGAGCGCCGCGGTCAACGCTCGATGCAGCGAGGCGAGCGCCGGCGGCACCTCGCGGGCGCCCAGCCACGCGACGCCGTTCTTGCGCCAGCAGTCGACGTGATCGAGCGTGAGCACGAAAGGCGATGCGTCTATCGCTCCGGCCGCCGCAGCGAGCGCCGCCACGCTTTCCCGCGGCCGGTCACCGAGAAACGCAAGCGTCAGATGGACGTTGTCCGGGGCCGTGGCGCGGCCCGCGCTCTCGGCCGCCACCCGGCCGGCCAAGGCGGCAATCGCGGCTCGCGTTCGAGGGTCGGGCCACAGCGCGAAGAACAGGCGCAGCTTCGAATCGGCCATCGCGCAAATATAAAGCAAACGGCGCGACCCGTTCCCGGGACGCGCCGTCGGTTGCCGCGAGTCGCTGCGGGTCCGCGCTATCCGTTAGCGACGGACAATGCGGTCTTCGGCCGCTCGAAGAACTGCTCGTCCTCGGTCGAGCCCTTGAGCGCGGTCGTCGACGATTTTCCGCCCTGGATCGTCTGCGTGACGGCGTCGAAGTAACCGGTGCCCACTTCGCGCTGGTGCTTGACCGCGGTGAATCCATTCGCGACCGCAGCGAACTCGGCCTCCTGCAGCTCGACAAATGCGCTCATCTGGTTGCGCGCATAACCGTGAGCCAGGTGGAACATCGAATAGTTGAGGCTGTGGAATCCCGCCAGCGTGATGAACTGGAACTTGTAGCCCATCGCGCCGAGCTCGCGCTGGAACCGCGCGACGGTCGCGTCGTCGAGATTCTTCTTCCAGTTGAACGACGGCGAGCAGTTGTAGGCCAGCATCTTGCCGGGAAAGCGGGCGTGTATGCCGTCGGCGAAGGCCCTGGCGAATTCGAGATCGGGCTTGCCGGTCTCGCACCAGAGCAGGTCGGCGTAGGGGGCGTAGGCGAGCCCGCGTGAGACGGCTTGTTCGAGACCGTTGCGTGTCTTGTAGAAGCCTTCGACGGTGCGCTCGCCGGTACAGAACGGACGGTCATTGTCGTCGATGTCGGAGGTCACCATGTCGGCGGCCTCGGCATCGGTACGCGCGAGTATCAGCGTCGGTACACCCATGCAATCGGCGGCGAGCCGCGCGGCGACGAGCTTCTCCACGGCTTCACGGGTCGGCACCAGCACCTTGCCGCCCATGTGGCCGCACTTCTTGACCGATGCCAGCTGGTCCTCGAAATGCACGCCCGCGGCGCCGGCGTCTATCATCGCCTTCATCAGCTCGAACGCGTTGAGCACACCTCCGAAGCCGGCTTCGGCATCGGCAACGATCGGCGCGAAATAGTCGATGTCGCCGCCGCCTTCCATCTGCTGGATCTGATCGGCGCGAACAAGGGTCGCATTGATCCGCCGCACGACGGCAGGCACCGAGTTGACCGGGTACAGCGACTGGTCCGGATACATCTCGCCGGCGACATTGGCGTCGGCTGCGACCTGCCAGCCCGACAGGTAAACGGCCTTGAGGCCCGCCTTGACCTGCTGCATCGCCTGATTGCCGGTCATCGCCCCCAGCGTATTGACGAACGGCTCGTCGTTGACCAGTCGCCAGAGCTTTTCGGCGCCGCGCTGCGCCAACGTGTGCTCGATGTGGATCGAGCCGCGCAGACGCACGACGTCTTCAGCGGCATAGCCGTGACTGATGCCTTTCCAGCGCGGATTCTCCGCCCAATCCTTCTTCAGTCTTGCCGCTTCGAGATCGTAGTTCATCGCTGCTCCCATCGTCGTGGCTCATCCGGTCAGGCAATCGCGCGCGATTCGACGTTAGCAAAGCGGAACGTCGATTACAAGCTAATTTTGCGCAGTGCACTACGATAAATATTACAAATAATCATAAGGTTAAAAATTGCTTCCGCATGGTGGAAGCAATTGCGCGAAAAAAACGTTAAATCCTGTTGCAATGCAGGGACGATGCCGGAGCCGCGGCGGTCATCAGTAGTCGAACTGCTTGATTATAGGGACGATCCTGGCGTCCATCCGCGGGACCGGCGGGGCGATCGCGCTTCCGTCCGATGGAAAATCATTTCGGGCGCGCGACTTGGCGAAGCGAAGCGCTAGCCCAGCATGTCGAACCAGATGTTGCGTGCCCACGCTTCGGCGAACACGGTCTCGTCGGCGCTCGGCGCCGGCGACAGGCCGCCGCTGCCCGGAACGACCAGCATTGTCTTCTGCGCACGGTCGTACGCGTGCACTGAAGCGATATGCGCCACCTCTCTGTCGTCGATGTAGCTGTAGCAGGCGTTGGCGATCAGCGGCGATGGATTGACCTCCTTGCCGTGAAGCATCGCGATGACCGCCGCTGCGCACACCTTGCCGTGCTGATTGGCCATGTGGCCGGACTTCGGCATCAACGGAGCGACCTGGATCGCGTCGCCGAGCACGTGAATGTTTTTCTGCGCCGTCGATTCGTAACTGAGAAAGTCGACCTGGCAGAAGTTGCCATTGGCGTTGGCGAGGCCCAGCTGGCGCGCGATCGCGCCGGCACGCTGCGGCGGAATCACGTTGATCACATCGGCCTGCACGTCCTCGAAATCGAGTTTGATCGTCGAACCCGCCACATCGACGTCCACCAGTTCGCTGTTCGGACGGTATTCGACATAGCCGTTGTAGCGGTCGCCCCACGCGGCGGTGAACAACGCCTTTTTCGACTGCACTTCCTCGTTGGCGTCGAGAACGATCACCTTCGACTTCGGCTTGTGCCGCAACAAATAGCCGGCGACCTGGCAGGCGCGCTCGTACGGCGCGGGTGGGCACCGATACGGCGCCCTGGGAACGTGAATCGCGAACACGCCCCCGTCGCGCATCGCCTCGAGCCGCGCGCGCAGAGCGATCGTTTGCGGACCGGCCTTCCATGCGTGCGGCACCAGCGCCTGCGCGTCCGGATTGCGTAGCCCCGGGATGCCGTCGTAGATGAAGTCGACACCTGGGGACAGGATCAGCCGGTCGTACGATAGGCTATCGCCCTGCGCAAGTCGAACCATCCGCGATGCGGCATCGATCTCGACCGCCTCGCCGCGGACCCTGCGCACGCCCAATTTTTCCAGGCCGTCGTAGGAGACCGTGATGTCAGCAAGCTGCCGGCTGCCGCCGATCACCAGATTGGACATCGGGCAGGAGACGAACGCGGCGTCGCGCTCGATGAGGGTCACGTCGACCGCGCCGGCGCTCCACAGCCGAAGGTAGCGGGCCGCCGTCGCGCCGCCGTAACCGCCACCGACGACGACGACCTTCGGCGCGCCGGCCGCGACTGCGCTGGCGCAGGCACCGAGTGTGCGAGCGAGCAGCATGCCGGCGCCCGCCCGAAGCAGGCGGCGGCGGGTGAAACCGTTGGCGCCTGTCATCGCGGCTTGGCGACCGACAGATACGACGCGGCGGCTTCGATCTGCGCGTCGGTGTAGCCGTTGGCAAGCTGTCGCATGATCGTCGAAGGCCGACTGCCATCGCGAAACTCGCGCATGCGCGAGACGATCGTCGCCTTTGCCATGCCGGCCAGGTCGGGAATGGCTGCGCCGCTGCCGCGTCCGCCGTGGTGACAGCTTGCGCAAGCGGCGGCGATGTCGCGTCCGGTCTCGTTCTCTGCCGCCACGACCGGCAGTGCTGCACAGGCAACCCACGCAGCGGCGAGAAGGGGCGCCAGGTACCTCGGCATCATCGCCGCATCGTCGCCGATTTCGGCGTCGAATTCAAACGCCGTGGTCGCCGACAAAAGCAACGGGAGCCCGCGGGCTCCCGTTGCTTGGATCTGCACGCTCCAATCTAGGCGACCGGCGCCGCTTCCTTGGATTCGTCGAACTGCAGCGTGATCTTTTCGTCGTCGTCGACGTCGATCGTCACCTTGCCGCCACTGACCAGCCGCCCGAAAAGCAGCTCCTCGGCCAGCGCCTTGCGGATCGTGTCCTGGATCAGCCGCGCCATCGGGCGCGCGCCCATCTGCGGATCGAATCCCTTTTTCGCCAGGAATTCGCGCAGCCGCGGCGTGAACGACGCCTCGACTTTCTTTTCGTGCAGCTGGTTCTCCAGCTCGAGCAGGAACTTGTCGACGACGCGGAGGATCACCTCGTGGTCGAGCGAGGCGAACGAGATCGTCGCATCCAGCCGGTTGCGGAATTCCGGCGTGAACATGCGCTTGATCGATTCCATCTCGTCGCCGGCCTGCTTGTTGGTCGTGAACCCGATCGAGCTCTTCGACAGCACGTCGGCGCCCGCGTTGGTGGTCATGATGATGATCACGTTGCGGAAGTCCGCCTTGCGGCCGTTGTTGTCGGTCAGCGTGCCGTGGTCCATCACCTGCAGCAGGATGTTGAAGATGTCCGGGTGCGCCTTCTCGATTTCGTCCATCAGCAGGACGCTGTACGGATGCTTGGTGATCGCCTCGGTCAGCTGGCCGCCCTGGTCGAAGCCGATGTATCCCGGCGGCGCGCCGATCAGGCGCGATACCGCGTGCCGCTCCATGTACTCGGACATGTCGAAGCGCAGCAGCTCGACACCGAGACAGAACGCGAGCTGGCGCGCGACCTCGGTCTTGCCGACGCCGGTGGGTCCGGAAAACAGGAAGTTGCCGATCGGCTTGCGCGGATTGCCCAGTCCGGAGCGCGCCATGCGGATCGCCGCGACCAGCGCATCGATCGCCAGGTTCTGGCCGAACACGACGTTCTTCAAGTCGCGGTCGAGCGTCTTCAGCGCGTTGCGGTCGTCCGAGCTCACGCTCTTGGCGGGAATCCGCGCGATCTTGGCGACGATCTCCTCGATCTCGCCCTTGTTGATGATCTTCTTCTGTTTCGACTTGGGCAGGATCTTCTGCGCCGCACCGGCTTCGTCGATCACGTCGATCGCCTTGTCAGGCAGATGGCGATCGTTGATGAACCTCGCGGCAAGCTCGGCGGCGGTGGTCAGCGCTGCGGGCGCGTATTTGACGCCGTGATGCTGCTCGAAGCGGGTCTTGAGGCCCTTGAGGATCTCGATCGTTTCGGCGACCGACGGCTCGGGGACGTCGATCTTCTGGAACCGGCGCGACAGTGCGTGATCCTTTTCGAAGATCACCCGATATTCGTTGTAAGTGGTCGCGCCTATGCACTTGAGCGCGCCGGTCGACAGCGCCGGCTTCAGCAGGTTCGACGCGTCGAGCGTCCCGCCCGATGCGGCGCCCGCGCCGATGATCGTATGGATCTCGTCGATGAACAGGATCGTCTTCGGATTCTCGGTCAACTGCTTGAGCACCGCCTTCAGGCGCTGTTCGAAATCGCCGCGGTATTTCGTGCCGGCAAGCAGGGCGCCCATGTCGAGCGAATGCACGACGAAGTCCTTCAGCATCTCCGGAACGTTGCCGTCGTTGATGCGCCGCGCGAGACCCTCGGCGATGGCCGTCTTGCCGACACCGGCTTCGCCGACCAGCAGCGGATTGTTCTTGCGCCGCCGGCACAGGACCTGGATGACGCGCTCGAGCTCGTACTCGCGCCCGATCAGCGGATCGATCTTGCCGGTTTTTGCCAGGTGGTTGAGGTCGACCGTGTAAGCGTCGAGCGCTCCTGCGGGCTGCTGCTCGCCGTCTGCGTCTTCCTTGGACGGCTCCTGCTTTTCCTGGCCCTTCTGCGGCGTCTTGGTGATGCCGTGGGCGATGTAGTTGACCACGTCGAGCCGGGTCACGCCGCGCTGGTTCAGGAAGTAGACGGCGTGCGACTCCTTTTCGCCGAACACCGCGACCAGAACATTGGCGCCGGTGACTTCCTTCTTGCCCGAAGATTGCACGTGCAGGATCGCGCGCTGGATCACGCGCTGGAATCCCTGCGTCGGCTGGGTATCGGCGTCCGAATGCGGCGACAGGCGCGGTGTGTGCTCGTTGATGAAGTCGGTGAGGACGCCGCGCAGTTCCTCGATGTCGACGCCGCACGCCTTCAGCACCTCCGCCGCGGACGGGTTGTCGAGCATCGCGAGCAGCAGATGCTCAACCGTGATGAATTCGTGCTGCTTCTGCCGGGCTTCGACAAAAGCCATGTGAAGGGAGACTTCGAGTTCCTGCGCAATCATGGTTTCTTTCCGGCCTCAATCTCGGCAAGAGCGCTTAGGCGCATCCCGCCCGCAACGCTACGTTTCCTCCATCGTACACTGCAACGGATGCTGATGTCTTCGTGCGATGCTAAGAACCTGATCGACCTTGGCCGCAGCGACTTCGCGGGTATAGGTGCCGCAGACTCCCATGCCTTCGCGGTGGATCTGCAGCATTACCTGGGTTGCCTTCTCGCGGTTCATCGCGAACACAGTCTGCAACACGACGACGACAAAGTCCATCGGCGTGTAATCATCGTTGAGCAGAATGACCTTATACAGCGGCGGGGGTTTGAGGCGAGTTTTCTCGGCCTCGAGGACGCTGTCGTCATGCTCGTGCATTGCCACCGCAGGCCCCGCGACAAGCCGTCAGCCGATACCGCACGCGGCGGCGTCGATATTCGCCGCGGCGTTGCACCGGCGACGTACCGGCCCTGCGCCCGGCTGCGCGCTGTCCGCCGGGCGGCGTCGCCCTTGACCGGAGCGGGGCTTCGCTGCCGTCACTAGATTGATGTCTGCACCGGGTTTTTCAAGGGACCGGCTCATCGCGCCGCGGAATCCCGCGTCGCACCGGGCCTCGACCCATGCGCAGTCCTTTCGGTTGAATCGCCACGATCAGCATTCTTCGACGGAAGCACGCATAAGGCAAGTCCGCCCGCCAACTGGTTCAATCGCGCGAGACTATCGGACGCGATGCAGCGACGATCTGCGGCGTCGAACGCGCGTCCGCGCCGCCGCGAGATGCGCCGAATGGCAGGCGGGACGGGGCGAAGCGCGCCAGTCGGCGCGACAAATTGCCGCGGTGCGGCGGCGTTGGATTTGTGCAACACCGCTTCGCGGTGCGCCGGCGGGCACATCGCGACCGCCGCTCGGCGCGCCTCGCGCGAGCTGGTGCAATTCGCGGTCGATCGCCTCGCGCGCGTTCGCGATAGGCTCGCCGCCTTCTCGCGCTGCGGCGCGCTACATCCGCTCGATCATTGCCTTGCCGAATCCCGAGCAGCTCACCTTGGTCGAGCCGGGCATCAGTCGTGGCAAAGTCGTAGGTCACAACCTTGTCGGCGATCGATTTCTCGAGACTGGACACGATCAGCGCGGCGGCCTCGGGCCAGCCCATGTGAACGAGCATCATCTCGGCGGACAGGATTTCCGATCCGGGATTGACGTAGTCCTTGCCGGCGTACTTCGGCGCGGTTCCGTGCGTGGCTTCGAACATCGCGACCGAATCGGACATGTTGGCACCGGGCGCGATGCCGATCCCGCCCACCTGCGCTGCGAGAGCGTCGGAAATGTAGTCTCCATTGAGGTTGAGCGTCGCGATGACGTCGTATTCCTCCGGACGCAGCAGGATCTGCTGCAGGAACGCATCGGCGATGACGTCCTTGACGACGATATCGTGATCGGTCTTCGGGTTCCGGAACTTGCACCAGGGGCCGCCGTCGACCGGGACGGCGCTGAACTCCTTCTGCGCCAGCGCATAACCCCAGTCGCGGAATCCGCCTTCGGTGAACTTCATGATATTGCCCTTGTGCACCAGCGTCATCGACTTGCGGTCGTTGGCGACCGCATACTGGAGCGCCTTGCGCACCAGACGCTCGGTGCCTTCGCGCGACACCGGCTTGATGCCGATCGCCGACGTGGCGGGGAAGCGAATCTTTTTCACGCCCATGTCGTCGATCAGGAACTTGATCAGCTTTTTCGCGCCGGCCGATTCCGCCTCCCACTCGATGCCCGCGTAGATGTCCTCCGAGTTTTCCCGAAAGATCACCATGTCGGTCTTCTCCGGCGCCTTGACCGGGCTCGGGACGCCGGCGAAATAACGCACCGGCCGAAGGCATACGTACAGATCGAGCTGCTGGCGCAAAGCGACATTGAGCGAGCGGATGCCTCCGCCGACCGGCGTGGTCAGCGGTCCCTTGATCGAAACAACGTACTCCCTGAGGATCGTCAGCGTTTCATCGGGCAGCCAGACGTCCGCGCCGTACACCCTGGTCGACTTTTCGCCGGCGAAGATCTCCATCCAGTGAATCCGTCGCTTGCCCCCGTACGCTTTGGCCACGGCGGCGTCGACGACCTTGATCATCACCGGCGTGATGTCGACTCCGGTGCCGTCGCCTTCGATGTACGGGATGATCGGCTGGTCCGGAACGGTCAGGCTATAGTCGCTGTTGACCGTGATCTTCGCGCCGCCGGCCGGGACGCTGACGTGCTGGTAGCTGGGCATGAAATCTCCTGATGCGGCTGCTGCAGACCGCGCAAACTGCTGATTATCCTCGATTTCGAGCCGTGCTGTCACGCAGCCATGCTATGATGCAGCTTCGCGCCGCGCGTTTCTTCCGGCGTTTCGAACGCGTCGCCCGCGCCGCCGCAGCAAACCCGCCCCAACCGTTGATGGAATTATCCTCACCCCCTCGATTCGCGCGCATTCGGACATCGCGCGCGGCTTGTGCTCGCGCGGCCTGCCCGGGCGCTGCGTGGCCGCCCGCGAAATCGCGAGGCCGATGATTCGCCGGCTTCTCGCGCGTCTGGTCCCCGGACGCATCGCGGCCGAGCCGCGCATCTACGGCCCGGGCTCGCATCCGGTGCGCAGGAGCCAGATCTCGCGCGGCGCGCAGGATGTCGTGCGCAAGCTGCAACAGGCGGGATTCAAGGCCTTTGTCGTCGGCGGCGCAGTGCGCGACCTGCTGCTTGGCATCACGCCGAAAGATTTCGACCTGGCGACGAACGCGACCCCCGAACAGGTCAAGCCGCTGTTTCGTCGCGCGTTCATCATCGGCCGACGATTCCGGCTGGTGCATGTGCTCGCCGGCGCGGAGACGATCGAGGTCGCGACGTTCCGCTCGCGGCAAACCGGCGACGACATCGCCGACGAGCACGGCCGGCTGTTGTCCGACAATGTCTTCGGAACCCAGGCGCAGGACGCTGCGCGGCGAGACTTCACCATGAACGCGCTCTATTTCGATCCGATGACCGAGGAAGTCTGGGATTATGTCGGCGGCGTGGCCGACATCAAGGCGCGTCGCCTGCGCCTGATCGGCGACCCGGTGACCCGCTATCGCGAAGATCCGGTCCGCATGCTGCGCGGCGCGCGGCTGGCGGCGAAGCTGGGCATCAGCATCGAAAAAAAGACCGCGGCGCCGATCCCGGTGCTGGCGCCGCTGATCCATAACGTTCCTCCGGCCCGGCTGTTCGACGAGATGGAAAAGATACTGCTCTCCGGCCACGCCGCCGAATCGGTCAAGAGCCTGCGCCGCCACGGCCTGCATCATGGCGTGCTGCCGCTGCTCGACGTCATCCTCGAGCAGCCGCTGGGCCAGCGCTTTGTCGACCTCGCGCTCGCCAACACCGACCAGCGCGTCGGCGAAGGCAAGTCGGTGACGCCGGCCTTTCTGTTTGCGTCGCTGCTTTGGCACGAGGTGCTCGCCAGCTGGAACGCGGCGCGGCAGCGCGGCGAACGGCCGACGCCGGCGCTGTTCGAGGCGATGGATCGCGTGCTCGAGCAACAGGCCGAGCGCTTGGCGATCCCGCGCCGTTTCGAGGCGACGATCAAGGAAATCTGGGCGCTGCAACCGCGCTTCGAGCAGCGCGCCGGACAGCGCCCGTTTCGCCTCCTCGAGCATCCGCGGTTTCGCGCGGCTTACGACTTTCTCGTCCTGCGCAGCGAAAGCGGCGAACTGCAGGGCGAACTCGCAGGGCTCGCCGACTGGTGGACGAAATTTCAGGACGCGGACAGCGCCGAGCGCGAGCGCATGCTAAAGCCGGATGAAGCGCCGAAAAAGCATCGTCGATCGCGCAGTCGCGGACGCAAGCGCGAGGCGGCGCCCGACGAGGCCGCGGCCGGCGCCGCAGCCGAGGGCGAAGAAAGCGCCGAGTAGTGCCGGGTGCGGCCATAGGGCGGCGTCGACTCCGGCACTGGCCCGGCGCCTCGCTCGCCTATGTCGGTATCGGCAGCAATCTTGATCATCCGCGCCGCCAGCTCACGCGCGCGATCGCCGCGATGGCGCGCCTGCCGCGCACGCGCGTGACCGCCGTTTCGCCGAACTACGTGAGTGCGCCGCTCGGCGCCAGCGGCCCGCAGCCCGACTACGTCAATGCTGTCGCCGCGCTGGTGACCTCGCTGCCGGCGCCGGCCCTGTTGCAGCGCATGCGCGCGATCGAGCAGCGGCACGGCAGGCCGCCGGCGGAGCAACGCCAGCGCAATGCGCCGCGGACCCTCGATCTCGATTTGCTAATATTCGGACGCCGCCGCTCGCGGCAACGACAGCTGACCCTGCCGCACCCGCGCATGCATCAGCGGGCATTCGTACTCAAGCCGCTGCTGGACATCGCGCCGGCAGCGGTCATCCCCGGGCGCGGCGCCGCGCGTCGCTGGCTGCGCGAATTGCGCGGGCAGCGCATCGCCCGCACGCGCCGCCATGCCCGCTCGTAGCGATCGCCGCCAATGGACATCGAGAAATGCCGCTACATCGTCGTCGAAGGCCCGATCGGCGCGGGCAAGACGAGCCTCGCCCGGACCCTTGCTGCCGCGCTCGGCGCCGACACCCTGCTCGAGGCGCCTGACGAGAACCCGTTCCTTGCCCGCTTCTACGAAGACATGCGGCGCTTCGCGCTGCCGACGCAGCTCAACTTCCTCTTCCAGCGGGTCGACCAGCTTCGCGGGCTGGCGCAGCTCGATATGTTCACCCGGCACACGGTCGCCGATTTCCTGCTCGACAAGGATCCGCTGTTCGCGCGGCTCAACCTCTCCGACGACGAATTTGCGCTCTACGACAAGGTGTATTCGCACCTGAAGCTGCAAACGCCGAATCCCGACTTGGTTATCTATCTGCAGGCCCCGGTGTCGACGTTGATCGAGCGCGTCCACAAGCGCGGCGTCGGATACGAGCGCGCGATATCGGAGCACTATCTGGCGCGCCTTGCCGACGCTTACAGCCGCTATTTCTACCAGTACTCCGGAGCGCCGTTATTGATCGTCAACAGCGAGCGCCTGAACTTCGTCGACGAACCCGGCCATTTGCAGCTGCTGCGCAGCCGCATCGCCGCGATGCGCGGCCAGCGCGAGTTCTTCAATCTCGGCGCGAGCTAGGCCGCGCGTCTCCCGTCGACGGCTGTCATGCCGCCGGCTTCGGTTCGATTTTTCGTTGCAATGCGCCAGGCCGAAGCGCCAACCAGTTTCCGGCCATCGCGAGCACGACGCCCAGCGCGCCGACCCAGGTCCAGCGATAGCCTTCGAACAAGGTCGACAGCGCCAGTGCGATCACCGGCGTCGCCACGGCCGTGTAGGCCGCACGAGCCGCACCGATGCGCTTGAGCAAGGTCAGGTAGGCGCCGAACGCCACGACGCTCCCGAACACCGCGAGATAGGCCAGCGAGATCAGGTAGCCGGCGCTCAGATCGAACGTCCAGTCGATGCCTTGCAGACCCGCCACCGCGCTCGCGACCAGCGCGCCATAAGCCATGCCCCACGCATTGCCGGCAAGCGTCGGAATGCCGGCCCGCTGGTTGCGCTGGGCGATCAGGTTGCCGCCGCTGGCGATGACGGTCGCGCCGAGGCCGAATGCGACGCCGTAGCCAGCCGAACTGCCGCCGCGCGCTTGCATCAGCTCCGGCAGAAACAGCAGCGCGACGCCGGTGACGCCCAGCGTAGCAGCAACGAAAGCTCGCATTGTCAACGGCGTGCCGAAGAACAGTCGCATGCCGATCGGATTCAGAAACACGATCGTCGAGAAAAGCACCGCCACCAGACCCGAGGTCACGAACCGCTCGGCCCAGTAAACGCCGATGTAGTTCAATCCAAACAGCGTCATCCCGACGGCGAACAGGTAGGCGTGGTCGCGGAGCGAAAAGCGCAGCGAGCGCCTGCTCGCCAGGCACCACGCCGCCAGCAGCGCAGCGGCGAGTGCAAAACGGTAAGCGACCGAGACTTCCGGTGCGACACCGGTCAACTGATACTTGATCGCCAGCCAGGTCGATCCCCAGATCGCGGACGGGACGGCGAACAGCCAGATCGCTCCGGTTCGCATGGATCGTCAGCGAAGGCACGGCCGTCGTGCGAGTGACCCTGTATACCGGGGGCCGAAGATTGTACGCAACAGGCCGAACGCGACGATACCGACAATGGTCGCCGCGGTTCGCAGCTTGTGGTGCAGCGCATCTGCGAACGTGAAAGCGATGGACATGACAGACAAATCAGCGCGGGACGCTGGACCGGAAGCTTACCGCAGCCGCCTCGTGCCGATGTTCTGTTTTCCGTCCATCGGCATGGAACTTGCTCGATTGATGGCGAAAACCGGATCCAGTCGGCAGCCGAACCAGCCTGCGACCGGTCCCGGTTCATTTTGCTCGAGGCTGTCATGCGACATTCGACCTCTAAGACTGCGGTAACTCGCGTGGTCACCGGCGCGCTGGCGCTGCTGGCCGCGCCCTTTGCGCTGGCGCTTTCGCTCGGCGAGGCTGCGCCGCAGTCCTCACTTGGCCAGCCGTTGCGCGTTGCCGTCCCGATCAGCGCCGCCGCCGGTCAAACGCTGACCGTTGCGTGCGTCCATGTCATCGCCGACTCGACTGGCGGCAGCGGTGCGCCACGACTACTGACGGGCAGGGTCACTATTGATCGCGGCGCGGCCGGGCCGCAGCTTCTGGTGACTACCGCCCGCCCGGTCAATGAGCCGGTCGTTCGGCTTGCCGTGCAGGCCGGCTGCGAAGGCACGACCCGCCGCGATTACGTGCTGCTGCTCGATCCGCCGTCAGCGGGCGCAAAGCCGTCGCTTGCGCAACGCAGTGCCGATGCCCGGCTTGTCGCTGTCGCTGCGGCGACGTCGGCCGACGCGGAAGCGTCGTTTTCGCAGCGCAGCGTCGACACCAGGCCGGCCACCGTCGCCGCCGGGGTGCGTGCTCCGCATCCGAAGGCGAGCGCGCTCGACCCAGTCATCTCCGTCGCGGCCGTAGCGCCTACGACGCCGGCTGCGGCAACGATCCCCGAGGCGGAAGCGAAACAACCCAAGCCGACTATCCTTCTGTCGAGCCCGGGCGGAAGCTCGTTCATTCCCGAAGCGTCGGCGGCCGGATTGCCGCGCACCGCATCGGGACAGTCGGGGCTGTCGCCGGCAGACGCCGGTGCGCCCGTCGCGCCCTGGTGGCCGCTTGCCGCCGCATTGCTTGTCGTCGCCGCGCTCGCGCGATGGCTGGTACCGATGCGCCGCCGGTCCGCGACAAGTCCGCCGGCGTGGGTCACGCCAACCGCGCGCACCGAGCCCAATCCGTCCGTGGCGGGCCGCTCGCCAGCGAGTCGCGCAGGCAAGCCCGGGTATTTCGCCGCGATGACCGAGCCTGGCCCCGAATTTCCACGCGGCACGTCCAAGCCCGATCGCGGTGCATCGCGAGCCGACCCGACGCCGAGCAAGCCTGCGCCGTCTTCGACCACGGCCGCGTCGACCAAGGAAGATCCGCGCTTCGCCAGCTTCGACGCTGACCTGATCGAGGAGCAGACGATCCGGGCGGAATGGGCGAAAGCGGTGACCGACGGGGCGATCGACATGGGCGGCGATTCGATACTGAAGGCGATCGACGACGCTGAGCGCGCGATCCAGGGCGGCCCGGCGCATCCGGCTCAGGTCGCCCTCGACCGCTCGCTCGACGACGAACTCCTGCCGAACAAAGCGCGGCGCTGAGCGATTCGAGGCGGCGGATCGCTGCCCCGCGGTGAATCGCAGCGGTGCTATGCGCCGCGCGCGGCCTCGGGTGCTAGTTGCTCTCGATCACCGGCGCCTGCACGTCATCTCGCTCGCCGCGCCGCGCGGCCAGCCACGCGCGCAGCGATATCATCAGCAAGCCGGCCGCGATGGCCGCGATCCCCAGCCATTCGACGATTGCCAGCCGCTCGTCGAAGACAAGCATCGAGCCGACCAGCGCGATGGCCGGAATCGCCAGCATATTGAGCGCCGCCGTCCCGGCCGGCAGCCATTGCAGCACCGCGATCCAGAGCACGAAGCCGCCGGCAGTCGCGATCGCGCCCGAATAGACGAGCATCAGCACGTACGCGGGGGTCCAGTCGACCGGTGGCGCATCGCGGAACAGCGGGATCAGCAGAAACGGAAGAATACCGGTCAGCATCTGCCAAGCGACGAAGCTCGGCATGTCGAGACGGGTGTCGCGCTGAAAGAACTTGGTCGCGATCGTGCCCGCGGCCCAAGCGAAACCTGACAGAACCGCCCACAGCTTCGGACGCAAGGCCTCGTGCCAGTCCCACGGCTCGACAACCAGCGCAAGCCCCGACAGCGCCAGCAGCACGGCAATCCACTGCCCGCCGCGGACACGCTCGCCGAGCACCGGCCAGGCAAGCAGCAAGGTCCAGAAAGGCATCGTGAAAACGAGGACCGACACGCGTCCGACGCCGCCGGTCGCCACGGCCATGATCGTCGCGCCGAAGTTGAGCGTTGTCTGGAAGAAGCCGGTGACGATGACTGCGGTCCACGACGCGGGACGCAGCGTCCGCCGCTGCCAGAGCAGCAGCGAGAAAAGTACGGCGATCGCAAGCACCGTGCGTTGAATGTTGAACGTGACCGGATCAGCATGCTGCAAAGCGATCTTCATCGCCAGCCAATTGACGCCCCAGACCGCGGTCAGCACGATCAGAGCGATGGTTGCGCCGCGCCGCGATGAAAGGGTGAGGCTTCCCGCGCTCATCCGGCCAGGAACGGCTCGATGGCCGCCGCCACGCGTGATGGCTGATCGTGATGCAGCATGTGACCGGCGTCGGCGATCGTCGTCAGTCGACCGTCGCGGAAGGTCGCGACCCGACGCTGGAGGCCCGCCTCGTCTTCGCCGAGCCAGCGCGTGACGAACGAATCGCTCGCGGCCACCCAAAGCACCGGCGCGCTGACGCGTTGCCAGGCCGCGCGCACTTCCTCGGTTCGGTACACCGTCGGAAACGGCAACTTGTGGCGCGGGTCGGAGCGCAGCCGCGCGCTGCCGTCGGGCAGCGCTTCCGCCCAGTGTCCGGCGAGGAATTCCGCGTGCTCGCGCGACATGCGCGGATTGTTTTTCTGCAGCCGGTCGGCGACGGCCGCGAGATTCGGATACGGCGCAAACGACGGCGGATCGCGCAGTGCGTCGAGCCACTTCGACACCTTGTCTGGCGCAAGCTCGGGCGACTCGGTCGGGAACACCGAAGCCCTCGAGCGACACCAGCCGCGCGACGCGCTGCGGCCGCACGCCGCCGTAGATGCAGGCGACGTTGCCGCCGAGGCTGTGGCCGACGATACGCGCCGGCGCGTCCGGCGTGAATTGCTCGAGCAGCGCGTCGAGATCGGCGAGGTAGTCGGCAAACCAGTAACCATCGGCGCACCACGCGCTTTGGCCGAAGCCGCGCCAGTCGGGCGCGATCACATGCCAGTCGCGGGTGAGCGCGTCGACCAGAAACTGGAACGACGCGCCGACGTCCATCCAGCCGTGCAGCATGAAGAGCTTCGGCGCGGCGGAGTCACCCCAGCTTCGCACGTGATACGACAGGCCGCGCACCGCGACAAAGCGCGATGACGACTCCCTGACAGCGGCAGTGGCCGCGCCGGTCACCGCGATTTTCGCTTTACCGTCACTTCTTCTTGCAAAGGAAATTGCCGTCCTGCCATCCGGTGCGGTATTGGCCGTCGTTCTTGAATCGCCCCGGGTCCTTGTGCTCGACATTGCCGACGCTGGCGCAGCCGTCGGCGTAGCCCTGACGATAAGGCAATGGAAATCCCTGGAGATTGACGTTGGCCGGCGGGTTCGGGTTCTTGGTCGGCGGCGCCTGCGGCTTGGCGGGCGCGGGCGGCTCGCTTCCCGGCCCTGTCGGCGGCGGCAACTGGCTGCCAGGCGACGGCGCCGAGATCGGTGGCGATATCGACGCGCAGGCCGCGACGAACAGCGCAGTGGCGAGCGCGACGATGGCGCGGCGCGCCGGTATCGGCAAAGTGGCGATCATCGGGGTCGGCGGCGGAAGCGAGTAAAATTGTACCTCATGAGCGTGTCCGCAGCCGTCCCGCTGTTCATCCATCTGCGGATGCACAGCGAGTACTCGATCGTCGACGGCATGGTGCGAATCGACGACGCCGTCGCAGCGGCGGCGGCGGATCGCATGCCAGCACTCGCGCTGACCGATCTTGCCAATGTCTTCGGCATGGTCAAGTTCTACAAGGCGGCGCGCTCGCGCGGCGTCAAGCCTATCATCGGTTGCGACGTCTGGATCACGCACGAAAGCGAGCGCGACGCGCCGCTGCGCCTGTTGCTGCTTTGCCAGATCGCGTACCGGGTATCTTCGGCTCGCCGACTGGCTGACGCGCGGGCTATCGCGGCAACCAGCATCGGGGCCGCGCGGAGATCAGGCGCCAGTGGTTCGGCGAGGGCACCGAAGGCTTGATCGCGCTGTCGGGATTCGCCGGCGGTGAGGTCGGGCAGGCGCTTGCGCAGGGCAACGCAGTCGGCGGCCCGCAATGCGGCGGCTGCACTGGCGCGCGGCTTTTCCCGGCCGCTTTTATCTCGAAGTGCAGCGCGCCGGCCACCCCGACGACGACGCACTGACCGCCGCGACGCGTCGGCTCGCCGCCGAGCTTTCGCTGCCTGTGGTCGCAACGCATCCGGTGCAGTTCGCAACGCGCGACGAATTTCGCGCGCACGAGGCCCGCGTTTGCATCGCCGAGGGTCATGTGCTGGCCGACCCGCGGCGGCCGAGGCGTTTCACGCCCGAGCAATACTTCAAATCGCAGGCCGAGATGGCGCAGCTGTTCGCGGACATGCCGCAGGCGCTGGCCAACAGCGTCGCGATCGCCCAGCGCTGCAACCTGACGCATTCCGCTGGGCAAGAATTATCTGCCGGCGTTTCCGACGCCCGACGGCATCAGCATCGAGCAGCACCTGCGCGACCGAGGCCGCTGCGGGGCTCGAGCGGCGTCTCGCGCTTCTTTATGCCGATGCCGGAAGAGCGCGCGCGCAAGCACCCCGAATACGCGGCCCGGCTCGAGTTCGAAGCCAGGACGATCATCCAGATGGGTTACGCCGGCTACTTCCTGATCGTCGCCGACTTCATCAACTGGGCGCAAGCAGCAATGGCGTGCCGGTCGGACCCGGGCGCGGATCGGGCGCCGGCTCGCTCGTCGCCTACAGCCTGGGCATCACCGATCTCGATCCGCTGCGCTACACGCTGCTGTTCGAGCGCTTCCTGAATCCCGAGCGCGTGTCGATGCCGGACTTCGACATCGATTTCTGCCAGGACGGCCGCGACCGCGTCATCGACTACGTCAAGCAGAAGTACGGCGCGGAATCGGTTTCGCAAATCGTGACCTTCGGCACGATGGCCGCCAAGGCGGTGGTGCGCGACGTCGGCCGCGTACTCGATCTGCCCGTACAGCTTCTGCGACGGCATCGCCAAGCTGATTCCGTTCCAGCCCGGACGCACGGTGACGCTGAAGCGGCGCAGGCGGCGATGCGCCGCCGAACGTCGTCTACGCGCGCGAGGTCGAGCCGCTGATCAACGAGCGCGAGGCGGCCGAAGAAGAAGTCCGTGAGCTACTGAGCCTCGCCGAGCAGCTCGAGGGCCTGCCGCGCAACGTCGGCATGCACGCCGGCGGCGTGCTGATCGCGCCGGGCAAGCTCACCGATTTCTGTCCGCTGTACACGCAGCCAGGGTCCGACGCGCTGGTCTCGCAGTTCGACAAGGACGACGTCGAGCTCGTCGGTCTGGTCAAGTTCGACTTCCTGGGCCTGACCACGCTGACGATCCTCGACTGGACCCTGCGCTACATCCGCATGCTCGATCCGACGTCGACGTTGACGCTGGATACGCTGCCGCTGGACGACAAGGCGCCGTACGACATTTTCAAGAGCGGCAACACGACGGCCGTGTTCCAGTTCGAATCGCGCGGCATGCGCGAGCTGCTGCTGCAGGCGCCGCCCAAGCGATTCGACGACATCATCGCGCTGGTCGCGCTCTATCGTCCGGGGCCGATGGAGCTGATTCCGGACTACGTGCGCCGCAAGCAGGGCGCCGAGCGATTCGAGTATCATCGACCCTCGGCTCGAGCCGATCCTGGCGCCGACCTACGGCGTGATGGTCTACCAGGAGCAGGTGATGCAGATCGCGCAGGTCATCGGCGGCTATACGCTGGGCGCCGCCGATCTGTTGCGCCGCGCGATGGGCAAGAAGCTGCCGGACGAAATGGCCAAGCATCGCCAGGGCTTCATCGCCGGCGCCATCGATCGTGGTCTGTCGTCAGTCAAGGCGACGCAGCTTTTCGACCTGATGGAAAAATTCGCCGGCTACGGCTTCAACAAGTCGCACGCCGCCGCGTACGCGTTGATCGCCTACCAGACCGCGTACTTCAAGGCGCACCATCCGGCGGCGTTCATGGCGGCGAACCTGTCCGCTGCTGATGGACGATACCGACAAGCTGCGTCAGTTCTACGACGACGCGACCGGCGCTCGGCCTTTCGATGCTGCCGCCGGACGTCAACGCGTCGAACTACCGCTTCGAGCCGGTCGATGGCGGGCACATCCGCTATGGGCTGGGTGGCATCAAGGGCACCGGCCGGGCCGCGATCGAAGCGATCGTCGCGGCGCGCGCCGAGCGTCCGTTTACCGACCTGTTCGATTTCTGCCGGCGCGTCGACAAGCACAGCGTCAATCGCCGCGCGGTCGAGGCGCTGATTCGCGCCGGCGCCTTCGACGCCATCGATGCCGCGCCGCGCCAGCCTGCTCGCATCGGTCGGCGCCGCGCTGGAACACGCGCGAGCGCGCGGAGCGCGCAGCCTCGCAGGTGTCGCTGTTCGGCGAGGACACCGATGCGGGTCCGACAGCGCCGGCGCTGATCGCCGCGCGCGAATGGATCGGAAGCCGAGCGACTGGTGCAGGAGAAAGCGAGCCTCGGCTTTTATCTGTCGGGCCATCCGTACCATGCGCACGCCGCCGAGCTGGCGCGGCTGGTGCAGCAGCCGCTGGGCGCGCTGAAGCCGACGCACGACGACGGTACGCATCGCCGGCGTCGTCGTGCAGTTGCGTACGCAGACCTCGCGTCGCGGCAAGATGGCGTTCGTTACGCTCGACGACGGCCGCGACCAGCCGGAAATCGTCATATTCAACGAGACCTTCGACGCCTACCGGCATCTGCTGCGCGAGGACGCCGCTGCTGGTCGCCGAGGTGAAGGTGCAGCAGCGCATCGGCGACGACGGGCAGGTGCAGGGGCTGCGCATCATCGCCGATGCCGTCTATGACCTCGCCGCCGCGCGCCGGAAGTGGGCGCGCTCGCTGCAGACTTTCGTGCAACGGCTCGAGCTCGGCGCGAGCGCCTGTTCGATCTGATCGAGCCGTTTCGTCGCGGCCACTGCCCGGTGACGATCAACTACCGCAACCAGGCGAGCGAGCGGCGACATCGAGCTGGGCAGCGATTGGCAGGTCAACCTCGACGAGCACCTGCTCGCCGGCTTGCGCGACTGGCTGGCGCCGGAGAACGTGACCGTCGTCTACTGAACCGCAGCGCGTCACCGGCGTCGCTGCGGCTATTCCACCTTCCATGTTCGACGACATCCTCGGTCGCTACCGGGCGTTCCTGCGTCTGCCGGACGTGGTCCGGCTGCTCGCGACTGCCTTGATCACGCGCCTGCCGATCGCGAGCGTCACGCTGGCGATGCTGATGCACATCCGGGCGTTGACCGGATCGTTCGGAGAGGCCGGCTTGACCGTCGGCGTCTATCTCGCCGCGTCTGCGATCACCGCCCCGTTGCTGGGCCGCATCATCGACCGTCGCGGGCCGCGCGCCGTGCTGCTCGTCACCGGGCTCGTGTGTCCGCTTGCCCTGGTGCTGCTGTTGCTGGCGGACTCGCTGGCGCTCCCGATGGCGGGGCTCGTCGCGGCCGCCGCGGTCGCGGGCGCATTCGCGCCCCCGATCACCGGGATGACGCGCACGGTTTGGCGCTATCGATTCGACGACCTGAACGAGCGCAGAACGGCGTTCGCGCTGGACGCGGTGCTGATCGAACTGGCCTTCACCCTGGGCCCGATGCTCGTCGCCGCGCTGTTGGCGGCCGCATCGCCGCGCATCGCTTTCGCTGCCGCTTGCATCCTGGTGGCGCTGGCTGTGCCCGTATTCGCGCTCTCCCCCGCGCTCAAATACTGGCGCCACCAGCCCGGTGCGACGCGACACTTGCTCGGACCGCTGGTCGAGCCGCGACTGCTTGCCGTTTACGCAGTGACTTTCCTGCTGATGTTCGCGCTGGGCTTGCTGGAGATCGGCTACGCCGGGTTCGCCACTGCGGCGATGATGCCCGCGTTCGCCGGCGTACTGATCGCTGTCAATTCGATCGGCAGCGGCGCCGGCGGCTTGCTTTACGGCGGCGCGCAGCTGGCGATGTCAGCCGAGCGTCAGCTGCCGCGCTTGCTCATATTGCTGGTGCTGCCGGTGGCGGCGCATGCAGTCACGAGCTCGCCGTGGCTGCTTGCGGCGCTCGCGCTCGCTGCCGGCCTCGGCATCGCGCCGGCGCTGACGGTGGTCATGCTCTTGATCAGCGCCAACGCGCCGTCGCGCTATGCGACCGAGGCCTTCACCTGGTCGACGACTTTCCTCGTCGGTGGTCTCGGTGCCGGCCATGCCCTGGGCGGCAGGATCGTCGAAGGTTATGGCGCACGCGCGGTTTTCGCCGCCGCGGCGGCGATGGCAGCGGCAGCCGCGATCAGCGGCCTGGGCGTGCGCCAGCGCAAGCGCGCACCGGCAGCGGATGCATAGGCTGCGCGTCATCGGCGCGGGCCATGTCACCCGAGGCGCGTCAGCGCCCGAGCGTTAGAACGCTGGGCCGGGTCAGACCTTGCGCGAACGCGTGCGTGCCGCCTTGCGCGCGGACGCCGAGCGTGCTGCGGGGCCGCGTTTCTTGGCCACCGCCTTCGCTTGTCTCGACAGCGCGGCCGGGCTCGCAGCGCTGCGGCCTTCGCGCTTGAGCGCGTTGGTCGTAGCCCGCGAGCGACGCGGCGAAGGGCTCGCGGTCTTGCGCGCGCCGGCGGCGCTGTCCCGCTTGGCGCTGCGGCGCGTCTTGGCCGACGCCTTGCCTTCTGCCGGCGGCTTGAGCGCAACGCCGGCACGGCGCGCCTTGGACAAGCCGATCGCGATCGCCTGCTTCGTCGAGCGGGCGCCATGCTTGCCTTCGCGGATGTGGTCCATTTCCTCGCGGACGAATTCGCCGGCTTGCGTGCTCGGCGACTTGCCTTCGCGCTTGTCTTCCGCCGCGCGTTTCAGTGTTTTCTGGTCAGGCATCGATTACTCCTTCGCTTCAAGGTCGAGGCACGAGTAAACCTTACAAGCGGCCGCAAAACTTGCGGCGTGCGATACGCCGTCCGGCGAACCGCATGCGACGCAGCTCAAGCTTGCTTGCATTCCGGATGACCGCAACCGCAGCCTTCGCGCGACGTCGATCCGGTGCGTGCCCTGCCGCTCGCAAAAGTCCGAGCAGAATCGCTTCCCCGCAGCGGCCTTGCAGTTGCACGCCGGGTGCGCGCACTTGCCTGAGCCCGTTCCACCCGCTGAACCCTGCATTTGTGCCATCGCTCGTCTCCTGTAAAAAGCGCGCAAATAGCTCGCCATGGACAACGGCAGCAAGAAACGTTCCGGGATATTCGACCTGCCCGTCGCAGCCGTCAGCAGTGGACGGCGGCGCCAACGGCGACCGTCTCTCGCTGCTAGCTGACGCGCTCCATCCGATAGACGAAATGCTTGGTGTCGCCGAAAAAAGACCAGCGGAAATACTTCTCGTGGTAGAAAAGCTTCACCTTCGCGTTGACCGCGATCGCGTCGTCGATGTCCTTGCGCACCTGGTCGTCGCCGTCGCGGACGCTGAAGTCCCATAGCCGCGTGGCCATGCCGGAGGTCGGGTCCTGCTGCAGGAAGCCGAAATCCAGCGTTCCCTCCCAGGTCTTGAACACGTAACCCGACCGCGACAGTTTGATGACCTGCCCGACGCGGTAGCCGTCGCTGTAATCGGCGGCGAATGCGATCCAGGCCGCGCCGACGACGACGGCTAGGACGATCAGCAGGGCGACGAGTCTTTTCATCCGGGGCGGATCGGCGGGCGGTCCCAGTGTAGACCGGATGCCCGGCACGAAGAAACGCGATGCCGGGCTACAATGATCGCCGGTCCGATCCCCATTTGCGCCGATGCCCGCCGCCCTTCCGACAACCATGCGCTACATCGTCGCCCGCGAGCCGGGACCGCCCGAGGTCCTGACCCTCGCCGAGACAGCGACTCCCGCCGCGAAGCGAGGAGAGGTGCTTATCGAGGTGGCCTACGCCGGGGTCAACCGTCCCGACTGCATCCAGCGCGCCGGAAACTACCCGCCACCGGCCGACGCTTCGCCGATCATCGGGCTGGAAGTCGCCGGCACCGTCGTCGCGCTGGGCGAAGGCGTTACCGACTGGCGACTGGGCGATCAGGTCTGCGCGCTGACGCCGGGCGGCGGCTACGCGGAGTATTGCGCCGCGCCGGCCGCCTGGTGCCTTCCCTACCCGGAAGGGCTTTCGGCGCTGGAAGCGGCGAGCCTGCCGGAAAACTATTTCACCGTCTGGAACAACCTTTTCGACCGCGTTCATCTGAAGTCGGGCGAAACGGTGCTGATCCATGGCGGCTCCGGCGGCATCGGACTCGCGGCGATCCAGCTCGCGCACGCGATCGGCGCCACCACGATCACGACCGTCGGCAGCGAGGACAAGGCGGCGTTTTGCAAGGCGATCGGCGCCGACCACGCGATCAACCATCGGCAGCAGGACTTTGCCGTCGAAGTCGCTGCTATCACCGCCAAGCGCGGCGTCGATGTCATCCTCGACATCGTCGGCGGCGACTACATCGAAAAGAACCTGAAATCCCTGGCGCTCGAAGGCAGGATGGCGATCATCGCGTTCCTGCAGGGCAGCAAGGTCACCGTCGATTGGCGCCACATCATGATGAAGCGGCTGACCGTCACCGGATCGACGTTGCGCGCGAGCCCGCCGGAGCGCAAGGCCGCGCTGGCCCGCTCGTTGCGCGACAAGGTATGGCCGCTGTTCGCGGCGCGCAAGTTGAAACCCGTCATCCATCGCGTGTTCCCGCTGGCCGAGGCCGCGGCCGCGCATCGGCTGATGGAATCCAGCGCCCATATCGGCAAGATCATGCTGGCCGTGCGGCCGTAGCCGCGCCAGCGGCTGCCGCATGTTGCCGGTACGCCGCGCACCGGTCAGTAGGTCGCGCGCCCCCCCGACAGGTCGAACACCGCGCCGGTCGAGAACGAGCAATCGGCGGTGCAAAGCCAGGCGACCAGCGACGCGATCTCGTCGACGGTCCCGAAGCGCCCCAGCGGAATTTTCGACAGCATGAAGTCGATGTGCTGCTGCGTCATCTGGTCGAAGATCGCCGTCTTGACCGCCGCCGGCGTCACGCAGTTGACCCGCACGCCGGATTTGGCGAGCTCCTTGCCCAGCGATTTGGTCAGGCCGATGACCGCGGCCTTCGATGCGCTGTACGCGCTGGCGTTGGGATTGCCCTCCTTGCCGGCAACCGAGGCGATGTTGACGATGCGACCATAGTCCCGCGCCAGCATCAGCGGCACGACCGCCCGGTTGCAGTGGAACACGCCATGCAGATTGACGTCGATCACCTGGCGCCAGGCGTCGACCGGGTATTCCCAGGTCGTCGTGTTTGGACCGGTGATCCCCGCCGAGCAAACGAGCGCGTCGATCCGTCCCAGCGCCGCCGCAGTCGCCCGCGCCGCGGCGGTGACGCCGTCGGGGTCGGCGACATCGACCTCGTGGACGTCGGTGCCGTTCCCCAGGCTCGCGGCCGCCCGCGCGAGAGCGCTTTGGTCGCGATCCCACAAGCTGATCCGCCCGCCACTCGCCTTCAGCCGTTGCGCGACCGCGAAACCGATGCCGGTCGCGCCGCCGCTGATCACGGCGACCCGGCCTTCGAAGTCCAGTCGATTCATGCTCTTTCCCGCCGCCTTGCGTCTCTCGTTCGGGCGCCAATCCTAGCATGTGACGCCGGGGCGCCGCCGCCTGACGAAGCGCAGCGCGCAGCCGAACTGCGGCCGGATGACGGCTGCACGCACGACTCCTACACGCGAATCGGACGAATGCTGATACCGCGCGGCCTCCCGCGAGCAGATAGTGGACGTTGCCGAAGAGCATCGCCGGTCAACAGTTGCGCGGTGAATCGGATTTCGTTTCAATAAACCGACGAGGAGAAGGTAATGGAAGAGAGTCAAGTACGTTCTGGCACCTACAATCCCAAGATCGAAAACGCCGCGCAGCAGGCGCATCAGACTGTGGACCGCGCCGCCGACAAGGCCTTGGCCGGCGTGGGGAAGGTCAGCGACTCGATGCACCGCGCGCTGAACACAACGGCGGATACCGCCGCCTCGGCCGCGGACTGGGCGACCCAGGTGCCCGAGAAGGCCAAGCGCGCCCAGAGCGCGATGACCGAAGCGGCATGCAATACGATCCGGTCCCGGCCGTTGTCCACGGTATTCGGCGCATTGGCGGCCGGCTACATACTCGGACGAATCGCTCGCTGGTAAGCACTGCATTGCGCCTCGAAAACACCGGGCGCGGGTAGCGAAGCGACGACGAGCGGCGGCGCGCGAAGCGCGCCGCCGCGTTTCATCGTTCAAGCCGTCGCCGCCCCGCGGCGCAGGCCTCCGCTCGAATCCACGGCCAGGTAGGCGACCCCTTCGCGCGCTAGAAACGATTCCGCTTCAGCTTCGAAAAGCATCGCAATGGTGGCGCAGCTGCCGGCGAGCACGCACAGCGGCGCGAGCACGCTGATCGACTGCCAGCCCGCGACCGGCTGTCCGGAGCGCGCATCGATGATGTGGCAATAACGGCGTTCGCCCAAGTCGAAAAATCGCTGGTAATCGCCGCTGGTCGCCACCGCTCCGCTATCGAGCTCCACCGTCGCAATCACCGCATCCGCCTGGCGCGGATGCGCGATACCGACTCGCCACGGCGATCCGTCCCGCTGGGGTCCCGCGGCGCGGACGTCACCGCCCAGATTGGCCAGCGCGTGAATCGCGCCACCTTCGTGGCAGATCGTCGCGACCCGGTCGGCGGCGTATTCCTTGCCGATGCCACCGAAGTCGATTTCCATGCCGCGCCGTGGCAGGCGCGCGCCCCGGCGGTCCCATTCGACGCTCGACCAGCCGATCAACGCCCTCGCCGCCTCGAGCTCGTCCTGCAAGGGCAGTCGCGGCGGCCAGCGGCCGAAGTCCCAGACGCGGCGCAGGACGCCGGAGGTGATGTCGAAACGGCCTTCGCTCAAGCGATGGCAGTGATCGGCGTAACTCAGAAGTGCGAAAGTCTCGGCATCGATCTCCACCGCGGATCCGCCGGCGGCACGATTGATCCGCGTCGTCACGCTGTCGTCGCGATAGCGCGAATACTTGGCCTCGATGCGCTGCACGTCGCCGATCGCGCTGTCGGCAAGCTCGCGCGCGCGGGCTTCGTCGTCGTGCCAGATCTGAAGCTCGTTCGGCGAGGCCATCGCGGGGAAGCTGAAGCGGAAGAGCGGCATGGCGTAACTATGCCCGACGCCTGCATGCCGCGGTCGCGACGCGGATCAGAATGTCTTGCTGATGCCCGTCTGGATCCAGCGTGCCGACAGCGGCTCCAGCCCCGGGCTGCCGCCACCGGGGCGCCAGTCCGAACGCTGCCGGTAGAGATCGACCTTGAGATCGACCTGCCAGCCGTCGGGCAGCAGCTTGGCGATCGTGATTCCCGGGGTCAGTGCACCGAAGGCCGAGAGACGCGCATCGGCCGAGTACGGTTCGCCGAAGGAAAATCCCTGCGGAAACGGCGGATCGAAATAAAAGTCAGCCGCGGCCTGCGTGTAATAGCGCAGTGACGGCTTGACCGACCAGCCATCGGGCAGCGGCTGATGCCAGGCCGCCTCGACCGTGTGCGAATCGCTGCCGAACGAATCGCGCACGTAACGATAGGCAAGCGAGAGCGTCGCGTCGAACCGGGACAGATGCTGGTTGTAGCGCGTCAGCCACGCCAGCACGCGCCTGGCGTCCGGACGAATGTCGATGGACTTGTACGGATCGGAATAGTAGCCGTGTCCGTCCGACCAGGTCAGGTTCGACTGGACGATCGCCTCGGCCGACACCACCTGTGTCACGCCCAGCAGAAAATCGGCGGTGCGCCGGCGCTTGCCTTCGGCGAGCCCGTTGGTGCTGTCGATCCGGTCGTCGGCGGCACCGACGCCGAACGCATAGGTGCGATTGCGGTCGTCGCTCGACAGGCGCAACTCGAACGACAGCGCGCGCGAGCGATAGTCACGCTCGTTCGACACGGCGGCGCCGACGCCGACCGCGGCATGATCGAGGTACTTGGTCAACTTGATGTCGCCCGCGGTGCGATAGTCGGTCACCCCGCCCTTGCCCGAAGCACCGGACAGCGTGTTGTGATACAGCGGCGACGCGCCCGAGATGCCGTCATAGGCCAGCGAACCTTCGACGGCAAGCGAGTCGGACAGCGGCTTCAGCAGATAAAGCGAGGGGCTGTGCACATGGATACGGTCGGCGCCCGGCTGCCAGTCGCGATAGTCGACGTACTTGAGCGCGATCACGCCCTGGTCCGGCGCGGTCTGCGCCAGCGCTGGCGCCGGCACGACACCGGGCAGCGCAAGCGCGGCTGCGAGCAGCGCGCCGACGGGCCTGCCCTGCGCCAGCGCGGCTGGCGCGCTGGCGGCGACGCCCTCAGTTGCAGCCACAGCCACCGCCGCCGACGCCGTAGCCTCCGCTTGCCGCTTCCTTGCTGGTATAGATGTGATCGGTGAGGCGCGCACTCATCGGATCGGCGTCGAATTGCATCTCCGGACGGGCGAGATAACCTTTTTCCCACGGCTTCGGCGGCTGCATCGTCGCGCAGCCGGCGAGCAGCAAGGCCGCGACGAACGCAATCCAGCGCCGTGCCGGTCTTACCGCGTTCCACGACAGCGCTCGCGGCTTCATCAACGACCCGCGAGCAGGGCCTGGATGCTCTGCTCGACGGCGACTTTGCGCTCGTCGTGAAACCCCTGCTCGACGTCGACGACCTTGCCGCGCGCGTCGATCAGGTACGAGCTGGGCATGCCCTGCACGGCGTACGCCAGCGGGGTCGCGCCGGCCTGGTCGTAGGCGATGCCGAACTGCGCGGGGTTGCGCTCGAGGAATCGCGCCGCGTCGGCCGGATTCTTGTCGACGTTGATCGCGACGATCGCCAATCCGCGGCCTCCGTAGCGGCGCTGCAGTTCGTTCATCCATGGAAACGAGCGGCGGCAGGGTCCGCACCACGACGCCCAGAAGTCGACGTACACGACCTGCCCGCGCAGCGACTCGAGCGAGACGCTCGCGCCGTTGGCGTCGCGCAGCGAGAACGGCGGCGCCGTTTCGCCGACGCCGATGGCCGAAGACGTCGTAGCGACAAGCGAAAAAGCGATGGCGAGCGCCGCTCGCAGCATCGCCGGCGCTTCGCCGACTTTAGCCGTCAACGTCGCGCCTGCGTTCTACTGGCACACCGTGCCGGGACTTTGCAGCACCTGCCGGGTGATCGTCTTGGTCTGTGCGACGCCGTCAACGACATAGCTGAACATCGCCGTATTGCCGTCGATGAACGTGAACGTCGCGGAACCGACGACCGCGAACGCCGGGCCTCCGGGACTGCCAAGCGGTGGGAACGGAACTGCGTTGAACGGGGGCCCGGTCAGGCGCGCCAGTTGCGTCATCGTGTACACGCCGGGCGAGGTGTTGCTCGCGGTTCCGACCAGCCACATCGGCGTGTGGTCTTGCGCGAACGTGAACCAGGTGGCGAAGATCAGGTTACCCTGGTGCGTCAGGTTGATGCCCCAGCCCGCCTCCGACCCCGCGGGCGCCGCCCACCACAGCGCAGTGTAGTTGGTAGCGAGCGCGAGATTGGGCTGCGCGCCGAACGTGCAGACCGGGAACGCTCCCTGCCCCAGCGATTGGCGCGTGATCGCCTTGGTCTGCGAGATACCGTTCACCGTGTACGAGAACGACGCGTTGTTCGCATCGCTGAACGTCAGCGTGCCGGTTCCGCCGAGGCCGGACACGGTCGCGCCGCCGGGGCTCCCCAGCGGCGGGAACGGCACGGCGTCAAACGCCGGCCCCGTACCCTGGATCAGGGACCCGCTGTAGGTGTTGGGCCCGGTCTTGTTGGCCGCCATGACCAGCCACGTGCCCTTGCCAGTCAGGTCATAGGTAAACCACGATGCGAAGATCGTGTCGCCGTCGTGGGCGAAGTTGATCCCCCACCCCGCTTCGGCGGGATTGAACCACAGGCCCTGGTAATTGACCGCTGCTGCCGTGACCGAGCCCGAGGCGCCGTCGAAATTGGTCGCCACGTTGGGTATGACCATTCCCGAACGTGTCAGCGCGCTGACGCCGTCGGTCGGCAAGGAAGCGAAGGTCAGCTGGTCGACGAACGCATAGTTGAGGGTGCCGCCGTCAATCGGCAGGAAACCATTGGGGATCACGTAGTTCGGCGCGACGAGGTTGAGCGCGGCGAATCCGGCGGTCCCGATCAGCACCCGACTGTTTGCCGTCGGGCTGGCAGAGCAGCCGTAGTACATGCTGCACGTGCCGCCGGGCAGGTTGGTCGGAAACATGTAGGTTTTTGTAACGCCCGCGTGGGTGCTGGTCAGCACCTGGCCCTGAAGGAAATTTTCGCCGTCCATGCCTTGCGACTCGTGGAGCACGACGAACTGCACGCTGCCGTCGGCGTTCGAATACAGCTGTTCGATCTGGAAGGTATGAAACTCGGCGCGTGCAGCCGTTGCGACCAGTGCAAGGGCGATAATCGTGAGCCAACGTGGCGAATGTGACATCGTGATCTCCGACAACAAGTTGGAGCGATGGATCGTGCGAGCACCGCAGGACGAGTCTTCGTGGCGGGCTAACAGCGTCGGTCTTCTGACTATTCCTGCGCGCTGCCGAAGGGAATATCGGCAGCTGCCGTCTGTTGGTCCTGCGTTGATGAAGCTCATGCTAGCCCGCGTCCGATCGCGCCGCCTCGCCTTCCTGCTCGGGCTCGCGCTTGCGCTGCCGTCCCTGGGTGCCCAGGCGCTGATCGTGGTCAATCAGCCGTGGGTGAAGCCGGCCGTGGCAACGGGTTCGAGCGAGGTCTATATGAATATCACCGCCACCGACGGAGCGGTTCTGGTCGCGGCCCGCAGCGACAGCGCGGCAGCGGTGACGCTGCTGAAACCAGGGACCGCCAATCGCGCGAGCGCTGAACTTCCGCTGCCGGCCGGGACGATCGTCGAGCTCGCGCCCAATCGATACCGGCTGTCCCTGCGCGGGCTCGGCAAAGCCATCCGGCTGGGCGATGTGGTTCGCCTGACCTTGACGATCAAGGACGCCAACGGCGCCGTTCAGGAGATCGCGGTCGGCGCGGTGGCGCGATGGCGCTCGCCGGTCGACGATGAGCGGCGCGCGCACAAGCATAGACATTAGTCGGGATCCGGCCACGACCGCCGGCTTTGCCCCTTATGCCGCGTCGGCGATCGTCCTATGAGAAAGGCAAACTGCACCTACAGACGAAAGCGCGCACGTCCGATAGCCACCGCTGTTCCGTCGCGGCACCATGGACGCGGGTCATCGACGTAAAGGAGTCCTATTGTGCATCCACGACACAAACTGTTGATGGTGGGCCTGGCCGCGGCATCGCTGGCGCTACCGCTGACTTCGCAGGCGAGAGTGAACATCGACATCAATCTCGCGCCGCCGCCGGCACGCTACGAAGTGGTGCCGCCCCCGCGGGTAGGCTTTGTATGGGCACCGGGCTATTGGGCGTGGGACAACGGCCACCACAGGCATACTTGGCGCACAGGTCATTACGTCCGCGAGCGCCGCGGCCAGCACTGGGTCCCCGATCGCTGGGCCGAGCACGGCGGGCGGTATCGCTACGAGCCCGGCCGCTGGGAGCGCTGACAGGCGCGGCTTTGTCGCAGCGGCGGACCGGGCGAATGCCGGTTCGGCGTGACCCCGGGCATCAGAAGACAAACTCGCCGGCCGCAGTCAGGCCGGCGAGTTTCGCTCGACCGTGCGGCGCATCAGGTATTCGCGCCCGATCACCGACATGATGAACAGATCGATGGCGGCAAAAAGCAGCAGCCCTATGGCGTGCGTGTGGGTAAAGCGATAGATCGAATAGCAGACGAGTGCAGCCATCAGCGAAAGCGCGACCGGGAACGCCCAGATCCGTTCGCGCCACAGCGAGTAGACCAGAAACAGTTTCACCAAGCCGTGCGCGAGCAGGTAAAAACTGGCGTAGAGCTTCGCTCCCATCGACAACTTTTCAGCGGCATGGGCGAGCGCCCCGGCCACGCTGTCGTTCGGGTGGTTCTCCAATTCCGACGCGGTCAGCCACAGCACCAGCTGATTGACTCTGTGCAGCGGCACGAACAGCGCCAGCACGCCGCCGGCCAGTTCGACCAGCCCATTGAACCCCTTCAGCAGCAGCGCCACCGCGAAAAGACGGTGGGTGCGGACAATGTGGGCCCGCGATTCCGGCGCGATGCGCATGATGAGTGTCGACGCCAGCGCGCCGTGGAAGCGGTGCGACATCATACGTCAGGCATGGGCATCCGCAGCCAGCCCGCGGCGAATCCACGGCGCTGAGGGCTGCTGTCGCGACGTTATTCCAGCGCGTGAGCGCGGGCCAGCGCCATGATCCGCTCGGCCCGGCGCAAATGTGGGACGTCGACCATCGAGTCCTGGAAACGAAACGCGCCGTCGTGACCTTGCGCCGCCGCGAGCATCGATTGCGCCAGCTCGATTTCACTCGCGGTCGGCAAGAATGCAGCGTTGATCGTCTCGATCTGCGCCGGATGGATCGCCAGCTTGCCGGTAAATCCCATCGCCGCGGCGTCTGCGCTTTCGCGTTGCAATACCTCGGACGCTGCCAGCTCGACCACCGGCGAGTCCACGACACCGATGCCGGCGGCGCTGCCGGCGAGCAGGGCGAGAGCGCGCACGATGCGGAACACTTCGAGCATCGCACCCGATTCATCCTTCACACTGCGGGCCCCGATGGCGGCCGCCAGGTCTTCGTTGCCGCACATGATCGCAAGCACGCGCGGATCGGCGCTGCAAAGCGACTCCAGGCGCGGTATCGCACGCGGATGCTCGGTCACGATGGGGACAACCGCGGTGGATCCGACCCGCGCCCCGGCTTGCGCCTCCAGAACCGCGAGCTGCGCCGAGACGCGCCGTATATCGGCCGGATCGCTCGCCTTGGGCAGCACATAAGCATCGGGCCGGCAGCGAAACGTCCGGGCGACATCTTCGTCCGCGAACCCGCTCTCGATCGCGTTGATGCGAATGCTGACCACGGTGTTGCCGCGTGACGCCGCCGCGATGGCGCCTGCCGCAATGTCGCGGGCGATGGCCTTGCGCTCACCCGCGACGGCGTCCTCGAGGTCGACGATCAGCGCGTCGGCGCCGGCAGCCCATGCCTTTGCCAGCTTGCGCTCCGAGTCGCCGGGCACGAACAGCCAGGATCGAAGCAGGCGATAGTCGTGTGTCATCGGCGTTCTCCCGGCGCTTCGCCCATCGTCGGCGCGAGTCCCAGTTTCTTCCAATCGCGCCACTCGGTCGGATAGCGCATCACATAGCGTTCGAGCAATCGTCCGAAGCCCTGTGCCGCGTATTGCAACGCGCCGTCGGCATCGCCCCCGGGCGGGATCTCCAACGCGGGCTCGATGATGACCCGTATCGTGTCCTGATCCTCCCCCCGGACGGTGAAAACGGGGAGAAGCGCCGCGCCGCCGAGCCGCGCAAGACGAGGCGCGCCGATCGCCAGATCGAGCGTGCCGCCGCAAAGATCGATCGCGACGATGCGCTGTCCCTCCCAATCGCCGGCGGTAATGGTGAGAACGCCGTTTTGCCTCAGGACCCGCATCGCGGCCACGCCGGCTGCCGCGGGGCGATCGCGGTCGTAGACGATGCGCCCGGCGAGCTGCTTCCCCTCGGCGCCGGTTCGAATGCCGTTGAACAATGCGATACCGAGGGCCGACTTCGAAAATCCATGCTCGGGCCGGCTCAGGTGCCATACCCGGAAACCGGCAGCGCACAGGGCTTTTTTGGTCGCGAGCGCATTGAAGCAGAAGTGTGCCACCCACAGCACCGCGCCTTTGCCGGCGGCCAGCGCCGCATCGAGATTCGCGGCGCCATCCAGCTGGAGAGTTGCCTTCCAGCCGCCGCTGCTGCGGCTGCGCAGGACCTGCAAATGATGCTCGGTCGCTCCCGCTGCGGCTGCGACCGCAAAGGCCCGGCCGTCGAACGGCGCATGGGCTGCGCCGACGATGCGGGCTGCCGCGCGTTCAACCGGCCCGAGATCCGACAGCCCGAGGCTGGCCCGGATCGCTTCCAGGCGATAGCATAGCGTTCGCCATCGCCGCTCGGGAAACGCCAATGCCAGCAGCCACAGCAGCGGAAGTCCGGCCGCGAGCTTCGCATCTTCCAATGTGACCCAGGGACGGCCGGCTTCCGCGCGCTTGCGTCGTCGTATGGCCATCGTCTCGTTGATCGGAAGCTTCGCCCTTCCATTATGGATGTTTCCTCCCCTGCAGCGCCATGACCGGTTCGACCGCGATCACCTTCGTCTTGACCAGCTGCGCCCGCTTCGACCTGCTGTCGGAGACGCTCGCGTCGTTTCTGGCGAGCAATACGGCCCCGATCGAGCGCTATGTGATCGTCGAGGATTCCGGCGACCGGCGGGTACGGGACGTTCTCGCATCGTTCGATCAGACGTTCGAGCTCGTTTTCAACGACCCGCCCCGCGGCCAGATGGCGAGCATCGACCTCGCCTATTCCGGCGTCGATACGCCGTACATCTTCCATTGCGAGGACGACTGGCGTTTTTTCCGCCAGGGTTTTGTCGAGGAATCGCTGCAGTTGCTCGAGGCGATCCCGAGCATTTCCACCGTCAAGTGCCGGCGCGCCGGCCAGAACGCATTGCACGACCGGATTACTTATTCGGCCGAGATGAAACGCTTGCGCGACATCGAGTACCGTCAACCGGCGCTGGACGCGCACACCATCTGGGGCGGTTATTCGCTCAACCCGGGGCTGCGGCGCCTCGCCGACTGGCGAGCGCTCGGATCCTTCGCCGCATGCGGCCACGAAAGGGATCTCAGTCTGTGGTTCAAGGGACGTGGCATGGGAATCGCGAGTCTCGAGCGGCCGGCCTGCGAAACAACCGGACATGGCCGGCACGTGCACGACGTCTTCGCCCCCGCGAGCTGGAACGCCGCGATCGGCAGCATGCCGCCGCTCGATGCGCCCGCGCCCGAATCACGCAACGCCCTCTGCCCGTGCGGGTCAGGCAGGCGTTACAAGCAGTGCCACGGTGCGAGGCGTTGAGCGACAAGCGCCACTAGCGGTCGCTTTTCACCGAAAGTCAATCCGCACCGCTAGCCGGTCGGCATCGCTTGCCGGCAACCCTGTGGCGCGTGGTCGCTCGCGGCGGTGCGCAGGACACTGACCTTTTGCGTCACATCGAACCGCACGTCGGCGAATTGTTATGCATGGCGTTCTGTCACGCCCCCAGATCGACGCCCCCGTTTTGCCCATCTCTTGCCCGGCAAACGACCCTAAATCCTCCCAGTCATACCGTT
Organism: uncultured beta proteobacterium; assembly: GCA_963816615.1. GTDB lineage: Bacteria > Pseudomonadota > Gammaproteobacteria > Burkholderiales > Casimicrobiaceae > PALSA-1003. The sequence continues at coordinate 697,342 of CAWFLB010000002.1, read as the reverse complement.
CAACCAGAAAGCTGGCGTGGAGCGAACTGCCGGCACGTGTCTTGCGGCATTTTGCACGCCGTCAGCACTGCGCGCTTTTCGATGCGTTACAGAGTTCGGCCTGCGCGGATAACACGGTGTATCGCACAAGATGTCGACAATGTGAAATTTGAATTCGGGGTGAACTCGTGTTGGATTCAGCCGCAATCAAAGTTGGAGGGCTCGAAGCGACGCGCGTCGATCGCGCAGCGGTCGATGCCCGCATGGCCAGACGATTCCGCTTCGCGCGCGGATTCACGCTGCTGGAACTCTGCGTAACGCTCGCCGTCCTGGTCATCCTGTCGTCTCTTGCCGCAGGTTCGATGAGCTCGACGCTGAGCAACAATCGAACGTACGCAGTGCAGAACGAATTTGTCGCCTACGTTGCGTTTGCGCGCAGCGAGGCGGTGCGCCGCGGCGTTCCCGTCGTGCTGGGCGCTGCAGCGCCGGTCACAGGCAACGCGTTCGGCGGCGGATGGGACGTATGGGTCGACGACAACGGCAACGACGCTTACGACACGGGCGAAACAAAGCTTCGCACCCACGAAGCGTTGCCCTCAAACGTCGTCATCGGCGATGGCGCTATCACCACGATCACTTTCACTTCGATGGGTTTTTTGGCGCCGGCGGCGGCGGTCGACGTGAAGGTTTGCCCCACCAATCCGACACTCGTCGGGTTCGATATCACCATCCAACCTAACGGTCTGGCCGACGTCGCGGATGTCGCCAGCCATACGGCGCCATGCAACGGATCATGAATCGGCGCGCGCAAAGGGGAAACGGGTTGATCGAGTCGCTGATCTCGATCTTCGTCGTGTCGATCGGCTTCGTCGGCTTCGCCGGGTTGCAGATCAAAGGCCTGGCAGCAGCGAACGACTCGATGGTACGCAGCAAGGCCGTGTACTTGTCCTATCAGATCGCCGATCGCGTGCGGGCAAACCTGCCGGGCGTGCAGGCCGGCTCGTACGACGCTTTCACGAGCGCGGTCTCGAGCCCGGGTTGCATCAGCACCACCTGCACGGCTGCACAAGTGGCGCAAAACGATTTCTACGAATGGAGCGCCGACGTGGCAGCCGCGCTTCCCTCGGGAGCGGGCGTGATCTGCCTCGACAGCACGCCCGATGACGGAGCACCGGGCGCCGAAGCGTGTGACGGCGCCGGCAGCGTGCTGGCCATCAAGCTGTGGTGGTCAGAAAAAGGCGTCCAGCATCGCTGTCGTGACGGCGCTGCGGCCATGAATTCACGACGGCAGGCGGGGATGGGCCTGGTCGAGCTGATGGTGTGGGCCGCGGTCAGCCTGCTCATCGTCACGATCATCGGAACCATCTATGTCAACAGCAAGCAGCTTACCCGCGTCAACGACACGATTTCCCGGATGCAGGAAAACGGCCGCTTCGCCGAGTATCTGATCGACCGCGACCTGCGGATGGCCGGATACCGCGGCTGCAACGGCGGCTCGGTGACATCCGACCAATCTGCTCAACTCGACCGACTACCCTTACCAGTTCGACGTCGGCATTGCGGGGTACCACGGCAGCGGCGGGACCTGGTTGCCGGCGCTGGACACGAGCATCTCGGCGTTGAGCCCGGCGCCGACCAGCGGCGCCGATGTGGTGACGATCCGCCAGATCGACGGTTCCGGCTTCGCCGCTAATCGCGCCGATGGCGAGCACGTCCGCCGATCTGCAGATCGGGCCGGGCAGCCATCTCGCGCCCGGCGACGTGCTGCTCGTTGCCGATTGCGGGGCGGCCGTCATCTTCAACGCGACCAGCGTCAATTCGTTGAGCGGCGTCGTCGGCCACGACACCGGCAACACGGTGGTCCCGGGCAATACCAGCAGTGACTCTCGGCCACGTCTTCAGCACCGACGCATCGGTCTACCGGATGGTCACCCGGACTTACTACGTGGCGCCAAGCGCGCGCAAGGCCGGAACCAACTCGCTGTGGGTCAACAGCGTGCCGGCGTACGACGGGCAGCCGCAGCCCGAAGAGATGGTCGAAGGCGTCGAAGGACTGGCGCTGCTGTTCGGCGAGGATCTCGATGGCGGGCGAGCCGCCAATCGCTACGTGACGCGCGGAATCAGTAGCCACGTGGAACAACGTCGTCAGCGTCCGGGCGCAGGTGCTGCTCGCGACCGTCCGCGACAACGTCGCGAGCTCGCCGCAGCCGTATACGTTCGCGGGCAGTTCGACGACACCGACCGACAGGCGCATCCGATCAGCGCTTTCGTCGGTGATCACCGTGCGCAATCGAGTGCCATGATCAGCCGCGCACAACCTTGATTGCAGCGACTCGCCAGTCCGGAATGTCGCTGTTTCCGGCGCTGATGTTCCTGCTCGTACTGTCGGTGCTCGGCGTTGCGGCGCTCAACAGCACCTTGTTGCAGGAGAAGATGGCCGGCAACACCAAGGACACGAACGTGGCGTTCCAGGCCGCCGAAGCCGGCCTGCGCGACGCCGAAGCCGATGTCGTAAAAAATATCGTGCCCGCGACGTTGTTCACGTCGTCCTGCACGAACGGACTTTGCACGCCGCCTTCGACCTGGCCGACGCCCTCGTCCACCGACATCTCCAAGGCGATCGATTGGGCCAACTCCGCCAAGACCCGAGCTTACGGCAGTCAAACCAGCGCGCCGGCGTTGTCGGACGTCGCAGCTCAGCCGGTGTATGTGATTGAAAAGCTGTCCAACCTTGCGGTACAGCCGGGCGGCAGCGCTGGAATCGGCTTGACGCCGCCCAACACGGGCGGCACCGCATACCGGCTAACGGTCCTTGGCACAGGCGCGCGCGTCGAAACGCACGTCATTCTTCAGTCAACTTTTCTGGTGAGCGGTCCATGAACCGGTTGGAACGATTGTCTCGTGGTTGCGATTGCCGCCCTGATCGCGGGTCCGTCTTCCGCGGCAGCGCTGTCGATCTCCCAGTATCCGCTGTTTCTGACTCACAAGACGCTTCCCAACGTCCTCGTGATCTACGACAACTCGGAGTCGATGGATGGCACGATGGCGGGCAAGCTGATCGCCGGAGACGATCCGACGACGCGGGGCAACATTGCGCGCGGCGTCATCCGCAACACCATCAACAATTTCTCCGACCTGTTCAACTGGGGGCTTGAAACCTTCGCCATCGGTGGCGCAGGACTTTATTCGACCTATCCGTACTGGCTCGGCAACGACCAGACGATGGTGTTCACCGACGATTGCGTGAACGGCATCTCCGCCTCCAACAATGGCCTGCGCTGCATCGTCAACCCGCAATGGAACGGTTCGAGCGTAGGCGACCACTACGTGACCTACGATCGGGCCAGCGACGACCCCGACATCAACGACGTGCTTTACATCGGCTATTTCGGAACCGGAGCGTGGGCAACGACCGCGGGTGGTGGAAGCTATAACTTCTATTTCACGCACAATCCTGGCACGGCGTTCGAAGCCAATATGACAAACTATTGGGCGACGTTCGGTTTTACGCCCACTGACGCCGGCTACATCCCGTTCAACCCGCCGATCTCGCGACAGTTGTACGCTTATCGCGCTTGGGGCTTTTACGCCGGCGTCAACGGCTATGGATCGATCGCGGAGCCCGTCGCGACGTCGAGCACGTCCGGGCACTTGGGCCGGATCATGTCGCTGATGGGCTCGGAAACCCAGTACGGCGCCGATGTCAAGAATGCAGCGGTATTCACTCCGCTTGCCGGGAGCATGGTGACCGCGAACCAATATTTCACGGGTAGCGCCGGTTACACATCGCCGATCACGCTCTCCTGCCAGAAGAGTTTCGCGCTGCTCGCGACCGACGGAAACCCGACCTCGGACCTGTCCGGCAACATGTACCCGCTGTCCCAGCAACAGAACGTGTACGACCCTTCGACCCAGACCTGGACGTTCTCCAAGGCGGCCAGCGATGTCTTTCCCCAGATCTCCAGCTTGCGCAACATGTCGGTCGGCGGATACGTGCATGACATCCAGACCTATGTCGTGGGCCTGGGGGACACCGTCGCCAATCCGGGGTCGATCGCGGTGCTGAATCAATTCGCGAATCTCGGCGGCACCAAGCAGGCGTATCTCGCCCAGGATGCCGCTTCACTCGCCAGCGCGTTCCAGGCCATTGCGGTCGATATCGAATCGAAGACGGCGGCCGCGTCCGCGGTCTCGCTCAATGCCGGCTCGTGGGGCACGGGGACGAATCTCTACCAGGCGCGGTTCAACAGCGGCGACTGGTCGGGTCAACTGATCGCATACCTGGTGAATTCGGACGGCACGCTCGGCAGCCAGCTGTGGGATTCAGGCCAGGTGATCAATGGCCAGAACTGGGACACCGGGCGGACGATCCTCACCTACAAGGGATCCGCTGCGCTCGGCAGCCGCGGCGTTCCGTTTCGCTGGCCGGCGAGCTACCCGGGAGCGCCGGCAGACACCGAGATGGACCTGGCGCAGTCGGCGCTGCTCGACGGCGACATGGTCGGCAACGCGGACGGCTACGGCGCGCAACGGGTGAAATGGCTTCGCGGCGACGCATCCAACGAAGCCGGAACCTGCAGCTCGTGCACGCCCGCGTTCCGCAGCCGCCCGACCAGCAAGCTTGGCGACATCGTGCACTCGGCCCCGACCTACGTCGCGGTTCCTTCGTTCGGCTACCCCGACAACATGGAGTCGGCCGCATACAGCGCATTTGCGGCGGCCAACGCCAACCGGACACCGACGATCTATGTCGGCGCCAACGACGGCATGCTGCACGGCTTCAACGCCAGGACCGGCGTGGAGACGCTCGCCTACGTGCCGACGCCGGTCTATCGCAATCTCAGCACGCTGTCGACGCAGAACGTCACAGCCAATGCGGGCGATCCTACCGCGCATCACTACTTCGTCGACGGCTCGTCGACCGTCGGCGACGTCTTCTATAACACCGCCTGGCACACGATGCTTGCCGGTGCGCTCGGCGCCGGGGGGCAAGGCGTCTATGCCCTCGACGTCACCGATCCGACCAAGTTCACGCAAGCCACGGCCAATTCGGTCGTGCGCTGGGAGTTCAACGGCAGCGACGATGCCGACGTCGGCGCCGTCTTCGGCCAGCCTTTGCTCGTGAAAACCAACAACGGCCGCTGGTCGGTCATCTTCGGCAACGGATACAACAACACCGACGCCGATGGCAGCGCCAGTACGACCGGGCACGCCGTGCTGTTCGTGCTCGACGCCGAGACCGGCGCGCTGCGCGCGAAGCTTGACACGCAGGCAGGTACGACGACGACTCCAAACGGACTGTCAGGGGGCATCGCGGTCGACACCAACGGAGACAGCATTGCAGATGTCGTTTACATCGGGGACCTGGCAGGCAACATGTGGAAGTTCGACCTGACTTCCGCGACCCCGAGCGAGTGGACGGTGGCCTTCGGCGGGTTGCCGCTGTTCAGCACCGGCGGCCAGCCGATCACCACGCGCCCGGATGTGACCCGATTCTCGCAGGGCGGCTATCTGGTCGTGTTCGGCACCGGCCGCTACATAGATACGCAGGACAATTCGTCGACCCAGGCGCAAACCTTCTACGGCATTCGCGATCGCGGAGCGGCGGTGAGCGGCTTGTCGACGCTCGTCCAGCAGAGCGTCGTCGCGACCGCGACCGGCACCGACAGCAATACGTACCGTCTGAGCACGCACGCGGTCGGCCCGGCGACGCTGGACGCGGCGCTGTCCGGCGACAATACGACTGCCGTCGCGACCTACAACTCGTCCAAAAACGGCTGGTACCTGAATCTTCCGACGTCCGGCGAGCGCTCGGTGACCGATCCGGCCATCCGCTCCGGCAGAGTCGTCTTCAACACGCTGATCCCGAATACCGATCCATGCGGGTTCGGCGGCACCGGCTGGGTGATGGAAGTCGACGTGATGACAGGCAACCGGTACGACAAGCCGACGTTCGACACCAACGGCGACGATACGATTTCGATCGGCGACCTGGTCGACTACAACAATGAGACCGAAAACACCAGCGGTCGCCAGATCAGCAGCATTCCGGCGGCGGCGGGTTTCCTGTACGCACCGCTGGTCGCGGGTCAGACTCCGAAGGAGAACAAGTACGTCAACGAGTCGGCCGGCGGAGTCGAGAAGATCCTCGAGGGTGCCGGCACCGGCAATCAAGGCCGCAAGTCCTGGCGTCAGATTCAGTGAAAGGCGAAACATGAAGAATTTTCTATTCATCGTCGGACTGCTTGCCGTTTCGATGCCATCCCTGGCCATCAAGCCGTCCGCACCGCCGCCGGCCACGTCGAATGCCACAGCGCCGAAATCGGCCGATTCCCAGTCCGCGAAAGAGAAGGCGCGTGATGACAGCGCGGGATTGCGCAAGGGGACGATCGAAGCTGTAAGCGCCGGAGGCGGCACGTTCGACGTCCACGGCCAGCGGCTTACGTTCAATGCCAAGCAGGTGAAAGTGTTCGGCCGCGACGGCAAAGCTTCGAACATCTACTCGTTGCATGCCGGGGCGCGGATTCGCTTCACGCTCGACGCAACGGACCCGCTGCATCGTCGAGTCGCACTGATCTACGTCGATTGAGACGGACGTCTCCACCATGGGCCCGCGCGGATTCACCTTGATCGAAGTCCTCGTCACCTGTGTGATCGTCGGAGTCCTGGCGGCGATCGCGCTGCCGAGCTATCAGAAGCAAGTTCAGAAAACGCGGAGATCGGACGCCAAATCGGCGCTGGTCGGCGCAGCCGGACAGATGGAACGCTACTTTACCGAGCGAAGCACCTATGCGACGGCGGCGCTGGGATCCGGCGGGGTCTATCCCGCCACCACCGAGAACGGCTATTACGCATTGTCGCTGGCGAACCTCACCTCCACCACCTATACATTGCGTGCGACTCCCGCAGGAGCGCAAGTCGGCGATCACTGCGGTGCGCTGACGTATAACGAGCAAGGGGTGAAAGGCGTGACAGGCTCGCTGCCGGTGAGTGAATGCTGGTAGCAAGGCAGCAACGACGTCCGACAATACCGCGCCGGTGAATCGTAGCGTCGTTACCGTCCGGTGATCTGCCGGCGGATTGACGAGCTCCACGACAGCAGCCTCGCGGGCGCCAGCGACGAAGCGATCATCTCGTCGTAGGCGCGAAACGGAACGCTGAAGGGACGCTCCATCGACGCCGCATCGGTAACGAGATGCACGGTGATGAACGGGCTCAGAGCCCGCAGCATCGCGCGGATATCGGACGAACCGTCCGCCTTGGTCATCGGCGGCCCGAAATGCCGGTGCCGCACTTCCGCGCGGGACTTCACCACCGGCCATAGTTTGAGCTCGGCGATGTTATCGCGGCGGCTCATGTAGGGCCCGGACACGCCCATCGTGTCGATCATCAGCGGATTCCAGGCCCGATCGGCGTTGATTTGCGCGGCCGCTCGGCAGGCCTTGTCGATCAGATCCTTCGCCTCCGCGCGCTCCAGCGGTGCAACGACGCGCGCCTGCGCGAACTCGTGAAAGCGTTCCGTCAGCCGGTAATTGCCGGCGCTCTCGGGGTCGGACTCGAGGAGACCGCCGGACACGAAGGCGTCGACCAGCGCCTCGCCGGCGGCCTTGTCCAGCCTGAAGTCTTCGCGCAAGGTTTGCGCGTTTACCCGCACGCGGTCGGGCGGCAGGCCGAAGACACGGGATAGCGTCCGCTCGGTGCCACGGCGCAAATTCAATGGCTCCAGGCCGAAGTACAGCTGATTCGAGATGAGCATTCGGGTTTTCATTTGCACTCACTTGCCATTGTCATAATCTTAGACCGAATCTATCCAAAATTCCAATCGTTGTACAGCACGGTTGTGAACTACATATTCATGACAGTTGGGCGAGGCGGGGCTTGGGCCCGATGGCGGCCCGGGCGGGCCGGTCTTGCGCGGGCGCAGCCAGCTGCGACCCCCCGAATGTGGCGCGTCTAGCGCAACAGCTGCGCCAGACCCTTCACGGCGACGAAGGCGGCTGCTGCGACCGGCACGGCGCGCGCGAGACGGGCAAAACTTTTGAATCCCGGGCCTCCATCCCCGCTGTAGAGGTCATAGAACGCCTGCTCGTCGCGCAGACGCTGGTCGCGGGTTCGCTCTACCGCCGCGTGGCGCGATGCGTTGAACACGGCAAGCAGGTATATCTCGTGCATCAGAGTCTCCTCGGCAATACAGCAGGTGAGCGCACACTTATCACCACGACAGGCTCGTCGGCCTTTCGAGCTCGCGCATGCGCCGCTCGAGATCGTAGATGTCGGTCGCGGAGGCGAGGTAGGCCTCGCGCCTTTGGCGCTCCAGGCGGTAGACCTGGCCGACCAGACGCCGGAAAAATCTCCCGACAAGGTTTGCGCCTTCCCAGGCTGGACGCCCCTTCATCGGGCACGTCCGGTGGCCAGACGCGCAACTCGCGCCAAGCGGCTGGCCAAGGCGCCCTTGACCCGCCCGAACAGGACTGGCGATGTATCGATTGCGCATATCGCGCGCAACGCGCTCGACGACGACATAATCGAGCCGCTCAGGCGCAATGAGCGGCCCCGTTGTGCGTTGCAGCATATCGCCGGTATAATCGATCGCAGGAAAAGCTTGGGCGCACTCGCCGAAAGGCCCCACGCGAGCGACGTCCAGGGCAAATGTCAGGATTTTCATGATTTGCGATCCGTCACTAAGCTATTAATAAAATAGGTTTATTTGGTTCATCACCGCATTTGTACCGCGATCGGCTGGCTCGATCCAATCATATGTTCGAATGGAAGCCATCAGCCAGTCAAAACACCAGCAGAATCATGGTGCAACGCAATAATCCGGCGTTACCCATTACCTCCGGGAGGATCAAGAAGGAACGTCATGGACCTCAATCAGCTACGCTCCTTTGTCACCGTTGCACGCTTTGCCCATCTGACGCGCGCGGCTGAGGCCCTGCATTTGAGCCAGCCTGCGATCTCGGGTCACATCAAGGCGCTGGAGGAGCAATTCGGGGTCAGCCTGTTCGAACGGACCTCGTCGGGCATGGATCTGACACCCTCCGGCCGCCAGCTTTTGTCGGAGGCCGAACAGATCATCGGGGCGGTCCAACACCTGCAGCATTCGGCTCAGGGCCTGCGCGGGCAACCAACCGGCCGTCTCAAGCTGGGAACGGTGCTCGACCCCGTGGTGCTGCGCGTTGGCGATCTGCTGGTGCGCGCGCTCGACCGGTACCCGCAAATCGAGCTGGAGTTGCATCAGGTCCTGTCGAGCGACGCCTTGATGGGCGTATCCGACAAATCGCTCGATGCGAGTTTCTATTTTGGCTCGCTCCCTGCCGCCGATTTGCGCTCGATCCCGCTGCGCGATATCTGCTATCGCGTGGCGATGCCGATCGCTTGGGCGGACGGGCTCGCGGACGCGTCATGGGATGCGATTGCCGACCGGCCATGGATCGTGGCGCCTGAACCGAGCTCGCACCGGCAACTGGTGACCGAGCTCTTCGACGGTCGCGCGCAGCCGCAGCGCATCATCGAAGCCGACAACGAGTCCCTGATCGTCAATCTGGTCGAATCGGGCGTCGGCGCAAGTCTGATCCGTGCTGAAATTGTCGCGCTGATGTCCGACGCCGGGCGCGCGGCGATCTGGCCGGGCGCCGGGGTGACGACACAGCTCTGGCTGGTCCATGCCGCTGATCGCGACAGCGATCCAGTGCTCGCCGCGCTTCGAGAAGTGCTGCTCGACGTCTGGGCCGACGTGCCGGAACTCGAGGCGCAGCCGAGCTAGGCGCCGCGCGCAAGGTGCTCCCGGCTGCGAAGCGCGTTTGCGCTGGTCAGCGCGGTCAATCGGCCGGCCCGTTTGATGCATAATCGACGCCGATCGCATTGCGCCGAGTCCCGACTTTCCGGACGCGATACACGAGTCGGGTGCGACGCGCGGAGGCTTCAGTGCTACGAAACGGCGGGCATCTGTGCACGCTTCTGCTGCTCGCGGTCTGCTGCGCCGCAGGGGCGACCGACGCGACCAAGATATTGCGCGTCGCCTCGCCTGACATCGAAACGCTCGACCCGCAGCAATTCTCCGACGATCCCTCGTTCCAGGTGCTGATGGCGATCTACGAGCCGTTGTACGAATGGGACTACCTGGCTTCGCCGCCGAAGCTCACGCCGCTCACCGCCGACGGACCGATCGCGATCACCGACGGGGGCAGGACGTGGACCGTGCATCTGAAGACGGGGATATTCTTTACCGATGATTCGGCCTTCAAGGGCAAGCCGCGCGAGCTCGTCGCCGAGGATTATGTTTATTCGTACAAGCGGTGGCTGGACCCGAATCTTCGCCGGGGCGGCTCCCCGATAACGACCGATCTGATCGTCGGCATGCGGTCCGTCGTCGACGCCGCACGGAAGAGCGGGAAGCTCGACTACGATCGGCCGATCGAGGGCTTGCGCGCCCTCGATCGCTACACGCTGCAACTCAAGCTCGTCGAACCGAACTACCCGATCATTCGCGACCTCTTCGGATTCGTCGGCGCGGCCGCCCGCGAAGTCGTCGAAGCCGCGGGCGGCGACATTCGCTCTCGGGCGGTCGGTACCGGGCCGTTTCGCCTGCGCGAGTGGAAACGCGGGTCGCGACTCGTCCTCGACGCCAATCCTGCGTACAGGCGCGTGCGCTTTCCCGAGAGCGCCGATCCGGCCCAGGCGGCGCTGGTGCGCAGCATGCAGGGCAAGGCCCTGCCGCAAATTGCGGGTGTCGAGGTCAACATCATCGAGGAGGACCTTCCGCGCGTGCTTCAGTTCGAGCAGGGCGGCCTCGATTACATCGTGGTCAGAGGCGAAGTCGCCAACCGGCTCCTCGCGGACGGCGCGCTCAAGCCCGAATACGCGCGGCGAGGGATCATGCGGCGCGTCTTTCCGGAGCCTTTCCTGTTCGCGTTCTATTTCAACGTCGCCGATCCGGTCCTCGGGGGCATGAGCGGCGAGCGCATCGCGCTGCGCCGCGCGATCGCCTCGGCGCTCGACGTCGAAACCCTGGTCAGGGTGGTGTACGCGGGTCACGCGCTTCCGGCAAACCAGATCGTGCCTCCCGGTGTCGGCGGACACGACGCAACGCTGCCGTCGAAGCCGCAGTACGATCCGGCAACGGCGAAGGCTCTGCTGGATCGCTTCGGCTATGCCAAGGGCGCCGATGGCTACCGCAGGACGCCGGAGGGAAAGCGGTTGACGCTGATGCTTACGTTGCGGTCGGGCCCGGTGTCGCGCGAAATCGAGACGTTGACCAAAAGGGACATGGATGCGGTGGGTATTCGCATGGACTTTAGGCTGACGCCGTTCCAGGATGCGATCAAGGAATTGGAAAAGGGGCAGTTCCAGATGTATTTCGGCGGGTTCGGCGGTTCGCCATCGGGCTGGCCAGAGCTCTTCCAGCTCTATAGCAAGCAGCCGCAGCGGGTCAATGTCTCGCAATTCAAGCTGGACGAGTACGACCGTGCCGCCGAGAAGTTCCTGCACAGCGCCAGCGACGCTGATCAGATTGCCGCTGCCCGGAAAATGACCGAGCTCGCCCGCACTTATGTGCCCGAGCTGCCGACAATCTTCCGCCTCGAGAACGACTTCGTGCAGCCGTGGCTGCTCGGCTTCAGCCCGCCGGTGTTTTCCACGTACTGGAAATATCTGGACATCGATCTGGCGCGACGGGAATCTGCACGATAAAAGGCTTCGTGCGACGCGTTAGGTTGATCGCTTCGGTCCGTCCTTGCATTGCATCGTCTTCAAGGGATGTACGCCATGATTCTGGGAATGTCGCTATCCACGTTTACCCTGTTCCACGTCATCCTGAGCCTGATCGGGATTTTCGCCGGCGCCGTCGTCGTCGTCGCCATGCTCAGCTCCAGACCGCTCGACGGCTGGGTTGCGATCTTTCTCGCGACCACGGTGCTGACCAGCGTGACCGGCTTCTTTTTTCCGAGCGACAAGATCCTGCCGTCGCACATCGTCGGAATCCTGTCGCTGGTCGCGCTGGCGCTCGCCATTCTCGGCCTTTACGTCTATCACCTCGCCGGATCGTGGCGATGGATCTATGTCGTGACTGCGGTCGTGGCGCTGTACTTCAATGTCTTCGTCGGTGTCGTGCAGGCGTTCGGCAAGGTGTCCTTCCTGCATGCGCAAGCGCCAACGCAATCCGAGCCGCCGTTCATCATTGCGCAGGTGATCGTGCTGGTGATCTTCATTGCGCTTGGCTTCAAGGCGATCCGATCGTTCCACCCCAGCGCGCCCGCGTTGCGGCCGGGTTGAAGGCGGTTCTGAGCAGCCGAGCGGCCGGCATCGACGTCCGCGCAGCAGTCTACGCGGGCGTCGCCGCCGGCATCCTCGCCACGATCGTGCAGATCGTCCTGTGGGCGATCTTCACCGAGGCATTGCCGGCTATCTTTTTCCGCGACTCACGGTTCGCCGCCGCGATCGTGCTGGGCCGAGGCGTCCTGCCGCCACCGGCGAGCTTCGACGCGGGAATAGTACTGATCGCGACGCTGGTGCATTTCGCGCTCGCGATCGCCTATGGGCTGATGCTCGCCTGGCTCATAGCACGCCTGCGCCCGCTCGCGTCGCTGCTCGCCGGCGCCGCGTTCGGGCTGTGTGTCTATGCGGTCAACATGTATGGCTTCGCGACGGTCTTTCCCTGGTTCGCATCCTCACGCGACTGGATCACCGCCGCCACTCACCTGGTGTTCGGAATGGTTTCGGCCGGCGTCTACCAAGCTTTCTCTCAAAAACGAAAAAGATAGGATCGCCGCCGCATTTGTCGCCCTGTCCTACATCCGATTCAGACCACCGCTGATGGTCAGTCCAACCTCCGCCCGCTACGATGGTTGCACGCTGATCGATCGGGCCGATGCCGTAGGCAAAGGTGAGCAGAATGGATTGGAGCCGTTTTCCGGAATCTCGCGGAGCAGCCGAGCGACCCGACCTGGACGAGACGGTCGTCAATGGTGCGCCATACCGATATCCGGAGTCAGCCCGAAGAGGTGCGGCGAGGTCCGAGTCGGCGGCGAAGCTGGCTAACGGCAAGCTTGCGGAGGACCTGAGGCGCCGGGCGCTGCGGATGATGCGAGCGCGCTAGCCAGTTCCTGACGCGCGGTTCTCGCGCGAGTCGCTTTACTTCCCTGCCGGTCTTTTGGCTTTGCGCGCAGTCCCTTTCGCCGGCGTAGCCCTCGCCGTCACGGAATCGGGTTTGGGCGCGTGCGCCAGCGAGGCGTTCAACGCGGTGGCCAAGGCAGCGTCGCCGCTGACCAAATCTGCCCATGCCAGCGCGTGGCCCCTGCGTCTTCCTTTCGGCGCCAGGTTGAACCCCTCTGGCGTAATCTTCAACGTGTAAGTTTTACCATTCAAGTTGAGTTCTCGCTTCAGTGCGCCTTCGAGCTTTGTCGTCATGTGAAGCATTCCTGATGGCGTCGCCGCGCGACTACGCAGTGGTCGCCTCGTATGTCCTCGCGTCAGGCGGCGCCGAGCGACCGTTTGGGCCGCCCACGATTGTAGGCCCGCCGCCTACGACCTCAACTGCATAGCCTACTTTATTTTCAGCGCAACGCCGATTGTCGTTCGCGGGTCGTATTGCGCAACATACAGCCATGATCGCGTGGTAAAAAGAAAAGGTTTGGCACGAGATGTTGCGCTTGCTGGCGGTAGTCTTGCTGACGTCGTTGCTCGGTTCAGGCGGAGTGGCGGCAGGCCTCGTGACCGATGTCCCCTCGATCGTGCAAATCGTGTTTGTCGGTTGCCTGGGGCTGTTCGTCGTTGCACTGGCGACCGGCGCGCTGAACACCGGTGGCACCGACATCGGTCAATCGCGCGATCCCGCTTCCGAAAATTCTTCCAGTGCGATCGATGCATCCTGCGCGGACCTCCGCGATCCACATCTCGAAGGTGCGCAACAGGTTCCGCTCGCCGGGTCCGCCAGCGACTAGCTATTTGCTTGCGTCGGCAGGATCGACCAATTTGGCGAACTTCTGATTGTCGAAGTCCTGTTGCTTGTCGAGCAGCGCGAGGTTTTGCGATCTAGTACCCAAACCTCGACATACGAAAACGGTGCGAGCCGGGACCGCCCCGGGTTTGAATTTGCTCTGTATCTGAGGCGAGCGAGGGTGCGCGAACCCTAGTCTTTCGGAACCGGTACGGGCCAGCGGCCCTTACACTTTGGGCAGCTTGCCAAGTCAACCCAATCACCAGATAGCCGCAGCACCAGCGGCTGTTCTTCGCCAGCGACGAAACATACGGGGCACGGGTAGGGGTCCCAGTCTCCCAGTCTCCGAGTGCGAAGTTCGTAGCGGTCGATTTCTGCCGTCCCTATTCCAAGCTCCTGAAGGTGGACGGTCAGAGCTGCTCGGATCAAGTAATTGCGCATCAGTCAGCGACGCGCTTTTGCTCGCCGGTCTTTGCCGGGTACGGGGCGCGAGAGCAGGCGACGATACTCTGCCTTGACCACCTCATAGCATTCGCACGCGTTGGCTTCCAGGCCGGCTCTGTCAAGCACGATGAGCGTTCCGCGGCGGTAAGAAATCCAGCCTCTGGTCTGCATTCTTTTGGCGGTCAAGGCGACTCTTTCGCGTCGCACGCCGAGCATATCCGCAATCAACTTTTGAGTCATTCGCAGCGAGTTGCTATCGACACGATCAAGACTGGCCAGCAACCATCGGCATAACTGCTGTTCGGTCGTGTGATAGCGATTGCACAGGGCCGATTGCGCTGTCTGCGTCCATACAGCCTGCACATAGCGCAGGAGCATGCGCCCCACCGCGCCTCCGCGCTTGAGCTCTCTCTGTAGTGCAGCGGTCTTCAATCGCAACGCAGCGCCAGCACTCTGCACTGTGGAGCGCAATAGCGTTCTATCGCCCCCCAAGATCAGGCCCAGTCCGATGCCTCCTTCTCGGCCGACTAGCGACACCTCCACGCCATCGCCGTTCGCAAGAACGCCGAGCAGGGACACGATGCAAGTCTCCGGAAAATAAAAATGCTCGTGCGGTTGGCGTGGCTCATGCAATCTCTGACCCAGGGCCAGGTCCACGGGCTCTAGTGATTTCATCAGCCGCGCGAGATCCTTGGAAGGTAGCGACGCCAGGAGGCGGTTCTTCGTCCCGGTTTGGCGATTAGCAAGAGCGATGATCGGTCGCGACCGCTTGCCGCGCCTCTATCAAGGGTGAGGCAGCCTACAGCAACGTTGTCGCGCCAGGAAATAGTGTGTGAATTCACACATATATCGATGACCCTCGACCTGGAGCCGGCTGAGGGCGTAGATCATCTTCGGACAGAAGTTTGATGATCGGACCACCGTATTTAGCTTCGGCAAAGACTCAGCCCCGCTTGGGGGCCGTTCATTGTGGAGTTTGGTGCCGGCAGTAGGAGTCGAACCCACGACCTTCGGTTTACAAAACCGCTGCTCTACCGACTGAGCTATGCCGGCCCGGCGCTGCAACAGCGCGCTATTTTACAACCTGCAGGTGCTTCGGCCGGTTGCGCGGTTTGCCGTTCGGCGATGAATTGTCGGTAATGTTGCCCGCAGCGGGCGCCGTGGCGGCTTCGAGCGAAGCGACCGGATCGGCAGGCACGGTGAACGCGAAGCCGTAGCCCGATTCCTTGGCGAAAATGCCGGAAACCGCGCCGATCGGCACCGAGACTTCCTGCGATGCGCCGTTGAAGCGCGCGGCGAAGCGCACCCATTCATTGTCGATCGTCAGCCGCCGTGTCGCTCCACGGCTGATGTTGAGCACGATTTCACCGTTCTTCACGTGCGCGACCGGCACGCGCGTCTGCGCATTGACCTTCACCGCGAGGTACGGCGTCAGGCCATTGTCCGCGCACCATTCGCAGATGGCGCGGATCAGATAGGGCTTGGCGGATTGCTCAGACATGGAGCGAGCATATTACAGATAGCGAGGGCCTCTGTGAACCGGCCGCTCGCCGGCCTCCTTAACTAGCGAACGAGCCACCAGAATCGCGTGTCGGCCGCGCGGCGACTCGCGGACGCTCGACCCCGCAAGCAAACAACCGCTTGCGGGGGCCCCTCTCGCTGCTCGCGCCGCTATTTGCGCATCCCCCGCTCGGCCGAGGTCAGCGCTTCGATGAAGGCAGGCCGTGAGAACAGCCGCTCGGCATACTTCATCAGTGGCGCGGCCGGCTTCGGCAGCTGGATGCCGTAGTAATCGAGCCGCCACAACAGCGGCGTGATCGCGACATCGAGCATCGAAAAATCCTCACCCAGCATGTACTTGTGCTTGGCAAAAACCGGGGCGATCTGCAGCAGGCTGTCGCGCACCAGCCCGCGCGCCTTTTCGAGCTGTTTCTGGTTGTTGGCCTCGAGCGTGTCGATGTGCGAGAAAAGCTCTTTCTCGAAACGGTGCAGGAACAGCCGGGCGCGCGCCCGCATCACCGGGTCCGCCGGCATCAGCTGAGGATGCGGGAAGCGCTCGTCGATGTACTCGTTGATGATGTTCGATTCGTGCAGCACGAGGTCACGCTCGACCAGCACCGGAACCTGGTTGTAGGGATTCATCACCGCCAGGTCCTCGGGCTTGTGGTCCAGGTCGACGTCGATGATCTGGAAATCCATGCCCTTCTCATGCAGCACGATGCGGCAGCGCTGGCTGAACGGGTCGGTGGTCCCCGAGTAGAGCGTCATCATGATTTTGTTCTCCCAGTGATGCTGGACGCGATGAGTCGCGTCGTATCGCCGGCGTGGCAGCGGCGCTCCGGACCGGAGCTCGCTTCGCGCCGCGTCAGTGAATGTCTTTCCAGTAGTTGCGCTTCAGCGCGTAGGCAATGGCGAACAGGACGCCGAGGAAGATGAGGACGCCGATGCCGATGTTGATTCGCTCGTTGCGCGCCGGCTCCGCCATGTAGACGAGATAGTTGACCAGGTCGGCGACGAAGGCCTTGTATTCGACCGGAGACAGCGATCCCGGCGATTCGGGCGCCAGCGTCAGCACCGCGTACTTTCCGTTCGGCAGGCGTTCGGCCTTGGCGAGGCTCTTGGCGGCGATCGCGGCCGCCTCCGCCTTCTCCTGGTCTTCGTACTCCGTCTCGACCAGCTTGTTCACGCCCTGGACGGTCCAAAGCACGTGCGGCATCGACACGTTGGGAAAGACCAGGTTATTCCAGCCGCTCGGCGCCTTGTCGTCTCGATAGAAGGCGTTCAGATAACTGTACAGCCAGTCCGCTCCGCGCACGCGAGCCTCGACCGAAAGGTCGGGAGGCGGCGCACCGAACCATGCCGTCGCGTCGGACTTGCTCATCGCCACCGTCATCGTCGATCCGATCTTGTCGGTGGCGAACATCAGGTTGTCCTTGATCTGCTCCTCGGTGAGCCCGAGATCGGTCAAGCGGTTGTAGCGCATGTGCTGCGCGCTATGGCAGGTGAGGCAGTAGTTGACGAAGTTGCGCGCCCCGCGCTGCAGCGATTCGGTGTCGAGCCGGCGCCCGGGAGCCGGCTCGAGGCGCAGGCCCGACTCGGCCGCGAAAGCTCCGCCCGCCGCAACGAGCAATAGGACACCGATCCATCGGGTGAAGGCGCTCATTTCCAGGTCACCCTCTCCGGCACCGGCTTAGTCGTATCGCGCGCGGTGTACCACGGCATCAGCAGAAAAAACAGGAAGTAGACCAGCGTCAGGATCCGTGCGATGACGGTGGCGCGGTCGGCCGCGCCCATCATGTCGCCGAACTGGCCCCAGACGGTGACCGGCACGGTGCCCAGATAGCCGAGGACAAGAAAGCAGACGACGAACACCGCGAGCCAGATCTTGTACACGGGCCCGCGATAGCGGATCGACTTCACCCGGCCGCGATCGAGCCAGGGCATGAAGAAAAAGATGACGACCGCAGCGCCCATCACCAGCACGCCCCAGAACTGCGATTCGAGGAACGAGGGCACCGCGCGCAGCATCGCGTAGTACGGCGTGAAATACCAGACCGGCGCGATATGCTCGGGCGTCTGCAGCGGATTGGCCGGGATGAAGTTGTCGGCCTCGAGGAAATAGCCGCCGCCGTCGGGCCAGAAGAAGACCACGACGGAGAAAACAGCGAGGAACACGACGACGCCGACCAGGTCTTTGACCGTGTAGTAGGGATGGAATGGAATGCCGTCGAGCGGATGGCCGGTCAGCGGGTCTTTCTTGTCCTTGATTTCGACACCGTCGGGGTTGTTCGATCCGACCTCGTGCAACGCCATCAGGTGCACGACCACCAGCAACAACAGAACGAGCGGGACGGCAATGACGTGGAAGGCGAAAAAGCGGTTCAGCGTCACGTCGGAAATCGTGTAGTCACCGCGAATCCAGATGCCGAGGTCGTCGCCGATCAGCGGCACCGCCGAGAACAGGTTGACGATGACCTGCGCGCCCCAGTACGACATCTGCCCCCAGGGAAGCAGGTAACCGAAAAAGGCCTCGGCCATCAGTGCCAGGTAGATGAAACAGCCGACGATCCAGAGCAGCTCGCGCGGCTTCCGGTAGCTGCCGTAGAGCAGCGCCCGGAACATGTGCAGGTAGATGACGATGAAAAACGCCGATGCGCCGGTCGAGTGCAGGTAGCGGATGAACCAGCCCCCCGACACATCGCGCATGATGTACTCGACCGACTCGAAGGCCTTTGCCGCATCGGGCTTGTAGCTCATCGTCAGGAAGATCCCGGTGACGATCTGCATCACGAGCACGACCAGCGCGAGCGAGCCGAAGAAATACCAAAAGTTGAAATTCTTCGGCGCGTAGTACTCGGAGACCTGCGACTTCCAGAGGGCGGAAAGCGGGAAGCGATCGTCGATCCAGTCGAGCATCTTCTGCATGGTTGTTGTCTCCGCCTAGGCCGATTTCTTCAATTCGTCTTCGCCGATAAGAATCCTCGTGTCCGACAGGAACTTGTACGGCGGGATCACCAGGTTGGTCGGCGCGGGCACTCCCTTGAACACCCTGCCGGCCAGATCGAATTTGGACTGATGGCAGGGGCAGAAAAAGCCGCCCAGCCACTCGGGACCCAGGTCGGCCGGCGCGACTTCGGGCCGAAACGTCGGCGAGCAGCCGAGATGCGTGCAAATGCCGACGGCGACGAATATCTCGGGCTTGCGCGAACGATCCTCATTCTTGGCGTAGGGGGGCTGGTGGTCGACGCTCGAGGTGGGATCGGCGACTTTGTCATCGAGCTTCGGCAGGCTCGCCAGCATGGCCGGCGTGCGGTTGATGATCCACACGACCTTGCCGCGCCACTCGACGTTGATCTTCTGACCCGGCTCGAGCTTGCTGATGTCGGCCTCGATTGGCGCGCCGGCGGCCTTGGCGCGCTCGCTCGGCCACATGCTCATCGCGAACGGCACCGCGGCTGCGAGTGTCCCGGCGGCGCCGACGGCCGTCGTGGCGCCGATCAAAAACCGGCGTTTTCCCTTGTCCACGCTCTCCGCATCGCTCATTGACCGGATCCCTCACGAAGTCCGATGCCGCAAAGCCTCGAATTATAGATGATTTCACTCGTCCGCCGAAAGCCCTGCCTCGAAAAGGCGCGACAAAACAGGTGCTTGGGAGCGTTCGGCTGCGGCCTTGCTACAGGGCGTCTATAATCGTTTTTTGGCCTTCCCACGGCTTTTCGCCGCCCGCCATGCTCCGCCGGTTCTGGTTGCTTTTTGCGCAGGTCGCCACCGTCTGCGTCGCAGCGCTCTTCGTCGTCGCCACGCTGCGTCCGGATCTGCTCGCGCGGTTCGCCGGCAAGAACAATGTCGTGCTAGTTCAGGAGACGCCGGTCACGGTGGCGGCGCCGAAAATCGCAAGTCTCGCCGACGCGGCGAAAAAAGCGATGCCCTCGGTGGTCAACATCTACACCAGCAAAGAGGTCCGGGGACAGCGTGCGCCGCTGACCGATGACCCGATCCTTCGCCGCTTTTTTCCCGGCCTCGACGACAGCGAGCCGCGCCGCGCGACCAGTCTCGGCTCGGGCGTCATCGTCAGCCGCGAAGGCTATGTGCTGACCAATAATCACGTGGTCGAGGAAGCCGACGACATCGAGCTCGTGCTCGCCGACGGCCGTCGCATGCATGCGGCCGTTCGCGGCAGCGATCCCGAGTCCGACCTGGCGGTGCTGAAGATCGACGGCAAGAATCTGCCGGTGATCACGTTCGGCCAGCTGGAGAACGTCCAGGTCGGTGACACGGTGCTCGCCATCGGAAGCCCGTTCGGATTCGGCAGCACGGTCACGCACGGCATCGTGAGCGCGCTGGGCCGCAGTCATCTGGGCATCAACCGCTTCGAGGACTTCATCCAGACCGATGCGGCGGTGAACCCCGGCAATTCCGGCGGGGCGCTGGTCGACAGCAGCGGCAACCTGGTCGGCATCAACAGCGCGATATTCTCGCAAAGCGGCGGCTCGCAGGGCATCGGCTTCGCGATTCCGGTATCGCTGGCCAGGACGGTGCTCGAGCAGATCATCAAGGACGGTGAAGTCACGCGCGGGTGGCTCGGCATCGAGCCGCAGGACATCACGCCCGAGCTCGCCACCGCATTCTCGCTATCAAAGAGCGACGGCGTCCTGATCCGCGGCGTGCTCAAGAGCGGACCGGCCGACCGGGCCGGCATGCAGGTGCGAGACGTCGTCGTCGACATCGACGGCAAGCCGACGCGCGACGTCTCTTCGCTGCTGGCTCAGATCGCGGCGCTGACACCGGGCAGTCAGGCGAAACTCAAGGTGCTGCGCGAGCAGAAGCAGGTCGACATCGACGTGATCGTCGGCAAGCGGCCGAAGCCGCGCGCGTCCTAGCGCTGCACGAGCCTATCCGGGCGCCTTTTCCTGCTCGACGTCGTCGCCGCCGCGCTTGGGCACCGAAATGAATCGCGCGACCAGCAGACCCAGCTCGTACAACAGCCACAGCGGCACCGCCATCATCAGCTGCGACAGGATGTCCGGCGGCGTGAACACGGCGCCGACGACGAACGCACCCACGATCACGTAGCCGCGAATCGAGCGCAGCTTCTCCAGGCTCACCACGCCGAGCCGCACCAGCACGATCACGACGACCGGCGTCTCGAACGTGATGCCAAAGGCGATGAACATCGTCATCACGAACGAGAGGTACTTGTCGATATCGGTCATCATCTGCACGCCGGTAGGCGCATAGCCGGCGAAGAATCCGAACGCGATCGGGAACACGACGAAGTACGCGAAGCACATGCCCAGCGCGAAAAAGACGACGCTGGACACGATCACCGGCAACGCGAGCTGCTTCTCGTGGCGGTACAGGCCCGGGGCGACGAACGCCCACATCTGGTAGAGCACGTACGGCAGCGCGATCAGGAATGCCGCCATCAGCGTGACCTTCAGCGGCACCAGGAAGGTGCCGGTGACGTCGGTCGCGATCATCGTCGCACCGCGAGGCAGCGCCTTGATCAGAGGCGCGGCGAGCAGCGCGTAGATGTCCTTTGCCCAGGGGAACAGACAGAGCAGGACGACGAAGACGGCGATGATCGCATGCAGCAGCCGTGTGCGCAGCTCGATCAGATGCGAGACGAAGGTTTCCTGCGTGCTTTCGGGGCCGGGGGACGTATCGTTCATCGAGAGGCGAACCACGCTGCTTCCGCGCGCGGCGGCCATTGTAGCGCGGCGCGCAACGGGACGCCGTACCGCGAGCGCGGAGCGATCAAATGCGGTCGAATCCCGGCAGGGCCGTCTGTCTCGGCGCGTCGTCAGCCGGCGATGGCGCTGCCGGCGGCGCCTCGGTCGCGACGGTGCCGGACGGCGCAGTCGAAGTTGCCGGCGGCGCGCCGGCATCGTTCAACTCGGCCTCGACCGAACGCACGCCCGAGTCGACATCCTGTGCCGCCTTGTGGATCGACGATTCGAATTCGCTCGCGGCCGATTGCACTTCGCTCCTGAGCTTGCGCAGCTCATCGAGCTCCATTTCACGGCTGATGTCGGCCTTGACCTCGTTCACGTAACGCTGCAGGCGGCCGAACATGTGACCCAGCGTGCGCGCCACCTTGGGCAGCCGTTCCGGGCCGATCACGATCAGCGCGACCACGGCAATGACGACGATTTCGCTGAATGCGATGTCAAACATCGATCCCCTCGCGGGCGGCGCGCGGGCGGGTGCTGCGACGCGCTCGCGGCGTGATCCGCGGCCGGCCTACGACGTCCTCTCCTTCTTGACCTCGCCGTCGATCGTCTGGCCGCCGATCTGCTGCGCGGGGCCGGCCCCGGGGGCTGGTTGCTCGGTCTCGGGAGACTTCATCCCTTCCTTGAATCCCTTGACCGCGCCGCCCAGGTCCTGGCCGATGTTGCGCAGCTTCTTGGTACCGAAAATCAACACCACGACCAGAAGTACGATCATCCAATGCCAGATGCTCAACGATCCCATGTTCCCTCCTTTAGGCGCCCTGCCTGGGCATCATCGGGCCGAGCGGGCTCGGTCCCCCGACGACGTGTATGTGCAGATGCATGACATCCTGCCGGCCGATACGGCCGGTGTTGACGATGGTGCGGAAGCCATCGGGCGATCCCTGCTCGCGGGCAAGCCGGCCCGAGAGAGCGAGCATCCGCCCGAGGACCGCGGCCTCGTTTTCGGCGTGCGCCAGCGAATCGATGTGTCTTTTCGGTATCAGCATGAAATGCACCGGCGCCTGCGGGCGGATGTCGCGAAACGCCAGCACCTCGTCGTCCTCATAGACCTTGTCCGACGGAATCTCGCCGCGAACGATCTTGCAGAAGATGCAGTTGTCCATGTTCAGCGGCAGTAGCTGCGAGTCGGAGTCAGCCTCGCGCGGCTTTCTCGGCAATGCCGGAGGTGCCTTCCCGCCGTTCCAGCTCGGCCAGGAGATCATCCGGTCCCAACCCCATGCATTCGAGCAGAACCAGGCAATGGAACCACAGGTCGGCAAGCTCGGCGGTCAAGCGGATTTTATCACCGTCCTTGGCGGCCATAACCGCTTCGGTCGCCTCCTCGCCGATTTTCTTGATGATCGCGTCCTTGCCCTTTGCGAACAGCGTCGCGACATAGGATTGCACCGGATCGCCGTTACGGTGCGCCGCGATCGTCGAGGCAACGCGTTGCAGAACATCGTCAGTCGCCATAAATCGCCTTCGGATCCTTGAGCACGGGTTCGACGACGCGCCAGGCGCCGCCTTCGAGCTGCTGGTAAAAGCAGCGGTGACGGCCGGTATGACAGGCAATTCCGCCCTGCTGTTCCACGACTAGAAGGATCGTGTCGTTGTCGCAGTCGAGCCGGATCTCGCGCACCCGCTGCACGTTACCCGAGCGCTCGCCCTTGCGCCACAGCCTGCCGCGCGAACGCGACCAATAGTGCGCGAGGCCGGTGGTCTCCGTCGACGCCAGCGCCTCGCGGTCCATCCACGCCAGCGTCAGCACGGCGCCGGTTTCCGCTTCCTGCGCGATCGCAGGAACCAATCCGTGCTCGTTCCACTTTACCTGGTCGAGCCAGCTCATGGTGTCGGACGAATCTCGATGCCGGCGGCCGCCATCGCCGCCTTGGCTTCGGCGACCGTGTGCTCGCCGTAATGAAAGATGCTTGCCGCGAGCACCGCGTCGGCGCCGCCTTTGAGTATGCCGTCGACCAGATCGCGCAATGCGCCGACACCGCCGGAAGCGATCACGGGAACGTCGACCGCATCGACCACCGCGCGAGTCAGACCGAGATCGAAGCCGCTCCTCGCGCCGTCGCGGTCCATGCTGGTCAGGAGGATCTCGCCGACACCGAGCTCGACCAGCCGGCGCGCCCAATCGACCGCATCGAGACCGGTAGCGGTCCGGCCGCCGTGGGTATAGACCTGCCATTGCCCCGGCGCCGACTGCTTCGCATCGATCGCGCCGACGATGCACTGCGCGCCGTAGCGGCTCGCCGCTTCACCGACCAGCGCCGGATTGCTGACACCGGCGGTATTGATGCTCACCTTGTCGGCGCCGGCCGTCAGCAGCGCGCGGATGTCGTCGACGTGGGTGACGCCGCCGCCGACGGTCAACGGAATGAACACCTGGTCTGCAACGGCCTCGACCATGTCATAGAGCAGCGCGCGCGATTCGACACTCGCCTGGATATCGAGGAATGCCAGCTCGTCGGCGCCTTGCTGGTCGTAACGCCGCGCGACCTCGACAGGATCGCCAGCATCGCGCAGATTGACGAATTTGACGCCCTTCACGACGCGTCCCTTGGCGACGTCGAGACAGGGAATGATGCGCTTGGCCAGGCCCATGGCTAGACGTGGTTCGCGCGGCGCCCGAAGGGCGCTGCAGCGGGCCCGCGCTACGCGCCTTTCGCCGCTTTCAGCGCCGCGATGAAATCGAGCGTGCCCTCGTAGAGCGCGCGGCCGGCGATCGCGCCGCTGACGCCTTCGCTTTCGTACGCGGCCAGCGCCTGAATGTCCTCGAGGCTGTTGATCCCGCCGCTGGCGATCACTGGTATCTTTAGCTCGCGCGCGAGCCGCACCGTGCTCTCGATGTTGACGCCGGTCAGCATGCCGTCGCGGCCGATGTCGGTGTAGATGACCGCCTCGACGCCGTAATCCTCGAATTTCTTGGCCAGATCGACGACGTCGTGCCCGGTCATTTTCGACCAGCCGTCGGTCGCGACCTTGCCCTCGCGGGCGTCCAGGCCGACGATGATGTGGCCGGGGAACGCGGTGCAGGCGTCGTGCAGGAAGCCCGGGTTCTTGACCGCCGCCGTGCCGATGATGACGTAGCTTATGCCGTCGTCCAGATAGCGTTCGATGGTGTCGAGGTCGCGAATGCCGCCGCCGAGCTGAATCGGGATCTCCTCGCCGATGACGCTGACGATTTCGCGGATCGCCTGCTCGTTCTTCGGCTTGCCCGCCAACGCGCCGTTCAGGTCGACCAGATGCAGCCGCTTCGCGCCCTGCTCCAGCCAGTGCTGGGCCATCGCCGCCGGATCCTCGGAAAATACGGTGGCCGACTGCATCTCGCCCTGCTTGAGGCGAACGCAGTTACCGTCCTTGATATCGATCGCGGGAATGATCTGCATGGCGGAGGTTGTGCGACTTAGGCGTCGCTACCGTGACAACGGCCGGCGTCAATATCTCTAGGCGCGTCCGTCCCACGTAACGAAATTGGCGAGCAACTGAAGACCGGCGAGCTGACTCTTCTCGGGATGGAACTGCACGGCAAAGATATTAGCCCTTGCGATCGCGCAAGTAAACGCCGTCGGATAATCGGCGGTGGCCGCGGTCAATTCGGGCAGCGCCGGCACCGGATAGTAGCTATGCGCAAAATAGAAACGGGTTTCATCGGCAATGCCATGCCACAGCGGGTGCGCGCGCCGCTGCAGGACGGGACTCCAGCCCATGTGCGGGACCTTGAGCCGGCCGCCGTCGCGATCGAACATCGCAGCTTGGCGGAACCGCACGACCCCACCCGACAACGCCCCCAGGCATTGCGTCGGCCCCTCCTCGCTGTCGTCGAACAGCATCTGCAGCCCGAGACAGATGCCGAGGAATGGACGGTCGCGGAGCGCCTCGAGCACCACATCGCGCAGGCCGCTCTCGTTCAGACAGCGCATGCAGTCGGGCATCGCGCTCTGTCCTGGCAGCACCACCCGGGGCGAGCGGCGGATCACCGCGGGATCGGCGGTCACCTCGATGGCCCGGCCCGGCGCGACGTGCGCCAGCGCCTTGGCCACCGAGCGCAGGTTTCCCATTCCGTAGTCGACGACGGCGATGTCGGGCATCGGGCGGCGCTGTCGGCCGACCAGGGCAAGCAACCAGCGGCCGCCCGTCGTCCGGCTAGAGGGTTCCTTTGGTCGAAGGGACGACGCCGGCGGCGCGCGGGTCGCGGCTGACCGCCATGCGCAACGCGCGGGCGAACGCCTTGAACACCGTCTCGGCCTGGTGGTGGGCGTTGTCGCCGCGCAGGTTGTCAATGTGCAAGCTGACCAGCGCGTGATTGACGAAGCCCTGGAAGAACTCGTGCGTCAGGTCGACGTCGAAAGCGCCGATCATCGGCCGGGTGAACGCGACGTGGTACTCGAGGCCGGGCCGCCCCGACAGATCGACGACAACCCGCGACAGGGCCTCGTCCAGGGGGACGTACGCGTGTCCGTAACGCGTGAGGCCGGCCTTGTCGCCCAGCGCCTGCTTGACCGCTTGTCCGAACGTGATGCCGATATCCTCGACCGTGTGATGCCCGTCGATGTGCAGATCGCCCTTGGCGTCGACCGTCAGGTCGATCATGCCATGACGCGCCACCTGATCGAGCATGTGATCGAGAAACGGGACGCCCGTGGCGAGCTCGGCACGACCGCTGCCGTCGAGATCGACGCTGACGGCGATCCGCGTTTCGCGGGTCGCCCGTTCGATGCGCGCCTGGCGCGACGGATTGCCGGTCGCGGCGGAAGCAGCGGTGGCGGATACGCTCACGAGGTTCCCAGGAGTTCGCTCAACGCGGCGGCAAGCTGGTCGTTTTCCCGCGGCGTGCCGACGGTGATGCGAAGGCAGTTCGCCAGCAGCGGGTGCCAGCCGTGTACATTTTTCACGAGGATGCGGCGTTCTCTGAGTCCGTCGTACAAGCGGCCGGCATCGGGCACGCGCGCCAGCAAGAAATTCGTCTGCGATTCGAAAACGGCGACCCCCGGCAAGCGCGCCATCGCCGCGGCAAGCCGCGCGCGCTCGCTCTTTATCGTCGCCGCCTGCTCGGCCATCCATCCGGGGTCCGCGAGCAAAGCCACGGCGGCGGCCTGCGTCAATGCATTCACATTATACGGCTGGCGCAGCTTGTTCAACTGCGCGATCCACTCGGGGGCGGCGACGGCGTAGCCGAGCCGGATCCCGGCCATGCCAACTTTCGACAGCGTGCGCAGGACCAGCAGATTCGGAAATTCCGCGACGCGCGGCAGGAAGCTCGCGTCGGCGAACGCGGCGTAGGCTTCGTCGACGACGACCAGGCCCGGCGAGGCGCGGATGATCGCCGCGACGTCGTCGGCAGCGAACAGGTTGCCGGTCGGATTGTTCGGGTAGGCGAGAAAGGTCAGCGCCGGCCGTTCGCGCTCGACCGCGGCAAGCATCGCGCCGCGGTCCAGCGTGAAGTCGTCGGCGAGCGACACGCCGACGAAGCGCATGCCGGCGTGAATCGCATTGAGCCGATACATGACGAACGACGGATCGGCGAAAAGCATCGCGGCGCCCGGACGGGCGAGCGCGGAGGTGATGACCTGGATCAATTCGTCCGAGCCATTGCCCAGCATCATGGCGAGCGTGCTCGGGATGCCGAATGCGCGCGCGAGCGCCGCCTTCACGCGGTCGGCGGCGATGTCGGGGTAGCGGTTGACGGCGACCCGCGCCAGCGCTTCCTCCAGGCGCGCCTGGGCCGTCTCCGGCAGCGGAAAAGGATTCTCCATCGCGTCGAGCTTGACCATGCCCTCGGCGGGAGCGACGGCGTACGCCGACAGCGCGCAAAGCTCCGGCCGCACGACCGCGGCCACGATGCCCGCTGCGTCGAGTCCGGTCGGACGGTCGCTCATGAATCGATCCGGTACTGGGCGCTCGCGGCGTGCGCCGGCAGGCCCTCGCCGTCCGCCAGCGTGACCGCAATCGCACCCAGCGTGCGCGCGCCCTCACGCGACACGGCGATCACGCTGGTACGCTTCTGGAAATCGTAGACGCCGAGCGGCGACGAGTAGCGCGCGCTGCGCGCGGTCGGCAGCACATGGTTCGGGCCGGCGCAGTAGTCGCCCAGCGCCTCGGAGCTGTGGTGGCCAATGAATATCGCACCCGCATTGCGGATCTGCGGCAACAGATCGTCGGGCGCCGCCACCGCGAGCTCGAGGTGCTCGGGCGCGATTCCATTGGCGAGCGAGCAGGCTTCCGTGAGATTGCGCACGAGGATCAGCGCGCCGCGCCGGCGCAACGACGCCGCAATGATCTTTTCGCGCGGCATCGTCGGCAGGAGCTTCGCCATGCTGGCCGCGACCTGATCGAGCAGGCCGGCGTCCGGCGAAAGCAACAGCGCCTGCGCCGCCTCGTCGTGCTCGGCCTGCGCGAACAGGTCCATCGCCACCCATTCCGGATGCGCGCTGCCGTCGGCGATCACCAGCACCTCCGAGGGCCCCGCGACCATGTCGATGCCGACGACGCCGAAAACCCGCCGCTTGGCGGCGGCGACATAGGCATTGCCCGGACCGACGATCTTGTCGACCTGCGCTATCGTGGCCGTACCGTAGGCGAGAGCCGCGACCGCCTGCGCGCCGCCTATGGTGTAGGTGCGTGTCACCCCGGCCAGGTGCGCGGCGGCGAGGACCAGCGCATTTTTGACCCCGTTGGGCGTCGGCACCACCATCACGATCTGGGGGACACCGGCGACCTGGGCAGGCAGCACGTTCATCAGCACCGACGACGGATACGCGGCCTTGCCGCCGGGGACGTAGACGCCGACCCGCTCGAGCGGCGTGACACGCAAGCCCAGACGCGTGCCGTCGGGCTCGGTGAACGACCACGATTCGGCGCCCTGGCGCGAATGGTAGGCGCGGATGCGCTCGGCCGCCTGCGCCAGCGCCCGCTTCTGGTCGGCGGGCAGCTTATCGTGCGCGGCTTTCAGTTCGGCCGCCGGCAGCTCCAGCGCCGCGACCGTCGTCGCCTTCACCCGGTCGAACAATGCGGTGTATTCGAGCACCGCCGCGTCGCCGCGCAGGCGGACATCGGCGACGATGCTGGCGACCGAGGCATCGATGGCATCGTCTTGCGCCTGGTCGTGTGCAGTCAGCCTCGCCAGTGCCGCGGCGAAACCCGCGTCGGCCGTGTCGAGTCGACGAATCTCAAACATCGCGTCGAGCCGCCTTGGCGACGGCGTCGAGGATGGGCTGCACGGCGTCGCGCTTGAGCTTCAGCGCGGCCGGATTGACGATCAGCCGCGCGCTGATCGGCCGGATGTCCTCGACCACCACCAGATCGTTGGCTTGCAGCGTATTGCCGGTGCTGACCAGGTCGACGATCAAATCTGCCAGGCCCACCAGCGGCGCCAGCTCCATCGATCCATAGAGCTTGATCAGATCGACGTGAATCCCCTTGGCGGCGAAGTGCTCGCGCGCGGCGCCGACATACTTGGTCGCGACCTTGAGCCGGGCGCCGCGCTGCACGGCGCTGGCGTAATCGAAGTCGCGCCGCGCCGCCACGACCAGCCGGCAGCGGCCGATCGCCAGGTCGACCGGCTGGTAGAGGCCCTCGCCGCCATGCTCGAGCAGCACGTCCTTGCCGGCGACGCCCAGGTCCGCCGCGCCATGCTGGACATAGGTCGGGACATCGGACGCGCGCACGATGACAAAGCGCAGATCGGCGCGGTTGCTCGCCAGGATCAGCTTGCGCGAAGTCTCCGGATCGTCTTCCGGCGTGATGCCGGCAGCGGCCAGCAGCGGCAGCGTCTCATCGAAGATGCGCCCGCGGGAGAGCGCGATGGTGAGCGGGGACATGGCGGACGGGAAATTCTCATTCTAACGCACTCACCGGCGCCACCGCGGAGAGTGGTCAGCTGACGCGACGGATGCGCGCGCCCAGCGCCGAGAGCTTGTCCTCGATGCGCTCGTAGCCGCGATCGAGATGGTAGATGCGATCGACCACCGTCTCGCCTTCGGCGATCAGGCCGGCGATGACCAGCCCCGCCGAAGCGCGCAGGTCGGTTGCCATCACGTTTGCCCCGGTCAGCTTTTGCGCGCCGCGGACGATCGCGGTGTTGCCTTCCACCTCGATCGCCGCGCCCAGGCGCTTCAACTCCTGTACGTGCATCATACGGTTCTCGAATATCGTTTCCGTGATCATCGCCGCGTCGTCGGCAACGGTCATCAGCGCCATCAGCTGCGCCTGCATGTCGGTCGGGAAACCGGGATACGGGGCGGTGCGCATCGACACCGACTTGAGCCTGCCGTTGCGCTTGATCCGGATCGTGCTGCCATCCTTCGTCGCGGCGACACCCGCCTCGGCGAGCTTGTCGAGGACCGCGCCCAGCGTGTCGGGGCGCGTGCCGGTGAGGGCGACATCGCCGCCGGTCGCGGCTGCAGCGACCAGGAACGTTCCGGTCTCGATGCGATCGGGCATGATCGCGTGCGTCGCGCCGGACAGGCGGGGCACGCCTTCGATCACGATGCGATCGGTGCCGGCGCCGGAGATCCTCGCGCCCATCGCGTTGAGGCAATTGGCGAGATCGACCACCTCGGGTTCGCGCGCCGCATTGGACAGTACCGTCGTGCCGGACGCGAGCGTCGCGGCCATCATCAGGTTTTCGGTGCCTGTGACCGTCACGACGTCGAAGGCAAAATTGGCGCCTCTCAGCCGCTTCGCCTTGGCATCGATATAGCCATGGTCGAGATCGATCTCCGCGCCCATCGCCTGAAGGCCCTTGATGTGCTGGTCGACCGGCCGCAGCCCGATCGCGCAGCCGCCGGGCAGCGACACCCGCGCCTCACCGCAGCGCGCCAGCAGCGGACCGAGTGCCAGGATCGACGCCCGCATCGTCTTCACCATCTCGTAGGGCGCGAGCGGCCAATCGATTTCCGCTGCCGACAAGGTCAGCGCACCCTCGTCACCTTCCGCGCGCACGCCCATCTGCGCGAGCAGCGAGCGCATCGTGCGCACGTCGTTGAGCTTCGGCACGTTGGTCAGCGACAGCGGCTCGGAAGTCAGCAGCGCCGCGCACAGGATCGGCAACGCCGCGTTCTTGGCGCCGGAGACCCGGACTTCGCCTTGCAGCTGCACGCCGCCTGTGATCGCCAGCTTGTCCATTCGCTAACCCGCAGCAGGGCGCCACTGCGCCGGCGTCAGCGTCTGCATCGACAGCGCGTGAATCTGTTCGCGCATGCGCTCGCCGAGCACGCCGTAGACCAGCTGGTGCTGCCGCACCTTGCTCAAGCCGGCGAAGCTGGAGCTGACGATCAGTGCCTGGAAGTGCCGCCCGTCGCCGTCGACCGCGACGTGCTCGCACGCGAGCCCCGACTCGATCGTGCGCTTGATATCTTCCGGAGTGATGACCGCCATGTCAGGGCCTAGGGCCGAAGTTTGTAGCCGCGCTTGAGCAGAACTAGCGTTATCGCACTCAACGCCGCGCAGAAGAAGACGACGATCGCGAGGCTCGCCGCTGGTGCGACGTCTGACAAGCCGAAAAAGCCGTAGCGGAAGCCGTCGATCATATAGAAGAACGGATTGAAATGCGACAGCGTCTGCCAGAACGGCGGCAGCGAATGAATCGAGTAGAAGACGCCGGACAGGAACGTCAGCGGCATGATGACGAAGTTCTGGAAAGCGGCCAGTTGATCGAACTTGTCCGACCAGATGCCCGCGATAAGCCCGAGGCTGCCGAGGATCGCGCTGCCGAGCAGCGCGAAGGCGAGCACCCACAGCGGATGCGCCGGCGCGATCGGCGCGAACGCCAGCGTGACGACGAACACGCCCAGTCCGACGACGAGGCCGCGCACCATCGCGCCCAGCACGTAGGCGGCGAACATGTCGAGCGGCGATAGCGGCGTCAGCAGCACGAAGATCAGGTTGCCGGTGATCTTGGACTGGATCATCGACGACGAGCTGTTGGCGAAAGCGTTCTGCAGCACGGCCATCATCACCAGGCCGGGTATCAGGAACGCGGTGTAGGAAACGCGTCCGCCGAAGACCGACACATGCGACTCGAGCACGTGCGAAAAGATCAGCAGGTAGAGCAGCGCGGTCAGCACCGGCGCCAGTATCGTCTGGAAGCTGACCTTCCAGAAGCGCAGCAGCTCCTTGTAGAGCAGCGTCAGCCAGCCCGCGCCGCGCGCCGGCAACAGGCGCGCCGGCGCGGCCGTGCTGCGCGTGGCCTCCCCGATCGCCTTCATTCCTGCCGCGCCATGATGCGGAGGAACACCTGCTCGAGGTCGGCCTCCTGCAGCGACAGCTCGATGATCGTGATGCGCGCTTCGCGCAGCGCCGCCAGCATGCTCTCGAGCTCGGCGTAGTCGGCGAGCGTCAACAGGTAAGTCTGCCCGTCGCGGCGAAGCACCCGGCCCGGCCAAGGCCCCGGCAGCGGATCGGCGATCGTCAGCCGTACGGTCAGACCGGCGAACGTCGAAAGCAGCTTCCGCGTGGTGTCGAGCGCGACGATCCTGCCCGCCTTCAGCATCGCGATGCGTCCGCAGAGCGCTTCCGCTTCCTCGAGGTAGTGCGTGGTCAGGATGATCGTGTGCCCGTCGCCGTTGAGCTTGCGGATGAACGACCACAGGGTCTGCCGCAATTCGACGTCGACGCCCGCCGTGGGTTCGTCGAGGACGATCACCGGCGGCTTGTGCACCAGCGCCTGGCCGATCAGCATGCGGCGCTTCATTCCGCCTGACAGCGCCCGCATGTTGGTGTTGGCGCGTGAGGCGAGGCCAAGGTGATGCAGGATCTCGTCGATCCACGGGTCCTGATCGCGCATGCCGAAATACCCGGCCTGGATGCGCAAGGTCTCGCGCACGGTGAAAAACGGATCGAACACCAGCTCCTGCGGCACGACGCCGAGAAGGCGCCGTGCACGCGCGTAGTCGGTCACCACGTCGTGACCGAGCACGCGCGCCTCGCCCCGGTCGGCGCGCGTGAGCCCGGCGAGGATCGAGATCAGCGTGGTTTTGCCGGCACCGTTCGGACCGAGCAGGCCGAAGAACTCGCCCTGCTCGACGGCGAGATCGACGCCGGCCAGCGCCTGCACAGGACCGAAGCGGCGGGCAACACCGACGATGTCGACCGCGGGGCTCATGATCCCTTCGCGCCTTGGAGCGGTCCGGCGGCGCTCATGGTCCCCCACGCTTGCGGTCAGAGGGAAGAAAGCAGCCCGTCGACGCCGTAGAGCTCCGCGAGCGAGGCCATGCTCGGCGTCATGTTCTCGAAGCTCAGCGTCTTGCGCTCGAGCGTCGCCCGGCGCTTCCATTCGAGCAGCAGGGCGACGCCGGCCGAATCGACCGGATCGACGTCCTTCAAGTCGACTCGCCCGGTCGGAGGCAGCGGCAGGTCGACGCTGGCCGCGAGGACGAGGGCCACATTGCCGATGGTCAGCGGGCCGGCGAGCACCCAGCGGTCGCCGTCGGTGCGCAGCACCGGTTCGACCGCATCCGCCGGCACGGCGGGGGGCACGCTCGTGGTCACTTCGGTGTCGGTCCCTTGTTCTTGGCAACCAGCGTCTTGATCAGGCCGTCGATGCCGGAGCTCTTGACCGCATCGTTGAATTCGTCGCGATAGTTGGTCACCAGGCTCACGCCGGCGACGATGACGTCGTACGCCTTCCATCCTTCCGGCGCCTTGGCCATGCTGTAATCGATCTGGACCGGAGCCTGACCGGGCCGCCGCACAGACGTGCGCACGGTGACCTCCGTGTCGCCGGGGTTCATCCGCAGCGGCGCGTAGTCCATCGTGTTGTCGCGATAGTTCGAAAGGGCTCCGGAGTAGGTGCGCACCAGCAGCGTCCGGAACTCGTCGGTCAGCGCTTTTTGCTGCTCCGGAGTGGCGCTGCGCCAGTTGCGGCCCATCGCCAGCGCGGTCATGCGGGTGAAGTCGAAATTGGGCGCCAGCTTGCTTTCGATCAGCTGCTTGACCTTCGCCTGGTTGCCTGCCTGCAGATCCTTGTCGCTGCGTATTGTTTGCAGCACGTCCTCGGCGACGCGCTTGACCAGCACGTCGGGCGCCTCCTGCGCGTTTGCGGCCAGCGCCAGCGAAGCGGCGAACAACATCGGTATCCATCGGTAAATCATCGTGAACCTCGTCGAATATCCATACCGTGAAAGCCGGCCGGCATTCCGCGGCTCACCGCGGTCCGGCCCGTGCTCGCTCGCTCATTCCTCTTCGGCTTCCGGCGGCGGCTTGCCGTCGTAGACCTGGTAGCGCCGCGCCCTCAGATAGGCGTTGCGCAGATAACGATACTTGTCCAGCGCGGCCGCATCGAGCACGCTTTCGGCGGAGAGCAGCTGGGCCCGCGTGTCGAGATAGCCGAGGGCGTAGAGCCAATTTCGCAACGGCACATTGTCGATGTAACCGATCGGGCCGGCGTAGAGGCGCACCAGCCAACCGCTGCCGTCGCGCACCGTGGTCGGCCCGAACAGCGGCACGAAAATGTACGGGCCCTGCGGCGCGCCCCACTTGCCGAACGTGATGCCGAAGTCGGTCTTGTCCTTGGTGATCCCCATCTCGGATGCGGGATCGAAGATGCCGAGGATACCGAACGTTGAATTGAGCAACACGCGGCCGAAATCGTCGCCGGCGCGTTCCTTCTTCCCCTGCAGCACGTGGTTGATGCCGGTGAACAAATCGTCGATGTTGCCGAAAAAATTCGACACCCCGGTGCGCACCGGCTCGGGCGTCGTCTTGACGTAAGTCTCCGCGATCGGCTTGATCACGTTGCCGTCGACGACCTCGTGGACCGAATACATCGCACGGTTCCACGGCTCGAACGGATCAACGCGCGACGGCGTGGCTGCACAACCAGCCAGCAGCGCGCAGGCCAGAGCGAGCGTCGACGAAATGCTGCGAGCGGACGAATTCATTTGCTGGTGCCTCCTTCTGCCGCCTTGTCGAACAGGAACTGGCTGATCAGCTTCTCGATGACTACCGCCGACTGCGTCTTGGCTATCTTGTCGCCGTCCTTGAGCATCACCGTGTCGCCTCCGGCGTCGAGCCCGATGTAGACCTCGCCCAGCAGCCCGGACGTGTTGATCGACGCGATCGTATCCTTGCTGAAAGCGTAGTCGCGATCGATGCGCATCGTCACGACCGCCGCATACGTCTTCGGATCGAGCTTGATCGATTCGACGCGGCCGACGACCACGCCCGCCGCCTTGACCGGTGACCGCAGCTTCAGTCCGCCAATATTGTCGAAGCTCGCCTCGACGTGGTAGCTGGGCGTCCGGTCCAGCGTCAGCAGGTTGCCGACCTTCAACGCCAGAAACAATATCGCGCCAAGGCCGATCGCAACGAACACGCCGACCCACAGGTCGATCGCGGCACGGTTCATAGGCCGACTCCCCTGAACATGAACGCCGTCAGCACGAAATCGAGCGCCAGTATCGCCAGCGATGACACGACGACGGTTTTCGTCGTCGCGCTGGACACGCCTTCCGCCGTCGGCTTGGCGTCGTAACCTTCGACGACTGCGATCAGCGACACGGCAGCGCCGAACACGATGCTCTTGACGACCCCATTGGTGATGTCCGGCCAGAAGTTGACGCCGGCCTGCATCTGTCCCCAGAAAGCGCCGGCGTCGATACCGATCATGCGCACGCCGATCAGGTAGCCGCCGAAAATGCCGAACGCCGAGAACAGCGCGGTGAGGAGAGGCATCGAGATCACCCCGGCCCAGAACCGCGGCGCGATCACGCGCGCGATCGGGTCGACCGCCATCATCTCCATCGCCGACAACTGCTCGGTCGCCTTCATCAGTCCAATCTCGGCGGTGATTGCGGAACCGGCGCGGCTCGCAAACAACAGACCGCCGATCACCGGTGCGAGTTCCCTCACCAGTGACAGCGCGACGACCAGCCCCAGCTGCTCCTGCGCGCCGTAGCGCCGCAGCACTTCATAGCCCTGCAACGCCAGCACCATGCCGACGAAAAGCCCCGACATCAGGATGATCACCAGAGACAACACGCCGGAGAAATAGATCTCGCGCACTGTCAGGTGCAGCCGGCGAAACGCCATCGGCGTGTACCAGAGGATGGCGCCGAGGAAGCGCGCCATGTATCCCAGCCGCGCGACGCCGCCCGTCACCGTGCCGCCGAGCCGGCGCAGCGCCTGCGTCAGATCACCTCTCGCGTCACTCGACATCGGCAAGCAGCGCTTTGTGGTATGGCGGCGCCGGGTAGTGGAAGCGCACCGGCCCATCGGGCTGTCCGTCGACGAACTGGCGGACGAACGGGTCGCTCGAATCGCGCACTTCGTCGGGCGTGCCGCTGGCGACTATTTTTCCGTCGGAGACGAAATACAGGTAATCGACGATCTTCAGCGACTCGTACACGTCGTGTGTCACGACGATCGAGGTGATGCCGAGCGCGTCGTTGAGCCGCCGGATCAACTGCCCGACCACCGCCAGGGAGATCGGATCGAGCCCGGCGAACGGCTCATCGTACATGACCACCATCGGATCGAGCGCGATCGCGCGCGCCAGTGCGACGCGGCGCCCCATGCCGCCGGACAATTCGGACGGCATCAGCTGCGCGGCGCCGCGCAGGCCGACCGCGTCGAGCTTCATCAGGACCAGGTCGCGAATCATGGGTTCCGGAAGGTCGGTGTGTTCGCGCATCGGGAACGCGATGTTCTCGAAGACCGTCATGTCGGTGAACAGCGCGCCGAACTGGAACAGCATGCCGAATTTGCGGCGCAGCGCGTAAAGCGCGTCGGGCTCGAGATCGGGCACCGACTGCCCGCCGACCAGCACCTTGCCCTTATTCGGCCTGAGCTGACCGCCGATCAGGCGAAGGATCGTCGTCTTGCCGCAACCGCTGCCACCCATGATCGCCACTATCTTGCCGCGCGGCACTGTCATCGTGATCCCGCGCAGCACCTGGCGGCGGTCGTAGGCAAACCAGACGTCGTCGAGCTCGATCGCCGCCGCGGCGGGATCGAGGCGTCGCGTCGGGCTTAAGCTGGCATGCTTGTCCGCGGTAGCGGCGACCGGCATCGGAGCGGTGGAAAATCAGGGGAAGGATGTCGATTGTAGCCGGTTCGCCGCAACCCAACAACGACGCGCGGGCGATCCCGCGAACGCATCAGCCGCGAAGCAGCCGCCGTTCGGCGAACGCGATGTCCCCCGGCTTGCCAAGCAGCACCAGCACGTCGCCGGCTTCGAAACGGTAGTCGGGCGCGGGCGCGGCGGCGCGCGTCCCGCGCCGCCTTACGCTGTTGATCTCGACGCGTCCGTCCAGTTCGATTTCGGCGAGCGATTTCCCGACCGCGGTAGAGCGCTCGTTGAGCATCACCGAATGCAACCGCGGCTGAAGGTTGTCTTCCGCATCGGCGGCATCCGTCGCGCCATGGAAGAATCCGCGGAAGATGCTGTAGCGTTTTTCGCGCACCGCCTGGATACGAGCGAGCACGCGGTTGAGCGGCACACCCAGCAGCAGCAGCGAATGCGAGGCGAGCATCAGGCTGCCTTCCAGCGTCTCGGGCACGACCTCGGCCGCGCCCGCCTTCAGCAGGCGGTCGAGCTCGGTATCGTCGAAGGTGCGCACGATCACGGGCACCTCGGGCCGCGTATGTTGCACGTGGTGCAGGATTTTCAGCGCCGCGGCAGTATCGGTAAAGGTGATCACGACCGCCCTCGCTTTCTGCAATCCTGCAGCGGTCAGCGCTTCGCGCCGCCCGGCGTCGGCATAGACGACGCTGCCGCCGTCGGCAGCCGCCTCGCCGACGCGCTGCGGGTCCGAATCCAGCGCCAGAAACGGTATGCCCTCGGCGTCGAGCAGCCGCGTGAGATTCTGGCCGCTGCGGCCGTAGCCGCAGACGATCACGTGGTCCTGGCGGGAGATCGTGCGAGCCGCGATCTGAGTCACCTGCGCGGCGCGGGCGAGCCAGTCGTTGGCGGTCATCCGGCGCACCAGCGGCTCTGCCAGCTGGATCATGAACGGCGCCGCGAGCATCGACAGGACCATCGCCGCGAGCACGAGCTGGGGAAAGGTCGAATCCAGGATGTGAAGATCGGTGCTCAGCGCCAGCAGGACGATCGCGAACTCGCCGGCCTGCGCCAGATAGAAGCCGGTGCGCAGCGCCGTCGCCAGTGGCGAGCGAAACGCCCTGGCGAGAATGACGATCAGAACCAGCTTGGCCAGCACCGGGCCGATCAGGAGCGTCAGCACCCAGCCCAGATGCTGGGCGACGACGGAAAGGTTCAGATACATGCCGACGCTGACGAAGAACAGGCCCAGGAGGACATCGCGAAACGGCTTGATGTCTTCCTCGACCTGGTAGCGGTACTCGGTCTCCGCGATCAGCATGCCGGCGAGAAAAGCGCCCAGCGCGAACGACAGCCCGGCAAGCTCGGTCAGCGCGGCCAGTCCCAGCGTCACCAGCAGGACGTTGAGCATGAACAATTCCGACGAGCGCAGCCGGGCGACGGTATAGAACCAGCCGTGCATCAGCTTCTGTCCGAAGAACAGGATCGCGGCCAAGGCGACGGCGGCCTTGCCGGCGGCGATGGCCATCGGCTTCCACAGGTCCGCGCCGCCCTCGGCCAAGGTCGGCACCGCGATCAGGAACGCGACCACCGCGAGGTCCTGGAACAGCAGGATGCCCATCACGTCGCGTCCGTGCGGCGAGTTGAGCTCGGAACGTTCGGCGAGCAATTTCGACACGATCGCCGTCGAGCTCATCGCCAGCGCCCCACCGAGCGCGAATCCGGCGAGCCAGCTGAAGCGCAGAAAATGCAGCCCGATCATCGCCACCAGCGTGGTGATGGCGACCTGCGCGAGTCCCAGGCCGAACACCGCCCGGCGCATCGTCTTGAGCTGCGCCAGGCTGAATTCCAGGCCGATCGAGAACATCAGGAAGACGACGCCGAATTCGGCCAGGTCGCGCACATTTGCGTCGTCCGGCACCCATCCCAGCGCATGCGGGCCGACCGCGATGCCGATCGCCAGGTAGCCCAGGATCGGCGGCAACCGCACCAACCGGCAGAGCACGACCGCGACGACCGATGCGGCTAGCAAAAGCAGTATCAGTTGCAGCGTGTGGGTCATCTTTTTTCGGGCGCGCCGGCCGCCGCGCGAGACGACAATGCGCGCCCTGCCGCCGGCCGCACCGCAGCGCTCGAGCGCCGTGCGAATGTAGCACAGAGCATGCGCTTTCTAAGTGACGGTATACTGGCCGCATGCCCACGCCGATCCGCGCACACGCCCCGGCAGCACCCGCTGCCGCGGCCGGCGTCGACGCCGGCCGCGCGCTCGCACTGGGTCGCAGCGTGCTTGCCACCGAGGCGATGGCAATCGACGCGCTCAAGCATCGGCTAGGCGAAGCGTTCGTCGCCGCGGCGGAAGCGATCTTCGGCTGTCGCGGTCGCGTCGTCGTCACCGGCATCGGCAAGTCAGGACACATCGCGCGCAAGCTTGCCGCCACCCTCGCGTCGACCGGGACCCCGGCGTTCTTCGTCCACGCCGCCGAGGCGGGTCATGGCGACCTGGGCATGATCACCACAGACGATGTCGTGCTGCTGCTGTCGAACTCCGGCGAAACCGACGAGCTGGTGTTGCTCGTCCCGCACTTCAAGCGGCAGGGCGCGCGGCTGATCGCGCTGACCGGCAACGAACGTTCGTCGCTAGCTCAGGCGGCGGATATTCATCTCGATGCCAGCGTTGATACCGAAGCCTGTCCGCTCGGTCTGGCGCCGACCGCAAGCACCACCGCCGCGCTGGCGCTGGGCGATGCGCTGGCGCTGACGGTGCTCGACGCGCGCGGATTCTCGGTCGAGGACTTTGCCCGGTCACACCCGGGCGGCATGCTCGGACGCCGTCTGCTGACCCGCGTACGCGACGTGATGCGCAGCGGCGCCGACCTGCCGATGGTGTCCGCCAACGCGTCGCTCGCCGATGCCGTCGTCCAGATGAGCGGCAAGGGCATGGGCATGACGGCTGTCGTCGACGACGACCAGCGTGTTGCCGGCATTTTCACCGACGGCGATTTGCGGCGCGCCTTAAGCCGCGTGCGCGATTTCGCCGCCGTCCGGGTCGCCGAGCTGATGACCCGCAATCCGCGCACGATTTCCCCCGATGTGCTGGCGATCGATTGCGTCGAGCTGATGGAAACGCCGCCGAAGGTCAGTCAACTGCTGGTCGTCGATGGCGAGGGCAAGCTCATCGGCGCACTGCACATGCACGATCTCTTCCGGGCCAAGGTCGTATGACGCCGCTCGACGTCGACAGCCGCGCCCGCCGAGTGCGGCTGTTGTCATGCGACGTCGACGGCGTATTGACCGACGGCAAGATCTATTACGCTGCCGACGGCAGCCAGCTCAAGGCGTTCTCGACCCTCGACGGGTTCGGCCTGAAAATGCTGCAAGAGGCAGGCGTGACCGTTGCCTGGATCTCCGGCAGCCGCGCGCCGGCGGTGACCCGGCGGGCCGAGGACTTAGGCGTAGCGCACGTCGTGCTCGGCGCCGACGACAAGTTCGCCGCGTGGGAACGGCTGCGACGTCAGCTGGGCTTCGAAGCAGGTGACTGCGCTCACATCGGCGATGACATACCGGACTTGCCGGTGATCATCCGCTGCGGACTGGGCGTCACCGTGCCGCACGCCCCGTCGACGCTGCGACGCGCCGCGCATTACGTCACGCGCGCCGACGGCGGCGCCGGGGCCGTGCGCGAGCTTTGCGAGCTGATCCTGGGAGCGCAGGGCTCGCTCGAGCCGCTGCTCAAAGCGTTCGCGCAATGAAGTTCCGCCAGCCGCTGCTAGACCGCATCGTCGCCTGGTCGCCGGCGCTGCTGCTCGGCGCGCTGGCCGCGATGACCTACTGGCTGGACGCGCAGGTGCGCGCACCTGCGCCGAAATTCGACGGTTCCGGAAGGCACGATCCCGATCTGTACATCGAGAACTTCAGGGCTGCCAGCCTCGATGACAAGGGACGCATCCACCAGGCGCTCGTGGCCAAGGCCGCACGCCATTATCCCGACGATGACTCGACCGATCTCGAAAGCCCGCAGATCACTTTCAACGATCCGGGCAAGCCGCGCCTGACGGTGACGGCCGACAAGGCGAGCGTCAGCGGCGATCGCGACCACGTGGTCTTCACCGGGCATGTCAAGGGGGTGCGCGATGCGTCTTCGGAGACGGCGCACGACGGACCGACGACGATTACCAGCGAGTACCTTCTGGTCATGCCGAAAGAGGACAAGATCGTCACCGACAAGGCGGTGACGATCGCGGACCCGCGTGGGATAATCAATGCGACAGGGATGGAATACGACAACAAGAGCAAGACGGTCAAGCTTCGGTCCCGTGTCAGCGGGCAAATCGAGCCCCAGAACAAATAGGCCAATGATCGATTACACGATGCGGACGCTGCTCGCCCCGGCCGTCGCGCGCGCTTGCTGCGCTTTGCTGTGCCTCGGCATCGTCGCGTCGCCGGCCTTGGCGGAAAAGGCCGACCGGGACAAGCCGATCAACTTCCAGGGCGACACCGGCGGCGGCAACGCCGAGACCAAGAACGGCGAGCTCAGAGGCAACGTCGTCGTGACGCAAGGCACGCTGTCGATTCACGCCGATCGCATCACCTTCCATCAGAACCCCGACAACTCGCTGTCGGCGACCGCGTACGGCAACCCGGTGAACTTCCGCGAAAAGCGCGATGGCGTCGACGAGTATTACGAAGGCTTCGCGCAACGGATCGTCTACGACGGGCAGAAACGCTTTGTCGAGCTGTTCGACAACGCGATGTTGAAAAAGGGCAGCGACGAGATCCGCAGCAACTACATCTCCTACGATGCGGCGACCGAGGTGTTCAAGGCCGAGGGGCGCCCGGACAGCAGCACAGGCGCGACGGGCGAAGTACCGCTGGGCGCGCGGGTTCGCGGCGTATTCCAGCCGGAATCGAAGGACAAGGACGGCAAGAGCGCGAAGGGAGCAGCCGCCGCGCCCCCAGCCAGCCCCAAGGCCAATCCGGCGCTGCCGCTCAAGCCCGACGACAAGATCGGCCCGCCCGCCGGCAAGTGAGCCGCGGCGCACGTAATGAGCACGCTATCGGTCGCCGCGCTGAACAAGCGTTACAAATCGCGCATCGTCGTGCATGACGTCTCGCTGGCGGTGGGAAGCGGCGAGGTGGTCGGGCTGCTGGGCCCTAACGGCGCCGGCAAGACGACTTGCTTCTACATGATTGTCGGCCTGGTCGCGGCGGACGGTGGCACCATCGAGCTCGATGGCGACGACCTGACGCGAATGCCGATCCACTCGCGCGCCCGCCTCGGCCTGTCGTACCTGCCGCAGGAGGCGTCGATCTTCCGCAAGCTTTCGGTCGCAGACAACGTCCAGGCAATCCTCGAGCTGCAGGGCATCGACGGCGACGAGATCGCAAACCGTCTCGATGCGCTGCTCGAAGACCTTTCGATCTCGCATCTGCGCGACGCTTCCGCCGTCAGCCTTTCCGGCGGCGAGCGCAGGCGGGTCGAGATCGCGCGCGCTCTCGCCACCCGGCCGCGGTTCATTCTGCTCGACGAGCCTTTTGCCGGCATCGATCCGATCGCGGTGCTCGACATCCAGAAGATCATCGGCTTCCTGAAGGAACGCGAAATCGGCGTGATGATCACTGATCACAACGTGCGCGAGACGCTGGGCATTTGCGACCGCGCCTACATCATCAACGAGGGCCGGGTGCTGGCCTCGGGAACGCCCGATGAAATTGTTTATAATGAAAACGTCAGGAAGGTCTATCTGGGAGAGCATTTCCGGCTTTAGTCATGACAACGATAGCCCCGGGCAGGCGTGGGTCCCTGCCGGCCGTGCGGCCCCGCCGCCACGCCGCCGGCGGCGACGCCGCGCCCGTTACCGCCCCGCAACGCGGGCTTGCGAATCGAGGGGGCCGGGCCGGCGCCAAGGCGCGCAGCAGCGCCGGACGTCTTGCCGCGGGAGCGCAATGAAACCGACGCTCCAGCTCAAGCTCAGCCAGCATTTGACGCTGACACCGCAGCTGCAGCAGTCGATCCGCCTTCTGCAGCTGTCGACGCTCGAGCTCAACGCCGAAGTCGAACGGCTGCTGCAGGAAAATCCTTTGCTCGAAAAGGCCGACGACGACGAGCACGTGGCCCCGCCGCCGGAATTCGCGCAGTCGGCAGCGACGTCGGCGACCGTCGACGAGCCGCTGGAGCGAGCGGACGGCACGCTCCAGTCGGATTTCGATTCGATGACCAGCGCGGCCGGCGACGGCGACTGGGGCAGCTCGACGGGGGGCACCGACGACGACGACGACAATTTCTCGCCGCAGCAGGTCGCGACCAGCTCGCTGCGCGACCACCTCAATTCGCAGCTGGCGGAGCTCAACCTTCCGTTGCGCGACCGCCAGATCGTATCGGCACTTATCGACGCACTTAATGACGACGGCTACCTGACGACGTCGCTGGAGGAGCTTCTCGAGTTCTTTCCCGAGGAACTCGGCATCGACGCCGACGAGCTGCACATCGCGCTCAGGCATCTGCAGAATTTCGAGCCGGCCGGCGTCGGCGCCCGCGACGCTGCGGAATGCCTGGCGTTGCAGCTCAAGGTGCTGCCCGCGACGACGCCATTCCTGTCCGAAGCCCTCAGGCTGGTCGAGCATCATCTCCCGCTGCTGGCGGCGCGCGACTTCGGCAAGCTGAAGCGGTTGCTTCATCTCGACGACGCGGGTCTGCGCGGCGTGCGCACGCTGATCACCAGCCTGCATCCGCGTCCCGGCGGCGAATTTTCCAAGACCGAAGCGAACTATGTGATTCCCGA
Organism: uncultured beta proteobacterium; assembly: GCA_963816615.1. GTDB lineage: Bacteria > Pseudomonadota > Gammaproteobacteria > Burkholderiales > Casimicrobiaceae > PALSA-1003. Next base: position 653,983 of record CAWFLB010000002.1, on the reverse strand, counting down.
CGTGGTCGTAAGAAAGGTAAGGGGTCGCTGGGTCGCGGCGCTGAACGAAGCCGCGATGCCCAAGCTGCGGCTTAACCGCATCTATGCCGATATCCTCACGCGTAACAGGGGCTCGTCGAACCAGCAGCTCGCCGCCCAGCTGCAAGAGGCGAAATGGCTGATCCGCAACGTCCAGCAACGGTTCGAGACCATCCTGCGCGTATCGCAGGCCATCGTCGACCGGCAGAGGCACTTCTTCGATCACGGCGAAGTCGCGATGCGGCCCATGGTCCTGCGTGAGATCGCCGAAATCCTGAACCTGCACGAGTCGACGATCTCGCGCGTCACCGCGCAGAAGTACATGCTGACGATGCGCGGCACTTACGAGCTCAAGTATTTTTTCGGCAGCCACGTCGCGACCGACACCGGCGGCGCCGCGTCGGCCACCGCCATCCGCGCGCTGATCAAGCAGCTGATCGGCGCCGAGGATCCGAATTCGCCGCTGACCGACAGCCGCATCGCCGACCTGCTCGGCGACCAGGGCATCGTCGTCGCGCGCCGCACCGTCGCCAAGTATCGGGAAGCGCTGCAGATACCTCCGGTCAATCTGCGCAAGGCGATCTGACGCCGCGCGCCAACGCCAAGGAGAGCTGGATGAACCTGAGCCTGAGCGGACACCATCTTGTGATCACTCCCGCGATCCGCGATTACGTGACCGCCAAGCTCGATCGCGTCACCCGGCATTTCGATCATGTGATCGACGTCAACGTGGTGTTGTCGGTCGACAAGCTCAGACAGCAGGTGACGGCCAATCTGCACATCCGCGGCAAGGACATCCACGCCGAATGCATCGATCCCGACATGTATGCGGCGATCGACGCGCTCGCCGACAAGCTCGACCGCCAGGTCCTGCGGCACAAGGAAAAGAAGAACGGGAACCGGCACGAACCCGGCGCGATCAAGCGCACCGGCGCAAGGCCTGCCGCGGGCAAGGCACGCGCTCAATAAAGCTGTCGCTCGGCGTATAATCGCGTCCGGCTTGAGCGGCGCTGCCGGCGTCGCTCCCGATGCCGATGACCACCGATCCCACACGATGAACCAGATCGCGCAGCTTCTGCCGGAAGCGAACATCGCGCTCAACCTCGAAGCGACCAGCAAGAAACGTCTGTTCGAGCAGATCGGAGCACTTTTCGAGACGCATTCGCAAATCGCGCGCTCGGTCGTGTTCGACAGCCTGTTCGCCCGTGAGCGGCTCGGATCCACCGGGCTCGGCCAGGGCATCGCCATTCCGCATGGCCGGATCAAGGGACTTACGCACGCGATGGGCGCCTTCGTCCGGCCGCAGCAGCCAATTCCGTTCGACGCGCCCGATGGCAAGCCGGTCGAGCAGGTGTTCGTGCTGCTCGTGCCCGAGCATGCGACCGAGGAGCACCTGGAGCTCTTGTCCGAGCTCGCGCAGATGTTCGGTGAAAGATCGTTCCGCGAGCAAGTCGCGATGGCGGCCGATCCCGCCGAGCTGCGCCAGGTGTTCGCGGCGTGGCAGCCTGAGCCGTCATGAACCGGAGCGGCGCCGTGCGGCAGGTGAGCATCGAGCGCCTGATCGCCGACAACCAGGAGCGACTGGGCATGACCTGGCTCGCAGGGAGGCAGGGCGGCAACCGCGTGCTCACCGGCGAGTCCGCACTGAAGCCGACCATCGGTCAGGTCGGCCACATGAATTTCATCCACCCGTTCCGCGTGCAGATGATAGGCGCCGCCGAGGCGAGCTATTTGCGCAGCCTCCCCGAAGACGCGCTGCAGCAGGCGATCTCGCGTCTGTTCACCACCGACCTCGCCGCGATCATCGTCGCCAACGGCGAGGAAATACCGAAGCACCTGCTTGATGCATGCAACCGCCACCACATGGCGTTGCTGACCTCGCCGCAACCGTCGCCGCATGTCGTCGACGTGATCCGCCTGTACCTTTCGCGCATGCTCGCCGAATCGACCTCGCTGCACGGCGTGTTTCTCGACGTCCTGGAGATGGGTGTGCTGATCACCGGCGCGTCGGCCATCGGCAAGAGCGAGCTCGCGCTGGAGCTGATTTCACGCGGCAACGGCCTGGTCGCCGACGACATCGTCGAGCTGTACCGCATTTCGCCGGACACGCTCGAGGGACGCTGCCCGACGGTGCTCAAGGACTTTCTCGAAGTTCGCGGCATCGGAGTGCTCAACATTCGAACGATCTTCGGCGAGACCGCGGTGCGCCCGCGCAAGCTGCTCAAGCTGATGGTGCACCTCGAGGACCACAGCAACGAGCAGTTCTCCGAGCTCGACCGCCTTCAGGTCAGCGCGACATACCAGGAGATCCTGGGCGTACCGATCCGCAAGGTGACGATCCCCGTCGCGGCCGGCCGCAATCTCGCCGTGCTGGTCGAGGCGGCGGTGCGCAACTTCGTTCTCAACCAGCGCGGCATCGACAGCACCAAGGAGTTCATCGAGCGGCAGCAGAAGCTGATGGAAGACGGGGGCTGACGCGATGCCGGCGCAGGATTGCGCACGATGGACCTGGTTCTGATCGGCGGCGTCTCGGGCTCGGGCAAGAGCGTCGCTCTCGCGGCGCTGGAGGACAGCGGCTACTACGCGGTGTCGAATCTGCCGTCGACCCAGCTCGCCGGCCTGCTCGATCACCTTAAACGGGCGCAACAGGATCGCGTGGCGATCGCGCTCGACGTCAAGACCGATCCCGCCCTCGATGGCCTGCAGCCGGCGATCGATGCTGCGCGTGCCGACGGCTGGAAGGTGCGCTTTCTCTATCTCGACGCCAAGATCGAAACCCTGGTCAAGCGATTTTCGGAGACGCGTCGCAGGCACCCGTTTTCCAGCGACGACAGGACGCTGCGCGAAGCGATCGAGTTCGAGCGCGCGCGTCTGGCCGACATCCGCTCGCTCGGTTACAGCTTCGACACCAGTGATCTTCCCGCGGCGGCGCTGCGCCGCTGGGTCAAGGATTTCATCAGCGTCGACCCGACGCGGATGACGCTGCTGTTCCAGTCGTTCGGGTACAAGCACGGCGTCCCGCTCGACGGAGACCTGGTTTTCGACGTGCGCTGTCTGCCGAATCCGCATTACGAGCCGGCGCTCTCGCCGCTGACTGGCAAAGATGCGGCGGTGATCACGTACCTGGAGAGCCATCCTGAAGTCGAGCGCATGTACACGGACATCTACCATTTTGTCGCCAGCTGGCTGCCCGACTACGCGCGCGACAACCGCAACTATCTGACGGTGGCGATAGGCTGCACCGGCGGCCGGCACCGGTCCGTCTACCTGGCCGAGCGGCTCGCGCAGGCGTTTACCGGTCGCTACCAGGTGCACACGCGGCATCGCGAGATCGGCTAGCGGCAACAGAAGGCTGCGGCGCCGCCGTCCGCGCGACGGTTCGCGCATTACGCTAGAATCGGCCGATGCCAGCACCCAAAACGGTCACCGTCGCCTTGACCGGCGCGTCGGGACTGCCTTACGGCCTGCGCCTGCTCGAGTGCCTGATCGCGGCACGCGCGCGCGTGTTCCTGCTGTATTCGCCCGCGGCCCAGGTCGTGGCCCGACAGGAGCTCGAGCTCACGCTGCCCACACAACCGGCCGCGGCGGCGAGCTACTTCGCCGAGCGCTATCGGGCCGAGCCGGGCCAGTTGACCGTATTCGGCCGCGAGGACTGGATGAGCCCGGTGGCGTCGGGGTCGAATCCGGCCGATGCGATGGCGGTGTGCCCGTGCAGCATGGGAACCCTGGGCTCGCTCGCGGCGGGGCTCGCCGACAACCTGATCGAGCGGGCCGCGGACGTGATGCTCAAGGAACGGCGCACGCTGGTACTGGTGCCACGCGAGACGCCTCTGTCGGCGATACACCTCGAGAACATGCTCAAGCTCGCGCGCGCCGGCGCCGTGATTCTGCCTCCATCGCCGGGTTTTTACGGCCATCCGCGCACGATCGAAGATATGGTCGACTTCGTCGTGGCGCGCGTTCTCGACCAGCTCGGCGTCGAGCACGAGCTCGGCCCGCGCTGGGGCGCATCGCGCGCCGCTTCCCCGCGCTTCGAACGCGCCTAAGGCTCGCGCATGCTGCCCTTCCTGCGCAGCGCGCCGCGCGAGCCGCTGGCGCTGCCGTTGTTCCCGCTGAAGACCGTGCTGTTTCCCGGCGGCATGCTGCCGCTCAAGGTGTTCGAGCAGCGCTACATCGACATGACCAAGCGCTGCATCAAGGACGACACGCCCTTCGGCGTGTGCCTGTTGACGCGAGGCGAGGAAGTCGCGCGGCGCGGGACCCCGGAAAGTCCCGAGTTCGCGCTGATCGGAACATTGGCGCGAATCACCTCATGGGATATGCCGCACCTCGGCATCCTGCAGCTCAAGACCGAGGGCGGCACGCGATTCCAGGTGCAATCGCATCGCATCGCCGACGATGGTCTGGTGATGGCGGAGGCGAGTCCGATCGTGCCCGAGCCCAGGATTACGCTGCCGGAGGTCCACCAGCCGCTGGCCGGCCTGCTCGAGTTGATGATCAATCGGGTCGGGCGCGAAAATTTCGCCGGCGAGCCGGCCCTCGACGACGCTTCGTGGGTCGGCTACCGGCTCGCCGAGCTGCTGCCGCTGCCGGCAAATATCAAGCAGAGCATGCTCGAAATCAACGACAGCGAAATCCGGCTCAAGGCGATAGCGCAATTTCTCAAGCAGCAGGATCTGCTCTAGATGGCGTGGTGCGGTCGGGGGTGGCCGGTCCCGCTGCTATAATTTGCGATCAGGCAGCACGGCGGGAATGCATCATGGCGGGCCACAGCAAGTGGGCGAACATCAAGCACAAGAAGGCTGCCACCGACGCCAAGCGCGGCAAGATCTTCACCCGCCTGATCCGCGAAATCACCGTCTCCTCCAAGCTCGGCGGCGCCGACGCATCGACCAATCCGCGGCTGCGCCTCGCGGTCGACAAGGCGATGGACAACAACATGCCGAAGGACACGATAGAGCGCGCGATCAAGCGCGGCTCGGGCGGCGCCGAGGATGCCAGCTATGAGGAGATCCGCTACGAAGGCTATGGCATCGACGGCGCAGCAGTCATAGTCGACTGCCTGACCGACAATCGAACGAGGACCGTCGCCGACGTGCGCCACGCCTTTTCGAAAAACGGCGGCAATCTCGGCACCGACGGCTCGGTGGCGTTCCTGTTCAGGCATTGCGGCCAGATCTTGTTCGCGCCGGGCACCGACGAAAACAAGCTGATCGAGCTGGCGCTCGACGCCGGCGCCGAGGACGTCGTCAACCACGACGACGGCTCGTCGGAAGTGATTACCGCGCCGCACGACCTGGTCAAGGTCAGGCAGGCGCTCGCCGACGCAGGCCTAAAATCGGATTTCGCCGAAGTGACGATGAAGCCCACGGTGGAAGTCGAATGCAAAGGCGAGGACGGCGCCCGGATGCAGAAGCTGCTGGACGCGCTCGAAGCGCTCGACGACGTGCAGGACGTCTATACGACGGCAGTCATCGTCGAATGAACCAGATTCAATTGGCGCGACGGATATTGGGTATTGACCCAGGTCTCCGGGTGACAGGTTTTGGGGTGATCATCTGCACTGGCAACCGCTTGCAATACGTCGCCAGCGGCTGCATACGCAACACCTCGGGTGAGTTGCCCGATCGGCTCAAGCTTATCGTGCGCGACCTTGCCACCGTCATCGGCGCGCACCTTCCGACCGAGGTCGCGGTCGAAAAAGTCTTTGTCAACGTCAATCCGCAGTCGACCCTTCTTCTGGGCCAGGCCCGGGGCGCGGCGATCTCGGCCGCGGTTCTTGCCGAACTTCCGGTCAGCGAATACACGGCGCTGCAGATCAAGCAGGCGGTCGTCGGTCACGGCAAAGCCGCCAAGGAACAGGTGCAGGAGATGGTCAGGCGCCTGCTCGCGCTGCCGGCGGCTCCTTCCGCCGACGCGGCCGATGCGCTTGCCTGCGCGATCTGTCACGCCCACGGTGGCGCCGGCATCGGCGGCTTGCGCCGCGGCGGTTACCGCGTACGCAGAGGCCGCATCCTTTGATCGAGCGATGGCCGCAAGCGGTGATCTTCGACATGGACGGCCTGATGCTCGACACCGAGGCTCCTGCGTTGCGCGCCTGGGAGAGCGCCGCGCGCGCCCTCGGTCGCGAGTTCGACCTCGAGCTCTGCCGGCAGATGATCGGACGCGACTTCGGCGATTGCGTCGCGCTGATACGCGAGCGGCACGGGCCCGACTATCCGGTCGAAGCATTGACCAGCGCGTGGACGGCCGACTACGACGCGATCGTGGCCGCCGAAGGCATCGCGCTCAAGCCCGGGCTCACCGACATCCTGGATTTGCTCGACGAGCGCAGCGTCGCGCTCGCGGTGGCGACCTCCACCCGCCGCGAACGCGCCCGCGCCAAGCTCGAACGGGTTGGCTTGCTTCATCGCTTCGCAGCGCTGGTTGGAGGTGACGAAGTCGCGCGCGGCAAACCTGCTCCCGACATTTTCCTCGCCGCCGCGGCGCGGCTGGGCGTCTCGGCCCGCGACTGCGTCGTGCTGGAAGACTCGGAGCCGGGCATCATCGCCGCCGCGGCGGCCGGGATGACCCCGGTGATGGTGCCCGATCTGCATCCGCCAAGCGCCGAGCTGCTGCTCCACAAGCCCCTCGTGCTGACGTCGCTCTCGGCCGTCGCCGCGCATCTGCGCGCCATCGCGCAATGAGGCGCGCCCGTTCGCGCCAGTGCCGCGATCCGCACATGCGATAATCCGCGGCATGCGCGTCAGCGGTTCACTCGAATCATCCCTCTGTCCAGGCTTTTCGGGAACGCGTGTGCGCGGCGCGGCGGCAGCGACACGATGATCGGCCGGCTCGCCGGGACGCTGCTGGAGAAAAACCCGCCGCAGATCCTGCTCGACGTTCAGGGTGTCGCCTACGAGGTCGACGTGCCGATGAGCACGTTCTACAACCTCCCCAACATCGGCGACAAGCTCACGCTGTTCACTCATCTGGTCGTGCGCGAGGACGCGCATCTGTTGTTCGGTTTCGGCTCCGAAAACGAACGGCGCGCGTTCCGCCAGCTGATCAAGATCAGTGGCGTCGGCGCGCGCATCGCGCTCGCCGTCCTGTCCGGGCTGTCGGTTGCCGAGCTCGCGCAGGCGGTCACGATGCAGGACAGCGGCCGGCTGACCAAGGTCCCCGGCATCGGCAAGAAGACGGCCGAACGTCTGCTGCTCGAGCTCAAGGACAAGCTCGGCGCCGACCTGACGACCGCAGTCGGCGTACATCGCCCCGCGCCGGTGGCTTCCGACGTATTGAACGCGCTTTTGTCGCTGGGCTACAGCGACAAGGAAGCCACGCACGCTGTAAGGGAGCTGCCCGAAGGCATCGGCGTAGGCGACGGCATCAGGCAGGCTCTGAAGCTGCTGGCCAAGGCGTGAGGATGGCCTTTCTGCCCCGGCCGAGCCCACCTGCACTGCAGGCATAATAGACGCATGATTGAGACCGATCGCCTGATCGCCGCGGCCCCGGTGACCCCCCAGGAAGAAGTGCTCGAGCGCACGCTGCGCCCGCGCGCGCTCGAAGAGTATATCGGCCAGGAGAAAATCCGCAGCCAGCTTTCGATCTTCATCGAGGCGGCGAAAAAGCGCAAGGAAGCGCTCGATCACGTGTTGCTGTTCGGCCCGCCGGGACTGGGCAAGACGACGCTGTCGCACATCATCGCGCACGAGCTCGGCGTCAACCTGCGCCAGACTTCGGGGCCGGTGCTCGAGCGCGCCGGCGACCTGGCGGCGCTCTTGACCAACCTCGAGCCGCACGACGTGCTGTTCATCGACGAGATTCACCGGCTGTCACCGGTGGTCGAAGAAATACTGTATCCGGCGCTCGAGGATTACAAGATCGACATCATGATCGGCGAGGGGCCTGCCGCGCGCTCGGTCAAGCTCGATCTTCAGCCGTTCACGCTGGTCGGCGCGACGACGCGCGCCGGCATGCTGACCAATCCGCTGCGCGATCGCTTCGGCATCGTGGCGCGTCTCGAGTTCTATACGCCGGAGGAGCTCACCCGCATCGTCACCCGCTCGGCGCGCCTGCTCGACATTCCGATCGAGGCCGAGGGCGCGAGCGAAATCGCGCGCCGCTCGCGCGGAACGCCGCGCATCGCCAACCGCCTGCTACGGCGCGTCCGCGATTTTGCCGAGGTTCGCGCCGCCGGCAATATCACGCGCGCCGTCGCCGACCAGGCGCTGCAGATGCTCGACGTCGATGCCATGGGGCTCGACGTGATGGACCGGAAGCTCCTGCGCTGCGTGCTCGACAAGTTCGACGGCGGGCCGGTCGGCATCGACAATCTCGCGGCCGCGATCGGCGAGGAACGCGACACGATCGAGGACGTGCTCGAGCCCTTTCTGATCCAGCAGGGCTTCATGCAGCGGACCAACCGCGGCCGGATCGCCACCGCGCTGTCGTATCGCCACTTCGGCCTGGCGCCGCCCACCGGGGCGGGCGAGCTTTTCAGCGAGTGACCTGTCGCTCGACCCCGCCGGCGACCTGCCGGCGTTATATGTAAGGATACCGACGCTTGAACCTGCATCCTGATCTCTCCTTCGTCGCGATGGTCGCGCACGCCAGCATCGTCGTGCAGGCGGTGATGGTGCTGTTGCTGGTGCTTTCGCTGTGGTCGTGGTGGCAGATCTTCCTGAAGATGTTCGCGCTGCGGCGGGCAGAGGCCAGAACCGACGATTTCGAGGACGAATTCTGGAAAGGCGGAGACTTGAACGCGCTGTTCCAGCGCGCCAGCCAGGCTCGCGACGGCGGCGCACTGGAGCGGGTTTTTTCGGCCGGCTTCCGCGAATTCTCCAAGCACCGCAAGCAGGGATCCTCGTCGGCGGCGACGATGGACAGCGCACGCCGAGCGATGCGCGCATCGTACCAGCGCGAAATCGACGCGCTGGAAGCCAATCTCGCGGGGCTCGCGACCGTCGGCTCGGTCAGCCCCTACATCGGGCTGTTCGGCACCGTCTGGGGGATCATGAACGCGTTTCGCGGCCTGCAAAGCGTCAGCCAGGCGACGCTGGCGCAGGTCGCGCCGGGCATCGCCGAGGCGCTGATCGCGACTGCGCTCGGCCTGTTCGCGGCGATTCCCGCCGTCGTCGCCTACAACCGCTACACGCACGACGTCGACCGCCTCGCGACGCGGTTCGAAACGTTCATCGAGGAATTCTCCAACATCCTGCAGCGGCAGGGGTGAAGCGATGCGCCGTCCGCGCAAATCGATCAACCAGATCAACGTCGTCCCGTACATCGACGTGATGCTGGTGCTGCTGGTGATTTTCATGATCACCGCTCCGCTGATCACGCCGGGCGAGATCACGCTGCCCAGCGTCGGAAGCGCGCTGACCACGCCGGTGGCTCCGATGCAGATACAAATCAAGCGCGACGGGGCGCTGCTGCTCAAGGAAGGCAGCGCGTCGCCGGTACGCGTCGATCGCGACGAGCTGATCGCGCGCATACAGGCGCGGCAGAAGCAGGCGCCCGAATCACCGGTCGTGATCAGCGCCGATAAGGACGTGCGCTACGAGTCCGTCGTCGAAGTGCTCGACATGCTGCAGCGAAACAAAGTGAGCAAGGTGGGCCTGCTCGCGCGCCGGCAGTCGGGCTGATCCCTCGTGCCTCCGTCGCGCCCGGCGCCCGGCTGGTCGGTCGGCAAGTGGATCGCCGCGATCCTCGCCGTCGCCGTGCATCTTGCGTTCGTCGTCTTCCTCATCTTCAGTGTCGACTGGCGGAATCACGAGCCCGAGCCGGTAAGCGTCGAGCTGTATGCACCGCAGCCGGTTGCGCCCAAGCCGGCGCCGCCGGCGCCGGAGCCGCCCAAACCCGAGCCGGAGCCGCCAAAACCCGAGCCTGAACCGCCGAAGCCGCCGCCCGAGCCGCCGAAGCCCGCGCCGAAGGCCGAGCCGCCAACTCCGACCAAGGCCGACATCGCGCTCAAGGAAAAGCAGGAGCAACAACGCAAGAAAGAGCAGGCGGAGCGCGAGCGAAAGGAAAAGGAGCGCATCGACGCCGAGAAAAAGAAGGCCGAGGAAAAGCGCCTCGCGCAGGTGCGCGAGCGCCAGACGCGAGAAGCCGAAGCGCTGAAGGCGCAAGCCGAGCGTGAGCAGGTCGCCGCAGCTCGCGCCGCCGCCGACGTGGCGAAGAGCCGGGCCAACGCCGACTACATCCGCCGCATCCAGGCCAAGATCAAGGGTTACGTCGTCGTGCCGCCCGAGATCGCCGGCAATCCGGAAGCGATCTTCGAGGTCGTGCAATTGCCGACCGGCGAGATCATCGATGCGCAGCTACGGAAGTCCAGCGGGAATCGCGCTTACGACGAGGCGGTCCAGCGGGCGATCATCAAGTCCTCGCCGCTGCCGCGTCCCGATTCACCGGACCTGTTCCAGCGCAGCCTGAACCTCAGGTTCAAGCCCTTCGAACAGCCCTAGCCTTCCTCGCGCACCTTTTTGTCGACGAGCTGGATCGTCGCCCAGCTCCAGTCGGGTCGCTGCTCGACCAGATGGCGCATCGAAACCGTGTACACCGAGCGCGCCGTCGTCAGCAGGACGTTTCGCCCTTCGGCGTATTCGGACGTCGGCACGATCACCGTCTTCATCGCCAGCGGCTTGTCGGGGCGAGAGGGGGGCGGCAGGTACAGGCCCTCGAAGCGCTCGCCCATCGTCGACATGTCGAGGCCGTCGATGATGTATCCCGTGTCCTCGTTCGCGCGTCGTTTCGCCGCCAGCGTCACCGCCACGACGCGCTCGGCGATGATATTGACGCCGGCCTCGACTTCCTCGTTGGAAACCTTGTTCAGTCGCCGCACGACGCCGAGCAGCCATCCACCGGCGTCGGATTGGCGAACCGCGACCAGGGCTCCAAGGGTGAGACTCTGCCCGATACCGCCGGTCGCCGCGATGCGCAGACCTGCAACGCTGCGGTCCTTGATCTCCCAGGTCGGGTCGGTCCACGACGACAGGCTGACCGCGAGCGAATCGTCCTCGGTCGGCTTGCGCCTGATGCGCGGCGCGCCCGCGACGGCAAATACTTCGATCTGCTCGGCGCTGGCGCCGAGATCGCCGCCGGTTTCGCCGGCTGCCTGCGAGCTCAGGTCCTGGCAAATTCGCGACAGCCCGATGCGGACCCTGGCCGACACCGCGACCGCGACGCGGGGATCGCGTCGCAGCTCGGACTGCGATGTCGGCGAAACCGCGGGTTGGATCTTGCGCAAAACCGACAGACGCTGCTGATTGATCGCAGCGACGGGGCCCTGGTCGGTAAGCTCGGCGTCGCGAAGCGCGGTGATCGCGCGCTCGAGACCGTCGGCCAGCGGCGTCGTGTCGAGATAGCGCAGCACCGACCCGCGATCGTTGCCGGTTCTCTTCACCAGGCCTTCGCGTCCCGCCAGATCGACGAAAAATCCTTCCAGTGATCGAGGTATCTGCTCAAGAGCGAGCCGTCGCGTCCACGCGCGGAGCTGCGAGCTCGCCCAGTCGATCTCGGTCGGGTTGAGGTTTCCGGTGTTGAGCTGGTGGACAAGAAGGACATACAGGTATTCCTGCTCGACCGACCATTGCTGCGCCGCCGCTCCGGCGGCGGGCAACACGACAGCCTGCCGATCGCACTGCATTTCGCAGGCACGGAGGTAGGCTTGATGCAGCTCGATCCATTTCGCTGGAATCCAGCGCTCGTACTTGAACACGCGAAGCTTGGCATCGGTGCCCTGGAAGTGCACGAAGCGCACGAACAGCAACGGCAGCGCTGCGCGCCAGCGCGCATTGCCGGCCTGCGACAACGCGCTCTCGAGCGCCTGCTGATAGGCCAGCGTGAACCCCTGGCTCATCTCCCACAGTGCCTGCCAGATGCGCTCGGCCAGCTTGGGCGAATTCTCGATGTTCTCGATGTACTGCTTGATCAGCTGACGGCGATCTGCGCCGAGCGCAGCGTCGACGAACTGGATCGCGTTGACGCGGTTCAGGTCGATCGCGCGCTGCGTTCCGCGCACTGCATCCAGCGCGCGAATCACGTGCTGCTGCCGCCCTATGACATCGAGCGCGGGCAGCTGCCGCAGCCATGCGCCGGCCGCTTTCGCGCTTTGCAGCGGATCGCCGGAGTCCCTGCCTTGTGGGGTCAAAAATCCAAACATCGCTTTCATCGAGCCAGCTTGACGACGTTGGCCCTGCCTTGAGTCCTGTCCACTGCCCGTGCCGGACATCGCGCTCATTGCGGCCCAGTCGACTTGATTGCCGAATTGCGGAGGAGCCCTGATTTATAGCCGAAATCGGTCGGCCGCGCAAAAAACGGCATCGAGTCGGAGTAAAATCGTCGCCTGCATCAAAATCGTAGCGCGCATCTTGTTCGTCGCGCTCATCCCGGAGGTCTACGTGCCAAGCGTCTCAGTGTCCACGAGGCATTGCCGGCTGCTGCTTGCCGCTGCCGCACTGCTTTTCACCACCTGTCCCACGCTCGCGCAGACGGGCACGACGGACCCCTCAACCATTTCTAGCAAGATGGATGCCAAATTGAACGAGCTACAAAAGATCGACAACAAAATCGGCACCGGCCCGGAAGCTGTCAAAGGCGCGTCGGTAGTTGTTCACTACACTGGATGGCTTTACGCGCCCACTGCAGTCGATCACAAGGGAACGAAATTCGATTCATCGCGCGACCGCAACGAGCCCTTTGTCTTTCCGCTCGGCGGAGGACGCGTGATACGCGGCTGGGACGAAGGCGTCGCGGGCATGAAGGTCGGCGGCCAGCGCACGCTGATCATCCCACCCGACATGGGATACGGGAGCCGAGGCGCAGGCGGGGTCATTCCGCCGGGAGCGACGCTGCTGTTCGACGTCGAGCTGCTCGAGGTCAAGCCCTGATGCTGCCACGCGACGCGGCGCCGCCGGTCGTCCAACGGCTCGCCTATCGCCCGCCCTCGCATCTGATCGACGAGGTCGCGCTCCGCTTCGACCTGGATGCCAGCGCCACGCGGGTCTCGGCTCGATTCGCCTATCGCAGGAATCCGGAGGGCGAGCGCGCCGCACCGCTGCAGCTCAACGGCGAGCAGCTGAAACTGATCGGCATCGAGCACGATGGCCGGCCGCTGGCGGCCGTCGAGTACGCGCTCGGTCCGGCCGGCATCACTTTTCGGGCACTGCCTGACGCCGGTGTACTGCACATCGTCTCCGAATGCGATCCCGCGGCCAATAGCGCGCTCGAAGGTCTCTACCTGTCGTCGGGCGTGTTTTGCACGCAGTGCGAAGCGGAGGGCTTTCGTCGCATCGCCTTTTTTCCCGATCGGCCCGACGTGCTAGCGCGGTACACGGTGACGATCGCGGCCGATGCCAGGCGCTACCCGGTCCTGCTTTCGAACGGCAACCTGATCGAGCGGGGCGCCGCCTCCGGGGACGGGGACCGGCACTACGCGACCTGGCACGATCCGTATCCGAAGCCTTCGTACCTGTTCGCGCTGGTCGCGGGCGACCTAGCCTCGCTCGACGACGAATTCCTCACCGCGTCGGGACGCAAGGTCGCGCTGCGCATTTTCTCTACGCCTGTCAACCTCGGCAAATGCCGCCACGCGATGGCGGCGCTCAAGCGTGCGATGCGCTGGGACGAGGAGCGCTACGGCAGAGAATACGACCTCGACACGTTCATGATCTTCTGCGCCGACGACTTCAACATGGGCGCGATGGAGAACAAGGGTCTCAACATATTCAACAGCAAGCTGCTGCTGGCGCATCCGGAAACGGCGACCGATGCCGATTATTCGAGCATCGAGGGAGTGATCGCCCACGAGTACTTTCACAACTGGACCGGCAATCGCGTCACTTGCCGCGACTGGTTTCAATTGTCGCTGAAAGAAGGGCTGACGGTGTTCCGCGACCAGGAGTACTCGAGCGACGTCGGCTCGCGCGCGGTCGAGCGGATCGAGGCGGTCGACTTCCTGCGCGCGCAGCAGTTCGCCGAGGACGCAGGCCCGACCGCGCATCCGGTGCGCCCCGACAGCTACGCCGAGATCAACAACTTCTACACGGCGACAGTCTACGAAAAGGGCGCCGAGGTGATCCGGATGCAGCGCGCGCTGCTCGGACCGCCGGCATTCCGCCGTGGCATGGATCTGTATTTCGAGCGACACGACGGCCAGGCGGTGACCTGCGATGATTTCGTGCAGGCGATGCAGGATGCGTCCGGCGTCGATCTCGGCCAGTTCCGCATCTGGTACAGCCAGGCAGGCACGCCGGCGCTTGCCTTGCAGGGCAACTACGATACGGAGGCGAAGACGTTCACGCTCGAGGTCGTGCAGTCGTGTTCGCCGACGCCCGGCCAGCCGGCCAAGCGGCCGCTGCACATTCCGCTGGCGATCGGCTTGGTCGGGCCCGATGGAGCCGACCTGCCGCTTCATCTCGACGGCGATGGAACGGCGCGATCGGCCTCTGACACCAGCGTGACGCTGCATCTTCGCCAGGCGCGCGAATCGTTCCGTTTCACCGATGTGCGCGAGCGTCCGGTTCCTTCGCTGCTGCGCGGCTTCTCCGCTCCAGTCAGCGTCGATTACGCCTACGACGAAGCGGACCTGGTGCTGCTCGCCGCGCATGATTCCGACCCGGTCTGCCGCTGGGATGCGGCGCAGAGGATTTTTTCGCGCGCGATCTTCGCCGAAATCGAACGCGCCAGGGCAGGCGCGGAGTTCGCGTTGTCTCCGGCGCTGGCCGACGTGGTTCGCGCGCTGCTCGCCGACCGGACAAGTGATCCGGCCCTGGTCGCGCTCGCGTTGCGACCGCCGCGGCTCAGCATCCTCGCCGATCAACAGGCGCCGATCGACATCGAAACCCTGCATCGCGTCCGGATGGCGACGATGGCGGGGCTGGCCGACAAGCTCGCCGCCGAATTCGAGGAAGGCTACGTCGCGTGCCGCAACGCGGGCGAATACTCGTTCGATCCGGGACAGGTCGCGCGGCGTTCGCTGAAGAATGTCTGCCTCGCTTATCTCGCCTCACGCGACGATGCGGCCTCGCGTGCGCTCGCGCTTTCGCAGTTCGACGGCGCCGACAACATGACCGATGCGATCGCGGCGCTGGCTGCGTTGAACGATACGACCGGCGAAACGCGCGGCGTCGCGATGGACAGCTTCGAATCGAGATGGCGCGGCAACCCGTTGGTGATGGACAAGTGGCTGGCGCTGCAGGCGACATCGTGCCTGCCAAGCACGCTAGAGCGCGTGCGCGCGTTGCTGTCACATCCGGCTTACGACGCACGGAATCCGAACCGGATCCGGTCGCTGATCGGCGCGTTCGCCCAGTCGAACCTGCCGGCATTCCACGCTGCGGACGGTGCCGGCTACACATTCATCGCCGACCAGGTCCTCGCGATTGATCGCACCAATCCGCAGGTCGCGGCGCGGCTCGCCGCCGCATTCAACCGATGGAGGCGATTCGAGCGGCCGCGCGGCGACCTGCAGCGCGCGGCGCTCGAGCGGATTGCGGCCGCACCGACGCTGTCGACCGACGTCGCGGAGATCGTCGCGCACAACCTAGCCGGGTAATCACGGCGCGTCGCTACCAGTAGGTCTCGACCGTGTAGTGCCCGGGTTCGCGGCGGCGGTGGCGTCGCATGCCTCGCAATTCGAGCACGCCCTGCGTGTCGCGCACCATATCGGGATTGCCGCAGAGCATCGCGTGCGCGTTCTCCGCGGTCAGCGGCAGCCCCGTCCACGCCTCGAGTCGGCCGTCCCTTATCGCTTCCGGAATCCTGCCGGAAAGCGCGCTGCGATCCGGCTCGCGGCTGACGAACGGCGCGAAAGCGAAGCGCCCCGCGCGCGCGGTCGATATCTCGGCGATCACTTCGCGATACGACAGGTCCTGCGCGTAGCGGACCGCATGCACCAGCACGACGCGCTCGAATTTCTCCCACGGGTCGGCGGTGCGCAGGATCGACAGGAACGGGCCGATGCCCGTGCCGGTGGCAAGGCACCACAGCACGGCCGCCGAGGGGACCTCGGGCATGCTGAAGAATCCGTTCGCGCGCTCAAGCAGCCAAAGCGGCGCGCCCGGCTCGAGCGCGGCGAGCCGCGGCGACAACGGACCCTCCGGCAGCACGTTGAAATAGAACTCATGCGGCGAGCGCTCGGGAGGGTTGACGAACGAATACGGCCGCCCGAGCATCGGCTCCTTGGACCCGGGCGGTGCCGGCAGTGCGAGCCGCGCGAACTGGCCTGCGACGAAGGTGAGTTCCGGCGCAGCGACTTGCAGCGAGAACAGCCTGTCGGTCCACTGCCGCTTGCCGGTCACCTTGCCTTCGATCCAATGGCTCATCGCCAGCACACCCTCGCGGTAAGATGCGCATTATGCCAGCCCTGAAATATGCGCTCGCCGTCGGGCCGCGAGTCTACCTGCGCCGGCCGCGTTCGCGTGACGCCGCGGCGTTCATCACCGGCTCGAAGGTATCCGACAGGTTGCATCGAGGCTGGGTGCAGGCGCCGACGACCAAGGCGGGCTTTGCGTCGTATCTGCGCCGTTTCGCCGGGCCGCAGTCGCGCAAGCCGGCGACCGCGTCGCACATCGGCGTCGTCGTCTGCAAGCTCGACGACGATGCGCTGATCGGCGTATTCAACTTCAGCGAGATCGTCCGCGGTGCTTTCGAGAGCAGCTACCTCGGCTACTACGCGTTCGCCCCGCACGCCGGCCAGGGTTACATGTCCGAAGGGCTGAACCTCGTGCTCGCGCTGGCGTTCGGCAAGCTCAAACTCCATCGCGTCGAAGCCAATGTGCAACCAAGCAATCGGCCCTCGGTGTCGCTGGTGCGGCGCGCGGGATTCACCCGCGAAGGCTTTTCGCGCCGCTATGTCAAGATTGCGGGACGCTGGCGAGATCACGAGCGCTGGGCGATGCTGTCCGAGGATTGGCGGCGACTTCGCCGGAGCAGCCGTTGACCTTCCTCCCCGGCGCGCGCATGGTCGCGCTGACGGGAGTGCTGGGCATCGCCGCCTGCGCGACGCCGCCCGATCGCCTCGATACGCCGAAAGTTATCGTCGGCCTCGAGATCACGCCGTATGGTGCCTACGAGGAGTGCGTAGAGCTGCAAGCGGGCGGGCGAGTCGGCTACCTGTTCCGGGCCGCGGCTCCGCTGGCGTTCAACGTCCATTTTCACGACGGCAACGCGGTGATCGAACCGATATCGGTCGCAAGCACGCAGGGCGAATCCGGCGAATTCACCGCCGATCGCGATCAGACCTACTGCCTGATGTGGGAAGCAGGCGGGGGCGGGAGCGTGCTCGACTACCGGGTCGAGCGTTTGCGTCGGTGAACGTCGGCTGCAGGTCACCGCGTGCAGACGCGCCCGATGTCCTACAACTCCTTGTAGCTGTAGCAGCGCCCGTTCTCGACGTCGCCGAGGACCAGCCGGTCGACGATCTTGGCCGCGACGACGTCGGGCGGCACCAGTTGTCCCGAAGCGTGAAACTCGCGGAACATGTCGACATTGGCGTATGTCTCGCGCGGCAGCGTGCGCATATAGGCCTGCATGCCGGTATCGATGATGCCCGGCCGCACCGAGATCGCGCGAAAGGCCGGTGCTTTCTGGTCGGCGACGATCTGTCGCGTCAGCATTTCCAGCCCGGCCTTGGCGATCGAATAAGGGCCGCTGCCGCCGAGCGGGCTCTGGGCCGCCCCGGACGAAATATTGATCACCAGATATTGCCCCGAGCCACCGGCGAACGCGCGGCAAAACAGGTTCGCCAGCGCGAGCGGCGCGAGGAGATTCACCGCCAGCGCATCCGCGATGGACGCGGTGTCGAGCGTGCCCAGCGCGCCCACCGGGCCCGCAACGGCGGCATTGTTGATCAGGGAGACCGAGCTCGGCCGCGCGGCGGCGATCTCCCCGAATACCGGCGCCAGCACGGGCTCGATCGTCGCGTCTTGCGCAAGGTCGCAGTGCACGAATCGGTAGTGCTCGCCGGACAGGCGCTCTGCGCTGGAACGGCCAATGCCGGTGACGGCGAAGCCGCGAGCGAGCAATGCGGCGGCCAGCGACTCCCCCAGGCCGCGAGATACGCCGGTGACGATGGCCGTTTTCATCCCTCTCCTCGCAAAGGCATTCCTCCGATCATGCCGCCGCCCGGATCATCGGTGCGTGCCGAGCGACAGCACGATGATCAACCCGATCAGGATCGCGATACCCAGCAGCGTCAGCTTCACCCAGCTCTTCGGATACTCGCCCTGAATCGTGCCGGTGACGCCGTTCATGACCGCCTGAAAGCTGCGCGATCCGAAATTGTAGGTCAGCAGCCAGATCGGCGCGAGTATGTGTTTGAAGGTCTGCCCCGAATAGGCGGCGCGCACGTCGAGATTGCGATAGGTGTCGCCCGGAACCTGCGCGGCACAAAGGCGCCGCAGCTCGTCGTCCATCGCCTCGCGTGCGGCCTTCGCGGCGCCGACCAGATCGATCTGGTAGCGTTCGACCACCCAGCCGGCGACGTACGCCGCGTCGTACGCTTTAAGCTCGCCGGTCGGAAATGGCTCGACGCCGCGGAGCAGATCCGGGTGCACGCCGACCGAGGCACACACGAGATCGTCGTCGAAAACATGTTGCAGACGACCTGCCGCCGGCTCCCAGCGCACCTGGCGCACTTGGCGAGTCTGCGTGCGGCCGCTGCCATCGGCGTAGGTTTCGGTGGTGTAATAGTAATGACCGGCCTCCGCGGTCCATGCGGCATCGGCCCTGGCGTCGAAGGTCCAGTACGGCAGGTAGACGCCCTTGACGGTATCGGTCAGCGCGCTGCGCTTGAGCGCGTTGGGCGCAAGCCATAGCCTCCCGTACCAGGCGCGAATACCGTCGCGCGCACGGTCTTCGCCGATCTTGAACGGGAGCACGCTTTCCGGCCGAAAAGCATCCTTGACCTCTCCGTACGGAACGAGCTCGGCCGAGCCGCAGAATTCGCAACGCTGCGCCTGCCGGCTCGCGTCCATGACCGATATCGCCTGACAGCTCCGGCATTTGACGTAGCGCTTCTCGACTTGCCACCCGCGCTTGTCGTCGCCGATGCCGCGCAGCGCCGTGGCCAGGTCGTGCTCGATGATGGCGCCGGAAGCGTCGATCGTCGCCGGCGACGTCGTTCCGCAAAACGGACACACCAGCGCCTGCTGCGCCGGGTTCCATACCGCCTCGGCGCCGCAGGCCGGGCAGGCGAATTTCTGCTGCGCGACCTCATGCCGCGGCTCGCCGCGATCTTCGGCGGGCGCCGCGTCAGCCATCAGCGAACGGCCGGTTTACCGGCAACCCTGGGCCTTCGACGATCCAGACCGGCCGCTTGAGCGCGCCGCGTTGTGCTGCTTCGGTGGCGGCGATCGGTCACGCGATCCGCGTGAGATCAGCGAATGAAGTATCCGATCACGCGCCACATGCCGTCGGGCTCGTGCTCGAGGGTCAGCGTTTCGCGCGCATCCATCTTTTTCGCGAACGTGGTGCGAAAGACGACGATCGCATACTCGCCGTCGGGAGCTCCGGGAAACTTTTTCCGGAATTGCGTGGCCAGCACGGCGCGCTGCGACAGCGCTCCAAGTGGCGGGCGAACCTGCTTGAGCGAATCAGCCCAGCGCTCGACCGTGATGGCGTTGCGAAACTGCTTGCCTGCGCTCTTCCAGCTCTGCGCGGCATCGCCACGGTCGGTATCGGCGAGCCACGTCCGCGCGGTCTCCTGCACCAGACTCGCCCGCGGATCCTGGGCGAAGAGCTCGCCGGCACAGACGAGGGCCACGCCGAGCCCCAGCAGCGCGCACAGCCGTCGTCGGGTCGCATCCATCGGAACTCCCCCGTCTTTCGTATCAGGAGTGCAGGAACTGGTCGACCGCGGCGCGGGTGACGCGCCATTGCGTGCCAATCTGCTTGCCCTTCAGGTCGCCCTTCTGAAGGCTCGACATCACATCGGATTCGGCGACGCCCAGAAGCTCGGCGACTTGCGCGGGAGTCAGCAACTGCGCCGGCTGTGCGGTCACGGCCGCGCCGGTCGATGCGGTCGCGGCGATGCCCGGCGTGCTCTGCGACCCCATGATTCCGCCCGACTGATTCATCATCTGCTGCGCCATCGCCATGCCCACCGCCATTTCCGCCGCCATGCCGCCCGGGCCGCCGTTGCCTTTCTCGAGCCCCTGCGCCATCTGGAACTTGACGTAGTCGTTCAGGTTGCCGACCGCAGCCATGCTCGATCGCTTGTCGATCGCCTGCTCGACTTCAGGCGGCACCGAAACATTTTCGACCACGAAGCTGGTGATCTCGAGGCCGTATTTGGCGATGGTCTGCGGATTGATCAGCGGCAGCAATGCGCTGCCCAGCTCGCCGTAGCGCGCCGCGACGTCGAGCGCCGGAATTTTCGATTGCGCCAATGCCTCGGAGAAGACGCTGACGATGCGCGAGCGCATCGTGTCAGTGAATTCGTCGAGACGAAAGTGATCGTCGGTGCCGGCGACCTCCTTCAGAAACAGCTTCGGATCCGTGACGTGAAAATCGTAGATGCCGAACGCACGCAGGCGGACGATGCCGAAATCCTGGTCGCGCATCATCACCGGATTGGCCGTGCCCCATTTGTTGCCGGTAAAAAGCCGCGTGACGACGTAGTAGACGTCGGCCTTGAACGGTGATTCGAAGCCGTACTTCCATCCTTTCAGATCGCTCAGCACCGGGATGTTGTCGGTGGTCAGCGAGTATTTGCCGGGGCCGAAGGTGTCGCCGAACTGGCCGAGGTAGATGAATTGTGCGATCTGCGATTCGCGCACGATCAGCTGGGCACCGCGCTTGATCTCCTTGTCCTCGTCCGGAAAGCGATACGACAGCGTGTCGCGCGAATCATCGCTCCATTCGATGATGTCGATGAACTGTTTCTTGATGAAATCCATCAGCGCCATGTCGCCTCCGTGCCTGATTCGCTATGGCTTCGCTTGTTTGGCGACCGCCGCTTCAGCCTGCTTGAGCTCGGACTCGAGCTGGTCCAACGGCAGCGCGCCGGGAACCATCGAGCCGTCGGCGAACACCAGCGTCGGCGTCGCGTTGACGCGGTACTTCTGACCGAGCTGCGCCGTCTTCGCGATCGGCGTCGCGCAGTCGCCCTTGTTGTTCGGCAATTTCCCCGAGGCGAACCATTCGTCCCAGGCCTTGGCTCTGTCGGGCGCGCACCAGATCAGCGCCGACTTGCGTGCCGCGTCCGGATGAAGCTGAGCGATCGGAAACAGGAACGTGTAGATAGTCACATTGTCGAGCGTCTTCATCTCGGATTCCAGGCGCTTGCAATACGGGCAATCGGCATCGGAAAAGATCGCCAGCTTGCGGGCGCCATTGCCCTTGACCTTTTTGATCGCGAGATCGAGCGGGAGCTGGTCCCAGGCGACGCGGTTCAGCTGGCGCAGACGCGCGTCGGTCAAATTCTGTTTGGTATCCGCATCGTAGATCGAGCCAACCACGACGTAGCTGACCTTGGCATCGGTATAGATTATCCGATCGTCGAACTGGGCCTCGTACAAGCCGAAATACGGCGAGCGCCCGACGTTGGTCACCGTGGTGCCCGGGAACTTGGCCTCGATAATCTGCTTGACGGCGGCGAGCTCGGCAGCGGTGGCACCGGTCGGCGCGCCGACCTGCGGTGTCTCTCCCGACGCCGACAGCACACCGAGCAACGCGCATGCCGCGAATGCCGTCACGAACCTGAAAAACCGCATCGCTTGCTCCTTTAATCGCTCAGTTTACCGTAGCGCTGGCTGCGCCAGCAGCCTCTTCAGCGGACCGACTGCCGCGACCGCTTGCATGCCGCGGTTGCGCAGAACCCGCGGCCAGGAAGCGCGCAGGTCGAAAAGCCGGAAAAGTCCGTCCGTGACCGCCTGCATCGCAAGGACCGGACCGGCTCGGCGCCGCGCGTAACGCTCGAGCAGGATCGCGGCACCCGTGTCGGTGACCGGGCCGCGCGCACCGAGTATCGCAGCCAGCGCCGCGGCATCGCCGAAGCCCAGATTGACGCCCTGCCCCGCGAGCGGATGCACGCCATGGGCGGCGTCGCCGACCAGCGCGATCCTCTCGCCGACGACCGATCGCAGTTTCAGGAACGAAAGCTCGAACGCCGCGGCCGGCGTGATCGCGGTCATCACGCCATGTTCATGGCCGCCAGCTTCGGCGACCCGCGCTGCGAGCCGCTGCGCATCGAGCGCCATCAGTTCGCCGGCGAGTGCCGACGGCGCCGACCAGACGATGGAGACGCGACGGCCCGGCAACGGCAACCACGCCAGCACGCTGCCATCGGCGAGAAACCACTGCAGCGCACGGCCGCGATGCGCCCGCTCGATATCGAAATTGGCCACCACGCCGGACTGGCCATAGGCTCTCGGGACTCCGCCGATGCCGGCCTCGCGCCGCGTCCACGAGTTCACGCCATCGGCGCCGACGATCAGGCGGGCCGATATCGTGCGGCCGTCCTCGAGGCGCAGTTCGGCGACACCGGCACGCCAGGCGATCGACGCCGGAGCGCACGGCGCAACGATGTCGAGCCCTGGCACGCCGCGCGCCGTCTCGACCAGCGCCGCGTTGAGCGCCCGGTTCTCGACGATCCACGCCAGCGCGCGCTCGCCCATCTCGTACGCGGAAAATTCGATCCGCCCTCCGGCGTCGCCGCGCACGTCCATCGCTTCGATCGCGGCGATACGATCGACGGGAAGAATCTGCCACGCGCCGAGGCTGCGCAGAAACGAGGCGCTGCCCGGACTGATCGCGTAGACGCGCTGGTCCCAGCCGTCGCGGCCGTTGTTGCAAGGCACCTCGGTCGCGGCGACGTTGCCGCGATCGGCGATCGTGACCTTCAGGCCGCCGCGCGCCAACGCGGCCGCCAGCGCGAGGCCCACCAGGCCCGCGCCGACGATGACGACATCGCGCGTGTCGGGGTCCGGGCTCACCCGAGCACCTCGATCACGTGATTCTGGTTGGTGTAGATGCAGATGTCGCCGGCGATCATCAGCGACTGCTTGACGATGTCATCAGCCGGCAGGTCGGTGTGCTCGAGGAGCGCTCGCGCCGCGGCCTGCGCATACGCGCCGCCCGACCCGATCGCGACGATGCCGTACTCGGGCTCGAGCACGTCACCGGTGCCGGTGATCACAAGGGACGATGTGGCGTCGGCCACCGCCAGCATCGCCTCGAGCCGGCGCAGGATGCGATCGGAGCGCCAATCTTTCGCCAGTTCGACCGCCGCCCGCTGCAGCTGTCCCTGATGCTTGTCGAGCTTGGCCTCGAAGCGCTCGAACAAGGTGAATGCGTCGGCCGTCGCGCCGGCAAAACCGGCGAGTACCCGATCGTTGTAGATGCGGCGCACTTTTTTCGCCGTCGCCTTGATCACCACGTTGCCGAGCGTGACCTGGCCGTCGCCGCCCAGCGCGACCCTGGCGCCGCGGCGCACCGAAAGGATTGTCGTGCCGTGAAATAAGTCCATTATCGGGCGCTGCGCGATCGATTCGCTGCCCGGCGTCGACGCCCGAAGATCAACTCTTCGGCGCGGCAGGCGCCGCGAGAACCGATGCTAGCAGCCTAGGTTGCCTTCTTGACGAAATGCCGCGGCGAGATGCCGATCAGCAGCAGCAGCGCCCGGATGATCGGCGATGCGCCGACGATCTGAACCGATTTGCGCTGCGACTCGGCGCGGCTGATGGCGTTGAAAAGCGCGCCTGCGCAGACGAAATCGATGCGATCTATCCCGCCCATGTCGATCGGTATCGCGTGCCTTCCTTCGCCGAACATCGCGAGCTTCGCGAGCTGCGGATCCGACGATCCCGCCAGCGTGCCCTGCCAGACGAGCATTTCCGCATTGTCGGACACCGCGTCGGAGGGCGGCGGCGCATCGCCGGCCGATTCCGCGGGCAGCGATGACGGCGGCGGCTCCCAGGATGGCGGCGACACTTCGAACGCGACGGCGAATTCGACCGCGCGGTCCTCGAAGACCTTGTGATCGTTCTGCCACTGCAACAATTCGAGCAAAAGAATCCAATAGCCTTCGCCGGCGGCGCGGCCCTGCGCCACCGAATGCTCGAGGGCGTTGCGGATCTTTTCCGGATGCTGCAATGCGAGCGGATAACGGCGCTTGCGCAACTGCGCCAGCGCATCGGCCAACAGCTTCGCGCCCGCGTTGTCGGCGCCGGTGAGCGAGCCCAGATCGAGACGCAGCTGGGACTGCTTTTGCGACGCGGCGAGCAGATTGGCGATCTGCGGCGCATGGCCGGCGTTCAGCTTGCCGGTCAGGCCGACGTAGCCTGCCGCCACCGGGCGGGCGCCCTGCCGTGCCTGGGTGCCGAGCTCCTCGCGCGACGGCGCGGAGCGCTCGAACGCGACCACATACTGAAGCGACAGGCGATCGTATTCGGCATGGTCGCCGGAGCGCTGCAACAGATCGAAGAGGGCAAGCCACGCGAGCGGCGAAATCTTGGCATCGTCGTCGTTGGCGATGCCATCCTCGAGCACGAGCCGCGCATGGGCCGCCTGGCCATTGGCGTACAGCAGCGCGGCATTCTCGAGCACGGCGCACAAGCCCGGATTGGCTTCGGCGACCTGGATCTTCTGGTTGAGCCCGGGCGTCCATTCGATCAGGCTCGGCGGGCCGGTGACGGTGATTTCGCGCTCGTTGTCGGTCGCAGACGGACGCGTCTCGCCACGCGTCAGTACCGCGGGGCGCATTTTCATCGTGGCCGCGAGCTCCCGCGCCGACCCTGCCGGGGTGCGTGCTTCGGGCCGCGTCCCGGTTTCGGGTCGGGCCTTTGCCTCCCCGGTCTTGCCCTTGACCGGGGACTTGGGAAACAGGTTGAACGCCATCGCAGTCGGGTCGGGTCGCTCGGGTGGCCGAAAGGCCCCGATTATGGGCCGATCGCCATCCGCCAACAAGCGGGCAGCCCGAGCGCAAGGGCGTGTAACGGCGTGCCGATCAGCGGGCCATCGCGGGTTGCGCGCCCTTGACCGCGCCGACATTGGCCAGATTGTCGGCGGCGAATTGCCAATTGAGCAGTTTGTCGATGACGGCCTTGACGTGATCGGGACGCCGATTCTGGTAGTCGAGGTAGTAGGCGTGCTCCCAGACGTCGATCGTCAGCAGCGGCGTCTGTCCCTTGGTGAAAGGAACGTCCGCATTGCCGGTCTTGACGACCTTGAGCGAATCATTCTCGACCACCAGCCATGCCCAGCCGCTGCCGAACTGCGTGACCGCGGCTTCGGCGAAGGCTTTTTTGAATTCGTCGTAGCCGCCGAAGGCGGCGTCGATCCGCGCGGCCATCGCTCCCTGCGGCTTGCCGCCGCCCTTCGGCTTCATGCATTGCCAATAGAACGTATGGTTCCAGGTCTGCGCGGCGTTGTTGAATATTGCAGTCGAGCTGGACTTGCCGGCCGTCGCCGCAATGATCGCCTCGAGCGGCTGTCCCTCGAATTCGGTGCCGGCAATGAGTTTGTTCAGCGTTTCGACATAAGTCTTATGATGCTTGCCATGGTGGAAGCCGATCGTCTGGGCCGAAATCACCGGCGACAGCGCATCTTCAGCGTAGGGCAATGGAGGGAGTGTGAACGGTCGTACCATGAAATCCCCTTTCGAAGACAAGTAGGCGGTGCAAGGCAGGATGGCCCGGCCCTCCCATCGCCGGCCGTCCCATCTACCGATCAGGATGGCCTGATCGGCTGCTGCTTGCTACAATCGTAGACGACAGCTTCGACGCGCTAAAGTTTCCGCACCGGCCGCCCGCCGCTTCGATTCAATGCAAGGCGGGCCGGCCACATCCTGGGAGAAACGCGAATGAAAAATCCGCTCGATTCGCTGTGGGGCACGATCATCTGCGGCCTGGTCCTGACCGCAATCCTGTATTACGTCGTTAGAATGATTCCACTCTGAGCAGAGGCCACCATGGACTACGTTCCCGCAATGGCAAGATGGCTGCATTTCATGGCCGGCGTCATGTGGATCGGCCTGCTGTACTACTTCAACTTCGTGCAGGTCGCGGCGCTGAAGGCGGCGACCGCGGACGGCACCAACGCCGGCATCACCAAGCACGTCGCGCCGCGCGCGCTGTTGTTCTTCCGATGGTCGGCGGTCGTGACCTGGCTGGCGGGCGCCGCCCTCTTGAGCGACAAGTTCGTCGACGCCTTCACGCTTCGCCATGGCATGGCCGGCATCGGCGTCGGCGCGTGGCTCGGCACGATCATGCTGTTCAACGTGTGGGCGCTGATCTGGCCCAATCAGCAGAAAATACTCGGCATGAAGCCGGCGACCGACGAGGAAAAGAACAGAGCCCGCCGGGTGGCTTTTCTGGCCTCGCGCACCAACACGGCGTTATCGATCCCGCTGCTGTTCTTCATGGCGGGGGGATGGTCGCACCGCGCGATCTTCGGCTTGTAGAAATTACCGGCGCGCTGCGCAAGACGCCAAGCCCGCGGCCGTCGCGATGGCCGCCTGGCGCGTTATCCGCAGCCGCCGGTGCCGACGCTCAATCTCCGTAGAGCTTTTGCACCCGCTCGCGGCGCTCCTGCGCCTCGAGCGAGAGCGTCGCCGTCGGCCGCGCCAGAAGGCGCGGAATGCCGATCGGCTCGCCGGTTTCCTCGCAATACCCGTAGGTTCCGTCGTCGATCATTTTCAGCGACTTCTCGATTTTCTTGAGCAACTTGCGCTCGCGATCACGGGTGCGCAATTCCAGCGTGTATTCCTCTTCCAGCGTCGCGCGGTCGGACGGATCGGTCGTCACCTCGTTCTCGCGCAAGTGTTGGCCGGTATCGTCGGCGTTGTTAAGCAGTTGCGCGCGAAGCTCGAGCAGGCGCTGGCGGAAGAAGGCCAGCTGTTCCTCGCTCATGTACTCCTTGTCGCTCGCCTTGAGAAGATCCGGCTCGGTCAGCACCCTGACCTTTTTCGCTACGCTTTTTGTTGCCACGTTTCCACCTTCCCCCGCCATATGCTCCAGCACCGCATCGCTTCGCACGATGGACCCGGCGTTGACTGTGCCACACCGGACCCTGCCACCGCGGATTTCGTCGCCCATCGCTGCCGATGAGCCGCCGCACTTAACCGCGCATTATATCGCTAACCGGCCACCGCAAGCCAAGGTGAGTACAGCCGGTTCGCCAGCCCAGCCGCGGGACGGGCAGCCCGTATAATGCATGCAAAAACAGTGCCTGACATGCTGATCACCCGACCCGACGACTGGCATCTGCATTTGCGCGACGACGAGGCGATGCGTTCGGTCGTCGGCGCGACGGCTCGCATCTTCGGGCGCGCGGTCGTCATGCCGAACCTCGATCCTCCGGTGACCACCGTCATCGCCGCCGCGGCGTATCGCGATCGCGTCGTCGCCGCGCTGCCCGCGGGATCGCGCTTCACCCCGCTTTTGACCTTGTACCTGACAGATGAGACGAGCCCGGTCGAAATCGCGCGAGCTCGCGCCGCCGGCTTCGTTATCGGGGTCAAATACTATCCCGCCGGTGCGACGACCCACTCCGCATCCGGCGTCACCGATCTCGCGCGCGTCTACCCGGCGCTGACCGCGATGGAAAAGTGCGGATTGCCGTTGCTGGTTCACGGCGAGGTGACGGATCCGGGCGTCGACGTGTTCGACCGCGAGCGCGTCTTTGTCGAGCGCGTGCTGACGCGCATCGTGCGCGATTTCCCGGCGCTCAAGGTGGTGGTCGAGCACATCACGACGCGCGAGGCGGCCCAGTTCGTCGCGACCGCCCCGCCGCACGTCGGCGCGACGATCACTCCGCAGCACCTGTTGTGGTCGCGCAACGCGCTGTTCGCCGGTGGGCTGCGCCCGCACGCCTACTGCCTGCCGGTGCTCAAGCGCGAGACGCATCGCCGGGCGCTGGTCGACGCGGCGACCGGCGGCAACGCCAAGTATTTCCTCGGCACCGATTCCGCGCCGCACGCGAGGCACGCCAAAGAGAGCGCTTGCGGCTGCGCCGGATGCTATTCGGCGCCGCTGGCGATCGAGCTCTATGCCCAGGCATTCGACGCGGCGGGCAAGCTGGACAGGCTCGAGGGCTTCGCGAGCTTCCACGGCGCGGACTTTTACGGCCTGCCGCGCAATCCGGACACGATCATGCTCGTGCGCGAGTCGTGGACGGTGCCGGCAAGCTATCCGTTCGGCACCGATACGGTCGTGCCGCTCTTCGCAGGAGAGGCGCTCTCCTGGCGCGCCGCTGACTGAACGTTTTCCGCGTGCTAAACTGAACACCGAAGTCGGCCAGACCGTCGCTGTCCGCGCGAGTGCAAACTCGCGTCGGCAGAGGAAAGTCCGGGCTCCGAAGAGCAGGATGCTGGGTAACGCCCAGACGCTATAAGTCGTTCGCGAGAGCGGCGATGAAGGCGAGGAACAGGGCCACAGAGACGAGTCGCCCCCGGTTCGGGTCAAACCGTCCGGGAGCGGGTGAAACGCGGCAACCTCCATCCGGAGCAACACCAAGTAAGCGGACGATGACGCTGCTCGCCGAGTCCGCGGGTAGGTGGCTCGAGCGCCGCGGTAACGTGGCGCCTAGACGAATGACGGCCATAGGGCGCGCTTTCGGCGCGTCCCGTAACAGAACCCGGCTTATCGGCTGACTTCGATTTTTGCCGCGTTGACGCCCCGCCTTGCGCGGGGCGTCGCCTTTTTGCAGCCTCGACGAGCCGAACCGGTCCGCAGATTCAGGCGTTTCGTCCTCTGCGCCAGTCGCGAAGAATTTCGCGCGCGGCGTTGTGACCGGGCACGCCGGTCACCCCGCCTCCCGGATGGGTGCCCGCACCGCACATGTACAAGCCTTTCAGCGGGCCGCGATAGTGACCGTGGCCGAGGACCGGCCGCGCCGAAAAAAGCTGGTCGAGCGAAAGCGCGCCGTGGAAGATGTCGCCGCCGATCAGGCCGAACTCGCGCTCGAGATCCAGCGGCGAGAGAATCCGTCGGGCGATCACGCTGGCGGCGAAATTTGGCGCGTGACGATCGACAGTCGCGATCATCAGGTCGGCGACTTCTTCTCTTGCAGCGTCCCACGAGCCGCCGTCCGGCAATATCGGATTGGCATGCTGGCAGAACAGGCTCGCCACGTGCTTGCCCGGCGGCGCAAGGGTCCGGTCGACCAGCGAAGGGATCAGAAGCTCGACGATAGGCTCGCGCGACCAGCCGTGCTGACGCGCATCGAAGTACGCGCGCTCCATGTACGCGAGCGTCGGCGCGATGATGATGCCCGAGCGCAGGTGCGCGCCGTCGCCGGGCAGACAGCTGAAGTCGGGCGCGGCGTCGAGCGCGACATTGATACGAAACGTCGCCGACGCGCAGCGGTAGCTCTCGATCCGCTGCCGGAAGTCGCCGTCGATCGCCGCAGGATCGATCATCTGCAGGTACAAGAGCTTCGGATTGACGTTGGCGACGACGCGTTGCGCGGCGATCTCGGTGCCGTCGGCCAACGCGATACCGACCGCGCGGCCGTCCTTGGTCAACACGTGAGCGACCGGCTCGTCGGTGAAGATTTCGACGCCGCGGTCGACCGCTTCGCGCGCCATCGCCTGCGTGATCGCGCCCATCCCTCCGAGCGCGTGTCCCCACTGCCCCCGCTTGCCGTTGACTTCGCCAAAGACGTGGTGCAGCAGCACGTACGCCGAGCCCGGCGTATACGGGCTTGCGAAGTTCCCGACGACGGCATCGAAACCCAGCGCCGCCTTGATCGGGTCGGACTCGAACCAGCGGTCGAGAACATCGCCGGCGCTCTTGGTGAACAGGTCCAGGATGTCGCGCCGCGCTGCCATCGGCAGGCGCTTGAGCTTTCCGCCCACCTTCCACGCTTGAAACAGCTCGTGCACGCCGCCGCCGACGTTGGGGGGCGTTTCCAGCAGCAGCCCGCGCAGCACATCGGACACACGCTCGAGCATCGCGTAGTACGCGGGCAGCGCCGTCGCGTCCCTGGGCGAAAATCGCGCGACCTCGGCCTGTGTTCCGCCGTGCCCGTCCGCGGACGCGCCGCCGACTTTCAGATAGTCGCCGCCGGGAAGTGGGAGAAAATTCGACATCGGCCGCTCGACGATCTTGAGGCCGTGCTCCTTCAAGCGCAATTCGTGGATCACCTTGGGATGCAGCAGACTGACCGTATAGCTTGCCGTCGAATTGCGGAACCCGGGGTGGAACTCCTCGGTCACCGCGGCGCCGCCGACGATAGCGCGCCGCTCGAACACGGCTACCGATAATCCGGCGCCGGCGACATAGCAGGCGCACACCAGGCCGTTGTGGCCGCCGCCGATGATTACCGTGTCGTAGCGATCCTTCAGACGATGTGACGCGGCGGACTCGGGGGCGGGCTGAGGCTTCGGAGTCATCGCGCGCTACCGGGCAGGCAACGGGCGCGAGCTTCCGGCGAGGATCGCTCGCGAATCGCTCACTCCTCGCCCATGCCCGCGGCGACCGTCGAAAATCCGCAGTCGACATACGTGATCTCGCCGGTGACCGCGCTGGCCAGATCGGAGAGCAGAAACGCAGCCACGTTGCCAACCTCCTCGATCGTGACATTGCGCCGCAGCGGCGCGGTTTTCGCGACGAAATGAAGAATGTCCGAAAATCCACCGATACCGGCCGCGGCCAGCGTCTTGATCGGCCCGGCCGATATCGCGTTGACGCGAACGCCTTCCGGGCCCAGGCACTGCGCCAGATAGCGCACGTTGGCCTCCAGACTCGCCTTGGCGAGCCCCATCACGTTGTAGTTCGGCAACGCCCGCACCGCACCGAGGTAGGTCAGCGTCAGCAGCGCGCCGTGCCGGCCCTGCATCAGCGGCCGCGCGCCCTTGGCCAGCGCGGCGAAGCTGTACGAGCTCACATCGTGCGCGATGGCGAATGACTGGCGCGATATCGCGTTGAGGAAGTCGCCAGCCAGCGCCTCGCGCGGCGCGAACGCGATCGAATGCAGCAATCCGTCCAACCCGCCCCATTCGCGCTCGACCGCGCTGAACAGCGCATCGATCTGGTCGTCGTGCGTCACGTCGCAGGGCAGCACCGGCGCGCTGCCGAAATCGGCCGCCAGCTTCACCACGCGGTCCTTCAGATCGTCGTTGACGTAGGTGAACGCGAGCAGCGCGCCCTCGCGTTTGCAGGCATTGGCGATGCCATACGCGATCGACCGGCTGGAGAGCAAACCGGTGATCAGGATTTTCTTGCCGGCGAGAAATCCCATGGCCATCCTTGTCGATTGCTGCGTACCGCCGCGGCGATCGCCGCGCGTTCACGCCGGCGGGCTTCTAGAACCGTTCGATCACGCCGCAGGCGAGCCAGTCGTTGACCACGCCGTATTCGGGCTTGGGATCGGGATCGAGCTTGCCGTGAACGACGACCGAATGCCCGATGACGTCGTTGGCGGCGCCGGTGCCGACCGACAGGCCCGCGACCTGGACATCGAGGCTCGCGTTCTCTTCGTGCCGCACGACGAGATCGGGCAGTTGCCCGGTGCGGCGCGCGCCGGGCGGCGTCCCTTTGGCGTTCCACACCGGCCCCGCGCTGGCCGCATTCGGCGAGCTGCAGTTGCCGGTTTCGTGGATATACAGGCTGTGCGGTCCGCCGGCGATGTTGAACACCTGCGCCAGGACCGCGACCTTGTCTCCGCGCTGCGTGAACATGACACTACCGTAGGTCCCGCTTCCGTTCCTGGCGACGAGCTGCGCCACGGCCTGGCTGCCGGTCGGAGGCACGATGTCGCTCAGCTTGGGCATGCTGACCGTGCCGCAGGCGACCAGCGCCAGGGCGGCCAGCGACGAGCAGACGACGCCAAGCGCCGTGTGCGAGAGCGAATTCGTCATCAACGCGCGCGGATGACGCCGCACGCGACCCGGGCGCCCGAATTGCCGGTCGGCTGCGTCGTGAAGTCGTCGACATCCTTGTGCACGATGACCGCCTTGCCGACGATGTCGGTGGCTCCGCCGCCGATGCTCATCGGAGCGAGCTCGGCTTGCAGCGTCGCGTTTCCCAAGGGGTCGGCGACCAGTGCCGGCATGTCGCCGGCGTGATGTTCGCCGGATACGGGATTGCCGTGCGGCTTGGCCGTAGGATTGAAGTGTCCGCCCGCGCTCATGCCATCGCTCGAGCTGCAATCGCCTTTTTCGTGAATGTGGAAGCCGTGTCCGCCGGGTGCGAGGCCGGACAGCTTGGCATCGACGAAGACCTTGTCGCCGCGTTGCTCGAAGGCGACGGTGCCCCTGGCGCTGTTTCCGGCGGTCGGCTCGAGCACGGCAACAGCGGACTGGCCGTGCGCAGCGAACGCCGCACAGGCCGCAAGCGCGGCAATCGCCGAACCCAATATCGGTCGTTTCATCGGATCTCCTCGGCGCGGCGGCGGTGCCGGCTGCGGTTGCACCATCGGCCGCATGATAAGCGAAGCGCCATAGGTTGCCAAACGCGAGTGACTTCGATCCCTGCGCCGGAGTATAGAATTCGAACCAACAAGCGACGAGCAACGGCCCTTCGCGTCGAAACAGGTAGAATGATGCGGCCGCCCCAAGTGGGCGGCCGTTTCTTTTTGCCAGCTGCTTCCGGGCCCCGCCATGTCGTCGATGACCCCGCAGGAAATCGTCCACGAGCTGAACAAGCACATCGTCGGCCAGGACGCGGCCAAGCGTGCCGTGGCAATCGCCCTGCGCAACCGCTGGCGGCGCCAGCAGGTCGCCGATCCGTTGCGGCAGGAAATCACGCCGAAGAACATTCTGATGATCGGACCGACCGGCGTCGGCAAGACCGAGATCGCGCGCAGGCTGGCGAAGCTCGCCGACGCGCCTTTCATCAAGATCGAGGCGACCAAGTTCACCGAAGTCGGCTACGTCGGACGCGACGTCGACACGATCATCCGCGATCTGGCCGAGACGGCGATCAAGCAGGCGCGCGAATCGGAAGCGCGCAAGGTGCGCGATCGCGCCGCCGACGTCGCAGAGGAACGGGTGCTCGATGCGCTCCTGCCGCCGGCGCGCGAAGTCAATTTCCACGACATGCAGCCGACGGATTCGGTCGCGCGGCAGAAATTCCGCAAGATGCTGCGCGAGGGCAAGCTCGACGACAAGGAAATCGAGGTAGAGGTCGCCGCAATGCCGACGCAGATGGAGATTCTCGCGCCGCCGGGCATGGAAGACCTGACCAGCCAGATCCAGGGGATGTTCCAGCAGATGTCGGGTGGCAAGCGCAAGCTGAGGAAGATGCCGGTTGGCGAGGCGCTGAAAACGCTGATCGACGAAGAAGCGGGCAAGCTGATCAACGACGACGAGCTCAAGACCAAGGCGCTGAACAACGTGGAGCAGAACGGCATCGTCTTTCTGGACGAGATCGACAAGATCGCCAGCCGCCAGGAGATGCAGGGCGCCGACGTCTCACGCCAGGGTGTGCAGCGCGACCTGTTGCCGCTGGTCGAGGGCACGACCGTCGCGACCAAGTACGGAATGATCAAGACCGACCACATCCTGTTCATCGCCAGCGGCGCATTTCATCTGGCGAAGCCGTCGGACCTGATTCCCGAGCTCCAGGGCCGCTTTCCGATCCGGGTCGAGCTCGCGTCGCTGTCGGTCGACGATTTCGAGCAGATCCTCACCGCCACCGACGCCTGCCTGACGCGCCAGTACCAGGCGCTGCTCGCGACCGAGCACGTCGATCTCGACTTCCAGCCCGACGGCATCCGCCGGCTCGCCGAAATCGCCCACGCAGTCAACGAAAGACAGGAGAACATCGGCGCGCGACGGCTGTACACGGTCATGGAAAGGCTGTTGGACGAGGTGTCGTTCAGTGCCGCCAAGCTCGATGGGCGCACG
Source organism: uncultured beta proteobacterium (assembly GCA_963816615.1). GTDB lineage: Bacteria > Pseudomonadota > Gammaproteobacteria > Burkholderiales > Casimicrobiaceae > PALSA-1003. Next base: position 620,193 of record CAWFLB010000002.1, on the reverse strand, counting down.
ATCACCATCGATGCCGCCTATGTCGACGAGCGTCTTTCCGGCGTCGTCAAGGACGACAACCTGGCCCAATACATCCTGTGACGCTCTCGCTGGGCCGCGCTGCCGCCGTCCGTCCGGGGCGGGCCGGCTGCTGCCGGGGGATCTGAATCATGGTCGAGCGCATCCTCGGCATCATCCTGCCGGTATTCAGCGTCATCCTGCTCGGCTATTTCTACGCGCGCCGCGCCAATCCGGACATGGCGTGGGTCAATCGAATCAACGTGAACGTACTGGCGCCGGCGCTGATCTTCAGCGCGCTGGCAAGCAAGGATTTCGATCTCGTTGCCAATCGAGTGCTGATCGTGGGCGCCATCGGCGTCGTGCTCGGCTCGGGCCTGCTGGCGTGGCCATTCGCGCGCCTGCTGCACGAGGATCCGCGCACATTCGTGCCACCGATGATGTTCAACAACTGCGGCAACATGGGGCTGCCGCTGGCGGCGCTGGCATTCGGGCAGGCGGGGCTCTCGGCGATGGTGGCGATCTTTACGATTTCCAACCTGCTGCACTTCACGCTGGGCGTGCACATCATCAATCGTCACGCGGCATTCTGGCCGATATTCAGGAACCCGATGGTGGTCGCGACTTTCGCCGGCTTCGCGTTTGCGCTCTTCCATCCGCCAGCGCCCGATTGGCTGATGCTGGCGATCCGCATGACCGGTGACGCCATGATCCCGCTGATGCTGATTTCGCTAGGCGTGCGCATGGCCACCGTGAGCTGGGGCGGCTGGAACCTCGCCATCGTCGGCGCGCTGGTTTGTCCGTTGACGGGGATTGCCATCGCCGCGCTGCTCTCGCCCGTGCTCGGCCTGGACGCGATGCAGCAAGGGCAGCTGATCCTGTTCGGTTGCCTGCCGCCGGCGGTGCTGAACTTCATCGTTGCCGAGCAATTCAACCAGGAGCCGGGCAAGGTGGCGTCGATCGTGCTGGCGGGAAACGCCGCGTCGATCGTCTTCGTGCCGCTCGGGCTGTCGCTGGCGCTGCGTTAATACGTCGCGCGTCCACCCGAAAGGTCGAACACCGCACCGGTCGCGAACGAGCAGTCCTCGGAACAAAGCCAGGCGATTTGCCCGGCGATCTCCTCAACGGTGCCGAAGCGCCGCATCGGAATGCGCGCCACGATTTCCTTCTCGCGCTCCGGGGACATGCCGATGGTCATCGGCGTCGCCACGATCGCGGGCGTCACCGTATTCACGGGGATACCCGACTCCGCGAGCTCCTTGCCGAGCGTCTTGGTCAGGGAGACGATCCCCGCCTTTGACGCCGCGTAGGCGGCGGCGCGCGGCATCCCTTCTTTCGCCTGTATCGACGAGACATTGACGATATGGCCGCGCTGGCCGGTCTTCGGATCGGGTGTATTGGCCAGCATCAGCGGTACGACGACACGGCAGCAGATGAAGGTTCCGGTCAGATTGATGTCGAGCACCCGGCGAAAGTCCTCGGCGCTGTGCTCCCAGGTATTGGACACCGGACCGAGAATGCCGGCGTTGTTGATCAGGAAGTCGATCCTGTCGAAGCGTTTCAGGACCGCGCGCGCGGCCGCGGTGACGGCGGCTTCGTCGGTCGTGTCGACGGCAAGGCCGAGCGCGCGTTCGCCGAGGAGCTGCGCCGCCGCTGCGACGCCGGGAGCATCGCGGTCCCAAAGCGCGATCGATGCGCCGGATGCATGCAGCCGGGCCGCAATAGCGCGCCCGAAACCGCCGGCGCCTCCGGTGATGATGGCCGTTCGGCCGGTGAAATCGTATGTGACCATGAAGGAAGCCCGGCGATTGTTGTGCGCGATCGGCCAAACGGCTGGATGCCGGGTTGACAGCCGCTGTAAGCGCAATTATACGATGGGAATGCGCCGGACTTGTCTGGTGCTCTCACCTACGGCCCAAGCGAAAGTTCCTGCGATGGACGCATCATCGATCGACGTCGGCGCGCGGCAGCTCGTTGCGGCGCGAAACGCGCGGCGCCCGGGCGCAAGGCTGCCTGCCTCGTGTCGCCCCACGAACGCCGACGCGGGCCTTGCAATACAGCGTCGGGTAGGCGAGATGCTGGATCTCCCCATCGGCGGCTGGAAATGCTCGGTGCCGACCGCGGAGCGAAAGATTGCGGCGGCGGCGATTTTTGCGCCGACGATCGTAAGCGTGTCTCCGTGCCCGGTCATTCCGATCGCCGGCAAAGCGCGCGTCGAGCCCGAGATCGCGTTCGTGCTCGCGCGCGACCTCCCGGCGCGCGCAACGCCGTATGACGAAGCCGATGTCCGAGCAGCGATCGGCGATGTGAGGCTGGTGCTGGAGCTGATGGGACCCCGTTACGCCGACCCGTCCGCCGTCACGTTTCCCGAGCTGTTGGCTGACAGCATCGCCAATCAGGGTCTGTTCGTCGGGCCGGTCTTGTCGAACACCGTCGGACTTTCGCTCGACGCATTTCCCATCGTCATCGACGGTGCCGACGGCACGCTGGTGACCCGCGACGGCAGGCATCCGGATGGACACCCGCTGCGCCCGCTCTACTGGCTGGCCAATTTTCTCGCCGCCGGCGGCTATGGCGAAGGCGTCTGGCTCAAGGCGGGCCAGGTCGTGACGACCGGCTCGTATTGCGGCGTCGTCGACCTGCCGCTGGAAACCGCGCTGGTCGTTCGCTACGGCGATTTCGGCACGCTGAGCGTGCAATTTTCGGCGTCCGGCCGACCGTGAGCCTGGCCGGGCGCGGCGCGGTTTGCATCTGGCACGATCTGATGCCGGAGGCGACCGATGAGTTCTATCAGTGGCACAACCGGGAGCACATGCCCGAGCGCGTCGGCATACCCGGCTTCCTGCGCGGCCGGCGCTACATCGCCGTCGCCGGGGCACCCGCCTATTTCAACCTCTACGAAGCCGACAGCGCCGAAGTGCTCGGGGGCAAGGATTATCTCGACCGGCTGAATGCTCCGACCGAATGGACGCGCCGAGTCGTGCCCTCGTTTCGCCGCGTCTCGCGTTCGATCTGCCGCGTCGTCTACAGCGAAGGTGTGGGCCAGGGCGGCTTCATGCTGACGCAACGCTTCGAGCTCCCCGTGGCCGATCGCGCCGCCGCGCTCGATAGTCTGCGCACGCGGCTGCTGCCCCCGCTCACCGAACGAAAGGGCATTGCCGGCGTGCATGTTTGTCTCGCCGACGAAGCGATCAGCCGGATCGAGACGGCGGAGAAGAAGGCGCGCGTCGATGCAACGGCAATCCCCGGCTGCATCGTCCTGATCGAGGGTACGTCGGAAGTCGACGTCCGCGATGCCGGCGAATCGCTCGCGACCGAGCTGCGCGCGCTCCTCGGCGGATCGGCGCCTTCGATCGACACGTCGATCTACCAGCTGCAGCACGCGCGCTCGAAAGCGCCCTAGTCGCAGCATCGCGCCGGTCTCGTACCCGTGCCGACGGCGCGAGCATCGGCCGCTACAGCGTCGCGTTGACTGCGCCGCCGTCGATCAGCAGATTCTGCCCGACGATGAAGCCAGCGTCGACGCTGCACAGGAAAGCGCAGGCGCGACCAAATTCGTCCGGCGTGCCGAATCGTCCTGCGGGAATCTCTGCCATTCGCGCGCTGGCGAACGTTTGGTAGTCCTGGCCGGCCTTGGCCGACAACTTGCGCAGGCCGTCGATCTGGCGGTCGGTAGCGAATGGTCCGGGCAGAAGATTATTGATGACGACGTTGTGCTTCGCGACCTGGCGCGCGAGCCCTGCGACAAATCCGGTGAGCCCGGCGCGTGCGCCGTTGGACAGCCCCAAATGCGCGAGCGGCGCCTTGACCGAGCGCGAAGTGATGTTGACGATGCGGCCGAAGCCGCGCGCGATCATGCCGTCGATAATCGCGCGCATCAGCATGATCGGCGTGATCATGTTGTTGTTGACCGCGCGCGATCCATGCGTCCTCGTCCCAGTCGCGAAAGTCGCCGATCGGCGGGCCGCCGGCGTTGTTGACCAGAATGTCAGGGCTCCGGGCAGGCGGCCAGCACGGCGGCACGGCCGGCCGCGGTGGTGATATCGGCGGCGACCGCCACGACCGAGACGCCGGTCTCGCGCCGGATCGCCTCCGCCGTCGCTTCGAGCGTCGCCGCGGTTCGCGCGTTGACGACCAGGTCGACGCCCTCGCGTGCCAGTGCGAACGCGCACCCCCTGCCCAGGCCCTGGCTGGCTGCGCAGACGATCGCCTTCCTGCCGCGAATGCCGTAATCCATCGACGTCTCTCCGGTCCGACTTCTAGGCCGCCACGCGGCGCCGCTGCACCAGGTCCGGCGGCGGTCGCTTGTGGAACACCCCGTTCTGCATGATCGCCACCAGCCGGCGACGATCCTGCAGGATGCGCACGTCGGCGAGCGGGTCGCCGTCGACGAGCAGCAGGTCGGCGAGGTAGCCGTTGCGCACCTGTCCGAGCGAATCGGACATACCCATGATCTCGCCGCCCAGACGCGTCGCACCGACAATCGCCTCCATCGGCGTGAATCCGAGCAGGTCGACGAAGTAAGCGAGGTCGCGGGCGTTGCTGCCATGCGGATTCCACAGGAAGCCATAGTCGCCGCCGGGAAGCACGCGCACGCCGCGCCGATGCAGGTCCTTCATGCATTCGACAGTGAGCTCGAGATCTCGAGCGACACGCGCCTTGATCGCATCGCTGGACGGCAGGCCGAAGCTCTCGGCCTCGTGCAGTCTGGTCCATGTGACCGAAAGCGCGGGCGCCACGAATACACGGTTCTTGTGCTCTTCGAGCATGTCCTTAGCTTCTTCATCGGCACAGGTCGCGTGGTAGATCACATCGACGCCGTGCCGCAGGCACATCTTGATCGACTCGGCGCTCCGGGCGTGGGCCGCCACGCGGCGTTCGTGCTGGCGCGCGACTTCTGCCACGGCAGCCACCTCGTCGTCGGCCATCACCGTGCGTGCCGACGGTATCGCCGGCGTCGACGTGTCTCCCGAGGCGACGATTTTGAGCACGTCGACTCCCTCGCGGCAGGCCTCGCGCGCGGCGCGGCGAAATTCGGCCGGGCCGTCGCAGGGCAGCGTGTACATCGCCTCGCCGGGATCCAGATGGAGCTGACGCAAATCGCCGACGCCGCCGGTGACCGTCAGCTGCACGCTCGCCGCCAGCAGCCGCGGCCCCGGGTAGTCGCCCGAGCGGATGGCGTTGCGCACCACGACGTCGAGGCGCGGCTTGGTCGCCGCGGCACTGAACGCGGCGGTAAATCCCTGATCGAGATAGAGCCTCGCGTGTTTGAGCGACAGCAACAGGTGCTCCTCGACCGGCAGCGAGGAAAAGGCGTGCGGCGTCGCCTGGTCGACGAAGCTCAAGTGCGCGTGCGGTTCGATCAGCCCCGGCATCAGCGTCGCGCCGGCGCAATCGACGATGTCGCCTTCAGATCGCGGCCGGCGCCGCTCCGTCGGCACGACGTCGACGATGCGGTCGTCGTTCACCCGCACGTCACCGCGGTACGGCTTGGCGCCCGAGCCGTCGAGGATCATCGCATCGGCAAAGATCGTATCCACGTGTGGCTCCTTGCTAGCCGGCTCCGGCGGCAGCGGACGATGGCTTGGCTTGGACGCGATCGCGGCGCCACGCCGCCAGCATCGCGTCGATGCCGTCTTCCAGGCGCGTCGCCGGCGCGAAACCCAGCGCCGCCTCCAGACCGTCGTTGCGCAGCGTCCAGCCGCTGGCCGGCAAAGCGACCGCTTGCGGCTCGACCTGCACGCCGGGATGACAGAGCTGCAGGTGCGCAACGGCGTCGCGCATCGTGCGCCGATCGCCAACGACATTGAACACCGCGAAACGCGGCAGCGGGGCCGCAAGCGCACGCAACAGTACTTCGGCCGCGTCGTCGACGTAAGTCCAGTCGATCGGTCCGGGAAAGTCGGGGACGACAACGTGACGATCGCCGCGGGCGAAGCGCTCGACCACTTCCTGCGCGATGCGCCAGCCGCGCTTGCGTCCGGGCCCGTAGACCCAGCCGAAGCGCAGCGCGACGCACGCCGGGTACCCGTCGAGGGCGCTGAGCGCCCGGCACAGATGTTCGCCCGCCGCCTTGGTCGCGCCGTACACGGTGCGCGGCCGCAGCGCGACGTCGTCGCCGCTGTCATCGGCACACGGCCCGACCGCGGCCACCGAGCTCGCGTAAACGATCCGCGAGACAGCGCTCTGCCTCCCCGCCGCGAATACGGCGGCGATTCCACCGACGTTGATGCGCACCGCCGCCGCCGGATCGTCGGCGGCCGCATCGGTCAACAAAGCCGCGAGATGCACGATGACCTCGGGCCTTGCTTTCGCCACCGCGTCCACCATCGCTGGCGCATCGGTGACATCGCAGAGAATATCGGCGCGGCCGGAGCGATCGACGGTCGTCACCTGATGTCCTGCGCCGCGTGCACGCACGGCGAGGGCATGGCCGAGAAAGCCGGCGCCTCCGGTCACCAGCGTTCGCACGCGAGGTCAGTACTTGATGACGCCCATCCGCAGAAAGGCGCGGTGGATGCGCTCCGCGTAGGCGTTGAAGCTCGCGTCCTCGCCCAGTACCGCCGGACGAGGACGCGGCAAGTCGATCGCGATCTCGTCGACGATGCGGCCCGGGTTTGGCGACATCACCAGCACGCGGTCCGACAAGCCGATCGCCTCCTCGATGCTGTGCGTGATAAACAGCACGGTCTTGCGCGTCTCCATCCACAATAGCTCCAGATCGTGCCGGATCTGCGTTCGCGTGATGGCATCGAGCGCGCCGAACGGCTCGTCCATCAGCAGAATCGACGGCTGGTGGATCAGCGCCCGGGCTATCGACACCCGCTGCCGCATGCCGCCCGACAGCTGCCGCGGGTAGCGATCGCGGGCGAGCTCCGGAATGCCGAGCTTGCCCAGGATGCGCTGTCCCTCGCCCCGGGCCGCCGCAAGCGGCAAGCGGCGAATCTGCGCCTGCAACAGCACATTGTCCAACGCGCTCCGAAACTCGAGCAGCAGGTGATCCTGGAAGACGATGCCGACGTCGGTCAGCGGCCGCTGCAGCACTTCGCCGCCGACGACGAGCTCGCCGCTGCTGGCCGGAACGAGTCCTGCCGTGATCAGCATCAGCGTGCTCTTGCCGCAGCCCGACGGGCCGATGAGGCTCACGAATTCGCCGCCGCGTATGTCGAACGACACGTCCTCCAGCGCGGTGAACATGCCGGCCTTGCCTGCGAACTGCTTCCCGACGCTGCGGGCGACGATCGGTGCGCCGCCCGCGGTCGCGGGTTGTTGCGTCTCGATCGCCGCCTGCCCCTGCATGGTCAGCACTTCGGCGGGCTGGCCGGCAGGAAATCGTTGCTGTAGTAATCGCCGATTGGTTTGTCCTTCGGCAGATTGAGATACATCGTCAGCAAGTCGAACGTCGTCTGCCAGTTCTTGTCGGGCACGCGTCCGAGCGACGGCGCACCGGGAGCGCAGACCAGCATCAGATCGACGTTGAGCTGCTTCAGTATCTGATCCTTGCTCGCGGAGGGAAACTGCTCAATGACCGCGGCGGCCCCGGCGTCCGGATTCTTGCGTGCCTCGTCCCAGCCCTTGAGGCTCGCCGCGACGAAATTTCGGTATAGCTCGGGATTTTCCTTCAGTCGATCATCGCGGGCGATGATCGACAAGCCGACCGTTGGCACACCGACGTCGCGATACAGGATGTCGTTGACCTTGAATCCCCGGTCGCGCATCTGGACGCTCTGGAAATCCGCGCCGGCGAGGATCGCATCGACCTTCTTTTCCAGCAGCGCACCGACCAGCGCGGCCGGGTCGATGTTGACGATGTCGAGCTTCGCCTTGTCGAGCTTGTTCTCGGCCAGGATCGCGTCGAGCAGCGTGGTCTGCGCGGTACCCGGCTGAACGGCCAGTTTCTTGCCGACCAGGTCCTTCGGCGATTTGATGCCGGAGCCCTCGATCGAGATGATGGCGAAGCCGTTGGTTTGCAGGATCGGCGCGATGATTTTCAGCGGCGCGCCCTTCGAGCGGATCTGCATCGCCGCCGGTGCGTCGGCGAAACCGACATCGGTCTGGCCCGTCGCGACCTGTTGCGCGGTGGTCGCCGAGCCCTTGCCTTCCTCGATCGTCAGATCGATGCCGACATCCTTGTAGTAGCCGAGCTTCTTGGCCAGCATGAACCCGGCCTGCGGCCCGCCGGCGAGGAAGTTGAGCGTCAGCCTCATCGGCTTGACTGCCTGCGCCGCAGCCGGCAGCGCAACGCTGGCGAAGACCGCCACGATCGCGGCAACGAATAGCTTTTTCATCATTGTCCCCTCCGGTTTTGTTTAGGGCCTAAACGCGAATGCCGCTCAGTTCCCATGCAGCCAGGGCATGCACAGGCGCTCGAGCAATTGTACGGCGTAGCTGAACACGATGCCGATCGCCGACAACGCCACCAGAACCGCGAAAATCAGCGGCATGTCGAGATAGCTGGTAGCGCGCAGCAGCAGGTAGCCCAGACCCGAGTTCGAGCCGACGAACTCGGCGACGATCGCGCCGGTGGCGGCGAAGACGATCGAAACCTTGAACCCGCCGAAGATGTGCGCTATCGCCGACGGAAGGCGGATGTAACGGAACGTCTGCCTGGCGTTGGCCCCCATCGAGCGCGTCAGGTACAGGACGCGTTCGTCCAGAGCCCGAAAGCCGGTCATGCTGGCGACCAGCGTCGGGAAAAAGCAGAGCAAGAACGTGAGAAGCACCTTCGGAAACGGACCGAATCCGAACCAGACGACGAACAGCGGAGCGACCGCGATTTTCGGAATCAGCTGGAAAAAGACGATCAGCGGATAAAGCGATCGCTCCAGCCACTTGAACGAAACAATCATCAATCCCAGAGGAACGCCGATTGCGGCCGCAAAGAGGAATCCAAGCAGGACTTCGCTTGCCGTCACCAGCGTGTGCTGCCAGATCAGCGCTCGAGACTCGACCAACTTGTGCAAGAACTCGGTCGGCAGCGGCAGGATGTACTCAGGCACGCCGAACAGCCGCACCAGGAATTGCCAGGCCACCAGCAGCGCGGCGAAAGTTGCGATCGGAAGCAGCACCGCGGAAACGCGATCGCGCGCGTTGGTCGGCGGCGGAGCGGCGACCGCCAGCTGCTCTCCTGTCCCTGCCGGGGGCAGCGTTGCCGATGCCGCCGGCGCAACCGGCGCGCCCGGATCGAGGCTCACTCGCGCGGTCCGGCGGCGCCGGGCTCGGCGCTCAAAGCCCAGGTGCCGTACCCGGCGGGCAAATTGATTTCGATCAGCTCCAGGTCGTCGGACCGAGCAACGACGTTGTGCGCGACCCCGGCCGGTTGCGACAGCGAGGCGCCCGTGCTAACCCTGACCACTTCGTCGAGGCCGGCGTAGCGAAACTCGATCCACCCTTGCAGAACGTAGACGAAATGCGCGCTCATGTCGTGCCAGTGCCAGCCGGTCGCCGCCTCGAACGGGCGGATGGCGCGGATGTGCTTGGCGCCGATCATGCCGCCGCTCGCTGCCGCCCAACCCAGATCGCGGTATTCGACATCGGCGCGGGGGCCGTCACGGGTGAAGCCCTGGTCGCTGAGAGCGAGACGGGTCAACGCCTGCGCGAGCATCCGCGGTCCCTCATAGCGCGGAGGAAAGCCGGTGCCGCCGTCGCCGTGACGATAGGCGCCTTCGCCGGCACCGGGGATTGACTCGTGGAGGGGTTCGGTCATTGCGGAAACTCCGGTTCACAATAAGCCGCACCGCTGCGAGCGGTCAAGCGGCGGCGCAATGGCGCGTCAATCGAGCGTGCTGCGGAATGTCCTGAGCCCGATCGCGATGATCACCAGCCCGAACACGATGATCGGCCAGACATCGGGCCAGATCTCCGTCCAGCCGTTCGCCTTGAGCAGCACGCCTCGCACAATACGCAGGAAATGGGTCAAAGGCAGCGCCTGCCCGATCACCTGCGCCCATTCCGGCATGCCTCGAAAAGGAAACATGAACCCCGAAAGCAGCATCGACGGCAGAAAAAAGAAAAAAGTCATCTGCATCGCCTGCAGCTGATTACCGGCGACCGACGAAATCGTCAGGCCCAGCATCAGGTTGGCAGCGATGAACAGAAGCACCGCAACGTAGAGCAGGCCGACGCTGCCCTGGATCGGAACGCCGAACAGAAGCCAGGCCAGGCCGAGGACGATCGTAACCTGCACCAGGCCTATCAGGATGTAGGGCACGATCTTGCCCGTCATCACTTCGAGCACCGTCGCGGGCGTCGCGAGCAGGTTCTCCATCGTGCCGCGCTCGCGCTCGCGCGTGATCGCCAGTCCGGTCATCATCACCATCGTCATCGTCAGGATGACTCCCATCAGGCCCGGGACGATGTTGTATTGGGTGATCGCCTCCGGGTTGTAGCGCGGATGCACGATCACGGAAAACGGCGCGGGCGTCGCGGCGAGCGGCGCGAGCGATCCGGTGAGGTCGTGGCTCAAGACCGTCTGGGCGAGCTGATTCACCGCCGCGATGGCGTTGCCTGTTGCGGTCGGATCGGTGGCGTCGGCTTCGACCAGCATCGCCGGACGCTCGCCGCGCACCAGGCGCCGCGAGAAGTCCGCCGGTATGGTCACGACGAATTGCGCCTCGCCCATCGCGAGCATCCGATCGGCGTCATCCTCGTTGCGGGCCTCGCCGACGAATTCGAAATAGCGGCTGTTCTGCAGGCCGGCGAGAATGCTGCGCGAGAACTCGCTGCGATCGGCCACCAGCAGCGCCGTCGGCAGGCGCTTCGGATCGGAATTGATCGCGTAACCGAACATCACCAGCTGGACGACGGGGATGCCCACTATCATCGCGAACGTCAGCCGATCCCGCTTCAACTGGATGAACTCCTTGCCGACAATGCCCAGCCAGCGGGAGATAGAGAAAAAGCCGCCGTTCATTTGGCGCCGGCTTTCGGCCGTAAAGTCCGCGGTGCTTCAAGCGCTGACGGCGCTTCGTCCGCGTCTCGCATCAGGTGGATGAAGACATCCTCCAGGCCCGGCGCGACCTCACGCCAACCCCGTTCTTGCTCGTGCATGATCGGCGTGATGGCGGCCCTGAGCGCTTCCCGGTCCGAACCGGTGACATGCAGCGCATTGCCGAATGCGGCGACCTGCTCGACCGCCGGAGCTTCGCGCAGCCGCTCGGCCAGCGCCGGCAGATCGGGGCCGGTCACCTCCCAGGTCGAAAGCCCCTGGCTGGCGATCACTTCCTGCGCCGTGCCTTGCACCAGCAGCTTGCCGTACAGGATGTAGCCCAACTTGTGGCAGCGCTCGGCCTCGTCCATGTAGTGCGTGCTGACCAGCACGGTGATGCCCCGTGCAGCCAACGCGTGCAACTCCTCCCAGAAATCGCGCCGTGCCTTGGGATCGACGCCGGCGGTCGGCTCGTCGAGCAGAAGCAGTTGCGGATCGTGCAGCAGGCACGCGGCCAGCGCGAGGCGCTGCTTCCAGCCGCCGGAAAGCGCGCCGGCCAGCTGGTTCGCCCGCGTCGAGAGGCCCAGGCGCTCGAGCGCCTGATCGACCCGCGCGGCGCCATCGGGCATGCCGTACATGCGCGCGACGAAGCGCAGGTTCTCGCGAATCGTCAGGTCTTCCCAGAACGAGAAGCGTTGCGTCATGTAACCGACGTGACGCTTGATCTCCTTGGTCTGCCGGATGATGTCGTAGCCCAGGCAGGTTCCCTCGCCGCTGTCGGGCGTGAGCAAGCCGCAGAGCATGCGGATCGACGTCGTCTTGCCACTGCCGTTGGGGCCGAGAAAGCCGAAAATCTCGCCGCGATGTACCTGCAGCGTCAGATCCTTGACCGCATGATTGGCGCCGAAGTGCTTGTTCAGGCCGCGCACGTCGATGACGACGTCGCCGTTGCCGGTGTCGTGCGGGCTCGGCGTCACGGCTTCGCGATCGGCAGGTAGGACGTCGGTTCCCTGGCGAATCGCTCGACGCAGGCCAGCGAGCAGAACCAGTAGGTTCGCCTGTCGACGCGAAGGTCTCCGGCCGCGCGACGCTTGTCGACCTGCATCTTGCACACCGGATCGATCGCGTAATCGCGCGCGCAGCCCGACAGGACGATTTCATACAGATCGACCGGCTGCGGCAGGTTTCGCAGCGAAAACGAGCCGAGATGCTCGATTTCGACATCGGTCGTTTGCGCCTCGACCAGCGTGTCGGCGACCCGCCTGGTGCACAGGATCTGGCCGCCGGTGGCCTGCGCGGCGACGCGGGCGGCGATATTCACCGTCGATCCGAAATGGCGATCCGCACGCAACAAGGCCTTGCCGTGGTGCATGCCCGCGCGAACCACGGGGAAATTCCGGCGGTCGGCAATCGCCTTGTAGAGCGCTGACAGCGCACCCTTGGCCGCGAGCGGGTCGGGAAACACCAGGAACGCGCAATCGCCGATCAGCGACTGCAGTCGCCCCGACCCACTGATCGACGCCTGAATCAGGTCACCGAACTCGTCGACAAGATCCGCCGCGGCTTGCTCGCCATGGCTGTCGGTCAGCGCCGTGTATCCGGCGATATCGACGAAGCAAAAGGTCGCCTCGATGGTGGTGCCTGCGTTCACGCGATGGCGTCTAATTGGATTTGGGCAGCAGCACGTCGACCGGCTGCCCGGCGTTGAGCTTCGGCGCCACATCCGCCGCAGGCTTCGCCTCGACCAGATAGACGAGCTTGGCGCGGTTTTCCTTCGAGTACAAAACCGGCGGCGTGAATTCGGCGCGGTCCGAGACAAAGCTCACCGTGGCGCTCATCGAGGCGTTGCAGCCGTCGCAGCTGAAGTTGACCGCTTGTCCTGGCTTGATTCGTCCGAGCTCGGTTTCGGGAACGAAGAAACGGATCTTGACATTGGACGCGGGCAGCAGGCTCGCGACGACACCGCCGGCGGGTACCCAGTCGCCGACGACGTAGTAGGTATCGCTGACATGCGCCGCCGTCGGCGCCGCGACCGCGCGCTGCGACAGGCGCCAGTCGGCCTGGGCCAGCGCGTCCCGCGCCGCGGCGGCGTCTGCTTCCGCGGCGCGGATCTCGTCCGGGCGCGCCGGCAATTTCGCCGTAGTTACCGACGCCTGCAATTGCGCGACCGCGGCATCGTCGCGCTGCAACTGCGTGCGCACGTCGTCGAGCGCGGCCTTGCTGATGAAGCCCGATTTGAACAGCGCTTCCTGGCGCCGGAAGTTCGCCGCCGAAAGCTCGCGCGCCGCCTCCGCCTGGCGCAACTGCTCGGCCACCGTCGCGACCTCGGGCGGCCGTTTACCGGTCTTGAGATTCTCGAGCCTGGCCTGCGCCGCCTGCAATTGCTGCTCGGCCTGGCGCCGAGCCGCGATTTCATTTTCGCTTTCCAGCGCGAACAGCGGCGCGCCGGCAGCGACTTCGGCGCCCCGCTGCACGGCGAGCTTCTGCAGCGTGCCCGCGAAAGGCGCCGCAACGCGCACGTATTCGCCTTCGACGTAGCCTTGCAGCGGCCGCTCCGCCGGCGGCCCGCAGGCCGTCAGGCACAGGCAGCCGGCAAGCGCGATCAGCCGGCGCCAGCGGCCGCGAACGGTCGGCATATGCTTGTCTCCGTTGGGTCGTTTGCGCCCGGGCCCAAGCATACCGCAGGCCTCGCGCCAGCGGGCGCCGCCCTCGGGTGGGAGGCGGCCAGGCCCGTCGGACGATCAACTCGAATGCAGCGTGCCGATCGCGGCCAGCATTTCCCGCGTGCTGAGAAGCTCCGACAGCAGCAGCGGCGGCCTGTCGGGCCGGTAGAGGACATAGACCGGTACGCCGTCACGCCCTAGCGCGGCGAGCGCGGCGCCGATCACCGGATCGCGGCGCGTCCAATCGGCGCGTATCAGCGCGACGTTGCCTTGCGCAAACGCCTCGCGTACGGCGTCGGTATTGAGGACCAGGCGCTTGTTGACCTGGCAGGTGACGCACCAGGCCGCCGTGAAATCGACGAACACCGGCTGACCCGCGGCGACGAGCTGCGCCACGCGCTGCGGCGTGTAATCCTGCCATGGCTCAGACGCGGCAACCGATGGGCTCGCACCCTCGCCGGTCACGCCGGCAGCGATCGGCCAGCCGACGATCGACGCCGCGACAAGGCTCGCGATCGCCGTCGCGCCCCAGCCACGCGTGCCGCCGGCGCGCATCGTCTGCCACGCCCAGAGTGCGAGCGCAACCATCAGCAGGGTCGCGCCAAGTCGCGCCACTGCGTCGTTGCCCAGCTGCGCGCCGAGCACCCAGGCCAGCCAGATCACCGTCGCGTACAGCGGAAACGCCAGCAATTGCTTCAGCCGCACCATCCATCCGCCGGGCTTCGGCAGCTTGGCGCGCCACGCCGGGAAATAAGCGAGCATCAGATACGGCAGAGCCATGCCGATGCCAAGCATGGTGAAGACGATCCAGGTCGAGACGATCGAGCTCGCTAGCGCATAACCCAGCGCGGCACCCATGAACGGCGCCGAGCATGGCGATGCGATGACGACGGCCAGCAAGCCCGACAAGGCATCGTTGACGTAAGGATTCTTCGCGTTCCAACCGGCCAGCGATGAAGGCAGCAAGCGGCGGATTTCGAACAGGCCCGACAGATTCAGCGCCAGCACAAAAAACAGCAGCGCGAGGACCGCGACGACGATCGGCGACTGCAGCTGGAATCCCCAGCCGAGCTGCGCTCCGGCGGCACGCAAAGCCGCGAGCACCACCGCGAGCAGCCAGAACGACACCAGAACGCCGGCGGCGAAAGCCATCCCATGCCGGCGCATCGTCGCACGATCGCCGCCATGCGCGGCGAAGCCCAGCACCTTGAGCGACAGAATCGGGAACACGCACGGCATCAGGTTCAGCAACACGCCGCCGACCAGCGCGAATGCGATCGCGACACCGAGCGACAGTGCGTTCTCGGCCGGCGCGAGCGGCAGCGCTTGCAGCGACTGCGTCGGCGGCGGCGCGGCAGCGATCACCGTTCCGGACAGCGGGACATCGACCACCGCCGCGCGCGCGTTGCTGCCGAGCCCGGTCGTCGATGCGAGCACGCCGGCGACCCGCGTGAATTCGCCGCTGCGCTGCACCGCCACCGGCAGCGCAAGCGTCCAGATCGCGCCCTCGCGCGAGAGCTCCTGGGCTCCGCTCGGTTCGATCTGGCCCGCGCTGTAGGCGAAAAAACGCAGCTTGCCCGGATCGGCAGGCACAGCGGCGCCGGCGGTCGGCGTCAAGATCAGATCGACAGTCGAGCCCCGCGCCTTGGCGCTGGCGTTCCAGCCTTGCAGCGCGCGCGGAAATGACGCGCGCGTCGCCGCGATCGCGCTGCTCCAGCGCGCATCGCCCGTCGCGTTCGCGCTTCCCTTGGCCGCGACCGGCAGGATCAAAGTCAGATCGGCGCCTTCCGGAATGCAGACTTCCTTGCACACCAGCCAGTCGGCACGTGCAGCCAATGTGACCGTCTTGTCAGCGGAGATGTCGCCGGTGCTCGCGATGTCGGTCAGCAGCAGCACTTCGCCTTCGTAGGCGTAGTTGACCAATGGGCCGACCGCGATGGCCCGCGGCGCCGGCCACTGTATCGGTCCGGCATGCATGCCGGTCGGAAGCTTCCAGGCGAGCGTCGTCGGCAGCCCGGAATCTCCGGGATTTTGCCAATAGGTGTGCCAGCCACGGTCCATCGTCAACCGCAGCGCCACGGTCAGCGGCTCGCCGGGAGCCCATGCCGCGCGCTCGGACACGAGCTCCGCCTCGACGTGCGCGGTCTTTACCGGCGCGGCGTGCACGACCGCGGCCGCGGCGGCGACGAGCGCGGCGGCGAGCAGGCGGACCAGTAGTCGCAGGCTTGGCATGTTCGAATCAGTCGATCGGGCCGCGGCGGCAGCGCCCGGTTCCGATACGGTACAATTTTAGCAGTCCCGCCTGCCCCGGCGCCGCGCTTCGCCTAGGCGAGGAGGCGAGCGGACGCTGCTGCCCGACCGAAGGCGATCGCCGCCGGCCGGTTCCCCCGGATTCCTCCATAAACGTGGAAGCGTTGCTGGCCTCGGTCGTCGTGGTTGCCGTCGGCGAAATCGGCGACAAGACGCAGCTACTTGCGTTGATGCTGGCCGTGCGCCTGCGCCGGCCGGTGCCGATCATTTTCGGCATCCTGGTGGCGACCTTGGCCAACCATACGCTCGCCGCCCTGGTAGGCGATTGGGTGCGGCACGCAGTTGCCCGCGCAATGGCTGCGCTGGCTGGTCGCGGCGTCGTTCTTCGGCGTCGCGCTGTGGGCGTTGAAAGCCCGACCAGGCCGAGGACACGACCCGGGTCGCGGCCGGCAATCTCGGTGCTTTCGCGCTGACCGCGGGCGCATTCTTCCTCGCCGAAATGGGCGACAAGACGCAGATCGCCACCGCCGTGCTGGCGGCGCAATTCGGCAACGTCGTCGCGGTCGTCGCGGGGACGACGCTCGGGATGCTGATCGCCGACGTTCCGGTCGTGCTGCTCGGCAGCGCAGGGTCGCGGCGCATTCCGTTCAAGCTCGTGCGCATGATCGCCGCCGCGCTGTTCGCATTGATGGGAGTGGTTGCATTGGTCGCGCCGCTTCCGGCCTGAAGGGATAACAGCCCGCTGCCGGTATAATTCCGGCCAACCGCCCCTCCGCGATGCAAGCCTACCGCCCCGCCGACGTCGAGAGCCGCGCCAAGTCGCACTGGCAGCAGACCGACGCCTATCGCGTGGACGAGGATCCGACCAAGCCCAAGTTCTACTGCGTGTCGATGCTGCCCTATCCTTCCGGCATCCTGCACATGGGGCACGTCCGCAACTACGTGATCAACGACATGATGTACCGCCATTTGCGCGTGAACGGCTACAACGCGCTGATGCCGATGGGCTGGGACGCGTTCGGCCTGCCCGCTGAGAACGCCGCGATCAAGAGCGGCGTCCCTCCGGCGAAGTGGACCTACGACAACATCGCGACGATGAAGCAGCAGATGAAGGCCGTCAGCCTCGCGATCGACTGGTCGCGCGAGGTCACGACCTGCAAGCCGGAGTACTACCGATGGAACCAGTGGCTGTTCCTGAAGATGCTGGAAAAGGGCATCGCGTACAAGAAGACGGGCGTGGTCAACTGGGACCCCGTCGACCAGACGGTGCTCGCCAACGAGCAGGTGATCGACGGACGCGGCTGGCGCTCCGACGCACTGGTCGAAAAGCGCGAGATCCCGATGTACTACCTGCGGATCACCGACTATGCCGATGAGCTGCTCGACAACCTCGACCGGATGGACGGCTGGCCGGAGCGCGTGCGCACGATGCAGGCGAACTGGATCGGCAGGAGCGAGGGTGTGCGCTTCGCCTTCACGCACGACATCCGGGGCGAGGACGGCAAGCCGATCGGCGACGGCCGGATGTACGTTTTCACCACGCGCGCCGACACGATCATGGGCGTGACGTTCTGCGCTGTCGCACCCGAGCACCCGCTGGCCGAACAGGCGGCCAGGACGAACCCGGGATTGGCTTCGTTCATCGCAGAATGCAGGCGGGGCAGCGTGATCGAAGCCGACCTCGCGACGATGGAAAAGAAAGGTATGCCGACCGGATTCTCGGTCGTGCACCCGCTGACCGGCGCTCGCGTCCCGCTCTGGGTCGCCAACTATGTATTGATGGCGTACGGCGACGGCGCCTTGATGGGCGTGCCCGGGCACGACGAGCGCGATCTGGAGTTCGCAAAAAAATATGCGCTGCCGGTCAAGCAGGTGATCGGCGTTGCCGGCGAAGCCTTCTCGACCGACGTGTGGCAGAGCTGGTACGCCGATAAGACACGCGGCCGCTGCGTCCATTCGGGCAAATACGACGGGCTCGACTACCAGCACGCGGTCGACGCCGTCGCCGCCGACCTTGCCGCAATGGGATTGGGTGAGAAGAAGGTGACATATCGCCTGCGCGACTGGGGCATTTCGCGGCAGCGCTACTGGGGCACGCCGATCCCGATCGTGCACTGCGAGGACTGCGGCGACGTGCCGGTGCCGGAAGCCGATCTGCCCGTCATCCTGCCGGAAGACTGCGTGCCCGACGGCACGGGTAACCCGCTGAAAAAACGGGCTGACTTCGTCAACTGCAAGTGTCCGCGCTGCGGCCGGCCCGCGCAGCGCGAAACCGACACGATGGACGTGTTCGTCGATTCGTCCTGGTACTACATGCGCTACGCGTGCCCCGACGCGGCGACGATGGTCGACGCGCGCAACGACTACTGGATGCCGATGGACCAGTATATCGGCGGCATCGAGCACGCGATTCTGCACCTGCTCTACGCGCGGTTCTGGACCAAGGTGATGCGCGACATGGGGCTCGTCCGCTTCGACGAGCCGTTTACGCGGCTGATGACGCAAGGCATGGTGCTCAACCACAGCTACTCGCGGCGCGGCGACCAGGGCGGCATCGATTATTTTTCGCCTGAGGAGGTCGACGTGCAGCGCGACGCCGAGGGGCGCATCGTCGGCGCGAGGGCGAGAGTCGACGGGCTGCCGGTCGACTACGGCGGCATAGGCACGATGTCGAAAAGCAAGAGAAACGGCGTCGACCCGGAGGAGATAATCGCCCGCTATGGAGCGGATACCGCGCGACTGTTCGTCATGTTCGTCGGCCCGCCGGAAGACAGCGCGCTCTGGTCGGACGCCGGCGTAGAGGGCTCGCACCGGTTCCTGAAGCGCCTTTGGGCCTACGCGCAGTCGCGGACCGACGCGCTCGCCGCCGCGCCGCAGAAAATAGCCTGGCCCGGCGCGCCGCCGGAGCTCCGCGCGGTGCGACGCGAGCTCTACCTGCAATTGAAGCAGGCCGACTACGATTACCGCCGCATTCAATACAACACCGTGGTGTCGGCCGGAATGAAAATGCTCAACGCCCTGGAAGACGCGCCGTTCGACGGCTCACGCGCGGCGATCGAGCTCGCCCGCGAGGGCCTGTCGCTGTTGTTGCGCGTCCTGAATCCGGTCGTTCCACACATCACCCATGTGCTTTGGGAGGATCTGGGATTCGCCGCGATTCATGGTGACATCATCGACACGCCGTGGCCCAAAGTCGACCCGCTGGCGCTGGCGCAGGACCAGGTCGAACTGGTGCTCCAGGTCAACGGCAAGCTGCGCGGCAAGCTCACCGTGCCATCGAGCGCGGATCGCGCCGCGATCGAGCGCGCGGCGGCGGCGAGCCCCGAAGTGCAAAAACACGCCAATGGCGCGACGCCGAAAAAAATCGTCGTCGTGCCGGGCCGCCTGGTCAATGTCGTCGTTTAGCAGGCTCTGGCAGCCTGTCGTCGCGCTGGTGCTCGCGTCCGCGCCGGCCTCGTGCGGATTCCATCTGCGCGGCGAAGCGCACTACGCGTTCGATACGGTGTTCCTGAGCGCGCCGCCGGCGCTGCCGATCACCGTCGAGCTCAAGCGTTCGCTCGCCGGCATCGGATCGGCCAAGCTGGTCGCGACGGCGCCGGCCGCGCAGGTCGTGCTGGACATCGTCAGCGTCGAGGACAACAAGCAGATCCTCTCGCTGTCCGGCGGCGGCAAGGTCAGCGAATTCCTTTTGATCAAGCGCGTGCTGGTCCGCGTCCACGATAACGACGGCAACGACTGGTTGCCGACATCCGAAGTCCTGGTCCGCCGCAGCTATACCTATAGCGACACCGAGGCACTGGCCAAGGAAGCGCAGGAACAGCGGCTCTGGCGGGAGATGCAGACCGACGCCGTGCAGCAGATCGTGCGCCGCCTGCAGGCGGCGAGAAAGCCGGTCGCTTAAGCCTCGCCGGTCCCGGCCTCGAAGAACACATCGATGCAGGTCCGTCCCGCCCAGCTGGCTGCGCACTTAAGCCGCGGCCTTGCCCCGCTCTACGTCGTGCACGGCGACGAGCCGCTGCTGGCGATCGAGGCCGGCGACCAGATACGCGCCGCGGCACGCGCTGCCGGCTACGACGACCGCGAAGTGCTGGTCGCCGAATCGGGCTTCAAATGGGATGCGCTGGCTGCCGCCAATCGCAACCTCGGTCTGTTCGGCACCCGCAAGCTGATCGACTTGCGTATACCTGGCGGCAAACCTGGCGTCGAAGGCGCACGCGTACTCGAGGATTGCGCCAGGCATCCGGGTGCCGATGCGCTGATGCTGATCACCTTGCCGCGACTCGATCGCGGCGCGATGACCTCCGCATGGTTCTCTGCGCTTGAGAATGCGGGCGTCACGATCGCCGTCTACCCGCTCGAGCGAGACGAGCTGCCGAAATGGATCGCGGCGCGGCTCGCGAAGCAAAAGCAGCGCGCGTCCGCCGACACGCTGCAATTTCTCGCCGACACCACTGAAGGCAACCTGCTCGCGGCACAGCAGGAGGTGCAGAAGCTCGCTTTGCTGTTGCCCGAGGGCGAGCTCGATCCGGTGGCGGTCGAGGAGGCCGTCGCCGACGTCGCGCGCTTCGACGTCTTCCAGCTCTCCGAAGCATGGCTCGCCGGTGACGCCGCGCGCGCATGCCGGATACTCGCGTCGCTCGAATCCGCCGGCGAAGGCCTGCCGCTGTTGCTGTGGCAACTCGGCGAGGACATCCATGCGCTCGCCGTCGTGCTCGCCGCGGCGGCGGGCGGCATGCCGATCGGCGCCGCTGTCAGGACAGCGCGGGTCTGGGGCAAACGCCAGGCGGCGATGGAAGTCGCGGCGCGGCGCGTTGCGCCGGCGGCAATCCCCCGGCTATTGACGCGATTGGCTCGACTCGATGAGCTGGCCAAGGGCATCGGCCGCGGCAACGCCTGGGACGATTTGCGCGATCTCGCCTTGCTGCTGGCCGGGAAGGCCGTGCCCGCGACGGCGTAAGCCGGCGGCGCGAGCGGCACACCGCCGATAGTGCGCGCGATGGCGACGCCAGCGCTTCAGGTCTCGTCGCGAGAACGCGTGTGGATCATCGCGACGGTAATGCTGGGCACGGTCTCGACGATCACCGCCGCGACGATCGTCAACGTCGCTTTCCCCGCGCTGATCGCCGAGTTCCACGTCGGACACGATTCGCTGCAATGGGTGGCCGCAGGTTTTCTCGGCGCGATGACCACGACGATGCTGGCCACTGCATGGCTGGTCGAAACGCATGGGCAGCGGCGCACGTTCATCGCCGCGCTCGCGATCTTTCTGGCCTCGTCCGCGCTGGGCGCGGCGAGCGGGACCCCGGAGGTGCTGATACTGTCGCGGGTGCTGCAGGGCGCGGCGGCCGGCATCCTGCAGCCGCTGGCGATGATCGCGTTGTTCGAAGTATTTCCGCCGGAGCGCCGCGGCAGCGCGATGGGCCTGTTCGGCCTGGGCATCGTGCTGGTGCCGGCTGTCGGTCCCAGCATCGGCGGCATTCTGCTCGAGAGCTTCGGCTGGCGTTCGATTTTCCTGCTGCCGCTTCCTTTCTGCCTGGCGGGCCTCGCCCTGGGCTGGCGCTTCCTGCCGGGGCGGCACGGAACCGGGCCCGGGACGCGCTTCGACTGGGCCGGATTCGCGCTGCTCGCGGCGGGCCTGGCCTGTCTGCTGAACGTTCCCGTGGTCGGACATCGCGCGGGATGGGCGTCGCTCCCGCTGGCCGCGATCGGATTGCTGACGCTGTTTCTGCTCGCCGGCTTTATCGCGTGGGAATTCCGCGCCCCTGCCCCGCTGCTCGCGCTGCGGCTTTTCGCCACCGGCGGCTTTCGCGCCACCGCGCTGGTTGCGCTGGCCTACGGTCTGGGACTGTTCGGCACGACTTATCTGATCCCGGTGTTCGTCCAGGATGTCGCCGGCTACTCGCCCTCCCGTGCGGGCGCTCTCTTGATCATCCCGGGTTTCGGACTCGCCATAACGATCGCGCTCGCGGGCCGCTGGACCGATCGCATCGAGCCGCGTCGGATTGTCATCGCCGGCCTGTTGCTGTTCGCGCTGTCCAGCCTGCTGCTGGCCTTCGCCGGACGGGGCACAGGCTTTCCCGTCCTGGGCTTGTGGCTGTTGATCGGCCGCATCGGGCTGGGCATGATCATCCCGGCGCTCTCCGTGGCGGCGGTGCAGGCGCTCGACGAGGGCTACATCGCCTACGCCGCCTCGTCGGTCAATTTTGTCCGTCAGCTCGGCGGAGCCATCGGCGTCAATCTACTGGCGGTGCTGCTCGAATGGCGGCTCGGCGTGCACGGGGCTGGCGACGCGACAACGGCCTTTCAAGAATGCTTCTGGGTCGTTACGATTGCGTTTGCGGCCGCGACTGCGGCCGCCTGGTCGATCCGCAGGCATCGGCCGGACAATAACCAGACCGTCCTGCGCTAGGAGGCACTCATGTACCGCAGGATTCTCGTCGCCTACAACGGCGCTCCCGAGTCGCGCCTGGCGCTGGACGAAGCGGTGCGCATCGCGCCGGACGCCTCGGTCGAAGTTCATCTTGCCGCGGTCGTCCACTACCCTTCGGCCTATCTGCTTGCCGGCGAGTACGTGCCCGAGGTCGCGCTCGCCGACGAGCGCGAGCACATGGAGGCGGACCTCAAGGCGGCGCACGAGCTGCTTGCCGCCAAGGGCTTGAACGTGATCGATCATCTGGTCGTCGGCGAGCCGGTCGATGTGTTGACCAAGCTGGTCGGCGAGCTGAGCATCGACCTGCTTATCCTCGGTCATCCGCGCAGCAAGTCGTTCGCGCTGCGCTGGTGGCGTGGGTCGGTCGACGCGATCCTGATCGAGCGCGTCCGCTGCAGCATCCTGGTGGCGGCCGACCCCAAGCGCTAGGCGGCCACTTAAGGCGCGGGCGAAATGCTCAAGTCGCCGTAGAACGTCTCGGCGACGCCGCCGGTATTGTCGGTGTCCGTCATCAGCTCGATCGCGGTCACGCGGCCGGGCTCCTCGCCGAAGATCCGCCGGTAATCTTCGGCGAGATTGCGACGGTAGCTCTGCCAACGCCCTGCCCCTTCTTCGTCGCTGGAGACCGCGATCATGCGTATGCGCGACGTCAGCGCGCTGACCGTCGTCGACTCCGGCGCAACCTTGGCGCCCCAGATATACATCAGCACCGCATAAGGCAACGCGTGCCCCGAGATCGCCTCGGCGAGCGCCCCGGCGGCACGGTCTGAGGCCCGCAGCGACGACGCATTACCGGAAAACGAAACCATCACGCGCGCGGGCGAATCCTCGGTTCGGCGCGCGCGCGTATCGGCACCGGCGATCGGCTGCATTACTTTCCAGCGCCACGAAAGCATCGGATAGGCGCGCGTGTCGAAATCGGCCCGCCAGGCAAGGATCGACGCCGATCCGTGCGCGCTCGCCCGCAACACCGTCACGCCCTCGTCGGCGACCAGCGTGTACTCGGTCGGCTGCTTGCTTGCCGAGAGCAGCACGGTTTGCCATCCGGTGACCGGCGCGCCGGGCCGCGCCGTGGAAAAGCGCGGCGGGTCGGGAGCCTGCGCGTGGACCTCGCAGACGGCGATCAGGAAACCAAGCATGGCGATGCGCTTCACTGAAGGTCCTCCGGAATGCACGTTGTCCTCCGCTCGTGCAGCAAGCAGCGGGTCAGCAGTCGACCGTCGCGGTCCCGCGCCTCGACGCGCCACGGCGCGGCCGTGCCCGCATCGCGCAGCAGGATGATGAAGCCGAATGTTGCCGCCGACGTGATCTTCGCAACGACCGCGCCGCGCGCCACCGACGCGTCGGGCGGCAGCGGCCGCGGCAACGGCTCATCTAGCTGCGTGCCGCCGTTGCCGGAAATGAATTGCGGCGGCTGACCGGTGGCGAAGTCTACCGCTTCGAACAGGTGATTGTGTCCGGCAAGCAGCGCATCGATGCCGGCAGGGAACAATTGCGCACCGTTGCGCGGCGGGAGCACCGATTGCAGCGCCGCGTTGCCGGGGTAGACGCCGTGGGGACGGCTGGTGTCGGCGGCGAAGCCGAGGATAGGATGGTGATCGACAAAAAAATTGTGCGCGGCGCCATGGGCGAATTCCAGCGCGCGCAGCGTCTGTCGCGAGTAGATCGCGTACACGGGGTCGTCGGCGCGCAACGGCGCGACGCCCGCGCGTGACGAATCGAATACGATCAGCTGCGTATCCGCCGACAGCGGCACCGCGTAGGGATCGCTGTAGTCGCCGCGGAAGTCGTTGGCCGGGTCGTTGCAATCGCGACCGCTGGCCAGCGGCCGCGGATCGAGAAAACGCCACCAGCCCTGGCCGGCGCGAGCACAGGATTCGTGATTGCCGCGCACGAACACCCAGGGCGCGGCCGAGAGCAGGCTGTGCGCCGGTGAAAAAAAATCGGCGTCCCATGCGTCCCATCCATAACCCCACGGACTGCGCCGACAGCCGGGGTTGGGGTCTGGGCAGGCATTTTCGCGGTAGTGGTAGTCGCCGACATGAATGACCAGGTCGGGCTTCATTGCCGCCGCGGCCACGGCTACGCGCGCGAACGGCCAGGCCGCGGCGTCGTTGCAGGCCTGGATTGCGTCGCCGTTGCTTTGCACGCGGCAGCCGGTATCGCCGATGACGACGATGCGCCGCGCGTCACGGCGCAGCAATGGGAGCGTATGGCCGCCGACGCTGGCGCGCATGGCGCCCGCCGGCAGCACGCGCTCGCATACGAGGACCGGAAATGTCGACGGTTTCGATTCGGCCGGCTGGCTTGTCGTCGGGCGCAGCGGCATCGTCTCGGGCACGGCGCGGATCGCCATGACAAGCGTCGTACGATCGACATCAAGGGGGGGGCAGGCTGGATCGGTCGTGATCACGCGAACGAGCGACGAACCGCCCTCGCCCAGGACGACGAAGGCCGCACGTATCGGGTCGCCCGGCGTCAGCGCGCCCGGTCCTGCGCAAGCGGTGAGCAGCGAAGCCGACGCCAGCGCGATCAGTGCTCGAACGACGCGTTCGATCATCGGCTAACGCCAGTCGCCCCATTGGGCATTGATCGCGGCGAGCAGGGCCGGTCCCGCGGTGTCGGTGCGAAGAATTCGCGGACCCAGTCGCAGCGCCCGGAACCCGCGTCGCAGCGCGGCAGCGGTTTCGTCCGGTGTCAGGCCGCCTTCGGGACCCACCAGAATGTCGACCGGCCCCGACGGCGGCGCCAGCGCAGCGAGCGTCAGATCGCCATCCGGCGCCAGCAGCAGCCGCAGAGACGACCTCGGCGACGCCGCGAGCCACGAGTCGAAATCCATCAGCGGATGCAGGCGCGGCAGCTGGTTGCGCCCGCACTGCTCGCACGCGGCGATGGTGATTTGACGCCAATGCGATGCCCGCTTGGCCGCGCGCTGCGTATCGAGGCGGGAGACGCTTCGCGCCATCGCGACCGGCTGTATCGCGTGCACACCCAGCTCGACCGACTTCTGGATCGCGTAATCCATCCGATCCGCGGCGGCGAGCCCCTGAACCAGCGTCACCGCCAACGGCGATTCGCGGTCGGCTCGATCGGCCGCCCCGACCCGCACCTGCACGCCGCGTCCCTCGATGCGCAGGACGCGCGCGGCGAATTCTCCGTCGTCACCGGCGAACACCGTCACGGAATCGCCCTCGGCGAGGCGCAGCACGCGCGCCGCATGATGCGCGGCGGCATCGGGCAGCGCGATTTCGGCACCTTCGGCCAGTGGGATCGGACAGTGGAAGCGTGGTCTCATATCACCACCGGGGCCCGGCATGACGCGGTCGTGCTAGCATTTTGCCACATCGTAACAGAGGAGAGCCGCCATGGCCGCTGCGCAGCCGGTATGCAACTTCGGTTGGCCCGCGCCCGATTTCGATCTCGTCGGAACCGACGGCAGGCGCTATAGGCGCGACTCGGTTCGCGGCGACAAGGGATTGCTGGTCATGTTCATCTGCAATCACTGCCCTTACGTCAAGGCGGTGCTGGACAAGCTGGTACGCGACACCACCGATCTTCGCGACCAGGGCATAGGCAGCGTGGCAATCTGCAGCAACGATGCAGCTGATTATCCCGAGGATTCGTTTGACAACATGCAAGCGCTGGCCGCGCGCATGCGCTTCCCGTTTCCGTATCTGTGGGACGAGACGCAGGACGTTGCCAAGGCATACGGTGCGATCTGCACGCCCGATTTCTTCGGCTTCAACGCCGCGCTTGAGTTGCAATACCGTGGCCGGCTGGACGACGCCGGGCGGGCGCAGAAACCCGATGCGCCGCGCGAGCTCTACGAGGCGATGCTGCAGGTCGCTCGCACCGGCCGCGGGCCGGCGCAGCAGACCGCGAGCATCGGATGCTCGATCAAATGGCGCGCGGCAGCGTAAGCGTCACGACAGGCTTGCGATAAATTCACGCAGCGTATCGAGCACGACGTCTGGCGCTTCGGCCATCATGCTGTGGCCGCATTCGGGAATCGTCACGACGTGCTTGGCCGGTAGTGCATCCTGCAGCGGGCCGGCGTTCTTCGGCGGGACCATCAGGTCGCGCTGTCCGAAGACCAGCAGAACCGGACAACGGATCGCGCTCGCGGCGGCAAGCCCGCCCGCATAACGGTGGCAGGCGGCGAGATCGGCGTGCAACACGCCCGGCAGAGAGCGCTCCATCAGCCGCAACCCGACTGTCGTCATCCAGATGCCGGGCTGGCGGTTGCCGCCGAGATGGCTCGCTGGGGAGAACGTCCAGTCGGTCATCAGCTCGTAGGCCAGATGGTCGCCGGCTCGCGCCGCGGCCAACAGAACATCGCTGACCAGCATCGGCGCCGCCGGACCGAGCAGCGCGAGCGCGCGCACGCGTTGCGGCTGGCGCGCCGTCATGTCGAGCGCCGCCAATGCGCCCATGCTGTGACCAACCAGCACGGCGCGATCGACATTCAACGCATCGAGCAACGCGGCGAGCCAGTCGGCCATTGCCTCGATTGACGTCCGCGCCTGACCGCCGCTCCTGCCGTGTGCGGGCAGGTCGACCGCCAGCGCATTGTTGCCGTGATGCGCGAAATAGCGGGACTGGAGCGCCCACACGCTGTGATCGTTCGCCGCGCCATGCACGAACAGCATCGTCGGCCGCGCGCGGTCGAGGGCGCGCGCGCCGGTATAAACATAGGCGGGATCGCCGTCGACAGTGATTTTCACGGGGCGTAAGCCGCCGGCAGCCCTGCGGATATCAGGCCTTGCCGGCGGCGTGAAGCGCGCGCGACAAGTCTTCGATCAGATCGTCGGGATGCTCGAGTCCGACCGACAACCGTATCGTGCCTTCGGTGATGCCCGACGCTCGAAGCTCGTCGGCGGACATCCGGAAGTGCGTCGTGCTCGCCGGATGGATAACCAGCGACTTCGCATCGCCGACGTTGGCGAGATGCGAGAACAGGCGCAGCGACTCGATGAATCTGCGACCCTGCTCGCGCGTGCCGCGCAGTGCGAAACTGAACACCGCGCCGCAGCCTCGAGGCAGCAAGCGCCGCGCGAGCTCGTGATCGGGATGCGCTGGCAGCTCCGGGTAGGCGACCGACTCGATCATCGCGTGCGCGGCCAGGAACGCGACGACCTGACGCGTGTTCTCAACGTGGCGCTGCATGCGCAGCGGCAAGGTTTCGATGCCCTGCAGGATCTGGAACGCCGTCATCGGCGCCATGCAGGCGCCGAAATCGCGGATGCCCTCGCGCCTTGCGCGCAGCAGGAACGCGGCAGTGGTCGACTCCTCGGCGAACACCATGTCGTGAAAGCCCGCGTACGGCGCGGTCAGCGTCGGGAATTTGCCGGCGCTCGCACCCGGCTTGTCCCAGTCGAATTGGCCGCTGTCGACCAGCAGGCCGCCGATGACGACGCCGTGGCCGGACAGAAACTTGGTCGCCGAGTGGTAGACCAGGTCGGCGCCGTGATCAAACGGACGCATCAGGTACGGCGTCGTGAACGTGGAATCGACCAGGAGCGGCAGACCGTGGTCGTGTGCCAGCGCCGCGACCCGGGGCACGTCGAGCACGTCGAGGCCCGGGTTGCCCAGCGTCTCGCCGAACAGCAGCCGCGTTTCGGGGCGGATCGCGGCGCGCCAAGCGTCTAGGTCGCGCGGATCGACGAACGTCGTCGCGACGCCGAAGCGCGGCAACGTGTAGTCGAGCAGGTTGTGCGATCCACCGTACAGCGCGCGCGAGGCGACGATGTGCGAGCCCGCGCCCAGCAAGGTCACGATCGCCAGGTGCAATGCCGCCTGGCCGCTCGCGACCGCGATCGCGCCGACGCCGCCTTCGAGCGCGGCGATGCGCTCCTCCAGAACCGCGCAGGTCGGATTGGCGATGCGCGAGTAGACGTAGCCGGCGCGCTCCATGTTGAACAGCGCCGCGGCATGATCGGTGTCCGGAAAGACGAACGATGCGCTCTGGTAGATCGGTGTCGCGCGGGCACCCGTCACCGGATCGGGCCGCGAGCCCGCGTGCAGGCTCAGCGTGTCCAGATGAATTGACCTCGGGGTCGTCTTGGGCTTGGTCATCGCAACGCGTCGGCGCATGGCCGGATCCGGCATCGTATGGTAGCGCATCGCCTGACTGCTGACGCGCACCACTTGGCCGATCGCGGCCGGCGGCATACACTGCAAGCATAAAAGAGCTCGATACAAGCAACAATCGTCCAGGCACATACTCGGAGGAAATCATGCAACGCAAGGCATCCGCGCGCTGGCAGGGCACCGTCAAGGAAGGTCAGGGCACGATCTCGACGCAATCGGGCGTTCTGAAGGACGCGCCCTACGGCTTCAACGCCCGCTTCGGCGACGGCAAGGGCACCAACCCGGAGGAGTTGCTCGGTGCGGCGCATGTCGGCTGCTTCACGATGGCGCTCTCGTTCGCGTTGAACAACGCCGGATTCACCGCCGAGGCGATCGACAGCGAGGCCGCGGTGACGCTGGACAAGGTCGGCGAAGCATGGACGATCACGGCGGTCCACCTGACGACGCGGGCGCGGGTGCCCAAGATCGACGCCGCGAAATTCGCCGAAATCGCCGCCGGCGCGAAGGCCAATTGCCCGCTGTCGCGCGCGATCAACGCGACGATCACGATGGATGCGAAGCTGGTCGGCTGAGGCGGCATTGAGCGGAGAACCGACGGCGCCGATCAAGGGACGCGGCGCGACATTCAATCCCGGCAACCGCTTCCGGCGCGACGAGCGCGAGGCGGTCGACGACGGCTGGACGCGGCCGCAAGGCGACGACGACGAACTGCCGCCGCTGAAGACGACGGTCACCTTGCAGCGCTCGCGCACGATCATCGCACGCAACGATTCGCCCGACATCCCGTTCACCCAATCGATCAATCCGTACCAGGGATGCGAGCACGGCTGCGTCTACTGTTACGCGCGCCCGACGCACGCCTACCTCGATTTGTCGCCGGGGCTCGATTTCGAGACCAAGCTGTTCGCCAAGCCCGACGCGGCGGCGATGCTGGAGACCGAGCTCGCCAAGCCGGGCTACGTCTGCGACGCCATCGCGATGGGCACCAATACCGATCCGTATCAGCCGATCGAGCGCGACTGGAAGATCACGCGGCAGATTCTCGAAGTGCTGGCTGCGTGCGAGCATCCGTTGTCCATCGTCACCAAGTCGGCGCTGGTCGAGCGCGATATCGATATTCTCGCGCCGATGGCGGCAAAGAATCTCGCGCGCGTCTATATCTCTGTCACGACACTGGACCGCGAGCTGGCGCGAAAGCTCGAGCCGCGGGCGGCCGCGCCGCAGCGAAGGCTCGCCGCGATCAAGGCGCTGGCCGACGCAGGCATCCCGGTCGGCGTGATGACCGCGCCTATCATTCCGCAGCTGACCGACAAGGACATGGAAGCGATCCTCGAAGCGGCTGCGGCGAACGGCGCGGTGTGCGCCGGGTGGACGATGCTGCGGCTGCCTTTCGAGGTCAAGACGCTGTTTCGCGATTGGCTGGCGAAGCATTACCCGCTGCGTGCCGGACACGTGATGAGCATCGTTCAGCAAGTCCGCGGCGGACGCGACAATGACCCGGAGTTCGGCTCGCGCATGCGCGGTCAGGGACAGTTCGCCGACCTGATCGCGCGCCGCTTCGACATCGCCGCGCGCCGCCTTGGACTCAACCGCGAGCGACCGCCGATGGACACTTCGCGTTTCAAGCCGCCGGTCAGCGCGGCGCAGCGCGCCCAACTGCCGCTGTTCTGAATGGCGTCGAGGGCTGTCGCGCCGCAGGACGCGCTCTCCGAAAGGCTTGGGCGCTGCTATACCGGCGCCGTGCACGACGTGCTGCGCATGATGGGGCACGAGCGCTGCGTTCTGCCGCCGTCGATCAAGGCGATCGCACCGGGCACGCGGCTGGCCGGTCCCGTCTGGACGGTGTCGGGGGCCATTGACCGCGCGCGCTCCCGCGACGAGACGCTGCTTGTCGTGGTGCACGCTGCTGTCGCGGGCACCGGCCGGGCACGTGATCGTCTGTCAGCCGAACACTCACGAAATCGCATTGATGGGCGAGCTTTCGGCGCAGACGCTGCAGGCACGGGGCGTGCTAGGTTATGTCGTCGACGGCGGCTCGCGCGACACCGATCTCGTGCTGGCGCAGGGATTCCCGGTGTTCTGCTCTTTCCTGACTCCGGCCGACATCGTCGAGCGCTGGATGTCGGACCGCTACGGCGAGCCTATCGTCATCGGCGAGGTCGCGATCGCCACCGGCGACTACGTGCTCGGCGATCGCGACGGCGTGGTCATCGTTCCGCGCGAGCTGGCCGAAGAGGCGGTGACGCGAACCGAAGCGGTCGTTGCGACCGAGAGCGAGATGCGCCGCGCGCTGATCGGCGGCATGGACCCGGTCGCCGCCTATCACAAGTACGGCAAGTTCTGACAGCCCATGCCGGCATTTCCCGTCGCCGCCATCGCAACCCGCTAGGCACCATCACCGCATGCCTGGCATTCACGACTTCGCGCTGTTCGTCGTTTCGGGCGTCCTGCTCAACCTTACACCCGGCGCCGACACGCTCTACATCGTCACCCGCGCCACGACGCTGGGGCGCAACGCAGGCGCCGTCGCGGCGCTGGGCATCGCCGCCGGCTGCTGCGTGCATATCCTGGCTGCCGGGCTGGGCCTTTCGGCGCTGCTGGCGACGTCCGCGGCCGCGTTCACCGCAGTCAAGCTCGCCGGCGCGGCGTACCTGGTCTACATCGGGATCGGATTGTGGCGGAGCGGACCCGCCTCGCCGCGCGCTGCTGCGGCCCCGATCGAGCCGACGCCGCTCAGGCGAATTTTTCTGCAGGGTATGCTGACCAACGTGCTGAACCCGAAGGTCGCGTTGTTCTTCCTGGCCTTCCTGCCGCAGTTCGTCGACCGTTCGGCCGAACACCGGCTGGCCGCATTCCTGCTGCTCGGCACCGTGTTCAACACGACCGGATTGGTGTGGAACCTGTTCGTTGCCTGGTCGTCCGCGGGAATCGGACGACGTGTCAACCGCCTTCCGCAGCGCATGCGCGCGCTGCATCGGCTGGCCGGTGCGGTGTTCGTGATCTTGGGGGTCAGGCTGGCGATCAGCGCGCGCGAGGCCGCCTAGTCTCCCCGCTTGCCATCGGCCCGAGGCTGCAATCGCGCCTCGATGGCGGGCCGCCCGGCCGGCAGCATCGTTCCCTCCTCGCCGCGACGTCGGGGGCGCGCGCGGAATGCCGATCAAGCCGGAGGCGTCTCGCCTTCTGCCGGAGGCGTCGCACCTTCGGCGGCAGCTTCGGCTTCGGTCTTTTCCAGCTTGCGCTTGCGCTTTTCTTCCTGCTTTTTCTTCTTTTCGAGTTCCTTTTGCCTTTTCTGGTATTGATAGTTGGGTTTTGCCAAGGCTGAACCTCCCGTAGGATCGCATCAGCGCGATCGGTATCGCAACGGAGACGTTCCGCTGCGCCGACGCCGCGTCTGCCTCCATTGTAGGGGCAATCGGCCCATGGGCGCGAGCAATAGCGGCGCAACAGCCGCGAGGCGCGCGCCTTCGCCAGCAGGCTAGTGGCTGGGCCGTCCGACCTTGGCGCCGGACTTTCCGACCAGGAACTCGAGGTCGACGCCCAGATCGGCCTGCTGCACGTTCTCGCAGTACAGCTTCACCCAGCCGCGCTTGGCGTGCGGCGGCGGCGACTTCCATTTTGCCTTGCGCCGCGCGAGCTCGGCGTCGGAGACATCGAGGTGAATGCGGCGCTTGGCGACGTCGAGCTCGATCGTGTCGCCGTTCTCGACCAGCGCCAGCGGGCCCCCGGCGGCGGCTTCCGGCGCGGTGTGCAGCACGACCGTCCCGTACGCGGTGCCCGACATACGCGCGTCCGATATGCGAACCATGTCGGTCACGCCCTTTTTCAACAGTTTCGCCGGCAGCGCGAAATTCCCGACCTCGGGGAATCCCGGATACCCTTTGGGCCCGCAGTTCTTCAGCACCAGAACGTCGGATTCGCGCACGTCGAGCTTCGGATCGTCGATGCGCCGGTGCAAATCGTCGATGTCTTCGAACACGACGGCCCTGCCCTTGTGCTTGAGCAGCCTGGGGCTCGCTGCCGAAGGCTTGAGCACCGCGCCCCTCGGGGCGAGGTTGCCGCGCAGCACCGCGATGCCCCCCAGCGGCTTGAACGGCGCGGCCAGCGGCGTGATCACCGCCTCGTTGTAGTTGACCGCGTCCTTGACGTTGTCCCAGATTGTTCGGCCGTTCGCGGTCAGCGCCTTCTTGTGCAGAAACTTCGCAATCGCCTTGATCACGACCGGCAGGCCGCCAGCGTAGTAGAAGTCCTCCATCAGGTATTTGCCCGACGGCATCAGGTTGACCAGGCAGGGCATGTCGCGGCCGAGACGGTCCCAGTCGTCGAGCGAAAGGTCGACGCCGATGCGTCCCGCAACAGCCAGCAGATGCACGACCGCGTTGGTCGATCCGCCGATCGCACCGTTGACCATGATCGCGTTCTCGAATGCCTGCTTGGTCAGGATCTTCGACATCCGCAGGTCTTCGTGCACCATCTCGACGATGCGGCGGCCGGCCATGCGCGCGAGCACCTTGCGCCGCGAGTCGACGGCCGGAATCGCCGCGTTGGTCGGCAAGCCGATGCCCAGCGCCTCGACCATCGAGGCCATCGTCGACGCGGTGCCCATCGTCATGCAGTGCCCGGCCGAGCGCGACATGCATGATTCGACTTCGACCATGTCCGATTCCTTCATCGCACCGGTCTTGAGCATCTCGGTGAACTTCCACACGTGCGTGCCGGAGCCGATGTCCTGGCCGCGAAACTTGCCGTTGAGCATCGGACCGCCGGATATGCCGATCGTCGGCAGGTCGCACGACGCCGCGCCCATCAGCAGCGCCGGCGTCGTCTTGTCGCAGCCCATCATCAGCACGACGCCGTCGAACGGATTGGCGCGAATCGATTCCTCGACATCCATCGCGACCTGGTTTCGGAACAGCATCGTTGTCGGACGCATCAGCGTCTCGCCGAGGCTCATCACCGGAAATTCGATCGGAAAGCCGCCGGCGTCGAGCACGCCCGAGCGGACATGCTCGGCGAGCTCGCGGAAATGCCCGTTGCACGGCGTTGCCTGCGACCAGGTATTGCAGATGCCGATCACCGGCCGGCCGTCGAACTGGTCGTGAGGTATGCCCTGGTTTTTCATCCACGAGCGATGCACCAGCGCGTCGCGGTCGTGGCGGCCGAACCAGGCGGTGGAACGGAGGGGCGCTGATTTTCGAGGTTTCTTTGCCATGCTGATCGGCTGTCCGGTTGCGTTTCGGTCGCCTAAGCGGCGAGCCGCTGCCCGGTCGCCTGGTCGAATACGTGCACCATCGCCGGATCCACTCGCAAGCCGATCCTGTCTCCCGGCTTGACCTGCGGCCGTCCGTGCGTCACCAGGACGATCTGCGACTCGCCCGCCTGCACCAGCAGCTCGGTTTCGGCGCCGGTCGGCTCGACGACCGTGATCTCCGCGGCGACCGCGTCCGAGACGCCGCCGTCGGCCAGCGACAGATGCTCGGGCCGGATGCCGTAGGCGACCGCCTGCCCGTCGGTGCCTGCGGTGGAACGAAGCGGCCAGCGCGAGCCGCCGTCGGCCTCGATGTACGCGCCGCCGCCGCCGCGCCGCAGCTTGCCGTTGACGATGTTCATCGCCGGCGAGCCGATGAATTGGGCGACGAAAAGGTTGTCGGGCTTGTCGTAGAGGTCGAGCGGCGTTCCTATCTGCTCGATGCGGCCGTCGTGCATCACCACGATGCGGTCGGCCATCGTCATCGCCTCGACCTGGTCGTGCGTCACGTACACGGTCGTCGTCTTCAGCCGCTGGTGCAGCGCCTTGATCTCGGCCCGCATCGCCACGCGAAGCTTGGCATCGAGGTTCGACAGCGGCTCGTCGAACAGGAACACCTTCGGATCGCGAACGATCGCGCGTCCCATCGCGACCCGCTGCCGCTGCCCGCCCGACAAGCTCGCGCGGATAACGATGCAGATAGGGGTCGAGGTTCAGGATCTTCGCGGCCCGGGCGACGCGCTCTTCGATCGTCTTGGCATCGGCCTTGCGCAGCTTCAGGCTGAACGCCATGTTGGCTGCGACCGTCATGTGCGGGTACAGCGCATAGCTCTGGAACACCATCGCGATGTCGCGATCCTTCGATTCGACGTCATTGACCACCTTGCTGTCGATCGCGATCGTGCCCGCCGTGATCTCTTCCAGGCCCGCCAGCATGCGCAGCAGGGTCGACTTGCCGCAGCCCGAAGGTCCGACCAGCACCATGAACTCACCGTCCTTGATGTCGAAGCCGATGCCGTGAATGACCTTGGTCGATCCAAAGCTCTTTTCGATGTCGTGAAACGATACCGATGCCATGACGGTTGTCTCCAGGAAGCGTGACGCCGGCGCTGCGTTGTCGATTAACTCTTCACGGCGCCGGCCGTCAGGCCGCCGACCATGTAGCGCTTGAATGCATAGTAGATTGCGGCGGGCGGCAGCGCGTAGATCAGGCCGACCGTCATCAACAGTTCCCACGGCGAGTCGTCGGCGGCCAGGAAGTTGCCCAACGCGACGCCCAAGGTAATTTGCTTCTCGTTGGACAGCAGCAGGAACGCGTACAGGTATTCGTTCCATGCGAGCAGCAGCGCGTAGGTGCCGATCGCGACCAGCGACGGCATCATCAGAGGTACGTAGACCAGGCGGAACAGCTGCAACGGCGACGCGCCGTCGATCCTCGCCGCCTCGTCGAGCTCGTACGGCAGCTTGTCGGAGGCCTGCTTGAGCACCCAGATCGAATACGGCGAGGCGATCGTGATCATCGCCAGGATCAGCGCCCATTGATTGTTGAGCAGGCCGTAATTGCCCATCGTCTTGTACATCGGCACCGCGAGGAACGCCGCCGGGATGAAATAGGTGAGCAGCGCCAGGTTCATCACCAGCCTGCCGCCTTTCACCTTCAGCCGGCTGATCGCGAACGCGGCCCCGGTCGCGACCAGCAAGGTCAGCGCGCCGACGCTGACGGCGATCAACAGCGAGTTCCACAGCTGCAGCCAGAAATGATTCAGGTAATAGTGCTGCTCCCGGAAGACGACCTCGAAGTTGTGCAGCGTCGGATGATCGGGCCACAGCTTGCCCGCGAACGCCGATTCCTTCGGCGAGATCGAGAACAGGAACATGTGATAGACCGGCAGCATCGTCCAGAGCAGCACCGGGATGCCGATCAGCAGAAGCTTCGCCTCGGTGGTGACGTCCTTGAGCTTCACTTGGACAGCCGCTTCATCATGAAATAGACCAGCGGCAGCACCAGCGGCATCGCGCAGACGATGGCCGCCATCGCGAGGTCGACCTGATCGAGACGCAGATAGCGGATGCCGAGCGTTGCGAGCACATGCGTCAAATCGGCGGGGCCGCCGCCGGTCAGGAGATACACGCTGTTGAAGTCACCCAGCGTCCAGATCATCGACAGGATGGTCGACGTCAGATACAGCGTCTGCATCGACGGCCAGGTGATGAAGCGGAATTTCTGCCAGGTCGAAGCACCATCGACCGACGCGGCTTCATAGTGCTCGGCGGGTATCGCCAAGCGTCCGGCGATCAGGATCAGCGTCCAGAACGGCAGCGACTTCCAGATATGCACGACAATCGCCATCGCCAGCGCGATGGTCGGATCGTTCAGCCAGTTCGGGCCGTCGGCGCCGGTGAAACGGAAGATCAGGCTGTTGATGATGCCCCACTCGGGATTGAGCATGAACCGTATCGACAATATGGTGGGGATCGACGGCACGGCCCACGGAAGGATGAAAACCAGCGACAGCCACTTGATCCACGTCCGCGCCTGGATGAAAAATCCGGACAGGAACAGTGCGATCGCCATCTTGATGTTGATGCCCACGATCAGGAACACCAGCGTGTTCAGCACCGAACGCGTGAAAATCGGATCGTCTACCAGCTTGACGTAACTCGCCGGGTGCCGCGCGAGCCAGAGGCCGTAGCCGATCGGATAGAGCACGAACACCAGGAACACCAGCACGTACGGCGTGAGCAGGATCAGGCCCCACGTCTGCCAGGGCGACAAACCTTTCTTTGCCGGGCCCGCGGGAAGCGCGGGCTCTGCGCGTGGGAGTGCGATCGTGGACACGTTTATCCGATCCCGTCGCCGCTACGAAAAGGGCTGGCGTGAGCAGGATCGCGCTCCTGCTCGCGCCAACCCTCTCCCGATTCGGGAGAGGGCAGGAAATTCTCTAGCCGGCGACCGCCTTGATGCGCGCGATCATTTCGTCCACGGCCTTGTCGACCGGAACTTTCTCGTTGACGACGCGATTCATCGCCTTCGCCCAGACGTTCTCGTTGTTCAGGATCGTAAACTTGTAGTTTTTGGTGAACTCAAACGTGACCGTTCCCGCATGGAACTGGT
Organism: uncultured beta proteobacterium; assembly: GCA_963816615.1. Taxonomy (GTDB): domain Bacteria; phylum Pseudomonadota; class Gammaproteobacteria; order Burkholderiales; family Casimicrobiaceae; genus PALSA-1003. The sequence continues at coordinate 583,476 of CAWFLB010000002.1, read as the reverse complement.
TGTAAACCGACTGGCGATGGCGGTCGGCCTTCCAGAACGCGCTTTCCGCCGCCGTCTTGGTCACCGGGTACCAGCGGCCCAGCGAGCCTTCGACGTACGGCGTCAGGTTTGCCTCCTGCAACATGAAGGCCACGAATTCCTTGGCGCGCTTCTTGTTCTTCGCGCCCTTGAAAATGACGCCGGTCTTTACCGCCGCGCGGTACACCATCTTGGAGCCGTCGGGCTTGTTGGGGAATCCCGCTGTTGCGATCAGCTCCTCGTAGTTCTTCTTCGCCTGGGCGCGCTGCTCCGCGGTCAACGTGGCGTTGTTCATGTCGTCAAGCCATTTCGCGGCGATTGAAATCGTCGCGTTGTGGGTCATGATGATCGTCTTGTTGTGGAACGCGACGTTGTTGTCCGGATCCTTCCACGACGTCGACGACGGCGGCGTGCAGCCCTTGACGTAAGGCTCGGTGTAGTCGCGCAGCGCATTGACGAGTCCCTGCTTGACCTTCGGATCGTCGACCAGCAATTTGCCGTTGTCGTCGACCAGCTTGACGTTGTACGCGTCCATGAACGTCAGGAACGAGAAGAACGAGTCGCTCGAATCCACGCCCATCGGAAAGCCGGTGGCGTAGTTGCGCGTGCCCGTCTTCTGCCGGTAGGCCGGCTGCACCTTGTCGCACCAGAAAGACCAGTACCCCTTCCAGTCGGTCGGGATGTCCGACTCCTTGAAGCCCGAGTTGTTGAGCAGGTCGATCCAGTACTGGATGTGCATCGTCTGCTGCTTAAGCGGAAACGCGTAGTACGCGCGCTTCTTGGTCGTATCGTCGTACAGGTAGGTTGTCTCGATCGTGTTGGGCAGGAAGCTCGCCTTCATCGGCGTGAGGATGTCGGAGATGTCCTCGAGCTTGTCGTCGAACGCCCACTTGCCGGTGACCTGGAAGTCGTAGACGTCGCCATAGGAGACGTCGGGCGGCGTGCCGGCGTCGAGCGCGGCAACCGTCTTCGGAATCGTGTCCTGCACCGGGTATTGCGAGAGCTCGACCTTGACCTTGGTCTTGTCCTCGAACTTCTTGATTGCGGCGAGCAGCGCGTCGTCCTCGGATTTGTAGAAGCCCTTGTTCCACCAGACGTTGAGCGTTTCCTGCGCCAGTGCCTGTCCTGCAAAGGCCAGTGCGCAACCGGCGACAACGCCGGCGACGATCTTCCTCATTGCGTTCCTCCTTAGATTCCTCGGATTATGAATCTGCCGCGTTCCGCGAGTGGCCGTGGCAGCGTAAGGTCAAGCTGTTGCGCTGTCAATCCAAGCCGGCATCACATGACGGCTCCCAAATACCACGGCACGAATTCGTTCTGCCCGTATCCGTGCAGTTCGCTCTTGCTCTTCCGGCCCGACGCCGTGTCGAGGATCATGCGGAAAAATCGCTCGCCCATCTCGTCGACCGACGCGCTGCCGTCGACGATTTCTCCGCAGTTGATATCGATATCCTCTTCCTGCCGGTTCCACAATGCGGTGTTGGTCGCGAGCTTCAGCGACGGCGAAGGCGCGCAGCCGTACGCCGAGCCGCGCCCCGTCGTGAAGCAGATCATGTTGGCGCCGCCCGCCACCTGCCCGGTCGCCGACACCGGGTCATAACCCGGCGTATCCATGTACACGAACCCCTTGGCGGTCACCGGTTCCGCGTACTCGTAGACGGCGACCAGGTTGGTCGTGCCGCCCTTCGCGACCGCGCCCAGCGATTTCTCGAGTATCGTCGTCAGGCCTCCCGCCTTGTTGCCCGGAGAAGGATTGTTGTTCATCTCCCCCTTGTTGCGCGCCGTGTATTCCTCCCACCATTTGATCCGCGAGATCAGCTTCTCCGCCACGTCCTTCGAGACCGCCCGCCGCGTCAGCAGGTGCTCGGCGCCGTAGATCTCCGGCGTTTCGGACAGGATCGCCGTCCCGCCATGCTTGACCAGGCGGTCGACCGCCGCGCCCAGCGCGGGATTGGCCGTGATCCCCGAGTACCCGTCCGAGCCGCCGCACTGCAGGCCGAGCACGAGGTGGCTGGCCGGAACGCGCTCTCGCGTCACGCGGTTCGCGTGCGGCAGCATCTCCTTGACCATCGCGACGCCCCTGGCGATCGACTTGCCGGTGCCGCCGGTGTCCTGGATGCTGAACGTGCGCAGCAGCGGCCCTTCCTGCAGGCTCTCGGCGCCGAGCAGCGCGTTGATCTGATTGGCTTCGCAGCCGAGGCCGACGATCAGCACGCCGGCGAAGTTGGCGTGGCGGGCATAGCCGCCGAGCGTGCGCCGCAACACCTGCATGCTCTCGCCCTGCACGTCCATGCCGCAGCCGCTGCCATGGGTCAGCGCGACCACGCCGTCGACGTTGGGGAACTGCGCCAGAACCTCGCCCTTGAACGCATCGGCGATGCCGTGCGCGACGGTCGCCGAGCAGTTGACCGTCGACAGGATGCCGATGTAGTTTCGCGTTGCGACGCGGCCGTCGGGTCGGACGATGCCCATGAATGTCGCCGCCGGCTCAGCGTATTGCGTCGGTTTGACGTCGGCGCCGATCGCATAGTCACGCGCGAAATCGCCCATCGCCAGGTTGTGCAGATGCACATGCTCGCCGGGGCCGATCGGACGCTTGGCGAAGCCGATGATCTGGTTGTAGCGCTTGACCGGCTCGCCCACGGCAATGGCACGCGTGGCGACCTTGTGTCCGGGCGGAATCAGCCCCGAAATCGTCACTTTCTCGTCCAGCAAAACAGTGCCCGACACCAGCTGCTGCCGGGCGATGACGACGTCGTCGTCCGGATGCAGGCGAATTGTGAAGGAAGTCTTGGTCAGCATCTGATCAGCTCCGGTCGACTTCAGGCGGCGACAACCTGGACCTTGGTGCTCCTGGTCTTGTCCTTCGCCAATGCGAACGCCTTGACTGCATCCTGCAGCGGAAACTGGCCCGACAGCAGCGGCTTCACGTCGACGCGGCGCGACGAAATGTAATCGACCGCCCAGTCGAATTCGATTCCCCAGCGGAAGGCGCCCTTCAAGTCGAGCTCCTTGGCCATGATCTCATTGACGACGAACGGCATCGGTTCGTGCGGAATGGTTCCAACCTGGACGACCGTACCGCCGCGCTTTGCCGCCGCGACGCAGGTCTTCAATGCGGCGAAGCTGCCCGACACCTCGAGCGCGACGTCGTATTGCGGCGACGCCAGCGCGTCGGGCTCGCGGTCCGCCCGTATCGTGCGATCGGCGCCGACTTGCTTCGCGGTCGCCAGCGGCCGGTCCAGAATGTCGGAGACGGCGACGTACCTGGCGCCTGCCAATCGCGCCGCGATCACCGTCAGGCAGCCGATCGTTCCCGCGCCGGTGATCAGCACCGATTTGCCGAGCAGTTGCGGGCCGCGGTTTACCGCGTGCAGGGCGACCGCGAGCGGCTCGGCGAAGGCGATCTCTCCGAGCGAGACGTCGCCGGCCACCGGATAGCATTGCCGCTCGCCCATCACGAAATATTCGCAGAACATGCCCTGCACGTGCGGATAGATACTGGCGCTGCCGAGGAAGCGCATATTGCGGCAAAGCTGCTCGCGGCCCTCGCGGCAATAGTCGCATTGCCCGCAGGCATGCGACGGGCTGACGGCGATGCTGTCGCCCGGTTGGACGCGCGTGACACCCGGACCGACCTTTTCGACGACGCCCGACGCCTCATGGCCGGGAATCAGCGGCTCGCGAATCACGAAGCTGCCGTTGCGTCCCTCGTAGTAGTAATGCAGGTCGGAACCGCAGATGCCGCCGGCGCCGAGGCGGATCAGCACCTGGCCCGGTCCGATCTCCGGGAGTTCGGCGGCTTCGATACGCAGGTCTTCCTTGGCGTGAATACGGCAGGTCAGCATGATCGTTCTTTCGTCCGTTAGCCGGCCACTTGGTTACTGCCGCGCGTCCCAGCCGGTATTGAAGCGCTTATAGGCCTTGTTCACATGCCTCTGCATCGCCGCGCGCGCTGCGTCGGCGTCGTGCGCGATGATCGCCTTCAGCACGTTTCGATGCTCCGCGATCGCGGCAACCCACAGCTCCGGGGTATCGTAATGATGCTCGAGCTGCGCGAACAGCGGTCCCATCCGTTCTTCCCACAGCATTTTCACAACAGCCACCAGCGCGCCGTTGCCGGTAGCTTCGGCGACGCGCAGGTGAAACTGCCGGTCGGCGACGAGCGGTTGCACCTTTTCCTTCTCGATGATCCGATGCATTTGCACCAGCGCGTCTTCCATAGCGGCGATATGCTCGCGCTTCGCCGACTTGGCCGCCAGCGCCGCGCATTCGCCCTCGATGATCCATCGGGCACGCTGGAGCTCGAACGGCCCGGTCGCGGCCTGCACCCGGTCGCCGTCGTCGCCGTTCCCGCCGCCGAGGACATAGATGCCCGAGCCGATTCGCACCTCGACCAAACCCTCGACCTCCAAGGCAATCAATGCTTCGCGCACCGAAGGTCTCGATACGCCGAGCTGCCGCGCCAGATCGCGCTCCGGCGGCAGCCGTTGTCCGGCCCTGTATTCGCCCGACCGCACCAGAGCGCGGATCTGGTCGGCAATCTGCCGATACAGCCGGCGGGGCTCGATACTCTGGATGGGCATGGTCGCGGGCGCCGGTTGGCTCGCGGGACGCGGGCAAGACGGGCGAGACACCATAGCTAAGCAAAAACCGGCGATTTGGTCAAGTGGTCTGACCAATTTTAGCCGCCGATTTGTTAAACTGCGCCTCGACACCACGGAGGCAGCGCTTGAGCGGACGACTCGCTGGCAAATTGGCCCTGATCACCGCCGCCGGACAGGGCATCGGACGCGCCGCCGCGCTGGCGATGGCCCGCGAAGGCGCGACCGTCTGGGCAACCGACGTCAAGGCGGCGTCGCTCGAACCGTACCGGGGCGTCGCCAACGTCAGCACCCGCGTGCTGGACGTGCTCGACGACGCAGCGGTCCGCGAAGCCATCGACTCGATGCCGCCGCTCGACGTCCTGTTCAACTGTGCCGGGTATGTCCATCACGGGACAGTGCTCGACTGCAAGCCGAAGGACTGGGCATTCAGTTTCGACCTGAACGTGCGCGCGATGTTCATCACCATCCAGTGCGCCTTGCCCAGGATGCTCGAGCACTGCGCGAAGACCGGAGGGAGCGCCAGCATCATCAACATGGCTTCGGTCGCCGGTTCGCTCAAAGGCATTCCCAACCGCTTCGCCTATGGCGCGAGCAAAGCCGCGGTCGTCGGACTGACCAAGTCGGTCGCCGCCGATTTCGTCGCCAGGGGGATCCGCTGCAACGCGATCGCGCCTGGTACCGTTGATACGCCATCGCTGCACGAGCGCATCAACGCGCTTCCCGACCCGGTCCAGGCGCGCCGCGATTTCGTCGCGCGCCAGCCGATGGGGCGGCTCGCCACACCGGAGGAGATCGCCCCGGTGGTCGTGTTTCTCGCGTCGGACGAATCGGCGTTCGCCACCGGGACCGTTTATACGGTCGACGGCGGCATGACGATATGACCTGACAAGGTATCGCGGTTCGTGCTTCGATAAGGCTCGGCACGGACGGCGGATCGCTCAACCGTTCGTCCCGAGCCACCCGAGGGACGACCAGACATGGAACATCAACGATGAAACTCGTACGCTATGGCCCCGTCGGCAAGGAAAAACCAGGGCTGATCGACCCGGACGGCAAGCTGCGCGACCTGTCGAAGAAGATTCGCGACATCGACGCAACGACGCTGGCCCCTGCGAAGCTCAAGGAACTGGCGAAGCTGGACACCCGGCGGTTGCCGCTGGTCAAGGGCAAGCCGCGCTTCGGCGCTTGCGTCGCCACGCCCTCCAAATTCGTCGCCATCGGCCTCAACTACATCGATCACGCCAAGGAAACCGGCGCACCGATCCCCGAGCATCCGATCGTCTTCTTCAAGTCGCAGACCTGCATCGTCGGACCGAACGACAACGTGATGCTGCCGCCGGATTCGGTCAGCACCGATTGGGAGGTCGAGCTTGGCGTCGTCATCTCGCGCACCGCGCGGCATGTACCCGAAAAGGATGCGTTGAAGTACGTCGCCGGTTACTGCATCGTCAACGACGTCTCGGAGCGCGAGTTCCAGATGAAGCGCAGCGCCTCGCAATGGAACAAGGGCAAGGGCTGCGACACGTTCGGACCGATCGGCCCGTACCTGGTGACGACCGATGAGATCAGGGACCCCCAAAATCTCGACATGTGGCTAGACGTCAACGGCGTGCGGCGGCAGACGGGCAACACCCGCACGATGATCTTCGGCATCGCGGCGCTGGTCGCCGACGTGTCGCGCTACATGACGCTGCTGCCTGGCGATGTCATCACCACCGGCACGCCGCCCGGCGTCGGGTTGGGGATGAAGCCGACGCCGCAATACCTGAAGGCCGGCGACATGGTCACCCTCGGCATCCAGGGACTGGGCGAGCAGCGCCAGAAGATCGTCCCGTTCAAGAAAGGACGCTAGGCCGTACGACTGTGACCGGCAACGACGCCACGCGATTGCTGTCGCGCGACGCTTTTCTCTATCCGCCGCTGGCCGCAAGCCGCACTGGGCGCCTCGCGCTAGACGGCTTGCACACGATGTACTGGGAGGAGTCGGGCAATCCACGCGGCGTGCCGGTCGTCTTCCTGCACGGCGGGCCCGGCGGCGGCAGCTCGCCCGACCACCGCCGCTTCTACGATCCGGCCTACTACCGGATCGTCGTCTATGATCAGCGCGGCGCCGGGCAGTCGACGCCGCTGGGCGAATTGCGCGAAAACACCACGCCCCAGCTCGTCTCGGACATCGAGCGGCTGCGCGAGCATTTGCGCATCGAGCGATGGCTGCTGTTCGGGGGGTCGTGGGGCTCGACGCTGGCGCTGGCTTATGCCGAGGCGCACGCCGAGCGCGTACTCGGGCTTGTGCTGCGCGGCATCTTCCTGTGCCGACCGCAGGAGATCCATTGGTTTCTCTATCAGATGCGCTTCATGCAACCCGAAGCCTGGCGAAGCTTCGCCGAATATCTTCCCGCCGCCGAGCGCGGCGACCTGCTCGCCGGCTACCATCGCCGGCTGACCGACCCGGATCCGGCGGTCCACATGCCTGCCGCGCACCGATGGAGCCGGTACGAGGGCTCATGCTCGACCCTGTTCCCGGACCCGGCTCTGGTCTCGCATTTCGACGAGGATACGGTGGCGCTGGCGATTGCCCGCATCGAAGCGCATTACTTCGTCAACCGGATCTTTCTGCCGGACAACGCTCTGCTCGCCGACATCGACCGGGTCCGCCACCTGCCCTGCACGATCGTCCAGGGCCGCTACGATCTTGTCTGTCCAATCTTATCCGCCGACGAGCTGCACCGCGCCTGGCCCGAGGCCGAATACATCGTCGTCGGCGACGCCGGTCACTCGGCGCGCGAGCCCGGCATCGCGCGCGAGCTGGTCGGCGCGACCGATCGCCTGCGACGACGCCTCGGCGGGGACGCCCGCTAGCGTCGGCGCTCGGTCGCGATCGCGTCGGGGGCGATCGTGCTACGGCGGGTCCGCCTCGCCGCCGGGAGGAACGCGAAACGCGGTCACCTGGAACGTCAGGCCGATGTCGTCGCCGACCATGCCGAGCGCGTAGTTCATTCCGAACTCCGAGCGCTTGATGACGGTGTCGACTTCGGCGCCGCAACCTTCGCGGCCGCTGTCCGGGTCCTTGCCACAATCGAGCCGGGCGACGCGCAGTTCGACCGGACGCGTGACGTTGTGCATCGTCAGCTCGCCGGCGACGGCGACCAGACGCGCGCTGTCGAACGTCAGGCGAGTCGAGCGGAAGCGCACGACCGGATAGTGCGCGGTATCGAACATGTCCTCGCCGCGCAGAAAGGCGTCGCGGGCGGCCCAGCCGGTGTCGACCGACGTAGCGTCGACGACGAAATCGATCCGGCCGGTATGCGATTCAGGATCGAGAGCTATCGTCCCGCGCGTGCGACCGAAATGTCCGCGCTGGATCGACATGCCCATGTGGCCGACGGCAAATTGCGCGTTGGTGAGCTCGGGGTCGACCCGATAGACTTCCGGCGCGACGCCTGCTGTCGCACCGGCGAACGGCGCCGCAGCGGCCAGCATCCCGACAGCGAACACCAGCGCCCCGACCGGATGGCCACACGCCTTGAACGAGCGGAGCGTGGCGTGCGCCATCGACCGGGCCATGCGACTACTCCCGGTAAGCCTCGATCGGGATCGTGATTTTCACATCGTCACCCGACGAGCGCCCGATGCCGGTTTTCATGCCCCACTCCGACCGCTTGATCGTCGTCGTCACTTCCGCGCCGCACATCGGCTTCTTGTTGAACGGATTCTCGCCGCACTGGAAATCGGCCACCTTGAGCGCGACCGGACGGGTAACGCCGATCATCGTCAGCTCGCCGTCGACGCCGGTCAGGCGATCGCCGTCGAAATGCATGCCGGTCGATTTGAACGTCATCGTCGGGTATTTGGCGACGTTGAAATAGTCCTCGCCCTTGAGGATGCTGTCGAGCCGCGGGTCGTGCGACCTGACGGACGTGGTGTCGATGGTCACTTCGACGCTGCCCTTCTTCGCTTCGCGATCGAGCATGATCTTCGCGGTCGACTTGGTGAATTCGCCGCGCTGCGTGGAAAAAATCGTGTGCCGGATCTCGTATGAAGGCTCCGAGTGGACCGGGTCGGTGACGTAGCTCTCCTCGGCGGCGTCGGCGCGGACAGCAACCAAGGCAAGCAGCGCGATCACCATCGCGCCGGACTGTCTGGGCATGAAGGACTCCTCGGTTGCGAAAGGGGCGATTCGCGGCAGAACGGGACAACAGCCGCCGCGCCGTGATTATTCCACGCCGGGGCGAGGCGTGGCTTATTTGACCGGCGGCAACACCATGCGGACTCGCACGATGACTTCGTTGGCGACCGTGTCGGGATCGGCCCAGTCGGCGTCACCGATCCGAAAGTCGAGCCGCTTGATCGTGAACGTGCCTTCGGCGACGCTGTTGCCCGCGGCGTCCCTGGTCAGGACGATCGGCACGACGGCGTCGCGGGCGATGCCCTTCAGCGTGAGCTTGCCCGCCACCTCGTACTTGCCGCCGCCGGTGTCCCTGATCGAGCTCGAGACGAACCGCGCGATCGGAAACTTGGCCGTGTCGAACCACGAGGACCGCCTGACCTCGGTTTCGGCTTCATCGCTCGCCAGGTCGATGCTGCCCAGCTCGATATCGAAGTCTGCCTTCGAGTGCGCCAGGTCCCCGGGCAGGAAGACGATATTGGCCTTCCAGCGCCGAAAGCCGCCTTCGACGTTGATGCCCATCTGTTTCGACACGAAGCGGATCTCGCTCTTGTCGATCAGCACGCCTTCAGCGCCGGACTGACCGGCGGCGAGCAACATCATCCCGAGCGAAGGAATAAACGAGCGCAGGCGCATTAACGTGGACCTTTCCCCTGGAAAGCCGACCGCCACGACGGCAGCATACGCGTCAGAACGGTGTCGCGGTCGATGAAATGATGTTTGAGCGCTGCCGCCGTATGGACAGAGACCAGAGAAAACAAGGTGAAGTTCAACGTCAGGTGCAGAGCAAGCAGCGCTCGCGCCAGCACGCGGTCCTTCGGAACCAGGTCCGGCAGCGGAAAAAGGCCCAGATAGACGACCTGAACGCCGGTCGACGAGCTATAGATCCAGCCTGACAGCGGGATGACCACCAGCAGCAGATAAAGCGCCTGGTGGACCAGTACCGACGCCCGCTGCTGCCATTGCGGCATCGTCCAGAGCGGCGGTGGCGCCGCGTGAGCCGCGCGCCAGGCCAGGCGCAGGCAGGTGAGCAGAAATATGGTTATGCCGATCGATTTGTGCCAGCCATACCACTGCAGCTTCTGGCGGCCGAGCGGCATCCGGACCATCGACACGGCGACGGTAAGACTTCCGACGACGAGCAGCGCGGTCAGCCAATGCAACGCCATCGCCACGCGGCCGTACTGCTCTCCACGGGGGCGCCCGGTTAATGCGCTGCGATTTTCCATCCAGCACCTTGTAATGCGATCGCCGGGAGCGTGTCAACGCGGACGATGCCTCAAGGCGCGCGCCGCTATAATGAATCGATCACCATGACGGCCAAGCTGCAATCGATACCTGCTGCCGCGGCGGGGAACGCCGAATGGCTGGCTCGAAGTCGGGCCGCGGTCTGGCATCCGTGCACGCAGATGAAGCGCCACGAGACTTGGCCGCTGGTGCCGATTGCCCGGGGCCGCGGCGCATGGCTCGTCGATTTCGATGGCAGGCGCTATCTCGACGCGGTCAGCTCGTGGTGGGTCAACCTGTTCGGCCACGCGCACCCGGCGATCAACGCCGCGATCGCATCCCAGCTCGACGATCTCGAACACGTGATGCTCGCCGGCTTCACGCAGCGCGCGGTCGTCGAGCTCTCCGAACGGCTGGCCGGCCTCGCTCCCGGCAAACTCGGACACTGCTTCTACGGCTCGGACGGCGCGTCGGCGGTGGAAATCGCGCTGAAAATGAGCTTCCACTATTGGCGCAACAGCGGCGAGTCGGGCAAGACCGGGTTTATCTCGCTCGAGGGCGGCTACCACGGCGAAACGCTCGGCGCGCTGTCGGTCACCGACGTTGCCCTGTTCCGCGACGCGTACAAACCGCTGCTGCGGCAGCACGCGGTCATGCCATCGCCCGACGCGCGAATGGCGCGAAACGGTCAGACCGCGGCGCGATTGCGCGCGCCTGGCCGCCGCTGCGCTCGAAGAGCATCTGGCCGAGCATCACCGCACGATCGCCGCGCTGATCGTCGAGCCCCTGGTGCAGGGCGCGGCCGGGATGGCGATCCATGATCCGGCGTATCTCGCGCTCGCGCGCGAGTCGTGCACCCGCTACGGCATCCATCTGATCGCAGACGAGATCATGACCGGCTTCGGACGCACCGGCACGATGTTCGCCTGCGAACAGGCCGACATCGAGCCCGATTTCCTCTGCCTGTCCAAGGGCCTCACCGGCGGCTACCTTCCGTTGTCGGTGGTGCTGACGAACGATGATATCTACGCCGCGTTCTACGACGATGAGCTCGCGCGCGGCTTCCTGCATTCGCATTCGTACACCGGCAACGCGCTGGCTTGCCGCGCCGCGCTGGCGGTGCTGGACCTGTTTCGCGACGGCGACGTCGTCGTTGCCAACCGCGATCGCGCAGCGACGCTGTCTGCGCTGGCCCGGCCGCTCGCCGCGCATCCAAAGGTCAGTGGCTTTCGCCACCTCGGCATGATCTGGGCATTCGAAGTCGATACCCGGCGCGAGGACTTCGCCTCGTGGTGCTTCAGCGCCGCGCTGGAACGCGAGATGCTTCTGCGCCCGATCGGCCGCACCATCTACTGGATGCCGCCGTATTGCCTCTCCGACGACGAGATGGCGCTGTTGGCGGAGCGCACGCTGGACATCGTCGCATGCGCCTGATGCGCGCGGTCGCCTGCCAGGCGCTGGCGGCGCTGACGCTGGCCGGAACGGCCGCAGCGGCACTGCCGCCGGCGGTCGCGCGCGCGTTTGCCGAGCAGCACATTCCGCTTGCCGCCGTCAGCGTTTACGTGCAGGAGCTGGGCAAGTCGAAGCCGATGTTTTCGCACCAGCCCGCGCGGCCGATGAGCCCGGCCTCGACGATGAAGCTGGTGACCACGCTCGCCGGCCTCGAGCTGCTCCGGCCGGAGTACCGCTGGAAGACCGAGGCGTATGCCGATGGAGCGATCGACGGCGGCGTGCTGCAGGGCAATCTGGTGCTCAAAGGCTATGGCGATCCGAAGATCACCGTCGAGCAATTCCAGCAGTTGATCGCGCAGCTGCGCTCGACCGGGCTCTCGACCATACGCGGCGATCTGATCGTCGACCGCAGCTATTTCGCGCCGGTGCCTTACGACCCGGGTGCATTCGATGCCGAGCCGCTGCGTCCGTACAACGTCGGGCCCGACGCGCTGCTGGTCAATTTCAAGAGCGTGCGCTTCACGTTCGCCCCGAACGCTGCCGGCATCGACGTCCGCGCCGAGCCGGCGCTGGCCAATGTCGCCGTGCACGGCGCTCCGCGACTGGTCGAAGCGGACTGCGGCGACTGGAAGGCAGGCCTTATCGCCGCGTTCGATGCCCGCGACGACGGCGCCGACGTGACCTTCGGCGGCGAGTATCCGTCCGCGTGCGGCGAGCGCGAATGGTTCATCGCGCTGCTCGACCCACCGCATTATGTGCTCGGCGCGTTCACCCGGATGTGGGCCGACGCCGGGGGCAGCTTCGCGGGAACGGTGCGCGAAGGCCGCGCACCGCGCGGTGCGCAGCCGATCGCGGTGCTGCAATCACCGCCGCTTTACGACACGGTGCGCGACATCAACAAACTGTCGAACAACGTGATGGCGCGGCAGCTTTTCCTGACGCTGGCGACGACGATTCGTCCACCGCCGGCGACGGCGGCCAACGCGGTGCGCGCGATCGAGCGCTGGCTTGCGCGCAACAAGCTCCGCTTCCCCGAGCTCGTCCTCGACAACGGCTCCGGTCTGTCGCGACGGGCGCGGATCTCCGCGCGAAGCATGGCGCGGCTGTTGATCGCAGCCGATGGCAGCGACGTACGCGACGAATACATAAGCTCGCTGGCGGTCGCTGCGACCGACGGAACCGTCAGGAAGCGCTTCCTGACCGACGAAGTCGCCGATCGCGCGTTTCTGAAGACGGGGACGCTGGAAGGCGTGCGCGCGATTGCGGGTTATGTATTCGAGCCGGGCGGGCGTCGCTTTGTCGTCGTCTGCTTTGTCAACCACCGCAACGCATTGCGCGCGCAGGCCCCGCTCGACATGCTGGTGCAGTGGGTCTACGACCACGGCCACGAGACCGTGCGCGGCGCTTCCCGTTGAAGCGACCCGCTTCACATGCCCGGCACCGGCTTGCTGTCCTGAAACAGCACGTAGCCGCGAATCAGCCGATACAGAACCCAGATTGTCACCGCGACCCAGATGGCGATCGCAATGGGTATACCGATCAAGGTCACCAGCGCAAGCCACCCCACGATGTTCCAAAGTATGGAAAGCCAGAAGGTGCGAATCAGCCACCGGTAATGCGACTGCAACCACGTTCCCGCGGCTTCGCCACGCTTAACGTAGGCCACGATCAGCCCGATGATGCCGACCAGCCCCAGGAGCGGCGTACTGAGCAAGCCTGCCGAAACCAGTGTCGCGACCGCCGCGACACCGAACAGCGCGTAGACGATCAGCGTGGTCGAAATCAGCGATTGCGACGGGACGCCGGCATCGATGCGCGAAACCTGCGGTGCGGAAGAGTCGCTCATGATTGCTGTTCCTCCTGAACGGGTTGAACTCGGCAACGCGATCTCGCCGCAAAGGCAGGTGGCGCGCGCAGCCTGCATCGCTCAATCGACATGGCGGCGACCGTCCTTGTGCGCGCCATATTCGCCGGCGCCATCGTCGCACCACATCAAGTCGTCATCGGGGTAGAACGAGTTGTCGCCCGGGATGCGGTTGCCGATCTCGAGATAGATCGCGTGCTCGCTGCCGCGATTGATGAAATGGTGCGCATCGCGCTTGCCCGCCGGATAGCCGGCGCACATGCCCGGTCCGAGCGTCTGTTCGCCGGCGTCGGTGATCAGCGTCACCTCGCCCGACAGGACATAGACGAACTCGTCCTCCAGCGTGTGCCAGTGGCGAAGCGCCGATTGAGCTCCGGCGGGCAGGCTTACCAGGTTGACGCCGAATTTGGTCAGACCGCATGCCTCGCCCAGGCGGCGCTTGATGCGGTCGCCCATGCGGCTCTTGAACGGCTCCGGATATCCGGACCCGCGAATCTCGGTTACCGTGCTGGGATCGAGGGCTGGCAGCTCGAGTCGGCTCACTTGACGGCACTCCCTGAGCGGTTCGGCGCAACTTAGCGCAGCGCTATAATACCCGTCGAGCGGCAAATCGAGGCTCGCGCCAAGCGCCGATCCGCTCATTGCCTGGAGAAGACCATGACTGCAGCAAAATTCGAACGCAGCCGCGAGGCCCTCGTCAAGGATTTCACCGACGTGCTGTCCGAAGCGGAATCGCTGTTGAGGCAGGCGGCCAAGGAGTCGGGGGAAAAGGCCAGCGACCTGCGAAGCCAGGTCGAGACGAAGCTGCGATCGGCCAAGATAAGGTTGCACGACCTGCAGGAGGACGCCACCGAAAGCGCCAAGGTCGCCGCCAAGGTGACCGACGACTACGTGCGTGACAATCCCTGGCAGGCGATCGGCATCGCGGCGGCGGTCGGCTTCCTGGCCGGACTGGCGTTGAGCCGCCGTTAGACGCCGGTGCCTGATCCGCACGCCAGAGGCGCGGCAGGGCTGGGCAACGCGCTCTCGCAGCTGGGCGCGAGCGCCCTGGCGATGTTGCGCACGCGCCTCGAGCTCGCGACGGTGGAGTTCACCGAAGAGCGCGAGCGCGCCAAGGAGATGCTGCTGCTGGTGCTCTCCACCGTGTTGGTGGCGCTGTTCGCATTGCTGTTCGCGTCGGTTTTCGTCATCGCGTATTTTTGGGACAGCTATCGGCTGACGGCGGTCGGCGCGGTCACCGGTTTCTACCTCGCGCTGGCGGTCATTTTCCTGATCCGCCTGCGGCAGCGGATGCAGCAAAGACATTCGCCGTTCGCGGCCACGCTGTCGCAGCTCGAAGAGGACGCCGAGGCATTGCGGCGCAGGCCATGAGCACACGCCTCGATGAACTGGCGGCACGGAAATCGCTATTGGTGGCACAGCTTCGACTGCAGCGGATGGAATTCGCATTGCACGCCGGCGACGTGCGCAGCGCGTTGCGCCCTGCCGGGCTGATCGGCAGCGCCGTCGCCCAGCCGGCCGCGGTCATCGCGCTGGTCGAGGCGATTGCGCCGGTGTTCGGCCTGCAACGGTACGCGCGCTGGGTGCGCCTGGCATCGATCGCATTCGCGGTGACGCGCATCGCGCGCAGGTGGCAGCGGTCGACGAACGACTGAAGCTCCCGCGGTGAAGTTCTGGGGCGTCGCGATGGTGCGCGACGAGGCCGACATCATCGAGGCCTTCGTGCGTCACAACCTGACGGTCGTCGATGGCCTCGCGATCGTCGACCACGGGTCCAGCGACGGCACGACGGAGATCCTCGCCGCACTTGCCGCCGAGGGCCTGCCGCTGCGCACGACGCTCGACACGAGCGCCGACTTTCGCCAGTCCGCCGTCGTCACGCGCCTGGCTCGCGCGGTGTTCGCCGACTGCGACCCCGACTATGTATTCCTGCTCGACGCCGACGAGTTCCTCAAGGTCCCGTCGCGCGCGCGGCTCGAGGCGCGGCTGGCACCGCTGCCGCCGGACGTCCATGCGGTCCAGTCGTCGCAGACCTACGTTCCCGACTTCGCGCGAGACGACGACACGGTCTCGCTGCTGAAGGCGGCGCGCCGGGCGCCGCCACCTCGGTCCGCGGTCACCAAGGCGATCGTCTCGCGTCATTTTCTGCACAGTCCGACGTTGATCGCCGAAGGCAACCATCTGGTCGTGCGTGCCATCGGCGCCGAGTCGTACCCGGTCGTGCGCCACGCGGTGTTGCCGCCCGACGAATGCGTCATCGCGCACGTGCCGGTTCGCTCGGCAATGCAATTCAGCGCCAAGATCGCCGTCGGCTGGCTGTCCTGCCTGGTGCAGCCGGGCCGCGCTGAGCAGCTTTCCTACCATTGGCGCGACGCGTTCGCGCTGCTCTCCTCCGGCCGGCAGCTGACGCCGGATCTCCTTACCGCGATCGCGTCGAATTACGGCGCCGGGGCTGCGGACGATGTCGAGTCGGCGGCGGTCGAACTGGTCGACGATCCTTTCCTGGCCGAATTTTCCAACCGCCATGGCGGCATCGGACGGACCGATGCACTGGCGCTGGTGCTGCGCTACGCCGAACGCCTCGCCCGGCAGATCGGCGGCAGGGACGCGAGCGCGGCGAAGCGGCCGGCCGGCTAAATCCCCAGCGTCGCCCAGAGCGCGTCGACCCGGCGCCTGACGGCATCGTCCATCGCGATCGGCCGTCCCCACTGGCGCGACGTCTCCCCCGGCCACTTGGCGGTCGCATCGATCCCCATCTTGGCGCCGAGGCCGGCAATCGGAGAAGCGAAGTCGAGGTAGTCGATCGGCGTGTTCTCGACGATCAGCGTATCGCGCGCCGGATCGACCCGCGTCGAGATTGCCCAGACCACCTCTTTCCACTGGCGGATGTCGATATCGTCGTCGGTGACGATGACGAACTTGGTGTACATGAACTGCCTCAAAAAGCTCCAGACGCCGAACATCACGCGCTTGGCATGTCCCGGATATTGTTTTCTCAGACTGACGATCGCCACCCGGTACGAGCAACCTTCCGGCGGCAGGTAGAAGTCGGCGATTTCGGGAAACTGTTTTTGCAACAGCGGCACGAAGACTTCGTTCAGCGCCACCCCGAGGATCGCCGGCTCGTCGGGGGGCTTGCCGGTGTAGGTGCTGTGATAGATCGGCTGCCGGCGCATGGTCATTCGCTCGATCGTCAGCACCGGGAAGCGCTCGACCTCGTTGTAATAGCCAGTGTGATCGCCGAAAGGTCCTTCGCGCGCGCTTTCGAAGCCGCTGGCGTCGGAGGAATCCGGGTGGATATGGCCTTCGAGCACGATCTCGGCCGACGCCGGTACCTGGAGATCGTGGCTCAGGCATTTGACGATCTCAGTCCTGGCGCCGCGCAGCAAGCCGGCGAACTGGTATTCGGACAGCGTATCCGGAACCGGTGTAACGGCGCCCAGCATCGTCGCCGGATCGGCGCCGAGCGCGACGGCGACCGGAAACGGCTTGCCCGGATGCTGCTCAACGTGATCGCGAAAATCAAGCGCGCCCCCGCGCGTACTGAGCCAGCGCATGATGACGCGATTGCGCGAAAGCACCTGCTGCCGGTAGATGCCGAGATTCTGCCTCGCCTTCAATGGCCCTCGCGTCACCGTCAGGCCCCAGGTGATCAGCGGCGAGACGTCGTCGGGCCAGCAGGTCTGCACCGGCAACCGCGCAAGGTCGACCTCTTCACCTTCCCAAACGATCTCCTGGCACGGCGCCGACGAACGCTCCTTCGGCGCCATCTGCATCACCTGCATGAACACCGGACGCGTGTTCTGCCAGGCATCCTTGAGGCTACGCGGCGGCTCGGGCTCCTTCAGAAAGGCAAGCAGCCTGCCGACTTCGCGCAATGCCGCGATCGGGTCCTCGCCGGCGTCGGCGCCCATCGCCAGCGCGACGCGGCGCGGCGTCCCGAAAAGGTTGCACAGCACCGGGATCGAGTGCCCTTTCGGCATCTCGAACAGCAGCGCCGGACCGGCAGCCTTCAGCACGCGATCGCAGATCTCGGTCATCTCGAGGCGCGGATCGACTTCGACGCTGATGCGCTTGAGCTCACCTTCGTGCTCGAGCTGGGCGACAAAGTCGCGAAGATCGTTGTATTTCATCTTGGCATGGCTTTGGACGCGACCGGCGCCGTTGCCGATCTTAGCAAACCGGTCGCCCCGCCAATGCCCGCGTCCGGCGCGACCGAGTGGGTTGTGCGCGCGCTCAATCGGCGTTTTGTGCGCGACAAGCAATAAAAAAGCGGGTTTTGTCGTGATGCGGCGACAGTGGTCGTCGCGTGGATACCACACTGCCTGCGAATGGCGATACTATCGGTGCCCGTCCGCTGGACCTGGGCAAAGGGCGGCGACTATGCTGGGTTCGACTGGCGCGCATCGATTCAGCGCTGCGCCGGCTCCGCGGGAGATTTCCGTTTGCGCAACACGATAACGACGCTTAAGGCGATGTTGGGAGCGTTTGCCCTGTTGTCGGCAGGCGCGGGAGCGACCGTGCCCACCGCCGGCACCGACGGCGCGCAACCCGTGCCCAACGCGGGCGTCCAGGCCGAGGTGCTTCCCTCGATCGAAATCCTGTCCAAGCAGCTCAATCTCGCCGGTCGCTGCAACGGTTCGGCGTTCGACTTGAACACGTTTATCAACACGACCGCGCAAACTTCGGCGAGCGTACAGGTTTCGTCGAGCGCGGTCAGTCCGAGCCTGCTCGAGCAATTCACCGACAACACCGGGGCGAATGTCGGCGTGTTCAACGACAACTATCCCAATTTCCACATCCTGGGGTTCGGCGGCGGACTCGCGCCGAACACGCCGATCACCATCAGCATCTCCACCTATACCGGGCCGAACCTGAGCGGCACCGTCACCTTCACCAGCACGATCACCTTCAATTGCACAACCGGCCAGGTTTCGCGGCTGGCGCGTGATCCGCCACTTTTGACGCCCGTCCCGGCGCTCGACTCGACCGGACTCGCGATCCTGGCGCTGCTGCTCGGACTGGGCGCAGCATCGGCGCTGCGCACTCGCCGAGCGCCTCGCGCCACGCGGCGAGCTTGTCGCTAAACGAGAGCGTGTAGGCAGGGCTGGACGACGGCAGTACGCGGATCGCGTATCCGGCATCGCGCCAAAGCGGCGCGACTTTCGCAGCCGTTTTCCCATTGAAGCAAACCAGCGCCAGCGCCGGCGCCCGGCGCCGCGCCAACCTGATCTCGGCCAGTTCCGCACCGCGTATCGCCGCGTCGGCGCTCCCGGCGCGGCTGCAGCGTACGATGCTGTCCCACAGACCTACCCCGTGGGTGCGCAACGCGGCGAGACGGCGCGCATACGGCAACTCTGCCAGCGGCGCGTCCAACAGCGCAGCAATCAGCGGCCAGAAATGATTGCGTGGATGCGCGTAGTACTGTCGCGCAGCCAGCGACGCGACGCCGGGGAAGCTGCCCAGGATCAAAACCCGCGTCGCCCTGTCGAGCACCGGAGGCAAGCCGCGCTGCAGCGGCGCCGACCCCTTCGGTTTCGCTCACTGCGGCCACCACGGCGTGCGATGCAGTCGTACGACATAATCGGCGACAATGCCGGCAAGAACGGCGAAGCCGAGCCAGTGATTGCCGAGGAAGGCGCGAAAGCACCCGACGCGATCGCGCTTGCGTATCAGGCGGTAGTGCCACAATGCAATCAGTGACGCCGCCAGCAGGCCGACGTAGTACAGCGGGCCCATCTGCCGCTCGCTGCCAATCCAGGTCAGCCCGGCCAGGTACACGGCATAGCAGAACATGACCACCAGCACGTCGAACCGGCCGAAGCTGATCGCCGAGGTCTTCAATCCCAGCTTCAAATCGTCATCTCGGTCGACCATTGCGTACTCGGTGTCGTAGGCCATCACCCAGAACAGGTTGATCGCGAACAGCGTCCAGCCGAGCGTGGTCACCTCGCGGAAAACCGACGCGAATGCCATCGGAATGCCGAACGAGAAAGCGATGCCGAGGAAGGCCTGCGGCAGCGCGAAAAACCGCTTGCAATACGGATAGGCGACGGTGATCAGCAGCGCCGGCACCGATAGCAGTATCGTCGGCCGGTTCAACGGCAGGATCAGCAGGAAGGCACAGCAGGCGAGCGCGCCGGCGACGGCGAGCGCTTCCCACGGCGCGATCTCGCCGCGAGCAAGCGGGCGGTTGGCAGTGCGCTCGACGTGCGGGTCGAACCGGCGATCGACGTAGTCGTTGATCGCGCAGCCGGCCGAGCGCATCAGCAGTGTGCCCAGCGCGAAAATACCGACGACTACCCACGACGGCGATCCGAACGTCGCAAGCCACAATGCCGACAGCGTCGGCCAGAGCAGCAACAGCGTACCGATCGGCTTGTCGAGGCGGATCAGCCGCTCGTAGGCGTCAATCCGCGCGGCGATCGCCCGCCAGCGCGTCGGCATCGCGGTGCTCGAACCGGGATCCCCGGCCGTCATCGCGCGCCAAGCGGCAGCGGAAGCTGCTTCTTCAGCGCCCTCGGCGCGATATCCGCCAACAAGGCGTGAGGCGTCGGGTACTCGAGCCGCACGCGCAATTCGCGCTTCATCCGCACGTTGGCGAGCCGCCTGGATTCGCTCATGAACGAGAGCAGCATCGGCGCGATACGCGCTTCGGCTTCGTCCCACGAGACGCGCGGCGGTCGAGGCAGGTGAAACGCATCGGCGACCGCGTCGAGCCAGCTGCCGAGCTTGAGCTCGGCGTCGTCGCAGATGTTGTACGCTCGGTTCGGCTTGCCGCGGAACGCCGCAGCCACGGCGGCGCGAGCCAGATCATCGGCGTGGATGTGACTGGTGAACACGTCCTCCTCGGGACGAAGGACCGGCGTTCCCTGGCGGATCCGATCGAGTGGCAGCCGGGATTCCGCGTAGATGCCGGGCGCGCGAAGCAGCGAAAGACTGACGCCGTAGCGGCGCGCCCAGCTGCGCAATCGGTCCTCCGCCGCGACGCGCCGGCGTGCGCGCGGCGTTTGCGGCTTGCGCGCACGCGTTTCGTTGATGCGTGCCCCGCCGCAATCGCCATAGACGCCCGTCGTGCTGATGTAGACGAAGCGCTGCGGTATAATCCGCGCTTTTGTCAGCGCCGCGACGAGCCTTGCCGTTCGCGGGTCGTCGCGGCCCTCGGCTGGCGGCGGCGCGAAATGCAACACCGCAAAGGGCGCCGTCCGCAGGCGCTCGAGGCTGTGCCAGCGGTCGAGGTCGCCGATGATGGGCACGATGCCACGGCCGCGCAGCTTCGGTATCTCGTCGCGCCGGCGCGTGAGTCCGTACAGCCGCACTCTGCCGCGCAGCAGGTCGGCGGTGCGCAGCGCGATGTCGCCACAGCCAATTAACAAGACCCTGATCACCGCCGTCTCAACGCCGCAACCGATGCCGCACCAGATTACCATAAAACCCAGCGGACATTCGTTCCCCTGCGACGACGACGAGACGGTGCTCGCGGCGGCGATGCGCGCCGACCTGATGATTCCGTACGGCTGCCGCAACGGCGCCTGCGGAACCTGCAAGAGCCATTTGCTCGGAGGCGTCGTCGACTACGGGCGCTACCAGCCGGGCACGCTGACCGACGCCGAAAAAAAACAGGGCTACGCACTGCTCTGCGTCGCCCGCCCGCAGACCGATCTCACGGTCGAAGTGCGCGAGGTGCGCAAAGCGGGCGACATTCGCATCCGCAAGCTGCCGTGCCGGATCGAGAAGATCGAAAAGGTCGCCGCTGATGTCGCGATCGTTTCGCTGAAGCTTCCGGCGAACGACCGCTTGCAATATCTCGCCGGTCAATATGTCGATTTCCTGCTTAAGGACGGGCGACGGCGCAGCTTTTCGATCGCCACCGCTCCCGAAGACGATACGCTGCTCGACTTGCACGTCCGGCACGTCCCCGGCGGCTATTTCAGCGGCCAGCTGTTCACCGAGTTCAAGGGGCGCGAGATCCTGCGCATCGAAGGTCCGCTGGGCAACTTCTTTTTGCGCGAAGACTCGGACAAGCCGATCATCTTCGTCGCCGGTGGAACCGGGTTTGCGCCGATCAAGGCGGTGATCGAGCATGCCTTCCATCACGCCGTCGACAGGCAGATGGTGCTCTACTGGGGCGTGCGTTCGCGCGCCGATCTCTACCTGCCCGATCTTCCTGTCGAATGGCAGCGCACGCATGCGAACTTTACGTTCATCCCGGTGCTTTCGGACCCGCTGCCAGCCGATCGCTGGCCGGGCCGGACCGGATTCGTGCACAAGGCGGTGATGACCGACTTTACCGATCTCTCCGGCTACCAGGTCTATGCCTGCGGCGGCCCGGCAATGATCGACATCGCGCGGCGCGAATTCACCGAGCTGCGATCGCTGCCGCCGGAGGCCTTCTACGCCGATTCGTTCACCTACGCGGCGCAGCCCGACGCGCCGGCGTAGCCGAACGGGTATCGCGCTGACCGGCCGGCGAACGCCATGACATTCGATTCGCTGACCTTCGTCGTCTTTCTCGCCGCCATATTCGCCGGCTACTGGATGGTGCGCTCGTGGATCGCGCGCAAGGTGTTCTTGCTCGGCGCGAGCTACCTGTTCTACGCGGCATGGAATCCTTTTTTCGTCCTGTTGATCATCGCGACGACCGGATTCGACTGGCTGGCGTCGCACTGGATGGACCGCGTTCGGAGTGCGCGCTACCGGCGAGCGATCCTGGCCTCGTCGATCGCCATCAACCTGGGCTCGCTCGGCTTCTTCAAATACGCGCAATTCTTTTCCGATACCGCGATCGACCTGCTGCATGTGTTCGGCATCACATTCGAGCCGGTCTCGCTCGGCATCCTGTTGCCGGTGGGGATCTCGTTCTACACGTTCGAGAGCCTGTCGTACGTGATCGATGTCTATCGACGGCGCATCACCGTATCGAAAAGCCTGCTCGACTACGGCTTGTACGTGACGTTCTTCCCGCACCTGGTCGCCGGGCCGATCCTGCGCTACGGCGACTTTTCGCCACAATGCGTAGAGCCCAAGTCCTGGGCGTCTGCTGAGGTCGGCAAAGGGCTGGCGCTGTTCGTCTTCGGCCTCGCGCTCAAGGTCTGTCTGGCCGACCTGGTATTCGCGCCAGTCGTCGACCGTGTGTTCGCCGCCGGAGTGCAGTCCGGGTTCGGCGAGAGCTGGCTCGGCGCCGCGTCGTTTTCGCTGCAGGCGTATTGCGACTTCGCCGGCTATTCGCTTTGTGCGATCGGCGTCGCGTTCATGTTCGGCTTCCGTTTTCCGATGAATTTCGAAAGCCCGTTCGGCTCGGTCGGAATGGCCGAGCTGTGGACGCGATGGCACATGTCGCTCGCAAGCTGGATACGCGACTATGTGTTCCTGCCCCTCGGCGGCTATCGCCGCGGCAGACTGCGCGGCGAAGCCAATCTTCTGTTCGCGTTCCTGCTGGTCGGCCTCTGGCACGGCGCGGCGTGGACGTTCGTCGTCTGGGGCGGCCTGCAGGGCGTTTTCATCGCTTTCGAGCACCTGGTCAAGCGTTATGTCTGGGATTTCGGCAAAGTCGACAATCGCTTCGGCCGGGCAGCGCTCGCCGTTATGACGTTCGGAATGTTCAGCATCGCCGCGGTCTTCTTCCGCGCGCACTCGTTCAGCCAGGCCTGGGCGATTATCGGATCGATGTTCGGCCCGGGAGAGCGTTCGACGCTGGTGCCGTTCAACGAGGAGATCGTCGCGATCGCACTCGGTGCAAGCGTCGTCGGCTCGCATATCCTGTTCGGCCACCTGCGGCGCTGGGACTGGCTCGATCGTTTGCCGGTCGCGCCGCGGGCGGCTTCGATCGCTGTCGCGCTGGCGGCGGTCCTGTTCTCGCCCGGACTCAATCCGGCGTTCATCTATTTCCAGTTTTGACGATGAATCGACAGTGGCTGCATGCCTGGATCGCGGCGCTGCTGGTATGTGCGCTGCTCGCGCTCGGCTACGAATGGCTGCTGCGCCACCGCGGCTACCTCGTCACCGTGCAGGACGATGCCGACCTGTGGTCAATGCAGCTCGACCGCGTTCGCGGCTCAAGCCGGGCGGTGGCGCTGCTCGGCGCGTCCCGCATCGAGTTCGGCGTCGATCCGGCGCTGCTTTCGCAGCAACTCGGCGGCCGGCCGGTCGCCATGCTCGCCATAAACGGCAGATACCCGCTGGCGGCACTGCGCGCGCTGGCCGACGACCCGTCGTTCATCGGCCTCGCGATCGTTGGCGTAGACGCGCGAGGCATGCAGCACCGGCACTGGGATATGCAGCAGAGCTACTTCGACCACTATCGGCATCGCTGGACGTTGGCACGCCGGATCCACCGCAAGCTGCTGACCGTCCTGCAGGAACATCTGGTATTCGTTCGCTCGGCGTTCGCGCTGACCAACATCGCCGAGCGCTGGATCGCTGGAGAAGGGCCGCCGATGAACGATCACGTGGTGGTTCGCGCCGATCGCGCCGGATTCATCGACTATCACCGACCCGACCTGCCCGGCATCCGGGCATCGCGCATCGCCGACCTGGTTCGCTATTACCGCGACGAACCGCCGACCGACGCCGCCACGTGGCTTCGCGACCTGGACACCGTATCAACCTGGGTCGAGAAGATCCAGAAGCGCGGCGGTCGTGTCGCATTTTTCCGCGAGCCGGCTGCCGACGAGAGCCTGGCGCTGGACGAGGCCAACTTTCCTCGTGACCGCTATTGGGATGCGTATGCGCGTCGCTCGCCGGCGATGATGATCGACTTCCGCGATGTACCCGAGATGACGCGGTTCGTGTTGCCCGACACTTCGCACATCGACGGCACCGATGTTCCGCGCTTCACGATCGCGCTCGCCAATCTGCTCAAGACAAGGAGGCTGGTCGACTAGGGCCGCGGCGCACGGGTACCCATTCCGCGTGAGGAGACGCTTTCGCCGCGCCGCGAGCGCCCTTGGTCAGCTACGGATGCCGCAATTCCCCGGTCGCGAGCCTGAGCGCCGCGGCGAAATGCGCATTGGCCTCGTCGACGCGGTTCAGATGTCCGAGCATTTCTCCGAGCGAGAGATGCGCGCGCCAGCCGTCATCGAGCGCCAGGCTCGCCTCGAAATAGGTCTGCGCCTTGCCCCAGAGCTGCCGGCGCTGGCACAGCGTGCCCAGAATGCGCAACAGCACCGGGTCCTGATTGTGTCGCAACAGCCATCGTTCGGCCTGCTCGAGCTGGCGCGTGGCATCGGCGGGCCGACATTCTCCGTAGAGCTCCACCAGTTCGGTGTTCCAGTCGCGCTCGAGGCTGTCCGCGAGAATATCGACCGCCTCGCGGTCGCCGCCGAGCTGAAGGAAGCTTTTCGCCGCGGCACGCGCAATCTTCGGATGCCGTCTGGCGGCATCCGGCAGCCGATTCCAGTATTCGCGCAGACCGGCGGCATCGTGGGCCAGCGCTTTCAGCTGCTCGCTTTGCGCCGTCACCCGCACGAGCTCGGCCTGGGCGCTGTCGAATACCTTGCGCTTGACCAGCTGCTCGAGCAGCGGCGCGATGTCGTTCCAGCGCCGCGCCGCCTGCAAACAGCGGAGCTCGAGGCGGAGAGCCGCCGTATGCATGCCTGCTTCGCGGCGCAGCTCGCGCAGGATATCGAGCGAGCGCTGCGGCTCGCCATGCTCAAGTGCGATTTCGGCCAGCAGCATCAGCCGCGACACCGCGAGGCTCGACACTCGCGCGTCGGGCCGGTTCAGCAGCGCCTCGGCGGCGTCGAAGTTGCGCACGTCGATCGCAGCGCGCGCTCCGACCATCGCATTGAGTCCGCTGGAACCGGGTATCGCCAGCGCCTCGAGTGCACGTTGCTGTGCCTTGCCGTAGCGTCCTTCGAGCAGCGCGACGACGGCCGAGTCCTGCGCCGATCGGGCTCGCTCGAGCTTCTGGCGCCGGCGCCATACGCGCACCGTTCCCGGCAGGCGGACCGTGCGCACGATCAAGCGGATCGTGGCATAGAGCACGACAAATCCGACTACCGCAATCAACAGCAGGAGGTTGAGCGAGAGCTCCACCCGATACGGCGGCATGACCAGCAGCGCATAGCCCGCGTTCAGCTTCACCGCGAGCGCGGCAGCTACCGCCGCCGCGGCGAGCAGCAAGAACCAGAAGAGAATACGCATCAGCGGGACGAACGCTAGCGCTGCGGCCTGTCACGCGCGATCTGCAGCACGCGCACCGCATCGAGGCTCGCGGCAAGCCCCGGCAACTCAGCCGCCATGTCGGTTGCCCTGAGCTGCTTGAGCAGCGTCTGCAACGACTGCACCGGCTTCGATCGCGTGTCGAAGTACTTGCCGAGCCACGCGTCGGCTGCGGTCAGGTCGGCGCGGAAATTGGCTTGGTCGCGAAACAGCAGCGCAAAACGCGCCGAAAGCAGCCGCAGCTTCAGGTTCTCGCGCAGGAAGAACTGCTCCTGCGGCAGCAGCAGCGGCACTTCGGGGCGGTCGATGTTCTCGATGCGGATCAGCTGTCTTATCTCGCGCCAGGCGCTGTTGAGCAGCTGGCGCCATGCCGACTCGTCCTGTGGCGGTGCGGGCGGCGACGGCGTCGCGAGCCGCTCGTCGATCGCCAGCGGCAAAGCATCGATCTGCGCTATCGCTTCGTCCAGTCGCAGCGACAATCCGGCGACATCGACGTAGGGCACTGCCTTCAGTCGATCCATGTCGCGCGCCAGTGCGCGGCGCAGCGGGACGAATTGCGGGCGGTCGAGCCGCTGCAGCTTGGTGTCGGCGACCTGCAGCGCCGCCAGCGCGCCGCGGACGTTGCCGGCCAGCTGCAGTTGCTGGCTGGCCAGCATCAGCACCTGCTCGACCTCGGTCAGCGCCCATTCGTCGCGCGATGGCGAAAGCTCGCGGTACAGCGCCTCGAGCGCTGCCTGCTGGGACTGTGACTCGCCAAGGCGATTTTCCAGCAACGCGATCTTGGCCTGCGCGTCGCGCAGGTTCTCCTGTGTCTCCTTGAGCGTGGCTCGCGTCGCCTGCTGGGAGGCATCGATGTCGGAAAGGCGTTTAGCGAGCTCGACGCGCAGGTCGCGTTGCCCCTGCCGCGCGTCCAGCCAGGCGGCCGCGACCACGGCGACGATCGCCAGCGCGCCTATCCAGCGCCACAGCACAAGGCGTGTCGACGCGGGCGCAGCGGCGGGAGTCGAGGGTGGCGGCGTGGAGGAAACGGGGCGGTCGGCCGCCGGTTCGGGCATGGGTGTTGAGGCGAGCGCGAGACGTTGTCGATTGTATCAGGACGGCCGATCCCCTCCGGGCTGGCCGGGATCGTCGCGCTCCACTAGAATGCTGCACTTCCGCCGCCGCTCATGATCGTGCGGTCCCGCCTCCCGGATTCGATGCTCATCCTCGCATTCATCATCGTCGTTGCCGTCGCCGCGCTGACCGGCTACGCGTACGGATTGCGCCGGCGCCACCCACCGCTACCCGGCGAGCGCACAGGTACGACCATTGCGCCAACCGCCGAGACGGCGCCCGGCCCCGGGTCGACCAACGCTGCTTCCGCCGTCGACGCCGAACGCATCGGCGCGGAAAAGGCGCGGATCATACGCAGCGGCGAGGCCGAGGCATCCCGGCTCCGTCAGGCGCTGATCGACGGCGATGCGATCCGCTACCAGGCCGCCGCGTTTCGCGAAGAACGGGCGCAACTGTTCGGCGTGCTGGCCGATGTGCGCAGCGAGAACGCGCGATATCGGCAGCTGGTCATCGACATCGAGAACAACGCGCCGCCGCCGATTCTGTCGGGCGCTGCCGGACCGGACGATCTGAAGCTGATCGTCGGCGTCGGCCCGGTGCTCGAGCGCATGCTGCACAACCTGGGCATCATGAGCTTTCAGCAGATCGCGCACTGGAGCGAGCGCGACATCGATGACTTCGACGCGCGTCTGCCCGAGTTTCCCGGCCGCATCCGGCGCGATCAATGGGTGACGCAGGCGCGCGAGCTGCACCAGGCAAAATACGGCGACGACTCGACCGATCTCCGCGGACGACGCCCATGATCGCCGCTTTCGGCGCGGCCGCGCGATGATGTCGGCTCGCCGGGCCGGCACGCCGCACGTTCCGGCGTCGGGCCTGTTGCTGGTCGCCATATTGGCGCTGGTGTGGGGCTGCAACTGGCCGGTCCTGAAGCTCGGCGTCACCGAGCTCGCCCCATTGACGTTTCGCGGCGCGACGCTGCCGTTCGCGGCGATCGGATTGCTGCTGGCGGCGCGGCTGTCGGGCGACTCGATCAGGATCCCGCGCGCGCTCTGGGGCAAGGTGCTGGCGCTCGCGCTGTTCAACATCGCGGTATGGAACGGGTTGATCCTGTTCGGCGTGCAGCAGATGCCTGCCGGCCGGTCGGCGATCCTGGCCTACACGATGCCGGTGTGGACGGTGCTGTTCAGCCTGACTCTGTTGCACGAGCCGTTGTCGCGGCGAAAGATCGTCGGCCTCGTCCTCGGGATGCTCGGCATGGCGGTCCTGCTCGGCGAGGATGTGCGCCATATCACCCGCTCCCCGCTGGGTACCCTTTTCATCGTTGCCGCGGCCATCTCATGGGCGTTCGGCACCGTGCTGTTGCGGCGATGGAAGCCGCCGCTGCCGCAGAACACGCTCACAGGATGGATGATGCTGATCGGCTGGCTGCCGATCGCGGTCTGTGTGCCGCTATTCGATCCGCACCCGCTGTCGGCGCTCGGCCACATGTCGGGCACGGCGTGGTTTGCGGTGCTCTACAACATCTTTCTCGCCGGGACGGTTGCGCACTGGGCGTGGTTCACAATGGCTCGCACGCTTCCGGTCGCAGTGAGCTCGCTGTCGTCGCTGCCGGTGCCGGTTGTCGGTGTGCTGTCGGGAATCCTTTTCCTGGGCGAGCGTCCGGGACCGAGCGAATACATTGCGCTCGCGCTGGTGCTCGCGTCGCTGGGCGCGGTGCTGTTCGCACCGGCGGCGAAGCCGGTGGCGCCGCCCGAATAGCTGCGGCGAGGCGCCCGCTTCACGGCCGCTATTGCAGCTCGGGGATCAGCGTCAGTACTTTTTTTTCGGTGAACCAGGCGTCGAGGTTCGCCTTGCACAAGTCGCCCATCGCCTGCCGCGTTTCGCGCGTCGCGCTTCCGACATGCGGCAGCAGCACGACGTTGTCCATCGTCATCAGCGCCGCCGGAATGTGCGGCTCGTCGGCGAAGACATCGAGCCCGGCCGCCTTGATCGTGCCTGCCTTGAGCGCCGCGACCAGCGCCGGCTCGTCGACGATCGAGCCGCGCGCGATATTGATCAGCGTGCCCTTCTTGCCGAGCGCCGAGAGCACGCCGGCGTCGACGATATTCTTCGTAGCTTCGCCACCCGGGCAGGCGACGACCAGGAAGTCGACCGCGGCGGCCAGCGCCTTCAGGTCGGCGAAGTATTCGTAGGGCACATTCTGCGGCTTGCGGCCGGTGTAAGCGACCTTCATCCCCATCGCGGCGACGCGCCCGGCAATGGCCTTGCCGATCCTGCCCAGGCCGAGAATACCGACCTTTCTGCCGCCGAGCTTGGTCGTCAGCTCGGGGCCGCGTTTCTCCCATTCACCGGCCTGCACGAATCGATTCAGCCGCACGAAGCCGCGGCCGGTCATCAATATCAGCCCGAGCGCGACGTCGGCAACGTCGTCGGTCAGGACATCCGGCGTGTTGGTGACCTTGATGCCGCGTTGCCGGCAATAAGCGGTCGGCACGCCGTCGTAGCCGACGCCGAACACCGAAATGATTTCCAGTGCCGGCAGTGCGTCGAGAAGCCCGGTCGCCGTCGCCGTTCCGCCACCCTGCACCAGTCCGCGTATCGCGGAGCCCTTGGCGGCGAGCAACGCCGTCTTGTCGCCCGCCTGATGGTAGTCATGGCAGCGATAGTCGGCCTTGAGCGGGTCGTACAGAAACGGCGGCAGCGGCGCGGTGATGAGTATGTCGGCTGGCATGATCTACGCATTGCTCCGTTGAGAATCGGTGTCGAAGTATTGTAGCAATGACACGATCAGCCCGGCGTCGGTCGGCGCGGCGACGATGATTCGCGCGAGCTTGAGCGCGTGCGCGCGGTCGGCGATGCGCGGATGCGAGACGAACGCCGGCGTCGCGGCAAGCTCACTGCGGCCGTACGCGTCGAGCATTTGCCAGAGATTGTCGAGCCCTTCGCTGCTGGTCAGCGTGACCGCGTCGACGCGGCGCTCGCGCCATGCCTCGGTAAGGCCTTCCGCGCCGCTCTGCGGCCGGGCGCGCCGATAGCAATCCACACGGGTGACATGCGCGCCGCGCGCGGTCAGCGTGTCGGCCAGCAGATCGCGTCCGGCGCCGCCGCGAAAAATCACGACGCGCTTGCCGGCAGGGTCGGCAAACTCGTCCAATTCGAGCAGACCTTCGCTGTCCATCGTCGTGCGCGACTGGCGCACGTCGCCGATGCCGGCCGCGGCGAGCGCCGCCGCCGTGCCCGGGCCGGGTGCGAACGCGGGCAGCGCCGCGGGCCACGCGGCGGGATCGCCGACACCGAATTCCGCAGCGTTTGCGCTGACGAAAATCGCGTAGTCGAACTGGGCCAGCCTTCGCTGCACGTCATCGAGCGCGCGCCTGTCGTCCGGCGGAAGAACCACAATGGTGGGAAAGATCAGCGGCGTGCCGCCCAGGGCCGCAATCTGCTGCGCCAGCAGAGCAGCCTGTCGCGCCGGGCGGGTGATGACGATGCCCGCGCCGCGCAGCGGGCCGCTCATGCGTCTGCACCCGCCAGCATCGCGGCGGCGCCGCGATGCAGGAATTCCGCGCCGAGCTCTTCACCCAGCGCCACCGCCGCCTCGACGGTGCCAGCCGAACCGGAGCGCTCGCCGCGCAGCACCTGACTGCCGTCGCGGCTCGCGACGAGGCCGCGCAGCCACAATTGCGAGCCGCGGTCCACCGCGTACGCCGCCAGCGGCGTGCGGCAGTTTCCCGCAAGCACGCGTCCGAAGGCGCGCTCGGCGGCGCTCGCGCGCGTCGTTGCGGCATCGGCAAGCGGCGCGAGCGCGCGCAGCACGTCGGCCCGGTCGGTGCGGCACTCGAGCGCCAGCGCGCCCTGCCCGATCGCAGGAAGACTGTCGGCCGGATCCAGCAGCGCCGCGACGCGCTGTTCGAGGCCCAGGCGCCGCAAACCCGCCGCGGCCAGAATGATCGCGGTGTACTGCCCGGCATCGAGCTTGTCGAGACGGGTATTGACGTTCCCGCGCAGCGGCTTGACCGCCAGCTGCGGATAACGCTCGCGCAACTGCGCTTCGCGGCGCAGGCTCGACGTGCCGACCACACTCGCCGGAGCGAGCTCGGCGAGCGACCGGCATCGGTTGGACACCAATGCGTCGCGGGGGTCCTCGCGCGCCATGATCGCCGCCAGCGCGAACCCCTCCGGCATATCCATCGGCACATCCTTGAGCGAGTGCACGGCGAGATCGGCGCGGTCCTCGCGCATCGCCTGCTCGAGCTCCTTGATGAACAACCCCTTGCCGCCGATGTCGGCGAGCGGCTGGTCGGTCACTCGGTCGCCTTGCGTCGTCAGCCCGAGCAACTCGATCGCGCACGACGGATAGAGCGCCGTGAGCCGCGAACGCACGTGCTCGGCTTGCCACATCGCCAGCGCCGATCGGCGCGTCGCGATCACCAATCGGGCCGGCAAGGCGGACGCGGCGGACATCTGAGCGAGGCGAGGAGGCGAAAAGGAAGCGCGGCGGGAAGGTCGACGGCCAGAAGCGAGTCAGCGCGATCGATTCGGACGATTCTAGCATGCGCTCCGTCGCCGGGAGCGCGATGGCGGCCTACGTCCGGCGGCGAAACCATCCAGTCACCGCCAGGCGCTCTCGCGCCGACGGCAACACCTCGTGCTCGAATCGCTCGGCGACGAAGCAGGCGAGCGTTCCGCCGATGGGCACGATGTCGCGCGCACCTGGGTCGAGATGGATGCGCAGCGCGCCGCCGTCTTCAGCCGACCAGTCTTCGTTCAGATACAGCGCGCACGAGATGACGCGCGCGTTGTCGTCGCGGAATCGGTCGCGATGCCTTCGATAGAATGCGCCGGCAGGATAGATCGCATAGTGGCCTTCGAACGAATCCAGGCCCAGAAAAAAAGTTTTATTGAGGGCGGCCCGGAGCACCGCCAGCGCGTCCGCCAGTACCAACTCAGACGCGCAGCGCGGCTGCTCGTCGAGCCAAAGGATTCGATCGCCGCGAATGTCGCTGCGCTGGACGCGGTTCGCTCCGCGCCCGATGCCGGCGGGGCGAAATTCCCCGGCCGCGTCCCGCCGGCGCGCCTCGGTGCGAAGCGCGGCGATCGCTGGCTGCGGCAAAAACGATTCTTCCACCGCCCAGCCGCGCCGTTCGATCGCCGCGCAAATCTCGAGTTCGACCGCAAGCGGCATCGCGTAGGCCCGACGCAAAAGGCCCATCTTATAATGCACCCAGACGCGTCGCACCACGCGCAGCGTCTTTCGCACTCATCAAACGGAGTCTTCAATGCGCATCGTGATCACCGGCGGCGCCGGCTTTCTCGGCACCCGCCTTGCCCGCAAGCTGCTCGAGCGCGGGAGTCTCGTCGATGCCGCGGGCAATACGCGCCCATTGCGGCAACTGGTCCTGCTCGACGTGATCGCAGCGGCCGTGACCGATGCGCGCGTCACCGCCGTCGCCGGCGACCTCGCCGACCCGGCGGTCATCGAGCGTGTCGTGACGTCCGACACCGATTCGGTATTTCATCTGGCTGCCGTCGTCAGCGGGCAGGCGGAGGCCGAGTTTGATATTGGGATGCGGGTCAACGTCGACGCGACGCGCGCGCTGCTCGAGCGCTGCAGGCGGCTGGACAAGCCGCCCAAGTTCGTCTTCACCAGCTCGCTGGCGGTTTTTGGCGGCAAATTGCCCGACCCTGTTCCCGATGATGCGGCGTTGATGCCGCAAACCTCGTACGGCACACAAAAGGCGATCGGCGAGCTGCTGGTCTACGATATGACGCGCAAGGGTTTCATCGATGGCCGGAGCCTTCGCCTGCCGACGGTGACCGTGCGGCCCGGCAAGCCGAACAAGGCCGCGTCTTCGTTCGCCAGCGGTGTGATACGCGAGCCCTTGTCCGGCGTCGATGCCATCTGCCCGGTCGCGCCCGACACGCAGCTGTGGGTGACTTCACCGCGCCAGGTCATCGACAACCTGATCGTCGGGCACGATGTGGCGGCATCGAAGTTCGGGCAGACGCGCTCGGTCAATGTGCCCGGAATGCGCGTCTCGGTCGCCGCGATGGTCGATGCATTGCGCCATGCGGCCGGAGAAGCAGTGGCGTCGCGGGTGAAATGGCAGATCGATCCGGTGATCGACAAGATCGTGCAGACATGGCCGCCGAACTTCGCGCCCCGGCTCGGGCCAGCGCTCGGGATGGCGGCGGACACGAACTTCGAAGACATCGTCCGAGCCTACATGGCGGACGACATGCCTCGAGCATAGCGGTTCGCGCTCACTGCCCTTGACGGGCGCGCGTTCCCGCGCGCACAGTCGATCCTCGGAATCTGCAGGCGATTCGAGGTATCGGAGAGCGCTGCCTTTGCTACCTTGCCGAAGCTGGACTGCAGCGCTGCAAGAACAACGATTGACAGGCAAAGGAGGATTTCCATGCGCACCCCCGCAAGCGTAGCCGGGCATCCGCTGCACACGATGCTGATCGTTTTTCCGGTCGGGCTGCTGATCTTTTCGCTCATTTGTGACTTGTGTTCGCTGGGCAGCGCCAACCCGGCAACCTGGGCGACCGTCGCGCTATATACGATGGTCGGCGGTTTCATCGGCGCGCTGGTCGCCGCCGTGCCGGGCCTGATCGATCTGCTGTCGCTGACCGATCCGCAGATCAAGAAGATCGCGATCATTCACATGTCGATCAATCTCGCTGTCGTGGCGCTATTCGCGGTGAATATCTGGCTGCGCCTCGGCGGCGCCGGCAACACCGGAACGCCGTTGATCTTGTCGGTAATCGCCATTGCAATCCTGGCCGTGTCGGGCTGGCTGGGCGGAGAAATGGTGCATCGGCACGGCGTGGGGGTCGACACGACGCCGCGAGTGTAGCGATCCGGCGCGAGAGCCTTGCCGGAGGCCTCGCGTCAAGCGGCGTCGGCGACCGCTTCCGGCTCGACCTCGCGCAGCGCCGAGACCAGGAGCTCGGCGCTGCCGCCTTGCAGCAACGCAGCGTCGGAAAGCATCCGCCGCCAGGTGCGCGCGCCCGGACAGCCGTGGTACAGACCGAGGATATGGCGGGTGATCGCGCGCAGATGAACGCCGCGCGCGACCTGCGTCTCGACGTAGGGCAGCAGCGCGGCGACGATTTCCGCGCGTGAGCGCGATCGCGTGGCGGCGCCGAAGCAGAGCGCGTCTGCATCGGCCAGAATGTACGGATGATGATAGGCGACACGCCCGAGCATCACGCCGTCGACCTGTCCCAACTCGCGCTCGATGTCCGCCAGCGTCGCAATCCCTCCGTTGATGACGATCGTCGATTCGGGAAAGTCGCGCTTCAGTCGGTGCACGAGATCGTACTTGAGCGGCGGGATCTCGCGATTTTCCTTTGGCGACAGTCCTTTCAGGATCGCGTTACGGGCATGGACGATGAACGTGCCGGCGCCCGCCGCGGCAACGGTACCGACGAAGTCGCGCACGAACGCGTATTCTTCGACCGCATCGATCCCGGTGCGATGCTTGACCGTCACCGGCAAGTCGACGGCGTCGCGCATTGCCGCGACGCAATCGGCGACCAGCGCAGGCTCGGCCATCAGGCAGGCGCCGAAGCTCCCGGTCTGCACGCGCTCGCTCGGACAGCCGACGTTGAGATTGATCTCGTCATAGCCCCACGCCTCTCCAAGCCGCGCGCAGTGCGCCAGCGCGGAGGGGTCGCTGCCGCCGAGCTGCAATGCGACCGGATGCTCGGCCGGGTCAAAGTCGAGATGACGCGGCACGTTGCCGAACATCATCGCGCCGGTCGTTACCATTTCGGTGTAGAGGCGGGCGTTCGGGCTGATCAGCCGGAAAAAGTAGCGGCAATGACGGTCGGTCCAGTCCATCATCGGCGCCACGCACAGTCGGTGGGACAAGTCATTCATTCGTTTGTATATTTGGTAAAATAGGCCGCCTAAAACGCGGACGTTCTTCGAGATCTTACCGCCACGCGAGCAGAATCGCTGTGCTCGCGCGACGGCTCTTGGCGCGCGAATTGGAGATAACGGAAATCTTGCCGCGCGCAGGATCCAACGATCGGCGAGGGAGACAGCGATTGAAACCAGATTGGAGCGGTGTTTTTCCGGCGGTGACGACGCAGTTTCGCGAAGACCTTTCGCTCGATGTCGACGCCACCGCGCGGGTCATCGAGGGCCTGATCCGGGACGGGGTTTCGGGCCTGATCGTCTGCGGCACCGTCGGCGAGAACTGCTCGCTATCCAAGGACGAGAAGATCTCGGTCATGGAGGCGGCGAGATCGGTTGCGCGCGGCCGCGTTCCGGTCATCAGCGGCATTGCCGAATTCACGTCGGCCTTCGCGATCGACATGGCAAAGGAAGCGGCGCGCATCGGCCTCGATGGCGTGATGGTGATGCCGGCGCTGGTCTACTCGTCGAAGCCGCACGAGACCGCGGCGCATTTCCGCAGCGTCGCGAAGGCGACCGACCTCCCGGTGATGGTCTACAACAATCCGCCGATCTACAAGAACGACGTTACGCCTGAGATCCTGGCCTCGCTGGCCGATTGCGAGACGATCGTCTGTTTCAAGGAATCCTCCGGCGACACCCGGCGCTTCATCGATCTGAAGAACATGGTCGGTGATCGGTTCGTGCTCTTCGCGGGACTCGACGACGTCGTGGTCGAGAGCATCCTGGTCGGCGCGGTAGGCTGGGTGTCCGGACTGTCGAATGCGTTCCCGCGCGAAGGCGAGACGCTGTTCCGCCTCGCGAGCACCGGCCGCCACGACGAAGCGATGAGCTTGTACCGGTGGTTCATGCCGCTGCTCCATCTCGATGCCCGTCCCGACCTCGTCCAGTGCATCAAGCTGTGCGAGTACATCATGGGACGAGGCACGCATCGCACGCGCCCGCCGCGGCTGCCCCTCGGCCCGAAGGAAACGGCCGACATCGAAGCGATGATGAAGCAGGCGCTTGCGACGCGGCCCGCGTTGCCGGACGTCGGTCTGAGGCAAGCGGCCTGACGCTGCGCCCCCGTCGCCTCGCCCGCGCCGATCATCGCGAATTCAAACCAACCCCCAGGTGAAAACGTCCGCGGGGTCCAAGACGAGATTCGCATCGAGGGTGACGTGAGCGCGGCCGTGGATTAGCGGCAGCACCGCATTCGCCGGCAGATCCGGAAGCGCTTGCGCCGGCCGTTGATAATGTGCGGTGAATACGCTGCCGATCACGCTTTCCTGGCGCCAGACAGCGCCCGGCGCCAGTTTGCCGTCGGCGGCCAGGCACGCGAGTTTGGCGCTCGTTCCCGTGCCGCAGGGCGAGCGGTCGTAGGCCCCGCCCGGGCAGAGCACGAAGTTGCGGGCGTCGTTGCGCGGATCGGCCGGCGGCCCGATCAGCTCGACATGATCGATCTCGGCCCCCGCAGCTCCCGTGACGCCATGCTGCCGAAGCGCGTCGCGCACGCGCGAAGAGAATTCGGAAAGGTCGGCGACGCAGCGCGCTTCGAGACGCAAGCCGTGGTCGCTGCACAGAAAGAACCAGTTGCCGCCCCATGCCACGTCACCATGCACGACCCCATGACCTGGAACATGCACTCGCAGCTGCGTCGCGTGCCGGTAGGCGGGTATGTTGGCGACGGTCACGCTGCCGTCGGGATGCAACGTCGTGGCGACGACGCCAACGGGAGTTTCGATCCGGTGTTCGCCCGGCGTCAATCGGCCGAGATAGGCCAGCGTCGCGACCAGCCCTATCGTGCCATGCCCGCACATGCCGATGTAGCCGACGTTGTTGAAGTAGATCACCCCGCATGCATTGGTCGCATCGACGGGCGCACATAAGAACGCGCCCACCAGTACGTCCGAGCCGCGGGGCTCGTTGACGATCGCCCTGCGCCACGCATCGTACTTGTCGCGAAAGCGCTGCCGGCGCTGTGCCATGTCGCCGCTGCCCAGGTCCGGGCCCCCGCTGACGACCACGCGAGTGGGCTCGCCGCCGGTGTGCGAGTCGATGACGCGGACGGGTACGGACGGATCGAAGTTCACTCTTGGGAACGGGCGGCGGCGCAGAAGGCGATTATAGTCGACGCCGGAAACACCCCGCCGTCACGGAGCCGGAGTCGATGTGCCAGCCGACGCGACACGCACGCAGTCCTCATGCATGGCCGTTCGCGATCGCGATCGTCATCGCGCTGGGTTTGCTTGCCGCTTCGGCCCTGGCCGCCGGTCCGGCGGGATTCTTGCTGATTGGCCCCGTTTTTGCTGATAACCGGTGGGGCACGCGTCTTGAGACCATGGGCGGCCAGGATGTGTCATTGCCGAACGCCCGGTTAAGGCAGCTTGTGCCGTCAGACGTCATTGAAACTTCCTCGCTACCTTCGCTTTTCGCTCACCCGCCCTAGGCACCCGCTATGGGCGCTTCCCGCGTTCGGCCTGTTGCTTCTCGCCGGCATGTGGACGGCGGCGTGGATCCAGTTGCGGGCAACCGAGCACGCGTTGATCGGTGCCGCGACCCACAACACCGAAAATCTCGCTGCGGAATTCGCGCAGTACACCGAGCGCGGGATCAAGGACCTCGATCGGATGACGCGCCTGGTCAAGCACGAATTCGAACAGCACGGCTCGATCGATCTGCCTCGACTCATCGGGGAAGGCCTGATCGAGCGCGGCGGCGGACGCGTGGTGCTGAGTATCGCCGACGCCAACGGCAACATCGTTGCCCGCAACCAGGCCTTTAACCCGTTCAGTATCGCGGATCGCGAATATTTTCGCCTGCACGCGGAGCGCGACACCGGTTTGCTCGACATCAGCAAACCCGTCGTCGGCCGTACCTCCGGCTTTTCGACCGTCCTGTTCAGCCGCCGCCTGAATCGTCCGGATGGGTCGTTCGCCGGGATCGTGCTGGTCGCGGTGATGCCCGAGTACTTCACGGAGTTCTACCAGGAACCGGAGTTGGGCACGCTTGGCCGCCTGGAATTGGTCGGGCTCGACGGAACGTTGCGGGCGCGCCGCGTCGGCGCGAATGTGACCGCGGTCGCCGATGGCAGCGAGCCGGCGCTCGTCGCCCGCGCCCAGACCAATCCTTCGAGTCACTACAAAACGCAAACCGACCCCGACCACGTTGCTCGGATCGTCGCTTACCGAAAGCTGGCCGACTACCCGTTCATCGTGACTGTCGCGCAAGCGGCGGACGAGGCACTCGGCGATTACTACGAGCAGCGGACCACCTATCTGATGATCAGGGCAGGGGCGACCGCTGTGATCATCCTGTTCTTCTCGGTGATCACCGTGCTGGCGGTGCGCCTGCAGCGCCACCGGGCGGAGCTCAAGTCCCAGCGTCTATTTCTCGAGACGCTGGTCGACAACATTCCCTCCGGCATCACCGTGCGCAGCATGCGGCCAGAAAACTTCGGCCAGTACGTGTTGTGCAACGAGTCCAACAGGTTGATCTTCGGCACCGGGCCGAAAGAATCGCTGGGCAAGACGGTCGCCGACGTCATGGCGGCTCCGTATGCGGCGCAGATCATGGAGCTGGACCGTCAGATCCTTGCGAGTCCGATGGCGCAGGACGTCGTGCTGGTGCATGACTTGCCGGGCAGAGCGGCCGCGCATCTATCACCTCTTACGCGGGCCGATCTTCGGCGCCGATGGTCGGGTCGATTACATCATGACAAGCGCGACCGACATCACGGAAGAGCGTGCACGGACCGACGAGCTGCAGCTCGCCTCGAAGGTGTTCGAGACGACCGCCGATGCCATCGTGATCAGCGATACAGATGATCGCGTGATCATGGTCAACGCCGCGTTCTCGAAGCTCACCGGCTTCGACGCCCAGGACATCGTGGGCAAGATTCTGGCGGAATCGCCGTTTCGCCCGCTCGACGTTGACGAATCGAACGCCCGGATGGAGCGCCAGCGTCGCGACGGCTTCGTCACGGCCGAGGTCCCGCGCATCCGCAAGGACGGGACGCCGCTTTCGCTGTGGGTAACCGCCTCCTGTGTTCGCAACGCCGACGGAACGGTTCGCAACTACGTGCGCGTGTTCACCGATATCTCGCTGTTGAAGGAGACGCAGCGAAAGCTCGAGCAGCTGGCGAGCTTCGACGAGCTGACCGGCCTGCCGAACCGGCGCCTGCTGCACGACCGGCTGGAGCAGACGCTGCGGCGAATGCAGCGCAGGAACGATGGCATGGCGGTGATGTTCATCGATCTCGACGGATTCAAGAACGTGAACGACAGTCACGGTCATGCGATCGGCGACCTGGCGTTGCGGGCAGTGGCGGCGCGGCTGCAGAAGTGCATCCGGTCGAGCGATAGTGTCGGGCGTCTGGGCGGCGACGAATTCGCGATTGTGCTGGACGGCGCGCGGCTCCCCGCCGACGCCGCGCTGGTCGGCAAACGGATCGTGGCAGCGATGTCCGAGCCGCTTGTGCTCGAACAACATCGCGTCACCCTCGCAGCGAGCATAGGTATCGCGGTCTACCCCGCTGACGGAACGGACGCAGCCACGTTGCTCAGGAACGCGGACGCGGCGATGTACAAAGCCAAGCAGGCCCGCCGTAACGGCTTCCGGTTCTTTTCCCGTCGTGACCAGCTCGTAGACGCGGTTGGCTGACCCGGCGGTTGCGCAAGCTCGTCGACGCTCGTTCTCCCGTTCGCCTCAGGCAAGCGAGCCTGCCAGCTCGCGCAGCGCCTGGCGCGGATTCTCCTCGATCGGCGAGCCGTGCGATACGAGGATGCGCTTCAGCGACTCGATCTCGGCCCATTGCATCAGCTGAGCGCGCAGGGCGTTCGGCATCCTTGATCATCACCATCTTCACCACCCTGGGGATTTGCGCTTCCTTGCCGGCGAAGCCGACCAGTTGCAGCAGCCAGCCGCCGAGCCGGGCTCGTTGCGGATATTGCCGACCAGGTCGTTCAGCACCAGCGTCGTGCCGTTCGGCGTGCGAACGACGAGCGCCGCCTCGTGCCCTCGCGTTCCGGGAACGGCGACGAACTGAACGTTCGGGTCGTCGAAGCTGAGGCGCCACCGTGTCGACCGGCACCACCGTCCTCGACCTTGGCGCGAGCGCCTTCCGGTGCGACCACCTGCATCGCCGGATAGCGGTCTTTCCACGGCTTCGCGTCGAGCCGATGCTTGTCGCTCGGCACGATCAGGAACGCCGGACGGCCGTACGCTTCGAGCTTGGTCATCTCGTCCTCGTCGAGCGCGATCGCGCTGAACACGATCAGCCGCGACGTCGTTCAGGCGGACCACGGTCATGCGCCGCGGCAGAGCTCATCATCGGCATGCGGATCTCGCCGGTCACCGTCAGGATGTTGACGTCGATCTCCGAGAGCTTGCCGTGCGGCAGGACCTTCCACTGTTGAAATGGCCGAGTCATCGTGGGCTCCTTGGTGGTCGGCGCGCTACGCGCCTTGAATTGACGGCGGCAGTTCGCTATGATGAAGTGTACGTGTACGTGCGGGGACTGTAGGCAGACTCCCCGTTTCAAGACGCGCAAGC
The DNA here is from genome assembly GCA_963816615.1 of uncultured beta proteobacterium. Taxonomy (GTDB): domain Bacteria; phylum Pseudomonadota; class Gammaproteobacteria; order Burkholderiales; family Casimicrobiaceae; genus PALSA-1003. The sequence continues at coordinate 543,466 of CAWFLB010000002.1, read as the reverse complement.
GGCGTCCAAGTTCTGCACCGATCGTCGGGCCAGCGGCCCGCGGGAGCGTGCTTGGACGCATCAGTCGAACAGAATCCAGACGTTTCTGCGAGCGGTGCGGCAGCGATTCGTGCCTCACCGCTTCGGCGCGCCCGCTGCGCCGGCCGGACGGGATCGATATGACCCGATGGACGCGTTATGCGGCCACCGGGATCCTGGTCACTGGACTCTGGAGCGAAATAGCCATGGCAGAAACACTTAACTTCGACGCCGACGCGGTCGGCATGGTTCCGGAAGGCTGGATCGCCGGCGTCACCGGTAAAGGCGCTGTGCGCTGGAGCGTCGAAAGCGACGCCAGCGCCCCTTCGCCGCCCAACGTGTTGAAGCAGAGCGGGCGCGGCGATTTCCCGTGGTGCGTGAGGCAAGGCACGTCGGTTGCCGATGGCTACGTCGAAGTGCGCTTCAAGCCGCTTGCGGGCAGCGAAGACCAGGCAGGCGGACTCGTGTGGCGGTGGAAGGACGCCGGCCATTATTACGTGGCGCGCGCCAATGCACTGGAGAACAATGTTTCGCTCTACTACACCCAGGCCGGGCGTCGAACCACCATCAAGTACGTCGACGCTCCGGTCGCAGGCAAGCAATGGCACACGCTGCGCGTGGAATTTTCCGGCCGGCGCATCCGGGTCGCGCTCGACGGCAAGAACTATATCGAGGCCGACGACGACCACATTAGCGGCGCCGGCGCCGTCGGTGTATGGACCAAGGCGGACAGCGTCACCTTGTTCGACGACTTCACCTACGGGTCCAACTCGACTCGATGAACCGCCACGTGGAGCAGGACGTTCGCCGCTTGTTGTGGGTCCGCGCGCTGCGCGCTTTCGGCGACGGCTATGTCAGCCTGCTGCTTCCGGTCTACCTGCTTGCGCTGGGCCTGTCGCCGTTCGAAGTCGGCATCATCACGACAGCCACGCTGCTCGGATCCGGCGCGCTGACCTTGCTGGTCGGCCTGCACGCCTACCGCTTCCGCTACCGGACGCTGCTGCTCGCCGCCACTGTGCTGATGATCGCCACCGGTCTCGGTTTCGCGGCTATCACGCAATTCTGGCCGCTGCTGGTCGTGGCTTTTGTCGGCACGCTCAATCCTTCGAGCGGCGACGTCAGCATTTTCCTGCCGCTCGAGCAGGCGGTGCTCGCCCGGATCGTGCCGGACAGCCGGCGCACTGCGGTGTTCGCGCGCTACAGTCTGGCCGGCGCGCTGGTCGGTGCGGCCGGCGCGTTGTTCGCCGGCGTGCCCGAACTGCTGGCGAAGGCATTCGGCCTATCGCTGCAATCCGCGATCCAGGCGATGTTCGTCCTCTACGCATTGATCGGTGTCGCCTCGGCGCTGGTTTACCGCAAGCTGCCGCCCAGCCTCGCCACTGAAACCGAAGCGCCTGCAGCGCCGCTTCGCCAGTCCAAGCGCATCGTCTACATCCTCGCCGCGTTGTTCAGCCTCGACGCGTTCGGCGGCGGATTCATCGTGCAATCGATGCTGGCGCTGTGGCTGTTCGAGAAATTTCAGCTCTCGACCGCCGTCGCCGGCACGATCTTTTTCTGGACCGGCGTGTTCTCGGCTTTTTCGTACCTGGTCGCCGTGCGAATCGCCAACCGCATCGGACTGATCAACACGATGGTGTTCACGCATCTTCCGGCCAACCTGCTGTTGCTGCTGATGCCGTTCGTGCCCGATCTGGGGTGGGTGATCGTGCTGCTGCTGGTGCGAAGCGCGCTGTCGCAGATGGACGTGCCGACGCGAAGCTCGTATGTGATGGCTGTCGTGTCGCCGGGCGAGCGTGCCGCCGCGGCCAGCATCACTTCGGTGCCGCGAAGCCTCGCATCGGCAACCAGCCCGCTGCTCGCCGGGTATCTGCTCGGTCTGTCGAGCTTCGGCTGGCCGCTGGCGATCGCCGGAGCGGTCAAGATCGTCTACGACCTGCTGTTGCTGGCGACCTGCCGCCGAGTCAGGCCGCCGGAGGAATTGGCCCGGCGGCCGTCATGACCCGGCGACACTCGCCGAGGTCGCGTTACGCGGTCGCGCTTGCGCCGTCTTGCCAGCCAGCCGCCACCCAGCGCGCTGAACAGCAGCGCCAGCGTCCCGGGTTCGGGGACCTGGCGGTCATTACGCAGGCGATGGGCGCTCCGTTGCGGTCGGTTCGGCACTCGGGGCCGAATATGACCGTCCCCGGCGGCGGAAATGTATTGACGATTCGTCGACAGAAATATAGGCGGGGTCCGTTGACTGATCGAGGCGGCGTCGAGAAACCCGCCCGGCGGGGTGCAGCCGCATCTTCGACCAGAATGCCCGAGACGAATTGCAGCCAGAAGCAGACCCCCTCCCAATCGTCGTGATCGCCTACCGCCGCCTAGTTCCGGTCCCATCGGATCGGTATCGATTCCTGCCAGCACTCCGTTCACGCGATAAACCCCCAAGCATCGGCCAAGAGTCTATTTCGCCAAGGTGAACTGATCCAAACGATGCCCGGAAACGGAGGATCGGTCGGTAAGACGTGCTGTACAAGTCAATGGTTGCGCTGACCACGAGGCATTGCCGCAACCTCCCGAACCAAGGCGGTATTGGCATTGGTAGCCTTCCAGCCGGCGCCCTCGAAATGGATGCAGGAATCTGGGAATATCGAACACGACATCGCCGGTGAAGCCGGGTATGTCATTACCGTTTCCCGGCGGCTCGAGATGCCCCGGATAGAAGCCCGCGTGTGCTGCGGTGCCGAAGAGCAGCGACAGCGCCGATACCAGCACGCGGCGCGACATGTGCCCAGTCGTTCGAGTCATGGAGGTCCCTCCTGATGCATCGGAAACGCGGCTGCGCGGAAACGTACTGTCGCCGCCCCAATTCGGCCATCTCGCACTGCTAGCAAGAAGCACACCCTCGGCGACCGATGTTCGTAACCGCCTGACTTTACTGGCGTATCGGTCGACCGCGGGCGCTTGGGCACGGGCGCGGCGCCGTCGATGTAAAGATTATTCGACATCCGCGAGCGCCGTTGTGACCCCGGGTCACGCCACGGGTGTCACCGCAAAGGCTCGCCGGGGTCTCGCCCCGCTGGTTGCGCTCCCACATCCGACGTAGGCGCCCTCGATGTGCCGCCGAAAACGATCGGTGTCGAACAGCGGTGCGATCGCGCGGTTGCGTGCGAGCTGCTGCCTGATCTCCTTCAGTGCCGGGGGCTCGCTCGCCAGCCGCAGACGCCAGCGACTCGTATTCGTCGAGCGATCCGGTGATCAACCCCGGCAGCCCGATCGCTCGCAGCAGGCTCGCCGCGACGCGCCCGGCGAAAGTCGTGCCGGCGCAGGTCAGCACCGGCAGTCCCGCCCATAGCGCGTCGCTCGCGGTGGTGTGCGCGTTGCACGGGAGCGTGTCGAGGAACAAGTCGGCCAGCCGATGCCGCGCAAGGTGATCTTCGGGCGCGATCCTCGGCGCAAAGATCAAGCGCTGCGGGTCGATCCCCGGGCCGCCGCTTCCCGCCACAGGTTTCGCCGCATCGTCGCGGTGCCGTCGAGCAGCCACAACACGCTTCTCTCGACTCTGCCGCAGCAGCGACATCCAGACATCGAACAGCGGCGGCGTGATCTTGTAGTGATTGTTGAACGAGCAGAACACGAAGCCGCGATCGGGCAACCCGACTTCCTGCGCGTCGGCGTGCGCTCGGCAATGCGCCGTCCGGAGTCGTTGACCTGGTAGCTGTCGGGCAGGTAGACGACTTTTTCGGCATAGCATCGCTTGCTGCTGGCGCCCGAATGACGTTTCATCCGCGATCAGGTAGTCGATGAAGTCCGCGCCCATCGTGCCGGGATAGGCGAGGTAATTGACCTGGATCGGCGCCGCACGCAGCGCGAAGATCCCCGGCCGGGCGCCGGTCGTGAATCCGGTGCGGTCGACCGCGATGTCGACCTCCAGCTCGCGCATCAGTCGCACGACCTCGTGGTCGCTCTGTCGCTGGACGTCGATGAATCGGTCGAACGCGCCTTCGAGTCGCGATCGCATCGCGCTGCGGTCGTCCGGGCCCCAGCGACACGGCGATCGTCTCGAATCGCGTTCCTGTCGTGCTGCTCGAACAGCGCCGCCATCAGGTGACCCATCGGGTGGTCGCGGAAGTGCGCCGAGACATAGGCCAGGCGGATCCGCTCGTGGCGATAACGACCGCCGGTCCACGCCGCGCCCGCCGAATGGCGGACACTGGTCGCGCACCCATGTCCGCGCACAGGCGAGCTGGTCTTCCGGCGAATCCGAAATCCGCCAGAAACATGAACGGCTCGATCGCGCGCTTGCCCGCATGCACGTCGGCGATTACCCGCTGCGATTCCTGCTGGTATGCGCGCCAATCGCAACAGTGCATTCTCGAATGCAGCAAGGTTCCCCTGGCGAACGGCAGATCGGGGTTCACGCGGAGCGCCGTCTCGAGGTCCTCGGCGGCCGCCTCGTGCCGTGCCAAGGTGCGACCGCGCGGCGCCGCGATTTTGCAGCGCCTCGGCGAAGTCAGGGCTGACGCGCCAGCGCGCGGTCGTAGCTCGCCAAGTGCTTCGTCGTGCCGCTTCAGTGCCGCCAGCGAGACGCCGCGGTTGTTGAGCGCCTCGGCAAAGTCGCCCGTTGAACGCCAGAGCGCGGTCGTAGCTCGCCAACGCGTCGTCGTGTCGCTTCAGTGCCGACAGCACCGCGCCACGGTTGAAATGCGCAACGGCAAAGTCCGGGCTTGAGCGCCAGCGCCGCGTCGTAGGCCGCCAGCGCATCGTCGAAGCGTTCGAGATCCTTGAGGGCGCCGCCCCGATTGTTCAGCGCCGCCGAATGATGGGCTGATCGCCAGCGCCGCGTCGTAGCTTGCCAGCGCTTCGGCGTGGCGCGTCAGCGCGGACAATGCGGCACCGCGGCTGTTCAGCGTCTCGGCATGTCCGGGTACGATCGCGAGCGCGCGCTCATAGTTTGCCAGCGCGTCGGGGAACCGACCCCGCGCCTGCGCACATTGCCGCGAGTCGACCAGGCTTGTGCCGAGCCCGGGTTGATCGCGAGCGCTTGCCCCAGCAAGCGGTCCGCTTCCTCGAACCGTTGTCGCCGTGCCGCGATCGTCCCCGCCAAATGGAGCGCATCGAAATGGCCGGGCCGCGCACCGAAGCACGATCGTGCAAAGACGCTCCGCCTCGACCAGGTTGCCGGCCTGGAACGCCGCGACTGCGCGGCGCATCGCGTCCGCTGTCAGCCTGGGCGTTAGCGGTCACGCCGCGACGGGCGTGACGCTTTCGACGCCAGACGCGTGGGCGACGGCCTCGTCCAGCGTCCATCGGGCGCCCGCCGACCACGCGGCGTCGAATGCGATCTTTCCCAGCGCCGTGCGCGCCGCGTCGATGCTCTCCTGCCTTTCGCTTTCACGACGCGACGAGCGGGGAAGCGCGAGAAGCTCGCGCGCGGCAGCCGCCGCGGCGAACACGCCGACCGCATCCTCGAATCGGTTGACGGCCTGCAATAGCCTCGCGCAATCCTCCAGGCAGTCGAGCGTCTCCGTGTTCATTTCGAACGCTCGCAGCGCGCGCAACGCCTCGATCAACCCGGTGCACGCCGCCTCGTGTGTCGCCTCTGGCGGCGTCGGCCTTTGCCCAGCCGCCACCGCGCTATCGCTTCGCCGCGCTTGTCCTGCGCATCGCGGCAGATCTTGAGCGCCCGCGAGAACCGCGCGTGCGCCGCCGTCAGATCGGCCTGTCCGCAGCGCCAGCTCGCCGAGGTTGCGCTCGCACTCGCTTTCCAGCTCCAGGTTCTCGATGCCGCGCGCGATCGGCAGGCACTGCTCGAAGAGGCCACGCGCGCCGTCATCGTCGCCCTGTCGCACGGCGATCTCGCCGAGGTTGATCAGCCCGATCGCCTCGCCGAGCCGGTCGTCGAGCCCGCGAAAGATGGCGATGGCTTCCTCTTCGTATTCACGCGCCTTGGCCAGGTCGTCCTGCTGCAGGTGCAGCGTCGACAGCGTCGACAGCGTCGCCGCGGTGTCGCGCGGGTTGTCGAGTCCGCGGCGAATCGCCAGGCATTCGGTCAGCATTCTGGTCGCTTCGGCGTGATCGCTCTGGTTGGTGGCGAGCACGCCGCCGACGTAGAGCGCGTGGGCGCGGAAGAAGTTCGGCTCGATGACGCCCGGGAGCGCCAGGACGGCGCGCACGTTCTTGCGGGCTTCGGTCGAGTAACCGCGCAGCATCCGGAAGCGCATCAACGCGACCTCGAACTTGACCGCCATCACCGGTCGACGCCGCCGGAGAGCGCCAGCGCGATCGCGGCGCGCAGGTTGTCGAGATCGGCTTCGGCGCGCACGGTCCACTCCGCCTGGTCGGCGCTCGAGCAGCTTGTGGCGTATCGTCTTGGCAAACTCGAAAAAATAGTCGCAGTGCCGCTTCGCGGTCGCGGCGACGTCGTCGCGATCGACCAGGCGCTCCTTCGCAAATTCCCGGATCGTCCCCAGCATGTCATAGCGCTTGCTGAAGTGCTCGCGCGCGAACTCGCGGATCGTCTCGAGCAGTCCGTAGCGCGACGACGCCTTCGCCCTGCTCGACCATGACCAGCGACTTCTCGACCAGCGAGCTCAGGAGGTCGATGACATCGTCGGGCTCGAGCGGGTCCGCGCCGCAGACCGCTTCGGCCGCCGGAAAGATCGAAGCCGCCGGCGAACACGCTCAGCCGGTCGAGCAGCATCTGCTCCCGTTCCTGCAGCAGATCGTACGACCAGCTTACCAGCGCGCGCAGCGTCTGCTGGCGCTCCAGCGCGACGCGGCTTCCGCCGGTGAGCAGCTTGAAGCGATCGTGCAGCCGCGCGTTGATCTCGCCGATCGACAACGATCGCATGCGGGCCGCCGCCAGTTCCAGCGCAAGCGGAATGCCGTCGAGTCGCGCGCAGATCTCGGCGATCGCCGGCGCGTCGCGCTCGGTCAGCAGGAAGCCGGGCTTCTGCAGCCGTGCGCGTTCGACGAAAAGCTGCACCGCTTCCGAGCGAAGCAGGCCCTCGACGCCCGCATTGCGATCGGGCGCCGCCAGCGGAAGGACGTGGTAGGTCTGCTCGCCGCGGATGTGCAGCCCCTCGCGGCTGGTGGCGAGGATGCGGGCCTTGGGCGCGCCGCCGAGCAACGCGTCGACCAGGCTCGCGCACGCGCGCGATCAGATGCTCGCAGTTGTCGAGAACCAGCAGCAGCTCGCGATCCTTGACATGCTCGCACAGCGTCTGGCCGAGCGACTTGCCGGGCTCCTCGCGCACGTTCAGGACCTGCGCCACCGCGCTCGGTAACCAGCGACGGATCGCTTGATCGGCGCGAGATCGACGAACCAGACGCCGTCCGGATAGTTCTCCAATCACGTCGGCCGCGATCTGCAGCGACAACCGGGTCTTGCCCAGGCCGCCCATGCCCAGCAAGCGTGAGCAGGCGCGTGCCTTCGAGCAGGCTCTTGATTTCGGCGAGCTCGCGTTCGCGGCCGATGAACGAGGTAACCTGCTGCGGCAGGTTGTTGGGCGTCGCGGCGAGCGAGCGCAACGCGGGAAAATCCTGGCGGAGGCTCGGATGAACGAGCTGGTACACGTGCTCGGGCGTGGCGAGGTCGCGCAGCCGCACGCCGCCGAGATCGCGCACGCGACGCCGACGGCGGCAGCTTTCCGCGAACGCGATCGACGACCGCCTGGGACAGCAGGACCTGGCTGCCGTGCGCGGCCTTCATGATCCGCGCCGCGCGATTGACCGGGCTGCCGAACAGATCGTCGTTCCGGCGCTCGACGATGCCGAGATGCAGACCGTAGCGAACGCGGAACGATATCCCGTTGGTCGTCGCGGGATCGTCGAGCGACTGCTGCAGCATCAGCGCCGCGCTGACCGCGTCCGACGGTATCGGCGAAGGCGGCGTACATGCCGTCGCCGGTCATCTTGACGACGATGCCGTTGTTGCGCTCGACCGCCGCCCGCGACAGCGCGTCATGCTCCGCGAGCGCGCGCGCCATCCTCTCCCCCTGCTCTTCCCAGAGCCGGGTGCTGCCTTCGATGTCGGTGAACAGAAGCGTCGTGTCGTCGGGTGAAGCCTGCACGCCGGAGCCTCCTGGCTCGTCGCTGCCGGATACGTACTTTACCGCCGCGCTACCCTTGCCGCCAATCGAGAATAGTGTCGCCGTCCCCGGGAATAGTCGGCTTGACTTCGCCTGACATCCGGGGACTTGCGGCCGACCCGCGTTCGGCGATCAACGCGTCGCTCCACGGCACGCGCCGCTGTTCCGCAGGTCTATCGCCGGCTGCATCGCCGGCAAGGCGGCAATCAGGGTGATTGCTCGACGATGCCCGTGAGCACCAGGCGGTCGCCGCAGGAATCGAAGTAATAGTCGTTGAAGAACTTCTTGCCGCTGGCCTTCACGCCTTCGCCGCGCACCTGTCCCGCCCCGGGTTTGCTCCACGGGTCGCCGGGCGTGCCCGGCGTCAGGAAGCGGTCGGCGAACACCTGGAAATCGGCGTCGATGCCGTCCATGCCGCGAATCGCCATGCTTTGCTTTGCATCGAATCCCAGCGCCTGCGAGGGTCGCCTTGAGGTCCTTCCTCAGCGCCGCGTCGCGCAGTGCCGCGTAGGCAGCGGTCACCGCCTCCCCGGTCGGCTTGGGCGTCGTGGCTGCCAGTCGCCGCTTTTGTTGCCGGTCGCCTTCGCTTATCTGGTCGAACTTCGGATTCGCCAACGGCAGGTCGAACTCGTATTTGCCGTACTGCCGGTGAGTGACGCTGCCGCTGGCGCGGCCCGCATCCGTTTTGAGAGTGCTCGACCAGTCGCGCGGCGTCAGGTCGTTGAGGCTTCCGCCGAACGGCGTGCCAGCGGCGAAATATTTCGCCCTGCCGGTTGCATCGAGTGTTATTTCTCCGAAACTGGCATTGCGCAGCTTCGACAGCGCGCGTGCCTGCGTCAGTGGGCAGACCGAGTCGACGAGCATGGGCGAGGCGATCGGCCTGCTGACGACGTAGATCACGGTGCCGCCGTTCATTGACGGATAAGCGACGCCGTCAACCAGGTCGAATTCGCCGATGTTGAGCTCCTTGATGTGGCCCTTGACCGGTGCCGGATAGGCATAGGGCGGCACTTTAACCTCGGGCATCTTGCGCGCCTTGGCCGCGGTTACGCCGTCGCCGCCTTCCGGCGCGGCCTTTTCCTTGCCGCATCCCCAGGCTGCAACCGCAACGCAAATTACGGCGGCGTGGAGCAGAATCATTTTCATCGCGTATCCCCTGTTTGAGAATCGGCAGCGCATCGGCGGTTTCGCGGATGGACGCGCGGCCGGGCCGCCCCGCTAATCGCGGCCGCGTCTGCGCCTCAGATGGGCCTCCAGATTCTGCAGCAGCGCATCGATCGCGAAACCGACGATGCCGATCGCGATCATCCCGGACATGACGATCGAGGTACTGATGCTCGCTTGCCCCTTGACGAGGACGTAGCCGATGCCGCTCGAGGCCACGATCAGTTCGGCACCGACCAGAGATTGCCAAGCCAGCCCCGCGCTGACGCGCAGGCCGGCAACGATCGACGGCACCGACGCGGGCAGAAGCACTTCGGTGATGATATGCCAGTGACTCGCGCCCAGCGTCTGCGCGGCTTCGATCAGGCGCTGATCGACGAAGCGCGCACCGCGGTGCGCGTTGATCACGCATGGCGGAAACGCGCCGGTGAATATCACCAGCACCGGTCCGCCGATGCCGGTGCCGAACCACAGCGCGGCAAACGGCACCCAGGCGATCGGCGCGACGAAGCGCAGCGCATCGAACAGCGGCGAGACGATCGCATCGAGCCAGCGAAACCATCCGACCGCGAGTCCCAGCGGCACGCCGATCAGCACCGCCAGCGCGAAGCCCATGCCGAAGCGGCCGAACGACGACAGCAGATGCTGCTGCAGCGTGTAGCCGGAGAACGGCTCGTGCGTCATCTCGACGAATTTCGCCGCGACAGACCACGGCGGCGGCAGGAACAGGCGCGGCGACGAGACCGGTCGCGGACGCCAGCGCCCACACGCCGAAGAATGCGAGCAGTCCCGCGACCCGAACAGCACGATCCATTCGCGTCCGCCGAGGCGTTCGCGCCCGCTCATGGAATTCGCCACGGCATCGACCTTCGCTTCGAGCCAGCCGAGCGCGATCGTCATCAGCGCTGCCGGCGACTGCGCACGGCGATCATGCCGACGACGATCATCGCCGGAAAGATGTCGAGCCCGGCCTGATAGAGCACGTGGCCGAGTCCGACGATGGCGCCGATCAGCTCACCGGCCACGAGCGTCGTCCAGCACGCCTGCAGCGACAGTCGCAGGCCGGTGAATATCAGCGGCAACGCGCCGGGGAAAAGCACTTCCCGCACCAGCATCGCGCGGCGGATGCCCAGCGAGCGGGCGGCCTCGACCAGGTGCGGCTCGATCGATCGCACGCCCGCGTAGCTGTTGATCACCGCGGGTACGAACGCGGCGAACCAGATGACCAGCACCTTCGCGGCATCGCCCAGACCCGAGCCAGACGATGGCGAGCGGAATCCAGGCAAGCGGCGGGATCGGCCGCAGCAGCAGAAACACCGGATTGATCATCGCCTCGGCGCGGCGACTCCAGCCCATCAGCATGCCGAGCGGAACGCCGATCGACCACGGCGCACGCGAAGCCCATCAGCACCAGCTTGCAGCTGTGGAGGAAATGCTCGTGCAACCGGCCGTCGGCATAGCCCTGGATCGAGATCTGCCGCAGCGCCGCAAGACTTCCGCCGGCGTCGGGAAATACACCGGCGGAATGATCTGCGTCAGCGACGTGCCGACATACCAGAGCACGACGAGGACGGCGAACGTCGCGCCGCCCACGAAGACGCGCGAAGGTTCGTAGCGGCCGGCGCGCATCGGCCCGTCTCTCAGTTGGTGCGGTTGGCGAATTCCTTGAGCTTGGGATCGCGATCGACCATGTTGCAGGTACTCGTCGGTCACGTAGTCGCGAGGCCTGCGGAACCTCGGCAGAGTGCCGGTGCTTTTCATGAAGTCGGAGATCTGCGTCATCCATTTGTCGACATCGGACGGGCCGTTGGCGCGATTCATCACCTTCAACTGCCCTGCCAGGTCGAAGGTCGGCCGTGTGTCGAACTCCTTCTCCATCGATGCCTGCGAGATGGTCACGCCGCCCAAGTCGTAGAATTTCTTCATCATCGCGATCGCCTCGGGCCGATGCGCGTTCATCCATTTCCACGCGCGCAGATAGACGGCGAGGAACTTGGCGACGTTCTGCGGCTGTTCCTTGGCGTAGTCCGCGCGCACGACCAGCGCACCCGGGATCACCGTGCCGGTGTCCTTGCCCGAGCAGATCACCTTGGCGCCGGCCTTTTCCTCCATCGTGTAGATGTTGGGCGCCCAGAGACCGCCGAGATCGGCATTGTTCGACGACATCGCGGAAATGATCTCAGCCTGCCCCATGCTCTTCACGTCACATCGGCTTTCTTCAGACCCCACTTGCCGAGACACGACTGCACCGCGTAGTCGCCGGTGGAATTCGCGGTCAGTACGATCGTCTGACCTTTGATCGACTGCGGATTCTTCATGAACCCGTCGGCCTTGCCGGCCACGGCGACCAGCGCGTTGCCGGCTGACTCGTCGTTGGTAAGACCGATCGTCAGCAGGTTGTACCGCGCCGCGCCGAGCACCGCGGGGACCGAGCCGGTGCCGCCGACGTCCCAGGACTTCGACGCCGATGCCGCGATCTGCGGCACGCCGGCGGGAAATGTGCTGAACGTCGGCTTTCAGCCCCAGCTCCGCCCACCAGCCTTTCTCGGTCTGCGACGTAGAACGGCAGCGCCCAGTAGAGCGCCGGCTGGTAGCTCACCTTGATCTCGACGGGCTGGGCATGGCGCGCGATCGCGGCGATCGCAAGCGCGGTCGCCAGTAGCAGGTTTCGTGCGGTTTTCAACATGGCTTTCTCCTCCTGGTGATGGATGAACCTGCGAGAACGACCTAGCATCAGGCTGCTAATGTTCGTTCCGCGCCTGCTGCTCGCGCAGCAGGCGCCAGATCTGCGTTCGCAAATGCACGAATGAAGCTTCGTCCATGACGTCCTCGATTCGCTCGTGCCGGTCCCAGCGCTCCGCCTCGCGCACCCTGGCGACATCGATGATCTCGCCGATCCGGCCGGGTCGGCGGGTCATCACCACGACGCGATCGGCAAGGTAGACAGCCTCCTCCACCGAGTGGGTGATGAACAGCACCGTGCGCGGGCTCACCCTCGACAGCTTGACCAGCTCTTCCTGCATGACCACGCGCGTCTGCGCATCGAGCGAGCCGAACGGCTCGTCCATCAGCAACACGTCGGGATCGAGCACGTAGCTTCGCGCGATCGCAACGCGCTGTTGCATGCCGCCGGAGAGCTGATGCGGAAAGGCGGATTCATATCCCTGCAAGCCCATCAGTTCGATGTAACGCGCAACGCGCGAACGGCGGTCCTGGACCGGGACGCGCGCAGCGCGGAGACCGAAATCGATATTCTGCGTCACTGTCTTCCACGGGAACAGCGCGAACTGCTGGAACACGACCGAGCGATCCGGCCCGGGGCTCACCACGGGCCTGCCGCCGACGGTCACCGATCCCGAAGTCGGGAACTCGAGCCCCGCGGCCATGCGCAGGCACGTCGTCTTGCCGCATCCGGAGGGACCGACGATAGCGACGAATTCCTTGGCGCGTACCTCGAAGCTCACCTCGTCGACCGCGGGAACGTCCTTCCCATCGCGACGGAAATGTCGTGCGACACGATCGAACACAATATTGCTCATGGACGCAGCACGATCTTTGCGGCTCCCGCACGACCCTGATCCAGATCACGAAACGCTTGCGCGCCGTCAGCGAGCGAGCGCTCCTCGACCCATGACAGATCGCCGAACGCGCCCTCGTGCAGAGCGACCACCGCGGCGCGCAAGTCCGCCGTCGAATAGGTATAGACCCCGATGAGCGTGATCTCGGCGAGCGTGAGCTTGCGCATGTCGATGTCCGACGCCCCGCTGGCAAGCCCGATATGCATGATCACGCCGCCCGGCTTGACCGCTTCCAGCGCGGCTCTTCTGGTCGCTTCGGCGCCGACGGCATCGATGACCAGGTCGACGCTGCTCTCGCGCGGCCCGGGAGCGGCTGCAGGATCGTAGACACGACAACCCGCGCTCTGCTGGGCGGAGGCGCGCCGCAAGAGCATTGGGCTCGCCCAGCAGCAGGTGACGACATCCGTAGCTTCGCACCAGCAGCGCGGCGAGCAATCCGATCGCCCCGCCGCCCAGGATCAGCACCGTGCATTCGGCGATCGGCCGCGCCAGCGTCGCGGCCGCCTTGTTGATTGCGTGCAGCGCAGTCGCGGCGGGCTCGGTCAATGCGGCGATGCGCGATGACATGCCGGCGGGCAGCTCGATCACGCTCGAAGCGGCGGTAGTGACGATATTGCGCAAAGCCGCCGGCACGGGTCATGCCGATCATCGTGCGGTTGGCGCACAGATTGTTGCGGCCCTGGACGCAGAATTCGCAATGGCCGCACGTGATCAGCGGATTGACGGTGACACGCCGGCCACTGCCGGGGCCCGCCAGGATTTCGCCGGCCAGCTCGTGGCCGAGAATCAACGGCGGAATGCGCCTGGGATCGCGGCCGTGATAAGCGTGCATGTCGGACCCGCAGATGCCTACGGCGTCGACGCGAATGAGGACCTCGTCGATCGAAGGCGCCGGCTGCGGCTCGTCGCGAAAAATCATTTCGTTGGGGCTCGTGTAGACCAGCGCTTTCATCGGATCACCCGGCCGAAAAGCCGCCATCGACAAAGATCGTCTGCCCGGTAACGTAGTCCGACGCACGGCTTGCGAGAAAGACCGCCGTGCCCCACAGGTCGTGGAGCTCACCGTTGCGGCCGGCGAAAGTGCGTGCGGCCATCTGCGCCCAGCGCGCCTTGTCTTGCACGACAGGCGCGGTGAGCTCGGTGGCGAAAAAGCCCGGTGCGATGGCGTTGGCGTTCACGCCGTGTCGCGACCAGGCTTGCGCCTGAGCGCGCGTGAGCTGCGCGATCGCACCTTTCGAGGCTCCGTACGGCGCGCAATCCTCGAACGCGCGCAGCGACTGCAGCGACGCGATGTTGATGATCCGTCCGAAACCGCGGGCGATCATAGCCGGGACGAGACGCTGCGCGAGGAAGAAGGGAGCATCGAGGTTGAGCCTCATCGTCATGTCCCAATCGTCCTCGGCCACCTCTAGGATCGGCTTCCGGCGGTTGGTTCCCGCGGCGGACACGAGTATATCGGGTGCTCCAAAGGGTTCCACGGCGCGAAGGCTGCAGTCCTTGAGCGAACCGCGGTCGGCGAGATCAGCCGGCAGCGCCGCCGCCCGCCCTCCTGCGCTGGCGATTTCCTCGCGCACGTCATCGAGCCTGGGCGCGCGCCGGGCGACGAGCACGACGGCCGCGCCTGCCTCGGCCAGCGCGAGCGCGATCGTCCGGCCGATGCCCGAGCTTGCGCCGGTCACCAGGGCGACGCGACCCGACAGATCGAACAGATTCATGCCGGACATGCGCGGTCAACTCTGGACCGGGGTCCCGCGCTCGAATCGCTCGTCCGGGAAATACTTCGCGAGGCGATCGTCGGCAGTGCGCGCATGAGCCTCCATGCCTTCGAGCCGCGAGATGCGGGCGGTGACCTGGGCGATATCCCGATTCGCCTCGCGCGTCATGCGCTGCCAGGTCACCGTCTTGAGAAACTTGTGCACCGACAGACCGCCCGAATAGCGTGCGGCGCCCTTGGTCGGAAGAATATGGTTCGGGCCGGAGGTCTTGTCGCCGAAGGCGACCGTGGTTTCCTCGCCCAGGAACAGAGAGCCGTAGCAGGTCAGCCGAGCAAGCCACCAGTCCAGATCGCTGGCGTGCACTTCCAGGTGCTCGGGCGCGTAGCGATCGGAAATTTGCGCGATCTCCTCGCGGCTGGAGGCGAGCGTGACCTCGCCATAATCGCGCCAAGCCGACCCGGCCGCATCACGGGCGGTCGGCGGCAATCCGTCGATCAGTTGCGGTACGAGCTGCATGACTCTCTGCGCCAACTCGTGCGACGTCGTCATCAGCCAGGCAGGCGATTCGTGGCCGTGCTCGGCCTGGCCCACCAGGTCGGCGGCCACGAGGGCCGGATCGGCGGTCTCGTCGGCGATGACCGCGACTTCCGAGGGGCCCGCGAAGACATCGATCCCGACCTTGCCGAAAAGCATCCGCTTGGCTTCCGCGACGAACTTGTTTCCGGGCCCGACGATGATGTCCGCGGGCTTTCCGGTAAACAGCCCATACGCCAGCGCGGCAATCGCCTGAACGCCGCCGAGGGTCAGAATCACATCAGCGCCGGCGATTTTCATCGCATACAGAACCTCGGGATGAATTCCCTCGCCGCGATAGGGCGTCGAGCACGCCACGACGAACGGAACGCCGGCCGCCTTGGCCGTGGCGATGGCCATGTATGCCGATGCGATATGCGCATAGCGTCCTGTCGGAACGTAACAGCCGGCAACGTTGATCGGGATCAGACGCTGACCGGCGGTGAGCCCGGGTTGCAATTCGACCGCAAACTCGCGGATCGATTCCCGCTGCGCCTGCGCAAATCGACGGACTCGCTCGGTCGCGAACTCGAGGTCATGCTTGACCCCCGACGGGATGCCGCGCGTCCGCCGTTCGATCTCGTCCGGTGTGGCTACAATCGGTCCTGTCCATTGATCGAGCTTGGCCGAATACTCGCGCACCGCCCGCTCGCCGTTACGCGAAATTTCGGTGAGCATCTGCTCGGCAACGGCACGGGCGTTGGCAGTTTCGCTATCCGGCGACTTCGCCGCCTGTTTCAGGAACTGGATGGACACCGCTGGCTTTCTTCAAAAGACGTCAGCAGACCATAGCAAGGTCGATCCTTGACGGTCAAATCGCGACTCGCGCGACTGCCGCGCGGTGCACACGCCGGAGTGCGATCTGAAGCTCATTTCCCCGCGGCGCGCTTGATGATCGCCTTGCTGCGCGCATCGGTCGCCGACGCCGTGAGCATCTGCGCCTGGCTCGCGCTGAGCCGCGCGCCCTTGCTCACCAGGACTTCGGCGGCGTCCGGGTGGTGCATCAACAGGGCCATCGCCAGCGGATTCATTCCGCTCTTGTTGGTGACGTTCACCTCGGCTCCCGCGGCGATCAAGTGCGCGACGACGCTGGGCCCGCACATTTGCGCCGCGCTGATCAGGATGCTGTTGTCGTTGTCGTCGCGGCGCTTGAGATTGGCGCCGGCGCCGATCAACGCGTCGACGGTGTGAACGAGTCCTTCGGTCTCGCCCCTTTGCGCGCCGCAGCCGGAAAAGACGGCAAAGTAGATCGGGCTGTCGTTGAGCCCTGAACCGCTGTTGACGTCGACACCGGCGTCGAGCAACGCCTGGACGTCGATGGCGTTGCCTTCCAGCGCCGAACGGCGCAACTGATCGGCGGAAACACCGAGCTTTCTTGCCTTGAGCGCGGCGATCGCGCGCTTTTCGCGCTCGCCCCCGCCGCCCTTGACGTCGGCGGCCGCACCGCCGGCCGGCATCGACTTGATAAAGTTGCGCAATATCTCGCCCCGGCTGCGCACGTAATCGTCTCGGTCACGCTCGGCAATCCCCGCCGCCTGTTCGAGCACCGCGCGCGAGGCGCCCATGTCGCGCAACGCGGTCACCGCGTCGCCGCGCGCGAACGCGGTCGGGCCCTCGGCGCCGATCTTCAGCAGCAGCGGCGTCGCCTGGTCCAGCAGGTAATGCTTGACCACGGCGGGACTCGACCCGCTGGCATCCGCCAGCGTTTCAATACGGTCGATGGCGGTACGCAGGTCATCGTCCGACGACGGCCTCTTCAGGATCGCGACCAGCGGCGCCAGGTCTCGCTCCGGAACGACGTTGCCTGCGGCGATCGCTTGCTTGGCGCGCTCGTAGAGCACGCGTGGGTTGGCGCCCTGACCGTGGCTGGTCGCGGCGATCAACATCGCGAACGCGGCCGCCGCCGCACGTACGCCGATCGGTTCATGCATTGCGCTTTCTCCCCTCGGCGTGGCGATCGCTCTCCGCTCCGCGACGCCGGCATCTTGGCCGCTTTCCCTCAAGCTTAGCGAAATTGGCGATAATCCGCTTGGGCGGCTCCGCATCGATCCGGCCGCGGACGGCGGCGGCGCTTCGACCGATGATGAGCCGCCATGCCGTTGACGGGAGGATCCGATGCACGAGCTCGCGCCGACGCCGGGATTACGCGATCGCGCTTTCATCCTGTTGCGGAGCGTCGGCGCGAGCGCCGCGATCGCCTTGTCGTTCTGCTCGGCCGCTGTGGCGCAAACCGCGTCGGGTCATTTCGCCAGCCGTACGCTGGAAGTCCCGGTCGCCGGCGCGTACAGCTATTGGGATCAGGCGAGCGGAGGCAACGACCGCGTTGTCAAGGTCGCGGTGTCCAATGCCGAATTCAGAGCCGACCTGCTGGACGACTGGCACGATCGCGGCGCGGCGGTTCGTGAATTCTTCGCCAGCGAAAATGTCCGGGTGGTCACCTTCGACTTCGACGCCGACGGAAAATATCGCGGCTATTCGTATTATTTCGCGTCGGGTGACGGCTGCGGCTGGTGCTATGACTCCACCGTGCGTTCTACCGTGCGCGGCGGCAACGGCAGGCTGCGTGGAAGCATCGCGTTCGACGGCGGACCCGGCGGCGTCACGTTCGATCTGACATTCGATGTGCCGATTCCGGCCAAGACCTGGGGCGCGGCGCTGCCCGCGGGCGGCGGCGATCCGGGCCGCGCCTTCCTCGCCTATCACAAGGCGCTGGCAGCGAGCGACGCCGCCGCCCTCAAGGCGGTATCGGATCGGCACGGCAAGGATCTGCTGGCAAAGCACCAGACCCAGGGCGATCTCGCCGAGTATCTCGACTATCGCTGGAACGACATGCATTACCGCATGCAAAATGTCCGCGTCGCCGGCGGCTTTGTCCGCGGCGACCACGCCGTCATCCTGTTCGACGGCAACAGCAAGTTGTTCGACGCTCTGCACGGCGAAGTGATCCTTCGCCGCGACGGCGGCGCCTGGCTCGTCGCCGACGAGTTGGTGCAGATCGGCCAGCGTTGACGGCCGGTCGATAACGGGATCACCGGCTGCGTTGCGGTATCGTCGTCGGCGCAAGTCCATTAAGATAGGCGCCGCCCGATAACGACGCGGGAGGAGCATGGCCACCACACCGATGCCGCTTGCCGAAGCCGCCCCGCGCTGGACCTGGCTGCCGAAACCGGGGACGTGGAAGTACTACGCGCTGCTCGGCGCCGTCGGCATCCTGATCCTCGGTCCGCTGGGCGGTGTGGCCGCGTCGTACATGAACTTCTCGCTCGGGTTTTTCGTCGGCGGACAGGTCCTCGCCGGAATACTCGGTTCGACGGTGACCTTCGGCTACGGCGCGGCAGGACGTCACGGCGCCAACTACATCCAGACGACGGCTGCCTCGGTCGCCGGGATGAGCGCGATGGCGGTGGTGATCCAGGCGATGACGTGGATGGGCATGCCGGCCCCGCCGATGTGGCAGCTCGTCCTCTACATGATGTGCATCGGAATGTTCGGCGTCGGCGTCGGCATGCTCTACACGCCGATCCTGGTCGACCGCCTGCAGCTCACGTTTCCGTCGGGACTCGCCGTCGCGAACATCCTGCGCGCGCTGACCGATCCCGACCTGCTCCGGCAATCGGTGTCGCGGCTCTTCGGCGGCATGGCGCTCGGCGTCGCCGGCGGCATCGGAAGCGCGAAAATCGCAGCGCTAGGTGCGATCGACCTGTCGACGTCGACGTTCGGCGCCGGCATGATCGTCGGCGCGCGCATCGGCATCGCCGCGATCGTCGGCGGCCTTGCCGGCTGGGCGATGATGCCGTATTTCATCTCGATCGGATGGCTGCAGCCGAACGAGCCATTCCGCAAGATCACGTTCCTGATCGCGCTCGGGATGATCATGGGTGCCGCGATCGTCGACGTGTCGCTGATTCTCTTCCGCGCCTGGCAGCGCTCGCGGCAGGTCGCGGCGCAGAAGGTCGAGCAGGAGGATTGGAAGCGCACGAACACCCGCCGACTCGTCGCCTGGGTCGTGTTCTGGGGTATCTGCATCGTCATCGTCGGGTCGCAGGTGCTGCACCAGCCGGTCGGCTATCTGGTGATGGCCGTGCTGCTCGTGTTCGTGTTCGCGCTGGTCAACGGGATATCCCTCGGCATCACCGACTCGAATCCCATTTCCTCTGCGTTCGTCGTCACCGTGGTGCTGATGGCGGGCATCGGCTTGCGCGATCCGATCGTCGGGATGATGGCTGCGACGGTCCTGCTGGTGTCGACCAGCGAGGCCTGCGACATGCAACAGGACCGGTCGACCGGTTGGCGCCTGGGCACCAACCGGACGATCCAGTTCCGCTTCCAGGTCGCCGGCATCGTGATGGGCGCGATCATGGCCGTGGTGTTCGCCAAGCTGTTCATGAGCGCGTACCCGGTGCTGGGCCTCGACCAGACGACGATGCCCGCCGACCAGCAGCCGGCGCAATGGACGTCGGCGATGACTTACAAGTTCGTCGGCGTACTGCGCAGCCTCACCGACGACAAGCCCTACCAGCGCACGGCGATCTGGATTGGCATCCTGATCGGGTTCGTGACCGAGTTCCTGCGCAAGGTCATCAAGTCGCGCCAGCGATACAAGGCGTTCGTGAAGTCGGGTCGGGTGGGCTTCAGCACCGACTTCGTCCTCGATGCCGTTGTGCTTCCGTCGCCCTATGCATCGTCGTTCGGCGGATTCCTCAATCTGATGACCTCCGCCTGGTTCGCCGCCGGCGGCGTGCTCTCGAGCTTCGTCAACAGCCTGCCCAAGCGCAAGGGCAAGGCGGCAGCGCTGCCCAGCGACATGAGCACGACCTCGCTGGTCGGCGGCGGCTTGATCGCCGGCGATGCGCTGGCGGCGCTCGGCCTAGGGATAGCGGGTCTGCTCGCGACGCTGTTCAGCTGA
Organism: uncultured beta proteobacterium; assembly: GCA_963816615.1. GTDB lineage: Bacteria > Pseudomonadota > Gammaproteobacteria > Burkholderiales > Casimicrobiaceae > PALSA-1003. Next base: position 523,437 of record CAWFLB010000002.1, on the reverse strand, counting down.
CGGTCCGACGCGCGTTTCAGGGGTCGACGCCTTTTTGGCGCAACTGGTATTGCCAAATCCGCCGGGCCGTCCGTCGGAGCATGCCCGGGCGACCTCCTGTTCCGCTGCGAGCTTGTGCCCCCCGGAGCGGTTACCCCATAGACCACTAGAATACCAATTGACTAACTGGTATTTTACCGACTAAGCTGCCGGAATCTGCCCCAGGCGCCGATTCCATTGACCTCTTCCCGCTCCACGGAGATCGATTACCACATCGGCATCGACGGCGGCGGCACGCGGACGCGGGCGCGGCTGGCATCGGCGCAAGGCGTGGTGCTCGGATTCGCGGCGTCGGGTCCCTCCGCGCTGGGCCAGGGCATCGAGCAGGCCTGGACTCATGTCATCGCAGGCGATCGATCTCGCGTTTGTCGCCGCGGGCCTCGCACCGGCCGCGCGCGAGCGCTGCGCGCTGGGCCTGGGCCTTGCCGGCGCCAATGTGCATCAGCGTTGCGAAGACTTTCTCCACCGGGCGCCGCCGTTCGCCAAAATCGCGCTGGACACCGACGCATATACAACGCTGCTCGGCGCACACGAAGGGCGTCCGGGAGCGATCGTCGCTGCGGGGACCGGGAGCGTCGGCGAGGCATTGCACCGGGATGGCATGCGCGTTGCGGTCGGCGGCTGGGGCTTTCCCGTCGGCGACGAAGGCAGCGGCGCGTGGCTGGGATTGCGCGCGATGCGCGAGACGCACCGGGCCATCGACGGTCGCGCGGGCGTCGGGCCGCTGGTCGGCGCGGTCCTGGCCACGGCAGGCACGACGCGCGACGCACTGCTGCGCTGGTGCGATCGCCCGGGCCAGAACGCCTACGCCGAGCTCGCACCCCTGGTGTTCGACGCGGCTTCCATCGATCCGTTTGCGGCGCGCCTTCTCGACCGCGCCGCGCGCTCGCTCGAGGAGATCGCCGCTGCGCTGGATCCGGACGGCGCGTTGCCGCTGGCGGTCTGCGGCAGCATCGGAGTGCAATTGCTGCCTCGTTTTGATCCATCGATCCGGGCACGCTGCGTCGAGCCGGCAGCTGACGCCGCCGACGGCGCGCTTCGCCTCGTGCGCCAGGCGCTCAGCGGGCTCAGCGAAAGCGCGCGATGAAGGACGGCCCGTTCGAATTCCGCGCCGATGGGCGCGCCGCCTCTCCGCTGTACATGCAGCTCGCGCAAAAGCTCGCGCAGGCGATACGAAACCGTGACTACAAGCCCGACGAAGCGCTGCCCTCCGAGCGCGTGCTGTCGGAATCGCTCAGCTTGTCGCGTGTGACGGCGCGCAAGGCGATCGATCAGCTGGTCGAGCAGGGGCTGGTCGTGCGCCGGCGCGGCTCGGGCAACTACATAGCGCCTCGGCTCGAGCAGCCGTTGTCGCGCCTGACCAGCTTTTCGGAAGAGCTGCAGCAGCGAGGCTTCACGCCATCATCGCGCTGGCTCGCGCGCGTCTGCACCGCGGCGGCGCCCGACGAGCAGCTTTCGCTCGGCCTGTCGCCGGGCTCGCGGGTGGCACGCCTCGAGCGGCTGCGGCTGGCCGACGACGTCGTGATGGCCTACGAGGTCAGCGTGCTGCCCGAGGAAGTGCTGCCCGACCCTTCGCAAGTCGATGCGTCGCTGTACGCGCATCTGGCCCGGCTCGGACGCGCGCCGGCGCGCGCACTGCAGCATCTGCGTGCGCTCAACGCCGAGGCGCGTCTGGCCCAATTGCTCGAGGTGCCGACCGGACGCGCGGTCCTGTTCATTACGCGGGTCGGTTATCTCGACACCGGCCAGGCGGTCGAGCTCACGCATTCGTATTGCCGCAGCGACTACTACGATTTCGTCGCCGAGATGAGGCGCGAGGCGTGAGCGTGTTCCGCATCGAAGGCCACGTCCTGACGCCGCAGGGATTCGTGCGCGGCGCGCTCGAGCATGAGAACGGACGCATCCGACGCATCGAGGGCGAGGTGCAGACCGAAGACCAGGCGAGGAGTGAAGCGCGAACGCTGGTGCTGCCCGGATTCATCGATTCGCACGTGCACGGCGGCGGCGGCAGCGACACGATGGAAGGCGGCGAGGCGATCGAGCACATCGCGCGCCTGCACGCGCGGCACGGCACCACGTCGCTGCTGGCCACGACGATGACGGCACCGCTGGCCGAGGTCGAGGCGGCGATGCGGGCGCTGGCTCCCGCCTGCGCGAAGCGCGCGCGCGGTGCGGCGCGCGTGCTCGGCGTGCACCTGGAAGGCCCGTACATCAATCCGGGCAAGCTCGGCGCGCAGCCCGACTTCGTCCGCCCGGCGTCGATCGCGGAAATCCGTGCGCTGCACGCGCTGGCGCCGATCCGGCTGATCACGCTGGCGCCCGAGCTGCCGGGCAATCTCGACATCATCGTCGACGCTGCGCGCTGCCGGGTTCCAGGTCCAGATCGGGCACACGCTGGGCAGTTACGAAGACGGCGTCGCCGCGCTCGAACGCGGCGCCGGCGGCTTCACCCACCTGTTCAACGCGATGACCGGCATGCACCACCGCGCGCCCGGCATCGTCGGCGCGGCGCTGGCGCACGCGCGTTACGCCGAGATCATTCCCGATCTGCTGCACGTTCACCCCGGCGCGATCCGCGCCGCGCTGCGCGCGATTCCGTGCCTGTTCTGCGTGACCGATTCGACCGCCGCGACCGGCATGCCCGACGGCGACTACCGGCTCGGACGCCATCGCGTCACCAAGTGCCTGGGCGGCGTGCGCCTGGCCGACGGCACGCTGGCCGGCAGCACGCTGACGATGGACCAGGCGCTGCGCAATCTGGTGACGCTCGGACTCCCGCTCGAAGACGCATCGCGCCGCGTGTCGACCCACGCCGCCGACTACCTTCGGCTGGCCGGACCGCGGTCGGCTGGTCGAAGGCGCGCACGCCGATCTGGTGTTGCTCGACCGCGACCTGCAATTGCAGCGCGTGGTCGTCGAAGGAGAGGACATTGACCTCGCGGATGCTTGACGAGGCGCGCGAGGCGCCCGACGCCGTCGCCCGGCTGCTGGCGGCCGATCGCGACGCCTACGCATCGCTGGGCGCGGACCTGCGCGACCATCCGCCGCTGTCGCTGCTGACCGTCGCCCGCGGCAGCTCCGATCACGCCGCGCAGTACATGGCGTACCTGATCATGGCGCGGCTCGGCCGCCTGGTGACGTCGCTGCCGATGTCGCTGATCACGCTCTACCAGTCGCGGCTGCAATGCGAGGGCCTGGTCTCGCTCGCCTTTTCGCAATCGGGCCAGAGCCCCGACCTGGTGCTGCCGACGCGCTTTTTCCGCGCCGGCGGCGCGCGCACCGTCGCCATCGTCAACGATCCGGCATCGCCGCTCGCCGCGGCCGCGCAGTGGGTCTTTCCGCTGCACGCCGGCGCGGAAGTCAGCATCGCGGCGACCAAGAGCTGCATCGCGCAACTGGTCGCCGGCGCGCGGCTGGTCGCGTCCTGGCAGGACGACGCGGCATTGCTGACGGCGCTGGATGGGCTGCCCGCGGCGCTGCGGCGCGCCGTGCAGCAGGATTGGTCAGCCGCGATCGACCCGCTGACCGACACCGAGCGGCTGTTCGTGATCGGCCGCGGCCTGGGCCTCGCGATCGCGATGGAAGCGGCGCTCAAGTTCAAGGAAGTCTGCGGCATCCAGGCCGAGGCATTCTCCGGCGCCGAAGTCAGGCACGGACCGATGGCGCTGGTCGACGAAGGCTTTCCGATGCTGGTGTTCGCGCCGCGCGGTCCGGCGCAGGCCGGGCTGATCGCGCTGGCCGACGACATGCGACGCCGCGGCGCGCGCGTGCTGCTCGCCGCGCCCGGCAGGCACGCCGGGCAGCGAGCTGCCGCTGGTGGCGAGCGACGCCGAGGACCTCGATCCGATCACCGCGATCCAGAGCTTCTACCCGATGGTCGAAGCGCTGGCGCGCGCACGCGACGTCGACCCGGACGAGCCGCGCCACCTGGCCAAGGTGACGCGCACGCGATGAGCATGGCAATGCTTCGATCGCTCGTCCGCATCGCGCGCTGGCCGGCGATGCTGCTGCTCGCTGCGTGCTGCTGGCGTGCGACAGCACCGCGGCGCCGGACAAGGTCCACGTCGAATTCTGGACGATGAGCCTCAAGCCCAAGTTCACGCGCGTACTTCAACACGCTGCTCGCAAGCTACCGAGGCCGCGCATCCCGAGCGTCGAGCTCGAATGGGTCGACGTGCCCTGGGATGTGATGCAGACCAAGCTCACCGCCGCGATCGTCGCGCGCTCCGCGCCGGCGCTGGTCCAGCTCAACGTACCGTGGGCGTACGACTATGCGCTGGTCGGCGCGCTGCGGCCGATCGACGAACTGATGGGCGAGGACCGCGCGCGCTACACCGACGGCGCGATCGCCGACCTGACGTTCAACGGCAAGCTCTACGGCTTCCCGCACTACAACAGCGTCAACGTGATGGCGTACAACACGGCGCTCTTCCGCCAGGCGGGCATCACGCAGGTGCCGACGACGCGCGAAGAGCAGCTCGCGGTCGCCAAACAGATCCGGGCGCGCACCGGGCAATACGGCTTTTCGCCGGCGCTGGGCAAGATCGCCGGGGTCTTTCTCGAGGAAGGCCTGCCGCTGATCGATCACGGCCGCGCGGTGTTCAATTCGCCGGCGCACGTCGCGCTCGTGGCCAAGCTCGCCGATGCGTACAAGGCTGGCGGGCTGCTCAAGGACAAGCTTTTTTCCGAGGACAACTATCCGGCGTCGATCGATGCCTACAAGTCCGGCCGCATGGCGATGCTCGAGGCGCCGCCGAGCGCGTTGACGCGCGTTCGCGACGACGCGCCGGACGTCTACGCGGTCACCGACGTCGCGCCGGTGCCGATCGGCGGGCCGCGGCATCGCCGCCGGCGGCTGGCTGTTCCATTTCGCGATGCCGCGCGACACGACGGGCCGCGTCGCCATCGAGGCGGCACAGTTCGCCAAGTTCCTGACCAACGATGAAAACCAGCTCGCGTTCGCCAAGCTCGCCGGCGCGTTCCCGACGTCGAAAAAGGCCGCCGCCGACCCGCACTTCCAGAACATGCCGATGGACGCGGGCGCGTACGGCAAGGCGATGGCGATCGGCGCCAAGAGCATGAACATCGTGCGCACGCTCTATGTCGCCGGCGTGCCGGGATTCGAGCGGCTGAACAAGCGGCTGCAGGACGCCGTCGAGGCGGCCATCATCGGCCGCAGGGACGTCCAGGCCGCGCTCGACGACGCGGTGGCATTCTGGAACAGCAAGCTGGCCAAGTGAGCGTGGACTCCGCGCGCATCGCGGTTCCCGAGCCGCGCAGCGCGCCGGCGCGGCCGCGCGCCCGATCGCCGCATGCGCGCGCCGACGGCGCATCGCGCGCGCGCGCCAGGCAGGCGCGGCAGGCGTGGCTATTTCTCACGCCGGCGCTGCTGCTGCTCGTGGTCTTCACGTTCTGGCCGGTGCTGTGGGGAAGCATCCTCGCCTTCACCGAGTACAAGATCATCACGCCGCCGACCTGGGTCGGCCTGCAGAATTTCGAGGACCTGCTCGACGATCCGGTCTTTTACATCAGCATCAGGAACTCGCTCCTGTACCTGCTGATCGTGCCGGCGATCCAGCTGGGAGCGATCGCGCTGGCGGTGCTGGTCAACAACAGCCTGCCGGGCATCAAGCTGTTCCGCGCCGCCTTCTACATGCCGGTCGTCACGTCGGTGTCGGTGGTCGGCATCATGTGGGGATGGATGTACAACGAGCAGGGCCTGATCAACGCCGTGCTGCAGTGGCTGCATCTGATCAACGATCCGATCGGATGGCTGTCCGACGATCGCCTGGCGCTGTTTTCGCTGATGCTGGTGACGCTGTGGCGCGGCCTGGGCTGGTACATGGTGCTCTACCTCGCGGCGCTGCAGTCGATCCCGAAGGACGTCGAAGAGGCGGCGGTGCTGGACGGCGCCAACCGGTGGCAGCGCTTCTGGCGCGTCACGATTCCGATGATCATGCCGACGATCCTGCTGTGCACGGTGCTGTCGACGCTTTCGGCGATGAAGGTACTCGAGGAAGTGCTGATCATGACCAAGGGCGGCCCGGTCAGCTCGACCTACACGGGCCTGTACTACGCGTACGACCAGGGCATCCGCGCGTTCAACTTTCCGCGCGCGCTGGCGGCCAGCATGGTCGTCAGCGTGTTCTGCATCGCGATCGCCTGGCTCAACTTCCGCTTCCTCCGGCCGCGGCACCGCTGATGCGCATACGCTCGCGCCATGAACGCCGCCACACGCTTCGTCCGCCGTCGCACGACTGCGGCGCTGCATTACGCGGTGCTGGTCGCGGTCGCGCTGCTGTGCGCCTTCCCGCTGCTGTGGACGCTGTCGGCGGCGATCGGCACCGAAGGCAACGTCTTCGCCTTTCCCGTCGTCGCTGCTGCCGCACCGGGTATCGCTGGCCAATTTCATCGAGGTCTTTCGCGTCGTCGACCTCGGCCGCTACTTCTTCAATTCGATCTGGATCACGTTCTGGACCGTCGTGTGGACGGTGCTCGTCTGCTCGCTTGCGGCCTATCCGCTCGCGCGCCTGCACTTCCGCGGCCGGCGCCTGGTCTTCACCGTCATACTCGCCACGCTGATGCTGCCGACCGAGATCAACTTCCTGGTCAACTTCATCACCACCACGCACCTGCGGCTGGTCAATACCTATGCCGGCGTGATACTGCCGACGCTCGCCGGCGCGATCGGCATATTCATCATGAAGAACGCATTCGAGGAGATTCCGCAGGACCTGCTCGATGCCGCGCGCGTCGACGGAGCCTCCGAGCTGCACATCTTCTTCCGCATCATGCTGCCGCTGGCGCTGCCGCAGATCGGCGCGCTGGTGATCCTGACGACGGTGACCAGCTGGAACAATTTTCTGTGGCCGAGCGTCGTCCTCACCAAGAGCGAGCTGATGCCGCTGGCCGTCGGCATCCTGGAGCTGTCGGGCACCTTCGGCAGCTCGACCCGGGTGATCGCCGCCGGCGCGATACTCACCGTCGCGCCGGCGCTGATCGTCTTTTTCTTCGCGCAGCGCTTTTTCATGCGCGGCATGGAAGGCGCGATCAAATGAGCTGCCTGACTATGCATGGCGGTGCGGAACAAGACCGATGACGGCCAAGCGCGCGCGTCCCGCGACCGGGTTCCATCCGGGCGAGCTGGTGATGGTCGGCATCCAGGGCAAGGTGCTCGACGCCGCGCAGGCGGCATTCCTGCGCCGGAACAGGATCCGCGCCGTCGTGCTCTTCCGCGGCAATCTCGGCAGCGAAGCGGAAGTGCGCGCGCTGACGGCCGCCTTGCGCAAGGCGATGGGGCCGAAAGCGCTGATCGGCATCGACCAGGAGGGAGGCGCGGTCGTCCGCGCCACGTTCCTGCCGCACCCGCCGGCGGCGATGGCGCTCGGTGCGGCCGGCACCGCGGTGCTGGCCGAAGAAGTCGGCGCCGCGGTGGCGCGCGGCGTGAAGAGCCTCGGCTTCAACTGGAACTTCGCCCCGGTGCTCGACGTGAACAACAACCCGGAAAACCCGGTGATCGCCGAGCGCAGCTTCTCGTCGGATCCTTCCGAGGTCGTGCGCCTCGCCGGCGCCTGGATGCGCGGCGCGCTGCGCGAAGGCGTCGCGTGCTGCATCAAGCATTTTCCCGGACACGGCGACACGCGCGTCGACTCGCACCTCGAGCTGCCGGTGGTCGACAAGTCGAGGCAGGCATTGCGCGCGCTCGAGCTCAAGCCGTTCCGCGCGCTGCAGAGCAAGGCGCCCGCGGTGATGACCGCGCACATCGTCTATCCGCGGATCGATCCCGATCATCCGGCGACGCTGTCGCGCAAGCTGCTGCTGCGGCGTGCTGCGCGAAGCTGGGGCTACGCGGCGTGATCATCACCGACTCGCTGGTGATGAAGGCCATACATGCAGCGCTACGGCCACGATCGCGCCGCGGTGCTGGCGCTGCAGGCCGGCGCCGACATGGTGATGGCGCTGGGCAGCCAGGACGAGCAGGCCGCCGCCGTGCGATGCGATCGCCGGCGCGCTCGCCGATCGGCTCGCTCGACGCGCGTCGAATTGAGGCGCTCGCTGCGCCCGGCTCGACGCGTTGGCCCGCGATACCCGGTGCGGCAGGCGACGCTACGCCAAAGCGCGCCGCGACGCGGACGAGCGGCTGATGGAGCGCGCCTGGGCGCTGGCGTTGACGCCGGTCGGCGACGCGCGGCCGCCGCGCTCTGGACCAGCCGCTGCGCGTCGTCACGCAGCGCAGCGTGCCCAGCGACGGCGTGTCCGAAGCCGGACCTTCGGGCGAAGCGGTGGCGGCGCTATTCGAAGCCTTCGGCGCGGTCGAGATCCTCCAGGTCGACGACTTGCAACGCCTCGACTGGGATCGGCTGCCGGACGACGGCCGCGCGACGGTGCTGGCGTCCAACCAGCGCGCGCGCTACGGCAAAGCGTCGCGACACTGGCGGCCGCAGCTGCACCTGGCGTTGTGGAATCCGTTCCAGGTGCTGGACGTAGCGGCGCCGGCGATCGTCACCTGGGGTTTCGCCGACGGCGCGCTGACGGCGGTGCGGGCCTGGCTCGAAGGTCGCGCCGCGGCGCCGGGCCGCGCGCCGGTGCCGCTGGTTCCGCCTGGCCCGTCCCGCGCGATCGTCGAGACGCCGCGCCGTCAAAAAGCGCTGAGCTCGGCGACGAAGTCGTAGGTGTCGCCGCGGTAGATCGACTGCGAGAACTCGACGGCGCGGCCGTCGCGCAGATAACCCAGGCGTTCGACCAGCAAGCCGGCGTCCGCCGGCTTGGCCTTCAGCAGCTTGGCCTGCTCGGCGTTGAGCAGCAGCGCATGCAGGCGCTGCAGCGCGCGCACCGGCCGGTTGCCGGCCTGCTCGAGGGCGTCGTAGAGCGAGGCATCGACGGCCTCCAGCGACGGCAGGCAGGTGGCGTCGATGGTCGCGAACTCGATCGCCATCGGCTCGTCGTCGGCGAAGCGCAGGCGATGGAAGCGATAGACCAGCGTGCCCGGGCTCAAGCGCGAGTTTCAGCGATTCCTCCGGCGTGACCGTACCTTCCGAGCGCTTGAGCCAGATGCTGCGCGGATGGCGGCCGCGAGCGCGCATGTCCTCCGAGAACGACGTCAGCTTCGCGAAGTTCTTGTCGATGCGCGTGCAGACGAAGTTGCCCGAGCCCTGGCGGCTCACCAGCAAGCCCTCCGCGGCCAGGCCGTCGATCGCCTTGCGCACCGTGATCCGCGAGATGCCGAGGTCCTCGGCCAGCTGCCGCTCGGAAGGCAGCGCATCGTCGGGCCCGAGGATCCGCTTTTCGATCGCCTCGCGGATGCCGCGCTGCAGCTGCTGGTACAGAGGCAGGTTGTCGTTCGGGTCCAGCGTCTTGAGGATTTGCGCCAGCGAAGTCATGCGCAGCACGTCTCCGGCAGGCGATCGGCGCAAGCTCGCAAGCGGACGCTTGCGCCGCGCTGGCCGGGACCGCTGAGATACCAATGTCATACCAATTCCGAGCCGGCCGCCGGCATCCCGCCGGGCCGGACCTCGCCTATCGCTGGGCGCGGCCGCGGGACCGCCGGTGTCGTTGGCACATTTGCAACATGCTAGCAAATATTTTCGCCAATTGGTAGCATAGTGGCACGCAGTGGTAGTATAGTGGCATCGCATTGGTTGGGGGTTGGGGTTGCGATCGTACTGGGGGATTTCCGCTGTCCGCGAGCGACCGGCGCAGCGTCCCGGCCAGAGCTTACGTCACGACCGGCCGTTTTCCGCATCGCTAGCGCCAGCACCGAAGGGGGAACGTCATGAAGTTCAGAAAGACACCAATCGCATCGGCCGTCGCGCTCGCTCTGATGAGCGCGGTCATCCCGGTGCAAGCGCAGCAGGCCGCTGCGCAAACGCCCGTCCCGTCGTCGCAGCAAGCCGGCGAAGTATCGCCGACGTCACCGCCGACTGAAGTCGCCCAGGCGACGCCGCCCGCCACGACACCGCCTCCAGTTGTCCCGGGGATGTCGGTCACCGTCACCGGCATCCGGTGCTCGCTCGAGAAATCGCTCGAGACCAAGCGCAACTCGGATTCGGTCATCGAAGTCATCACCTCGGACGACATCGGCAAGCTGCCCGACAAGAACATCGCCGACGCCGTCCAGCGCGTGCCCGGCGTCACGATCAGCTCGGCAGTCGGGCGGCGAAGGCGGCTTCGACGAAAACGATCGCGTCAGCATGCGCGGCACCAACCCCAGCCTGACGCAGACGCTGATCAACGGACACTCGATCGCCTCGGGCGACTGGTTCGTGCTCGACCAGGTGCAGACCGTCGGACGCAGCGTCAGCTTCTCGCTGCTGCCGTCCGAGCTGGTCAGCCAGGTGATCGTCCGCAAGAGCGCGACCGCCGACCTGGTCGAAGGCGGCGTCGCCGGCGCGGTCGACATCATCACGCGCAAGCCGCTGGACTTCGCGCAAGCAGCTCACGTTCGAAGCGCTCGGTGCGGCGCCGTCTACGCCGACCTGCCGAAGAAGACCGACCCGCAGATCAGCGCGCTCTTCAACTGGAAGAACGACGCCGGCACGGTGGGCGTCATGGTCCAGGCGTTCTCCGAGAAGCGTCACCTGCGCCGCGACGGCCAGGAGACCCTCGGCTACGCGCACGATCGCGCCGGGAAGCGCGCTGGCCACGGCGCACCCGGATCTCGCCAACGTCGCATATCCGACGCTGATCGGCTCGTCGTTCTTCGAGCAGGAGCGCGAGCGCGAAGGCGGCCTGGTCGACGTCCAGGTCAAGCCGACGCGCGACCTGATGCTCGACTTCAGCGCGTTCTACTCGCACATGAAGGCGACCAACTACAACCGCAACTGGATGTTCTGGGGCGCGCACGTCTTCAACGGCGGCGACCGGCGAAATGCCGACCTCGTACACGGTGAGCAACGGCACGCTGACTTCGGCGGTGTTCCCGAACCTGGGCACGCCGGGCAGCAATCAGCAGTACGCGATCGTCGACCAGATCTACCGTCCGGGCACGTTACTCGGAGACGGCGTTCTACAACCTCGACGCGCAAGTAGCGCGCCAGCGACCGGCTGACCTTCACCGGCCAGGTCGGCTACACCCGCGGGCAACGGCGAGACGCCGAAGCAGGACGTGTTCGAAGGCGACGTGTTCAACACCGGCGCGAGCTACAGATGCATGGCATCTCGTCGGCGGTCGACGTCGCGTTTCCGAGCGGCAATCCCGTCGAACTTCGCCGGCACCTCGCTCGACTGGATCTTCGGCGCGAGCCCGGCGCAAGACCAAGGACAAGGAAACCTACGGCCAGATCGACGGCAACTACCTGCTCGACCAGGGCGCGTTCACCACGCTCAAGTTCGGCGTCCGCGCGGCCGAGCACGAGCGCGAGCACGCACCAGGTGGCGCAAGGCCCGAATTTCGCCGGGCCGATCCGTTCGCCGCCGCCAATCTGCCGGCGTGGAACGGCGAGACCTATCCGAGCAACTTCGGCAGCGGCATCGGCGGCAACTTCCCGCGCAACGTCTGGCAGCTCTCGCCGGGCGAGCTCGAGCGCTGGGGTGACCTCTACTCGAACCGCGATCCGGTTGACGCGGCGGTTCTGGTCCGGCGAATTCTCGCTCAAGGAGAACGTCGCCGCGGTGTACGTGATGGCCAACCTCGAGGGCCAGGGCTGGAGCGGCAACGTCGGCGTGCGCGTCGTGCAGACCAAGGAGCGCGTGCTGGTCAACGTCGGGCTCCCGAGCTGTCGCGCGTGCAGGCGCCGTGTCCGCAGTTCCCGAACGCGATCACGACCTCCGCGTTCGGGTCGTTCTACCAGCAGCCGGTCGAGCACACCTACAACGACATCCTGCCGAGCGCCAACCTGAAGTTCGATCTGAACCGGGACCTGGTCGCGCGCTTCGCGATCGCGCGCACGATGGCGCGTCCGGACTACAGCGCGCTCGGCGGATCGATCACCGCCGACGACACGACGCACACCGGCAACGGCGGCAACCCGGACCTGAAGCCGATCCGGTCGACCAACGTCGACGCGACGCTCGAGTGGTACTTCGCAGCCGAAGTCGCTGCTGTCGGCGGGCCTGTTCTACATGGACCTGACCAACTACGTCGCCTTCGGCACGTACCACGACGTGACGCTGCTCAACATCAAGCACGGGCACGTTCGACACCTACACGATCTCGGCGCCGATCAACAGCAGCGGCAAGGTGAAGGGCGTCGGAGCTCTCCTAGCAGCAGGAATTCGCCTACGGCTTCGGCGTCCAGGCCAACTACACGTACGCCGACGCCAAGGAAACCGGCAACCGGGACCTGGTCGGCGCGTCGAAGAACACCTACAACGTCGATCGGCTACTACGAGAACTACGGCTTCAGCGCGCGGCTCGCCTACACCTTCCGCTCGGCATTCTTCGTCGGTCTCGACCGCAGCACGCCGCGAGTACCAGGACGACACCGGCACGCTCGCGGCCTCGCTGGGCTACGACGCTCAACAAGAACTTCACGCTCACCTTCGACGCGCTGAACCTCAACAATCCGATCGCTCAAGTACTACGGCGCGAACACCGATCAGCCGCGCGCGTTCTACAAGAACGGACGTCAGTACTACGCGGGCGTGCGCATCAAGTTCTAAGGGCGCGAGCCGAACGATCTCTCCTCGCCTTTGCATCATGGCGCGGCGGGGCAGCGAAAGCTGCCCCGCTTTTTTTGCCAGGCGTCTCCAGGTCGCGGCCCGGTCGGCGGCTTAAGATGCAGAGCCTGCGACCCCGTCGCGCCCGGAAATCGAGCCGTGCTGCCAACTGCCTTCGACCTAGCGCATGCCCGCGGGCGGCACATCGCGACGAGCGCCGCGGCCTTGCTGGCGATAGCAGCCGCGCTGTCCGGCTGCTACCGTGTCACGGCGCTCGACGGCGGCGCCGCCGGCCCGCCGGCGGCGCATGCGTTTACGACCGGCGTACCGGGATTCGTCTACAGTCCGTACAAGTATCTGCCGGTCGCGATCGATCCGGCGTTTCCTGCGATGTCTTCGGCCGTGCTGGGAAAGCTCTCGCCGCCGGTCGGCGCCGGATCGCTGACCGCCCTCGGCATCGACACGCTCACCTGGGCATTCGCCACCGGCGAATGCGGCGCGGAAACCTGGGACGGACATCGAAGCCCAGAGGGTTGCCAACGCCAACATTGCGGCCTTCGAGCGCGCCGGTGTCGACTACATCATCTCGACCGGCGGCGCGGCCGGCATCTTTACCTGCGCGACCGATGCCGGCATGGAGCGATTCATCGCCCGTTACGATTCGCCGCGCCTGATCGGCATCGACTTCGACATCGAGGCGGGACAAACCGAGGAAGCGATCCGCTCGCTCGCGCAACGCGTGCGCAACGCCCAGCTACGTCATCCCCGGCTTCGCTTCAGCTTCACGCTGGCCACGCTGGCCGCGAGCGACGGCAGCCTCGCCAGCCTGAACGACCTCGGGCGAGCGGGTGCTGACGGCGATTCGCGCCGCCGGGCTCGACGACTCTTACGTCAACCTGATGGTCATGGACTACGGCGCGGCGATACCAGGGAATTGTACGGTCGTGGCGGGTGTTTGCGACATGGGAAGGTCCGCGATTCAGGCGGCCGAAAACGTTCATGCGAAATACGGAATTCCGATGGATCGCATCGAGCTGACGCCGATGATCGGTGTCAATGACGTCAGCGCCAATGTGTTCAGCCTCGACGATGCGCTGCTGACGGCCAGGTTCGTGCGGGACCGTCGGCTGGGTGGATTGCATTTCTGGTCGCTGGACCGGGACACTCGTTGTGCGTCCGCCGAAGCTCCGGGAGCCTCGCCGGTCTGCAACACGCACGACGGATGTGCCGAGCCTGGCGTATACCCGCGGCTTTCGACGTGGGCTCGAGTCGGGCGCGGAACCCGGCAGCGCCCGACAGTCTCCAACCACTATGGAACGGAGGTAGCCATGCGTGCATTCGCCATCTCGTTAGTCATGCTTCTGGCCGCCGGCTGCGCCACCCAGGCCGAGCGAGCCGCGCAGGTCCAGCGCGAAGTCGAGGGAATGATCCAGCTTTACGGCCCGGGCTGCGAAAAGCTCGGCTACAAGGCCGACAGCGATCCCTGGCGCGAATGCGTGCTGAAGCTTGCGCACCGGGACGATCGCTACAACCGCTATCCGATCTCCACCAACTGCGTCGGCCATCGCGGCTTCATGCAATGCACGACGTTTTGACGGCCTTCAACAGTTAGTCGCCTTCCAGCGCGCGGTCCCTGCCGCCGCTGGCTTAATCGGTGACGGCGCAACCCGCGCGTATCACCACCTCCGCCACGCACAAGCGTCCACCTCGGTGTCAAGAGCCGAGCTGCCGGCCAATCCCGGCACTCTGACGCCTCCTTCCCACAGGCAGTGCGCTACAAAACGCGCATCACTGCGGGTGGCCCGGTGCTTCCGGCTTTGTAAAAATTACAGGCCCAAAGCGGGGTGTTGTCTTTCGATGCGGCTTGCCTCGAAAGAACGCCGCGATGTTGTCGCGACAATCGCTCGCCGGGAGAAACTTGTGCATAATTTGTCGATCGTTTGTCACGCGCTGAATCCCGAGATCGATCGCGATCCGGCGCCTGTGTCATCGGAGATTTGCCATGAAAGTACTCGAGCACTCGATAACCCCGACCAACGAAATGACGGTCATTCTCGGCGCGTTGAACGCGCTGCGACGAGGCGATGCCGGGGTCCGGCTGCCGGCCAACTGGCTCGGCGTATCGGGGCGCGTCGCCGACGTGTTCAACGAGGTGGTCGAGCGCAACGAGCGGATGGCGAGCGAGCTCGAGCGGCTTTCGCGGGTCGTCGGCAAGGAAGGCAAGCTCGGCAAGCGCGGATCGCTCGGCGACGTCACCGGCTTCTGGCGCGATTCGATCGGCGCGGTGAACATGCTGATCGACGACCTGGTGCATCCGACCAGCGAAACCGCGCGCGTGATCGGCGCCGTCGCGCAAGGCGACCTGTCGCAGACGATGGCGCTCGAGGTCGACGGCGCGCCGCTGCAAGGCGAGTTTCTGCGCACGGCGAAGACGGTCAACAAGATGGTCGACCAGCTCGGTTCGTTCGCCGCCGAAGTGACGCGCGTGGCGCGCGAGGTCGGCACCGAGGGCAAGCTCGGCGGACAAGCGAAGGTCAAGGGTGTCGCGGGAACCTGGAAGGACCTGACCGAGAGTGTGAACTCGATGGCGAGCAACCTGACCGCCCAGGTGCGCAACATCGCCGACGTCACGACCGCGGTCGCGACCGGCGACCTGTCGAAGAAGATCACCGTCGACGTCAAGGGCGAAATCCTCGAGCTCAAGAACACGATCAACACGATGGTCGATCAGCTGCGCTCGTTCGCGGCCGAAGTGACGCGCGTGGCGCGCGAGGTCGGCACCGAAGGCAAGCTCGGCGGCCAGGCCGACGTCAAGGGCGTAGCCGGCACGTGGAAGGACCTGACCGAGAGTGTCAACTCGATGGCGAGCAACCTGACCGGCCAGGTGCGCAACATCGCCGACGTGACCAAGGCGGTGGCCGGCGGCGACCTGTCGAAGAAGATCACCGTCGACGTCAAGGGCGAAATCCTCGAGCTCAAGAACACGATCAACACGATGGTCGACCAGCTCTCGTCGTTCGCGTCGGAAGTCACGCGGGTGGCGCGCGAGGTCGGCACCGAGGGACGCCTCGGCGGCCAGGCCGACGTCCAGGGCGTGGCCGGCACGTGGAAGGACCTGACCGAGAGTGTGAACTCGATGGCGAGCAACCTGACCGCCCAGGTGCGCAACATCGCCGACGTCACGACCGCGGTCGCGACCGGCGACCTGTCGAAGAAGATCACCGTCGACGTCAAGGGCGAAATCCTCGAGCTCAAGAACACGATCAACACGATGGTCGATCAGCTGCGCTCGTTCGCGGCGGAAGTGACGCGCGTGGCGCGCGAGGTCGGCACCGAGGGCAAGCTCGGCGGCCAGGCCGACGTGCAGGGCGTGGCGGGTACCTGGAAGGACCTGACCGACAGCGTCAACTTCATGGCCAGCAACCTGACCGGCCAGGTGCGCAACATCGCCGACGTCACCACCGCGGTCGCGACCGGCGACCTGTCGAAAAAGATCACCGTCGACGTCAAGGGCGAGATCCTCGAGCTCAAGAACACGATCAACACGATGGTCGACCAGCTGTCGTCGTTCGCGTCGGAAGTCACGCGCGTGGCGCGCGAGGTCGGCACCGAGGGTGCGCTCGGCGGGCAGGCCGACGTGCAGGGTGTCGCGGGCACCTGGAAGGACCTGACCGAGAGCGTGAACTCGATGGCGAGCAACCTGACCGGTCAGGTGCGCAACATCGCCGACGTGACCAAGGCGGTGGCGAGCGGCGACCTGTCGAAGAAGATCACCGTCGACGTCAAGGGCGAGATCCTCGAGCTCAAGAACACGATCAACACGATGGTCGACCAGCTGCGCTCGTTCGCTTCGGAAGTCACGCGCGTGGCGCGCGAAGTCGGCACCGAGGGTGCGCTCGGCGGGCAGGCCGACGTGCAGGGTGTGGCCGGCACCTGGAAGGACCTGACCGAGAGTGTGAACTCGATGGCGAGCAACCTGACCGGCCAGGTGCGCAACATCGCCGACGTGACCAAGGCGGTGGCCAGCGGCGACTTGTCGAAGAAGATCACCGTCGACGTCAAGGGCGAGATCCTCGAGCTCAAGAACACGATCAACACGATGGTCGACCAGCTGCGCTCGTTCGCCTCGGAAGTGACGCGCGTGGCGCGCGAGGTCGGCACCGAAGGGCGCCTCGGCGGGCAGGCCGACGTGCAGGGTGTCGCCGGCACCTGGAAGGACCTGACCGACAGCGTGAACTTCATGGCCAGCAACCTGACCGGTCAGGTGCGCAACATCGCCGACGTGACCAAGGCGGTGGCCAGCGGCGACCTGTCGAAAAAGATCACCGTCGACGTCAAGGGCGAGATCCTCGAGCTCAAGAACACGATCAACACGATGGTCGACCAGCTCTCGTCGTTCGCTTCGGAAGTCACGCGGGTGGCGCGCGAGGTCGGCACCGAAGGCATTCTCGGAGGCCAGGCGGACGTCAGGGGCGTGGCCGGCACGTGGAAGGACCTGACCGACAGCGTGAACTTCATGGCGGGCAACCTGACCAGCCAGGTGCGCGGCATCGCGAAGGTCGTGACCGCGGTGGCCAACGGCGCCTTGCAGCAGAAGCTCACCGTCGCGGCCAAGGGCGAGATCGCCGCGCTATCCGATACGATCAACAGCATGATCGACACGCTGGCGACCTTCGCCGACCAGGTGACGACGGTGGCGCGCGAAGTCGGCGTCGAAGGCAAGCTCGGCGGCCAGGCCAAGGTGCCGGGTGCCTCCGGAACGTGGAAGGGACTGACCGAGAACGTCAACCAGCTCGCGGCGAACCTCACTACGCAGGTGCGCGCGATCGCCGAGGTGGCGACCGCGGTGACGCAAGGCGACCTGACGCGCTCGATCACCGTGGAGGCGCGCGGCGAGGTGGCGGCGCTGAAGGACACGACCAACGAAATGATCCGCAATCTGCGCGACACGACGCGGAAGAACACCGAGCAGGACTGGCTGAAGACCAACCTGGCCAAGTTCAGCCGCATGCTGCAGGGACAGAAGGACCTGAACACCGTCGGCCGGCTGATTCTTTCCGAGCTCGCCCCGGTCGTTGCCGCGCAGCACGCGGTCTTCTACGTTCTCGACTCGAGCCGCGAGACGCCGCGGCTGACGCTGCTGGCGAGCTACGGATCCAAAGGCCAGAGCGCGATCGGCAGCCAGCTCGAGCTGGGCGAAGGACTGGTCGGACAGTGCGCGATCGAAAAGGAGAAGATCCTGCTGGCCGACGTGCCGCGCGACTACGTCACGATCTTCTCGGGCCTGGGCGGCGCGTCGCCGCAGAACATCCTGGTCATGCCGGTGATCTTCGAAGGACAGGTCAAGGGCGTGCTCGAGCTTGCATCGTTCGAGCGCTTCAGCCCGACGCACGAAGCCTTCCTCGACCAGCTCGCGGAAAGCATCGGCATCGTGATCAACACGATCGAGGCCAACACCCGTACCGAGGACCTGCTGACGCAGTCGCAATCGCTGGCGCAGGAGCTGCAGAGCCGGCAGCAGGAGCTGCAGCAGACCAACCAGGAGCTGGAGGAAAAAGCCGGCCTGCTGGCGCACCAGAACCAGGAAGTCGAGCGCAAGAACCAGGAAGTCGAGCAGGCGCGGAAGGCGCTGGAAGAAAAGGCCGAGCAGCTCGCGCTCACCTCGAAGTACAAGTCCGAGTTCCTGGCCAACATGTCGCACGAGCTGCGCACGCCGCTCAACAGCCTGCTGATCCTGTCCGATCAGCTGTCGCCGCAACACCGAGAGCAACCTTTCGTCGAAGCAGGTCGAGTTCGCCAAGACGATCCACGCCTCGGGCAACGACCTGCTTGACGCTGATCAACGACATCCTCGACCTGTCGAAGATCGAATCCGGCACCGTGCTGGTCGATCCGACCGACCTGATGCTCGAGGAGCTGCGCCGATATGTCGAGCGCACGTTCCGCCACGTCGCCGAGGCGAAGAACGTCGATTTCTTCATCCGGCTCGACCCGAAGCTGCCCAAGTCGATGTTCGCCGACAGCAAGCGTCTGCAGCAGGTGCTGAAGAACCTGCTGTCGAATGCCTTCAAGTTCACGCACGAAGGGCACGTCACTCTGAGCATCGAATCGGTCAAGAGCGGCTGGAATCCGGACAACGAGAACCTGAACCGCGCCACCGACGTCATCTCGTTCTCGGTCAACGATACCGGCATCGGCATTTCGCCCGAGAAGCAGCAGATCATCTTCGAGGCGTTCCAGCAGGCCGACGGCAGCACCAACCGCAAATACGGCGGCACCGGGCTGGGACTCGCCATCAGCCGCGAGCTTTCGCGTCTGCTCGGCGGCGAGATCCGTCTGGTCAGCGCGCCGCGCGTCGGCAGCACGTTCACGCTGTATCTGCCGCAGATCTACACGTCACCGCGCCCGCGCAAGACCGCGGCGCCGCGTCCCGGAGCCGACATGTCGCTGTACGGCAAGGCGACGACGATCGCTGCCGACGCTCAAGCGGACAAGGTGGAAGAGCAACCGTCGGTCGAATACCTCGATGCCGACAACCGGCGGATGGAGGTCGGCAACGGCGACCCGGGGCAATGGCCCGCGCATCTGATCAACGAGGTCGGCGATGACCGCGATTCGATCAGCCTCGGCGACAAGACCCTGCTGATCGTCGAAAACGACCTCGGGTTCGCGCGCTTCCTGCTCGATGCGGCGCGCGAGCAGGGCTTCAAGGGCATCGTGACTTCGCAGGGCGTGGCAGCGCTCGCGCTGGCCAGCCAGTTTCGCCCTTCGGCGATCAGCCTCGACCTTTTCCTGCCCGACATCAACGGCTGGCGGGTGCTGGATCGGATCAAGAACGACGGCGCGACCCGGCACATTCCGGTCGCAATCGTTTCGACCGACGAGTCGCGCGAGCAGGCGCTCAACGCCGGCGCGTACGCGTTCGTCGCCAAGCCGATCCAGAACAGGGAGGTTCTCGACGGGCTGCTGGCCAGTCTCAATCGTTTCACGCAGCGCCCCGAAAAGCACCTGCTGGTCGCATCGGCCGATCCGGAAATCCGCGACCAGGTCGTCGCCTATCTGAATGCCGACGACGTCAGGATCATTTCGGTCGCCGACCGCAGGGCCGCGGCGGACGTGGTCGCCCGCGAGGGAGTCGACTGCCTGGTACTCGACGCCAGGCTATCGTCCGGACAAGGCGGGCCCGCGCCCGATGAAAGTGATGGCGAGCCCTCGCTCGAGAGCCTGCCGATCCTGCTTTACGGCGGCGAGAAAGGGGCGATGGCGCTCGACGGGTGGCGCAGCCTCGCCCGCAACGTCGTCGTGCGCGATGTGCACTCGCTCGAGCGCCTGCTCGATCAGGCGAGCCTGTTCCTGCACCGGGACCCGGCGCGCATCCCCGAAGCGCATCGCTCGGTGTTGCGACGGCTGCACGATTCGAACCTTGTGCTGAAGGACAAGCGCGTGATGATCGTCGACGACGACGTGCGCAACATCTTCGCGCTGTCGTCGCTGCTCGAGGACCAGGGTATGGCCGTCGTGTCGCACGACAACGGCCGGGACGCGATCCACCACCTGCAGGCGCATCCCGACATCGACGTCGTGTTGATGGACATCATGATGCCCGAGCTCGACGGGGTCGACACGATCCGGGAAATCCGCAAGATTCCGGCCTGCCGGGACCTGCCGATCATCGCGGTCACTGCCAAGGCGATGAAAGGCGACCGCGAGAAGTGCATGGAGGCCGGCGCCTGGGATTACCTGTCGAAGCCGGTCGACACCGAGCTGATGGTCGGCGTGCTGCGCGCCTGGCTGTCGCGCTGATCCGAATTGGACCGACACCGGTGACCGCTTGGACGATTCGCGCGACCAGTCCACGGAGATGCATCGCATGAGGGAGCCCGACAAGGCGAACATCCTCATCGTCGACGACCGGCCGGACAAGCACGTCGTCTTCCGCGCGATCCTCGACGAGCTCGGCCAGAATCTGCACGCCGCGACCTCGGGCGAGGACGCGCTGCGGCAGGTGTTGCAGCGCGATTTCGCCGTCATTCTGCTCGACGTCAACATGCCGGGCCTCGACGGGCTTGAAACCGCGGCGCTGATTCGCAGCAGGACGAAATCCGCGCACATTCCGATCATTTTCATTACCGCCGACTACTCGGACGAGATGCGCATCAGCAAAGGCTATTCGGTGGGCGCAGTCGATTACCTGAGCTCGCCGGTCGTTCCGGAGATACTGCGATCGAAGGTCAAGGTATTCGTCGATCTGTACCTGCTGGCCGAGCAGGCAAAGCGCCGCGCCGAGGAGCGTCTGGCGCTGGCGGAGGAGCGAGCGGCCCGCTCCGCAGCCGAGCGCGCGAACGCGCGCTTTGCCTTTCTGGCGCAGGCCAGCGCCGCCCTGTCACGGTCGCTGGAGTTCGATCCCACGGTGCGCGAATTGATGCGGCTGGCGGTGCCGTTTCTGGCCGACGCGGTCGCGCTCACCTTTCCCGGCGAGGAAGGCGTCGAAGCGCGCACCGAGCTGGCTTGGAGCGGGGCTTGGTCCGGGGAATCTCTGTGCGGCGAATCGGTAACGGCGGTCGAGTGCGGCTGGTGGCGCGAGGCGATCGCTCGCGTGCTCGCCAGCGGCGTCAGTGAATCCTTCCCCGGGCCGCTCAGCTCTCATTCGGGCAATGGCTCGGGCAACCCCGCGGCAGCGCAACCCGAGATTCCGCACGGCTCGCCGCTGCAGTCGCTGGTGATCATTCCGCTGATCGCGCGCGGCAGGACGATCGGAGTCGTTTCGCTGGGAACGACTTCCGCCGGACGCACGATCGATGCCGACCTGGTGGCGGTCGCCTCCGACGTGGCCAGCCGAGCCGCCATCGCGCTCGACAATGCGCTGCTGTATCAGAAGATCCACGAGCAGGACCGGCGCAAGAACGAATTTCTCGCGATGCTCTCGCACGAGCTGAGGAATCCGCTCGCGCCGATCACCAACGCCGTCCACGTCATGCAGGCGAACGACCCGGACGCCAAGCGGCACGACTGGGCGCGCGAGGTGATCGGCCGCCAGGTCAAGCAGCTCACCCGCCTGGTCGACGATCTTCTGGACGTGTCGCGGATCACCCAGGGCAAGATCGAGCTCAAGGTCGAAGCGGTCGACGTCGCGGAAGTCGTCGCCGTTGCGGTCGAGACCGTGCGGCCCCTGATCGAGGCGCAGGAGCACGCGCTCAGCGTCCTCCTGCCGGAGCAGCCGATGCGCGTGCGCGCCGATTTCGCGCGGCTGGCGCAGGTGCTGGCGAACCTGCTGAACAACGCGGCCAAGTACACCGATCGCAAAGGACGGATTTCGCTGACCGCCGAGCAGGAAGGCGCGGAGATCGTCTTCCG
Organism: uncultured beta proteobacterium; assembly: GCA_963816615.1. GTDB lineage: Bacteria > Pseudomonadota > Gammaproteobacteria > Burkholderiales > Casimicrobiaceae > PALSA-1003. Next base: position 501,447 of record CAWFLB010000002.1, on the reverse strand, counting down.
CGTCCGCGATTCCGGCATCGGCGTGCCGAGCTCGGCGCTGTCGACGATCTTCGACCTGTTCACCCAGGTCGAGCAGACGCTCGCTCGCTCTCAGGGCGGGCTCGGCATCGGGCTCACGCTGGTCAAGCGGCTGGTCGAAATGCAGGGCGGCAGCGTCACCGCGTCCAGCCCGGGCAAGAATCTCGGCAGCGAATTCACCGTGCGCCTGCCGGCGATGCCGGTCGATCAGCGCGTCTCCGCCGGGCGCCGCGCCTCGGAACGCTATGCCGCGTCGCGTGCAGACGAATTCGGCGTGCTGATCGTCGACGACAACCGCGATGCCACCGACAGCATGGCCATGCTCCTCAAGATGGAAGGCTACGACGTGCGTGTCGCCTATGACGGGCCGCAGGCGCTGGATGCGGTCCGTCAGGTCCGTCCCGACGTCATCCTGCTCGACATCGGACTGCCCGGCATGGACGGCTTCCAGGTCGCGCAGCACGTGCGCGCCGATCCCGACAACAGCGCGATCGTCATCGTGGCGGTTTCCGGATACGGACAGGAAGAACATCGCGCCCGCTCGACCCAGGCCGGCTGCGACCACCATCTGGTCAAGCCGATCGAGCCGGCCATCGTCAGCGAACTGCTCGCCTCGCTGCATTCGAGCCGGCACGGCGCTTCGCCGGAAAACATCGTGCGCCTGCGCAGGAACGCCGACTAGCGAAGCGGTGCCGGGTCGACGGCCGCCGACATCGCAGGAGCGCACGGACAGTCGATAGCTTCAGACTATCGATTATATTAGATAAATAAAATTGAACTATCGCTCGTGGTCGGCGATCATACCGTTCGTCCATCGACCACCTACGGAGTGCAAGAAATGACCGACTCTCGCCAGCGACATTTGTTCCCCAGCCGCGAAGGCCAGCGCGTGCCCGATGTTTCGTTGCGCGTCCGCCGCAACGGCGACTGGGCGACGCTCACCAGCGCCGACCTGTTCGCCAATAAGAACGTCGTCGTCTTTTCGCTGCCTGGCGCTTTCACGCCGACCTGCTCGTCGACTCACCTTCCGCGCTACAACGAGCTCGCGCCGGCGTTCAAGGCGGCGGGGATCGATGCTATCGTCTGCGTCTCGGTCAACGATCCTTTTGTGATGGAAGCATGGGCCAAAGACCAGGAGGCAGCCAATGTCACGCTGCTGCCCGACGGCAACGGCGAATTCACGCGGAGAATGGGCTTGCTGGTCGACAAGAGCGACCTCAACTTCGGTCAGCGGTCGTGGCGCTATTCGATGCTGGTGCGCGACGGCGTCGTCGAGAAAATGTTCATCGAGCCCGACGAGCCCGGCGACCCGTTCGTGGTCTCGGATGCCGACACGATGCTCGCCTACCTGGACCCGAAGGCGAGCAAGCCCGACCAGGTTGCGATACTGACGCGTGAGGGCTGCTCGTTCTGCGCCAAGGCGAAGCGCCTGCTGACCGAAGCCGGCATTGCCTATGCCGAAGTTCCGCTCGGCCACGCGATCCGCACCAAGGTCATCGGCGCGATCACCGGCGCGCAAACCGTGCCGCAGGTGTTCATCAATGGCCGGCTGATCGGCAACGCCGAGGAGCTGGAGCGCTATTTGAAGCGCGCCGCATAGCGAGACGCGTTTCCGGCCGACTAAAGGCCTGGGAGGATATCTTGGCTACGCAGATACAGGACACCGACGTCGCCATCATCGGGGCCGGCACCGCGGGAATGGCAGCGTACCGGACCGTCAAGGCGTCCGGGCAGCGGGCGCTGCTGATCGAGGGCGGCCCTTACGGCACGACCTGCGCGCGTGTCGGATGCATGCCGAGCAAGCTCCTGATCGCCGCGGCCGAAGCAGCGCACGTATCGTCGCGCCTGCCTGCGTTCGGCATCCGGCCGGCGGGGCCAATCGCCGTCGACGGCAAGGCGGTCATGGACCGCATCAAGGCCGAGCGCGACCGGTTCGCAGGCTTCGTCGTAGAGGACGTCGAAGCCTTTCCGGCAGCCGACAAGCTTCGCGGCCGGGCACGGTTCATCGACGACCATACGCTGCAGGTCGGCGATGCGTTGACGATCCGCGCGCCGCGCGTCGTCATCGCCACCGGGTCCTCGCCCGCGCATCCGGCGGCGTGGGATGCGCTGGGAGACCGGATGATCGTCAACGACGACGTGTTCGAGTGGTCGACGCTGCCGGACAGCGTCGCGGTCTTCGGTCCCGGCGTGATCGGACTCGAAATCGGCCAGGCGCTGCATCGCCTGGGCGTGCGGGTCAAGATTTTCGGTCGCGGCGGCGGCGTCGGGCCGCTATCCGATCCGGCGCTGCTCGAATCGGCACGCAAGATCTTCGGCACCGAGTTCTATCTCGATACGAATGCGCACGCCGAAGCGGCGCGCCATGGCGACTCGATCGCGGTCAGCTACCGCGCGCCCGACGGCGCTGCGGCTACGGAAAATTTCGACTACCTGCTGGCCGCCACCGGGCGGCGGCCGAATCTCGCCGGACTCGGACTCGAGCGGACCTCGCTGACGCTCGACATCCATGGCGTGCCCTTGTTCAACCGGCGGACGCTGCAATGCGGGCGATCGTCGATATTCATCGCCGGCGACGTCAACAACGAGTTGCCGCTGCTGCACGAAGCCGCCGACGAAGGCCGCATCGCCGGCGAGAACGCCGCGCATTATCCGGACGTCCGTCCGGGCCTGCGCCGCGCCGGCATTGCCGTCGTATTCACCGATCCGCAGATCGCCATCATCGGCGGTGGCTGGCGCGACGCACAGCCGGTGCCGCACGTCGTCGGCGAAGTCTCGTTCCACAACCAGGGCCGCTCGCGCGTCATGTTGCGCAACAAGGGGCTGCTGCATGTCTACGCCGCGATCGAGGATGGTTCGTTCCTGGGCGCGGAAATGCTGGGACCCGACGCCGAGCACATCGGCCACCTGCTGGCCTGGGCGTTGCAGATGAAGCTCACCGTGCAGCAAATGCTCGACATGCCGTACTACCATCCGGTCATCGAAGAAGGACTGCGTACCGCATTGCGCGACGCGCGCTCCAAGCTGGCCGCTGCGCAGGCCGAGCGACGGGCCGCCTGACGACAAGAGCGGTCGGCTACAGGCGGTGGCTTTGGTCGCCGTCGCGAAAGCCGATGAGCTCGCCGTCGATGCCGCGAACGAGCGCCAGCACCTTGAACAGCTCCCCCATCTCGGCCGGCGACAGAAGCTTCTGCACCGCTGCCGCCTGGCGCAGATACGCCGCAGATCTGCGGATCGCCGCACGCGGCCAGCGCATCGAGGATGCCGCAGTCGATCAGGAAGCGCGCCTGCGTCGTATAACCGCCAACCGTCATGCCGCCGGCGACGCCGGCGCGCGCGATGGCGCTGAAGTCGACATGCGCCGAAAGGTCGCACAGTCCGGGCAGGAACAGCGGGTCGTGCACCGCGCGATGACGGTAATGCGCGACCAGCGTGCCGCTCGCGCGCTGCGGATGATAGTACTCGGCCGCGGGAAATCCGTAGTCGATGATCAGCAGCGCGCCGGCGTCGCAGCGCTGCGCAAGGCTGCGGATCAACGCTTGCGCGGCCGGGTTGATCTCGCTGACATAGTCGCCTTGCGGTGGAAATGCGGCGATCGCTGCATCGCGCAGCGGACTCGGCGCCAGTGGCCGATCGGCGAGCGCAAGGCGATCGCCGGCGAGGCGAACGCCGCGCTCGAACCACCCGCCGGCTTGCCGCGCGATCAGATGGGCGGGCACGGCATCGAGCACTTCGTTGGCGATGATGAGGCCGCGCCAACGCGCCGGCAGGACGTCGATCCATTCGATCCGAGACAGCGATGCCGGCGAGCGCTCGCGCAGGCACTCGCGCTGTCGCGCCGCGAGATCGGCGCTGACCTCGAGCAGACAATAACGCCGCGGCAGCCGGTCCTTCGCCGCCAGAGCGTTCAGCAGGTCGGCGGCGAGCCGGCCCGTGCCCGGACCGAGCTCGAGCATCCCGGCATCCGGCAGCCGATCGATGACATCGGCGGCCGTCGCGGCTACCGCAGCGCCGAACAACGGCGTCAGCTCGGGCGCGGTGACGAAATCGCCGGCGGCGCCGAATTTGCGTGCACCCGCCGAGTAGTAACCGAGTCCGGGCGCATACATCACGGCGGCCATGTAATCGGCGAATGAAATCCACCCGCCGGCCTTTGTGACGGATGTGGCAATGTACGCCAAGACCCGGTCGCTGTGCGCACGCGCTTCGTGCGAAGGCGGCGGCATTCCTGCGTCACCGGCGCCGTGTGGAGCGGTGGACATCGATGTGTTAGATTGGGCGATTCGAGGAGTGTAGCCGGAGCGCCGCGTGCAGGGCAAAGTGGTGCTTGATCACGGGGGGTGCCAAACGCGTCGGCGCCGCGACTTGCCGGCGCCTACACGCCGCCGGTGCAAGCCTTATGCTGCACTATCGCGAATCGGCGGGCGAAGCCCGCTTGCTGCAGGCCGAGCTCAACCACCAGCGCAAAGATTCGGTCGCGCTGATCCAGGCCGACCTGCTCGACCTGGGCAAGCTGCAATCGCTGATCGATCAGACGGTGCAGACATTCGGCAAGCTCGACGCGCTGATCAATAATGCGTCGTCATTTTTCCCGACGCCCGTCGGCGAGATCACCGGTGAAAACTGGGACGACCTGATCGGCACCAATCTTCGGGCGCCGCTATTCATCGCGCAGGCGGCGGCGCCGGCGCTGAAAAAAACGCAGGGCGCGATCGTCAACATCACCGACATCCACGCCGAGCGTCCGTTGAAGAACTACGTCGTCTACAGCGTCGCCAAGGCGGGACTCGTCGGCCTGACACGCTCACTCGCGCGCGAGTTGGCGCCAGAAGTACGCGTCAACGCCGTCGCACCCGGCCCTATCCTGTGGCCCGACGACGAATCGTTCGACGAGCTGTCGCGGCAGCGGATCATCTCGAACACGCCGCTCAAGCGCGAAGGCACGCCCGACGACATCGCCAAGGCGGTGCACTTCCTGTTGTTCGAGGCCACCTACGTCACCGGCGAGACGATCAACGTCGACGGCGGGCGGCACGTGGCGATGTGAGCAGCGAGGCAGGGGCCGGCCAGCGAGCAGCGAGCCAGGTCCCGCTCGCGCAGCGAGTGGGGTGCGAGCGCCCGCGAGCGCAGCAAGCGGCCGACCACCTAACATCAGCATCGCGATGACGCTCCGGAGGCCGCTCGCGCAGCGAGTGGGGTGCGAGCGCCCGCGAATCATCGCCGGCCACGGAGCGCAAGCTATCCGCCCCGCGTATGTCGCTGACGACGTGGCGATGTGAGCAGCGAAGGAGACATCTTTCGCCGCGAGCCGACTCGCCGCGCGAGCGCCTCCAGGTAGGGATCGACGATGCCGTGCGTGATCAACGACACGCGCGCGCGCTCCAGATAATCGGCCGACGAGCCGAACGCCCCAACAGCGCTGGCCAGCACTTCCGCCTGCCTGGCGAGCGACAGCTGGCCCGCGTATTGCGGGTGCCTGCGATCGACGACGAAGGCCAGCGCGGTCAGTGCATGGCTGCCGGCGCGCACGCGCAGCCATCGCGGGTGGTAGGCGCCGACGACCATCTCGCGCCGCCACAACAGCGCGAGCTCCGCCGACGCGCATTCCGCCGGCAGGCGATACGCGACGCCATGGCATGACCCGCCCTGATCGAGCCCCAGCACCAGTCCGGGATGATTGGTGGTGCCGCGCGATGCCAGCGACCACAGACAAAAGCGGCGGTGCTTGCCGCGCAACGTCGCCGGCCGCGCCTCGATGAACGGGAAGAGCGGATTCCACAACAGCGATCCGTACGCGAACACCCACCAGTCGGCGTGCGCCGGTCGTCGCGCCAGCGTTGCCGCCAGCGATGCCGCCAGCGCGTCGTCGGAGAGCGCACGATCGGGGTCGAGAGCCTCGACATAGACCGCGCGCATGCGACCTTCCTCGAGATCACGGCGCGAAAGCGTCATCGACCGGCGCCCTCCTTCGTGATCAGAGCAGTCCGCGAAAAGGCAGGCGCTGCACCAGCTCGACCGAGCGAGGCTCGGCCCGGCGCGTTTCGGCGGCGGCGGGCAGGAAAATCGCCTGCAGGTCGTTCAGGAAGCGCTGTCCGAGCAGCGTCGGCCGGACATGCCGGTGATCGCGCGCTATCAGGCCGCGTTGCTCGGCTTCATCCAGCGCCTTTTGCACGATCGTCAGCGGAAACCCCGTGCGCTCGGCGAACAGCGCGACCGGAACACCTTCGGTCAGCCGCAGCGCGTTGAGCATGAACTCGAATCCGATCTCGCTGCGCTCGACCGTTCTATCCTCGGCAAGCGGCGACCCGCGCTCGACTTCCTCGATGTAGTGCTGCGGCTGCTTGTGCCGGACTTGCCGCGTGACCCGCTCCCGGAACGACAGCTTGGAATGCGCGCCGGCGCCGATGCCCAGATAATCGCCGAAGCGCCAATAGTTGAGGTTGTGCCGGCATTCGTAGCCTGCCCTGGCGTAGGCGGACGTTTCGTAGTGCACGTAACCCGCGGCGTCGAGCGCGCCAGCGACCGCATCCTCGATGTCGGCGGCGGTCTCCTCGTCCGGCAGCGCCGGCGGGTAGCGGTGAAACAACGTGTTCGGCTCGATCGTCAGATGGTAGAACGACAGATGCGGCGGCGAAAAGCTCAGCGCTGCGTCGAGATCCCTTTTGGCGTCGGCGACCGTCTGGCCGGGCAGCGCGTACATCAGGTCGAGGTTGACGTTGCCGAAGATCTCGATCGCCGCAGCGGCCGCGGCGCGGGCTTCGTCGCGCATCGTGCACGCGCCCCAGCGCCTGGAGAAACCGCGGCTCGAAGCTTTGCACGCCGACCGAAAGCCGGTTGATGCCCGCCTGCCTGAACCCGGAGAAGCGTCGCGCGCTCGAACGTTCCCGGATTCGCTTCGAGCGTGATTTCGGCATCGGTCGCCAGCGAGACGCGCGCCCGCACGCCGGCCAGGATCCGGTCGATCGACTCCGGAGCGAACAGGCTGGGCGTGCCGCCGCCGAAAAAAACCGTGTGCACGCGACGGCCCCAGATCGAGGGCAGCGCGAACTCGAGATCCGAGAGCAGCGCATCGACATAGCGCGATTCGGGAATTTCAACGCGCCGCTCATGCGAATTGAAATCGCAATACGGACACTTCCTGAGGCACCAGGGAATGTGGATGTACAGCGCGAGCGGCGGCAGCGCCGCGAAATGCGGCGCCTGCAGCGACAGCGTGGCGGCAGCATTCATCGTGCGCTTCGCAAGCTCATGCGGCACTGCGCAGTCGGTCGAGCAGCGCCCGCATCGCCTTGCCGCGGTGCGACAGCTCGTTCTTGCGCGCCAGCGGCATCTCGGCGCCGGTCATGCCGGCGGCCGGATCGAAAAAATGCGGATCGTAGCCAAAGCCTCCGTCGCCGCGCGGCGTATCGATGATCGTGCCGTCCCAGCGGCCGTCGACCAGTACCGGCTCGGGATCTTCGCCGTGCCGCATCAGCGCGAGCATGCAGTAGTAATGTGCGCGCCGGTCGGCAATTCCGGCCAGGTCGGCGATCAGCCGGGCGTTGTTGCGCTGGTCCGAGCGCGGCTCGCCGGCATAGCGCGCCGACTGCACGCCGGGCGCGCCGCGCAGCGCCTCGACGCAGATGCCGGAGTCGTCGGCAAGCGCCGGCAGTCCGGCGTGGCGACTCGCATGGCGCGCCTTGGCCAGCGCGTTTTCGACGAAGCTCGGGTGCGGCTCGTCGGCTTCGGCGATGCCGAGCTCGGCCTGCGCTATCGTTTCGATGCCAAGCGGCGTCAACAGCCGGCGGAACTCGATCAGCTTGCCCGGATTGTTCGATGCAATGACCAGACGCGAGAACTCGCTCACGTCACACCGTTGGCGGTCATGGCAACATGTCAGGCGGTTCCCAGCGAGAGCCTTTGCGCGGCGACCAGCCTGGCGATGCCGCTCTCTCCCAGCGCGATCAGCGCCGACATTTCCGCGCGCGAAAACGGCGCGCCCTCGGCCGTGCCCTGGATTTCGACGAAGCCGCCGGTCCCGGTCATCACGACGTTCATGTCGGTGTCGCAGCCGGAATCCTCGGCGTAGTCGAGATCGAGCATAGGCATTCCGTCCACGATGCCGACCGACACCGCGGCGACGAAATCCTTAAGCGGCGACACAGAGAGCAAACCCTGCGCCCGGCACCACGACACCGCGTCGTACAGTGCGACGCAGGCGCCGGTGATCGACGCGCAGCGCGTGCCGCCGTCGGCCTGCAATACGTCGCAGTCGATGCGTATCGTTCGCTCGCCGAGCAGCGACAGATCGGCGATCGCGCGAAGGCTCCGGCCGATCAGGCGCTGGATCTCCTGCGTGCGTCCAGACTGCCTGCCTTCGGCCGCCTCCCGCCGCGTGCGCGTGTTGGTCGCGCGCGGCAGCATGCCGTACTCGGCGGTCAACCAACCCTGTCCTTTGCCTTTGAGAAACTGCGGCACCGTTCTCTTCGACCGACGCCGTGCACAACACCCGGGTTTCGCCGCACTCGATCAGCGCGGACCCTTCGGCATATCGGCTGTAGTGGCGCGCGATCGACAGAGGGCGGAGCTGCTTCGGCGCGGCGGCCTCCGGCGCGAGCGGTCACTTGTCGACCTCTTGACTGAAAGAACCCGATTATAGCCGCGCCTCGCGCGCACCTCGGAGCTACAGCCTATGCCGCAACTTCCACCGTGCCGCCGTGGCGGCGAGACCTTGATCGAGGCTATACGGAGGCGTCCAGTTCGCGAGCTCGCAAAAGCGCCCGGCGTCGACTTCCAGCGAGCCGAGCAGGCGCGCGATCGCGGCCCGCCTGCCGGCCAGCATCCCGGCCGCCCTCATCACCGCCGCCGGCACGTGGAACAGCCGCGGGGCGACGCCGAGCTCGCGCGCGAGACGCTCCGCCAATTCGGTGGTCGACACGCTTTCCGCATCGGCGACCGGAAGCGTCTCACCAGCGAGCGCCGGCACTGCCACAGCCGACTCGATGGCGCTGACCGCGTTGCCGACGTAGAGCAGCGTGCGCCGGTTGCCGATGCCGGCGAGCGGCAAGCGGCGCTCGGCCGCAATCGCTTCGAGGAGCCGCGCGAAATTGCCCTTGACGCCGGGTCCGTAAGTCAACGGAAACCGCAGCGCGACGCCTTCGATTTTTCCAGCGCGGCAGGCGTGCCAGAGCACGTGCTCGGCGCCGGCTTTGCTGTGGGCGTACGCGTCCTGCGGTGCGGTGGGATCGCCGGCGCGAAACGGTCTGCCGGGAAGCGTGGCCTCGCCGTATACCTTGATCGTGCTCGCGAGCACCACGCGCCGCACGTCGGCCCGCGCTGCGGCGTCGAGCAGGCGCCGCGTCACATGCACGTTGGCGACGACGAACGGCGTCGGATCGCTCGCCTCGCCGGCCGTCATCACATGGGTGCGCCCGGCCAGGTGCACGATCGTGTCGATGCCTTCCAGCACCGACGCCCAGTCGGCCGCGGCAAAATCGCCCAGCGCGACGATGTCGTGCGACGCGGCTTCGCCCGGCGCGAACGTACGCACCGCGCCTATATACGGTGCCTGCGCGGCAGCCAATCGCGCGCACAGCGCGCGTCCGATGAAGCCGTTGGCGCCGGTGACCAGCAGCCGGCCGGCGCCGGACCATGCAGTCGTCGCGGCGCTCACCACCAACGCCAGCCGTTCTTGTTGAAAAAGTGCACTCCGCTGCGTACAAAGTACGCAATGTGACGCCACCCTTTGCGTGCGGCGCCGCCGCCGTGATGGACCACCCGGACCGTGGGCACGTACACGCTCTGGGTGACGCGATTGAGCCGCACGCTCCAGTCGAAGTCTTCGAAATAGAGAAAAAAGCCCGGGTCGAATCCGCCGGTGGCCTCGATCGCCTTGCGCCGCAGCAGCATGCACGAACCGCTCATCACCGGCACCGGCGATATAGTCTTGCCGGTGGCCCTTTTCATCACATCGCGCATCTCGTAGCGATCCAGTCGCCGGCGAAACAGCGGCCGCAGCCACCGGGGCGCCAGTCCGCGCAAGGCGAGGTCAACCACGCTCGGGTAGCGCTTGCACAGGTATTCGCGCTTTCCTTTCGCGTCGGTGACGGCAGGCGCGATAACGCCGACTTCCGGGTTAGCCTCGAAATAGCGCAGTGCCTCCGGCAAGGCGTCGACGTCGAGCTCCACGTCCGGGTTGAGCACCAGATGAAAATGGGTGTTGCCGCCGTGCATGACCAGGTTATGCGCGGCGCCGTAACCGATGTTGGCATGGCCGTGCAGATAGCTCATCGTGAAGTCGGAATCGCGAAAATTCTCCTGCGCGAGCTTGATCACCATCGCCGCGATGCCGCGCTCCTCGCTGTTGTCGATCAACGCCACGTTGGCCACGCGCAGCAGCCCCTGCTCGCGCGCCGCGGCGAGCGAGGCTGCGAGCGTGTGCAGCGTCCGGTCGAGCAGCGCGAGGTCAGGGCGATACGTGACGATGCTGATCGTCAGCGTCGAGGCGGCCACGTTGGGAAGAGATTGAAACGATGGGTTAGAATCGTCGTCGATTGCCTCCGTGCCGTCAACTCGCCGTTAGCCCGGCTCCCGCATGGACACGACCGCACAACACGCGACGCGCTTTCGCGCCGACGACCTCCGCGACTTTGCGCGCGCTTTGCTCGATCGCGCCGGTGTTCGCGTCGATATCGGCCGCGATGTCGCCGATATTCTCCTCGACGCCGACATGCTCGGACACACGACGCACGGGCTCGCGCTGCTCGCGCCGTATCTCTCGGAAATCGACAAGGGCGCGATGGCGAAATCGGGCGAGCCGAAGGTGATCAGTCGGCGTTCCGCGGCGGAAACCTGGGACGGCGCACGCCTGCCCGGACCGTGGCTGACGCTGCGCGGTCTGGAGCGCGCAGCGGCAATGGCGCGCGAATCCGGCACCGGTACCGTCGTCATCCGGCGCTCGCACCATATCGCCTGCCTCGCCGCGTATCTGAAGCGCGCCACCGACCAGGGACTCGTTCGTGATCATCGAATGCTCGGATCCGACGGTCATCGCCGTCGTTCCGCACGGTGGCACCACACCTTTCATCACGCCGAATCCCCTCGCCGCCGGGTTGCCGACCTCAGGGGACCCGATCTTGATCGACGTGTCGATGTCGATCACCAGCATGGGCTACGCCAAGCAGCAAAGCGACGCCGGTAAGACGCTGCCCGGGCCCTGGCTGATCGATCACGCAGGCAACGCGACCAGCAATCCTGGTGCGCTCTTCGCCGATCCGAAAGGCGCGTTGTTGCCGCTCGGTGGGCTCGACGCGGGCCACAAGGGATTCGGCCTCGGCTTGCTGATCGAGGCGATGACCGGAGCGCTCGCAGGACATGGCCGCGCCGATCGAGCCGAAGGCTGGGGAGCGACGGTGTTCATCCAGGTGGTCGATCCGGAAGCCTTCGGCGGGCTGCCTGCATTCAAGCGTCAGATGGACCATCTGGCCGACGCCGCGCACGCGAGCAAGCCGCGCGCCGGAGGCGAGCGGGTCCGGCTGCCGGGCGAGCGCGGCTTGCAGCGTTATCGCGAAGCGGTTGCCAACGGCGTCGCGCTCTATCCGGCGATCCTGCCCGCGCTCGAGCCCTGGGCGCAAAAATATGGTGTCGCGCCACCGTTGCCTCGATCTAGCTTCGCTTACGACGATCGGCCGTAGCTCACCCGCAATATCCCGGCAAGATCGCGCGCCGCGCGGACGTCGGCGAAACCGGCGTCGCGAAGCAGCGCGCCGACCCTGTCGGCCTGATCGTGTCCGTGCTCCAGAAGCAGCCATCCGCCGTCCGTCAGGTGCGCCGGCGCCGCCGCGACGATGAGCGCGGATTGCGCTCAACCCGTCGGTGCCGGACGTCAGCGCGTGCGCCGGCTCGTGACGCAGATCACCTTCGCGCAAGTGCGGATCTCCGGCGGCGACATAAGGCGGATTGGCGACGATGAGGTCGAAGCGCTGGCCAGCCAAGGCGGTGAACCAGTCGGAGGCAACGAACGAGACGTTGTCGATCGAGAGCCGCGCGGCATTGCGCTGCGCCAGCGCGAGCGCCGGAATCGACCTGTCGGCGCCGATGACCTGCGCTCGTCGCCGCGAAGCCGCAATGGCGAGCGCAACCGCGCCCGACCCGGTGCCCAGATCCACGACGCGCGCATCGCGATCGGCCATCAGACGCGCTAGCGCCAGATCGACCAGCAATTCGGTCTCCGGACGCGGGATCAGCACATCGGGCGTGATCTCGAGGTCGAGCCCGTAGAATTCGCGCCTGCCGATCAGGTAGGCGATCGGCTCGCCGTCGCGGCGTCGGCGCGCGAGCGCATCGAAGGTTTTCGCCTCCTGCGCAGCGACGACGTCGTCGGCGTGCGCCGCCAGCCAGGCGCGATCGCGTCCCAGCACGTGCGCCAGCAGCAGCCTGGCCTCGAAGGGCACGAGGCCGCTGGCGGCGAGCGCGCGGGACACGGTGAAGGGCGTGCTCATGGGTTTCGCCGCACCGGGCGTGCCTTGCGACAGGAGACGCGGATGCGCATAATGTCGGCAGCCCGCCATGCCGTCAACGAGCCGGCGCGAAAAAACGCGGAAAACCTCGAGGAGGATCCATGCCGTCACGACGCGATATTCTGAAGGCGACCGGCGGACTCGTGCTCGCAACCGGCGGTTCCTGGCTCGCGACACACGTCCACGCGGCCGTGCCCAATCCGCCCGGTCTTGCACCGTTGCCTGCAGGCGCGGTCGCCTCGGGAGATCTCGAGGCGATCGCCGGCAAGCTGCCGCTGATCAAGCGCGCCTGGCGCCCGCCCAACTACGAAACGCCGCTTTCGTATTTCTCCGAGGACATCACGCCGAACCGCGCGTTCTTCGTCCGCTATCACCTGGCGGCCATACCCGAGATCGCCGCCGCCAGCTGGACGCTCAAGATCGCCGGCGACGCGGCCGCGACGCCCTTCGAGCTCAACCTCGAGCAACTCAAGCGCGACTTTCCCGCCACCGAAATCGTCGCCGTCAATCAATGCTCGGGCAACCGGCGCGGGCTGTTCGAGCCGCATGTGCCCGGGGGTCGAATGGGGCGTCGGCGCGATGGGCAATGCGCGCTGGAAGGGCGCGCGGCTGAAGGACATCCTGGCCAAGGCCGGCCTGAAAAAGGAGGCGCTCGAAATCGCCTTCAACGGCGCCGACGGGCCGGTCATGCCGGCCACGCCCGACTTCCAGAAATCGATTCCGGTGTGGAAGGCGCTCGACGAGAACACGCTCGTTGCCTACGAGATGAACGGCGAGCCGCTGCCTCACTGGAACGGCTTTCCCGCGCGCATCGTGGTGCCCGGCTGGACCGGGACCTACTGGATGAAGCACGTGATCTCGATCAGCGCGATCAGCAAGCCGTTCGATAATTTCTGGGTCAAGGCGGCGTATCGCATTCCGGTCGGCAAGTTTCCGCTGATCGACCACTTCGCGTCGCAGGTGACCGAGGTCAACGAGCCGATCACGGAGATGGTCGTCAATTCGCTGATCACCAACATCGATGCCGGTCAGCAAGTCCCGGTAGGGCGCGCCTTCGACGTCAAGGGCATCGCGTGGGATGGGGGCCGCGGCATCGCGAACGTCGATGTATCGGCCGACGGAGGGCGGTCGTGGCGGAGCGCGACGCTCGGCACCGACCACGGCCGGTTCTCGTTCCGCAGCTTCAGCCAGTCGTTTACCCCGACCGAGCGCGGCGCGCTGACGGTCATGGCGCGTGCGACCAATCGCGCCGGCGCGACGCAGACGATGGAGCTCATCCTCAACCCCGCCGGCTACCACCACAACGTGGTGCAGCGGATCGCCGTCAACGCCGTCTAGGGGCCACTCGATGAAACCTTTAACGCTGATGCTGATGCCGGCAATGGCCGCGGCGCTCGCCGCGGGCATCGTCCTCGCGCAGGAGCGCCGCGTGGAGCTCAAGGACGGCCCCGGCCGCGACAAGGTCGAGGCGAATTGCGCCTCCTGCCACAGCCTCGATTACATCCAGGCCAATTCGCCGTTCATGAATCGCCAGGTCTGGGATGCCGAAGTCACCAAGATGATCAAGGCGTTCGGCGCGCCGATCGCCGACGCCGACGCCAAGGAAATCATCGACTACCTGGCGAAGAACTACGGCCAGCCGTAGCGGCGGCGTCGACGAAACGCTTTCGGCGCGGCGAGCCGACCGGCTCGCCTAACGCCGGCTGTCGGCGGCGCGCTCGCAGGCGAAAAGGCGCAGCCGCGTGTCGTAGTAGTTGCCCCAGCCCAGATCGCGCAACCCCGCCTTCTGCAGCACGTGCTGCGAGGCCTTGTTGCCGGGATGCGTGACGCCGATGATGCGCGCGACGCCGAGGTCGTCGAATCCGTAATCGACCAACGCGCAGGCGCCTTCGGTCGCATAGCCGTGGCCCCAGTGCGCGTGCAGCAGTCGATAGCCGACTTCGACGTCGGTCGTCGGCGGACAGTACTTCAGGCAATACCAGCCGATGAACCTGCCGCTGTCGCGAAGCGACGCGCGCCAGACGCCCAGCCCCGGGTAGAGCGCGTAATAGCGCGTGACCCTCCGCATCGCCGCGTCGGTCTCGCGCTTCGTCATCGGCTTGCCGCCGTTGATGTATTTCAGCACGCGCGGATCGCTGTCGAGCCGCGCCAGATCGCCGATGTCGTCGGGCGTGAACTCGCGCAGCTCCAGCCGCAGCGTCTCGAGCCACACCGGCGGAGCGCGCTTCACCGCAGAGCCTCGCCGGCGGTTTCGTCGCCGCCGAGCGCCGCGAGCTGCTCGGCCTGAAATTCCTGCGCCAGTGCCTGCGTCAGCTCGAACAGGTCGCCGTCCATGATCTGATCGATCTTGTACAGCGTCAGGTTGATGCGATGGTCGGTGACCCGCCCCTGCGGAAAGTTGTAGGTGCGGATGCGCTCCGAACGATCGCCGCTGCCGATCAGGCTCTTGCGCGTCGCCGCCTCCTTCTGCTGCCTCTCCTGCCGCTCGCGATCGACCAGACGCGAGGCCAGCACCGCCATCGCCTGCGCGCGGTTGCGATGCTGCGAGCGATCGTCCTGGCATTCGACGACGATGCCGGTCGGCAGGTGCGTGATGCGCACCGCCGAGTCGGTCTTGTTCACATGCTGGCCGCCGGCGCCGGAAGCGCGGAAGGTATCGATGCGGATTTCCGACGGATTGATCGTGATGTCGGCGACCGGGTCCGCCTCCGGAAGCACCGCGACCGTGCAGGCCGAAGTGTGAATCCGGCCCTGGGCCTCGGTCTCGGGCACGCGCTGCACGCGGTGGCCGCCGGATTCGAACTTGAGCTTGGCGTAGACGCCCTGCCCGACGACGCGCGCGATTACTTCCTTGTAGCCGCCCATGTCCCCGGGACTTTCCGAAATCAGCTCGACCTGCCATTTGTTGCGCTCGGCGAAGCGCGCGTACATGCGGAAAAGCTCGCCGGCGAACAACGCCGACTCATCGCCGCCGGTGCCGGCGCGAATCTCCAGGAATACGTTGCGCTCGTCGTTGACATCGCGCGGCAGCAGCGCGCGCTGCAGCTCGTCCTCGAGCGCGCCCATCCGCGACCGTGCCGCCTTCGCCTCGTCGTCGCCGAATGACCTCGTCTCTGGATCGGACAGCATGTCCTGCGCAGTCGCGAAGTCGCGCTCGCCCTGCAGCCACTCACGGTAGAGGGCGACTATCGGCGCGATCTCGGCATGCTCACGCGACAGCGCGCGATAGCGGTCCAGGTCGCGAGTGACGTCCTCGGCGGCAAGAAGGCCGTTCAATTCCTCCAGCCGCGACGTGAGCTGGGTGAGCTTGGCGGACAGCGATGGCTTCATGTTTGCGTATCGTGGCCTTGCGCGCGGTCGGATCAGGGGCTGCCGATCGAATCCCCGGCGCTGGCGAACTTCTATCTCGGACTTCGCCGGGACGACCAACCGTCTGCGAAACTAATCCTCGTCAGGCAGCTGGTAGATATGATGCAGCATCGCGAGCAGCTGGGCACGCTCGGCGTCGCCGGCGCGCGTCAGCGCCTGCGCGGGCGCATGAAGGAACTTGTTGGTCAGCCCGCGGGCAAGCTGCTCGATGACCTGCTCGGGGGCCGCGCCTCCGGCCAGCAACTTGCGTGCGCGATTGAGCTCGGCCACACGCAGGCTTTCGTGATGGCCTTGCAGCGCGGTCAGCGTCGGAATGACGCTGCGTCCATCCAGCCAGCGCAGGAAGCTTTGCGCCTGCTCGGCGATCATTGCCTCGGCCTGCGCCAGCGCATCGACGCGGATCTGCAGATTGTCCTTGACGATATTGGCCAGGTCGTCGACGCTGTACAGGAAAACGTCGTCGAGCTCGGCCGCTTCCGGCTCGACATCGCGCGGCACGGCAAGATCGACGATGAACATCGGCATATGGCGCCGCGACTTGATCGCCCGCTCGAGCAGGCCCTTGCCCAGGATAGGCAACGAGCTCGCGGTCGACGTGACGACGATGTCGAATTGCGCGAGGCGCTCCGGGAGCTCGTTCAGCGAGATCGCCGCAGCGCCGAAACGCGCCGCCAGCTGCGCGCCGCGCTCGAGCGTCCGGTTGGCCACGGTGATCGACTTGGGCTTCCGGGCGGCGAAATGCGCGGCGGCAAGGTCGATCATCTCGCCGGCGCCGATCAGCAGCAGGTGCTGGTCGGAGAGCGACGGGTAGATCCGCTCGGCGAGCTTGACCGCGGCGGCGGCCATCGAAATCGACGCGCTGCCGATCTCGGTATTGCTGCGCACGTCTTTCGCCACCGCGAACGTGCGCTGGAACAACCGGTTGAGTATCAGGCCGAGCGCGCCGGCGGCTTCGGCGCTTCGTACCGCCTGCTTCATCTGTCCGAGGATCTGCGGCTCGCCGAGCACCACCGAGTCGAGTCCGCTGGCGACCCTGAAGGCGTGCGACACCGCGCGATCCTGCGGCAGCGTGTAAACGTACGGATGGAGCGATTCGGCCGGCACATGGTGGAAACTCTCGAGCCAGCGCTCGACCGGCGCGGCCTCGGCGGCGCTGACATAGATTTCGGTCCGGTTGCAGGTCGACAGAATGGCCGCTTCCTTGACGTCCGGCTGTCCGATCAGGTCGCGCAGCGCGACGCCCAGCGTGTCAGGCTGGAACGCAACCCGCTCGCGCACCTTGACCGGCGCGGTCGCATGGTTGAGGCCAAGGGTATACAGAGCCATGGTGGTCGATCGCAAGTGCCTGATATTTTATCGCAATACGACGGCGGCTGCCGACCGGATGCGAGCTTCAGGACGATAGCGCCGCCAGCAGCGCAAAAAACGCGCGGACTTGTTCGGGGCTGTCCAGAGCAGCGCCGAAGAACGACGAAGGCGCCGGCGGCGTACGACCGGCGCCGTGCTTGCGCGAAAAGCGATCGGCGTATTGCTGCCATGTCGCGTCGTAATTGCCGCGCGAGGCATGGACGAGCAACAGCTCGCCCGCGACGCCGAGCCTGAATCCGGCCCGCGAGGCGCGATACGACCAGTCCAGGTCGGCCAGGTGGAAGCCGTCGAAATTGGCGGCGTCGAACGGCACCGCCCGGAATGCCTCGCGCTTGCCGGCGAGCAGCACGCCATCAAGCAGCGCGATGTCGCCGGCGACGGGACGCGGATCGAGCACGTCGACCTGCCATGTCGCACTGCCGTGCGCATGGTGCGTGATCCAGCCACGCAGATGCGGATGCCCGCTCCAGCCAATCGCCGGACCGTCCATGCGCGTGCTCCCCGCGACGCCGACGACGTCGAACGTCTGCATCAGACCGAACAGGCGCGCGGCAAAATCGGCGGCGAGGACGTCGACGTCGTCGTGCGAAAGTACGATGACGTCCGCCTCGCTGTAGCGCAGCGCCCAGTTGTACGCTTCGGCGAGCGAGCGAGCATCGCGGATCGAGACGATCTCGTGCCGGTGCGCGGCGAAGAGCCGCCGGTACAGCGCCACTGCGTGGTCATGCCGGGCATCGTCGATCGAACAGATGACGATGCTGACCGAAAGCTCGGGCGCGCCCTTCGCGCGAAATGTTCGCGGCGCCTGGTCATGGCGATCGCCAGCGCGTACCGATTCGGCGATGGTCGCGACGCATTGCCTTGCGGCGCCGAACAGCAGCGGATCGCCCGACCACGCGGCGTGGAACGAGCGAATCGCGGCCGCGCGATCGCCAAGCTGCTTTTGCATCAATCCAAGATTGAATCGCGCATCGTGCCACGCGGGCTCGCGCGCCAGGACTTCGCGATACGCTTCGGCCGCCGCGGCGGGCTGGCCGTCGCGAGCATGCGCATTGCCGCGCGCGAGCCAGTCCCGGGTGCTTCGCTGCGAGTCAACCATGACGCATCAACTTCCAATCAATTTGGCGGGCTTGATATCCATCGTTCGTACCAGGTACGCGAGGCGCTGGTAAAACGTCGCTGCTTCGCGCGTCCCCGGCATTCGCGCTTCGTATCGGTGCGACACACCCGGCGGCGCATGAAGGTCGGGATATTTGGCGCGGAAGCGGTCGGCAAAACGGGCCCAGTCGGCGTCAAAGCGCCCCTCGGATTCGTGCACCAGCAACAGCTCGGCACAAACACCGATGCGCCATCCGGCGCGCGCGGCGCGCAGCGTGAAGTCGACATCGTAGAAGTGAAACCCGTCGAACGTCACGGCGTCGAATCGCACCGCCTCGAACACGCGTCGCCAACCCGCGAGCAGCACACCGTCCAATACCTGTGCGCCGCCCACGACCGGCCAGGGACTCGATATCGATACCAGCCAGTCGCCGGTCGCCGCCGACCGATGCGTGATCCAGCCGTGAACATACGGATGCCCTGCCCAGGACCAGGCCGGCCCGGCGGCGCGCGTGGCACCGGCGACGCCGACGACGTCGAAGCGTTCGAGTGCGGCAATGAGCCGGGCGGCGAAATCGGGGGCAAGAATGTCGACGTCGTCGTGCGAAAAAACGACGATTTCGCCGCGCACGTCGCGCAACGCGCGGTTATACGCTTCGCAAAGCGAACGGGCATCGTGGATGCCCAGTATCTGGTGCGTCACGCCTGCCAGCAGACGCCGGTAGAGCGCGGAAACACGCTCGAACTTGTCGGAATCGACCGAACAGATCACCACGCTGATCGACGGTGCCTGGTCGAGCACCGGGGGTTCGGGCGCCGGGTCGTCATCCCGCTCGGGCTCGACCGACACCCATTTCGCCACCGTATCGACCACCTGCTGTCCGGCATCGAACAGCAGCGGTTGCGCGGCGAACGCGCGCAGGAACGACTGGGCAGCGTACCCCCAGTCCTGAGTGCGCTTGCGGGCAAGGCCGAGGTTGTAGTGCGCTTCGGCAAGATCGGGTGCGAACCTTATCGCCTGTTCGAATGATCCTATCGCCGCCTGGTCGTCGCCGAGCGCAAGTTGGGCATTGCCGAGCGCGAGCCATGCCGGCGACGAGGTGGGCCGCACAGCGAGGACGCCATGAAGATGTGCGAGCGCTTCAGTGTGGCGGTCTTCTCGCGACGCGACGATCGCTGCGAGGTACCGGGCATCGGCGTCCGCGGGGCTCGCCAGAAGCGCGACAGCGACCAATCGCTTCGCTGCGGCGAGATCGCCCCCACGCAGGGCAGCCTGAACGCCCGCCAGCGTCGCCCGCAGTCCGTCAGCCGTGCCGCCATTCATGCCTTGAAGAACTCCTGCTTGCCGCCGAGCCAGCGTTCCAGGTGAGCCTGCGCGGCAGCCGGTTCGCGTCGCAATAACTCGTCGGCAGCATCGCGCGCGCGCTCGATCAGCGCGACATCGCGTTCCAGATCGGCGAACCGCAGCAGCGGCACGCCGGACTGGCGCGCGCCGAGGAACTCGCCGGGGCCGCGGATCAGCAGGTCCTGGCGGGCGATCTCGAAGCCGTCGTTGTTCTCGTAGATGACCTTGAGCCGAGCCTTGGCGAGCTCGGACATCGGCTCCTCGAACAGCAGCACGCAAACGCTCTCGTCCGCGCCGCGGCCGACGCGGCCGCGCAGCTGGTGAAGCTGCGCGAGGCCGAAGCGCTCGGCGTGCTCGATCACCATCATTGAAGCGTTGGGCACGTCGACGCCGACCTCGATCACCGTCGTCGCGACCATAACGTCGATTTCGCCGCGCACGAAGCCGTCCATCGTGGCCGCCTTTTCCGCCGGCTTCATCCGCCCGTGCAGCAGGCCGACCTTGAATTCCGCCAGTGTGCCGGTCAGCTCGGCGTGCAGCGCGACCGCGGTTTGCAGCTCGAGCTTTTCCGATTCCTCGATCAGCGGGCATACCCAGTACACCTGCTGGCCCGCCGCCGCGATCTTGCGCACGCGCTCGATGATTTCGCCGCGCCGGCGCTGGCTGACCAGCTTGGTCACCACCGGTGTGCGCCCCGGCGGCATCTGGTCGATCACCGACACGTCGAGATCGGCGTAGAAGCTCATCGCCAGCGTCCGCGGGATCGGCGTCGCGCTCATCATCAGCTGGTGCGCGTCGCCAATGCCTTTCTGCCGCAGTGCGAGTCGTTGCGCGACGCCGAAGCGGTGCTGTTCGTCGACGATGGCAAGTCCGAGCTTCGGCAGCACGACCTCGTCCTGGAACAGCGCATGCGTCCCGATCGCAAGCTGTGCCTCGCCGGCGACGATCGCCGAGAGTGCTTTCTTGCGCTCCTTCGCCGGCAGCCCACCCGACAGCCAGGCGATTTGCAGCGGGAGTCCGCCGAGCCAGGCCGCGAGCTTGCGGTAATGCTGCTCGGCCAGGATTTCGGTCGGCGCCATGAACGCGACCTGATAACCCGACTCGATCGCCTGCAACGCGGCCAGCGCCGCGACGATGGTCTTGCCGCTACCGACGTCGCCCTGCAGCAGACGCTGCATCGGCTCGGCGCGCGCGAGATCGCGGCGGATCTCGCCGACGACGCGCTGCTGCGCCCGCGTCAACGTGAACGGCAACCGGGCCATCAGCTCGCGAGAGAGCGTTCCGTCGCCGGGCAGTCGCGGTGCCTTGCGCCGGGCACGGGCGCGGCGATGCATCTTGAGCGACAACTGCTGCGCGAGGAGCTCGTCGAACTTGAGCCGGGTCCAGGCCGGATGCGTGCGTTGATCGAGTGTCGCCTGGGTCTTCGCATTGACTGCTTCCGGCGGCGGCTCATGCAGAAACTGCACGGCCTGCGCGAAACCCCACAGGCGCCGCGGCTGTCGCGTCCACGGCGGCAGCGTCTCGCCGAGATAGGCGGGGTTGGAAAGCAGCGCACGGCGCACCAGCTTGCGCAGCGCGTCCTGCGAAAGCCCCGCCGTCGTCGGATAGACCGGCGTCAGCCTGTCAGGCAGCGGCGTGCCGGGTGCGATGACCTGGAAGCTCGGATGCACCATTTCCAGCCCGAAATGCCCATCGCGCACTTCACCGAATGCGCGCACGCGCTTGCCCGGCGCCAGCGCCTTCTGCTGGTTCGGATAAAAATGGAAAAATCGCAGCACCAGCTGCGCACCGCGCTCGGCGCCATCATCGAGCAGGCAGACGAGCTGACGCCGGCCGCGATACTGAATTTCGGTGTTGGCGACGACGCCTTCGACCTGCCACACCTGTCCGATCTTCAGAGCGGACAACGGGCACAAATGCGTTTGGTCCTCGTAACGCAGCGGCAGGTGCAGCACCAGATCCTGCTCGCGCGCGATACCGATGCGCGAGAGCTTGTCCTGCAGCGTGTTTCCCGGACGGGCCTCCTTCGCTGCCGCCTTTTTTCTGGCCACTCGACGTCAGGATGCGTCCGAGGACGGCGAGCGCCCTCCCGGCCACGTCGGCTCGGCGACACGTCCCAGCTCGAGCACCCCCTCGACCTCGATCCGCGCTCCCTTCGGCAATGCCGACACCTGATAGGTCGCGCGCGCCGGGTACGGCGTGCTGAAACAGCTGGCCATGATGTCGTTGACTTTGGCAAAGTCGGCAAGGTCGACCAGCAGGACGGTCAGCTTGACGACGTCGTCGAGCGATCCGCCGGCCGCCTCCGCGACCGCGCGCAAATTGGCGAAGACCTGCCGCGTCTGCGCTTCGATACCCTCGCGCAGATTGCCGCTCGGCGGATCGATACCGATCTGACCCGAAAGGTAGACCGTGTAGCCGGCGCGAATCGCCTGGGAATACGGTCCCAGCGCCGTCGGCGCCTTGCTGGTGTGAATGGCTTGCTTGCTCATGCCTCGGCCTCTTTGCGATGCCGTGAGCGACCCTTGCTCACGCGTCGGCCTCCGGGCAATCGCTCGGCGACGGCCCTTCGGGTCTTCAAGCTCCCGCCTCGCTCATGCCCCCGCCGCTTCCCGCGGAAGGGTGCAAATCTAGCACGGGCCGGATGCTAGCGCTCCACCGCGTTGCCGGCGCCTATCCAGGCGTCGATGCCCCCGTGCAGCGGTCGAATACGCTTGAAGCCTATTTTGCGCAGCTGCTGCGCGATCTTGACCGCTGTCGCCTCGTTCGGGCAGGCGCAATACACGATGACCTCCTCGTCCTTGGCGACGCCCTCGAACCCTTTCGCGATGTTCTTGATGTCGATCGTTCGCGCACCGGGTATGCGTCCGGTCGCGGCCTGCGTCAGCGGCGAGCGCACGTCGACGATCGCGCTGACCTTTTTCGCATCGATCAGATCCCGAAGCTCATCGACCGAAACGCGATCCATGCGCAGCTGCCGGATGAACAGGCGGCGCCGCCACCACTTGAGCAGTATCCAGGCGACAAAGGCGAAGATCACCAGCATCGAACCGTATTTACCCAGCGAAGCCAGCTTGTCCATCACATCGCTGATCGCGTCGCGGAATACGTAACCCAGGCCGAGTCCGACGCCGACCCAAAGACCTGCACCAATGGCGTCGAACAGCACGAAAACCCAGTAGCGCAGGCGGAGCGCCCCGGCCAGCGCGGTCGCGACCGAGGCAAAGCCCGGCACGAACTTGGCGAACAGCATCGACGACGGTCCGAAGCGCTGGAAGATCGTTTCGGTCTGGCGAACGCACGAATCCTGCGACAGCGATACGCGGCACAGCGTCCTCAGGATGCGCATTCCGTAGGTACGGCCTGCGGCGTACCAGGCGGTATCCGCGATCAGCGCGGCTGCGATACCGACAGCGACGAGCGCCCATAGCGGATTCCCGCCGCTGGCGGCGTATGCTCCGGCCACGATCAAGGTCGGATACGCAGGCACCGGCAAACCGGCCTGCAGCGCAAGTACGTTCAGGAATACGAAGCCCAGCCCGTACTGTTGGATCATCGCAATAAGATGGCTCATCGGATACCTCGCCTGTTCTTGTCGCGGCTGTGTGCGGATAGCTTACATGGTGGCGGCGGAGCGCAGATCAAGGCGGCAGGGCGCATTCACGCATGTCGCAGGCACCCGTGCAGCGTCGCGATTCACCGAGAGTAGTGCCGCAGCTATAAGCTAATGCCGTCCCGGTTTACTCGCCAGGGGTCTGCGGCTATACTTTCGCCCCTGTGGGGACGTAGCTCAGCTGGGAGAGCGCCGCGTTCGCAATGCGGAGGTCGAGGGTTCGATCCCCTTCGTCTCCACCAACCTTGTTCTAGCCTGCTAATTCGGCGGGCTTGCTTCCCGGCGGTAGGTTTGTCTGATCAGGCGTACCCGACAAAACACCACGGCGCATGTAGGCGCCGTTTTTTCATCCTGGATGTCGCGTCAAATCAGATCAGCCGCCAACGCACGCCGAAATCATGGTTGCCTTTTTCGCGCGCGAGTTTGGTATCGCAGATGCGACATCCGTAGTGTTCGGTATTGTCCTGCGCCAAAACGTCCGCGGCGTATGGCGCCAGTGCGGCGTGTGGTTCATTGCCAACCGACGCGCCGATGATATTTCTGCAGGAAGTGCAGAGCACTTTGGGTTTGATAGGCGGCCGCTCGACGATGCGCATGGCGCTTCGCCTGCGCCGGAACCCGGGCAGGGCAAACATTTCGCCATCGCCTGGCATAGCATCAACCCCCAGACCTACGCTCATGAAACTGATGAGCACACCGGAACAGTAGTGGCCGGGCGGACATGAGTCTGTACGTTAGCGTGCATATCCTTCAACCGGCTCGACGTCTGCGTCGCCAGCTATCGCGGCTTTTTGCTCTCTGACAATGACGCAATTCACGCTGGGCCACCCGTTTCGGGTGTGCGAGGGATCGATGGTCACGCGGAATTCGGCGATCTTTATGCCGTACCTGTCGTCGACTTGCTGGACGATCTGTAGCAATATCTTCCCGGCCATTTGATCGAGATCCCTGTCGGCTTCGGCATACCGCAGGATTGCGTCACTATCGACTGTCATGGCCCCTCCTCCCGGATCAGGTGCGATTGGTGACCGTCGTACGAAGTGCTACAACCGACGCTCCAGCCGATCGTCAGGAGGATTGTCCACACGGCTCGTTTCGGTGACAGGCGCAGCGTCGCCTTCCTTCTCCCGCACCATGACGCAGTTCGCTGCGGGCCAGCCGTTTACCTGGTGCGACCAGTCCATCGTTACGCGTAACTCCGCGATGCTGATGCCGTGGCGGCTCTGGATTGCACTGATGATCCGAGCCAGGACCGCGCCAGCCTCATCGCACAGCTCCCGTTCAGCTTTCGCATACTTGAGAAATATCTCACCATCCAGACACATACTTCCTCTCCAGGGGACAATCCAAATCGACCATCTGCACCGCAGAGGTTAACCGCTATTGGCAAGTCCATCTGTGCGCTTCCGCACCCCGCGCCAACAGGGATGAACGCAGGCGCGGGATAAGAAACGGCCAGGGAGAAGTAATTCCGGCCGCTTTGCCGCTCGGTGACGTTGGCTAAAAGAGAGCAATGAACAATTGCATTGATCTCAAGACTTGCCGTATTTCACCTTGGCGCCGCTGACGCACGTCTCCTTGGCGGGGGCCGCGAGCACGTCGCATTTCTCGATCGCAACCTTGTATTCCGCATCGCGCGTGTCTTTGTTGGCTTCGTTGCGGGCATCAGCCTGCTTCGCTTCCGCGTCGTGGCGCGTATCGGCTGCGACACGATCGACCTTGGCGTCGGCCTTGGCCTTGACCAGCGCGGCGTCAGCTTCCTTCACGCAAACGTCCTTGGAATTGCCTGAGAGGTCGTCGCATTTTTCCTTGGCCACGCTGTGGGTCGCTTCGGCACGGGTGACCCGCGCATCCTCGCGCATCTTCGGCGTGTTTTTGTACGCGACTTCCGCGTCAGCCTTGGCGACCTTTTCCTTGCCGTTGGCTTCCGCGAGGCAAATGTCCTTGGCGTTACCGCTTCGCGATGCGCAGGCATCCTTTTCGATCTTGTACTGCGTCTCGGCGTTCTTGACCGCCAGCTCGTACGCTTCCTTCGATATCGGTGCCGCCGGCTTCGCAGAGGCCATCGGCGCGTCCCTTTGCGTCGCACAGCCGGCAACACCCAGCCCGGCAGTGACAAACAGTGCTATCAATAGTTTGGACATGTTATTTTTCCTATGTTCAAGTCTTGTGTCGGAGGCCAAAACGCGCCGTGATCAAATTTAAGCACCGGTGAGCAGCGCGGTCTGTTCGCTGGCGCACGAATCCGGGAGTTGGAGCACTAGCTGAATCGGATTGGTCCGTTGGCGCACGCTACCGGCGCGCGACGGTGTGCAGGAGAAGGGCCGCCTCGAGGTGTTCTCGTTGCACGGCCGCACACGGCGTAGGTGTTGAGATCGTGCCGGTAGTTCGCCTACATCTGCTTGAACAGATGATTGAAGGTGCGGCTCACTTCGAGTTTTTCGTCGCTGCCCTTCACGTGCACGATCTGATGGCCGCGGAAGTTGCGGCTGACCTGCTCGACCGCATCGACGCGAACCACGGTGGCGCGATGGATCTGCCAGAATTCGTCCGGGTCCAGCTCGTCGATCAGCTCCTTGATCGGCTTGCGGATCAGAGCCTCGAAGCCCTCGGTCTGCACGCGCGTGTATTTGTCCTCGGCGCGGAAGAACAGGATGTCGCTGGTCGGGATCATCCGTATGTTGGCGCCGACGCTGGCCTGCACCCAGCGCATGTATTCGCGTGGCTTCAGGCCGCCAGCGCCGAGTCGTTGCGATAGCTGCGCCAGCAGGTCATTCATCGGATCCGGCGCTTGCTTGAGCCGCTCGCGCAGGCGCTGGCAGGTCAGCGCCACCCGCTCCGGGCTCCGCCGGCTTCAGCAGATAGTCGACCGCGCCGTGCTCGAAGGCGCTGATCGCGTATTGGTCGTGGGCGGTGACGAAGACCACATGGACCTGGCCGGCCAGCGCCTGGGCCGCCTGGATGCCGTCCATCCCGGGCATGCTGATATCGAGAAAGACGATATCGGGTTCGAGGCTCTGCACCATGGCGACTGCCTCGCGGCCGTTGCTCGCCTCACCCACGATCAGGAGCTCGGGCCACGCTTCCTTCAGGCGGTCGATGATCTGGTCGCGCATCAGGCGTTCATCGTCGGCGACGACGGCGGTGGGGGCGGGCAAGGGCGTGCATGCGGGCACTCGTCCAATCAGGCGGGCGGCGGGAGCGATTTCGTAGGGCACTTTGATCGTGGCGCAGGTGCCGCCCGCGGGCGGCACGCTGATGATCAGCTCGGCGCGGCCGTTGTACAAGGCCTTCAACCGCTCGCGGACATTGGCCAGTCCCACGCCAGCCTTCGGCTTTCGGCATGAAGCCGATGCCGGTGTCGAGCACATGGACGGCCAACTGGCCATCGACGATCTCGGCGCCGATCTCGAGCCGGCCGCCCTCGGGCTTCGGTTCCAGGCCATGCTTGATCGCGTTTTCCACCAGCGTCTGCAACATCATCGACGGGAAGACCGCCGATTTCAAGCCTTCCGGAACACTCACCACCGGCTGCAGGCGTCCTTCCATGCGCACCGCCATGATTTCCAGGAAGGCGCTGCAAAGATCGACCTGCTGACCCAGCGTGGGTCGGCTGCCTTCGCGCATCTGCGGCATGGCCGAGCGCAGGTAGCGGATCAGGCTCTGCTGCATCTTGGAGGCGCGCGGCGGATCGGTCTGGATGAGCTGGTCGATGCTGGCCAACGTATTGAAGAGGAAATGCGGCTCGATCTGCGCCTGCAGCGCTTCCATGCGCGCTTCCAGCACGGTGCGCTCGAGCTGCTCGGTTTCGGCCCGCTTGGTGGCCTCGCTGGCGGTCAGTTCCGCTCTGCGCTTGCCGCCCGCCACCACCTTGATGATGAAGGAGGCGACGATGAGCAAGAAGACCAGGAGTGGGAAGCTTGAGTATGCCGCCCAGTATCAGGCCCAGGAACGAAACGAGCAGCAGCGCCTTCCACGACACGACGGCCAGCCAATCGAAGAAGCCCCACCACATCACGACGATGCCCTTGCGGATCTCGCGCAAGGCTTGTCGGATTCCCATCGGCCGCGAGGCGGGACCGCTCGTTGCCGCGCTCGGCGGCGTTGTCGGTGCCTGGGCTGCGTGGATCGGTATTCATCTTGTTGCCCTCTGGTCGCCTGCTTGTCACAGGGCAAGATTACGGGAGCGGGAGCCTCGGCTCCAGCGCGGCAAGACACAATGCGCGCCGGTAGGGATGAAATGCAGGAAACCGGCATACGGCGCCCGAAGTGGAGGCTCACGCTCGATGGAATCAAGCCGCCTAGTGGCCGACGAGCTCGTTGCCGAGGTACCCAGCCTGATGGCTGCCTATCGGGCCTGCGAAGACCTTTCCCGAGGCAACAATCCGAGCCCGGCGCTTGTCTTGACGGCAGTTCTTTTATCGGCGTAACGTATCTGGCAGCACCCAGGGAAACAATTCCCGCGCTGCGGTTTCCCGCGACGGGACTCTCTATTCGCCAGGAGGAGATATGCGTAAGAACACGGTAAGAATCGCCGTGGGCGCGTGTGCGCTCGCGTCGCTCGCCGGGATCGCCGTCGGCGCGTGGATCCGGCTCCATCCCGAGCCCTTCGTGTCGAAATTCGCCGGCGGCGATCCGGACCAGCAAGCCAATAGTGCGACGACGCCGGGCGAAGGTCCGATCGGCGGCTTCGAGGCGTATCGCTCCGCGGCGCGCACCTACCCGGCCGACGAGATTCCACCGCAGGCAGTGGCGAACGCCAAGGCGACGTTCCAGCGCATCGCGCTCGGCGACGCCCAGAAGGGCGATCCCGGCGCCAAGGGGCACAAGTGGAACTTCTTCGGCCCGACGCAGAGCGCCATCCAGCCCGGCGTCACGTCCTTCTCCGGAGCGACGAACACGACCGCAAGCCGGGTGACCGCGATGTTGGTCTCGCCCGGACTGCAGCGCGGCGCAGTGCCGCATCTGGGTCGGTGTGTCCGGGCGGCGGTGTCTGGCGTACCGACAACGCGCTCGCGAACGATCCGGACTGGAAGCAGCTCCATCCGGGCGACCTCGACCAGGCTTCGGTCGGGGCGCTGGCGCTCGATCCCACCGACAAGACATGGAGCACGATCTATCTCGGCACGGGTGAAGGCAATCGCTGCTCGTCCGGGCTGCGAGGCCGGCGTCGGCATCTACAAGTCCACCAACAACGGCGAGACCTGGACGAAGCTCGCCGACAAGTGCGTCGACAATCCGACGAATCCCTGCGTGACTCCCGGTGCCGACGCATTCCTCGGGCGCGGGATCAATTCGATCGTTATCGATCCGCGCAACGCCAATCACATCTTCGTCGGCTCGGCGCTGGGCGTACGCGGGCTTTCGCACGTGATCGGCAACGGCGGCACCATTACGCTCGAACCGGGCGCCAATTTGCCCGGTCTCTACGAGTCGACCGACGGCGGTGCGACCTTCACGATGGTCTGGGACGGCGCCAAGCCCGACACGGGTCCTCAGTCCTTGGCGTGACCGACCTCGGCCTCGACCCGCTCAATCTCGACGTCGTCTACGTCTCCGCGTTCGACGCGGGCGTATACCGGCGCGACGCCGGCGCGGCACAGACGGCGTTCAGCCAGGTCTTCGCGCCGCAGTTCTTCCAAAACGCGGCCATCGACCGGACCATGTTCGCGCTGACCGTGAAGAACAACAAGACGCGAATCTACCTCACCGACGGCACGGCGAACGGCGGCGGGATCGGTGGCGCGCTCGCGGCCAACTTCTGGCGCCTGGATAACGCGAACCAGCCTGCGGCCACGCTCCTCGCATCGCAGGCGGCGGGTGCCACTGCGCCCGCCGGCAACG
The DNA here is from genome assembly GCA_963816615.1 of uncultured beta proteobacterium. Classification (GTDB taxonomy): domain Bacteria; phylum Pseudomonadota; class Gammaproteobacteria; order Burkholderiales; family Casimicrobiaceae; genus PALSA-1003. The sequence continues at coordinate 472,295 of CAWFLB010000002.1, read as the reverse complement.
GGAACCCGTTTCCAGCGACCTACAACGGCTGGCAGAACCTGACGTCGAAATCGACGGGTAGCCCGTACTTCGCGACCGATGATTTTTGCACCGGTCAATGCTGGTACGACGAGCGGGTCTACACGCCGGCCGGCATGCCGGATACCGTCTACGTGATCGGGTCGAACCAGTACGGCGAGCAGCCGTGCGACACCAACGGCGTCGGCTGCGGCAACGGTCGCTCCAATGGTCGCGAGGTGCTGTACTCCGACACGGCCGGCGATCCCGACGCGGCGAACAACAATCGCACGTTCACCGATCTGTCGTACGACTCGACGATCAATCATCCGAGCTGGTGCGCGTACGCGCCGTACTTCGACCAGGGGTGCGTGAACGCGCCGAACGGGATCCATCCCGACCAGCACGTCATCGCCATCAATCCGGGCAATCCGACCCAGATCTTCGAGGGCTCGGACGGCGGACTGATCCGGACGAGCGGAGCGTTCGCAGACGTTTCGTCGCAGTGCGACTCGCCGTTCCGCAACGGCGGCACGCCGCTGCCGACACGTCCGGCAGCTACACTGTCGTGCAAGCGACTGCTGTCCCGGGTGCCGACATTGATCAGCCACGTCGACAAGAAGCTCTCCAGCACGCTGCAGTTCATCAACGTGGCGATCAATCCGTCCGACTCGCGCGAGATCATGGGCGGCACGCAGGACAACGGCACGTGGTCGAACCCGGGCAACCTCGGCACGAACACGTTCACGCAGGTCATCTACGGGGACGGCGGCAACGCCGGTTACGACCCGACCAATCCGACGTGGCGCTTCAACGAGTTCACCAGCGGGTTCAGCGATGCGAACTTCCGCAACGGCGACCCGGAGAGGTGGGTCATCATCTCCGCACCGATCGTCAACAGCGGCGAGGGGCCCGCATTCTACTGGCCGCAGATCGGCGACCCGAACCCGGTACCCGGCACGCACCCGATCTTCTCGGGCGCAAAGCATGTCTGGCGAAGCTGGGCGTTCGGCGCCGGCCACGCCGGCAACGTCCCGCAGGATCCGGCGCCCGACATCGCCGCCTACGAGGCGAACTGCCCCGAGTTCGTGACCTCCGGCGCCCAGGACGGCTGCGGCGACTTCCGGCCGCTTGGCGGTCCGTACTGCGACGGCCTCGGCGGCGCGAATCCCTCATGCATCAACCAGCCGGGCGACCTGACGGGAACGGTGTATGGCGCCGATCGTGCAGGCGGCTCGATCTCGTGGCTAGCCCGCGACGGTGTGGACCACGGAACATTGTGGGCGGCGACCTCCGCCGGTCGGATCTTCGTGACGCACAACGCCGACGCCTCCGACCCGGCGACCGTCACCTGGCACCGCATCGACAGCTCGACCGCGGGGAATTCGCCGACCCGGTTCCCGAGCGGGATCTACGTCGATCCGTCCAACACCGGCCACGCGTGGGTGACCTATTCGGGCTACAACGCTGCCACGCCGGCGACGCCGGGGCACGTCTTCGAAGTTCGGGAGAATGGCACGACCGCGGGATCCGGTATCTTCACCAACCTGAACGTCGAGGCGGGCACCTCCGCATTCCCCACGCCGACCAACGACGGGGACCTGCCGGTGAGCGACGTCGTTCGCGACGACGCGAGCCAGACCCTCTACGTGTCGACGGACTTTGGCGTGCTACGAGGTGACGCTGACGGTACCGGAGGCTGGCACGTAACGGGCGGCATGCCGAATTACGAGGTGATGCACCTGGAGATCCAGCCCTCCTCGCGCGTACCGACTTGCACGAGCGGCGCTCCGAGCTGCAAGCGGTTGCTCTTCGCCGCGACGCACTCGAGAGGTATCTGGCAGATGAACCTCGGCAATTAGACTCGCGGCGGCGAAAGTCGCGGGCGAAGAGGGCCGCTCTAGCGGCCCTCTTCGCTTGCAAGTCCACCCATGCGATGCTGCGCTGTCCCGGGCAGCGCGGACAGCCGGTCGGCGCGCTCGAGTCAGTTTCCCCAACGGTCCGCCAGCGCACCCGGATAGAGGCGGTCAAGCGTCTCGCTGGTCGCATCGGCAAGAAATTCGCGCAATGCGCTCGCCATGCGGTCGGTATCGCAAGCGGGCTGGCGTTTCGCCCAGAGTTGGATGAGCCGATCACGACGCTCCTCGATGATCTGCGCGACCAGCGGCGGCCAGAAGGACGGGTACTCGGTCTCGGACCAGTCGCCGCGACCGCGCCCGTAATGCGCGACCGCGAGATAGCGCAGCAGGGCCGATCCGACCAGCCCTGTGAGGAACGCATCTTCCCAACGCAGCGTCGTACCGGATTTGCCGCGCGCCAGGTTCATGCCGCGGGCGATGCCCGCGCCGCCCAGCGCGCCGAGCACGGCGCCGGTGAGCATGCCGGCGCCGAACGTAAGTCCGCCGGCGGCGAGGTCGGCGGCGAGCCCGCTCAACGCACCGGACACGACCCCGCCCATCATCGCGGCCTTGCCTTCGCTCATCGGCGCATCCAGCGCGAGCCCGGCGGCGAGACGCGCGAGCACGTCGCCTTTCGCGCGACCGTCCAGTTCATAGAGCCCGATCAGGCGGTCGGTGCTCGCGCCAATGGCGCGGTCGAGGCGCGTCGCCATCGCGTTGGACGCGCGCGACTTCGCCTTCTCGAGTTCGTCCGCGCCGAGGCCGAGACTGCGGCCGATCGCGCGCAATGCGCCGGCGCCGATTTCGTGCAGAGCTTCGCGATCGCAGGACGCGGCGGCGATCGGTGCGGCGAGCGCCGACATCGCCTGGTCGAACTGCGTCAAGCGCCGTGCGCGCCACGCGTCGACGAGCCGCCGATACGATGCCCGGCGCGCTTCGGGGAGCACATCGCCGACGAGGTCGAGCAGTGCGATCTCCTGCACCCAGCAACGCGCGAACGCATCGAGCGTCATCACCGCGCGGATGACCGGCCGCGGACCGAGCGCAGCCCGCCAACTCGTCTCCTCCGCCTGCTCCTCATCGCGCGGCCGCGGACGGCCGGTCTGGTTGATCAACACGATGACGGGTTTCCCGATCCACTCGAGGATGTCGAGTTCTGGTGCGAGATATCCCGCGTCCCCCGGAGCCTCCGACGCATTGACCAGATAAAGCACGACGTCGGCCTGGTCGCGAACGTTGCGCACGACCTGCTGCGACAGGAAAAAAGCGCGGTCCTGGAAGCGGTCCCAGACCTGCGACAGGAACCAGCCGACCGGGTTGCTCTGCTGTCGCAATCGCCGCGCGAGCCGTGCGCTGTCGCCGAATCCCGGCGTGTCCCACAGAACCAGCGTCTCGCCGGTGTCGGTGGCGATCAGCGGATAGGACGCGGCTTCCTGCGTGACATGCTGGGCGTCGCGCACCGAGCCTACGTCGCGTCCGAGGAGCGTGCGCGCGAGCGTCGTCTTCCCCGTGTTGGTATGCGAGATCAGCGACAGCGCGACGGTGCTCATCTGTCACTTGCCGGTGACGGCCTGGTCGATCGCGCTTTCGGCGGCGGCAAGGTCGGGTGCCGCCAGATCGACAAAGACCGCGGGCACGCCAGCCTCTTCGCTCATCCGCGTCCACGCCGCGCGACGATCCGAGACGCGCGCAGACTCGCCGTGCCAGCGCGCCGCCAGACCGCTTTCGTCGACCAGGGCCAGAAGCGCCTCGGCGCCGGCATGGTGCCGGGCCAGCGTCGCCAGGAATGCGCCGTGCACTTCGCGCTCAGGCGTCGCGCTCGCATTGAACAATGCGACCAGCGTGGTGCCCGCCGCTGGCTTCGGCAGGCCGGCCGACGCATCCTCGGCCCCGTAGGCAACCGGCTGCGCGACCACAATCGCCGCGCTGCCGCCGAATGCGCGCGCGACGACGGCTTCGAGTCCCGCGAGCGCCGCGGATCCGGGCGCGTAGCTGTACGGGATCACGCGCACGCGCGCGGCTCCGCCTCGATAGCCACGCAGCAGGCGCTGGAAATACGGCTCTTCCAGCGGCAGCGGCACATTGGCGGCGCGATGACGTTCGACGACACCGGCGACAAACGCGAGCAGCAACCGCGGCACGATCACGACCGCGGCAAGCGTCGCGGCCATCAAATGCAGCCAGCGCGCGGCGTTTTCGCCCTCCGGAGAGCGGATCGCGCTGACCGCGGCGACGTCCGGCACGCTGATGCCGGTGATGAATGCACCGGGAGCATAGGCGATGGCCAGGACAGCGCGCACCGTCGGCGGATCGAGAAACGTGCTCTCCCAGCTCGCACGATACTCGAACGCGATGCCGCGAACGTAAATGCCAGCGATCACGCCCAAGGCAAGCGCCGCCGCCGCGAAGTGCAGGATGCGCGCCGCGCGCATACCGTAGAGCGCCGCCGACCGGCGTGCCCATTCATCGACGAATGCGAGGATCGCGCCGCGAAGGGGCCCGGCGCGGCGGGGCAACGAGAGTCCGCCGGCCACGCGCGTCACTGCGCGGCGCAGCGGCCCGGCCCTTGCGTCGTCGCCGTATCGGAGCACGTAACCGATCGCGACGGCGAGATACACGAAGAGATTCCAAAGCAGAAGCCCGAGCACCGGCGGGGCGAGCACATTGACCCGGCGCGCCGCGTCGACCTGGTCGAGAAAGACGCCGAGCGCAAACGCCATGGCGACGATGGCGGTACCGACCCAAGGACGCCAGCGCATCGCGCGCGCCGCGCGCGGAAGCGCGGGGTGGCGCACGCCGAGTTTCTCGATGGCCAGCATCGCTCGGCGCGCGAGGAACGCCTCTGGCTTGCTTTCGGCGCCGACGACCTCGGCGGCAGCGCGGCTCGCCCATGCGCGGTCTTCATCGCTCCACAGCGTGCGCGCTCCGTCCGAGGTTTCGACGGCCCGCAGCGCGATCACGTTCAGGGCGGCAAATTCATCCATACCGCTGGAATTCTACGCGGCGGTCGCGGCTTCGTGGACCGCTCCCGCTTTGCGCGTGCAACGGTTCGGGATTATCCTCGGCGACGCAACCGGATCTACGCGATTCGCATCCTTCCCCGCCGCGCGTGCGCGGCACCGACTTTTGACCGGAGAGTTCATGGCCGACGCGCCTCAACCCAGCAGCGACAACAAGGAAACCGACAAGAAAATGCGCGAGCGCGTCGACAAGCTCGTCGCGCAGGCTGCCAGCGAAAGCAGCGGCTCGATCAGGCTCGGCGGCAAGACGCTGGACTACACGGTCAGCGCAGCCTTCCTGCCGGTCGTGGCCGAAGGCTTCGACGGCACGCTGGCCGAGCCCGAGGCTGCCGTGATGGCCACCAGCTATGCACTCAAGGGCGGAGACACGAGCACGCGTCCGGTGTGCTTCGCTTTCAACGGCGGCCCGGGTTCGGCGTCGATCTGGCTGCACCTCGGCGCGTTGGGCCCGAAACGCGTGGTCACGCCCAGCGATGCCAGCATGCCGACAGCGCCTTACGCCGTCGCCGACAACCCGCACAGCTGGTTCGAGCATTTCGACCTTGTCTTCATCGACCCTCCGCACACCGGCTGGTCGACGACATCCAGTGTCGACGCGCGCAAAAAGATGGTGTCGGTCGATGGCGATGTCGCCGCGCTGTCCGATGTCGTGCGGGTCTGGCTGACCAGGCACAAGCGCTGGGGGTCGCCGGTCTACCTGGCGGGCGAAAGCTACGGCACGACGCGCGGCGCGGCACTCGCCGACAAGCTGCAAGGCGCCGGCGTGGCGCTTTCGGGCCTGATCCTGATCTCGTGCGCGATGGATCTGCAAAGCATCGTCTTCTGTCCGGCAAACGACCTGCCCTACTCGCTCTTCTTGCCCGCGTTTGCCAACGTTTCGCAATACCACGGGCTGCTGAAGGGCGCGCTCGCCAAGTCTCCTGCGGCGGCACGCGCCGCAGCCGAAGCCTTCGTCGACGAGGAATACGTCGCCGCGCTGCAGGCGGGGTCGCGTCTGGATGGCAAGCGCCGCGGCCGTGTCGCTCGGCGCATTGCCGAGCTTATCGGGCTGCCGCAGGCGCTGGTCGAGGAAAAGAACCTGCGCATCAGCGAAATGACCTACTTCTTCGAGGCGCTTCGTCCGCAGGGGCGCATCGTCGGCCGCCTCGACGCGCGAGCCACCGGCCCGATGGCCGCGAGCCGCACCCGCGACTGGGAGTTCGACCCCGGGATCGAAGCGATCGCATCGCCCTATACGATGGCGGCGATGGCGTACTTCGGCGAGCAGCTCGGCATGAATGCCGAGACTCGCTACGAAGTACTGTCGATGGATGTGCATAAAGGCTGGAACTGGAACCGCGGCGAAGCCAAGGGCAACAGCTACGCGACGACCAGCCGCGACCTGGCGCGCGCGCTGCGCCGCAATCCGCATCTGAAGGTTTTCGTCGGCAGCGGCCGATACGATCTCGGAACGCCGTACAGCGCGACCGACTGGTCGCTGGCGCAGCTCGACGCGCCACCCGATGTGTTGAGCCGGGTGCAGCATCACTACTACGACGCCGGTCATATGATGTACACGCGGGAGGAAGAACTGACGCAGCTCGAGACCGATCTGGCGACCTGGTTGGAAGCCTGACTCCGACCGGTGGCTCGGACGTGCAATCAGCAAGATCCAAATAACTTAAAAGGAACACCATCGTGAAGAAATCTGCCCCAAGATCGAAGATGCAGGACCTGCAACGACGCCAAAAGGCTCCGTTGCGCACGCCGACCGACCTCAGCGCTGCGGCCGCCAAAGACATCACCGGAGCGATGAACGCGATCCTTGCCGACGTATTCGCGCTCTACATGAAGACGAAAAACTTTCATTGGCATATGAGTGGCCCGCACTTCCGCGACTATCATTTGCTGCTCGACGAGCAGGCCGACCAGATCTACGCGATGACCGACCCGATCGCCGAGCGCATCCGCAAGCTTGGAGGGGTCACGTTACGCTCGATAGGCCACATCGCCCGCCTGCAGCGGATTCCCGACAACGACGCTGACTACGTCGAACCGTCGGACATGCTCGCCGAGCTGCGCGAAGACAACAAGGCGCTGGCGGCACGCTTTCGCGAGGCGCACGATCTTTGCGATGAGCACCATGACATCGCGACCGCCAGCCTGATCGAAGTCTGGACCGACGAAACCGAGCGGCGTACCTGGTTCCTGTTCGAAGCAAGTCGCCAGGGGGATGCGACAGGGCATTGAATGCCGCTGGCGACGTGAGCGGCGCCGGTTCCATTCCCCGGCGCTGCGAGTAAAATCCTGCGCTTCGCACCATCGCCGCTGAGGCCGCCGCCATGACATTCCGTTTTCTTCCGTTGGTCGTGGCCGTGGCCGTCGCCTTTCTGGCGCCGGCCTACGGCGAAACGACCGCCGACCGCTGGGATCTTTCCGAGATCTATCCATCGGTAGCCGCGTGGAACGCCGACGCGGGCAAGGTCGACGCGCAACTCAGGGAGCTTGCCGGCTGCAAGGGACACCTGGGCGACAGCGTTGCCCGCTTCAAGCGCTGCCTGGACCTCCAGGCCGACCTGACCAAGCGCTACTACCGGCTGGCAGCCTATGCGGGCGAGCAGGCCGCCGAGGACACCGGCAACGCGGCGTATCTGGAGCTCGACCAGAAGGGAGATCTTCTGGGCAACAGGGTTACCGAAGGAACCGCGTTCGTCGACCCCGAGCTGCTGCATATCGGCAAAAAGCGCATCGACCAATTTCTCGCCAAAGACCGGTCGCTGTCGATCTACCGCTTCCCGCTCGACCAGACCCTGCGCAATGCGCCGCACACGCTGAGCGACGAGGGCGAGGCGCTGGTCGCGAAGTTCGGCTTGATGGACAACGCCGGGCAATCGGCCTACACGCTTCTCACCAACGCCGACATCCCCTGGCCGAAGGTCAAGCTCTCCACCGGCGAGGAAGTCACGATCGACGCGTCGGCGTACACCAAATACCGCGAGCTGCCGAACCGCGATGACCGCAAGAAAGTCATGGATGCGTTTTTCGGCACGTTCAAGATCTACGAGCGCACGATCGGCGTCGACCTGTATTCACAACTCAAGCAGAACACTGTCTACGCGAAGGTGCGCAAGTACCCGGATTCGATCACCCAGTCGCTCGACCGCCACAACGTTCCGGTCAAGGTCTTCGACGAACTGATCGCGCAAACCAATGCCAACCTGCCGACGTTGCATCGCTATTTCCGCCTGCGCGCGAAAATGCTCGGCGTGCCGCAGCTCCACTATTACGACATCTATCCTCCGCTCGTGCACAGCGATATCAAGCTGCCGTTCGACGTCGGTCGGAAGATTGTGCTCGAGGCGGTTGCGCCGCTCGGCAAGGACTACGTCGATGCGCTGGCGTACGGACTCGATCACCGCTGGATGGATACCTACCCGCGCCCGCACAAGCTGTCGGGGGCACACATGGATGGCTACGCGTACGACGTCCATCCGTACGTCCTGATGAACTACAACGACGATTACGAGTCGGTCACCACGGTCGCACACGAGTGGGGTCACGCGATGCACTCGTATCTGGCCAACAAGGCGCAGCCGTTCGTGACCTCGAACTACGCCATATTCACCGGTGAAATCGCGTCGACGTTCAACGAGGAGCTGCTGCTGCAGCGCGTGCTGAAAACCGCGAAAAGCGACGATGAGCGGCTCTACTACCTCGGCTATGCGCTGGAGCAGCTGCGCGGCACCTACTTCCGCCAGGCGATGTTCGCCGAGTTCGAGCGCGCCATCCATGCGCGCGCCGACAAGGGCGAGCCGCTGACCGGCGAGGCGCTGACCAAGACGTACTGCGAGATCCTGAAGCGTTACCACGGCGCCAGCGAAGGTGTGGTCGACATCGACGACGCCTATTGCGTCGAATGGGCATACATACCGCACTTCTACAACAGCTTCTACGTCTATCAGTACGCAACGTCGATCGCGGCGAGTGCGCTGTTCGCGGAGCGCGTAGGAAGGGGCGAGCCCGGCGCGCTGCAGCGCTACCTCGACCTGCTCAAGGCCGGCGGCTCCGGGTATCCGTACGATCTGGTGAAAAAGGCCGGCGTCGATCTCGCCACGCCGGCGCCCTATCAGGCGTTGGTCGCCCGCATGAATTCGATCATGGACGAGATCGAGTCGATACTGGCAAGGCAGAAGAAGTGACGGCACACCACGGCGGACCTTCGGTCAGTCGGGAGCTGGCAGGGGTGCGTTCGACACCTGCGACACGGGTAGAGCGTCATCCCTGTCGAGCGCGGCGTGCCTCGCGCGCACCAGCTTCTGCGCTTCCAGGCACCAATGCTTCTTGATGCTGAACCAGACATCGGCCGCCCACAGGATGTTGTTGCCTCTGATGTCGGCCGGGACCTCGGGCTCCTCGCCGGCTGGCGGCACATAGGCGTTGATCCACGCCCGGGCCTTCGGGTCGGCGGCGAGGGCTTGAGTAATCGGGACCGTAATATGGTTGTAGGTGATCGGCAGCACGACGTTGCGCACCTTGGCCATGCCGCCGCGGTGATATTCGGTCATCGCCGACGTACCTGGAAAAGTCCAGGCGACCATGTCGCCCTGGATCGCGAAGCCGGTAAAGTCATCGACGGTATCCGGTATCGTTCGCAGCCGGAGCAGCATGTCCCATTGGTTGGGCAGCATGAACGCCGCGCCGCCTGCGCCCACCGCCGTGGCATAGGTCACCGAAAGTCCGACGACCGGGCGCCTGGTCCCATCCAGTGGATCGACGATGCTGAACCGGTCTTCGGCCTCGTCGGTCGCCGCATTCCACACCGCGAGCCTGGGCTCGAAGGCGCCGGCCAGCGTGTACAGCACCTTGATAGCCTGCATGCCGCCCTGACTGTGGCCGATGATCATCGGCCTGACGCCGTCGCGTTCGTAATACCACGCGATCTCGCCGGCCAGGCGCTCGCTGCTCCCATACGGACTCTGCGAGTACGCGCCGTCGGCCGGGTCGCGAAGCTTTTCCTCGGGGTAGCCCATCCCCTCGAGAAACCTCGCAAACGAGGTCATGATCAGATAGACCGGGTAGACGCTCGCATGCAGCAGGATGATTCTCGGGGTGGGTCCGGCGGCCAGCGTCGATCTGACGTCCTGGTCGGAAATGTGATCGGGGTCGAGCGCGAGAATCCGCTGTTCCAGCGCCGGATCGAGACGCAGAGAGCGAAGCACGGCGCCTTGCCCGAGCTCATCGTCGGACTTGGGAGTGCTGACGCCAATCTGGGGGCTGGCGCAACCAGCGAAGCTTGCGACGGCCATCAGCGCGAGCGGCACCCGGATTGCGCGGGCAAGCGTCGCGACAGCATGCCGGATGTGCGCGAAGGCCGTCATCGCCGCGTCGATGTCGACAACGATCGATCTCGGCCTCGCGGGCCGCTGGCGGATGACAGTGGGTTCGACATCATGCGGACCCGCTAGTATGCCCGACACCGCGCGGTCCATGTTCGGCCGGCCGGCACCCCGCACGAGGCGCTTCGGCGGGGATCCTGCCGAGGCCGCGTGCCGGCCGATCGCCCTGGTGCCGGCTTGACCACATGGCGCCGCGTCCGCCCGATATCGCTGCTGCTTGACAGCGCCAGCCGTTTCATAGACACTTAACCTATCGGTTAACTGTTGACGTCCCTTCCAGACGTTGGCGGACCGAAGGATTGAGGAGGCCGACATGAAGCTGTACGGATTTCCCCCATCGCCCAATACGCGCAAGGTGCAGGCGGTCGCTGCGCATCTCGGCATCCCGATGGAATTCGAGTTCGTCGACATCACCAAGGGCAAGTCGCATACGCCGGAATTCCTGGAGATGAATCCGACCGGGCGAACGCCGGTTTTCACGCACGGTGATTTCACGTTGTGGGAATCGAACGCGATCATGCAGTACCTCGCCAGCCAGCGGCAGAACAGCCTGTGGCCCGACGACGCCCGTACGCGCGCCGATATCAGCCGCTGGCAGCTCTGGCAGGTCGCACACTGGCACGAGGGCTGCGGCGGGTTCCTCTGGGAAAACCTGGTCAAGAAAGCTCTTGGCATGGGCGACGGAGATCCGGCCGCTCTGAAAAAGGCGGAACAGCTGTTTCATCGCGACGCGGCGGTACTCGACGATCAGCTCGGCAAGCGTCCTTACCTGGTCGACGGCACGCTGACTCTCGCGGACTTTGCCGTCGCCTCGTACCTGCACTACGCCGAGGCCGCCAGGCTGCCATGGGACGCATACGGCAACATCCGGGCGTGGTATTCGCGGATCGAAGCCTTGCCCGCGTGGCAGCAGACCAGACCGCCGATGTGAGAGTCGACGGTCACCGCTCCGGATCCGCGGGATGCGATGATCCCGCGCGATATCGATCGTCGAACCGCAACAGCCGCTCCGAACCGAGGTCGGACAGCCGCAAGATCCCCAGCATCGCCATGTCGCGCTGAATCTCGGCCGACAGCAGGGACACGGCGCGGGTGACGCCGGCGGCGCCGCCGATGGCTGCCGCGTACCCGAACGGCCGCCCGACGAAAACGAAGCTTCGCGCCGAGGGCCATCGCCTTCAGTACGTCGGTGCCCCTGCGCACGCCGCCGTCGATCATCACCGGAATATGTGGACATGCGGCGACGACAGCCGGCAGCATGCGAAGCGGCGACACGGCTCCGTCGAGCTGGCGCCCGCCATGGTTGGACACGATGATGCCATCGGCCCCGGCATCGCGTGCGATGCGCGCATCGGCAGGGTCGAGAATCCCCTTGACGATCAGCGTCCCGCTCCACAGTCTGCGTATCAACGCGAGGTGGGTCCAGTCGAGCTGCCCACGCTCAGACCATTCGCGAACCACGCTAGGCGACACAATCGGCGCCCCGCGGGTCGCAAAGTTGTTCTCGAAATGCGGCATGCCGTGACGAATAAGGGTGCGCAGAAACGTTCCGAACAGCCACCTCGGACGCGCGATGCCATCCCATGCGAGGCGCAACGTCGGACGCAGCGGCGCGCTGAAGCCGGCCCTCAGATAGTTCTCGCGGTTGGGCGCAACCTGCGAATCCACGGTCACCACCAGCGTCGCGAATCCGGCCCGCGCCACGCGCTCGACCAGCGCTGTGATCTCTCGCGCGTCGCCCGGAAGATACGCCTGGAACCAGGTGTCCCGGCATTCGGCGGCGACATCCTCGAGACGGATCAGCGACGACCCGCTCATGATCATCGGGATCCCTGCCGCTGCCGCTGCCCGCGCCAGCACCAGATCGCCGCGGTACGCGTAGAGTGCGCTGATGCCGAGCGGCGCGATACCGAACGGCGAGGCGTAGACGCGATCGAAAAGGGTTGTTTCCTGCGAGCTCTTGGAGATATCGATGAGCACGCGCGGCACGAAGCCGATCTCGGCGAATGCGCGGCGATTGTCGGACAGCGACGCGCTGGTTTCGGCGGCAGCCGACACGTAGCCGAACACCGGCCGGGGCAGGTGCCTGCGCGCGGCCGACTCGAAATCGTCCAGGCAGAGAATGCGCTGGAGACGGCGACTCATCGGTGGAACCCGCATGCAAATCCCTCTGTCGGCGTGTCGTCGGCCGTCGGCCGCGCGTGCGACCGGAAAGCCCGATGCGACGATACACTGTCCCGCGCCTCGGATGGCCAGAACGGCAAGACTTACAAAAACTCGCGGGCACGAATTACAGCGGCGTCAGCGGCAAATAGCGCCGCCCGCGCCTTCCGCCGCTGCAGGCGTCAAGACAGGCGATTGGCACGCGCATTGCTCGGCCTGACGTTGTGGTAAGGTCTGGCGGCCAGCGCGCGCCGCGTTCAGATAACGCTTGGTTCGGACCCGAGGAGACTCTCAGTGGAGCGCAAAAAAGCCAGCGATTTTCCCCCTGCCGTCCTGAAGCTTTTCGATGGCTACGTTCACGGCCGGATCAGCCGTCGCGAATTCCTCGACCGAGCGACGCGATACGCGGTCGGCGGATTCACCGCCGCGGCGATGCTGCAGAGCCTCATGCCGAATTACGCGCTCGCCCAGCAGGTCGCCAAGGACGATGCCCGGATCAAGATCGAGTATCTGAGCTACCCGTCGCCGAACGGTTCGGGGACGATGCGCGGATACATGGCGCATCCCGCAGGCTCCGGAAAGTGGCCCGGCGTCGTCGTCTATCACGAAAATCGCGGTCTTAATCCCTACATCGAGGACATCGCACGGCGCCTCGCGGTCGAGAACTTCGTGGCCTTCGCCCCGGACGCGCTGGCGCCGGTCGGCGGCTATCCGGGCGACGAGGAAAAGGCGGTGCAGCTATTCGGTCAGCTCGACCGCAAGAAAATGACCGAGGACCTGATCGCCGCGGCCGGGTTTCTGAAGTCGCGACCGGAGTGCACGGGAAAGATCGGCGCGGTCGGATTCTGTTACGGCGGCGACATCGCCAATCTCCTGGCGACGCGGATGCCGGATCTCGGCGCGGCGGTGCCATTTTATGGGATTCAGCCGAGTGCTGCTGACACCGCGAAAATCAAGGCGCCTATGCTCCTGCATTACGCGGCGCAAGACCAGCGCGTCGATGCCGGCTGGCCGGCTTTCGAATCGGCGCTGAAGGCGCACGGCGTCAGGTACCAGATGTTCACGTATCCGGGGACCAACCACGGCTTCCACAATGATACGACGCCGCGTTACGACGAAGCGGCCGCCAAGCTGGCGTGGTCGCGAACGATCGCGTTCTTCAACGAAAACCTCAAAGGCTGACCGGTTTCCCGGAAGTGCGCGCGGGCATCGAAGCTACCGCGCCACGCTCCACGACGGCCGGATGAGCGTGCTCACCGCGGCCAGGCAGACGCTTCTTCTGACCCGGACCTTTGCGACAGGTAGGGATGGAATTTTCCGCTGGGATGCGGCGGAAAATGGTCGACCAGTGCCAGCTCGAATCGTACGTCGGGTCCGAGAACCCTGGCGGCGAGCTTTCGCACGCGCTCGATCTCGACCGACGTCGGCACCCGGGCCGCACGCATGTTCAACCGGACATGGCGAACGTCGAGCTGCACGATCTGATGTTGCGATACCCAGGCGGCCTCGTGCTCGGCAAGATGGCCGGTGATCGAATAGGGATGGACGCGTCGGCCCTCCGGCAGCTTCAGGTAGTCGGCCGCCCGCCCCTGGATTGCACGCAGCGTGGAAAACGGCTGTCCGCATCGACAGGTGGCCGGCCCGCGCATCGCGAGATCTCCGGTGCGATAGCGGATGAATGGCATCGTGTACGAGTGCAGCGCGGTCGCGACGACTTCACCGACCTCGCCCACCTCGACCGGTCGGCCGCTGTCGTCGACGATTTCGACCAGAACATTGTCATCGCACACATGGTAGGCATCGCCATGCGGGCATTGCCACGCCAGCAGATTGAATTCGTGCGCGCCGTAAAAATCGAAGACGGGCGCGGTGAACGCGTCCTCGATCGCGCGCCGAGCCGCGGCGGCGAGCACCTCGCCGCCGCATAGAACCAGCCGCGGCCGCACGCGATCGGCCCCGCGCCGGCGCAACCCGTCGGCAACGTGACGCAGCGTCGACGGATAGCCGCAAATCACGTCAGGCCGCTGCCGCAACAACAGCGCGATGATCTCGTTCGCCGGCGACAGCCCGTCCAGGCGTTGCTCGCGGTGGACGCCGATCGCCTGCCGAATCCGCCCCGGCCAGCCGCGCCGCACGTCGTCGAGCGGAAGCTGGCTGAAGCGCGCAATGCGGTCGAAGGTTCGCAAGCCTGCGGCGGCGCATGCACGCAGGCGAAAAAGGTTCAGCAGGTGTTCCTCTCGAGGCGAGCGATAGATCGTGAATGGTTTGCCCGACGACCCGCTGGTCGTATGCCGCACCAGCCTTCGCGGGTCGGCGCCGTCGACCAGCGTTTCGGCCACCGGGCGGCCGCGCAGATCGTTCTTGCCGATGGTCGGCAAGGCTTCGAGATCGCGCATCGTCGCCACGACGAAACGCTCGGATTCCGACCGGCGCCAGTGCTCGCGGTACGCTGCCACGTTGGCCCCCGAGTGCGCCAGCAGCACGCGAAGTTTGCGCAGCTGGAATCGGCGCACGGTCTCGGGATCCGTGCGCCGGTGGCGCCACAGGCCATACAGCGTGTGCGCGTGCTCGAGGGCGAGCGCGCGGGAGCCGCCGATGGCGAACGTCACCGCGGCGCCCGCCGTTCGAGTTCTCTCGCCCACGACACCGGCTGCGCCGCCTCAGCCGCCGCGATCGTGCCGGCTCAATCCTTTGCCGCGGGGACCGGCGGAAGATGGCGGTTGATCTTGCTCACCGTATATCGCGTCACCTGCGCAGCCCATTGGGAATCGACCGTCGGGAATCCGAATCTCGTGCCCAGATCGAGCGCGAGATTGGTCACCAGCACCGACTCGCCGCTGAACACCAGGCTGGCCGGGAACAGCAGGCCACGCGCCGCGCCTTGGCTGTCGACGCCGCTGAAATCGCCGAGCTTGGCAATCGCCTTGCCGGTTGCATCGATGACGACGATTTCATCCGATTGGTTGGCGACGACCCAGATATTGTCGCTGTCGTCGACCGCCACGCCATCGGCGCCGTTGATGCTGTAGGCCAGCACCGAGGCCGCGCCCGCCGCGCCGCCTGTCACCGGAATGCTGACGATCGAATCGTCGCCGGTGTTGGCGACGTACAGTATCGTGCCGCCGCGGTTGAAGGCGAGGCCGTTGGCGCCGAACGGCGGCACGCCGCTGGTCGTCAGCAGCGGATCGCTGGCCCAGGGCACGGCCACTCCGCCGTTCGGTCCGGTCTTCCAGATCTTGCCCTGGAACGAGTCCGAGATATAGACGTTGCCTGCGCTGTCGAAGGTCAAGGCGTTCAAGCCTGAGGTGGGCCCGATGTCGGTAAAGACCTGTGACTCGCCAGAAAGCGGGTTGACGCTGAGAACCTTCCCCGCTCCGAAATCGGCGACCAGCAGCGCCTGCGTTGCCGGATGAACGCCGAGCCCCAGCAGATGCGGGCTCGCGCCCGCGACGATCAGTTGCCGCACCAGCTTGCCGCGCGCATCGAACACGATGATCCGCCCCGGATCCGTCGATGCTCCGCTCTCGGGGAAGCCGAAAGTCGAAACGTAGACGTTGCCGCTGGCGTCGACCGCAATGCCCTCGGGCGTGGTCGCGCCCGCGGGCAGGGTCGCGAAAGTCGTGGCGGGACTGCGTATCCACGCCTGAGACGGCAGCGACACAAGCGCGAGCAAAAGCAACAGGGACGGGACGAACAGGCGTTTCATCGATGGTCTCCTTCGATACGGCCGTGTCGAATGCCTGGGCATCCTGGCCGGCCGGTCGGCGCATGCCGATCTCACGGCGACGAACAGCGGCAGCCGGAATTCAACCGCCGGCTGGCGATGTCGCGGCTATCATCGGCGGATTTCGGCGTGTCTGCAAGACCCGCCCGGGCGCAATGCTGTGCGCCGCGCAGGATCGCCGGCGAGGGGAGCAAGCGCGGCAAAGGCGCAAGCGTGGCGACCGCCGGCGGAAACTATTGTTCGGTATCATACAAACTTGACAGACGGTATTGCTGCGCTCATAAGTTCACGTCTATGTCAAATCAACCGATACCCAACCGAACCGCGGACATGTCGACCTTAAGCGAGAACTTCGCCCCGTACGCCCACGCGGAACGAGAGCTTTGCGACATCGTGGGACCTTTGCTTGCCGACGTCGTCAAGGAAGTCGAGCAGCGCAACGGCATCAAGATCCGGGAATTGCGGGTGACGATCGAGCCCCCGTCGTCGAATGATCTCTGGACCGGAGCGAACTGCGTAATCGTTCGCTAGTGTTCTGACTAATTGCTGACAGAGCACACTAGGCCAGCATCCTGTCGTAGATGTTCTTGTCGCGAGCCGAGCGATTGCCGCGCGGGCTTGCAGGGCGCTAAACCGCTGGCGAGGGTGCGCTCACCCTCGCGCATTGTGGATCAGTCGGCTGCGTAGGCGCTCTTGATGCAGACCGGAATCTCGGTCCCCGAGACGATGCGGCAAAGCTTGTCCATCTCGGCGTATTTCGCGGCGAGCTGTGCGCGGCACGCTTCCTGCCCGAGGCCCTCGCGGCGATCGCAGGGAACGCGGTCCTCACGATAGGCGCGAACTTCGGTCGGCGGCAGCCGCGCCGGCTCTGCGGCGACTTTGTTGGCCGCCGCTGCGTTGCTCGCCGGGGGTATTGCGATGATGAATCCCTGCGACGGCTCGGCCGCGCTTGCGTCCGGCGCGTCGCCGGCGACCTCGGCTCGAGCCGCGCCTGCGAGCACCACTGCGGCAATGACTACCAGGCTGCGTATTGTTGTGCGATCCATGTCGCCTCCTTAAGGCCGGTTGCGCGTCATATGCCATCGTCGGCTTTGGCGGCGCGCGCCGCCATCAGCGGGGGTCTGTTTCGCACCCCTGACTGACGCGCGCGATCCCTAGGCGCATGTCCTACGCAGCCGGCCGGCGCCCATTCCTACGTCTGAATCAGAAGCCGTCCGATACCCTTCGCGTCGCTCCGGGTGGATAGTGGGTGACGTAGTCCGATGGGGAGGAACCGCGCCGGTTTCGCGGCGCAGGAAGGCCACTCTTCGATGGAGGTAAAACCGATGCTCAGTCATACCTACCGAATCCTGCTCGGGGCGTCGCTCGCGTTTTGCGTCGGCGCGGCCGGCGCGCAAACCGTTCCCGACAGCAACTCGCGCGTGCCTGCGGAAAAAGCCACGACTTCCACGACGGCGGCGCAGCCCTCGGAACAGCCGAGCGACAAGATGTCGGCCGATCCGAATGCGAACTCGCAAAGCATGGCCGCGACCCAGAATAGCGCAGAACCTGCGGCCTCCGCGCCGATGCGTCACGCTCGCAAGTCGGCAATACGACATGAAGCCGTCTCACCGGAGGAAAAGAGCTACCGCCAGGCGTTGCGGCAATGCGCGCAGGAGCGCGACGAGTCACAGCGTGACGCCTGTCTCGACAACGCAATCGGGCAGCATGAGCCCAACGGCTGACGCCTGACAGAGAAAACCCCGCTTGAGGCGGGGTTTTCTTTGACGCCGATCGCCACCGTCACGCGGAATTCAGGCGCCGGCCGACACCGTCCCGGTCAACACACCGCTCTGGTAATCGCGCACGGCCTGCTCGATTTCTTCGCGCGTATTCATCACGAACGGGCCGTATTGCACGATCGGCTCGAGCAGCGGCTTGCCGGCGAGCAGAATTACCCTGCCGCCGTCGGGGCCGCCTGCCAGCTCGACGGCGTCGCCGTCCGACAGAATCCCCGCGTGGTGCGTCGCCAGCACCCGGCGCCCACCATCGGGCCCCACATCGACCGAGCCCTCGAACGGATAGACGAAAGCGTGGTAGCCCGAAGGCAGCGCGTGGCGGAACGTCGCACCCGCCGGAAGCTCAACGTCGAAGTAGAGCGGATCGGTCGACAGCTTCTGGATCGGGCCGGGCGTTTGGTGATCGCCGATCGAAAGCGTGCCGGCGATCACCTTGACCCGCCCGCCGCCGGGCAGCTCGACGACGGGAATTTCGGTCGCCTGGATATCGCGGTAGCCGGCGGGTTTCATTTTTTCCTTCGCCGGAAGATTGATCCACAGTTGAAACCCACGCATCCGGCCAGCCTCCTGCTGCGGCATTTCGGAATGGATGATCCCGCGCCCCGCACTCATCCATTGCACGCCGCCGGCTTTCAGATCGCCGGTGTTGCCCAGATGGTCCTGATGGCGCATGTGCCCGTCGAGCATGTAGGTCACCGTCTCGAACCCGCGGTGCGGATGCGCAGGAAAGCCGGCGATGTAGTCGTTCGGGTTGTCGGTCGAAAAATGGTCGAGCATGAGGAAGGGGTCGAGACGCGCCCAGTTCGACTGGCCGAGGCTGCGCTGGAGCTTTACCCCGGCGCCGTCCGAGGTGGGAATGGCTTCGATGACGCGCTGCAGAGTGCGTGTGGTCATGGTCTTGGCCTCCTGAACTGCAGATATGGGGGCATCAACGCCGACGTCAAGTGCGCCCCCGCGCAGCGGCCGGCCTTCACGGTACCATTGGGCGATGACCCGGTCGACTGCCTGGCGCCTGGTGCCCGCGCTCGGCGTGACGCAGATCGTCTCGTGGGGCACGCTCTACTACTCGATCGCGGTGCTCGGCGCGAGCTTGCGCGCCGACCTGGGCATCTCGGCGTCGTTGCTCTTCGGCGCGTATTCGCTGGCGCTGCTGATATCGGCGCTGACGGCGCCGCTCGTGGGCCGCGCGATCGATCGCCACGGCGGCCGTGCGGTGATGAGCGCCGGATCGGCGTTCGCGGCCATCGCTCTGTTTCTGATCTCTCAGGTACATTCGACGATCGCGTTGTTTTTCGCCTGGTCGGTCGCGGGCGTCGCGATGGCGATGACGATGTACGACGCCGCCTTCGCGACCTTGTCGCAGCATTCGGGCACCAGCTATCGCAAGGCGCTGACCGCGCTGACGCTGATGGGCGGGCTCGCGAGTACCGCCTTCTGGCCCGCGTCGCTGAAGGGGCTCGAATGGTTCGGCTGGCGCGACACGCTGCTGGCCTTCGCGGCACTGGAGATCGCCGTCTGCCTGCCGCTGCACCTGTTGTTCATCCCGCCCGGCACCCTGGCGCCGGAGCCCGGCAAGGCGGGCACGGCGGAAGGACGCGGCAGGCTTCCCGCCGACAAGCGGCGCGCAGCGTTCGTCTGGCTCGCCATCGCCTTCGCGTTCAACGGTTTTATCGTCTCGGTATTGACCGTCCACCTGATCACCATGCTGCAGGGCAAAGGGTTGACGCTCGCGACCGCGGTCTGGGTGGGCTCGTTCTTCGGACCGATGCAGGTCGCCGGCCGCCTGCTCGAATTTTCGATCGGTCGGCGCTTTGCAGCCCGCTCCATCGGCATCGCCGCGCTTTCGCTGCTGGTCGTCGCCGTTTCGGTGCTGCTCGCGCTGAACGGCCAGCTCGCGCTGGCCCTGCTGTTCGCCGTGCTCTTCGGCAGCAGCAACGGCGTGGTCACGATCGTGCGCGGCACGGTCCCGGCAGAGCTGTTCGGACGCGCAGGATACGGCGGCACGCTCGGCAACCTCGCCGCGCCGGCGCTGTTCGCGCGCGCGATCGCCCCATTCGTCTTCGCGCCGCTCGCGGTCGCGGAATCGGCGATGGTCGCGGGCTTGCTCGTGCTGCTGGCAATGGCCGTGCTGTCGGTCGTAAGCTTCGGCATTGCGGTGAAGCGTGGGTAGCGATGCTTGTGCACCGGCGTCCACGTCCGGCCGCGGCACGTTACGCCTTTTCGATCGACGATGATCCAGAACACCTGACTTGCCAAACAAGGACGCGACCGGATGACCCCCAAGGACCTGGTTTATCTCTCGCTGAGTGAGTTGTCGCGCCGCCTCGCCGCCGGCGAGACATCGTCGCGCGACATCGTCACCGCCTGTCTCGATCGCATCGCCGCGCTCGACGGTCACGCCCACGCCTTCATCGAGGTCTATCGCGACGACGCGCTTGACGGGGCGCGCGCCGCCGATCTCGAGCGCAAGGCGGGATTCGCGCGGGGTCCGCTGCACGGCCTGCCGATCGCGCTCAAGGATCTGCTGCATATCAAGGACCGGGTGACGACCGCGGGCTCGAAGAGCTGGCACGGACGCGTCTCGACCGAGACGGCGACGGCGGTCGAGCGGCTGCTCGCCGCAGGCATGATCCCGCTCGGCAAGACGCACATGGTGGAGTTCGCGTTCGGTGGCTGGGGCCGCAACGAGCCGATGGGTGCGCCGTGGAATCCGTGGGACACGCGCACGCACCGCGTCGCCGGCGGGTCGAGCAGCGGCTCTGCCGTCGCGGTCGCCGCGGGCTTAGCACCCGCCGCGATCGGCTCGGATACCGGCGGGTCGATACGAATCCCGGCAGCGCTTTGCGGGCTGACCGGGCTCAAGCCGACCTATGGCACGATCAGCCTCGCCGGCGTCGTGCCGTTGGCGACGACGCTCGATTCGCTGGGACCGCTGTCGCGCACGGTCGAGGACGCTGCGTTGCTGACCGCCGCGATGGCGGGTCCCGATCCGCGCGACCCGGCCACGCTGGCCGTGCCGCGGCTCGACTTCGCTGCGGAGCTCGCCGGCGCCCCCGATGCCCGGCGGTTGCGCATCACCGCGCTTCCCGCCGACCAGCTGCCGTCCGATACCTTGCCCGACGTGGCGCGCGCGCTGCAGCACGCGATTGCCGTGCTGCGCGAACAGGGCGCACAAGTCGATGAAGTCCGCGTGCCGATCGACTTTGAAGACCTGATGGTGCGCAACGGCAGGATCATCGCCGCCGAGGCGTGGGCACTGCACCGGGCTTATATCGAGGATCCGAAGCTTCCGATCGATCCCTGGGTGCGCAAGCGAACGATCGGCGGCAAGGGGATCAGTGCCGCCGACTACATCGAGGAGCTCGATCGCCGCAAACGTGCCGCCGCCGCCTTCGCCGAATGGATGCGCGGCCGCGACGCGCTGCTGACGCCGACCTTGCCGATCACCGCGACCGCGGTCGAGGAGGTCGACGAAGTGGCGACGCCGCTCGCGACCTTCACGCGGGTCGCCAATTACCTCGGCATCTGCGGGCTGTCGCTGCCAGCCGGAATGTCGGCCGACGGGCTGCCGGTGGCGGTACAGCTGTTGGGCGCGCCGTTCGCCGAGGCGATGCTCATCCGAGCCGGCCGCGCTTTCCAGCATGCCACCGAATGGCATCTGCAGCGGCCGGATCTCTCCGCGTGGGAGAGCGCGGCACGCCGCTGATCGCGGTGCAGGTTGCGATCCGGCGATCTCGCCCGGCTGAAGCTATATCGCCAGCGCTACGCGCGTACCCTGGTCGATCGCGCGCCTGGCGTCGAGCTCGACCGCGATGTCGGCGCCGCCGATCAGTCTCGGATGGATGCCAGCCGCCTCGAGTTCTGCCACCAGATCGCGGCACGGCTCCTGTCCGGCGCAAACGACGATCGTATCGACATCGAGCGATCTGGCCTCGCCGTCGACCCGGATGTGCAGCCCGGCGTCGTCGATGCCGTCGTACTCGACGCCGGCGATCATCACCACACCGCGGCGCTTGAGCAGCGTGCGGCGGATCCATCCGGTGGTCTTCGCCAAGCCGGCGCCCACCTTGCTCGCCTTGCGCTGCAGCAGCCATACCAGCCGCGGCGGGGACGGCTCATGCGCGGCCTTGAGACCGCCGCGAGACGCGTAATCGGCGTCGATTCCCCATTCATCGCGAAATGCGGCGATCGCAGGATCGTCGGCGCGT
This sequence comes from uncultured beta proteobacterium, assembly GCA_963816615.1. GTDB lineage: Bacteria > Pseudomonadota > Gammaproteobacteria > Burkholderiales > Casimicrobiaceae > PALSA-1003. The sequence goes on along the minus strand of CAWFLB010000002.1, from coordinate 450,132 downwards.
CCGTCGCTCTCGTGACCGTCGGCGGGCGCGCCGGCGGTCAGGAGCTCCGCAACGTCGAAACCGATGCCGCCCGCGCCGATGATGGCGACGCGCCCTCCCGCGCGCCGGCGCCCCTCGACGATGTCGACGTAGCTCGCTACCTTCGCATGGCCGATGCCTGAAATCGAAGGCGTTCTCGGCACGACGCCGGAAGCAAGGATGACTTCGTCGTAGCCTTGCAAGTCGTGCGCGCCGGCGCGATGGCCGAGCTTCAGCTTTACGCCGACCTGGTCCAGCCGCACCCGGAAATAGCGCAGCGTCTCGGCGAATTCCTCCTTGCCCGGAATGCGTCGCGCGAGATTGAACTGCCCGCCGATGTCCGCCGCGGCATCGAACAGGCAGACGTCGTGGCCGCGTTCGGCCGCGGTCAACGCGCACGCCATGCCCGCCGGGCCGGCGCCGACGACCGCGACCTTGCGCCTTGCCGCGGCCGGCGTGAAGACGAGCTCGGTCTCGCGACACGCATACGGATTGACCAGGCAGGTCGCCGTCTGGCGCTCGAATATCTGGTCGAGGCAAGCCTGGTTGCAGCCGATGCAGGTATTGATTTCATCGGCGCGATCCCGCATCGCCTTGGCGACGAAGTTGGCGTCGGCCAGGAACGGGCGCGCCATCGACACCATGTCCGCGTCACCGCGCGCGAGCACGGCTTCGGCGGTCCCAGGATCGTTGATGCGATTGGTCGTGATCAGCGGTATTTTCACCGCGCCCATGAGTCGCTGCGTCACCCAGGTGAATGCGGCTCGCGGCACCATCGTCGCGATCGTCGGGATACGCGCCTCGTGCCAGCCGATGCCGGTGTTGATGATCGTCGCACCGGCGGCTTCGACCGCCTGCGCCAGCGCGACGACCTCGTCCCACGAGCTGCCGCCTTCGACCAGATCCAGCATCGACAAGCGATAAATGATGATGAAGTTCGGGCCGACCGCTTCGCGGGTGCGACGCACGATGGCGACCGGAAAGCGGATGCGGTTGAGGAACGAGCCACCCCAGTCGTCGTCGCGCAGATTGGTCTGCGGCGCGACGAACTGGTTGATCAGATAACCCTCCGAGCCCATGATCTCGACGCCGTCGTAACCGGCGCGCTGAGCCAGCATCGCGCATCGCGCGTAGGCGGCGATCGTCCGGCGCACGCCCCAGCTGCCGAGCGCGCGCGGACGAAACGGCGTGATCGGAGACTTCAGCGCCGATGGCGCAACGGCGAGCGGGTGATAGGAGTATCGGCCGCCGTGCAGGATTTGCATCGCGATCTTGCCGCCGGCGGCATGAACGGCGTCGGTGACCACCCGGTGCTTGCCCACTTGCCAAGCGAAAGAGAGTTGCGAGGCGCGCGGATCGATCCGCCCGCTGAAATTCGGTGCGATGCCGCCGGTGACGATCAGCCCGGCACCGCCGCGGGCGCGCGCGGCATAGAATGCGGCGAGCCTGGCGAAGCCGTTCGGTGCCTCTTCGAGCCCGGTGTGCATCGAGCCCATCAGCACGCGGTTCTTCAGCGTCGTGAAACCAAGCGGGAGCGGAGCCAGGAGATGCGGATAGGAAGCCATCGATGCCGGTCTCGACGCGACACCCGCGTCAAGGCCGACAGCATAAACTACACGACGCGCCGCAGCAGGCCGGGGTCGCGCGCGGCGCGCGTCCAGACCGAGCCGCGCATCCACGCGACGAGCTCCGCCGCCGCCAGCGGACGGCTCAGCAGATAGCCCTGCACCATGTCGCAGCCGAGCGCGCGCAGGCGCTCGAGCGTCGCCTCGTCCTCGACGCCCTCGGCGACGACCATCAGCCCCATGTTGTGCGCGAGGTCGATCGTCGAGCGCACGATCACCGCGTCGCTGGCGTCGCGCGCCATCCCCAGGACGAACGTCTTGTCGATCTTGAGCTCGTGCACCGGCAGCCGCCGCAGGTAAGCGAGCGACGAGTAGCCGGTGCCGTAGTCGTCGATGGCGAGCCGGCAGCCGAGCGCGTGCAGGCGCTGCAGGTTGTCGATCGCATGATCCGGGATCGTCGAGGATCGCGCTTTCGGTGATCTCGAGCGTGATCCACTGCGCGCGCGCAGCCGTGCTTGCGCAGCAGCGCTTCGAAGCGGTCCGGCAGCTCGAGATCGATCAGGTCGCGCGCCGAGATGTTGATCGAGACGTTCATCGGCAGGCCGGCGCCGCGCCACGCCGCGCATTGCGCGATCGCGCGCGCCATCACCCAGTGCGTGATCGCGCGGATGTAGCCGGTCTGCTCGGCGAACGGGATGAACTCGACCGGCGGGACGAGGCCGCGCGTCGGATGCTGCCAGCGCACCAGCGCCTCGACGTGATGCTCGCCGTCGCCGCGCGAGCGCGACCTTGGGCTGGTAGACGAGCACCAGCTCGTCGTTGTCGACGGCCTTGCGCAGTTCGCTCATCAGCGACAGCCGCTCCTTGCTGTGCTGGTCGTAGCGATCGTCCCAGACCGCGATGCCGAGGTTGTTGCGCTTGGCCGCGTACATCGCGACGTCGGCGTGGCGCAGCAGCGTCGAGCGCTCGTCGCCGTGATCGGGATAGGCGGCGATGCCGATGCTCGCGCGCACGTCGACGACGTGGCCTTCGAGGGTCATCGGCGCCTCGAGCGCATGCAGCAGGATCGCTTGGCGACGCGCTCGGCCTCGGCCGCGTCGTCGCCCGGCAGCAGCACCGCGAACTCGTCGCCGCCGAGGCGCGCGACGGTATCGCGTCGGCCGCCGCACCACGCTCGAGCCGGGCGGCGACCTCGCGCAGCAGCAGGTCGCCGATCGGATGGCCGAGCGTGTCGTTGACGTACTTGAAATGATCGAGGTCCATCAGCAGCACCGCGACCGGCGCTGCCGCCGCGTCGCGGCAGCGCGAGCGCCTGCGTCGAGGCGGTCGGCGAACAGCGCGCGATTCGGCAGCCGCGTCAGCGTGTCGCGGTAGGCGAGGTCCATGATCCGCGATTCGCGCGACGCGATGCCTTCTGCATCGTGCGAAACGCATTGGCGAGATCGCCGATCTCGTCGTTGCGCGACGCCGGCGGCGCGGTCGAGTAGTCGCCGGCGGCGATGCGGCGCGCGACGCTCGGCCAGATCGCGCACCGGACGCGCGATGCCGCGCGCGATGACGATGCTGGCGATGATCGAGACGACGACGCCGAGCAGCGAGATCAGCGCCAGCTGTCGCTGCAGTCGGCGGAACGGCTCGAGCGCGGCGGTACAGCGGCTGCTGCAGCACGGCGACGACGCGTCGTTCGGCCTGCGTCGGCAGCTGCACGACGCGGGTGATCGCCTCGTCGCTGTACGCGGCGTTGCCGTCGACGTCGCGTCTCGGCAAAGCGATCGGACGGCATGTCGGCGCGCATCAGCGATCGCGATCGGCGGCCGACAGCGTGCTCGCCTGGAGCGCCAGCCGTCGTTGGCGCGCCGGCTGAAGAACGAGACATCGAGCCCCGTCAGGCGCTGCAGGTCGTGCGCGAGCGCGTCGTCGACGTGCTGGCCGACGACCGACCCACGCGACCGGCAACGGCGCGAGCACCGGCACGATGACGAGCTGGTAGAGCTCGCCGCGCACACGACCATCGCGGCGCCTGCTCGCAGCGCTTCGGCCTGGTCGAGCAGGCGCGGAAGCGCGAACGGCTTGCCGGTGCCGCTGTCGAGCGTGTCGGCGATCACGCGCTGGTCGAGGCCGACCAGCATCATCAGCGGCGCCTCGATGCGCTTGCCGTGGTTCGCAGCACCGAGCCGATCGTGTCGCTGTCGCCGGTGGCGATCGCTTCGCGAAACGCATAGTCGGCCGACAGCAGACGCGCGCCCTGGACCAGGCGCTGCGTATCCTGCTCGAGCAAGCGGTCGAACACGCGCGCGCCGGCGACGACCTCGGCGCCGACCGTGCTGCGCGCCGCCGTGCCGCCGACGGTGTTGATCAGCACGAAGCCGCCGACCTGGACGACGAAGATCAGCAGCAGGAAAAGCGCGAGGATGCGCGTCTGCAGGCTGCGCATCGGCAGCGCACGCAGCCGCTTGAGGGTCATCGTCATCGTGCGCCCTTGCCGCTATCGGCGGCGCTCGATTCGGCGCCCCGACGACTGCCGCGCGCGGGCACATCGGCGACGCGACCCGCCGCAAAGGGTCGACGAAACCGCCGCGGTAGAGCGTCGGTTGCGTCTGCCTTCAACCCAATCTGGATTTTTAATATCATATGATTCAATAGGTTATATCTACTGACCGCGTCGTTCAGCCCCTCGGCATCCTGCTCGCATCAAAAATGCTTGTGCACCACGCGTTGCGAGCCCACGACAAAGCAAGTTCCCTGCCGCCCATTTCGATGAAGGTCATGCCGAGCTGCCCCCTACCCCGACATCCCCGTCGCGCCACGCGCCGTGGTCGGATGGGCGCGGGCCTCGGGCTGCTGCTGGCGCTGACCTGCGCGGCCGGGCCGGCGCGCGCCGAATGGTTCTACGACGTGCGCGCCGGTGTGCTGTACGACGACAACCTGACGCGGGCGCAGCGAGCGGCCGATGTCCGGGGCGACGGAGCGGCGACGCTCGCCGCCACCGCAGGATGGTTCGTCGCGCCTTCCGGCGCCGACGGCATCACGCTGTCGCTCGATGCGAGCAGCGAAGCGTATGCGCGCTTTCATGGGCTGAACTCGATTGCGATCGGCGCCGGCGCGTCCTATCGGCACAAGTTCGGTCTGGGCTACGCGGCCCCTTGGGCGTCGATAGCGATCAGCGCGGCACACGACGACTATCGCGGCGACATTCGCGATGGCAACCGTCTCGAGGCGCGCTTCGAGTTCGGCCAGCGCCTGAGCGAGGATTTCGACGCCTCGGCGGGCGTCGCCAGCGACCGGCGGCTCGCCAGCAACGACAGACCGGTCGTGCCTGGAATCTCCGGCAAGGCGTTCGATCTGCGCGGACAAGCGATATTCGCGCGCGCCGCGTATGACATCAGCGACCGGCTGCAGATCGGCGGGCGCGTTTCGGTGCGCCGCGGCGACGTCGAGTCGACAACCCGGCAGAATCTCGACATCTTTCTTGCATCCGATGCGATAGCCGCTGATCCCACCTTCGGCAGCGATTTCTACGCCTACCGGCTGCGCGGCACCACGAAGGCGGTCAGCGCGAATCTGAGCTGGGCGCTGTCGAACCGTTCGTCGCTCAATTTCAGCTACGCCGTCACGCGCACCGACGCGTACGACGACCTCAACTACTTGAGCCGGGCCGGCACGATCCTGCTCGCCTACCGCTACTGATGCCTCATTCACGGAGATTTTCGATGCGCACCCTTCTTGCCCTTGCCCTGCTCGCGCTGACCGGGCCTGTGGCGCTGGCGCAAAGCGGCATCGTCGCCAAGGTCGTCGACGACAAGGGAAATCCGGTCGCCGACGCCGTCGTCGTGGCCGTCCCGGCCGACGGCCCGGTGCGCCTGTCGGTGCGACGCGACGCGGTCATCGACCAGGTCGACAAGGAATTCACGCCAAAGGTCAACGTGATCCTGGTCGGTACGCCGGTCGTCTTTCCGAACCACGACAATGTGCGCCACCAGGTGTATTCGTTCTCACCAGCCAAACGTTTCGAGCTGCCGCTCTACGCCGGCGTGCCGGCGCAGCCGGTGATGTTCGACACGCCGGGGGTGGTGGTTCTCGGCTGCAACATTCACGACTGGATGGTCGGGTATATCTATGTGTCCGAGTCTCCGTATTTCGCCAAGACGCATGCCGACGGCAAGGCGGTCATCGCCGACCTGCCGGCGAAGAGCTACATCGTGCGGGTGTGGCATCCGCAGCTCGAGGGCGGCGAGGCAACGACCAGGCGAACCGTCGACCTGACCGGCAAACGTCATGTCGATGTCGAATGGGCATTGAAGCTCAAGCCCGAATTGCGCGTGCGGCGGTCTCCCGTCGGCGAGCACAACGGTCACTATTGACAGCTGTGCGCCAAGCAACCAAACTCGCGCCCCGATGAAACGCAGCGACAGGAAAGGCTGACGATGGACCGCAGGCTGGATTGGATCGTCTCGAACGGTGTGCTCGCAGCAGCACTTTATTTCGCCGTCGTCGCGCAGGTCGGATGGGCGCAGTACGCCATCGCCGCATTCACCTGGTGGACGCTTGCGGACTGCGCGACCGCGCTGATCGGCGGACCGGGCGCGCGGCCGGTCACACTGCCGACCGCCCCGCCGCTGCAGGCGATGATCTTCGATCTCGCCGTCCTGGCGGTGATGTTCGTCGCCCATTGGTACTGGACCGCGTTCGCCTATGCCGCGATGAGCGGCTGCGCGGTGCTGATCAGGGATCGCACGCCGAGCAAGCGCTGATCGTACCCCGTCGCTGCCGCCGCCGGTCTCGCATCGGCGTTGACGCGACGCGCATCAAGGGAAACAATCGACGGTCGCGGCCCATCGCCGCCAAGCCATCCCGAGGATTTCCCCGATGTCGCCGGACTCAGCGGCCGCCCGCCGCGACCAGTCGTTCCATCTGCACCCATCGACCAACCTGCGCACGGTCCTGAACGAAGGACCGCTGGTCATCACGCGCGGCGAAGGCGTCTACGTCCACGACGATCAGGGAAAGCGCTATCTGGAGGGGATGGCCGGACTGTGGTGCGCATCGCTCGGCTTTTCCGAGCGGCGGCTGGCGGACGCCGCATACCGGCAGATGTGCGAACTGCCGTTCTATCACAGCTTCGGCGGCAAGGTCCCGGCGATCAGCACCGAGCTAGCCGAGCGGCTGATTTCGATCGCCCCGGCCGGCATGGGCAAGGTCCTGTTCGCAAATTCCGGCTCCGAGGCCAACGACACGGCGATCAAGCTCGCCTGGTATGTCAACAACGCGCTCGGCCGCCCGCAGAAGAAAAAGATCATCTCGCGACAGCGCGCCTACCACGGCGTGACAATCGCGACCGGCAGCCTGACCGGGCTGGCCTTCGCCCACGACGATTTCGACCTGCCGATCGCGCGCATCCTGCACACCGACGCGCCGCACTACTACCGGGGCGCGCAAGAGGGTGAAAGCGAAGAGGCGTTTTCCGAGCGGCTGGCCGCCAATCTCGAGGCCATGATCCAGCGCGAGGGTCCGGATACGGTCGCGGCATTTTTCGCCGAGCCGGTGATGGGCGCGGGCGGAGTGATCGTGCCGCCGGCGACCTACTTCGACCGCATTCAGCCGATTCTGAAGAAGTACGACATCCTGTTCGTCGTCGACGAGGTCATCTGCGGCTTCGGCCGCACCGGCAAGCTGTTCGGCTCGCAGACGTTCGACCTCAGGCCGGACATGATCACCGTTGCCAAGGCGCTTTCGGCGGGCTATCTGCCGATCTCGGCCACCATGGTTTCGAATGCGCTTTACGACATCCTGCTCGCGCAAAGCGACAAGCTCGGCATCTTCGGCCACGGTTACACCTACTCGTCGCACCCGGTACCCGCCGCCGTCGCGCTCGAGACGCTGAAGATCTACGAGGAACGCGATATCGTCGGCGCGGTCGGCCGCGTCGGCCCCCGGATGCAGGAAGCCATCCGCAGCTACGGCGCACATCCGCTGATCGGCGATGCACGCGGTATCGGCCTGATCGGCGCAGTCGAGCTGGTTCGCGACAAGGCGAGCAAGGAAAGCTTCGCGCCCAAGGCAGGCATCGGCGCGTACCTGGTCCGTCGCGCCCAGCACCACGGCGCGATCTTTCGCAACATGCCCGGCGACATCGTCGCCTTCAGCCCGCCGCTTATCATCAGCGAAGCGGAGATCGACGAAATGATGGCATGCTTCGGCAAGGCGCTCGACGACACCTGGGCGATGGTGAAGGAAAAGGGCCTCGCCTAGCAGCGTCATGCAGAACATCAGCCACTCCGAGCCCATTGTCCGGTTCGCCGGCGTTGAGAAGAGCTACGACGGGATCACGCGTGTCGTCGACGATCTCGATCTGGATATCGAGCGCGGCGAATTCCTGACGCTGCTCGGGCCCTCGGGCTCGGGCAAGACGACGACCCTGATGCTGCTGGCAGGGTTCGAAGCGCCGACCGGCGGCCAGATCCTGCTCGAAGGCCGGTCGCTCGCGCACATGCCGCCGCACCAGCGCAACATCGGCATGGTGTTCCAGAACTACGCGCTGTTTCCGCATATGAACGTGGCCGAGAACATCGGCTTTCCGTTGTCGGTGCGCGGCGTGCCCGCGGCGGAGCTGGCTGCCAGGGTCGATCGGGCGCTCGACATGGTTCAGCTGTCGGGGTTCGGCCAGAGGCGCCCGGCGCAGCTTTCCGGCGGACAGCAGCAGCGCGTCGCCGTCGCCCGAGCCCTGGTGTTCGAGCCCAAGCTGATCCTGATGGACGAGCCGCTGGGCGCGCTCGACAAGCAACTGCGCGAGCAGATGCAGCTCGAGATCCGGAGGCTGCACCAGCGGCTCGGCGTCACGATGGTCTACGTCACCCACGATCAGTCCGAGGCGCTGACGATGTCGGATCGGATTGCGGTGTTTCACCGCGGCCGCATCCAGCAGCTCGACACGCCCCGAGAGATGTACGAATACCCGAAGAACGCCTTCGTCGCCCGATTCATCGGGGAAAACAACCGCCTCGAAGGCAGCACCGAGTCGACCGCCGGCGATCGCTGCACGATTCGCATCCGGGACAGCGATACGCGGATCGAAGGCACGCTGGTCGAGCCGGTGCCGGCGGGCGGCGCCGTCACCGTCTCGCTTCGCCCGGAGCGGGTGCAAATACAGTTGGCCGGGCATACAATCAACGGCAGGCGCGGCTGCACCCTTGCCGGTACGCTGCGCGAGATCGTCTACCTCGGCGACCACGTTCGTGCGCGCGTGGCCCTCGACGGCAGCGACGAGTTCACGGTAAAGCGCCCGATCGGCGAGGCGCATGCGATACCCGATGTCGGCGCGGCGGTGGAAATGATCTGGGAACCGGAACACTGCCGCGTCTTTGCGCAGGAAACCTAGTCAAAGTGGAGGGCACCATGCTCAGCAACAGACTTATCGCCGTTGCTTTTGCCGCCGCGGCGTCGATGCTTTCGGCGACGGCGCTGGGACGCGACCTGGCCATCGTGTCGTGGGGCGGCGCGTACCAGGATGCGCAGCGCGAGGTGTATTTCAAACCGTTCATGGAAAAGACCAAGATCAAGATGACCGAGGAGAACTGGGATGGCGGCGTCGGCACGCTGCGCGCCAAGATCCAGGGCGGCAACAACAACTGGGATGTCGTGCAGGTCGAGTCCGAGGAACTGCTGCTCGGCTGCGAGGAAGGCCTGTACGAAAAGATCGACTGGGCGAAGCTCGGCGGCAAGGACAAGTTCCTGCCCGATGCGGTGAACGACTGCGGCGTCGGGGCGATCGTGTACAGCTTTATCCTGGCCTACGACGGCGACAAGATCAAAGGGGACGCCCCGAAATCGTGGGCTGACTTCTGGAACGTGAAAAAGTGGCCGGGCAAGCGCGCGTTGCGCAAGGGCGCGAAGACGACGCTGGAAATCGCGCTGATGGCCGACGGCGTGGCGCCGAAGGACGTGTACAAGGTGCTCGGCACCCCGGCCGGCGTCGACCGCGCGTTCAAGAAGCTCGATCAACTCAAGCCCGATCTGGTCTGGTGGGAAAAGGGCTCGCAGCCGCCGCAACTGCTCGCCTCGGGCGAAGTGGCGATGACCGACGCGTACAACGGCCGGATCGCGGCGGCCAACGACAAGGACAAGAAGAACTTCAAGATCGTCTGGCACAATAACCTGTACACGATCGATTCATGGGTGATCATGAAGGGTTCGCCGAACAAGGCGCAGGCGGAAACTTTCCTGCAGTTCGTCAGCGATCCGCAGTACCAGAAGAACCTGCCGGAAAAGATCACCTACGGTCCGACGACCAAGGCCTCGACCGCGATGATCGACAAGAAGGTGCTGCCGGAGCTGGCGACCGCGCCGCAGAACATCGCATCCGCGCTGCCGATCAACGACAAGTTCTGGCTGGAGAACCTGGACAAGCTTTCGCAGCGGTTCAACGCGTGGGTCGCCAAGTAGCCGGCTGATTTCGGAACCGGCAGCGAGAGATACCGATGCTGCGCGGCGCGGCGGCTGCCGTCCACGCCGCGCTGGCGAGCGTCGATCAGGAAGTCGACCTCCGCCGAGCCTTGCGCAGGAGCCGCCGCCGCGAGCAATGGCGCGCGGCGGCGCTGGTGCTGCCGCTGTTCGTCTTTCTCGCCGCGTGCTTTGTCGTGCCGATCGCCGCGATGCTTGCGCGCGGTGTCATCGACACCGACGTGGCCCACATCTTGCCGACGGTAACCGCGGCGTTGAAGAGTTGGGACGGCAAGGGGCTCCCGGAGGAGTCCGCCTACCTGGCGCTGATCGCCGACGTTCGCACGGCGCGCGGTGCGGGCACGCTGGCGAGCGCCGCCACGCGCCTCAATTACGACGAGCCGGGCTTTCGCACGCTGCTGTTCACCACCGGCCGGCAGCTGCCCGACGAGTTGTCGGCGTCGGCGCGCGAGACGCTGATCGGCATCGATTCGAAGTGGGGAGAGCGCGAGACCTGGGGCGCGATACGCCGCGCCGGAGGCCCGGTCACCGATTTCTATCTGCTGGCCGCGCTCGACCTGCAGCGCGACGCCGACGGTTCGATCGTCGGCGCCCCGGTGGAGCAGCGCGTGTTTCGTGACGTCCTCGGACGCACGCTGTGGATCTCGGCGATGGTCACGCTGATCTGCCTGCTGCTCGGCTACCCGGTCGCTTATGTGATCGCGGCACAGCCTCCCGGACGCGCGGGCATGCTGCTGTTCCTGGTGCTGCTGCCGTTCTGGACCTCGCTCCTGGTGCGCACCGTCGCCTGGGTCGTGCTGCTGCAGAAGGAAGGCGTGCTGAACAGCCTGTTCATGTCGCTCGGCCTGGTGCACGAACCGCTGAAAATGATCTACAACCGCTTTGCCGTTTACGTGGCGATGGTCCACGTGCTGCTGCCGTTCATGGTGCTGCCGCTGTACAGCGTCATGCGCGGCATTCCGCCGTCTTACGTCCGCGCCGCATCATCGCTCGGCGCCAAGCCGTTCACCGCCTTTCGCCGCGTGTTCGTGCCGCAGACGCTCGCGGGCATCGGCGCCGGCTGCCTGATGGTGTTCATCCAGGCGCTGGGCTACTACATCACGCCGGCGCTGGTCGGCGGCGCCGAGGACCAGATGATCAGCTATTTCATCGCCTTCTATGCCAGCAAGACCGTCAACTGGGGCATGGCCGCCGCGCTGTCGATCATGCTGCTGACCGCCACGCTGCTGCTTTACGCGGTGTACAACCGCATGGTCGGCGTCGAGCGGATGCGCCTGGGCTGAAGCGCATGCGCAATCCCACCGCAACCCTGGGCGAGCGGCTGACCCGCATCGGCCTGATCGTATTGACAGGTGCGGTGCTGGTGTTCCTGGTGGCGCCGATACTGACCATCGTGCCGCTGTCGTTTTCGTCGGGATCGTTCTTCTACTATCCACTGCCGGGACTGAGCCTGCGCTGGTACCAGGACTTCTTCAGCTCGTCGTTCTGGCTGTCGTCGCTGAAGAACAGCCTGATCATCGGCATCTCGGCGACGGTCCTGGCCACCGTGCTCGGGACGATGGCGGCGATCGGCATCTGGCGCGCGCGCTTCCCCGCGCAGGCGCTGGTGCTCGCGATGCTGATCTCGCCGATGGTCGTGCCGGTGATCATCGTCGCGGTCGGCGTCTACTTCGCGTTCGCGCCGCTGGGACTGACCGACGGCTATCTCGGGCTCATCCTGGCGCATGCGACGCTGGGCGTGCCGTTCGTGGTCGTCACCGTGCTCGCGACACTGTCGGCCTTCGATCGTACGCTGCTGCGCGCGGCGGAAAGCCTCGGCGCATCGCAGATCACGACGTTTCGCCGTGTCATGCTGCCGCTGATCCTCCCCGGCGTGGCGTCGGGCGCGGTTTTCGCCTTCGCGGCGTCGTTCGACGAAGTCGTCGTCGTCCTGCTGATGGCTGGTCCTGCGCAGCGCACGCTGCCGCGACAGATGTTCGCCGGCATCAACGACAACATCAGCCTGACCATCGCCGCCGCCGCGACGATGCTGATCGCGATCTCGCTGGCGTTGATGGTCGCCGTCGGCGCGTTGCAAAGGCGGAGCGCGCGGATGCGACAGTCAGGCAGATAACCGCGTTCGCTTCCGGACCTAGCTCCCGATCGGGACGAATGGTCGGTCGACGGGGACTCCGGTCGCCAGCGCGCGCGCCGCGACCTTGCGCGCGATCACGAATCCTTCGTCGACGTCGATCCGGTAATGGATGCCGCCATAGATGCGGGATTCGCCGGCTTCGCGCGCCATCGCGAAATAGCGGCCGCCCTCGTCCGGGAATTGCGCGTCCAGGACCAGGCCCGTGGCGCCCGAGATGCATGCATGATTGCTCGGGTACGACGGGTGATTCGGGACGGCGATCGCCAGGTGAATTCCCGGGTCGAGCTGCGTCGGTCGCGGCACCCAGTACACGTACTTGGAATCGTGACAGGCGATGGTCGCGTCCACAGCGACCATGTGAACCAGCGCGAGCACTCGCGCCGATTCCGCCTCGCCAAGCCTGTGCGCCACGATCGCCCTTTTCGTTACCTCGTTCCAGTAGCCTGCGTTGTACGAACCTGACAGACCTTCCCAGTATTGCGCGATGCGCAGTTGCTCGCTGCTGCGGTGATCGGCGATCGCGCGAACTTCCGCGAGCGTCGCCCGGAACGCCGGCGAGTCGTAGCCCGGTGGCGGCGGGGCGCGATAGTCGGCGCCGCTCGCCAGGAAGAAAGTCCGCATCTCGCCGGTTCGCGGGCCCAGCGGCGGGCGTGCCGGTTGCGTTCTGCTCGACCACTTGTCTGCGCCGACCGGCAACGGTCCGACCCACAGAAGATCCGACCGGTCCGTCTTGGCGGTCGTAATGACTGATGGTCGCGACTGCGCGACCGATTTCGACGCCGGCGGCGAATTCTGCCTGTCCGTCGATTCCCATCGCCGCCATTTCACCGGCCAGGCGCTGACCTATGGTCTCCTCCTCTTTCGGGAAAAAAGACACCAGCGTCGTGGCGGCCGCTGCGCTGATCGCGCCTTCGGGCCTGCGACCCTGCTGGCGCGCAACGACGATCGCATTGTTGATCGCCAGATTGACGTAGGCGAGCGTACGCGCCGCCGGGAACTGGCCGGCTTGGTTGCGCGCGATGACGTCGCAGGCATAGTCGTTCCAGCGCATTGTCGACGTGTGGAGCGTCCAGGGCGGAAGCGGAGGAGAAAGGCCCGAGATCGAGCTGCGCTCCGGCTGCTGGGCGCAGCCCGCGGCAAGCGCCGCGACGACGATCGCAAGCATTGCTATCGGCCGCTTGCCGGCGGCGACAATTTGAAGTCGACCGAGGTATTTCGATAGTGGACCCATGTGCTTCCCCTCGTGGCTGATGAAAGGATCAAGGCGCCTCAGGCCGAAAAATCAGCCTACGCCGTTGTCGCCGCCAACGCTAGTCGTCGTGCGAAGCGCTAGCGCTTGGACGACAGCTCGGGGGGTCGCGCCGCGTGCCGGAGCGGTGCTGCACGCTTGGACGTTTTCCTTGGCTTCCTGCATCAGTCCCCTGCAGTCGGCATCCTTGTTGCCTCCGGTGTCGATCAGCGGCAGCGACGCGGCGAGCGGATTCAGCGCGCCGAGCGCGAGCGAGCTCGCCAACGGAGCGCGCAGCCAGTTCCAGTCGAAGAATGCTAGCGCTATGGCCACGATCGTCACGATCGCGATCGGAATCCATATTTTTTTTTGACATCACCGCCTGCCCCGCTTCAGCCTAGCGGTTTGAATCGGCGTCGCGGGATAAGTTCTCGCGGCGACTTGTTGTCGACCGTACGCCTACGAATACGTCGCATCGGTGCGAACGGCGCTACAGTCTGCCCCCGGATTCGCGATCGAACAAGTGAAGTGCGGCGGCCTCGAAATTCAAATGCACGGCGTCGCCTTCCTTGACTGCCGGACGATGCTGCGTTCGCACCTTGACCAGCTGCCCGCCGAGCTCCACGTTGACGATGCTGCTGTCGCCAAGGTCCTCGATCAGGTCGACGCGGCCCGGCATACCGGTGTCGGCGAACGAAAGCGCGCCGGGACGAATGCCGACGGTCACGGGTCCGTCGGCGATGCCATCGCGGACCAGCGGTGGTTCGAACGAGCCCACGACCATCCTGCCTCCGCGCATCGTCCCCGGCAGCAGGTTCATCGGCGGGCTGCCGATGAACGCGGCCACGACAGTCGTCGCCGGATGTTCGAAGACATCGTTCGGCGTGCCGATCTGCACAATGCGGCCTTCGATGAACACCGCGATGCGATCGGCGATCGTCATCGCTTCTTCCTGATCGTGCGTGACATACACGGTCGTGACGCCCAGCGCGCGCTGAAGCTTGCGCAATTCGACCCGCGTCTCCAGCCGCAGCTTGGCGTCGAGATTCGACAACGGCTCGTCGAGCAGGAACAGCTTCGGCTTCCGTACGATCGCGCGGGCAAGCGCGCAACGCTGCTGCTGGCCGCCGGACAACTGGCCGGGCTTGCGCGCGAGCAAATGCTCGATGTGCACCTTGGTCGCTGCTTCGCGCACCGCGAGATCGATGTCCGCCCCGGGCGTGCCGATCATGCGCAACGGAAACGCGATGTTTTCGTACACGCTCATGTGCGGATACAGCGCGTAGCTCTGGAACACCATCGCCACATCGCGTTCGCCCGGCTCGCGGTGCGTGACGTCGACGCCGTCCTGGATCACCCGTCCCGCGTCATGGGGCTCGAGACCCGCGAGGATGCGCAACGTCGTCGTCTTGCCGGAACCCGACGGCCCGAGCAGGGCGAAGAATTCGCCGGCGGCGATCGCGAGATCGATGCCGTGCAGCACCGTCAGCGTCCCATGGCGCTTGACGATGCCTTCGAGCCTGACCGTGCCCGCGGCGCTCATCGCCTTCCCCCGCCTTTGACGGCGCCGACGGTCAGTCCCTTGACGATATGACGCTGTGCCAGCAGCCCCAGCAGGATGACCGGCGCCATCGCCAGCACCGCGCCGGCGGCGAGCTTCGACCACAGCGTCTGCTCGACCGAAATGAAATTGAACATCGCGACCGTGACGGTGCGAACGCGGTTGCCGCCGAGCACTACCGCGAACAGGAATTCGTTCCACGCGTTCAGGAAGACGAAAATCGTAGTCACCGCGATGCCGCCGCGCACCTGCGGAAGGACCACATGCCAGAGCGCGCGCATCCGGCCGGCGCGATCCAGCAGCGCCGCCTCCTCCATCTCACGCGGAATGTCCTCGAAATACGACACCATCAGCCAGATCGCGAACGGCAGCGAGAACGTCAGATAGATGACGACGAGCCCAGAATACGTGTCGAGCGCCGCGAGCTTCTGCATCACCAGGTAGTAGGGAATGATCAGCCCGACCGGCGGCAGCATCTGCGTGGCGAGCACGTAAAAACCGGTGCCGTGCTTGGCCGGAAAGTCGAGCCTCGCGAGCGCGTAGGCGGCGGGAACCGCGATCAGCATCGCCAGAGCGGTCGCGAAGCTCGCCACGACGAAGCTCGACCACAGGTTCGGCAGCAGGCTCGCCGATCCGAACAGCACGTCCGCATAGTTGGCCAGCGTCGGCGTGAAAATCAGTTTCGGCGGGTAGGCGAGGACGTCGCGCTCGGTCTTGAACGACGTCAGCAGCGCCCACAGCACCGGGAACGACCACACGACCAGGATGACGGCGGCAGCCGCGGTAATGGCGGCGTTGCGCAGCTTCATCGCGCCCTCCGGAGCCTGAACATCGCAAACGAAATCAGCAGCGTGATTGCGAGCAGGACGACGGCGAGCGACGCGCCGTAGCCCAGGTTCAGCTCGCTGAACGACGTGCGATAGGCATAGAGGTTGAGGATTTCGGTGGCCGTCCCCGGGCCGCCGCCGGTGGCGGCGAAAATCGCGGCGAACGCCGACAGCGCGATCATCGTTCGCATGATCAGCACGATGACGATCGCGGGCCGGATCAGCGGGAGGGTGATCCGCCAAAAGCGCTGCCAGGCGCTGGCGCGATCGATCCGCGCCGCCTCGTAGATGTCCGGCGGAAGCGATGCGAGGCTCGCGAGGATCACCAGGAATGCGAACGGCGTCCATTGCCAGGTGTGGATCGCGATCACCGAAATCAGTGCCAGACGCGGATCTCCCAGCCAGTTATGGCTGCCGAGACCCAGCCAGCGCGTGACCAGATCGACAATGCCGAAGTCGGGCGCGAGCACGAACGTGCGCCAGAAAAGACCGACCACGACCGGCGCCAGCACAATAGGCAGGATCGCGGCGACGCGCAGCGCGCCCTGACCGCGCGGAATGCGCATGACCAGCAACGCCAGCGCCAGGCCGACTGCCACCTGCAGCACCACCGTCGTCGCGGTGTAGATCAAGGTCAGCCACAGCGAGCCCCAGAACCGCGGGTCGCTGCCCATGCGCGCAAAATTGTCGACGCCGGCGAAGCCCGACAGCGCCGGCATCGAGAGATCGACACGCTGCACGCTCATCCACAGCAGATAGACGAGCGGCGCCGTCGTGGTGAGGACCAGGACGAGCAACGCCGGCGCGAGCAGCATCAGCGCGAAGCGACGCTCCCGCTGCGCGATCGTCGGTACGCCGTCCGGTGGCGTAGTCAAGCCTTCCGCAAACGTGGCGCGACTGTTCGCAGCGGCCGCAGATCAGGCCTTCAGAATCTGCTCGATCCGCGCTTGCGCGGCGTCGAGCGCGTCCTTAGACTTAGCCTGACCGACCAGCGCGGACTGAATCGCCGTGCCCATCGTGTCGCCGATGGCCGGATACTGCGGCACCCGCGGCCGCCAATCGACATCGGTGTCCTGCTCGAGCGACTCCAGCGCGGCCTGCACGAAATTCGTGCCCTGGGCCTGCATCGTCTGCACGAATTCCGGCGCTTTCCACAGCGAAGTTCGATTGAGTCCCGAGCGCTTGTTGGCGCCGGCGAACTTCCACGACGTGCGCGCCTGCGTCTCGCCGGCGGCCGCCCAGGAAATGAAGAGCCATGTCGCCTTCTTGGCGCGATCGGACAGCGATGCGTTGACCGGGAAGCCCCAGTTCCAGATCGAGGTCACGCGCTTGCCGGTCGGCCCCTTCGGCCAGCGGGCGAAACCGATTTTGCCGATCACCTTCGATTTCTCCGGATTATTGAGCACGGCGGCCGACGAGTGCGCGTCGATGTAGGCGCCCAGCGTTCCCTGCGAGAACGCGTCGGCGATGTCGGGCCAGTTCCAGTTGCGCACCGCCGGCGGCGCGTACTTCGACAAGAGATCGACATACCAATCGAGGGCGCGCACTGCTTCTGGGGAATTGACCCGCACCACGTTGCCGGCGAACCATGATCCGCCGAACTCGCGAAGGATCGACGGGTAGATGTACATGTTCTGTCCGGCCCCGGAAAATCCGCGCAGTGCGACGCCCCACAGGCGATTTCCGGATCGTGCACCGCCTTGGCGTTCTGCACGAACTGGTCGAGCGTGTCGGCGGGCTTGAGCCCCTTGGCGTCGTAGATATCCTTCCGATAGACCTGGACCGTCACTTCACCGTCGTACGGGATGCCGTAAGGCTTGCCGGCGATCGTATCGGCGTCGCGCCAGGCCTTCAGGATGTCGTCGTATTGGAACCACGCCGGATCGGTGAGCGAGGTGTCATTCAGGTAGCGATCGAGCGGGTCGACCCACTGGTTCGACACGTACAACGGGTAATACATCGGATCGGCGGCGTGGGTCGCGTAGGTCGCCGTCTTCGACGAAAGATCGAGCATCGCCTTTTGCCGGATCTGTCCGGGCGGGACCTTTTCGAAGCGGACCTTGACCCCGGTCAGTGCCTCGAACTGAGGCGCGATCGTGATCAGGTTGTCGAAGTAGCCGGCGGGGATCACCGCCACCGTGATCTGCTCGCCCTCGACCTGGCGCCAGTTGATCTTCGCCTGCTGGTAAGGCGCCAACTCGCCGCCCTGGGCGTGGGCGCGTCCGATGAAATAAGGCCCCGCGACGAGCGCGGCGCCGGCGGCGGCCGCCTGCTTGAGCACGCGCCGGCGGCCCGGCTGGTCAGGTGTCCTGCTCGAATCCTTGCTCATGGCGCTCCTCCTTCAATTGTCCATCGTGACGCGGCAGAAATATTTGTCACCGAATTGCCGCGAACGGGCTGCATCCGGGAGCGTCGTCGGCGCTCTCGGCCTGCTTGATCAAATAATCCGGAAAGGTACCACCGGCGTCGGCTTTGCCCAATTCGAACAAACGCGCGACGACGTCCGGATGCTTGTCCGCGAGGTTCGGCGCGCCGGGTTTCGGCCGCGGAGAATCGTACAGGAACGGCCCGCGCCCGTTGATCTTGCAGTTGAGCCACCACCGATCGTCGATAACCGTCATCGCGCTGCCCCAGCCGACGGTAACGTGATCGCGAATCGGCGCGCCCCCCGCGAACGCGGTATGCCAGAACGATTTGCCGTCGATCAGTGCCGGCGGCTTGACGCCGGTGGCCTCGAGCATCGTCGCGGAAATATCGTGATGCTGCACCAGGGCGTTGCATACGGTGCCGGCGCCGAGCTTTTGCGGATGGCGCACCAGCATCGGCAGCTCGTAGCTCTCGGGATCCGACGGATAGCCGCGCTTGCCGATATAGCCGCGCCGTTCCCAGAGACTGTGCCCGTGATCCGAAGTGACGATCACCAGCGCCTGGTCGAGGACGCCGGTGACGCGGAGCGACTCGATCAGATAGCCGAACCAGCGGTCGCACATCTCGACTAGGCCGGCGTAGTTGGCGCGGGTGCGCTTGACCAGCTCCGGTGCGAGATCGGGCATTTCGGCGTACGGCGAGATCACCTGCTCCCGGCCGTCGCCATCGTCGTAGCGCTTGCGATAGTGCTCGGGCACAAACCAGGGCTCGTGAGGATCGAACGACTCGACCGTGAGGAAGATCCGCTTGGCGTCAAGATTCTGCTCGACCCAGCGCGCGGACTCCTGCATCACCTGCGCATTGAACCACTGCTCTTCGCGTACGCGATCGCGCATGTTGAGCAGAATGCGGCTCGAGAACCAGTGCGCTCCGTAGCCCGGCTGCTCGAGTCCCGTCGACTTGCCTCGCAGCTCCTGCAATTCACGCGGCACCCAGAAGTCGATCTCTTCCTGCGTTGGAAAGGGGCCGCTCCGCGCGGCGTCGGCTTCCTGACCACGAATGAATGTCCATTGATGGAAGCCGCGCCAGAAATTTTTCGACGGCTTGAACTCGTGATACAGATCCGAGATGAGGCCGGTGCGGAAGCCGTTGCCTTCGTATATCTCCGCAAGCGTCGCCTGTTCTTCGGGAATCGGTCCCCAGCCCGGTGCGATGCCGACGAAGTCGCCCTTGATGTGGCGGAAGTCGCCGTTGTGGAAAGGATAGGTGCGCAAGCCCGTGTAGATCGTGCGGCGCGCACACAGCGTCGGCAGCGCTTCGGGGTACGCTCGGTCGAAGCGCACCGACTCGCGCGCGAACGCATCGAGATGCGGCGTCGAGATCCTCGCCCAATCGGGCGGAGCGTCGTAGCAGCTGACGCGCGTCCCGGCGCAGCGTGTCGAATATGATCAGGACCACGTGCGTTACCGGTGCCGGTGGTGCTGCCATGCATGCTCCTCGACGCGCGCCTGGGCAGCCGCAGTTGATGTATTCGATTACATATGATCGCGGCAACGCTGCGTCGCTGTCAACCGCCGGGCGGTGCGTCGGTGCGGTATCGTCTCGTCACGGTGCGCGCCAGGGCAGTCCGCTGCACACGGGGCGTTAAGCCGCCGCGTGTGCTATGAAAACGATACCACGCGGCGTATGCTGATCGGCGATGACCCGACCCGCCGCCATCCGTCGCGCGCCCCCGCATGCGCACGCCGCCGACGCTCGCCGACGCCCCAGCGCCAAGGACGTCGCGAGGCTCGCCGGCGTTTCGACGGCGACGGTGTCGCGGGCGCTGAACTCGCCCGGCGACGTCGACGACGAAACGCGGCGGCGCGTCGAAACCGCGATCGAGCAGCTGCGGTACGTACCCCACGGCGCGGCACGGGCGCCTCAGAAGCCGGCGCAGCAGGATGATCGGGGCCGTCGTCCCGTCATTCGATTACGCGCTGTACGCGCGGATGACCAGCGCGCTGCAGACAGTGCTGGATGAGCGCGGCTATTCGCTGGTCCTGGCGACGCACTACTACGACTTGTCGACCGAAGTCCGCGTCACCGAACAACTGATCACGCACGGCGTCGATGCCTTCGCGTTCGTCGGCCTCGACCACGATGCGGCGCTCTACACGCTACTCAATAACTACGGCCGCCCGTATGTGCTCACCTGGGGTGTCGATCGTTCGGGCCTGCATCCGTCGATCGGATTCGACAACCGCGCCGCGACGTTCGCGATGACCGATTATCTGATCGGGCTCGGCCATCGCCGTTTCGGCCTGATCAGCGCGCCGACGGCGGGCAACGACCGCGCGCGAGAACGCGGCTCCGGCGTACGCGCGGCGCTGACCGGCAAAGGATTGGCGCTGCCCGAGCCGTGCGCCCAGCTACGTCTCGCAGCGGCGCCACGGCGGCCACTCTCGACGTCGGCTCGAAGCGCTTCACCGAGTCGTACATCCTGGGCGAGATCCTCACGCAGACCGCGCAGGCCGCCGGCGAAGCGGCGGCCGTGCATCGGCAGGGACTGGGCAACACCGCGATCGTGCTCGCCGCGCTGACGCAGGGCAGCATCGATATCTATCCTGAATACACCGGCACGATCGCGAAGGAGATACTGAAGCTCGATGCAGTGCCGCCGCTGCCGGAGCTCAATGCCAGGCTCGCGGCGATGGGACTCGCCGTCGGCGGTGCCGCTGGGATTCAACAATACCTACGCGCTGGCGATGCGCGCCGACGACGCCCGCGCCAAGGGAATCGCCCGCCTATCGGATCTCAAGGCGCATCCGGAGCTCAAGCTGGGGCTGTCGCAGGAATTCATCGGGCGAGCCGACGGTTGGCCGGGATTGAAGCGCGCCTACGAGCTTCCGTACGAGACGCCGCGCGGAATCGACCACGGCCTCGCCTACGAGGCGATCGCCGGGCGCCAGGTCGACGCGATCGACATCTATTCCACCGACGCCAAGATCGACAAGTACGCGCTGACGGTCCTCGCCGACGATCGCAGCTATTTTCCGCGCTACGACGCGGTGCTGCTCTACCGCGCCGATCTGCCGCAGCGGCTGCCTCGCACCTGGGCGGCGCTCCAGCGACTCGAAGGACAGATCGACGACGCCTCGATGCGAAGAATGAACGCCGAGGCCGAGCTCGACGGCAAGAGCTTCGTCGCCGTTGCGCGCGAGTTCCTCGCGCAAAGTAGCGCCGGCGGCACCGTGCCGGCAAGCTCGATCGCGCCGCAGCGGACCACGGCGGCGCCGCCGGGCACACCGCGCGCAGTTTCCAGCGACTTCTGGCAGAAGCTGTTCGGACCCGACTTCGCGCGGCTCAGCGCCGAGCATCTGCTGCTGGTGTTCGCCTCGCTCGCGGCCAGCATCGCCATCGGCATTCCGCTCGGCATACTCGCCGCACGGCGGCCGGGGACCGAGGGACTGATCCTGGGCGCGACCGGCGTGGTGCAAACCATACCGGCGCTGGCGCTGCTCGCTTTCCTGATTCCCGTCACCGGGCGCATCGGCGCGATCCCCGCGTTCATCGCGCTCGCCTTGTATGCGCTGCTTCCGATCGTGCGCAACACGCACGCCGCGCTGACGCAGATCGCTCGAGGCATCAAGCAGGCGGCGCAATCGCTGGGGCTGGAAAGCGGCACGATATTGCGGCGGATCGAGCTGCCGCTCGCCGCGCCGACGATACTGGCCGGCGTCAAGACGTCCGCGGTCATCAACGTCGGCACCGCGACGATCGCCGCCTTCATCGGCGCCGGCGGCTACGGCGAGCGCATCGTCACCGGGCTTGCGCTGAACGATCACGCGATGCTGCTCGCCGGCGCGATTCCCGCGGCGGCGCTCGCCCTGCTGATCGAAGGGGGCTTCCGCCTCGGGGAGCGGTGGTTCGTGCCGGCGGGCCTGCGTGTGGTTCAGCAGGAGTCGCGGCGCAACGGCTGAAGCGGCATCCCGTCGCCGCTCCAGCCTACTCGACCCGCAAGACGCCTTTCATGTTCGGGTGCAGCGTGCAGATGTAGCTGTACTCGCCGGCGGCGCGGGCGACGTACTTCCACGACCCGCTTGCCGCGATGTCGTGCGAATCGAACTTGCCCGGCGCTGTGACCGTATGCGGAAACGGATCCTTGTTGGTCCAGATCACCGTGTCGCCGCGCTTGACCGTCAGCGTCTCCGGATCGTATTTCAGGCCGTCGATGGCGACGCGATGCGTCGCCGGCTTGCCGGCGCTCGCGCCGGCAGCCGTCCCGGCCGCATAGGTCGCGCCACCCGCGAACAGCGCGCCCGCGCAGATAAGCGCGAGCGCGAACCGCTGCGTGCGGATCCTCACATCTTGGACTGCAGCATCTTGGCGTGCTCGAGGTGCGCGACGAACGCCGGCCGGACCTTGGTGATCAGCGCCTTGAGCTCCTCGTTCTTGGCGCTCGGCAGCAGCGTCTTGTCGACCGCGTCCAGCACCTGCTCGTGGTAGGCGACCTCGTGGTCGATGTAGGCCTTGTCGAACGCCTTTCCCTTGAGCGTCTTCAGGTTCTTGAGATTTGCTTCGCCGCCGGACTTCAGACTCTGGCTGGTCGGATTGTCTTCGGGCGTGACCTTGAGCTTGGTCACCAGAGCGACCGCCTGCTTGTTGACGCCGCTGTGGTCGGTAACCATTTGCTTGCCGAAGGCCTTGACGTCCTTGGTGCTGCCCATCTTTTCGGCCAGCTTGCCGGCATCGATGTCGACCTGGTTGGCGGTGACGACGATGTGGGCGATCTGCGCGTCGTTCGGAGCTTGTGCCGCGACACCGCCGGCGGCGAGGAATAGAGCGCTTGCAAGTACGATACCGAGGTTCTTTTTCATGACGATCTCCTGAGAATGACTTTCGTTGCCCTGCTGTGGGCTATACGTACGGCGGGCCCGGCCGGATGCGCCGGGAGAATATCGATCAGTCGAGGTCGCGCCAGCGGGCAAGGACCCCGGCGACAATGCGGTCGCATCGCTCGCCGGCAAAACCGAAGGCCTGCACGGTGGCGACGTCGACCTCGCGCGCCATGGTTTCGCGCAACAGCGCCCGGGCGCGAAACGCCCTGCTGCGCACCGTCGCCGCGGGAACGCCCAGGCAGGCGGCAGCCTCGTCGACCGACAATTCCTCGACTTCGCGCAAAATGAACGCGGTCCGGAACTGATCCGGCAGTGCGTCGATGTTGCGTTCCAGCATCCGGCGGACCTCGCCGCGACTGGCGGCGGCATCGGGCTGCTCGGTCCTCGTGTCGGTCATGGCGTCCTCCTCGGCGCTTGCCTCGATCGGCGCGGTCGACCAGCCATCGAACGGCAGCACGACGCCGGCTCGCCTGCGCTTGCGCAAACGCCCGTAGGATTCGTTGATGACCACGCGGGCGAGCCAGGTCGAGAGGCGCGAATCGCCGTGAAATCCGGCGATGTTGCGAAACGCCGCGAGGTAGGCATCCTGGACCGCGTCCTCGGCCTCGGCGTCGTCGCGCAGGATCGACCGGGCGATCCGGTAGAGCATCTGGTTGTGCCGACGCATCAACAATTCGAACGCACGCTCGTCGCGCTGCCCGACGCGGCGGGCGAGCTCGACGTCATCCAGCTTGTCGGCTGCGGCAACCGAGGCGAGGCGGGGGTTTTTCACGTTTGGGATCGGTCCTTGCTCATTAGATGAAGATCCGGACGCCGGCGTTCCGGCATAATCGGCGCTGCTTTCCCGTTCCGGGGTGATCCATGACTCTGCTGATTCTCGGCCTGATCGTATTTCTCGGCCCGCATTCGGTGCGGATATTCGCCGACTCCTGGCGCAGCGCGCAGATCGCTCGCATCGGCGAAAGACCCTGGAAGGGACTTTACTCGCTGGTGTCCATCGCCGGCTTTCTGCTCCTCATCTGGGGCTACCGGCAAGCGCGGGCCGCCACGGCCGTGCTCTGGCAGCCGCCTCCCTGGACCCATTATCTGGCCGCCGTGTTCACGCTGGTTGCCTTTGTGCTGGTCGTTGCCGCGTATGTGCGCGGCACGCGCATCAAGAGCGCCTTGCATCATCCGATGATCCTCGGCGTCAAGTCATGGGCCTTCGGGCACCTGATCGCCAATGGAACCGTCGCCGACGTAGTGCTCTTCGGCGGCTTTCTGGTCTGGGCAATCGTCGATTTCGCTGCGTCGCGGCGCCGGGATCGCTCTGCAGGCACCGTCTACCCCCCGGGCAGCGCAGCGAAGGACGCGATTGCGGCAGCGATCGGCATCGCGGCCTGGGCGGTGTTCGCGTTCTATTTGCACGAGCGCTGGGTCGGAGTACGCCCGTTAGGCTGATCATCGATGCGATTTCGACGAGGTCATCTCGCGATCGTCGCGGCGCTTTGCGCCGCGCTGCTCGGCGCCGGATGTGCCGCGGTGAAGCAGCCGTCGGCGCCGGTCGCGCCGGCTGCGCCCCCGGCGCCCGAGGCGAGCAGCACGAGTCTCGCTGTTCCGGCGCCTGCAGCGCCTGCCGCCGCGCCGCCCGCGGCAGCCTCGGCTCCCGCTGCGCCTTCACCGAGCGTCGCCAAGCCGGGCGCGCCGGAAGTCAAAGCGCCGGCGAAAACCGCCGCGCCCACGGCGCAGCCGCCGGCCAAGCCCGCCCCGGTGGTCGAGGCTTCGAAGCCCAAGGCGCCGCCGCTGGATCTGAAAACGCTGGAGACGCAACTCAAGGAGACCCAGGCGATCGGCGTGCTGACCAAGCTTTCGCTGAAGAACCAGGTCGACGACTTGCTGGACCAGTTTCGCGCTTTCTACCAGGGCAAGCTGAAGACCACGCTGGCGGAGTTGCGCCGGCCGTTCGATCTGCTGGTGCTCAAGCTGCTGTCGCTGCTGCAGGACAGCGATCCTTCGCTCGCGGCGGCGATCGCCGCATCGCGCGAGGCGATCTGGGCCATACTTTCCGACAAGACGAAATTCGCTACGCTGGATGGAGGTTGAGGCAATGATGAACCGACGGTCACGCCTTGGCGCGCTCTCGCTCGCGGCGGCGCTTGCCGCGGCCTCGGCCGTTGCCGCCGACGACGCGAGCGTCAGGAAGGACCTGACGGCGGTAATCGCCTTGCAGGGCCTGCCTTGCGGGCAGGTCACCGAAGTCAAGACGCTGGGCGACAACGACTACCTCGCGTCGTGCCAGGACGGCAACCGGTATCACGTGTTCGTCAACGCCCAGGGACGTGTCGTCGCGCAAAAGCAGTGATGGCTCTTCCGCCGGAACAAAGGCGCCCGGAGCGCTGTTAACGGGCGGCGAACCGTTCGTGGGCACAATCGAAACGCAGCGGCGCCCGATGCCGGGCCACCAGGAGTCGATATGATGAATCTGC
Source organism: uncultured beta proteobacterium (assembly GCA_963816615.1). Lineage (GTDB taxonomy): Bacteria > Pseudomonadota > Gammaproteobacteria > Burkholderiales > Casimicrobiaceae > PALSA-1003. Next base: position 424,630 of record CAWFLB010000002.1, on the reverse strand, counting down.
GGCAGGCCGCAGCGTTGTTCGCCGGCATGGCGCTCGCCGTGGCGGCCGTGCAGGCGCAGAACAGCGTTCGCGTGCGCGGAACGATCGCCGCGCTCGACGGCAATGTTCTCTCGGTCAAATCGCGCGAAGGAAAAGACCTCGACATCACCCTGGCGGATACCGTGGCAGTATCGGTCGCCAAAGCGATCCGCTTCGAGGAGTTCAAGCCCGGCGACAAGGTGGGCGCGACGACGCTGCCCGGCGCCAACGGCACGCCGGTCGCGATCGAGGTCCACTACCTGCCGCCGGGGGTTCCGGAAGGCCAGGGCCCCTGGGATCTGCAGCCCGGATCGACGATGACCAATGCCAGCGTCGCGGCGATGGTGGCCAACACCGGAGCGCGCGAACTGACGCTGGAGTTCAAAGGCACGACCCAGAAGATCGTCGTCCCCGAAACCGCGGCGCTGGCGCGGACGGTTCCGGGCACCCGCGCCGACCTGGTAGTCGGTGAATCGGTGTTCACCGTAGCGCAAACCGCAAACGACGGAAAATTGAGCGCCGCCAGGGTCCTGGTCGGCAAGGACGGCGTCAAACCACCGCTTTAACGGCGAACGGCGGCCGCTGCGGCGGGGACCCGCTAGCCGAATGTTCCTCCGACCAGGTCGACGACGAACTCGGCGACCCAATCCCGGCCAGGGCCGCCGAAGTACGTCGCACCGCGCCCGGTCGGTAGATGCCAGACGGTCACCGACAGCGTTGCCGCCGGCGCATCGGCCGGTCGCTTGACGGGCAGACGCTTGACGTCGAGCAGGAACTCGTCCGGCCAGGAGCCTTGCCTCGCCACCGTCGTCGCAAACGCGCGCTGATCCTCCGGTGCCAGGTAATGGTCACCGCCCGGATAGATCGTCGGCCGCAGCTGCCCCCTTGCCCCAGCTGAGAACGGTTCGGCGTGTAGCTTGATTTTGCGCTCCTCGATCTTGCGCTTCTTTTTCGCCCAAGCCGGTCGATGCGCCGGCCGAAGCGGATGCTGCAAATTAGCAACCTCCGAGCCATAGCTTGCGAATCATGGGCTTAGTCTTCGATTGTCGATTCGCCCGGGCGCGATTGTAAGAAAGCGCGCCAGTGAGCAGTTTGTAGCGCACTGCGAACGCTCGCGAGCGCGGGCGGCATGCCATTCGGACTGCCGCCCGCGCCGCCGGGCGCGAATCGCTAGAATGCAGGTGTAAGGCTCGCCGCGGCGAATGCGATAGTCAGGCGCGGGAGAGTTTCGCGACAGGAGAATCCGATGAGCCTGGCGATCACCTCGACCGCGTTCGCGCACAACGCCGAGATACCGATGCTATATACGTGCGAAGGCAACGACATCTCGCCGCCGCTCGCCTGGACCGGAGTGCCGGCAGGCACCCGAAGTCTCACGCTTATCGTCGATGACCCTGACGCGCCCGATCCCGCCGCGCCCAAGATGACCTGGGTGCATTGGGTGCTCTACGGCATTCCGCCCGCGGTCACCGGCCTCCCGGAAGCGGTGAAGTCGTCGGCGCTGCCGCCCGGCACGCGCGAAGGCGTCAACGATTGGAAGCGCAGCGGTTACGGCGGCCCCTGTCCGCCGATCGGGCGCCACCGGTATTTCCACAAGCTCTATGCGCTCGATACCGTGCTGCCCGACTTGAATCGCCCCGACAAAGGTGCACTCGAAAAGGCGATGCAGGGGCACGTCCTCGCGCAGGCCGTGCTGCTGGGGACCTACCAGAAGCGCAAGTAGGCCAGGGTTTGCCGCCGCAGCCTGCCGCATTCGAGCCCAGTGGCGCGCCCGGGCCGTTTTCTGACGCACGCTTGCTCATCGGCAGCCGGTTGTGAGAACCGGCGAAAGCGTCGCCACATCTAATGGTTGATCCGCGCCGGCGCATGAGAGTAGAGTCCCCGACATCGATCTGATTTTACGGGGACGATGTCGTAAGTGACCCTAGGCAATCGACTGTCGGTGGCACGGTTAGTGCATGTGGCTGCTCACGGAGGTAGATAACCAGCATGGATTCCGTCATCGCGCTCGCGGACCTGCAGTCGATCTACTCGGTCGCCGAGGTGGACCGGGCGCTCGAGGACGGTGCGGCCCGGCGAAATGAAGGCCTCAAAGGCTGGTACGACCGCATGCGGGAGCTCGGCGGCTCGCGCTACATCATCAAGCCGTCGACCGCAGCCGCCGTCGACGAGTTGCGGGAAACCTCTCCCAATTTCGTCAACGTCGTCGACGATCTGCGCAAGTATCTGGCGCTGGCGATCGCCGGCAACGAGGCGGTGCATTTCACGCCGTTACTGTTGCTGGGCGAGCCGGGCCTCGGCAAGACCTATTTCGCGAAAAAGCTAGCCCAGGCGCTGGGCACCGGATTCGAGTTCGTCTCGATGAGCTCGCTCACGGCCGGCTGGATCCTCACCGGCGCGTCGGCGCAATGGAACAACGCGCGGCCCGGCAAGGTCGCCCAGACGCTGATCGACGGCGAATTTGCCAACCCGGTGGTCGTCCTGGACGAAATCGACAAGGCGGGCGGAGATTCCCGCTACGACCCGATGGGTGCCCTGTACACGCTGCTCGAGCGCGACACCGCGGCACATTTCAAGGACGAGTTCATCGACGTCGACATGGATGCCTCGCACATCCTGTGGATCGCCACCGCGAACGACGAGTCCGTGATCCCGGAACCGATTCTGAACCGGATGAACGTCTACGCGATCGACCGCCCGGATGCGGCGGGCGCGCGCACGATCGCGCTGGCCGTCTATCACGAGATTCTCGACGCGCATCGCTGGCCGTTCCCGCCCGAGCCTTCCGAGTCGTTGCTCGAGCGGCTGGCCACGGTGCCCGCGCGCGACATGCGGAAGCTTCTGCTCGACGCGTTCGGCACGGCCCAGCTCGCCGGCCGCGATTACCTGGTACCCGAGGACATCGACGCGAAAAAGCTCTGCGGACGCAAGGCGCGGCTCGGATTCTGAACCAGCTTCGCCGTCCGCCCGGTGGCATTTCACTCGCGGCGGGCGTAAGCTAAGCCGATGACATCACGACAGCGCAAAGTGCTCAAGTTTCCGCTGCCTACGCCGCAGCAGGAAGAGGCGTCCTTCATACGCAGTCTGGAAAAGCACGGACAGGCGGTCCCCGGCAAGGGGCCGCTGCCTGCCGGTGCGACGCACCGGCTGACGGTCGCCCCGTCGGGGACCAAGCGCGTCAAGCGCAAACGCTTCTCCGCCGTCTGACGCCTTAGCGCCCGTGCCTGCAGCCGCAGGCAAAACGCAGTCGCCGCAACACCAGCTGACCATCGATGCGCACGACCGCGTGTGTCGCCACGCCGTGCGGACTGGCAATCGCGCGCTGCCGGCCGCGCTTCGCCACTGTGCTGGCGCCGTAGGCGATCGCGCCGCGCCGCACGAGGCTGCCAACAAAGGCGCGGACCTCGTCCTCGGTTGCCTGCCTGTCGGGCAACGCGCCGAATACCGCGGCATGGCGATCGGTCTGGCCGACAAGCGCCGGCTCGGTCCCGAGCGCAACCACGTTGGCGAGCTTCGGGCTCAAGCCCTTCAGCGACACTTCGCGCTGGTGGCTCGCTTCCGAAACGCGCTGTCCGCCCAAATCGAACGTTCGCACGCGAAGCGCCGTTCGCGACGGAACGCCGAGCCGCGACTTGAGGTCGTCCAGCGTTGCCTTCGCCAGCGGCACCGCGCCCTTGCCCTTCCTGGCCGGCGCCTTGCCCTTGAGCGCCGATCGCGGCGCGAGAACGGCATCGCTTCCGAGCAGTATCCCGTGCCTGTGGAACGCATCGCGGATCGCATCGCGATGCCCGCCCGCGTACAACTGGTCATCTTCGAGCGACATCGCCCGTCCTACCGCCTGGTAGAAGCGCGGTGTGTGCTGCGCCTTGATCGCTGCGCGCACCAGCAGCCTGCCGGCGCGGCTCGCGGCGTCCCATAGCGCTCTTGCATCCTTCTTCGGAGACTGCGCAAAGATGTTTCGGATAACGTCGTAGAAGCATCCGACAAAGACCTGACCAAAGCTATGGATCTCGTTGATCAGCACGCCCGGACCGCCATCGTCGGGCAGCGTGCTCGGGATCACCCAGCGGTAGGCATTGCGCGCATGCCGCGGCTTGGCGCCGTTGTGGGTCGGATCGAAATCGCGCAATCCGTTCGCCAGCGATTCGATCAGCGTCTCGACGAAGTTTGCCTTGCCGAGCTTCGGATCCTGCTTGAGCAAAGCCGTGCGCGTAGCAAGGTCGGCCAGCGCGGTCAACAGCGCGACGCAATCGCCGAATGCTTCGTGGAATGCATTGGGCTCGGGAAAATTGCTGTCCCAGAGCTCGGGCCGGACCGCGTCGAGCAGCGCGTGTCCGCATTCGTGCGAGACGACGTCGGTACTGGCGGCAAAGCGCCGCAGAAGCTTGCTCGATTTGCTGCGGAAATGGTAGTAGCCGAGCGATTGACGGTCGTAATAGGCGTTGAGGTCGGAGCCTTCGTCGATGTTGACCTTCAACTTTATCCGCCGCGTGCTCCCCTGCCAGTGCTTGAGCGGGCCCGCGATCTTTTCCCACATCGCGAGCGCACGCATCACCGCCTCGCGGCATTGCCAGACGAGAAACTCGTCGCTGCCCGGCGGCCAGATCTTTTTCTGCGGCAACGCTCCAAGGTCGAAGCTGGTCCTGCCCGACTTGCGCGCCGCCGCCGGCTTGATCCTGCGCGCCGGCGGTGCCTTTTTCGCTTCGGGGTCGTTCGGTATGAAAAGAATGGGCATGCGCTTTTCTCCTGGTCGAATGGCGTCGGCTCAGGCGAGCTGTCGCTTGAGGCTCGGAGAGGCTCGCCGCAGCAGTGCGCGCGGACGTGGCGCCACCGCGCCGCGGCGTCCTGCCAGCGCGGCATGGATCGCGGCGTACATCCCGGGATCGGCGGCGAGATGGAATGCGATTTCGTCGGCAAATGAGGCGAGCCTGGTCGCGAGCTCGGACTCCTTGATCCCGAACATGGCGAGCAGCCAGTCGCGCACCCGCGCCGGTTTCGCGCGCGGAAAGTACGACGCGATGCGATCGAAATCGCTGGCGACAGGCGCCGGCTCTCCAGCGCGCAACGCCATTCCGGCGGCGTGCACCGTAGCCGGCAACGCGGCCTCGAGCAGCGATTGCGCGTTGGCGATCCCCGCGCCCAGCGATCCGGTGGGCCACGGCAGCGGCGTCCCTGCATGACCGTCGGAGAGCAGCAGTTCCTTGAATACTGAAGCGATGCGCGCGATGCCGTATTTCGCTGTCAGCTTCGCGCGGCCATGGTGCGAAAGCCACAATGCGGCTATCCCGGCGACATGCGCCGCGGCGTACGAAGTGCCCGAGCTCCGGTTGACGTCGAACGCGCCGTTGTTTGTCGTTCTGGCGCGCCAGACCGATTCGCCCGGCGCCGTGATGTCGACCGCGCTGCCGCTTGCCGAGTCCGCCCACCGTTTGCCGCGCGCGGTGCATGCGGCGACGGCGATCACTTCATCGTAGCGCGCCGGATAGACGACGAACGGCCAGCCGTTGCCGGCGGCGGCCACCAGCAGGAGTCCCGCGTCGACGGCGTCGCGGACGGCTTCGTGCAGCGCGAATCCGCCCCATGGCCCGCCCAGGCTCATCGAGACGACGTGCGCACCCTTGTCGATGGCGCGATAGAGCGCCGCGCAAAGCCGCGTCCAGGAAAAATGAACGACGCTGCTGCTGACCCGCAATGGAATCAGTGACGCCCTCGGCGCGACGCCGGTGACGTGCGTCGCGCCTGCCGGGCCGACGTCGCTCAGGATCACGCTGCCAGTGCTGGTGCCGTGCCCGGCGTTCGGAGGATCGAGTGGATCGAGGGCGTCGGGAGTGTCCGCCACGAAGTCGTACCCTTTGGCGAAAAGGATGTCCGAGCGAATGAGCTCCGGATGCCGCGTGTAGCCGGTGTCCGGATGCGCAACGATCGAACCCCTGCCCTGCGCGCTGTTGCCGGTCGAAAGGCTCCAGGCCTCGAAGACGTGGCAGAGCTTGAGCGCCCAGTCGTTATCGTCGCTGGGGTCGGACGCCGCAGCGGCGGCGGCGCCTCGCCTTGCCGGCGCGCGGTAGGGCCCCACCGACGGCAACACGAACGCCGGCTCGGCATGCACGACGTCTCGCCGTGCGCGCAACCGATAGCAGAGCTCCCAGGCTCTTGCCGGTGAGAGCTTCGCTGCGCCGTATGGCGGAAGCGCCAGCACGCTGCGCGCGCGCTTTCCGTACGGCTTGACACGCCACGCCAGCCGCTCGGCCTTGAGGATCTTGCGTACGGCCGCGACGGCCTGTCGTGCATCGGCGACCGGGTCTCCCGGCCGAATGCTGATGCCCTCGAATTGCAGCTGCGAGAGTCGCTCGGGCTTGCGTCGCGCTGTGGCATTGCGTTTCGGCATCGTCGCTGCAAACTGCACGCGTCATGACTGGCGGCTACTATCCGCCTGCGGCGGCGACGATGTAAAGGGCGCCGGCGCCGCGGCCGGGATTCGATTCCGGTCGCCGCCGGCCGGACCCTGACGCTGCGCGACTCGCTGGCCATCGAGCGGCTTGTGCTCTACCCTTGGTAAACGCTGGCCGAACCGACTCGGAAACTTTCGACCGAACCAACCATTGGCCGAGCATTGATGCGTGCCCGACAAAGAATCGGCGCGACGATGGCGTCCGCCGGCTGGTCCGCGGTGACGCTGGTATGGGTCAGCGGGACCATATTGCACTTCTTCACTGCGATCGTCGCTTTCGACCTTGCCGGCGAAGGCCTGAGACGGTATGTCGCGGCTATTGCCGCGTTCGTCTTTCCGCTGGCCGGCGAGGTCGCCGTGATGGTCGCGGCGTGGAAGGCCTCGGGCTCGATGATCAACAGCTATTCGATCTGGGTCGTCCTGTGGATTGCATTCGGCTTTGCGATTTACTGCCTGATCGCTTTTGGCAACTGGCTGGTGCAGCGCGACGATAAGATCTAGCGGCCGGGGACTCATCGCGCGGCGTTGCCGCGACCACCCGCATGCGCTACAGTCTCGCGACGATGAGCGTCCGAAGGCAGCGCATGAACGGGCACGAACAGCCGACGGGCCGCGCATGAACGACGAGGCACGCGTCGCGCCGAAGGTACAAACCAGCGCCGGCTGGGGCAGCGATGCCATTGCGGACCTGCTGCGCGCGCTCGACATCCCGTACGTCGCGCTGACGCCGGGCGCGAGTTTTCGCGGCCTGCACGACAGCCTGGTCAACCACCTCGGTAACACGCGGCCGGAAATGCTGTTGTGCCTGCACGAGGAACACGCGGTCGCGCTCGCGCATGGCTACGCGCGTGTTACCGGACGACCGCTCGCCGTCGCGCTGCATGCCAACGTCGGTCTGATGCATGCAACGATGGCGATCTTCAATGCCTGGTGCGACCGCGTTCCGGTGCTGCTCCTGGGCGGCGTCGGTCCGCTCGACGCGGTCAAGCGCAGGCCCTGGGTGGACTGGATACATACGATGCGCGACCTGGGCGCGCTGGTACGCGGCTACATCAAGTGGGACGACCAGCCGGGATCGGTGGCCGCCGCGCTCGAGGCCATCGTGCGTGCCCATCGCATCGCGCTGACCTTGCCGCACGGCCCGGTTTATGTCTCGCTCGATGCCGCGCTTCAGGAAGAAGCGCTGGCTGCGCGGGTGCCGCTGCCCGCGCTCGACCGGTATCCGGAGCCGCTGTCCGGCGTGCCGTCGCAGGACGCGGTGCGCGAGGCGGCAAGCCTGCTCGAAAGCGGCAAGCGGCCGCTGCTGATGCTCGGCCGCATGTCGAACGATCCGAAGGCGTTCGCGCTGCGCGTAGCACTTGCCGAGCGGCTTTCCGCCGTCGTGCTCACCGATATCAAGACCGGCGCCTCGTTCCCGACCCAGCATCCGTTGCACCCGTTTCCGCCCAGCTTGTATGTCGGCGCGGACGCGTCGCGCGCGATCCGGGACGCCGACGTGATTCTTTCGCTCGACTGGATCGACCTGGGCGGCACGCTGTCGCAGGCCTGCGCCGGCGAGCTGCCGTGCGGCCAGGTCATCCACTGCTCGCTGGACCAGTATGTGCACCACGGCGCGAACATGGATTACCAGGCGCTGCCGCCCTCGGACCTCTCGATTCTCGCGCCGCCGGACGCGCTGGTCGAGGCGCTGGTCGCTGCGCTCGGGGCGCGACGCGGCGCCCCGGCCGCACACTGGTTCGCCAAGTCCACCGCGAGCCGGTCCGGCGGCGAGGCGCGCAGCGCCGCTGCCGATTGCATGTCTCTCGAGGAGCTGGCGAGAACGACGACCGAAACGCTCGCAGCGCACCGGCCCTCGTATATCCGATTGCCGCTGGGTTGGCCTGGTGAATTCTGCCGCTTCACCGAGCCGCGCGACTACATCGGCTTCGACGGCGGCGGGGGCATCGGTTCCGGTCCGGGAATGACGATCGGGGCGGCGCTGGCGATGCGCGGCGGTGACAGGCTGCCCGTCGCGGTGCTCGGCGACGGCGACTATCTGATGGGGCTGACCGCACTCTGGACCGGCGTCCACTATCGCGTTCCGGCACTGATCATCGTTGCCAACAACGAATCGTTCTTCAACGACGAGCTGCATCAGGAGCGGATGGCGCGCCTGCGCGGACGGCCGGTCGAAAACCGCTGGATCGGCATGCGCATGAGCGATCCGCCGATCGACTTGGCCACACTCGCCCGCGGCCAGGGCGCGCAAGCGCACGGACCGATACGAAGCGCTGATGCGCTCGCCGCCGCGGTTCGCGAAGGCGTCGACGCCGTGCGCGCGGGCCATCTCGTGGTGATCGATGCCCGCGTGGCGCCCGAATACTCGCGCGCGGTGTCGTCGTCGCTGCTCAAGCATCTGCCGGCGCAAAAATGACGGCCCCGGATAGGCTCGATCACGCAGCAAGCACGCTTGACCCGCGCCTGCCGCGCCATCGCGGTCTCTATTACGGCGGCGCCTGGCATCGATCGGCCGGTGGGCGTGAAACCGAGGTGTCGAGCCCGGGAACGGGCGAGGCGCTGGGCACGGCCGTCGATGCGTCGGCGGAAGACGTCGATCGCGCTGTGACAGCGGCCAGACAGGCATTCGCATCCTGGCGGGACACGCCGGCGCAGCAACGCGCGACGGCGATACGCAAGGCCGCCGCGATTCTGCGCGAGAACGCCGAGGAGCTCGGCTGGATCGACGCCATCGACGGCGGCAATCCGCTGATGGCGATGCTGTTCGACGTCGGCATCAGCGCCGATTACATGGACTACTTTGCCGGGCTGGTGACCGAGATCAAGGGCAGCACGATACCGATCGGCCCGGGGACGCTCAACTATACGGTGCGCGAGCCGCTCGGCGTCGTCGCGCGCATCGGCGCGTTCAACCACCCGCTGCTTTTCGTCGCCGGCAAATGCGGCGCGCCGCTCGCCGCGGGCAATGTGCTGATCGTCAAGCCCTCCGAGCAGACACCGCTCTCGGCGCTGCGCGTCGCCGAGCTCTGGAAGGATGTGTTTCCACCGGGCGTGTTCAGTGTCGTCACCGGCGGCCGCGACGCCGGCGCCGCGCTGGTCGCGCACCCGAAAGTGGCCAAGATCGGCTTCATCGGCAGCGTCGGCGGCGGCCGCGCGGTGATGCAGGGCGCGAGTGCGACGCTCAAGGCGCTGACCCTGGAGCTCGGGGGCAAGAACGCGCTGATCGCCTGCGCCGACGCCGCGCCAGCCGACGTCGCCGAAGGCGTCGTGCGCGGCATGAATTTCCGCTACGTCACCGGGCAGTCGTGCAACTCGACCAGCCGCGTCTATCTGCACACCGACATTCACGACGCGACCTTGCCCGAGATCGTCAAGCGCGTCGCGGCGATCAAGGTCGGACTGCCGACCGAGCGCGACACCGAAATGTCGTGCCTGGCGAGCCAGGCGCAGTTCGACAAGACCATGAGCTATATCAAGCTCGGCGTCGAAGGCGGCGCGCGCCTCGCCTATGGCGGCAAGCGGCCGGCCGATCCGAAGCTTGCGCGCGGATTCTTTGTCGAGCCGACGGTGTTCGCCGATGTGACCGACGACATGCGCATCGCCCGTGAGGAGATCTTCGGACCGGTGGTCAGCATCCTGCGCTGGACCGACGAGAGCGACCTGCTTTCGCGGGTCAACGCGCTCGACGTCGGGCTGACTGCGTCGATCTGGACCCACGACCTCGATCGCGCGCATCGGCTCGCGTCCAGGGTCGAAGCCGGCTATGTATGGGTCAACGGGTCGAGCACGCATCATGTCGGCGTCCCGTTCGGCGGAGTCAAGCAGTCGGGCCTGGGGCGGGAGGAATCGATCGAGGAGCTTCTTGCCTGCACCCAGCTCAAGAATGTGAACGTGACCTTGCGCGATCCGCGCAAAACCTGACCTGAGTCGAGCGAGCACGCTTTCCCGTTTCATCGGCCACGCGCGACAACGCGCGGCGCCGACCGGTTTTCAATGTCGACAGGAGGACGAAATGACCCATCGCCAGATCAAGCTGCCTGGCACCGCCATCGTGACCCTGCTCGTGCTGCTTTTGTCCGGAGTGGTCTGCGGCGAAAATATTGCGGTTGGAAATTACGGCAGCTCGGCGAACGGCATGCCGTTCGCCGTCGCGCTCGAGAAAGGGTTCTTCCAGCAGGAAGGCGCGAACGTCACCGGCATCATCGCCTCGGAAGGCGGCGGGACCTCGGTGCGCAACGCGATGGCGGGGGTCGCCTACGGCGAGGCCAATCCCGGCGCGATCGCGGTGGCTATCCAGCAGGGCGCCGACATAAAGATCGTCAGCGACAACGTGCTGACGATCGCCGAATTCGCCTGGCTCGTGAAGAAGGACTCGCCGATCAAGACGATCCAGGATCTGAAGGGCAAGAAGATCGGCTACACCAATCCGCGCTCGACCAGCCAGGCGCTCGACATCCTGATGCTGCAGAAGGCGGGGCTCAAGCCCGAGGATGCCGAGCTCGTCAAGACCGGCGGCTTCGGGCCGATGGTGGCGGCGCTCGAGCTCGGTCAGATCGATTGCGCACCGGTGACGGAGCCATTGTGGTCCAAGTCGAAGGACAAGTTCCGCGTGCTGATCACCGGTGCCGAGGCGCTGCCGCCGCTCGACAACGTCGTCGGCATGGCGACGGCCGACGCGATGAAGAACCGCGGCGATTTCATCCGCGCCGTCATTCGTGCGCGTCGGCGCGCTGTCGAGTTCATGATCGCGCACCCCGACGAGGCCGGCGACATCGTTGCCAAGCCGTTCAACATCACGCCGGAAGTGGCTCGCAGCGCCGTGCGCAATCTGACCACGAGCCTGACCCAGGGTGTGCCGTACTGGGGCGACGGGCGCTTCCACCTGTCCGGCATGAAGCGGATCATCGAAGTGCAAAAGAGCGTCGGCGCGCTCACCGGCGACATCGACGTGACCAAGATGATCACCACCGAGTTCCTGCCCGACGACCTGAAGAAATCCGTCGAATAGCAGGCGGCGCGCGCGGGATGAGCTCGGCCCATGTTGCGCTGAAAAGCGTCACCAAGCGGTTTCCCGCCAGCGCCGGCGGGCAGGCGGTGCATGCGCTCGGACCGATCGATCTTTCGATCCATCAGGGCGAATTCTTCGCCGTCGTCGGGCCCTCCGGCTGCGGGAAGTCGACGCTGCTGGAGCTGATCGCCGGACTGACGCCTGCCAGCGAAGGCAGGATCGAATTCGAAGGGCGGGCGATCGGGAACGAAATCCCCGACGGCATCGGGGTCGTGTTCCAGGAGGACGCCTGTTTCCCCTGGCTCTCCGTTCGCGAGAACGTCGAATTCGGCCTGCGCAAGGCGGCGATCGAGCCGGGAGAGAGAGTCCGGCGCGTGCAGGACGCCATTGCGATGATGGGGCTCGGCGAGTTCGCCAAGAGCTACCCGACGCAGCTTTCTGGCGGAATGCGCCAGCGCGTCTGCATCGCCCGCACGCTGGTGGCGAAGCCGCGCCTGCTTCTGCTCGACGAGCCGTTCGGCGCGCTCGATCAGCAGACGCGCCTGCTGATGGGCGACGAGGTGCTGCGCTTGTGGCGGGAGATCGGCGCGACCGTCTTCCTGATAACGCATGCGCTCGACGAGGCCGCTATGCTCGCCGACCGGATCGCGGTCATGTCGGCGCGGCCCGGCACGGTGATCGACCTGGTCGAGACGAACTGGCCGCGCGATCGCGACAGCCGGATCGTCGAGCGGGAGGAGTTCGGGGCGATAACGAGCCGTCTGTGGAAGACCTTGCGCGAGGAATCGATGAAAACGATGGGGCGAATGGGCGCCGCGGCATGAGACGCGTCAGGATCTACCAGATCGCCGTCATCGCCGGTGTCTTGTTGCTGCTGGAAGCGCTCTGCCTCACGGGCGTCATCGACAAGATCACGATGCCGCCACCGCATCGGATCGCGATCGATTTCGTCAAGCTGCTGATCGCGGGAAAACTCTACCGGGAAATCGGCAAGAGCCTGGCCAACGTCCTGCTGGCCTTCAGTCTGGCGTACGCGATAGGGATCGTCACCGGCACCGTGCTGCATGGCTACAGGACCGTCCGCGAAACGCTCGATCCGCTGTTCGCCACCTACTACGCGATCCCGGTTTTTGCCTTCTATCCGCTGTTCATCGTCATCTTCGGCCTGGGCGACGGACCGCAGGTGTTGATCGGATTCCTGCTCGGAGTCGTCGCCGTCATCGTGACGACGCTCAACGGACTCGACCGGGTGCCGCGCGTCCTCAGGAAGACGGCAGCGATCTGCCGCATGGGGCCGTTCGAAACGGCGGTGCACGTCACGCTTCCGTTCTGCGCGCCCTACCTGCTGACGGCGGCCAAGCTTGCGCTTGCGTACGCCTTCATCGGCGTGATCGGATCTGAATTCATCATGGCGCGCAGCGGCATGGGATACGAGATCGGCTACGCGTACACCAATTTCGACAACGCGACGATGTACCCGCTGATCCTGCTGATCCTGCTCCTGTCGATTGTCATGAACGGCGTCCTGACGCACTGGGAAAAAGTGCTTCTGGCCAGACGCGGGCAGCATTGATGGACCGGCACTCGAAACCGCTCCGCAACACGGTGGTTCTTATCGCCGGCCTGCTGGTCTTCTGGCAGCTGATGTATTGGGTCATCGGCGACGTAGCGATGCGCTCGCCGTGGCAGACGATGCGCTACACGGTAACGTTCGTGCAGACCGAGTTGTTCTGGACCCATCTCCCGAACACGCTGCAGGCATTCGCGGTCGCGCTGGCGATCGCCGTCGTGCTCGGCCTCCTTATCGGTTTCGCTCTCGGCCTGCATCGCCTGTCGGCCGAAGCGATGGAGCCGATGCTGGTGGCGCTCTATTCGATTCCGAAGATCACGCTGTATCCGATTATCCTGCTCGCGTTCGGGCTGGGCATGTCGGCCAAGATCGCGTTCGGCGCGATCCACGGCATCATCCCGGTCGCGCTGTTCACGCTCAACGCGGTGCGCAGCACCAAGCCGATCCTGGTCAAGACCGGGCGCGTGCTGAAGCTGAGCCCCCCGGCGATGGTCCGCTCGATCCTGTTTCCCGCGGCGGTGCCGGAGATATTCACCGGATTGCGGGTTGGATTCTCATTGACGCTGATTGGGACCGTGCTCGGCGAGATGTTCGCGGCGCAGCACGGCTTGGGCTACCTGCTGATGAACGCCATCGGTCTCTACAACGTCGACGTCATCATGTCGGTGACGTTCCTGCTGGTCGTCTTTGCCGCCGGCGTCAACGCGATCCTGCTGGCGATCGACCGGCGCCTGCACTTTCGCGCCTAGGGATCGATCGGCGCGGGCGCCAATGCGTCACGCGGTCGTAGCTGCCGGCGCGATCGACGCGCCTTCGATCCGATGGCGCGCGAACGCGCGCGCGATGAAGCCGGACCGCTTCATCTCCTCGACGAAGTCGCGCAGGTATTTGGCGCCGACCTCGCGGCCGCGCGGCGTGCCCATCGCCTGATTGATCGCCATGAACCGGCCCGGCAGCATGCGCATGCCGGGCGTGCGGCGCGCCGCCCCCTCGAGCTGCGGCTTGACGCCTGCGATGCAGTCGATATCGCCTTTGGTCCAGAGCGCGAGCACCGCTTCGAACGAGCTCGCCCGCACGATCGTCGCCTGCTTGAGCTCGCGCGACAGGAAAAGATCGTAGGCGCTGCCAACGATGACACCAACGCGCGTGCCCGGCCGGTCGATCTCGTCGTTGTCGGCGATCGGCGAACGGTCCGACACGATGTAGACACCCTCGATGACCACATAGGCCGCGGTGAAGCTGATGTCGGCCGCGCGCAGCGGGTCGATCGCAAGAAAACAGATGTCCCAAGCTTTGTCCGCAAGCGCCGCGACGACCTTGCCGGCGGCGTCGTAGGGCACGAAGTCGACCGGCACGCCGAGGCACCGCGCCAGCTCGCGGGCGAGATCGGCGGAAATACCGCCCGCGGCGCCGGTCGCCGGGCTCCACGCCGCGAGCACCGGGTTGCCGTAGTTGAACGCGGCGCGCAGTCTGCCGGCCGGCGCGAGGTCGGCAACGACGGCCGCAGGCGCGAGCGGCGTCATTCGCTGAGGCGCAGCGGCGCCAGATAGAGCTGACGGTAGGCTTCGAACGGTATCGTTTCCGACGCTTCGATCTGCCGCTGCTCGGCGATCGATTCCTCGGCGAGCCGCGCATATCGCGCGGCGACATCGTCTGCGAGCGGCAGCGCAAGGATCGCCTCGCGGTGCATGCGCGACTGCGCAAGCGCGAAATGAACGTACGAATTGCCGTGGTCGCGCGCAATCGCCTGCAGTACGCGCGCCGACGGCGTCGACGCAGGGTCATGCAGCGCTCCGACTGCCGATTCAAGCGCATCTCGATGCGCGCTGCCTCCGTTGGCCGCGTCGAGCGCCGCGGCGAACGGTGAACACTCACCCAGTATCTCCGTGCCCCAGCCGGAAAGGGTCACCTCTTCGCTTCCGCGGGACAGGCGCAAGCCGGGCTCGCGGCCGCACGAGGCGACCCGCTGCTTGTTGCGCACGACCGCCGCGAGCTCCTGCGGCGTATCGGGCGGGCTGGCGGTGAGCGCGCAGTGCAGCAGAAACACATCGAGCATGCGCACGGTGCTCGCATCGATTCCGATCGCATGGAAGGGATTGAGATCCATCAGGCGGACTTCGACGTATTCGACTCCGCGGTCGCGCAGCGCATGCAGCGGCCGCTCGCCCGGGTTGATCACACGCTTCGGCCGGATGGTCCCGTAGAATTCATTTTCGATCTGAAGCAGCGTCGTCCCGAGCTGGCGATACTCGTCGCCGTCGCGAATGCCTATCGCCTCGTACGCGGGGTAGGGCTTGGTCATGGCTTCCTGGAGCGAAGCCGCGTAGCTCTTGAGGTTGTTATAGCTGACCGCGAGCGAGCCCTGCGCGTCGCTCTGGTAGCCCAGCCGGCCCATGCGCAGCGACGTCGCATACGGCAGGTACAGCGTATCGTCGGACAGCCGCTGCAACTCGTGCGGGCGGCCCGCGACGAAGGTCGAGCACACCGCCGGGGAGGCTCCAAACAGGTAAAGGAGCAGCCACGCGTTGCGGCGGAAATTGCGGATCAGCGCGAAGTAATCGTCGTTGCCGCGCGCATCGGGCAGAGAAAAATTGTAATGGATGCCGGAGATCGTCTGCATGCGCCGCCCGTACCGGTGCGACAAGCCCATGCGGTAGACGGTCTTGGCACGGCCGACGTTCGACGTGCCGTAACGGCCGAGCGGAATGGCGTCGTCCGCCGGCAGGCGGCACGGCATGCTCGCGGCCCAGAGCAGCTCGTCGCCGATCGCCCGATAGACGACCTGGTGAATCTCGGTCAGCTCGTCGAGGCACGATTGCGCGCTGGTATGAACGCCGGTGATCAGCTCGACCTGCGACTCGCTGAAATCGGTGGTCACGAACGGATGCGTAAGCGCCGAGCCCAGCCGCGCCGGGTGCGGCGTCGTCGCGAGCATGCCGTCGGGACGCACGCGCAGGCTCTCCTTTTCGATGCCTCGGCGCAGCTCGCTCAGCACCTCGCGCGGCGGCATCCGCGTCGGCGCCGCGGCATGCACCGTCGCTTCAGCCGACATGCGAAGGGCTAGAGGCGGTTACCTGTGCGCGAGCGGCGCCCGAGCAGGCAGGAAGCGCGATATTCCGCGGGCGGATGGCGGCGAACGTCGCAGACATGGATTTCCGGAGCGGGTTTCGAGTCGCGCAATTGTAATTGTATAACGCGGGCAGCGGCAGCTAGTATGTCGGCGTCCCCCGGAGGAACGGCGTGAACCCGTCCGGCGAAATCCTTTCCGATCAGGTCGACTATGTCTCCGGGCGAACGCGGCTGTTCGGGATTGTCGGCCATCCGATCGAGCAGGTACGTTCGCCGGAGATGTTCAGCGCGGAATTCCGCCGTCGCTCGCTCGACGCCATTCTGGTGCCGCTGCATGTGCTGCCCGATGACTTCGACGCGATGCTGCCGCAGTTGATGCGCCTGTCCAACCTGGACGGCCTCATATTCACGATTCCATACAAGCTTCGGGCCTGCGCCCTGGCCGATCGCCTGGGCGCCCAGGCGCGCATCGTCGGCGCGATCAACGCCGTCGCCCGCAGTGCGGACGGCGGCTGGCAGGGCGACATGTTTGACGGCATCGGCTGCGTCGAGGCGTTTCGCCGGCGCGGCATTGCGCTGGCGGGCCGAAGAGTGCTTCTGCTTGGCGCCGGCGGGGCGGGGTCGGCGATCGGAGTCGCGCTCGCTGCCGAAGGGCCCGAGTCGCTTCGCGTCTACGACGTCGATGCATCGCGCGCCGGGGCGCTGGCCTCGAAAATCTCGCGCGCGTTCCCTGGCGTCGCGGTTAGCGCGGGTGCGCCAGGGCTTGCCGGCGTCGACGTTCTGTTGAACGCGACGCCGGCGGGCATGCTCGAGGATGCGCGCCTGCCGATCGCCGTCGAGACGCTGCCGCACGAGATGACCGTGTTCGACGCGATCGTCAAGCCCGAAACCACGCCGCTTCTCGCGCTCGCCGAGCGCTGCGGCTGCACGACGGTGCGCGGCCGCGAGATGATGCGCGGCCAGATCTCCCGTATCGTCGATTTCTTTGTCGGCGCCTGAACGGGCGCCGTGGCCTCGCTGCGCCCATCACTGCGCGGAGCCGCGCGCGGTCGGCGCGACCGCAGTACAATCGCCAGGCGTCGCCAATGGCAGGAGCGCAGATGCTAGAAATCGCAAGGCAGCAACCGATCCGGCTGGTCGCCGCAACCGTGCTGGCGCTGGCGGTCTCGCCCGCGCTCGGACAGACCAGCCCATCCGACTATCCGAACCACACGATCAAGATCATCGCGCCGGTGCAGCCCGGCGGCGGCGTCGATCTGGTCGCGCGCACCGTCGCGGATCGGCTCGGCCAGGCGCTGGGCGTGCCCATCGTCGTCGACAACCAGAGCGGGGGCGGCGGCATCGTCGGATCGCTCGCCACTGCGCGCGCCGCGCCCGACGGCTATACGTTGATGGTCGGCTACGTCGGCACGCACGGCACCAATCCGGCCGTGCGCAAGCTGCCGTACGATGCGATCAATGATTTCACGCCGATCGCGATGGTCGCGGGGCACGCCGAACGTACTGATCGTTCCTCCGTCGGTACCGGTGAACACCCTGCAGGAATTCATCGCCTATGTTAAGGCGCATCCAGGCAAGCTCTCCTATGGCTCGGCAGGTCCCGGGACGCTGACGCACCTGGCGATGGAGCAGTTGAAGGTCGCCGCCAATCTCGACATCGTTCATGTGCCCTATCGCGGCATCGGCCCGGCGATCACCGACATTCTCGGCGGACAGACGCAGGCCCTGTTCCCCGGGCTTGCCGCGGCGTTGCCCCACATCAAGGCGGGAAAGATGAAGCCGCTCGCCGTCACCGGCACGAGGCGTCATCCACTGCTGCCCGATGTACCGACGTTCGACGAGTCGGGCTACAAGGGTTTCGACGGCGTGCAATGGTATGGCATCGTCGGCCCGGCGAACCTGCCGGCCCCGATCGTCAAGCGGCTGAACGAAGAGATCGACAAGATGCTGCAAAGACCCGATCTGGCGGAGCGGCTGTCGGGCGAAGCGCTGCAGCCTATGCCGATGTCGCCGGATCAATTCGGCCAGTACATGCGCGACGACATCGCGAAATGGTCGAAGCTGGCCAGGGACCGCGGTATCCAGATCGGCGAATGATGGCCAACGACGTGCCGGTCGCGGCGGGCATCGACGCCCCGCCGGTCACTCGAATTCTCGCCGATTTCGTCGCCGACCATCCTTCGCGCGGGTGGGAAGACAGCGTCGAGCGGGAAGCGCACAGAAGCTTCCTCAACTGGGTCGGCTGCGCGATCGGCGCATCGCGCCATCCGACCGTTGAGGCGGCGCTGGCCGGCGTGGCCGAGCTCGAACCGAGCGCGCAAGCGATGATCCTCGGGCGCAGCGACCGGGTGGACGTGGCGAGCGCAGCGCTGTTGAACGGCATCACCTCGCACACGTTCGATTTCGACGATACGCATCTTAAGACCATCATCCATCCGGCCGGGCCGGTGGCCTCCGCCGCGCTGGCGCTGGCCGAGCACCATCGCTCGAGCGGCCGCGAGCTGGTCGATGCCATCGTCGTCGGCATCGATGTCGAGTGCCGTGTCGGCAATGCAATCTATCCCGACCACTACGACCGAGGCTGGCACATCACCGGCTCGACCGGCATGCTCGGCGCGGCAGCGGCCTGCGCGCGGATCCTCAAGCTCGACGCCGGCAGGACCGCCATGGCGCTTGGCATCGCCGCGTCGCAGCCGCTCGGCGTGCGCGAGCAGTTCGGCTCGATGACCAAGGCGTTCCACATCGGCGGCGCGGCGCGCGTGGGACTCACTTCGGCACTGATGGCGCGCCATGGCTACACCGCATCGACGCGCGCGCTGGAGGCGCCCCGCGGCCTGCTGCAGACCTACTCGACCAAGTGCGATTGGCGCGAGATCACCGACGAGCTCGGCCGGCGTTTCGAGATCTCGTTCAACACCTACAAGCCGTTCGCCTGCGGCATCGTCATTCATCCGAGCATCGACGGCTGCAGGCAGCTTCGCGACAGGCATGGCTTGCGCGCCGGCGACATCGAGCGCATCGATTTGCTGGTGCATCCGCGAGTGCTCGAGCTGACCGGCAAGCGCGCGCCAAAGAGCGGACTCGAGGCCAAGTTCAGCGTCTACCACGCGTGTGCCGCGGCGATCCTGTTCGGTGATGCGGGCGAAGCCGAGTTCTCGGACGCGATCGCCTCGCGCGCCGACGTGATCGCGCTGCGCGATCGCGTTCACGCCAACGTCGACCCATCGATCGACGAGTCGGCTGCCGACGTGACCATCCGCTGCAACGACGGCCGGCGCCTGCATCTGCGCGTCGAGCATGCGATCGGCAGCCTGCAACGGCCGCTCAGCGACGACGACCTGGAGCGCAAGTTCCATCGACTGGTCGATCCTGTGATCGGCGCCGCGCGCGCAGCGCGGCTGGTCGAGCTGTGCAGGACACTCGCCGACGCGGCCGATGTCGATGCTTTGAAGGCCGCGGCGACGGCGCACTAGAACCAGCCCCATTCGGAGGAAAACGATGCCACGCTGGGCACGCGTAAGTCGGGACGGCAGCGAAAGCTTCGGCACGATCGAAGGCGAGATGCTTCGCGTTCATTCCGGCGACATGTTCCGGCACCCCAATGCGACCGGAGAGTCGATTGCGCTTGCCGATGCAAAGCTGTTAACGCCGGTCGAGCCGGGCAAGATGGTCGCGCTGGTCGACAACTACCACGCACTGGTCGCCAAGCTCGGCCATGCGGTCCCCGCCGAGCCGCTTTACTTCCTGAAGGCCGGGAGCTCGTTTTTGGCCGACGGCGAGACCATACGCATGCCCAGGTCGTACAGCGGCAAGGTCATCTACGAAGGCGAACTCGGCATCGTCATCGGCCGGCGACTGTCGCAGGCGAGCGAAGCCGAGGCCGCGGAAGGCATCTTCGGCTATACCTGCATCAACGACGTCACCGCGATCGAGATTATCGCGAAGGACCCGGGCTTCGCGCAGTGGACGCGCGCCAAGAGCTTCGACACGTTCGGCGTCTTCGGCCCGGTGATCGCGACCGGCATCGACCCATCGACGCTGGCAGTGAAAACCATCCTCAACGATCAGGAGCGGCAGAACTATCCGGTCGCCGACATCATTTTTCCGCCTGCCAGGCTGGTCGAGCCTGATCTCACACGACATGACACTGGAGCCCGGCGACGTCATCGCCTGCGGCACATCGGTCGGCGTCGGCTCGATGAAGCCCGGCAGCACGGTAAGCGTCGTCATCGACGGTATCGGCACGCTGACCAATCGTTTCGAATAAAGCGGCGCAATCGACAGGCGAATGCGCCACCCGCGGACGGGTTCCGCACTGGCGCATACCCGGTGAACGCGCCCGACTGGAGGAATCATGCGAATTGCGGTAATCGGCGCAGGCGCCATCGGCGGCATGATCGCCGTCCGGCTCGCGCTATCCGGACAGACCGTCACAGTCGTCGACCAAGGTGCGCATCTGGAAGCGATCCGCGCCAACGGGCTGAAGCTTCTGCACCACGACGGCGCGCGAAGAAGTTGCGCGAAACGTGCGCGCAGTGGCGAGCTGTGGCGAAGCCGGCACGCAGGACCTCGTATTCCTGGCGCTCAAAGCCTATGTGCTCGAAGCCGTCGCACCGCAGATGCCCGCGCTTTTCGACGACGATACGATCGTCGTGCCGATGCAGAACGGCCTGCCGTGGTGGTACTTCCAGAATTTCCGTGGACCGCATGCCGGCTACCGCTTGCAGACGGCGGACCCGAACGGCGTGATCGAGCACAACATCGAGTCGCGCCGCTTGATCGGTTGCGTCGTCTATCCCGCCGGCGAAATCGTCGCACCCGGCGTGATCCGGCATCTCGAAGGCGACCGCTTTCCGGTCGGCGAGCTCGACGGTAGCGAAAGCGAGCCGCGTCAAGAATCGTTTCGGACATGCTGTCCGCGGCCGGACTCAAGTCGCCGGTGCTGCCCGACATTCGTTCCGAGATCTGGTTCAAGCTCTGGGGCAACATGAGCTTCAATCCGATCAGCGCGCTGACCCACGCGACGCTGGTCGACATCTGCGAGGAGCCGGCGACCCGCGAGCTCGCCGCCGACATGATGCGGGAAGCGCAGGCGGTCGCGGGCAAGCTGGGCGTCACCTTTCGCGTGCCGCTGGAAAAGCGGATCGAAGGCGCCGCCAAGGTCGGCAAGCACAAGACCTCGACATTGCAGGACGTCGAGGCCGGGCGCGACGGTCGAAGTCGACGCGCTGATCGGATCGGTGATCGAGCTGGGCGAGCTCACCCAGACGCCGATGCCCGCGACGCGCGCCGTGCTACGCGATGCTCAAGCTGCTGGTGAAGACGATGCACGAGCAGCGCGCCCGCGTGGTGCTGCAGCGGCCTAGACGCCGCGGTTGGCGAGCGCGCGCCAGACGCGCTCGGACGTCAGCGGCATCTGCAGTGCTTCGGCTCTCGCTCCGGCGCCGGCCCGCGCCAGCGCGTCGATCACCGCGTTGACGACCGCCGGCGTCGCGCCGATCGTGCCCAGCTCGCCGACGCCCTTGACGCCCATCGCGTTGTTGCGGCAAGGCGTCGATTCGTCCATCGTCATCTCGAAATGCTCGATCATCGCCGCGTGCGGAAGCGCGTAGTCGAGCAAGGTCGCCGAAAGCGCCTGCCCCGACTCGCGGTCGTAGACGAATTCCTCGCACAAGCGCCTGGCCGATACCCTGCGCCGCGCCGCCCTCGAGCTGGCCGATGACGATCATCGGATTGACGACGCGGCCGACGTCGTTGACCGACCAGTACCGAACGACGGAAACCGCGCCGGTGTCCGGATCGATCTCGACTTCGCAGATGTGACAGCCGTTGGGCCAGGTGGCGTCGGCGACCGTGCTTATCGAATCGAGCACGATCTTGTGCTGCGGCTGCCGGCGCGCCAGATCGAACAAGCCGATCCGCGGTCGGTGCCGGCGATGCTGAACACCCCGTCGCGGTATTCGATGTCGCCGGGTCGCGGCTTCGAGTTCCTTCGCCGCCAGCGCCTGGGCGGCGACGACCGTGCGCTCGGCGCCGACCTTCACCGCCGAACCGCCGACGAACAGCGAGCGCGATCCGGCGCTGCCGAAGCCGGTGCCGCGGTCGGTGTCGCCCTGCACGATCCGGATCGTCTCGATCGGCACGCCGAACACGTCGACGGCGACTTGCGCGTAGGTCGTCGCCAGCCCCTGCCCCATGGCCTGCGGTCGCCGAAAAGATCTCGATGGTCCCCTGCCCGTCGGCCGGCCTTCGACGGTGACCGTGACCCGTTCCTCGAACACGTCGGCGCCGGTCCATTCGAGGAAAGCAGCCATGCCGCGGCCGCGCAAGCGGCCCCGACGGCGCGCATCGGCGGCGCGTGCGTCGAATTCCTGCCAGCTCGCGAGTGCGGTCGCCTTGTCGAGCACCAGTTCGAACTGTCCGCTGTCGTAGGTCTTGTCCATCGCGTTGCTGTAAGGCATTTGCTCGGGCCGGATCAGGTTGCGCCGTCGCAGCTCGACCGGGTCGATGCCGGTCTGGCGCGCCGCGGCGTCCATCAGGCGCTCGATGATGTAGATCGCCTCGGGTCGGCCCGCGCCGCGATAGGCGCCGGTCGGCGCGGTGTTGGTGAGCACGGCGCGAATGCGGATATCGATCGTTCCGATGTCGTAGATGCTGGTCGATACCCACGGCCCGATCATGAGCTGGATGACGACGCCGGCCGGCGTCGCGCAGGCGCCGACGTTGGCCAGCGAATCGATGCGCAGCGCGAGCACCCTGCCGTCGCCGTCGAGCGCGAGCTCCGCCTTGCTGATCACGTCGCGGCCGTGCGTCGCAGCCAGGAACTCCTCGATGCGCTCGGCGCACCACTTGAGCGGCAACCCGAATTTGCGCGCGGCCCAGGCGAGCACGACGTCTTCCGGGTAGATGCCCGTCTTCATGCCGAAGCCGCCGCCGACGTCGCCGACCAGCACGCGCACCTTGTCGATCGGAATGCCGAGCACCACCTGCACAAAGATCGTCGCGCAATCCGGTCGGCGTCTGGCAGCTGACGCGCAGCGTTATCCGCTCGCTCGTCGCATCGTAGCTCGCGAGCACCGCGCGCGGCTCGATCGGACACGGCGCGACGCGCTGGTTGACCAGGTCCAGCGACACCCGGTGCGCGGCGCGGGCGAAGGCCGCCTCGGTCGCAGCCGCATCGCCGTGCCGCGCTTCGCAGGCGATATTGCCCGAAGCGGCGGGCCATACCTGCGTCGCCCCGGTGGCGATCGCAGTCGTGGCGTCGATCACCGCCGGCAGCGGATCGTAGCGGACGTCGATCGCCTCGGCCGCGTCGCGCGCCTGCTGCGGGCTGTGCGCGATTACCGCGGCGACCGCTTCGCCGACAAAACGCACGGTGCCGACAGCCAGTGCATGCCGCGGCGGCGACGCCGTCGGCGATCCGTCGGCGCGCCTGAAATCGGCCGACAGCGGCAACGGCCCGACCCGGTCGCGTACCAGGTCTTCGCCGGTGACGATCGCGACCACGCCGGGCATCGCCGGCCGCGGTGCGGTGTCGATCGCCTCGATGCGCGCGTGCGCGTGAGGCGAACGCAGGAAGCAGACGTAAGCCTGATCGGGGAGCGAAAAGTCGTCGGCGAAGCGCCCCGCACCGGTCAGCAGCGCCTCGTCCTCGACGCGGGGCACCGACTTGCCGCTGCCGAAGCGCGCGTATTGCGATTCTGCGGTCACGTTGAAAGCCTCGAGATCGGCGGCAGCGACGTCCGCCAAAGGCGCGATGGTAACGCGCCGGAGCCCCTTTGGTGCGCAGTCCGCACCAAGCTTGACCACCGGGGCGGCTGGCGACACAATCCCAAGACATAACAAGCGCACGCGACCGTCGGGCGCCGTGCGTTCCCTCTGGAGGCAGAATGAAAATCGCGCGTATCGTTGCACCCGGCCTCGCGGCGTTTGCCGCAGCCATTGCGTTCCCCGTTGGCGCGCAGCAGGTCACGATGATGACCGGCCCGCAGGGCGGCTCGTGGATCCCGCTGGGCGGCGCGCTGAAGCACATGTGGGAAGGCGCCATCCCCGGTTTACAGATCCAGCAGCAGCCCGGCGCCGGCATCGCCAACGTGCGCGGTGTCGACGAAGGCAAGGCCCAGATCGGATTCGCCAATTCGGCGACAACCGTCGACGGCATCGAGGGCCGCGCCCCATACCCGAAAAAGGTCACCAAGGTCTGCCAGGTCGCGAACCTTTATCCGCAATATTTCCAGGTCGTCGCGCTGTCGGACGCGAATGTGCGCTCGTTCGCTGACTTCAAGGGGAAGACGCTGGTCACGCAGCCCAAAGGCAACACCGCGGAAATCCTCACCGGTGAAGTGCTGAAGCTCAACGGAATGAGCTATCAGTCGCTGAACAAGGTCAATTTCCAGGCCTCGTACACCGACGCGGTCGACATGATGAAGGACGGTCATGTGCAAGTATTTACGCTGGGCACGACCGCGCCGGCGTCGGCGGTCATGGACCTCGCCAGCGCGCGCGACATCGTGATGGTTCCCGTCGACGACAAGACGATGGGCGAGCTCAAGAAGGCCAATCCCGGCTACAACAAGCTTACGATCAAGGCGGGAACGTATCCGAAGCAGGACAAGGATGTGCCCGCGATCGGGTATACGACCCACATCGTCGCGGCTTGCGATCTGCCCGAGGACGTCGTCTATAAGATGACCAAGGCGATGGCCACGCACGTCGATGACATGGCGGCGGTGGTCAAGCCGATCACCGGCCTTACCGCCAAGGACATGGCGGTCGATATCGGCGTGCCGTTCCACAAGGGCGCGGCCAAATACTACAAGGAAGTGGGCGCGATGTAGCGGTGCAGAGCTCGCGCAACGACATCGGCGGGGCGGCGCAAGGCCGTCTCGCGCGGCGCGCAGCATCCGGGGGAGGCTAGACACGTGTCCGAAGCAGCTCCCCCGGTAATCGTCTCCGACGAAAAACTGGCGACGACGCCCGGCAGCGTCGCGCTGCGGTGGCTGATCAACGCGGTCGCCATCGCGATGTCGCTCTATCACATGTATGTCGCCGCGTTCGGCCCGCCCGAGGCGATCATCTTTCGCGGAACGCACCTGCTGTTCGCGCTGACGCTGGTGTTCCTGCTCTACCCGATCAAGCCCCGCGGCGCGCCGGCCTGGCGCAGCGTCGATCTGCTGTTGCTGGCGCTCGGCTACGGCTTCGTGCTGCACATCTTCGCCAACTACGAATACTTCATCAACCGCATCATCTACATCGATGATCTGACCATCGCCGACAAGTTCTACGCGGTCATCGCGGTGGTGATCGTGCTCGAGGCGACCCGGCGGGTGATCGGCCTCGCGCTGCCGCTGACCGCGCTGGCGTTCCTGGTCTACGCGATCGGCTTCACGCGTATCGCTCCGCAGGTGCTGATGGAGCAGCTCTATCTTTCGACCGAAGGCATCTTCGGGTCGACGCTCGGCGTGTCGGCGAGCTACGTGATGTTGTTCGTGCTGTTCGGCGCGTTCATGGAGAGAAGTGGCACCGGCCAGCTGTTCATGGACTTCTCGATGTCGCTTACCGGACACACCGCCGGAGGACCTGGCAAGGTGGCGATCGTCTCGTCGGCGCTGTTCGGCACCGTGTCCGGCAGCGCGGTAGCCAACGTCATGGTCGACGGGCCGATTACGATACCGCTGATGAAGCGCACCGGCTTCCGTCCGCCGTTCGCCGCGGCGGTCGAGGCGGTCGCGTCCACCGGCGGCCAGATCATGCCGCCGGTGATGGGCGCCGCTGCGTTCGTGATGGCCGAATTTCTCGCGGTCCCGTACGCGCAGGTCGCGCTATGGGCGGCCATTCCCGCGCTGCTGTACTACGTTTCGCTGTTCTTCGCCGTGCACTTCGACGCCAAGCGGTACAAGCTGGCTGGCGTGCCGAAGGCGGAGCTGCCGCGCTTCTTCCGCGTGATGGCGGTACGCGGCCATTTGTTCGTTCCGATCTTCGTGGTCCTTTTCGGACTGATCCTCGGCTACTCGGCGCCGCTGTGCGCGTTGGCCGGCGCGCTTACCTGCATTCCGATGGCGCTGCTGCGCGCCAGCACGCGCGGCGGCATCGGCTGGCGCAACGTGTTCGACGCGCTGGTCGACGGCGCACGCAACACGCTGTCGGTGGCGATGGCCTGCGCCTGCGCCGGAATCGTCATCGGCTGCGTGACCATCACCGGCCTCGGGATCAGCTTCACCGAGTTTGTCATCGTGCTCGCGCAAAGCTCGCTGATCGCGGCGCTGGTGCTGACGGCGATCGCCGGCATCGTCCTCGGCATGGGCATGCCGACCACGCCGTCGTACATCGTCATGGTGTCGCTGCTGGTGCCGGCGATCATCAAGCTCGGGGCGATCGCGCCGGCGGCTCACATGTTCGCATTCTATTTCGCCATACTGTCGGCGATCACGCCTCCGGTGGCGCTGGCCGTCTTCGCGGCTGCGGGGCTTGCGAAAAGCGACCTTTGGGCGACCGGGTGGCAGGCAATGCGCATCGCGGCACCCACCTACATCGTGCCGTTCATGTTCATCTACGAGCCTTCGTTGATGCTGATCGGGGACTGGTTCACCAGTCTCACGTCATCGGTCTCGGCGGTCGTCGGAGTCATGTGCCTCGCGGCGGGGCTGCAGGGATACATGTTGCGCGAAGCGCGATGGTGGGAGCGCGCAGTGCTGGTCGTGGCCGCGCTGTTGCTGATCAAACCAGGATACATCAGCGACGCGATAGGATTGCTGCTTCTGGCGGCGGTCATCGTTTCGCAAAGGCTGTCGCCCGCTAAGTAGCGGACGGGGGGCGCTGTCGGGCGGGCACGACACGGACGGCACAGCGAACTTCCAGCAGCATGCGCGGCCCAACGCATCAGCGCGCCGGCAGTGCTTTCGATCCGCGGCGCTCAGATGCACCTCGTAACGGGAGGATTGACCATGGCTTATCCATCTACGGCGGACCAAAGCCGCCGTTTCGATTCATCCGACGGTTCCGCGACCGGCGGTCCGGCGCTCGCCGCCGACACGGATGCGCGGCCGATGCGTGCACCGCGCAGCGGCTCGTCATGGCTGATCTCGATCGTGCTGGCGCTGCTCGCGGTCGGTGCGCTCGCGTACTACCTCTGGCAGCATAACCAGGCGCGCGACGCAGCCACGCCCGCGCCAGCGACTTCGTCTCCACCCGCGTCTCCGGCTGCCGCAGCGCCGCCTGCCGCCAGCCATCCGATCGAACAGGCGAGCGGAAACGTGCCGCCGTCGATCGAGCAGAAGCCGCTGCCGGCGCTGATGGTCAGCGACACCACGATGCAGAATGCGCTGGCTGACCTGTTCGGCTCGGCGGCGCTGGGCAAGATCTTCTACGAGGACGCGATCGTTCACCGCTTTGTCACGACCGTCGACAACCTGCCGCGCAAGACGCTGCCGATGCGCTATCTGCCGGTGAAGCCGGCGGCCGGAACGTTCGCGGCCAGCGGCGTCGACCAGACGCTGGCGATCGGCGCCGACAATGCCGCGCGCTACGCGCCGTACGTTCGGATTGCCGATGCGGTCGATGCCAAGACGCTGGTCGGTATCTACGCTCATTTCTACCCGCTGCTGCAGCAGGATTACCGTGCGCTCGGTTATCCGAACGGGTACTTCAACGATCGGCTGGTGCAGGCCATCGATGACCTGCTGGCCGCGCCCGACGTCACCGCGCCGCTGCCGCTGGTCCAGCCGAAGGTCATGTACCTGTATTCCGATCCGGAGCTCGAATCGCGTTCGGCGGGGCAGAAGATCATGATGCGCATCGGCGCCGAGAATGCCGCCAGGATCAAGGCCAAATTGCGCGAGGTACGCGCACTTTTGACCGGGCCCGGCGCGGCGGAGCTTAAGAAGAAATGACTCATTGGAGAATCGGCACGGTGCAACAGTCCCTTTCAACGCTTCGCCTGCTTTCGCGACGCCAGGCGCTGGCGCGGCTCGCACTTTCCGGCGCAGCGCTCCTCGCTGGACGGGTCGGCGCGGCATCGGGTGACAATGCACTTCCGGCGTGCGTCGTCCGCCCCGGCCAGACCGAGGGGCCGTTCTTTGTCGACGGAGAGCCCGAACGATCGGATCTGCGGGTCGATCCGGGTACCGGCGCGATCATGTCGGGCGTCCCGTTACGGCTCGCCTTTCGCGTCTCCCGCGTCGGCGCGTCGGGCTGTACGGCGCTTTCCGGCGCGCAGGTGCACGTCTGGCACTGCGACGCGGCCGGCAGTTACTCCTCGGTACGCGAGCGGCGCAGCTCCGGTCCGGGCGAAGCCTACCTGCGTGGCTTCCAGAACACCGATGCGGCAGGCACGGCGCGGTTTTTGACCATCTACCCCGGCTGGTACCCGGGACGCGCCGTCCACGTCCACTTCAAGATCCGCATCGCCGACGCAGGCGGTCGCAGCGAGTTCACGTCACAGCTGTATTTCGACGATGCGCTCAGCAAGCGCGTCTATGCCGCGGCGCCCTACTCCGGTCGCGGCGCTCCGGAACTCTCAAACCGCGATGATTTCCTGTTTCGGCATGGCGGGGAAAGACTTCTGCTGGACGTCACGCCGACTGGCGAAGGCTACGCGGCGGTGTTCGACATCGGCCTGCAGGCCTGATCGGCGCGCGATCAGGCGATGCGATACGGATCGAGCTCGAGGGATTCGAGCCTCGCGCCAAGCAGAACGACGTGACCGGCGCGACGCGTGACGCCATCGTCGGAAAATTCAAACGAGAAAGTGCGGCGCAGGCGCAGAAGCCCTTCCGCGTCGCGGCCGAAGCGGGTGCGCGCACCCTGCACCGTGTCGTCGAGGAATTGCAGGCCTTGCGCCCGGCAGGCTTCGCGCGCCGCCAGCGTCGCCGTTTCGCGGGCTCGCAGGGCGTCGAACAACAGCCAGCCTCCCACCGCGACAATGCCCAGCAGCAAAATCTCCGACATCCGCGTTCTAGCGCCGGTCGAGCGTCGGCGGAAGCCAGGTGTGCGGTTCGATGCCCGCAGGCCGCAGCATCCGTATCATGAAAATAGCGGCTTCGCGACCGCGGTAGTAGCCGGGCGCGCGCAGCATTTCGACGAAGCCGAGACCGCGGTAGAGCGCGTAGGCGGCCGCGTTGTCGGTGCGCAATTCGACCTTGATCGACGCGATCCCGGCGATTGCCGCCGACGCGAGCAGCCATTCGGTCATTCGCCGCGCGATGCCGCGCCGCTGGTGCGTCGCGCGGACCGCGAGGAGGACGAGGTGCGCATGCTCGTCGCCGAAGCTCATGATCGCGAATCCGGCGACGCGGGGGCCGTCGCAGGCCGTCAACGCGACGGTGTTGACGTCGTCGATCAGCTGGCGAATCCGCTCGGCGCGGTAATGCCAGCCCAGTCCCGACTCGACCAGGTCGCGGGACATCAGCGCGAGCGCCGCTGCTTCGCTCCGTCGAGCGTAGCGCAGCGTGATTGCGGTGGCGTTCATCGAACCGGATTCTGCCATGAACTCGGAAGGTTCGAGGTCGGCGCGCCGCGCCTTGCCGTTGGAAACAAGAAAAAGCCCGGGGCGGAAACGCTCCGGGCTTCAGACCCGCGCCGCCGGCGTGCCGTGCGGGCTAGGATTTGTCCGACTCGCGCCGCTGCACGTGCCGGCCGTCCCGTGCGCGGTTGCCGACATGGTTTCTTGTGGTCGAGCTGCGCGACGAGCGTAAGGCACGCGGCCTCGTCTGCTCGCTGTTGGTGGTCAATGAATTTTGACGCCAGGAGCCCCCGCCCCAGCGGCGATCACGATCGCGACCGTCGAAGCGGAATGTTCCGACGATCCCCGGCCCGTAGTAATAGCCTGGCCACGTGTCGTAATAGGCCGGGCCGCCGTAGTAGTACGGGCCGCCGTAGTAGTACGGGCGGCCGTAGTAGTCATACCGATCGTAGCCGTAGGCGTACGGGCCCTGGACCGGTGCCACCGCGCAGCCGGCCGCCAACAGCGCGCCGGCCAGCGCGGCAAAACTCGAAGTCATCAACGGTTTCATCGTGTCCCTCCTGCCGATTTCCGGCCGCTGAAATAAGAACGGGCCAGTCTCCCGGCCCGCCCACTTCCCAAAGCCCGATCCGTCAGGGTCGGGCTCGAGGAATCGACATCGTTGTTGTTTTTCTGCGCTTGCTCTCTCTGGTTGCTCGAGAGTAGGGACAAGTGCTGCCTGACATCTCATCCGAATCCGGCCTCGATGTTTCGGCTTGTTGTCCCTACATGGCTTCCATTCTGCCGAGTGGCCGGACGATCGAAAATCGGCGTTTGTCTGAATTTACTGTAAGACAAACACCCGCCCGAAACAACCTAGCGTTGCTGTCCTGCCGCCTTATGCGGCGATTCGCCGGACCGCGCTTCGATGGCCGGCTCGTCCTTGATTTCCAGCGCCCGGCTTGTGGCTCGTTTTTGCGGCGCTTGCAGCGTGATGTGCAGAACGCCGTCGCGAAACGCCGCGCTCGCGGTCGACGGGTCGACGCCCTCGGGCAGAGGAATCGTGCGATAAAAGCTGCCGTAGCTACGCTCGCTTCGGTAGTAGCCGCGCTCCTGGCTGGTCTGCTGCTGCCGGCGCTGACCCTGTATCGTGATCGCATCCTCGTCGACCTCGACTTTGACGTCTTCCTTTTTGACACCCGGCAGATCCGCCGTCACCGTCAGCTTGCCCTCGCGCTCGTACATTTCGAGGTGCGGCGTCCAGAGCGCGGCCCCCTGGTCGGTGGCCGAGCTCAGCGCGCTCTGCCCGCCAAAATCACCGAGGGCGTTGCGACCGAAGCCGAATCCTTCGAACAGACGGTCCATTTCGTCACTGATGCGGCGCATGACCGAGAACGGCCCGCCGCCGTAAGCCCCGTAATTCGGCCACGGCGCGGGCTGCATGCCGCCGCGTGTTTGCAGCGAACCGCCATATTGGTTGCCGGTCCGCCGTGACCCGTATTCCTGGCTTGTGGCCTGCTGTCCTTGCCCGGAACCTTGCTGCGTGCGGGTCGCTCCCGGCCCCATATCGGCCGACTGCTGGCGCCCTTGCTCGCGTGCGCTGCCTTGCTTGTCGTTTGCCATCTGATTTCTCCTGCGAGATCGATTGTCCAATACCGTAATCGCCTGCGACGATCCCGCGTCTGCGTTGTCCGGGGTCCGGGGTCACGCCGCGCGGGGAAAAGCGAAAACGGGCCGGTTGCCCGGCCCGCCTCGCTTCCCGCGCCCGCCTGGTTGGCGACGGGCCTTGGAATCAAGCCGTGCTTGTTGGGAACGGTCGCGGTCGATCGATCGGATGCAGGAGGGGAACACTTCGCGCAACCCCCGGGATGCCGGACGTTGCACTTGCCCTGACTGCATCGATCCCAGTATCTTCCTGCGCCGACCATCGAGGAATCGGCCTCAATCCGATTTTTGTGTAGGACTGAGGCGAAGTCGCGCGGGGGCGCGCTAACCGGGATGTCCGCGCCGACGCTTCGGCGGTCGCCCGAAGCAGAAGAGGACGCTGGCGAGCGCCAGCGCGATGACCAGCGGCGACACCAGCAGCGTCGCAAGCCAGTTCCAGCTACCGGTCGGATCGAGGACATGCAGGCACAGGTACATGACCGACGGCGCGGCGAGGGTCGCGGCGAGCGTGGCCCGCGTCGTGTCGCGAAACAGGCGCTCGGACACGATCCCGATCAGTACCGGCAGGACGAAAAGGACGACGAATGCTCGCATCAGCGCAATCCCGTGCGACCGACGGTGGAGCGGCGGCAACCGCCGGGCGTCCGCACATTCTGCGATCTTCACGGCGGCGACGCAATCGGGGGGCGCGAGGAGCGCTCCGCCCCGTCATTCGCCCAGCGCGGGCTCGTCGTTGGCGCGCGTGCGCAGCGTGATCGAGTAGCGGAGTTCTCTGGCCGGCAACATGCTGTGCTGCCAGAGCCAGCGTATCGGTCCCTGCATCACGTAGAGTGAGCGCGGCTCGACCTCGAGGACAAACATTTGCCGCGGCTCGGCCCGCGCATCGAGTGGACGAAAGCGCATCGTGCCGCGTCCTATGAGCGACAAGCCGAACACGACGCCGTAAGCGGGTTTGTCTCGATGCCAGCCGATCGGCGCGCCGGGCCGATATTCGCTGACCAGCGTGTGCACGAAGGCCGAGCGGGAGAGGCCGAATGTTGCCGCGATGCGATGTTGCAGCGCGACCAGGAACGGCGGCGGGGGCCCCGATGAAAAGGACTCCCCATCGTCATAGGCCTCCGTGGTGTCGACATCGCCGTCGGCATGAAAATGCACGACGCGCCGACGCGCCACGTACTGCTGGAACCGCGCCTCGCGAAACGGCAGCGGCGCGATCGCGGCCAGCAGAGCGGCTTCTTCGGCAGGAGTGAGGAACTGCGGCCGATAAACGAGTCCGTGCGGCAGCCGTGGCGGAAGCTCGAAAAGCTCGCTTTGACTCCCGGCCGGCGAAACGGCTGGCGGCGCTGACAGGCCTCGCGACGCGGCCGCGAATTGCAGAGCGTGCTCCGGCCGCGACATCAGCCGGCGTTACCACATGAAGACGACATGCCTCCGCGCACCTTCAGGAAGGTCGACATTGTGCTGTTTGCGGACCCCGTTCCAGTCGGCGACAACCGTGTAATCGCCGGGAGGCAGTCGCACCAGCAGCAGTGGTCCCTGGGCCGTGGTGTCGAGCATCTGCCGGCCCTGGGCATCGCGGATGTCGACCTTGACGTCGGCCAGGTAGGCGCCGGGACTCACGTCGCCTTCGGCGCTGCGCGACGAAGCGAATTCGAGCGTCAGCGCGTAGTCGGCGGATTGCTGCTTCAGCGCATCGGCCTCTTCCTTGCCGATCCCACCCGAGACATAGTCGACCGCACCGTTGCTCTGCAGCTGCGGCTGGCCGGCAGCGCTGGCCACCGGCGCCGACAGCGTCGCCATCACCAGCAGCAGCAGCGTCAGCACGACGATCGCCACCAGCTCATGACGCACTCTCGCCCAGGTGCTCATGACTTGTTCTCCGGGGCCTGCGTGCTCGGCGCGGCCGATGCGCGCGGCGGCGATTTGGCAAGCTGCTGCACCAGTTGCAGGTGGTCGTGCAGCGTCGGCAGCGTCGAGGTTGCAAACTGTTTCAGCTCGCCGTCATTGCCGCGCTTCGACTCCTTGTCGAACAACGCGACCGCGGCCTTGTGCGCAGCCAGCTGCGATTTGACGTACTCGCGGTCGAAGCTCGCGCCTTGCAGCTTGCGCAGCCGGTCGAGCTCGGCCTGATCCTTCGCCGACATGCGGTCGTCGACCGTCACGCCCTTGTTCGACGCTATCTTGTCCAGATCGTCGCCCGCCTTCTGGTGATCGGACGCCATGCGCGAGGCGAAGTTCTTGACGTCAGACGAATCCGCGCGCTCCATCGCGACCTTCGCCATTTCGACCTCGGCGGCGCCGGCCTCGCCGGCGGTCTCGACGAACCTGCGATCCTGCGCGCTCAACTTCCCGGCTTGTGCCGGCATGGCCTTCGACGACGGCAGAACGGCAGGCGCCTTGCTGGCGGGAGCCATGCGTTCGGCGGCGGCGGGAACCTGGGTCGTGCCCTGGGCCGCGGTTTGCGCCCATGCCGCTCCGGCGGACAATGCGGCCGCCACGGCGAACGAAACAAGCGAGCGAATCGGTAGACGGGTCATCGGAAACTCCTTCGACTCAAGCGTCGGCCGCGAGTTGTAACGACAGGCGGTCGGGCGCCACGCGATCGATTCTTGGCCCGCGGCGGCACGAAGTGAATCAGCGGTAGTCTGAATCGTTTGTAGGACGGCGGCGACCGTTTCGCCCCTCGCGGCGGGACTGGCATAATGTCGCTCTACCCTGGCCTTCAGGATGTCGCTATGAATGTCCGACGGATCGCCGCGATGGCCGCGGCACTCGCAGCGCTCGCGGCATGCTCGAAGGCGCCCGACCCGATCGCGGC
This sequence comes from uncultured beta proteobacterium, assembly GCA_963816615.1. Lineage (GTDB taxonomy): Bacteria > Pseudomonadota > Gammaproteobacteria > Burkholderiales > Casimicrobiaceae > PALSA-1003. The sequence goes on along the minus strand of CAWFLB010000002.1, from coordinate 390,599 downwards.
GCCGAAGCCCAAGACCGAGTCTGTCGCCGCCAGCGACACCCGGCCTTCGCCAAGCGAAGGCCTTCACCAGGTCGGGGGCATCGCCTGGCAGAAGGGCGACGTCGACGCGGCGTTTGCCGCGGCCGAGGCGCAAAACAAGCCGGTGTTCCTGTACTGGGGCGCCGTCTGGTGCCCGCCATGCAACCAGGTCAAGGCGACGATCTTCAATCGGCAGGACTTCATCGAGCGCTCGCGCTTTTTCGTGCCGGTGTACATCGACGGCGACAGCGCCAGCGCGCAAAAGCTCGGTGACCGCTTCAAGGTCAGCGGCTACCCGACGATGATCCTGTTCAAGCCCGACGGCAGCGAAATCACGCGGCTCCCGGGCGAGGTCGAGGCCGACCAGTACATGCGCGTGCTGGCGATGGGGATGAACGGCGCGCGTCCGGTCAAGGAAACGCTCGCCGCTGCGCTGTCGCGCGGACGGTGACAGGCCGACGTTGTCCGCCGACGATTGGCGCATGCTCGCCTACTACTCGTGGGACACCGACGAACAGCAGCTCTGGTCGAAGCCAAGGCGCTCGCGCCGACGCTGCAGCGGCTCGCGCGCACGCCTGTCCGGCCGACCGAGGCGGATACCGCGGCGAGGCTGCGGCTTCAGCGCGCTCGTCGCCGCAGCCACGGCCAAGGACGCCAAGCCGCGCGAAGACAAGGCCGCCGCGGCCGATCTGCACCGCGTGCTGGCCGATCCGAGGCTCGCCCGCGAGAACTTCGACCTGCTGACCTACTACGCCGACAAGGTCGTCCGCGCTACGTCACGCCGCCGAAGATCGCCGCGCGCACGCGAGCTCGCGGCCGACTGGAACGCGGCGCTCGAGCGATTCGTCGCCGATCGCGCGCTGTCGACCGCCGACCGACTGTCGGCGGTCAGCGCGCAGATCGCGCTGGCGAAGCTCGACACGCCCAAAGGCGCGCTCCCCGACCCCGCTGCTGCAACTCGTGCGCGACCAGGTGGCGCGCGCCGATCGCGAGACGACCGATCCCTACGCGCGGCAGGCGGTGATCAGCGCAGCAGCCGACGCGCTGTCCGACGCCGACCTGATGCGAGACTCCGACGCGCTGCTCGAGGCCGAGCTCAAGCGCTCGCATTCGCCGTACTACTTCATGCTCGACCTCGCCGCCAACGCCAAAAAGCGCGGCGACAAGACGGCGCGCGCTCGACTGGGACGCAAAAGGCGTACGCGGCGGCCGACGGCCCGGCGACCCGTCTGCAATGGGGCGTGCGCTACGTCAAGACGCTGATCGAGCTCGCGCCGCAGGACGCGACGCGGCATCGAACAGGCGGCCAAGAGCGTGATCGGTGAGCTCGAGCCGACGCCGGACACGTTCTACGAGCGCAACCGGCGCGGACTCGAGCGTATGGGAGAGAAGCTCGACGGCGTGGAATGTCCGGCACCAGCACAACGCCGCGGTTGCGCGCATCCGGGCACAGATGTCTGTCGTTTGCGCCAAGCTGCCGACCGCCGATCCGGCGCGTCCGATCTGCGATGGGGTGATGCGGCACTCGAAAGGCGCGAACGCATAGTGCCGGGAGCGTACTCAGCCGGGATTCGACTCGCTGCCGCGCTGATGCTCACGGGGTCGCTCGGCCCGGCCTTCGCTGCAGACCCGGGCACCGCGACGGGCTCGATCAACTATCAGAGCAAGGCCGGGGCTGTCGTTGTCCGACCGGCGTATGCGTACCTGGTCAAGGGTCCGGATACGGTCACCGGCAACATCGTCCGGCGGGTCGTGCTGTCGGCGGTCGATCTCGCACCGAAGTTGCGTACCTGCGCCACCATGATGTGCGGCGACGGCGACATGGCCGAGGGCCTGACGATCGACCTCGACGCCGGCGCGCGGCTCAATTACTGGTTCGTCGCCAACGGACAACGCGTCCAGTATTCGGGAACGGCCGAGCCTTCGACCCTACATCTAAGCACCGACACCGGCCAGCGCGTTGCCGGCGCCTGGCGACTCGATGCGCGCCCGGCGGGAGGCCCGCAGGTCGACGTCGAGTTCGACGCCCCTTTGCTCAAGGTCTTCGCCAAGGCGCACTAGCGGCGCACGGCTATTGCGTCAGCCCGAGACGCCGCGGCGCATGGGGCCGCGGCGTAACGGCGCGGCCCAGGCCGAACAACTCGGCCAGCGCATCGCGGTACTGCAGGGCGCCGGTGCGCATGCTGTTGTTGTGCGTCCCGCCGTCGATCAACAGCAGCTTCTTCCGCCCTGGCGCCGCCCGGTACAGCGCTTCGCTGAAGCGCGAGGGGACGAAATGGTCGGCCGCGCCGTGGACGATCAGCACCGGCATGTTCACCTTGGCCATCTTGCTCACCGAGTCGAATTTCTGCGACAGCAGCAGGCCCACCGGCAGCCAGGGGTAGGTCAAGGCCTTGGCCATCTCCTCCAGCGTCGTGAACGACGACTCGACGATCAGCCCCGCGGCAGCTGGCTTGTCGCCCCCCGGGCCGTCTCGCTGGCTTAGCGAGGCCGCCAAGTCGACAGCGACCGCGCCGCCCAGCGAATGCCCATAAATGAATCGCCGCCCCGGATCCGGTTGCTGGGCAACGAGCCAGTTCCACGCGGCGTGTGCGTCCTCATACACGGATTGCTCGGTCGGTGTGTCGCCGTCGCTCTTGCCGAAGCCGCGGTAGTCGATCGCCAGGACCGAAAAGCCGAAGTCGCGCAGCTCCTCGATGCGAAAGAGCTGGCCGGTCAGGCTCCAGCGGGCGCCGTGCAGGTACAGGATCGCGGGCGCGTCGGGCCGGCCGCTCGCGGCCGGCCACCACCACGCATGGATATGCTGGACGGCGTCCGCGCTCGCCACCGGCAGGTCGAATTCCTGGACCCCGTCCGGCATGCCCGTGTACCAGCCGGGCGTGTCGCGGACGACGCGAAAAGTGAGCCGGGATTCCTCGTGTTGCAGGGCCGCGGTGCCGCAAGCGGTAAGGACGACGCCGATGAGCGAACCGATCGCCAGTCGCCTGAGGAACGGTTTGCGCAAGACGAAGTCCATAATTGAGTCGGCTTCCTGATCGGTCCGGTAAACAGCAATCAAAACGCGCCGTGTGCGTAGCGGTTGACGGGAAAGGCCCAGCGCGCGTCTACTGCGCCTGACCCGCCCGGCCACGGCGCAAGACCTCCCTGGCCAAGCCATGATTCCCGAAAACGAGCAAACGCCGCCCGGCCGGGCAGAAATCGAGCGACTGATCGCCGAGCTCGAGCAGGCCGAGGCCTATGAGCAGAAGCTGCGACAGTTGATCGTCGAGGTCAGGGACCAACTGGCCGCCGGGCGGATCGAGCAGGCGCTTTCGATGCTGAATACGGCGCTGAACGACATCGACAGCGCAACCGACGTGGTCGTTCCATCGCAACGCAGGAAATAATCGACAGCCCGCCGCCGTCGAGACGAAGAAAGGAATGCCATGAGCTCCACCCGCGACGTCGCCGTCATTGTCGGCAGCCTGCGCAAGGAATCGTTCAACCGGAAAATGGCCAAGGCGATCGCGGCGATCGCGCCGGCATCGCTGAAACTGGAAATCGTCGAGATCGGCAATCTGCCGCATTTCAACCAGGATCTCGAGGCGAGTCCGACGCCGGAGGTCACCGCGTTCAAGGAACGGATCGCGCGCGCCGATGCGGTCCTGTTCGTGACGCCCGAATACAATCGCGGCCTGCCCGGCGTGATGAAAAACGCCATCGACGTCGGCTCGCGCCCGTATGGGAAGAGCGCTTGGAACGGAAAACCCGGTGCGGTGATAAGCGTCTCGCCCGGGGCGATCGGCGGATTCGGCGCCAACCACCAGCTGCGACAGTCGCTGGTCTTCCTCAACGTGCCGGCGCTGCCGCATGAGGCCTACATCGGCAACGCCGCCAAATTGTTCGACGACAAGGGGGCACTGATCGCCGACGACACGCGGGAATTTCTCAACAAGTTCCTGCAGCTGTTCGAGAAGTGGATCGAGCGCAACGCCGCGCCGCGCACATAAGCGTTTACTCGAACAGCCCGCGCGTCGGCTCTTCCGCGGTGACCGCCGCGGCGCGCGCCGCCTCGTCGGCGTGGCAGAGCGCGCCGACCCTGACCCCCAGCAGACGAATACGGCGGTCCAGCGGCACGCGCTTCAGGCACTCGCCGGCGGCGCGCCGGATCGTCCGCGCGTCCTGCGTTGGCGCTGCGATCGTCCGGTCGCGCGTCAGCGTCTTGAAGTTGTCGTAGCGAAGCTTCAGCCCGATCGTTTTGCCCGCATAGCCCTTGCGCCTGAGATCGTCGCTGACGCCGGCGCAAAGCTCGCTGAACACCGCACTGAGCTCGTCCCGGTCGCGCGTCGGATGCAGGTCGCGATCGAACGTCGTCTCGCGGCTGATCGATTGCGGCTCGCTGTGGGTCACAACCGGGCGCTCGTCGCGGCCGTGCGCGGCCTCGTGCATCCATGCGCCGTGATTCGCGCCGAAATGCTCGAGCAGCCATGCAGTGTCCGCGGCCGCGAGTTCGCCTATCGTCTGTATGCCCAGTGCCTGGAGTCGCGCGCTGGACTTCGGGCCGATGCCGTTGATGCGGCGCGCCGGCAGCGGCCACACGCGCGCCGCGACATCCGTCATCGGAAGCAGGGTCAACCCATCGGGCTTGTCGAGCTCCGAGGCGATCTTGGCCAGCAACTTGTTCGGCGCGATCCCGATCGAGCACGCAAGCCCGGTCGCGCCGCGCACTGCTTTCTTCAGCGCCAGGCCGGTCTCGCGCGCGCGACGCCATGCCTCGTCGACCGCCGGCGCCCCGGTGAGGACGATGCCCGACAAGTCGATGAAGATCTCGTCGATCCCGCGGTCTTCGATTTCCGGCGCGATGGCGCGGACCGCGGCCTTGAACCGCCGGGAATAGCGACGGTAGGCATCGAAGTCTACCGGCAGCAGCACCGTGTCCGGGGCGAGCTTCGCCGCCTTCATCAGGCCGAGCGCCGAGTGCAATCCGAAGACCCGCGCCTCGTAGCTAGCCGTCGTGATCACGCCGCGTCCGGTATAGCCGCGCAGGCTGGCGAAGCGCCGTTCGACTCGCCCGGTATGGGGATCGACGATCTCTTCGGGTTGATGGCGACGGCCGCCGCCGATGACCACCGCACGGCCGGAGAGCTCGGGGTAGCGCAGCAATTCGACCGACGCGTAAAACGCGTCCATGTCGAGGTGGGCGATCAGGCGGGACGGCGCGGCAGACATCGAATCGACGACGCATCAACGCTGGCAACGACAGTGTAAGCGATGCGGCGGCTTCCGCATCGCGGCAGGGCATCGCTCAGGTCTCGAAGCCGCAGTTGCGGCGAAGCTCGCGCGTCGACTCTCCGGCGAGCAGCGCGACGAGGCGCGCGGCCGATTCCAGCTGCTGTGCGCGCGCCGCGACGGCCACGCTGTACATCGTCGCCAGCCCGAATTCTCCCGGCAGCGGACCCACTACCGAAACCCCAGGAGTCGACGCGATCTCCGTGACCTGGGTGCAGCCGATCGGCCGGCCGGCGCGGCTTTGTGCCAGCTCGCGCATCGCGCTCACGCCGTTCGGGCTGGCCCGGAGCTTCGGCGTCGCCTGATCGAGGATGCCCATCTTTCGCAGCATCGCCGCGCAATGTGCACCGGCGGTCGAGCGCTCGACGTCGGGCAGGTAAATGGCATCTGCCGCGATCAACGCCTGGCGCAGGGCTGCCGCCGTCGACACATCGGGGGCTGCGTCGCCATCGCGCACGGCGATCGCCGTATGCACGCGCCCCAGCGGCGCTATCGAGTCCGCCTGGACGTCGCCGCCGCGCGCCAGCTCGTCCAGCAGCGCCGCGGTCAGCACGACGACGTCGCAAGGCTCGCCGGCGAGAAGCTTTTCCATCGTGGCGCCGACCGGATGAAAGCTCGCGCGCATCGTGATGCTCTCGCCCGCTTCAAACTGGCGCTGCAACGATTCGATCAGGCTCTGCGCGGCGCCGGCGCTCAGCACATGCAGATTGGGCATCGGACGATTCTCTTCGCCGGGCGGGGCAGGCGCATCCGCCCGCGAAACCCTATTTGTCGGGCTTGGCGCCGGAAATCCTGACGATGCGCTCCCATTTGGCGATGTCGTCGGTCAGATAGCGACCGAACTCATCCGGCGTCATCGTCATCGCGACGGCGCCCTGCTTCGCCCACTCGTCGCGAACGCCGGCGTTGGCGGTGATCTTGTTGATCTCGGCGTTGAGCCGCCGCACGACCTCCGGCGGCGTGCCTTTCGGCGCGATGATGCCCAGCCACAGCACCGCCTCGTAGCCGGGAACGCCGGCTTCGGAGAGCGTCGGCACATCGGGCAGCACCGACGAGCGCACCTTGCCGCTGGTCGCGAGCGCGCGCACCTTGCCGGCGCGCGCGAACTCGCTCATCGTGGTGACCGCGTCGAACATCATGTCGACCTGCCCGCCGAGCGTATCGGTGCGCGCCTGCGAGCTTCCCTTGTACGGGATGTGCACGATGTCGACGCCGGCCATCGCCTTGAACAGCTCGCCAGCCATGTGGTACGGCGTACCCGGACCGGACGACGCGTAGTTGAGCTTGCCCGGCTTGGACTTGCGCCAGCGCGATCAGTTCGGCGAGCGTCTTCGCCGGCACCGACGGATGCACGACCAGCACCAGATCGGAATAGTTGACCGGCGCGATCGGCACGAAATCGCGCATCAGCGCATACGGCTTGTTCGGCACCAGCGACTCGTTGACGGTCTGCGTGTTGGACATCACCAGCAGCGTATAGCCGTCCGGCTGCGCTCTTGGCCGCGGCATCGGTGCCGATCACCGAGCCGGCGCCGGGGCGATCGTCGATGACGAACGGCTGACCGAGCGCCATTTCCAGCCGCTGGCCGAGAAAGCGGGCGTAGATGTCGGCCGGGCCTCCGGCCGCGAACGGCACGATGATCTTGACCGGCTTGGTCGGATAGTCCTGCGCCGACGCGGCATTGGCGACGCAGAGCGACAATACCGCGAACAGGCTGGCAAGAGTTCGCATTCGTGCTCCTTCTCCAAGTGCGACGAGCGGGCAATCTACCGGAACTCGCAAGCCCCCGCCAGTCGCTTGCGACGGCCCGCGCTCAGAACCCGTACAGGCGCGCCGGGTTGTCGACGAGAATCCGCCGCCGCGTCGCTTCGTCGGGCGCCCAATCGAGCAGCAGGTCGAGCATTCCCGAGTTCGACGGCGTCGGCTTGGCATTCGGATGCGGCCAGTTGCTCGCCCAGACGCAGCGCTCGGGGTGCGCCGCGGCGAGGGCGTGGGCGAGCACGCTGACGTCGTCGTAACCCGGCGCGCCCGATTTCGACGTTTCATACGGTGCCGACAGCTTGACCCAGCAGCGGCCGCGATCGAGCAATGCCAGCAGTTCCCGAAACGACGGATGCGCCGGAGAAACCGGCTCGAGAAACTTGCCGTTGTGGTCGATGACCGTCTCGGTCGGGAGCCGTGCGATCCGGTCCGAATGCAGCGGCAGCTCGCGTCCGTCGAGCTGAATCTGCACGTGCCACCCGAAAGGCGCGACTTTCGCCGCGATCGCGTCGACGTCGTCCCAGGACAACAGGCCACCCTTGAGCATGAAGCAGCGCGCGCCGCGAAAGCCCGCGCGCGTCAGGCGCTCGATCTCGGCGTCGGCGATGCCGGGCCGGATCGTCGCGATGCCGCGCGCTGTCGCGCCGAGCGCGGCAATCGCATCCTCGGTGCATGCGTTGTCGAACGCGTACGCATTCGGTTGCACGACGACGGCGCGCGTGAGCCCCAATTGGCGTTGCACGGCGCGATACGCGTCGAGCGGAGCGTCGGGTGGCGGAAACGGCGACGTCGCTGCCGGCTTGTAGCGGGGATCGTACACGTGCATGTGACAGTCGCAGGCGCCGGCAGGCGCGGCGAGCCGCGGTTGGTCGTTCATGTCGGTCCCTTCGACGGAGTTCGCGATTAACGGATAGGAATGCGCGTGTCCGGCCGTCGCTATCCGGCACGCTTCCGGCGGACGAGGTCGATGTCCATGAATTGCCAGTAGGTGCTGAACACCTGGGGCCTGAAGCCGAGCAGCCAGGGCTGGACGAAATCGTTCTCGCGTCGAAAAATCGTCGGCAGCAGCGGCATGTATGCGCGCGCGATCGCGGTCATGCTTCGTGCGGCGGCGATCTGCTCGGCCGCCGTCGGGCTGCGCAGGAATCGATCGACCCATCGGTCGTACTCGGCCGACTTGAACCGCGACTGGTTGGCGAACGGCGGCTGCCGGCTGTCGAGCAATTCAAGAATGCCGTCGCCGGTCGGTATGCCGCCGAACCCGGCGGCCGACATCTGGTACTTGCCGGCGATCAGCTCCTTGACGAAGTCCTGGAACGGCGTCAGATGGAAGTCGATCCGGATGCCGATCGCATCCATGTCGCGCTTCCACAGCGTCTGCATTTCGCGCGAGATGGCCGCGGCGCGCAGCGACAGCACGACGGTCAGCGGCTTGCCGTCGGGCGCCTTCCGGTAGCCGTCGGCGTCGCGCTTGTCGTAGCCGAAGCGATCGAGCAAGGCCCGCGCAGCCACCGCATCGTAGAGCGACTTCAGCGGTGCCGCAGGGTCGTGGCCGCTGACCCCCGGAGGAATCATCTGGTTCGCGGGCGCTCCCTGTCCGGCATAGACGACGTCGATCAGGTGCTGCGTGTCGAGTCCCATCGCGATCGCGCGCCGCAACGCGATCTTGTCGTTGCTCATGCCGCCGACCACCGGATCGAGCATGTAGAAGTCGACGAAGAACAGGAACGGCTCCAGGCGCGCGTGGCGGACGATGCCGCGCGCCGCGTATTCGGGCTTCAGCCTGTCGTTGGCGAGGAGCCGGTTGGCTATCTCCGCGCGCAGCTCGACATAATCGAGCGCGCCGCGCTCGAACTCGAGCAGCAGCGTCGTGTCCTCCTCGATGACGCTGATATCGATGCGGCCGATCTGCGGGAACGTCCTGCCGCGCATGCTCCGCTCCAGCTCCGCATCGGCCGGATTGTTGCTTGCCGGAAATCGCAGCGTCCGATAGTTTGGATTGGCTTCCAGCACGATCTTGGAGCCGACTTTCCATTCGCGCAGGCGATAGGGGCCGGTGCCTACCGGGTGGGTGCGGATATCGCCGCCTGCCGCTTCGACTACTTCGCGCGCCACGGCGGAGACCGTCAGGAACACCTGAACCGACGGGTAGTTGATTGCGTTCAGCTTGATGCGCAACCCGTAGCGGCCGACCGTGCTCAATCCCTCGATCGGGCGGTTGTAATCGAATTTCGCGCCGGGTTGCCTGGCCGCGTCGACGACGGCGCGCGCGCCGATGATCAGGTCGGTCATGACCGTGTCGCCGCCGCGGCTCAGGTTGGGATCCAGCCGGCGCTTCATCGAGTAGACGTAGTCGTCCGCGACGAGCTCGCGGGGCTTGCCGTGAAAGGCCGGATCGTCGGTGAAGTAGATGCCCGGCTTCAAGTCGACCTGCCAGGTCTTGCCCCCGTCCGAGATTTGCGGCGGCGCAGTGGCGGTAACCGACATCAGTCCGGCCGGCGTGCTCAAGTAGTCCCAGTTGTAGAGGCCTTCGAAGATCGCGAAGGTCACGCGCTGCGCCGGAATCGTGGTCGCCTGCTGCGGATCGAGCGTGTCGACGTCAGGGGAGGCGATTCGCAACACCTTGTTCGGGTCCGCAGCACCGGCGGCGCACGCCGACACGAGCGCCAGCAGCGCGAACGTCCATCGTATGCGCCTCGTACCCTGAGCGATCACGAATCCTCCGACAGCCGCATCGCAGCCCCGGATTATGCATCACCGGATCCGGGCGCCGCGGGTCCCACGCCCGCCGGCTTGCGGTCGTCGCCAAAAAAAAACGGGCCCGACGCATCGGGCCCGTGTTGCTGCGATGACGCGACCGCTCAGCCCGCCGGCGGGCCGTAGTATGGATACGGCGGCGCTCGGTAACGCGGTGCGCCGCGAACCGGGATCTGGTTGCCCTTGGCGTACATGCACTGCATATAGGCGCCGTCATAGCGCCGCTGCACGCCGTAGTACGATCCGTAGTAGGCGTTGCTGCCGGCCGCGCTGCCGAATAGCAGTCCGGTTCCAGCGCCGATCGCGGCGCCCGGGCCTGCGTTGCCCGATGCCGATCCGATGATCGCGCCCGCGGCGGCGCCGATCGCCGTGCCGGCGATCGCATTCGCCGCGGCGGCATTGTTGGCCTGTTCGGCCGATCCTCCGACCGACTGTTGCGCGAACTGCTGGCAGGCGAAGGCGTCAGCCTGGAACTGGTCGAACGTCTTGTTCCTGCCGGGCAGCGCGACGACGCTCGGCGCGGTGGGAACGGTGACGCAGGCGCCGAGCAGCAGCGCCGACGTCAACGGAAGGTAGCGCTTGATTGCATTCATTTCTCTTTTACCTTTAGCGTGGGGCCGGCGCAGCGCGCGGCGAACCGTTCGGCACCACCGTCAGCCATCCGCTCGGACAGGTCGCGATCTGCGGATAGTAGCCGGCAGGATCGGTGCAGTAGTAGGAATACTGGTTCCGCTGCGGGGGGTTCGAATACTGGTGGCGCGGTGCCGGGTTCGCGGGCGCTATCTCATCCCCGCTGTCGCGCTGGATGTAGGTCTGCGGTGCGCCGTCGTCGTAGGAGTAGCCGCCGTCGTAGGCGTACGGGTACGGGTAGGCGTAAGCATACGGATAGTAGCCGGGGCCCCAGTAATAGTAGGCAGGAAAGCCGAACGACAATCCCAGGCCTATGTGAGAACCGCCGTGGCGCCAGCCGCCGCCGTGCCAGCTGCCGCCGCCGTGCCAGCTGCTTCCGCCGCCGTGCCAGCTTCCGCCGCCGCGCGACCCATTGCTGTGCGGCTCGGCGAACGCCGGGAGCGCCGCGATCGATAGTGCAAATGCGGCAGTTGCCGCGATAACGAATTTTTTCATATCCACCTCCATATCCAATCTGAACCTTAGACTTAAACGCATCAGGCGAAGTTCGGCTGACCGCCAAGTGCATATTGTGTGTCAAACCCGCGTCTCAAGAATGTTACCGGTGTAACAGTGTGTAACGCCCGTCCATTCCCCTTGCGCGCCGCGAGCCGGCGCGGCCGCCGGATGGCGGCGCCGGCAAAGCCCCGCGGTTTTTAGTATCCTTGACAGTTGAATCCGACGACGAGGACGTCTTCCCATGGCCAGCGACCCCGGACTGCGTACTGCGGACATGAAAATGGACGCGACTTCGCTTTATCGCGAAGAGATATACACCGACCGCGCCGCCGGGACGATACGCGTTCTGATACCTGTGACCCGCGACGGCGGTCCCGACCAGACCCGCCCGACGATCTACACCGGAGAAGCGCAGATCCTGACCAATGTCGGGCCGCTGCCGATCAGTTTCGATATCCCCGCGGCGACGCTGGGCGAGGCGGTGCAGAAATACGGCGACGCCGCCAAGGAGGGCGTCGAGCGCGCGATGCGCGAACTGCAGGAGATGCGACGCCAGGCTTCTTCCTCGATCCTGGTGCCGGGTGCGACGCCGGGGCTGGGCGGAGGTCTGCCGCCGTCTCCGGGGAAGATCAAGCTGCCGTAACGACGAGCGAGCCTAGCGGCGCGGGCGGGAGTCCGCCGCCGCGCGGGCAGGGGTCAATGCCCATTCGGCATTGGCAAACCGTTCGCGCAGGAAGTCCGCGAACGCACGCACCTTGGCCGACAGATGGCGTCGGCTTGGATAGACGAGTTGGATCGTCGACGGCGGCGGTTGAAACGCGCGCAGAATCGGCATCAGGCGGCCGGCGCGAACGTCCGGCCCGACGATGAAGTCCGGCTCGTAGGCGATGCCCCGCCCTTCGGCAGCGAGCGCGGCGAGAAATCTCCCGCTGTTGGCGTGCACCGCGCCCGAAACCTTCACCTCGCGCGCGGAACCGTCGCGTTCGCGGAACGGCCACGTGTTTCGCTGCGACGCGTATTCGTAGGTCAGGCATTCGTGTCCGGCGAGGTCATCGGGTCGCTTCGGCTCGCCGCGGCGGCGCAGGTAGTCCGGGGCGGCACAGCACACCAGCGAAGTCGTGCCGACCGCGCGGCCGACCAGATTCTGACTGCCGATCGCGCCGATGCGCACGGCGGCATCGAATCCCTCTTCGACCAGGTCGACCGCGCGATCGGAGAGCTCGACGTCGAAGCGCATGTCCGGATAGCGCTCGACGAACGCGCCGATCGCCGGTGCCAGATGGCGCTCGCCGAACGTCACCGAGGCCGATAGCCGCAGCGTCCCCCGCGGGGTGACCGCCGAGGCGCTGGCCGATTGCTCGGCTTCGTCGAGATCGGCCAGCAGCTGCACGCAATGCTCGTAGAAAACACCGCCGCTTTCGGTCAGCGACAGCCGTCGCGTCGTGCGGTTGAGCAGTCGCACGTCCAGGTGCGCCTCGAGCTCGGCGACGTGACGCGAGACGGCCGACACCGAAACGTCAAGGCGCCTGGCTGCCGCGACGAAGCTGCCGGCCTCGACCACTTTTGCGAACGCGGTCAGGGCCTGGAATCGATCCATCGGATATTATTGCATAAATCACAATAATCATTCCACGATTGCCATATTTATCTTGCTTTGGTAAAGGCCCACCATTTCCCTCATCGCGCCGACTCGGCGTCTCAACAGGAGGTCGTCATGGAAGGTTCTCGCCGCATCGATCTGGCCGCTCTGCTGCTGCGGACTGCGCTGGGCGTCATGTTTATCGCACACGCGCTTCTCAAATATCTGGTGTTCACACCGGCGGGCACCGTGCGCTTTTTCGAATCACTCGGGCTGCCGGGGCCGCTCGCCTACCTGACCATCGCCGCCGAGCTCGTCGGCGGCGTGATGCTGGTTCTGGGCGCGTACACGCGCGTCGTCGCGTTGGCGCTGGTGCCGGTCCTGCTCGGCGCGGCCTGGGCGCATTCCGGCAACGGCTGGCTGTTCACCTCGCCCAACGGCGGCTGGGAGTACCCGGTATTCCTCGCCATAGCCGGGATCGCCGTCGGCCTGATCGGCGGCGGACGCTTTGCGCTGCGCTCCGGTACCCCGTTGCAACGTGCCGGATTCCGCCTGCAACGCGCGGACTGAAACCGTGTCGAAACATTTGCCACACCATCAACCGAACAGGATATCGCCATGAAACTCTATTACTCTCCCGGCGCGTGCTCGCTTTCGCCGCATATCACTTTGCTCGAAGCCGGATTGCCGGCAACGCTGGTCAAGGTCGACACCAAGACGCACAAGCTCGCCACCGGCGAAGACTTCTACGCGGTCAACGCCAAGGGCTATGTTCCGGTCCTCGAGCTCGATGACGGCCGGCGGCTGACCGAGGGACCTGCTATCGTCCAGTATCTTGCCGATCGCAATCCCGGCTCCCGGCTTGCGCCAGCCGCCGGAAGCTTCGAGCGCTACCGGCTGCAGGAATGGCTGAACTTCATCACCTCAGAAATGCACAAGCAGTTCGGCCCGTTCTTCGCTCCCAACACGCCGGCCGATTACAAGCCGATCCTGCGCGCCAAGCTGGGGCAGCGTCTCGACTGGCTGGCCGGCCAACTCGACGGCAAGGATTACCTGATGGGCGATACGTTCACCGTCGCGGACGCGTACCTGTATACGATCCTGCGCTGGTCACCGTTCGTCGGGATCGATCTGGCCAGATGGCCGGTCGTCGCCGCCTACAAGGCCCGCGTCGAAGCGCGCCCGCATGTGCGCGAAGCCTTGCTCGCCGAAGGCCTGATCAACGAGAAGGCCGAGGCGGCGGCCTGATGAAGCAAGCCGCGACAGTGGTGACGCAACACGCGGCGACGCCCTCGACATGAGTGCGCGGCTCCCGACACTGTTCCTGTCGCACGGCTCGCCGATGCACGCCGTCGATCCCGGCGCGGCCGGCCGCGCATGGGCCGCGCTCGGGCGCGCGCTGCCTCGCCCGCGTGCGGTCCTGATCGCGTCCGCGCATTGGGAGACCTCGGTGCCGATGCTGACCGGCAATCCGGCGCCCCAAACGATCCACGATTTCGGCGGATTTCCCGAAGAGCTTTTTCGCATTCAATACCCGGCGCCGGGCGATCCCGAGCTCGCCGCGCAGGTGGTCGCGCTGCTGAAGAGCGAGGGTGTCACCGCTGGCATCGACGGCTGTCGCGGCCGCGATCACGGCGCCTGGGTGCCGCTACGCTGGATGTATCCCGAAGCCGACGTGCCGGTCGTGCAGCTCGCGATACAACCGGAATTCGGCCCCGCGCATCATGTGCGCGTCGGACGCGCGCTCGCTGCGCTGGCCGACGATTCGGTGCTTATCGTCGGCTCCGGCCACACGACGCACAACCTTCGCGACTGGATGTCCAATCCGCGCCGCCAGGAGCCGCTGCGCTATGCACAGGCGTTCGCCGCATGGCTGCACGATAGGTTGATCGCGCACGACATCGACGCGCTGGTCGCCTACCGCGACCTCGCCCCGGACGCCGCGCGTGCCCATCCCACCGAGGAGCATTTCCTTCCGCTGTTCGTCGCTCTCGGTGCCGCGTCGAATAATGCCAAGGTCGACCGCGTGCTGGAAGGTTTTGAAGCGGGCGCACTGGCGATGGATTCCTACCGGTTCGGTCCGCACTGATTTTGTCGCCTATCGGCGACGTTCGGGCGAGGCGTCGGATGGCGTCTTACGCACGAATCGGCAATGCGCCGATTACGAGGTCGCCGCCGCGGTCATAAAGTGAAGCCGTGTTCAATCATTCGAAGCGGAGTCACTGATGAATCGTCGAGCGACCAGATGGCAACAAGCGGGTCCGTTTGCCGCAGGTGTTCTGATCGGCGCATCGATCGTGACGCCGGTATTTGCGGCGACGTCCGATATTCCTGCCGAGTGGCAGCCGTTCCTGCTGATCGGATCGGTGATCCTGCTGGCCGTCGCGCTGATGCTCAAGGCACTGGGCACGCGAGCCGACCGGAGCAGCCCACTCGATCGGCCCTCGGACATGCGCGAGGCGAATCGCGCTGAAATGATCGACGTGCCTTTGCACCAGTAGAGGACGGATAGATGCGGCGAGCGCGGGGAATTCGGCCCGCGCCGCCGCCGGGACGTCAGTGCAGCCGCTGGCGGCCTTTGCGCGAGGTTTCCCGCCGCTGCGCGCGCCGTTCGGCCCGATTCGCGGACTCCGGGCGGTTGCGCTCCTGCCAGTAGCGATAGATCAGCACGGCGGCGATCGGCAGCTCATCGATCATGCCTTGGCGCTTTTCCTCGGTATCGACCCAATCGAGGTATTCGGGATCATGATCGCCGTAGGCGAGCGCTTCGATCGGCAGCATCCAGTCGCGGGCGTCTTCCTGCGAATACATCGGCTCCCATTCAGCCTCGCGCAGCAGCACGCCGGTCATGTAGCCTTCGCACCATGCGCTGGCCTCGGGCGGCGCCTTGTCGCCCTTCACGTTGTCTTCGCTGTGGTATAGCAGCGGCTTGAAGCGGGTCGGCGATTCGCGCAGCGTGCGCGCGATGCTGTTCTGGACTCGCAGCACCAGCGACAAAATGCGGCTCGCCTGCTCGTTGTCGGCGAATACCGGCGAGACGCTGCGCTGGCTGTCGCTCCAGACCACCGGCAGCCATTCGGAGGGCTGAATCAGCTCCGGTCCGCTGACGATCGCGGTGAGGAAACCGTCGAGCATCTCCAGATCCATGCAGTCCTGCGGTACGCCGTTCGACGCCAGAAAAGCTTCGAGCTCGTCGTAGTCGGCATCGGCCAGCGGTTCGTCGAGCTTGGCAGGCTCAGTCATGTTGAGGCTCGTTTGCGCATCGGGCCGTCATGATCCACCCTGGAGAGGCAGAATGCAAATGCGCTCATGCGCGGGCAGCCCGGACGCCGCCCGGCAAGCGCAACGCGTGCGCCGCGTTGAGCGCCGCGGCGAACAGCAGGACCGCGCCGGCCTGATGCGCGGCGGCGAGAGGCACCGGCACGACCAGCAGCAGCGTCGCGATACCCAGCGCGAGCTGCGCCAGCAATGCCGCCAGCAGCAGCCGCGCGGCACGCGCGACGCGTGGCGACACGCGCTGGCGTTGCGCGCGAAGCCAGAAAAGCGGGATCAGCAGCGCGAGCAGCCAGGCGATCATGCGGTGATCGAACTGAACGGTCGCGATGTTGTCGGTAAAATTGCGATACCACGGTTCGAGTGACAGGATTTCCGGCGGCACCAGCTGCCCGTTCATCAGCGGGAATGTGTTGTATGCCAGCCCGGCGCGGATTCCGGCGACCAGGCCGCCGGCGATGGCCTGAACGAAGACCAGCGCGACGATCACCCGCGCGAAGCGTCGAAGCGCCGCAGCGCCTTGCGTTTGAAGCGCCGGTGTTTCGGCTTGCACGTCGGCGCGGGGCTCGAGCAGCGACAGCGCCAGCCAGAACATCGCGGCGAAGATCAGCAGCGCGAGCCCCAGATGCGCGGCCAGGCGAAGTTGCGAAACGCGAGGATCGTCGACCAGCCCGCTCTGCACCATGTACCAGCCCAGCGCACCCTGCAACGCACCGAGCGCGAAGATCGCGATCAGCGCCGGTGCCAGCCTCTGCGGCAGCATTCGCCGGACTGCAAACCAGAGCAGCGGCAACGCAAACGCAACGCCGACGGCGCGTCCGAGCAGTCGATGGACGTATTCCCACCAGAATATCGATTTGAATTCGGCGAGGCTCATTCCCTGGTTGACCAGGCGGAATTCCGGGGTGGCCTGGTACTTGGCGAACGCCTCGTTCCATTGCGCCGCCGACAGCGGCGGCAGCGTCCCGACTATCGGTTGCCACTCGGTGATCGACAAGCCGGAATGCGTGAGGCGCGTCACGCCGCCGACAATCAGGATCGCCACGACCAGCAGGCAACAGATGAGCAACCAGATCCCCACCGCACGCGGCGCGCCGTCGCGCGGGGCCGACGAACGCGCAGTGACGATGGTCGATCTCGACAAGCCGGTGTTCATGCAAGCGATTCTACCGGCAGGTGCCCTCGTCGGTGTGGCGGTCAGTGCTCATGGCTGTGCTGTGGCGGCGGCGATTCACCTTCCCGCTTCGCCGCTTCGGCGAAAATTTCGCCGTTCCGGATGTCCGCTCGCGCAGGCACTCCGCGCCATTGCGCCCGCATCCGGCCGTCCCTGTCGATGAGGAATTCGGCGTGCGGGCTTGGGTCGACAGCACCGTGCCCCGCCGCGAACAGCGTATAGGCCGCGGCGATCCCGGGCGAGAAGATCGCGATCATCGACTCGCCCCCCGGAGTCTGCGCAATGGCGGCCTCGGCGTCGGCCGCGCTGGAAGACACCGCGAGTACCTCGATGCGTTGGGTACGGAACGCATTGACCTCGGAAGCGAGCGAACGCAGGCGCGCGAGCGAATCCGGCAACGCATAGACCACGAGCAGCGTGTTGTGCGGCTCGTCCGCTGTCGTCAGCGTCTGCTGCGCGCGTCCGGGGAGCTCGAAGCTGAAATCGGGAGCGGGCATCGGCCGGGACGCAACGAGTTCGCCTTCGTCGGCGTCGATCCATGCGGCGGCGTCGGACAACGCGCGAAGAAATTGCACGACGGTCCAGATGTCATCGCTGCTCAGGGTCGCCGCGAACGCCGGCATCACCGTTCCCGGACGGCCGTGCGCGATCCACCAGTAGAGCTCGCCCGGACGGTGGAGCGCTGTATGCCGGACCAGGTTCGCCGGCCGCGCCCCTGAGCCGGCGGAAGCCGGTTCGGCACCCCGCGCGTCGCTGCCATGACACACTGCGCAATTCGCGGCGAACAAGCGCGCCCCGTCGACGATAGCCGTGGTCGTATAGCGCACCGGCGGGACCGCGTACGTGGTCGGATAGGCGGGTAAGGCGAGCGTCCACGCGCTCGCCGCCGCCGAGACCCCGATGCCGATCAACCCGGCGGCGACCGACGACCATCTGCGCCGTCTCGCGCCGACGAAGGCGACGACGCCACCGGCGATTGCGACCAGCGCGGCCGCGCCCAATGCCCATCGCGTCGCCGCCGATGCTTGCGCCGTCGACAAATCCAGCGTGTACGCGAACGGCCAGCGCGGCGATTGGTGCGCTGCCGGAACCATCGTCCCAAGCGCGCCGACGATGAAGACCACCAGCAGCCCGGCTACGATTTCGAGCAGCGTGTTTCGCCGCAGCGCCGTCATCGCGTGCCGCTCTCCGGCGCCAAGGCGTGGCGTCAGCACCAGCCGATTTGCGGCGGCGAATGACAGCATCAACGCCAGCAGCGCGAGCTTCGCCAGCAGCAACATGCCGTAGGGCGTACCCAAAAGCGCCGGAACGCTGCCGACCAAAAACCAGCTGTTGCCAATGCCGGACAGGATCAGCGCGGTCACGCACGCGATCGCCACGTTGGAAAAGCGGCGGACCGCGGATGCCGCCTGCTCGACCGATTGCGTACCGGCGAGCAGGTAGGCCAGCGCCGGCAGCGCGCCCAGCCATGCGCCGGCGGCGAGCAGGTGGACAGCATCGCAGACCAGCTGCGCCTCGCGCCATGGACCACCCGCCGCCGCGGCGTGTCCGGTCCAGACGAGTGCAGTCAGATACGCGCCCGCGAGCGCGGTGCCGAGGGCGAGCCTCCAGCCGCGCCCGGCGCTTCGCGGCCACAGGATCAGCAGCAAAAGCAGTGAAAGGCACAAGCGCACGACCCAGCCCTTGCCGAACAGCGTGCTCACGATGATTTCCTGCAAGGTCGAAGGCTCGATCGCACGCGACAGGGGCAAGCCGCTCATCGTGCCCGCCAGCGCGGCGAGCCACACCGCGGCCGACGCGACCCCGATGACGATGCTCGCCCGCGCGACCGACGGCAGCCGCCGGCGCAACGCGTCGCGGGGCCCATCGGATGAGGCAGGTCGTCGCCCGACCGAAAGGACGCAGGCGAGCGTCAACTCGCCGAACAGCCACAGCGCGGCGGCGAAATGCACGGCGCGTGCGATGGCGAGCAGCGGGTTCATCTCGGCATATGTGACGGTTTGGCGCGAATGCCCTCAGCGCCCGACATCGAAGCTATAGTCTCCTTCGGTCGCGTGCGTATCGACCGACAGCACACGCCAGCTCACCTTGTATCGGCCGGGCGCAAGCGGCGGCACCGACATGGTGATAAGCGTCGGGTCGGCCTCATCGACCCGGGCGTCCCCCTGGTCGACGCGTTTGCCGCTCGCGTCCAGGACCTGTGCGGCGCTGAACGAAGGCTCGAGCTCTTGCGTGAACCACAATTTGACCTGTGCCGGCGGTGCATGCACGGTGCTGCCGACGGCGGGAGATGCATGATCGAGAAACGCATGCGCCGCCGCGGGAACGGCGATCGTTGATGCGCAGGCGAGTGCCAAAGTAATCCAGGTTCGCATGTCAGCGCCCGAAGATCGGTTTGCCGATCGTCGACGGAAAAAGGTCGTCGAGAAAAAAGTGCAGCTGCGCGATCCAGCCGACGCGATTGCCGCTTCGGTTATTGACCGGAATCGCGGCCTCGACGGCGAGCTGGGCGTAGCGGCCGGCCCAGATGACGCCGGGATTGACGGTGCCCGTCGTGCCGGACGCGCCGCGATCGAGCGCGGTCGACATCGCGAACTCCACGACGGGAATCATCCGGTTGAACGGCTCGCGCAAGCCGACGTCCTGCACGAACGACTGCAGATACGGCACGCTGTATTCGATGGCGAAGCCCCATTCGAGCGTATGCGGATGACGTTCGACGTCGATCTCGCCGTCGTCGCCGATCGTGGTCGTCCCCGAGCGAGTCGGAAAGCCGACGCCGACGAGTCCCGTCACCGCGAGCGGCCGCAGCAGCTTCATTGTGTCGGGCAGGTCCCCGAAGCCCTTGCCGAAGAATAGCGCCGGCGTCAGCGTGCTGAACGATTCGGCGCCGACGCGCTTCGAACCGCTGCCGCCAATGTCCGCGTCGATGCCCGCCGACAGGATGGTCTCGCGTTCGTCGTTTTGGTAGAACTTGTACTTGACGCTCGCGGCCAGGTTGTCGAAGCCGCGCTGCGTGTCGCCGCCATCCGGTTGCAGGACATTGTAGGTGGCGCCGAGACCGATTCCAAGATTGTCGGTCAGCCGCTTCGACACGTCGAGCGAAAACCCGGTCTCGCGAGTCGCCGGCTCGTCGCCGCTCGCCGGCATCTTTCGGCTTTCGATCGTCGGCAACGACAACTCGTCTGCGACGAACGGATCGTCGGTCACCAAGGTCGCCGGAAAGAAGCGCTTGCCGGCGATGCCGTGTCCGGCCGCTGATCCCGTCGCCAGAATGCCCCATGCCGCAAGCGCGCACGCCGCGGCAACCAAAACTCGTTGTGGTTTGTCCATCGGTTACCCCTTCGTTTGCAGCGGGTCTGCGAACGGCCGGTCGCTCCCTGGACGCGTTCAGCGAACAGCATGCGGACGCGTCGCGTCTGCCGTCATGCTCTCGACCTCGACGTTGACCTCGATCGCTCCGGCTCTCTCGAAATCCAACGTCAGCGGAAAGTTGTCGCCGGCCTGCAACGGTCGCTTGAGATCGATCAGCATCACGTGGTAGCCACCGGGCTGGAGGACCAGGCGGTCGCCGGGCTTGACCTCGGCACTGTCGACCGCGCGCATCCGCATCACACCGGCGTCCACCGACATCTGGTGCAACTCGGCGCGCGCGAGCGGCGTCGATACGCGAACGAGGCGATCGGTCTGATTGCCGCGGTTTTCGACGCTCAGGTACACGGCGCCGGAACGCGCTCCGGCGGGCGTGGCACGGGCGAACGGATGGTCGATGTGAAGCGTTCGCAATTGATAGTCGTGCGCCGATGCGCCCCCCGCAGCGACAAATGCGGCGACGGCAATAATGGCCAGAATTTTCGTCATGACGTCCTCATTGGATGTTCGGCACGGTCAAACGTGCCGGCGGCGATCCGTCGAGCGCGCATGACCGACAACCGCGACCGGCGTTCCGGCCGCGGTTGACTCGAGACTTAGAGTGCCGAGGGAGGGCCGCGCAATGGCGGCAGTAGCGCAGGATGCCGTGCGATGTCGGTGCGAGCCGCGTCGCCGTGCACACTGGTAAGCGCCGGCAGGCGAACGGCGAACGCTGTCGCCGAGGGCGGGATCGTTATGGCGACGGACGCGCCGAGACAAGAGGCGCAGTGGGAATGCGGCGAGTGACTCGGGCGCTGCGTGGGAAGGCCGGAGTCCGCACGCGCGGCGCGCTGCGGCACGAACACACCGTCATCTGATCCAGCCGCTGAGCGCGCTGCAGCGGCGCAGTAGTCGTTCAAGGCCGCGTCCGGACGCGACGCCGCATAGACGCCGACCGGTGCGATCAAATGAATCGTCAGCGCGACGAGGGCGACAACGAGGCGGCCACGGCGTTTCATCGCTGGAGATTCTACACTTCGGCTGGCCCGGCAGTGTCCAGAAGGACTCGAGGACGCATGCCCTCGCGGCTTGGCCATTGACACTTCGTCAGGCGAAGAGTTGAATGCGGTCTGGCCACCTTACCAGATGGTCGTTATCGTACCGACGGCCACCCCGCAAACCGGGGCGTCGGCGAGCAGAGACCACAACCCCGTTGGAGGAGAGCACATGTCAGCATTCATCCGCGCGCTCGCGCGCTGCGCGGCCGTATTGGGCCTCGCTCTGTCGTTCAGCGCCGTTGCCCAGCAACCGATCACGCTGCACGGCGCCGTCCAGTTCGACGATACGCACCCGTTCAACAAGGCGCTGCTCAAATTCGAGGAACTGGTCAAGAAGTACTACGGCAAGCCGGTAAACTTCGTCCTCCACCGCAACAGCGAGCTGGGCCTGGAGAAGGATTATTTCGCCTACATGAGCCAGGGCATCTCGGTCGATTACGGCATCGTGTCTCCCGCGCACATGTCGACGTTCGCCAAGGCCGCGCCGCTGCTCGACATGCCGTTCCTGTTCCGCGATATCGACCATTGGAACAAGGTGCTCGATTCGGATGCCTTCCAGCCGATCGTCGACGACGTTTCCAAAAAGGCCGACGTGATGATCATCGGCTACGCCGGCGGCGGGACGCGCAATCTGATCGCCAACAAGCCGATACGCAACATGGCCGAGCTCCGCGGCTTCACGATGCGCGTCATGGGCGCGCCGATACAGACCGAAATGTTCGGCGCGATCGGCGCCAAGCCGTCGGTGATCGCCTACAACGAGGTGTACAACGCCATCCAGACCGGCGTCATCCAGGGTGCGGAGAACGAAGCCGCCGGCCTGGATGCGATGAAGTTCTACGAAGTCGGGCCTAATATTTCGCTGACCCAACACGCGATCACCGTCCGGCCCGTGTGCTTTTCCGGCAAGACGTTCCGCAAGCTGCCGGCGGATCTGCAGGCCGCGATCCTCAAGGCCGGCAAGGAGGCCGGCAAGTACGGACGCGATCTCGAGTCGGGTGCCGATTCGGGCCTGCTCGCCAAGCTGGAAAAAGAGGGCAAGCTCAAGACCTGGGTGTTCACCGACCGCGCCAAGCTGCTCGAGCTGGCCGAGCCGGTGAAACAAGCGTACGCCAAGGAAATCGACGCGACCGCGATCCTGAACAAGGTCAACTCGATCAAGTGACGTCGTCCCGAGCCGCGGCGCTCGCGGCTCGGTGGGATGGGGTGCGCCGTCGGCAGGCGGCGCGCCCTGCGCCCCTAATTTCCCCGTGGAACAACCATGCGCGCGCTCAACGCGGTGATCTACCGGATTCTGCAGATCGCCATCACCGTGTTGATCGCGGTGATGCTCATTCCGGTCACACTGCAGATCTTCTCGCGCTTTTTCGAGTTCATTCCACGCTACATCTGGACAGAGGAAGTGGCGCGCTTCTGCCTGATGTGGCTGATCATGCTGGGCGCGACGATCGCGGTGCGCGATGGCACGCACTTCGACGTCGACGTGCTGCCGACGCCGAGGACCAATCACGGCAAGGCGGTGGCGCGCCTTATCGTCCACGTCCCGATGCTGCTGGTTGCTCTGATTTTCATCGCCTTCGGCTGGCGCTTCGCCCTGTTCGGCTATGAGCAGAGCTCGGAGATGACCGGCATCAACATGCTGTCGATCCATATCGCCTGGCCATTCGCCGGCATCTGCTGGCTGCTGTTCCTGGTCGAAAAGATCATCGACGACGTCAAGCTCTACCGGGGTGCGCGCCGTGGGTCCCGTTGAAGTCGCGCTGATCCTGTTCGGCGTCTTCGCCGCGCTGATCATCCTGCGCGTCCCGGTGGCGTTCGCGCTGGGGCTGGCCTGCGTCCCGGTTTTTTTCATCGACGACCGGCTGACGCCGTTCCTGCTGCTGAACGAGATGCTGAAGTCGTACAACTCGTTCCTTCTCCTGGCGATTCCATTCTTCATGCTCGCGGCCAACCTGATGAACACGGCGGGCATCACCGAAAAGCTGATCAAGCTCTCGCGCGCGCTGGTCGGCCATCTTCCCGGCGGGCTCGGCCACGTCGGCGTGCTGGTATCGATGCTGTTCGCCGGCATCTCGGGCTCGTCGACCGCGGAAGCCGCGGGTGTCGGCGGTGTGCTGATCCCGGCGATGAAAAAGCAGGGCTACGACACGGAATTTACTGTTGCCCTGATCGCGTGCGCGGCGGTGATGGGCGTGATCATTCCGCCGTCGATCCTGATGGTGGTCTGGGGCGGGGTGATTTCGGTGTCGATCGGCGGCCTGTTCCTGGCGGGCGTGGTGCCGGGCGTGCTGATGGGCCTGTCGCTGATGGTGGCGGTTTACGTCTATGCCAAGCGCCGCAACTACCCGGTGTATCCGCGCTCGACTCTCAAGGAATTCGTTTCCGCCTGCGGCCAGGCGATATTGCCCATACTGACGCCTGGCATCATCGTCGGCGGCATCGTGTTCGGCTTCTTCACGCCCACCGAGGCGTCGGTGATCGCGGTCTTGTACGCGATGCTGCTTGGAGGCCTGATCTATCGCGCTTTGCCGTCGAAGGTGCTGCTGCACACGTTGTACGACTCGGCGCGGTTCGCCGCGATCGCGCTGTTCTGCATAGGAACAGCCTCGGCGTTCGGATGGATCCTCGCCTACTTCCACATTCCCCAGCTGGTCGTCAACGCGGTCTCAAGCTGGGGCGGCGGCGTGACCAGCGTCGGCTTCATCACTGCTGCCGCATTCCTGTTCATCGGCTGCTTCATCGACGCCATTCCGGCGATCATCATCGTCGGGACGATCCTGGCGCCGCTGGCCGACAAGGTCCACATGCATCCGATCCACTTTGCGATCATCGGCGTGATCTCGATCGCCTACGGCCTAGTCACGCCACCCTACGGGCTTTGCCTGATGATCGCCTGCTCGATCGGCGGCATCAAGATCAAGGACGCGGTGAAGGACACGGCAATCCTGTTCATCCCGATGTTGCTCGTGCTGCTGATCGTGATATTGTTTCCGCAGGTCATCCTCTGGCTGCCGCGCCTGCTGATGCCACAGTTCGTGAAATAGCATTGATGGTGAGCTCGATCATGCTGAACACCAAACCGCTGTGCCCCGGCTTCGGACTCGAAGCGGCGGGCGTCGATGTGTCCGGCGCGCTCCCCGACGCTGCCTTCGACGAGATCGCGCGGACGTTCTTCGCGGCGCAGATCCTGGTCCTGCGCGACCAGCGGCTGACGCCGCAACAATTCCTCGCGTTCGCTCGTCGGTTCGGTCCGCCGGAGCCGCACGTGATAGACCAGTTCCATCATCCGGAAGAATCGAACATCCTGATCCTGTCGAACCGCAGGAAGAACGGGCAGCCGATCGGACTGGCCGATGCCGGAACCTATTTCCACACCGACTATTCGTATCTGCAGGTGCCCGCGCGCGCCACGATGCTCTATTCGATCGAAGTGCCGAAGGCCGGCGGCAACACGCTGTTCGCCAATCAGTACGCCGCGTACGACGACCTGCCCGACGCGACGAAGCGCCGGATCGCGCCGATGATCGCCGTCCATCATTACGGCAACCGCAAGGTGGCCGACGAGATGAGCCGGGTCGCGGCGTCGCCGCTGACCGAGGAGCAAAAAGCCAAGATGCCGCTGATCACCCACCCGCTGGTGCGCCCGCATCCGGTCACCGGGCGCAAGGCGCTCTACGCCGTTTCGGGGAGCTCATACGGCATCGTCGGGATGCCCGAAGACGAAGCCGTCGCGCTGCTCGACGAGCTCGCCGCGCATGCGACGCAACCGAAATACGTGATCAGCTACCCGTACAGAGTCGGCGACGTCGTCATCTGGGACAACGCATCGTTGCTGCATTCGGCGACTTTGACCGATCCCGACGATCCGCGGACGCTGTGGCGGATCACGATCAAGGAGCCGTCGACCCGGCTCGATGCGCTGGAAGTCCTGGCGCCGACCTTCGCGGCGCGAACGATGTAACAGTTCGTTGCCGCGCCACGAAGCCGCCGCTCGCGAATCGGCCCGAGGGCCGAATGCCTTTGGCCGATAGCGCCCCGTTTCAAGGCCCGGCGCTTTTCCGCTAAACTGCTCGCTCGCCGCATTGCACCGCGGTCGCCGGAGTCAAGCAGGCCCATGGTCCGCAAGATCCTTTCGTTCGCTCTCGCTTTCCTGCTGCTGGGCCTGCAGCAGGAGCTGCTGCTTCATCCGCTGACGCACCTTCCCGATTTCAAGGGGAGGCACCATTCGAGCCTCAAGGCGCCGGCAGTCGAAGCTGCCTGCGTCGAATGCTCGTTGCTTGCCGGTGCAACGCATGCGGCGGCGAACTCGCCGTCGCCGGCGATCTGCGGCGCCGGGGCGCCCGAGTGCGTTGCATTCGAGCCGTCGGCGCGCCGCGTCGCCGCCCCCTCCTACTACCAGAGCCGCGCCCCGCCTCTCTCCCTCTAGATCGATTCGGCGCGCCGCGATTCGTTCGCGGCGCCGGTTCACCCGACTAGAGGAGTACTACCGTGGCCAGGAAAATCTTGGCGCCCGCCGCTTTGGCGCTGGCGCTGCTCGCCGCTACGCCCGCATGGGCGGCGAGCGACGCCGATCTCGCGCAAATCCGCGACGAGATCCGGCAATTGAAGGAAAACTACGAAGCACGCATCCAGTCGCTGGAAGCGCGGCTGAAGGACGCCGAGGCTGCCGCGGCGCAGCCCGTCGCCAACGCGCCCCTTCCGGTGGCCGCCGCGCCTGCGACGTCGTCGTCGAGCGGTCTTGCCGCGTTCAACCCCGCGATTTCGGCCGTGCTTCAGGGCCGCTACGCGAACCTGTCGCAGGACCCCGAAAAATACGCGATCAGCGGTTTTGCCGCAGGCGGCGAGATCGGTCCGGGCAAGCGCGGATTTTCGCTCGGCGAATCCGAGCTCGCGATCTCGGCGAACGTCGACGACAAGTTCGCCGGCAACCTGATCGTCTCGCTGACGCCGGAAAACACCGTATCGGTCGAAGAGGCCTACGGCATTCTGACCGCGCTGCCCAATGGCCTCACGCCCAAGTTCGGCCGCTTTTTCTCGGGGCTGGGCTACATGAACGAGCAGCACCAGCACGCCTGGGACTTCATCGACGCGCCGCTCGCGTATCAGGCATTCCTGGGTGGCCAATACGGCAACGACGGCGTGCAGCTCAAATGGGTCGCGCCGACCGAGCAATTCCTCGAATTCGGCGCCGAAGCGGGCAACGGCGCCGGCTTCCCCGGCTCCGAGCGCAACAAGAACGGCGCCGGCAATGGCGTCGTCTATGCGCACACCGGCGGCGACATCGGCGCGAGTCACAGCTGGCGCGCCGGGTTGTCGTATCTGCAAACGCGCGCGCAGGACCGCGAGTTCGGACAGACAGACCTGGCCGGCAACGATGCCCAGATCGGATTCAACGGCACGAGCCACGTCGCGATCGCCGATTTCGTCTGGAAATACGCGCCCAACGGCAACGCGCAGGACACCAACTTCAAGTTGCAGGGCGAATATTTCTGGCGGCGCGAGCGCGGCGACTTGACCTACGATCGCGATGGTGCGCTCGGCCTGACACAGAGCGCCGACTATAGCTCGTCGCAAAGTGGCTGGTATCTGCAGGGCGTCTACCAGTTCATGCCGTACTGGCGCGTCGGTCTGCGCTACGACCGCCTCGATCCCGGACACGCCGACTATGGCGCGAACGCCGCGTTCCTGGCGACACCGTCGTTCGATCCGCAGCGCACGTCGCTGATGTTCGATTACACGCCGTCTGAATTCAGCCGCATCCGCCTGCAGCTCGCGCAGGACAAGTCGCGCGTCGGCGTCACCGACAACGAACTGTTCCTCCAGTACATCCTGACCTTGGGCGCGCACGGCGCTCATCGTTATTAGGAGCAAACTCATGAAGTCACTTGTGCAATCGTTTCTGCTCACGCTGACGTGGCGTGGGTCATTCCCGCCTCGGCGGCGCTGAACGTGTTCGCGACCGTCCCCGAATGGGGCGCGCTCGTGGCCGAGCTCGGTGGCGACAAGGTCAATGTCTATACCGCAACCAACGCACTGCAGGACCCGCATCACGTCGAAGCCAAGCCGAGCCTGATCGCGCGTGCGCGCGGCGCGGACCTGATCGTCGCCACCGGCGCCGAGCTCGAGATCGGCTGGCTTCCGCTGGTGCTGCAGCAGGCCGGCAATCCGAAGGTCCAGCCGGGCCAACCCGGCTACTTCGAGGCCGCGCCGTTCGTGACGCTGCTCGACAAGCCGGCGCGCCTTGATCGCTCCGAAGGCGACGTGCATGCGGCAGGTGATCCTCACATTCAGACCGACCCGCGGAACATTGCGCGCGTCGCCGGACCGCTGTCGGCAAAGCTCGCCCAGCTCGATCCGGCGAACGCCGCGTTCTACCAGGCGCGCTACAAGGCGTTTGCCGATCGCTGGAACGCGGCGATCGCGCGCTGGGAAAAGGAAGCGGCGCCGCTCAAAGCCGTCGCGGTGCTGGTGCAGCACAAGGCATTCACTTATCTGATCGCATGGCTCGGCCTGAAGGAAGTCGCAGCACTCGAGCCCAAGCCGGGGATAGAGCCGACGACCGCGCATTTGTCCGAAGTCCTTGCGCTGACGCAGCGCCAGCCGGTCAAGATGGTGTTGCGCGCCGCATATCAAAGCGATCGCGCATCGCAATGGATCGCCGAGCGCGCGAAGATCAATGCGGTCGCGTTGCCGTTCACCGTCGGCGGCGACGATGCCGCCAAGGATCTGTTCGGGCTGTTCGACGATACGATCCAGCGCCTGCTCAAGGGGGCGCAATGAATCTCGGCGCCATCGAGCTGTCGATTCTGCTGCCGGCACTTGCCGCCGGCCTGCTGGTGACCGCGACGCACGTGCCGCTGGGCATGCAGGTGCTCGCCCGCGGCATCGTGTTCATCGATCTTGCAATCGCACAGATCGCCGGCTGCGGCGTCGTGCTCGCCGACCGCTTCGGCTTCGAAGCCGAAGGCATCGCCGTGCAGGTCGCCGCGTTGGCCGCGGCGCTGGGCGGCGCGTTGCTGCTGACCTGGACCGAGCGGGTGTGGCCCGACGTGCAGGAAGCCGTGATCGGCGTCGTGTTCATCCTCGGGGCGACCGGCAGCGTGCTGCTGCTCGCCAGCAACCCTCACGGCAGCGAGCACCTGCGCGATCTTCTGGTCGGCCAGATCCTCTGGGCGCAGCCATCGCGGCTGGTCTGGGCCGCGCTGGTGTACGCGGCGATACTCGTGCTGTGGTTCGGCTGGCGCGAGCGGCTCGGCCGCACCGGCTTTTACGTGCTGTTCGCGCTCGCCGTCACGGTGTCGGTGCAGCTGGTCGGACTGTATCTGGTCTTCGCGACCTTGATCGTCCCGCCGCTGGCGACGCGAACGATGCACCGGGGAAGACTCGCCGCGTCCTGGGCGCTAGGAGCCGCCGGTTACGCCACAGGCCTTGTGCTGTCGACCGCGCTCGACCTGCCGAGCGGCCCGGTCATCGTCTGGATGCTGGTCGCGCTGGGCCTGGCTTGGCATGCCCTGTCGAGCACCCAGAGAACCGCTGATACCCTTAAGAAGTGACTAGGATGAGTGCAGTCTTGTTATCGCTGGGCACGTTCGTTTCTACCTTGTCCGGGGGGCTCTTTGCTCTCAAATTTCACAACCGGTTGCACTTCATACTCAGTTTCACCGCCGGTGTGTTGTTGGGGGTAGTGAGTTTCGACATTCTGCCCGAGATATTTAGTGTTGCCCATGAAAGCGGCATTGATCCAATCGGAGCGATGATCGCGCTCGTAATTGGGTTTCTTCTGTTTCACAGTCTCGAAAAGTTCGTGCTGATTCATCACGCGCACGAGGGAAGTTATTCTTCGCACTATCACCCGCAGGTCGGTGTCCTGTCGTCATTGGCTCTCATCGGGCACAGTTTCATGGACGGCGTCGCGATCGGCATAGCATTTCAAGTCTCATCTGCCGTCGGCCTAATCGTAGCCATTGCCGTGATTGCGCACGATTTTTGCGATGGGCTGAATACGGTCAGCTTGATGTTGGTGCATAACAATACCCGACGGCGGTCATTCACGATGCTGGTGTTGGACTCGCTCGCACCTGTCCTGGGTGCGGCCTCGACGTTGGCCTTTCACCTTCCTGCATTTGTCTTGGTGCTCTATCTGGGATTCTTCGCGGGGTTCCTGCTATATATCGGCGCCTCCGACATTTTGCCCGAAGCCCACTCGAAGGGCCGACCTTCCGACGCTATTGGACTCATTGGGCTTACATGTTTGGGAGCGGCGTTCATATTCATTGCAGTTCGCGTAGCCGGGTAGAAAACGGCGCTGGCGATTTCGGTGCGCATGGTTTCGCGGCGCTGGGCGACCCAGGCCGGCGGGCCGGGGCCCGAACTCGAGGCGCCACGCCGCTATTTACGCAGCGCCGCGATGCCGCGCTGCAGGCCGTCGAGGGTCAGCGGGAACATGCGCGGGCCGAGGAGCTCCTGCACCATCTGCGTCGAGCGCGTGTACTGCCAGGTGCGCTCGGGCTCCGGATTGAGCCAGATCGCATGGCGGTACGCGGCGATCAGCCGGGCGAGCCACGTCATGCCGGGCTCGTCGTTGGAATATTCGACGCTGCCTCCCGGCTGCATCAGCTCGTAGGGGCTCATCGCCGCATCGCCGACGAAGATCAGCTTCCAGTCGCGCCCGTACTTGTGCAGCAGATCCAGTGTCCCGACGCGCTCGTTGCGTCGCCGTCCGTTGTCGCGCCAGACGTGGTCGTAGACGCAGTTGTGGAAATAGAAATACTCGAGGTGCCTGAATTCCGATTTCGCGGCTGAAAAAAGCTCCTCGCAGACCTGCACATGCGGATCCATCGACCCGCCGACGTCGAGGAAAAGCAGAACCTTGATCCGGTTGCGCCGCTCCGGCCGCATCTGAACGTCCAGCCAGCCGGCGTTGCGCGCGGTGCGCTCGATCGTCGTGTCGAGATCGAATTCGTCGGGCACCCCCTGGCGAGCGAATCGCCGCAGGCGGCGCAGCGCGATCTTGATGTTGCGGGTGTTGATCTCGACCGAGTCGTCCAAGTTGCGGAACGTGCGCTCGTCCCAGACCTTGATCGCGCTGCGGTTGCGGCCGCCCTGCTGGCCGATCCGTATGCCCTCCGGATTGTAGCCGTAGGCGCCGAACGGGCTCGTGCCCGCGGTGCCGATCCATTTCGATCCGCCCTGATGGCGTCCGCGCTGCTCTTCGAGCCGCCGGCGCAGCGTTTCCATCAGCGTTTCCCAACCGCCCAGCGCGGCGACAAGCGCCTTTTCCTCGTCGGTCAGCGTGCTTTCGATCATCTTGCGCAGCCATTCTTCGGGGATGTCGGCGTGGATATCGAGGACGCCGGTGACGCCGTTGAAGTAGGCGCCGAACGCGAGGTTGAAGCGGTCGTAGAGCGCCTCGTCCTTGACCAGGCAGGTCCGTGCCAGGAAGTAGAAGTCGTCGATGCTGGTCGACACCACGTCGTGTTTCAGCGCATCGAGCAGCGTGAGGAATTCGCGCGTGCTGACCGGCAGTTTGGCAGACTTGAGATGGAGGAAGAAATCGATCAGCACGACGCTACCGCGGCCGGTCGAGCAGGAACTTCAGGTGTCGCCGCACCGCGGGCCATTCGCCGTCGATGATGCTGAATACGACGGTGTCGCGCTTCGCGCCGTCGGGCAGCAGCTGGTGGTTGCGCAGCACGCCGTCCTGCTTGGCGCCGAGCCGCTCGATGGCCGCACGGGACGCGAGATTGAACCAGTGGGTGCGGAATTCCACCGCAATGCAGCCCAGCGCGTCGAAAGCATGACTCAAAAGCAGCAGCTTGCATTCGGTGTTGATTGCGGTGCGCTGCACGCGCTTCGCATACCAGGTGTGGCCGATTTCGAGGCGCCGATTGGGCGCGTCGACGTTGAAGTACCGTGTGCAGCCGACGATGTCCCCAGTCGCATTGGCTCGCACCGCGAACGGCATCGCGCCAAGACGCTCGCGCATGTCGAGCGCGCGCGCGATGTAATCGCCGATCCTGTCCGGCGGCGAGACGCTGGTATACCAGAGCCGCCAGAGCTCTCCATCGGCAGCGGCAGCCTGCAGCGCGGCCTCGTGGCCGGGCTCGAGCGGCTCGAGCGTCGCGTGCGCGCCTTTGAGCGTCACCGGCTCGATGAATGCCATGATGCCGTGCCGGATTACCGGCCCGTCCGCGCCATGAAGGCGACGCGCTCGAACAGGTGCACGTCCTGCTCGTTCTTCAAAAGCGCGCCGTACAGCGGCGGCACGATGATCTTCTTGTCGCTGCTGCGCAGCGCCTCCGCAGGGATGTCCTCGGCCAGCAAGAGCTTCAGCCAGTCGAGCAATTCGGACGTCGAAGGCTTTTTCTTGAGCCCCGGGATGTCGCGCAGTTCGAAGAAAACCTCCAGCGCTTCCTGCAGCAACGCCTTCTTCAGCCCCGGGAAATGCACGTCGACGATGCGCGCCATCGTCGCCTTGTCGGGAAACCGGATGTAGTGGAAGAAACATCGGCGCAGGAACGCGTCCGGCAGCTCCTTTTCGTTGTTGCTGGTGATGATGACCGTCGGGCGGTGGCGCGCGCGTATCGTCGCCTGCGTCTCGTAGACGTGGAATTCCATGCGGTCGAGCTCGCGCAAGAGATCGTTTGGAAACTCGATGTCGGCCTTGTCGACCTCATCGATCAGCACGACCGCCGGCGTCTCCGAATCGAACGCCTGCCACAGGACGCCCGGCTTGATGTAGTTCGCAATGTCGGCGACGCGCTCCTCCCCGAGCTGCGAGTCGCGCAGGCGCGACACGGCGTCGTATTCGTACAGACCCTGCTGCGCCTTGGTCGTCGACTTGATGTGCCATTGCACCAGCGGCCGATGCAGCGAGCGCGCCACCTCTTCCGCCAGCATCGTCTTGCCCGTGCCAGGCTCTCCCTTGACCAGCAGCGGGCGCGCCAGCGTCACCGCGGCGTTGACCGCGAGCATCAGGTCGGGCGTCGCGACGTAGGTGTCGGTGCCCTCGAAACGCATCGTCATTTCCTGGTCGGGTGCGGTCGGCTGCATCGTCGTCTCCCGTCTC
Organism: uncultured beta proteobacterium; assembly: GCA_963816615.1. Classification (GTDB taxonomy): domain Bacteria; phylum Pseudomonadota; class Gammaproteobacteria; order Burkholderiales; family Casimicrobiaceae; genus PALSA-1003. Next base: position 358,163 of record CAWFLB010000002.1, on the reverse strand, counting down.
GATATTAGCGCATAAGCCATTGCAGCAGCCAGAGCGCACCCATGCCGACGCCGATCGTCAGCAGCGTGTTGCGCCAGCGCCACGCGACGATGCCGGCCACCAGCGCCGCGATCAGCTTCACGTTGTCGAGGTCGAGCCGCAACACGCCCGGCGCGGCGAACACGATCGCGGGCACGACGATCGCCGTCAGCATCGCCGCCGGAACATGGCGCAGCGCGCGCGCCAGCAAAGGGGGCATCTCGCGGCGCGCGAACAGCGCGATGAACGACAGGCGCGCGAGAAAATTGATCGCGCCGACGACGACGATCAGCGACCAGATCGCGAGCTGGCTAGTTTCCAGGCTCGACCTCCGCCGTCACGCTGCGTCCGAAAAACCGGTCGGCGACGACGCCGGCGACGATGCCGGCCAGTCCGGCGCAAATCATCGACAGGCGCATCGGCATCGCGTCCAGCGCGACCGCCGCGACCGCCGCGGTCGAGAACACGATCAGTGCGATACGCTCGTGCAGCAGAGGGGCGAGAAGAGCAAGAAAGCACAAAGGCACGACGAATTCGAGCTGCCACGAGGCGGGGATGACGGCGCCCACCAGGATGCCGGCGATCGTGGCGATCTGCCATGCCAGCCACAGCACGCCGCCGCCGCCGACGAAGTACGAGACGTTGGCACGCAGGTCGGACGACTCGCGAAAACGCCGGATCGTCGACGCGAACGCCTGGTCGGTCAGCAGAAAAGCGACCAGGTTGCGCCACCGGTGATCTACCGGTTTGAGATAAGGGGCCAGCGCCGCGCTGTACATCAGGAAGCGCAGGCTGATGACGAAGCACGAGAGCACGATCACCGCGAACGGCGCGCCGGCGGCGAGCAGCTGCGCGGCGATGATCTGCGCGGCGCCGCTGAACACGATCATCGACATCGCCAGCGCCGTCACGGGCGAGGCTCCGACGCTGATCGCGCCGACGCCGCAGACGATGCCGAACGGGATCAGCCCGACGGTCATCGGCAGCATGTCGCGCGCGCCTTCGATGAATGCCGGACGGGAAAAGTGGTTGCGCATCGGGCCGGAAAACGAAGGGCCTGCGGCCGACCATCGCGTTCTCGGCCGCAAGCCCAGGTAGCAATCGGATCGATTATAACGCAGCCTCCGGACAGGCGACGCTGCCAGAAGCGTCGCGCGAACGCCGGGCGGCGGTGCGGATGCCACCGAACATGACCGGGCGCGCGTCGGCGATTACAATAGCTCGATTGCTGCAGTACGACTCGCGGCGAACGCGACGCGCCTGCCGTCCCCTCGCACACCCGGAACGAGGAGCCATCCGTTGGACATGCCGATCAATCAATTCAAGCGCGCGATCGCTTCCGGGCGAACTCCACTCGGCGCCTGGCTAGGCAGCGGCGCGGCATCGACCGCCGAGGCGCTCGGCTGCGCCGGGTTCGATTTCCTGGTCGTCGACATGGAGCACACGCCGATCGACACACCGCAGATGATCGACATACTGCGGGCGATCGCCGGAACGCCTGCTCAGGCGATCGTGCGCCCGCCATGGAACGACATGGTGATGATCAAGCGCGCACTCGATGCCGGTGCGCTATCGCTGTTGCTTCCGTTCGTGCAGAACGCCGACGAGGCGCGGCGCGCGGTGGCCTACACGCGCTACCCTCCCGAGGGGGTGCGCGGCGTGGCCGGCACCCATCGCGGCAGCCGTTTCGGCACCGTACCCAATTACCTGAAGCGGGCCAGCGAGGAAATCTGCGTGATCGTGCAAATCGAAACGCTGCCGGCGCTCGGGCAGCTCGACGAGATCGCGGCCGTTCCGGGCATCGACTCGATTTTCGTCGGACCGAGCGACCTGTCGGCATCGATGGGCCATCTGGGAGACATCACTCATGAAGCCGTGCAGGGGCATCTGGCGGCTGCAGCAAAGGCCTGCAGGCGCGCCGGCAAGCCCTCCGGCATCATCGGTCCGACGCCGGAAATGGTGGCGCGATTCATCGACTACGGCTACTCCTGGATCGCGATCGGATCGGACATGGGGTTCATGGTCGGGCGCGCGCAGGAGTATCTGGGCCGATTTCGCGCCGCCGGTGCCGGCAAGGACAAGCCCGCGCCTTCCCGCTGACATGCATGCCCCGCGATATGTTTTCTTGTAGGATGCACGTTTCCGACATCGGGACCGCATGATGGAGTCGCCCTTCGAGTGCGTGCTCGATGCCCGGGCCAGACTCGGCGAATGTCCGGTGTGGTCCAGCGACGAGCAGGCACTCTACTGGGTCGACATCAATGCGCCGTCGCTCAATCGTTTCGATCCGAAGTCCGGCGCGAATGTCGCCTGGCCTATGCCTTCGTCGATCGGCTCCTTCGCGCTGCGCGCGCAAGGCGGATTCGTCGCGGCCTTGCGCGACGGCATCTGGCTGGTCGATCGCGCCGGAAGGCTCGGCGACCGCGTGGCGGAAGCGCCCTACGATCCGGCTCACCACCGTTTCAACGACGGTCGCGCCGATCGGGCGGGGCGTTTCTGGGTCGGAACGATGAATGAGCGACGCGACGCAGCCAGTGGAGCGCTCTATTGTCTGGATGAGTATTTCGCGCTGAACCGCGTGCTGGACGGCATCACTATTTCCAATGGGCTCGCCTGGAGTCCCGACCAGCGAACTCTCTACCACGCCGACACACCGGCTCGCACGATCAGCGCCTACGCTTTCGACGCGGCCAACGGGACGGTCAGCGGCCGACGCGAATTCGCCCATTTCGACGGTGAAACCGAACGGCCCGACGGCGCGGCAGTCGACAGCGACGGCTGCTATTGGACCGCGTTCTATCGCGGCGGCAAGGTCGTTCGATTGTCTGCGCGCGGCGAGCGCCTTGCCGAATTCCCGCTGCCCGCGATGTGTCCGACCATGTGCGCCTTCGGCGGGCCTAACCTGCGTACACTCTACGTCACGACGGCGCGCCAGATGCGCGAGGCGGACGAGCTTGCCCGGCTGCCGCAGTCGGGCGGAATTTTTGCGATGCGGGTCGACGTGCCGGGATTGCCCGAGCCCGAGTTCATCGGCTGATCGCCGGTTCGCGGTCGCGGACAGGTCTCGCCCTCGAAGCTTTCGGATCCCGGCTCGAACACCATGCGACTCGACAGCGGCGATTACCTTCGGATCGATGCATCGAGCGGCCTCGGCGCGACCGCGTCGGGCGCCTCGTTCGCCACTTCGACCGGTGACATGCTCGAAATCGTCAGCTTCGGCCCGGGCATATTCCGCCTGCGGGTCGGGCCGAACACGCGACCGGACTACGGACTGATCGCGGCCCGGGCGCAGCGCTGCGAGGTCGCGCAGCCTTCACCTGGCACGTGGACGTTCACCTCCGGGGATGGAACACTCGAGCTCGCCGCGACGCCGTTGTCGCTTCGACTGCTGCATGGCGGCAAGCCCGTGCTCGCGTCGATCACCGACCGGACGCGCGATGGCGAAACGCGATTGCCGGCGATCGGTCGCGCGCGACAGGGACAGTCGTGGCTGGCGGCGTACGCACTGGCGTCGGGCGAACCGGTGTACGGGCTTGGCGCGCAGACCGGCACGCTCAGCAAGCGCGGCCAACTGCTTGCATCGCAGGTCGAGCCCGCCGGCGCATCGCCGTCCGCGTCGGGCACCAGCACGCCGTTTTGCTGGAGCCCCGGCTCCGGCGGCGGCGCCTGGGGCGTGTACGTCCACACCCCTTCGCGTGTGCTGCACGGGGTCGGTTATCCGGGCTGGTCGCAGCGCTCGTATGGCGTCGTCGTCGATGACGAAGCGCTCGACTTGTTCCTGATCGCCGGACGCGATCCCGCGCAGTTGATCGAGCGGTACACAGCCCTGACCGGCCGCGCACCGGAAGTGCCGCTATGGAGCCTCGGCGTCTGGATCGCTCGCGGCGGCGACCCGAGCGGCGACGACGCCGCGTCGGCCGCCGCCGATCTCCGCGCGCGCCGCGTGCCGTGCGACGTTCTGACTCTCGACGGCGCCGCGCCGTGGGATCCCTGGACGTCGTTCGACTTTCGATGGGACCCGAGGCGCTATCCGAATCCTGCTCTCGCGCTGAGCAAGATCAAGCAGCATGCGTTGAAGGTATGCGTCTGCGAACAGCCTTCGATATCGATTCACTCGCCGCTGTTCCACGATCTCGCCGCCAAGCGGTATCTGATGAGCGACGCCGAAGGCCAGCCGTATCAGCGCGCCGGGCACGAGTCGACCGGCTCGGGCGCGCAGGCGGCGCCGCCGTCGGGAATCATCGATCTCACCGACCCCGCTGCCTACGTCTGGTGGCGCGAGGCGCATCGGGCCCTGTTCGACGCCGGCGTAGACGTGATCGAGGCCTACGGCGGCGATGCGGTCCCGGACGACGCGATCGCGTCGAACGGCGACGCCGGTCAACGTCTGCGCAACGTCTATCCGCTGCTGCATAGCCGCTGCATTTTCGATGCCTCGGCCAAGTTCACTCGCGCCGAACAGGCACCGCCGCTGATCTGGAGCACCGCCGGCTGGAGCGGCAGCCAGCGCTACCCGGTGCAATCGGGCGGCGACACCCAGAACGATTGGGAAGGTCTCGCCGCCAGCATCCGCGCCAGCCTGTCGAATGGCATGAGCGGCGTGCCTTTTCACGCCGGCGAAGTCGGCGGCTACGGCGGGACCGCGGCAGAGCTCTACCTGCGCCGGCTGCAGGCAGGCGTTTTCGCCTCGCACCTCAAGCTTCGCGCCGACGGAGCGCACGGCCCCTGGTCGCTCGACCCGAATGAGGAAAAAATCGCGCTGCAGTGGCTGGGATTCCGCTACCGGCTGCTGCCTTACCTCCGCACGGTCGTCGCGCAGGCGGCCAAGACCGGCATGCCGGTGATGCGCGCGATGCCGCTCGCCTTCCCCGGCAATGCGCTCACCCGTGCTCACGATACGCAATTCATGTGCGGCGACGCATTGCTGGTCGCGCCGATCATCGCAAGCGGCGGCGAAGTCGACGTCGCGCTGCCGCCGGGCGCATGGTACGACCTCGCGACGAGGCAGCGACTCGCCGGCCGTCAGGTCATACGCTACCGCGCCACGCTCGACCGTTTTCCGGTGTTCGGACGCGAAGGGCATGCCCTTCCGCTCGGCCCCGCCGTCCAGCACACCGGCGAGATCGACAGCGAACGGCCGTTGAACGCGCTCTGGCTGTTCGGCAAGCCCGCGCATGCGCTCGACGGGTTCGCGCAGGCGAGCGTCGCGGTGGTCGCCGACGGCGCGACCGTCACCGCGGCGGCGGGCGTGCAGGTCGAAGTCTTCGGCGACGCGACCGGCGTTCGCATCGATCAACCGGCCTGAAGGCGCGATGACTGTCGCGACGATCGTCGTCACCATCGGCGAGCCCGCGGGCATCGGTCCCGATCTCGCCGTACGCCTTGCCGAACGAACCTGGCCGGCGCGGCTGGTGCTGGCCGGCGACCGCGAAGTGCTGCGCGATCGGGCGCGAAGGCTCGGTGCCGGCGTAAGGCTCGTGCCGTATTTGCGCGGCAGCGCCGCGACGCCGGGCGCGCTCGAAGTCGCGCATTTTCCCGTGGCAGTGCCCGTGCAGGCGGGCAGGCTCGACGCCGCCAATGCCCGGACGGTGATCGCATCGCTCGATGCCGCGGTCGCCGGCTGCCTGTCGGGTGAATTCGCCGCGATGGTCACCGCGCCGGTGCAGAAAAGCGTGATCAACGATGCCGGAATCCGCTTTACCGGGCACACCGAGTTCCTGGCGCAGCGCACCGCCGCGCCGGGTGTCGTCATGCTACTGGTCGGCGCCGCCCCGTGGGGGTCGCTGCGCGTTGCGCTCGCGACCACGCATCTGCCGCTTTCCGCCGTGCCCGCGGCGATCACGCGCGAGATGCTGACCCGGACGCTTCGTATCGTCGCTGCCGACATCGAGCGCAAGTTCGGCATCGCGAAACCGAGACTCGCGGTCTGCGGACTCAATCCGCACGCCGGCGAAGGAGGCTATCTCGGCCGCGAGGAAATCGACGTGATCGGCCCGGTGCTGACGGCGCTGCGCGCCGAAGGGCTCGATCTCGCCGGCCCGCTGCCCGCCGACACCGTCTTCATTCCAGCCAAGGCGAAAGACTACGATTGCATCGTCGCGATGTATCACGACCAGGGGCTGCCGGTGCTCAAGCACGCAAGCTTCGGCCATGGCGTCAACGTGACGCTGGGCCTGCCGATCGTGCGCACGTCGGTCGATCACGGCACCGCGCTCGATCTCGCCGCCGACGGCGCGCTCGCACGCGCGGCGGACCCGGGCTCGCTGTTCGCCGCGGTGGACCTCGCGATCGATCTCGCGTCGCGGGTCCGTTCGCCCGGACACTGACGATAGCTTCGCATCGCCCGCGCAAAAGATTCGGCCAGCATTTCCTGGCCGATCCGCGCTATGTCGAGCGCATCATCGAGGCGCTCTCGCCGCGGCGCGACGATCGCATCGTCGAAATCGGCCCGGGTCTGGGCGCGCTGACCCGGCCGCTGCTCTCGCGGGTCGACCGCCTGACGGTCATCGAGATCGACCGCGATCTCGCCGCCGCGCTCGCCGCCGAATTTCCTCCGTCTCGGCTCGCCCTGCATGTCGCCGATGCGCTGACTTTCGACTTCGCGTCGCTGGGCGGCAAGCTTCGCGTCATCGGCAACCTGCCGTACAACATCTCGTCGCCGCTGCTGTTTCATCTCGCGCAGTTCGATGCGCAGCTCACCGACATCACCGTGATGCTGCAAAAGGAGGTCGTGCAGCGCATGGCCGCGGCGCCGGCGAGCGCCGACTATGGTCGGCTATCAGTGATGCTGCAGGTCCGGTTTCGCGTCGAGCGGCTGTTTGTCGTGCCGCCGGGCGCGTTCAGGCCGCCGCCCAAGGTCGAGTCGGCGCTGGCGCGGCTGACGCCCCTGGGCGCGGCCCGTCCGGCGCTGGTCGACGCCGCCTTGTTCGCTCAGCTGGTCGCCGCGGCGTTCGGCCAGCGGCGCAAGACCTTGAGGAACGCGTTGAAGCCGTTCGCCGACGAGGCCGCGTTGCTCGACGCCGGCATTGCGCCGGGCGCGCGGGGCGAGACGCTGGCAGTCGCCGATTTCGTCCGGCTCGCCAACGCGCTGGCGCGGCGAAAGGCGGCCGCGTTGCGCTAGCGCCAATCGTGATCGGGGCGGCGGTTCGGCGCGGCGACGCGAACGATCTTGCCGCGGCCCGTTTCGCCGCGGATGAGCTCGACGTCGCGTAACGCCACGCCAAAAGCGTCGGCCAGAAACGCCCGCAATGCGGCGTTGGCCCTGCCGTCGACCGCGGGCGCGGCGAGCCGGATCTTCAGACGTTGCTCCGCGCCTGCGCCGTACGTGCCCGCGAGCTCGGTCCTCTTCGCACCCGGTTGGACGTGCAGTTGCAAAGTGAGCGAGCCGTCGGCGTCGACGCGGCACCACGGGCGGCCCGTCGACTCCGCGCCCGACATGCTAGCGGACGAGTTGGCCGACGGCCTGCTCGAGCCAGGCAACCGGAAGCATCAGCACGAGCTGCGCCAGGACGATGACGATCAGCGGCGAGAGATCGAGCACGCCGCCGATCGGCGGCACAATGCGGCGTATCGGCGCCAGGAAACGAAAAGTCAGCGCGTTCAGCACGCCGGCCAGCGGGCCGTCGGGCGCGACCCACGACAACAGCGCCTGCAGGAACACGGCGATGATCAGAATCCACAGGGCGGCCTTGAGCAATTCGACTACCGACAGCGCGGCGAGCGCCGCTGCCAGCGAACCCGACAGCGGGGCCGCGGCGAGCCCCGCCAATGACAGCAGCCACAGCAGTTGCGCGAGCCAGGCGAAGAAGAGCGACGCCCAATCGAAGCCGCCAAACCCGGGCAACACCTTGCGCAGAGGCTTGACCGCCCAGTCGGTCAGCGCAGCGACGGCCTGCCCCAAGGGATTCCGAAACGGCGCGCGCAGCCACTGCATGATGAACCGCAGCAGCGCCGAATAGACGATCAGCGCGAAGACCGTATTTAGCAGGAAGCGCAACGCGTCGGTGAGCATGATCAGGAGGTCAGGGTAGCTTTGAAGCGATCTCTTGTACCGATAGCGCGCAATCTCGCCAACGTCAATCTGACTTGTTCAAGGCTCTGATCCGAATCGCTCGCCCATTTCGCGCGCCCGCTCCGCTGCCGCCTTCACTCCGGCGACGATCGCCGCCATCACCCGAGCCTCGTCCATCGTGCCGATCGCGCGCTCGGTGGTGCCACCCTTCGATGTCACCTGAGCACGCAGAAGGGCCGGCTCGGACTCGCTTTGCTCGGCGAGGCGCATCGACCCGCTGAAGGTCGCGTAGGCGAGACGGCGCGCATCGGCCGGGACGAATCCGAGCTCGCGTGCGGCCCGCTCGAGCGCTTCGAGAAAATAAAAGACGTAGGCCGGACCGCTGCCCGATACCGCGGTGACCGCGTCGAGCTCGTCCTCGCGCTCGCACCACAGCGTCGCGCCGGCCGCCTCGAGGATAGCCGCGGCGCGGGCCCGCCCCTCGCTGTCGACGCCTGACAGCGCATACAGCCCCGCGATGCCGGCGCCGATCAGCGCGGGCGTGTTGGGCATCGCGCGCACCAGCCGGCGGTAGCCGAGCAGCCAGCGCGACAGATCGGCCAGACGGATGCCGGCGGCGATCGTCAGGACGACCTGCCGCTTGAGCAAGGTCGCGAGCTCGCGAGCGACAGCCCGCACGTGCTGCGGCTTGACCGCGATCACGATCAAGTCGGCGTGGGCAACCGCCGCGCCTTCGACAGCGGCAAACGTCGCGACGCCGAATCGCGCCGCTACCGTCGCGCGCGTCTCGGGGTTGATCTCGACCACCGACAGCGCGTTCGACCCATGACCTCGCGCGATCAGCCCGCCAATCAGGGCCCGCGCCATGTTGCCACCGCCGATGAACGTGATATTCAAGTCGTCACTCCGCAGGAGCCGGCCGGCGCCCTTGTGCATTCCGTCGCCGGCAGGACGTCATGCTTGAGGGCGCGGTCCGAACAGCGCGCTGCCCACCCGCACCAGCGTCGCCCCTTCGGCAACCGCCGCTTCGAGATCGGCCGACATGCCCATCGACAAGGTGTCGAGCATAAGCCCTTCGGCTCGTGCGGCGGTGAGCATTTCGCGCAGCAGCCGGAACTGGGCGCGTTGCCGGCTGATATCCGCCGTCGGTGCCGCGATGCCCATAAAGCCGCGCAACCTAAGCCGAGGCAGCGAGGCGACGGCGCGAGCGAGCGCTAGCCCGTCATCCGGAGCGACACCGCTCTTGGTCGTCTCGGCACTGATGTTGACCTGCACGCAGATCTCGAGCGGACGTTGTTGTGCGTCACGTGTAGCCGACAATCGTTCGGCGATGGCGAGTCGGTCGATGCTTTCGATCCATGCGAATTGCGCCGCGGCGGGCCGAGCCTTGTTCCCCTGCAGGGGTCCCACCAGATGCCACTCGATGTCCGGCAAGTCGGCGAGTGCCTCCATCTTGGCCGCTGCCTCCTGCACGTAGTTCTCGCCGAAGGCACGTTGCCCGAGCGCATGCAGGGCGCGAATGGCCTCGGACGGCACGCTCTTGCTGACCGCCAGAAGCCGGACGCTCGCCGGATCGCGGCCCGCGGCACGGGCCGCCTCTGCGATGCGCTGGTGCACGGCTTGCCACGCCTTCTCGTATAGGCTCATAATCGAATGACGTCGGCATAGCCAGTCCGGGCCAACGACCGACGGGGGCCGAAGCTGGCCGAAAGGCCACGCGCGCACCGGGGCGCACGTCGCGCCCTGGCGCGGCACAGGGATTATAAATGGACATTGCCGAACTTCTCGCTTTCGCGGTCAAGAACAAGGCCTCCGACCTGCATCTGTCGGCCGGGCTGCCGCCGATGATCCGCGTCCACGGCGACATCCGGCGGATCAACCTGCCGCCGATGGAGCACGAGGACGTGCACGCCATGGTGTACGACATCATGAGCGACGCGCAGCGCAAGACCTACGAAGAGATGCTCGAATGCGACTTTTCGTTCGGCATCCCCAACCTGGCGCGATTCCGCGTCAATGCGTTCAACCAGGAGCGCGGGGCGGCGGTCGCGTTCCGGACCATTCCGTCAAAGGTGCTCTCGCTCGAAGAGCTGAACGCCCCCAAGATTTTCGCCGACATAACGACGCGGCCAATCGGGCTGATCCTGTGCACCGGCCCGACGGGGTCCGGCAAGTCGACGACGCTTGCCGCGATGATCAACCACGTCAACGAAAGCGAATACGGGCATATCCTCGCGATCGAGGACCCGATTGAATTCCTGCACGAGTCGAAGAAGTGCCTGATCAACCAGCGCGAGGTCGGCCCGCACACGCTGTCGTTCGCCAACGCGCTGCGCGCCGCGCTGCGCGAGGACCCGGACTACATCCTGGTCGGCGAGATGCGGGACCTCGAGACGATACGGCTCGCGTTGACCGCCGCCGAAACCGGCCACCTGGTCTTCGCCACGCTGCACACCAGCTCCGCCGCGAAAACGATCGACCGCATCATCGACGTGTTTCCGGCGGCCGAAAAGGACATGGTGCGCGCAATGCTTTCGGAGTCGCTGGTCGCGGTGATTGCGCAGACGCTGCTCAAGACCAAGGACCAGCAGGGCCGCATCGCCGCGCACGAGATCATGGTCGGCACCCCGGCGATCCGGAACCTGATCCGGGAGAACAAGGTCGCGCAGATGTATTCGACGATCCAGACCAACCAGGCGGCCGGCATGCAGACGATGGACCAGTGCCTGACCGAGATGGTCAGGCGCAACCAGGTGTCCCAGGCCGAAGCGCGGGCCCGGGCGGTCAACAAGGACTTGTTCGGCGGCTGACCGGCGTAATCGCGGTCGACGTAACGCAAAGGAACGGCCCAATGGAACGAGAAACCGCGACCAAATTCATCCACGAGCTGCTCGACCTGATGGTCAAGCAAAAGGGCTCGGACCTCTTTATCACCGCGGGCTTCCCGCCGGCGATCAAGGTCGACGGCAAGATCGCACCGGTCTCGAAGACCGCGCTGACGCCGCAGCACACCATCGAAATCGTGCGCAGCGTGATGAACGACAAGCAGGCGGCCGAGTTCGAGTCGACCAAGGAATGCAACTTCGCGATCAGCCCGCCGGGCATCGGCCGCTTTCGCTGCAATGCGTTCGTCCAGATGGGGCGCGTCGGCATGGCGATGCGCACGATCAACACGACCATTCCGACCTTCGACGAGCTTAACCTGCCGCCGGTGCTCAAGGACGTGACGATGAGCAAGCGCGGCATCATGCTCTTTATCGGCGCGACCGGCGCCGGCAAGTCGACGTCGATGGCGGCGCTGCTCGGCTACCGCAACGAGAACAGTTACGGCCACATCATCACGATCGAGGACCCGATCGAATTCGTGCACGAGCACAAGAACTGCATCATCACACAGCGCGAAGTCGGGGTCGACACCGACGGCTGGCAGATCGCGCTGAAGAATTCGCTGCGCCAGGCGCCCGATGTGATCCTGATCGGCGAGGTCCGCGACCGCGAGACGATGGATTACGCGATCGCCTTTGCCGAGACCGGGCACCTCTGCCTCGCCACGCTGCACGCCAACAGCACCAACCAGGCGCTGGACCGGATCATCAACTTTTTCCCGGAAGAGCGGCGCGCGCAGCTGTTGATGGACCTGTCGCTCAACATCCGCGCCTTCGTCGCGCAGCGGCTTATTCCGCGCCGCGACGGCCGCGGCCGCGTGCCGGCGGTCGAGGTCATGCTCAATTCGCCGCTGATTTCCGACCTGGTGTTCAAGGGCGATGTCTCCGGCATCAAGGAAATCATGAAGAAGTCGCGCGAATTGGGCATGCAGACTTTCGACCAGGCGCTGTTCGACCTCTACGAAGGCGGGCTCATCACCTACGAAGACGCGCTGCGCAACGCCGATTCGCTGAACGACCTGCGGCTGGAGATCAAGCTGCACGGCAAGGACGCGAAGAACCGCAATGTCATGGCGGGCATCGGTAATCTCGACATAGTCCAGTAGCGCATTCGCCGGGCGCAAAGAAGCCAGGCAACGTGCCGGCTCTCGTGGGCCGCGCGGCGTATCCCCCGCGCCTCCGACCCGGTCTACAATAGCGCCATGGCCGGCCTCGATCCACGCGCTGCTATCCCCACCGAGATCAAGCTCCACCAGTCGTCGCGCGTGCTGGAACTGACCTTTGCCGACGGCAGCAGCTATCGCCTGCCTTACGAGTTCCTGCGCGTCTATTCGCCGTCGGCCGACGTCCGCGGGCACGGCCCCGGCCAGGAGACGCTGCAGGTCGGCAAGCGCGAGGTGACCATCAGCGACGTCGAAGCGGTGGGCCACTATGCGATCCGGCCCAAATTCTCCGACGGTCACGACACCGGGATCTATTCGTGGGACTACCTGCACGAGCTGGGCGAGCGCCAGGAGCCGATGTGGCAGCAATATCTCGAACGCCTGCACGCGGCCGGCGCGAGCCGCGAAGCGGACGCGAATCCCGCGCCCGCCGCGGCCGCCGCGCATTCCTGCGGCCACCGGCACTGATGCGTTGATGCGGCGGCGATGAGCGACCCGACCCAGTTTGGCTACGAGCAGGTGACGCCCGAGGAAAAGACGCGGCGCGTCAGGGGCGTCTTCGATTCGGTCGCGAGCCGATACGACCTGATGAACGACCTGATGTCATTGGGCCTGCATCGCGCCTGGAAACGCTTCGCCGTCGAGGCCTCCGGCGTCCGCGCCGGCGCGCGCGTGCTCGACGTCGCCGGCGGCACCGCCGATCTCGCGCGCCTGTTCGCCGCGAGGGTCGGCCCCACGGGGAGTGTCGTCCTGACCGACATCAACGGCGCGATGCTCTCCGCCGGCCGCGATCGCATGCTGAACGAAGGCCGGCCGATCCCGGCGGTGCAGTGCAACGCCGAGGCGCTGCCGTTTCCGCCGCGGCGAGCTTCGACTGCGTCAGCATCGCCTTCGGCCTGCGCAACGTCACGCGCAAGGAAGCGGCGCTCGCCGAGATGCGCCGCGTGCTGCGGCCGGGCGGTGTCGCGCTGGTCCTCGAGTTCAGCCGCGTCTGGGCGCCGCTTCGAACGGCCTATGACTGGTACAGCTTCAACGTGCTGCCGCGGCTCGGCCAGGTCGTCGCCGACGACGCGGCGAGCTATCGCTATCTCGCGGAGTCGATCCGCGTGCATCCTGACCAGCCCTCGCTCGGCGCGATGATGGAAAGCGCCGGGTTCGAGCGAGTCGAATGGTTCAACCTGAGCGCGGGTGTGGTCGCGCTGCACCGGGCCTACGTCTTCTGATGGCCGGTGTCGCGCATGCCGCAGCCTCGCTCGCCAATCGCGCGCTGGCGGGCGAGGATTGGGCGCGCGAGCGCCTTGCGGCGCATGCCGGCCGCACGCTCTCGATCGTCGCCGGCCCGGCAGCAATGACGCTCGCGATCCAGGCCGACGGCAGGTTCGCCGACACTGCGGATGCACCCGACCTGACGCTGACGATTCCGCCGTTGCGCTTGCCGGCGCTGCTCGCCCGTCCCGAGCGCTGGAACGAGCTGGTGGACGCAACGGGGGATGCCGCTCTCGCTACGACGATAGGCGAACTGGCGCAAACGCTGCCATGGTTCGTCGAACGCGCGCTGGCGCGCGCCTTCGGACCGATCGTCGGCACACCGCTCGCCGAGGCCGGCCGGCGATTGCTCGCCCTGCCCGGCTACGCCTCCGAACGGTTCGGCACCAGCTTCGCGAGCTACGTCAGCGACGAAGCCGGGCTCGTCACCAGCACCCACGAGGCGCGCGATTTTTCGTCGCAGGTCGCGGAGCTCGCGGCGCGGGTCGATGCCCTCGCCGAACGCATCGACAAGCTGGCGGCACGGCCTGCGGGCAAGAGGCGCTGACGATTTCGGAAGTTTCGGACGGTCAGGGAATGCGGTGGGTGCCGCCGGTGACGGCGAGGAATACTTCGCGCAGAAACATGCCGAGGCAGGCGACGATGGCGAGCATCGCGAGGATGAAAAACACCGCCACCATCTTCGCCAGGTCGACCGCCATCAGCGCGCCGACAAAGGCACCGGCGACCACCAGGCAGATCAAGAGCCCGCCCAGGCCGGCCGCCAGCAGCGCGAAATAGATCAAGCGAATTCGCCGCGCCAGCAACGCGAGCTCCGCGCGGTCGTCGTCGCTGCGCAGTCCGGCGTTGCCGCGGACACGACCGAGTATCAAGCGCCGGCGATCAATGCCGCGCCCGAGCCGGATATTGAGCGCGTTGATCAGCGTGGCGATCGCGGTCAGCAGAAATACCGGCGCCACCGCGAGCTGGATGACGTGCGTGATGTCGGTAAGGTGCGATTCCAGTCCCATGCGCTTTCCAGCGCCGGCAAGCAACCCGGCACAAGGCCGAATCTACGCTGGCGCCTCCCCTTGATCAATCAGGACACGGAACGCAGGGAGCGGCGCTGCAGCGCATGGCTATTCGCGCGTCGTGGCCGTCCCCAAGCACCTATCTGACACCGATCCCTTACAATCGGCGCCATGCGCTCGCTCCGGCTGGTCAAGATAGGGCTCGTCGCGCTCAAGTACGGGCTCGACGAGTTTCTGCTCGGCCACGAGCGCTTTCATTGGCTGCGGCCCACCGCGCGCGCGGTCACCTTCTGGCGCGACGTGTCGGCGCCGCGCGCCGAGCGGCTTCGTCTCGCGCTGCAGGATCTCGGCCCGATTTTCGTCAAGTTCGGACAGATGCTGTCGACGCGCCGCGACCTGCTGCCGACCGACATCGCCGACGAGCTGGCCAAGCTGCAGGATCAAGTGCCGCCGTTTCCTTCGGAACAGGTGATGGCGACCCTCGAGCGCGTCTACGCGAAGCCGGTCGATCAGCGTGTTCAGATCGTTCGAACGCGCGCCAGTCGCCAGCGCGTCGGTCGCGCAGGTACACCTCGCCGAGCTCCCGGACGGCACGCCTGCCGCGGTCAAGATCCTGCGGCCCGACATCGCCGTGACGATAGACAAGGACCTCGGACTGATGCAGATGGGCGCTGCAATGGTCGAGAAATTGTGGTCCGACGGCAAGCGGCTCAAGCCGCGCGAAGTCGTCGCCGAGTTCGATCGCACGATCCACGACGAGCTCGACCTTTCCCGCGAAGCGGCCAACTGCTCGCAGCTTCGCCGCAATTTCGCGCACTCGCCGCTGCTGCTCGTGCCCGAAGTCTACTGGGACTGGTGCAACAGCGAAGTCATGGTGATGCAGCGCATGGAGGGGACGCCGATCAGCCAACGGGCTCGCCTGATCGAGCAGGGCATCGACATCAAGCGGCTGGCGCGCGCCGGTGTCGAGATATTCTTCACCCAGGTCTTTCGCGACGGCTTCTTTCACGCCGACATGCATCCGGGCAATATCTTCGTCGCCATCGATGCGGCCAATCGGGGCAAGTACATCGCGCTCGACTTCGGCATCATGGGTACGCTGTCCGAACAGGACAAGAGTTATCTGGCGCAGAATTTCCTGGCCTTCTTTCGCCGCGACTACCGTCGCGTCGCCACCGCGCACATCGAATCCGGCTGGGTGCCGCCAGACACCCGCGTCGACGCGCTGGAAAGCGAAATCCGCGTCGTCTGCGAGCCGATTTTCGACCGTCCGCTGAAGGAGATTTCACTCGGACGGATCCTTGTGCAACTGTTCAAGGCGTCGCGCCGGTTCAACGTCGAAATACAGCCGCAGCTCGTGCTGCTGCAGAAGACGCTGCTCAATGTCGAAGGCCTGGGCCGGGAGCTCGATCCCGATCTCGACCTGTGGGTGACCGCCAAGCCGTTCCTCGAGCGCTGGATGCACGAGCAGATCGGGTGGCGCGCGGTCGAGCGGCGTCTGCGCGACGAGGCGCCGTTCCTCGCCACCGCCTTGCCCCTGCTGCCGCGGTTGATCTACCAGCGGCTCAGCGCCGCTCCGCCGGCGTCCGAGCTGGCGATCCGCGAACTCGCGGCTGCGCAACGCGTGCGCAATCGCTGGCTCGTTCTGATCGCGTTGCTGGTGGCCTTGGCGGCGGCAGCGCTGCTCTGGCGCGTCTGGTAGCACCGCGCCGCGCCGAACGACTCGGTGTCCTCCGCGCGTCGTCCGAACCGCGCGGTGCCGCCGCGCGGCCTCCCCTCTACTTCGTCGCCGGCTTGGCTGCGGCCGGCGCTGCCTTGTCAGCGGCGACCTTGTAGCGGTTGCAGGCGGCGTCGTTGAATGGACGCAGCGTCTTTTTCTGCTCTTTGGCGCGCGCTTCGATCTTGGCCTGATAGTCCTGCTGGTATTTCTGGCACTCGTCGAGCGTCTTGAAGCTGTGCAACTTATTCCGATGCGCGGTGCGCTCTTCTTCGGTCATCAGGCTGCCTGGCCGCACCGCACCTTCCGCGTCGGACTTGGAGTTAGCGCCGGGCTTGGCGTCAGCGCCCTTTGCCGCTCGTTTTTTCGCCATCGCCGCTCTTTTTTTCTCCTGCGCCTTCAGGTAAGCGTCGGCCTCGACCGTCCTGTCCTTGGTACCGACGTCTTTCGCGGTGGCCGCGCCCGTTGCAGGCGCCGGCTGGGTCGCCGCGCTCTTCTTGGCCGGTTCGGCAGGAGCGGGGGTTTGCGCCAGCGCGCATTCGCCCGCCAGAAGAGCAGCTATTCCAACTATCAGATATTTCATCGTTGCCTCACCATGTTGGTTGAACGGGAATTCTGTTGTGTGGCCTTGCGCGGAGCGTTTCTGACCGAGCCGACGGTCGTTTCGTTCCATACTATCGCAACATCCGACTGGCCTCTGACCAGCCGCTCCAGCGTCCGTTTCTGCGCCGGCGTTCGCACGCACCCCTGCAGCGTGACGAATTTTCGTGTCGTCGTGACCCAGATGCTCGCGTCGCGAAAACGCGCATCATCGCGTATGGCGGCCGCGACGCGCGCGTTGATCTCCGGGTCGCGCTTGTAGCTGCCTCCGCATTCGCACGTGCCGGCGAGGCAGCACGATGTTCCGCGCTCGGCCCGCTGGTGCGCCTGCGTGCGCATCTGCTCCAGGGTCAGCGTCGGCGGCGGCACCGTCGGACACCCGGCGAAGCCCGCCGTCGCCTGCTCGAACGGGTCGAGCTGATAGTCGTCGGCACCGGCGAGCGCCGGAAGCGCCGCGGCCGCCACAACGATCAGAGCAAACCGCGCTCCCCCCGCCATCGCATCAGCTTTCACCGTCGCCGATCAACGTCCGCCGCTACCGATCGGTTGACATCGATGATCATCGGCGACAGTCCGTTCGCAGCCGAAAGGTGCCATTTTGCTACAATCCGCCATCTCCCGAACCGGCAAGTCCGTCCGCGATGGCGCTGCTCGAAATCCAGAACGTGACGCGCCGGTTCGGCGAATTCACTGCGGTCGACGGCGTCAGCATCGACATCGAGGCGGGTGAATTTTTCACGCTGCTCGGGCCGTCCGGCTGCGGCAAGACGACGCTGCTGCGCCTGATCGCCGGATTCGATCTGCCCGACGGCGGCCGCATCGTGCTCAACGGAACCGATCTGGCCGATCAGCCGCCCGAGGGACGTCCCGTGCGCACGGTTTTCCAGAGCTATGCGCTGTTTCCTCATATGACCGTCGAAGGCAACATCGCGTTTCCGCTGCGGATGGCGAAGACCCCCGCCGCGGCGATTCCCGGCAAGGTCGAAGAGGCGCTCGCGGACGTGCGTCTGGCTGGCTTCGGCAAGCGTTACCCGCACGAGCTCTCAGGCGGCCAGAAGCAGCGCGTGGCCGTCGGCCGGGCGCTGGTCACGCATCCGACCGTGCTGCTGCTCGACGAGCCGCTGGCCGCGCTGGACGCGAAGCTGCGGGAAGAAATGCAGATCGAGCTGATCAACTTGCAGAAGGAGGTCGGCATCACCTTCGTCTACGTGACGCACGATCAGACCGAGGCGCTCGCCCTGTCGCATCGGATCGCGGTGATGAACAGGGGCCGCGTCGAGCAGATCGACGAACCCTCGCGCATCTACAGCTTTCCGAAGTCGCGTTTCGTCGCCGATTTTATCGGCACCTGCAATCTGCTCGAGGGTTCGATCGCATCGAGCGCGCGGGGCGTCGTCGCGATCGACGTCGAAGGACTCGGAACCGTGCGCGTCGCCGCGGAACCGACCTCGGCGCCGGTCGCAGGCACGATCGCCTTGCGTCCGGAAAAGATCCGCGTCCAGTCCGCCGCGGCATCATCCGCCGACCGGGCCGACAATCACTTTGTCGGCACCGTCACCGAGTACCTCTACTTGGGCGATGTCACCGTGTACATCGTCACGACCCCGGGGGGCCGCAAGCTCGAGACGCTGCTCGCCAATTCGGCCGCGGGGCGCACGCAGTTCTTCGAAGTCGGCGATGCGGTCGAGCTGAGCTGGCCGGTCGAAGCCGGCCACTTTATCGGCCGGTGAGCGCGATTTGACGGACGGTATGTCATGAGCACCAGCGCCCGCTCGACGCGCCCGCGAGAAAGGCTCGGACGATGGCTGGTCAGCGGGCCGCCGCTGATCTACCTGCTGGTATTTTTCGCGGCGCCGGCGCTGATCATGGTGCTCGCGTCGTTTCGCACGCCCGGAGATTTCGGCGGGCTCGCGCCGCTGGTCGAGGATGGCAGACTCGACCTCAACCTCGACAGCTACGCGCGCTTCTTCACCGAATCGGTCTACGCGCAGATCTTCGTCAAGTCGGTCTGGTACGCGCTGCTGACGACGTTCTTCTGCCTGCTGCTCGCCTATCCGCTGGCCGCGCTGATCGCCCGCAGCGGGAAAAGGCACCGTGATCTGCTGCTTCTGCTGGTGATCCTGCCTTTCTGGAGCAATTTCCTGATCCGCATCTACGCCTGGATGATCATCCTCGGTCCCAACGCCGCGCTGGCGAAAGCCGTCAACGGCATGTTGGGGTGGTTCGGGCACGAGCCGGTGCCGCTCTTGTTCAGCTCGTTCGCCGTCCTCGTCTGTCTGGTGTATGTGCATCTGCCGTTCATGGTGCTGCCGCTGTATGCCAATCTGGAAAAGCACGACCGGGCGCTGCTGGATGCGGCGCAGGATCTGGGTGCCGGTGCATGGCAGCGCTTCTGGCGCATCACCTTCCCGCTGTCGCTGCCCGGCGTGTACGCGGGCGCGGCGCTGGTGTTCATTCCCGCGCTGGGCATTTTTGCCATTCCGGACATTCTCGGCGGCCCCGAAGACAGCCTGATCGGAAATGTCATCAAGCAGCAGTTTCTCGAGACGCGCGACTGGCCCTTCGGCAGCGTGCTGTCTATCGTGCTGACCGTCGCCGCGCTGGTCCTTGCCGGAGTCGCGGCGTGGGTCGGACGCGGCAGCCTCGGCACACCGTCCAGCGCGGAGCCGGCCCGTGCGTAGGCGCCCGATCGGCCTCTGGGCGGCCGCGCTGGCGGGCTACGCCTTCCTCTACGTTCCACTGCTGATCGTCGTCGTCTATTCGTTCAACGATTCGCGTCTGAACGCCGAGTGGGTTGGGTTTACCTTCGGCTGGTACGACAAGCTGTTTCACAACCAGGACATGCTGCTCGCCGCCGGCAATTCACTGCTGATCGGACTGACCGCGAGCGCTGTGGCGACGGTGCTCGGAACGATGGCGGGCATGGCGATGTACCGCTACCGGCCGAAGCTGTTGTCGATCCTGGTGCTGGCGCCGATCGCGATTCCAGAGATCCTGATGGGCGTCTCGCTGCTGATCTTTTTCGTCTTGCTGAACCTCACCCTCGGCCTGGTCTCGGTGGCGCTCGCCCACATCGCATTCTGCATCGGATTCGTCGCCATTGTCGTGCGTTCGCGGCTGGCCGGGATGGACGAGAGCCTGACCGAGGCCGCGCGCGATTGCGGCGCCTCACCGCTCGCCGCCTTTCGCTATGTCACGCTGCCGCTTATCATGCCGGGCGTGATCGCCGGCGCGCTGATGGCATTCACGCTGTCGATCGACGATTTCGTCATCACGTTCTTCACCGCCGGCGCCGGAACCGTCACTCTCCCGCTGCAGATCTATTCGATGATCAAGATCGCCGTCACACCCGAAGTCAACGCGGTTTCGACGCTCTTGATGCTATTGACGCTGGCGCTCATCATTGTGGCGTCGAAGCTGTCTCCGAGCCTGCTCGGCACCGATGAGGAGAAAGCATGAAAAAGCTCATGTTGCTGATGACCGTTGCGATGATCGCCCTCCCGGCTGCCGCCGCCGGCGACAAGTTCCATCTTTACAACTGGAACAACTACATCGCTCCCGAGACGATCAAGCGCTTCGAGGATTCGTGCAAGTGCGAAGTCGTCCAGACCTACTACTCGGATAACGAGGAGCTGCTGGCCAAGCTCGCCGCCGGCGCCAAGGGCTACGACATGCTGGTGCCGACCAGCAACGCGGTGCAGGCGTTGATCAAAGGCGGGCAGTTGAAGCCGCTGGACAAGTCGCAGCTGCCGAACCTCAAGAACATCAATCCGATCTACCTGAACACGCCGTTCGATCCCGGCAACAAGTATTCGGTGCCGTACGCGATGTCGACAACGATCATCGGCTACAACGACGTCAAGATGAAGGAGCTCGGTCTGCCGACCGATACCTGGGCGGTTGTCTTCGATCCCAAATACCTCGCCAAGGTCAAGGGGCGCGTCACGGTGCTCGACAGCTCCAGCGAATTGTTCGCCGCTGCGTTCAAGTACCTCGGCTACTCGGCCAACGACGTCGATCCGAAGCACTGGGACGAGGCGGCGGCGCTGATCAAGAAGGCGAAGCCGTACTGGGCGGCGTTCAATGCCTCGTCGTACATCAAGGAGCTCACCGTCGGCAACATCTGGCTGGTGCACGGCTACTCGAACGACATCTTCCAGGCAAATCTCGACGCCGAGGCCGCCAAGCGGCCGTTCCACATCCTGCAAGGCATGCCGAAGGAAGGCGCGGTGCTCGCGGTCGACAACATGGTCATCCACAAGGATGCGCCGCGGCCGGATCTGGCGCTGAAATTCATGAACTTCATGCTCGAAGGCAAGAATTCCTCCGAGCTGACCAACCTGATCGGCTCCGGCAATCCGAACCTCGATGCGGTCAAGTACATCAAGCCCGAGATCCTGAAGAATCCGGCGATCTTTCCGGACAAGGCCGTCGAAGCCAAGCTCGAGCAGCTGAAGGAGCTGACGTCGGCGCAGCGGCGCCTTCGAAACCGGCTGTGGACCGAGATCAAGGCGGGACGCTGAGCGATTCCGGCAATGGCGCACTCACGCTGCGGCTCTTGACCGGCAGCGCCGCGGAAATGGCGGCGCTGCAGTGCGTGCTGGAAGCGGCACCGGCGTACTTCCAGCTCGTCGGCGGCGCGCCGCCCGGCGCGGCGGAAGCGCAGAGCCTTTTCACCGCCTTGCCGCCGGACAAAAGCTACGACGACAAATTCGTCTGGGGTCTCTATTCGGGTGCCGCGATGATCGGCTGTGCCGACGTGATCCGCGGCTATCCGACCACTGACAAGGCGGTGATCGGATTGCTGCTGCTCGCCGAGCCATGGCAGCGGCGCGGGCTGGGTCGCGCATTCGCGACGCTGGTCGAGGAGGCGATCGCCGGCTGGAGCGCAATCACGTGCCTGCGCATCGGCGTCGCCTTGTCCAATCCGAGCGCGTTGGGATTCTGGAAGCGCATCGGTTACGTCGAGACAGGTGAAGTGAAACCGGCCGAATCGATAAACGTGATGATTACCGTACTGGAAAAGCCGGCGAGGCGGATGGGCGTGCATGGCTGACTTCGTCGTCAAGGCGCTGGCACCGGCGCTCGCGGGCGATTTCCTGCGCTTCTTCGATCACGAGCGCGGACCGGCGTTCGCCGACAATCCCGAGTGGGCAAAGTGCTACTGCCATTTCTACGAGGTCCCGGTCGCGATCGATTGGCCATCGCTATCGGCGGCGCAGAACCGGGTCGCGATGCAGGCGCGCATCGAGGTCGGCGAAATGGAAGGCTTCCTGGCCTATGCCGGCAGCGAGCCGGTCGGCTGGCTGAACGCACAGCCGCGGCACAAGCTGCCGCATTGCTTCGATCGCATGGGCGTTGCCGCGACTCCGTTGCCCTGCGCGCCGTACGAAGCCGCGGTCGTCGTCTGTTTCATCATCGCGCCGGCGTGGCGGAGACGCGGCGTTTCGCGGGCGTTGCTGGCCGAGGCCTTGTCGTCGCTCGGCGCGCGCGGGTTCAAGCTGGTCGATGCCTTCCCTTTCAAGGCCGGCGACAGCGAGCGGGGCGCTGACCATTACCACGGTGCGTTGTCGACGTTCGTCGCGGCGGGTTTCGCGCCGCTGGCCGAAACCGACGCGGTCACCGTCGTTCGCAAGTTTCTGCGCTGAATGGATTCCTCGCCTTCAGAACCTCGGCCGTCCCGGCTGCCCGGATACCTCGCCGGCCTGTATGCGCTGCTGATCGTCTACGCGAGCCTCGAGCCATTCGGAAGCTGGATGGCGCCGGTGCCTGGCACGCCTTTTTTCCTGTTCGCGCCATGGCCGCCGCGCTTCACCCGCTTCGACGTCGCAGTCAATGTTCTCGCCTACGCGCCACTCGGGTTTTGCGTCGCCTTGTCCGGCCGGCGCTTGGCGATCGCCCGGCTGGCGGCCGCGACCGGAGCGGGGCTGCTGCTGTCGTTCGTGATGGAATCGATGCAGATGTTCGTACCCACCCGCGACGCGAGCACGATGGACATGGTCTGCAACGCGGCCGGCGCCGGCATCGGCGGCATGGCGGCGATCGCGTTCGATCGCACGCCGTGGCGCGCCGGCGTTTCCGCATGGCGGCGCCGCGTCTTTGTCGAGGGCCCCGGCGCGGATCTGGGCCTCGCCCTGCTCGCGATCTGGTTGCTGGCGCAGCTCAATCCCGGCATTCCGTTGTTTGCCGCGACATTCGACCCTTCGCTCGAGCTCACGCGCGATCTTCCGGGCACGCTGCTGCAAGCGGCGGAAAGCGCGTTCAACGTCGTCGGCGTCGGCCTGTTCCTCGCGCTGCTGCTGCGGCACCGGCGGTTTGTCGGCGGCGCCGTCCTGATGCTGATCGGGATGGCGCTGATCCTCAAGGGCATCGCCGCCAGCGTGCTGATCAGGCAGTCGGTGCTGGAAACATGGATCAAGCCGGGAGTCTCGCTCGGCGTCGCCGTCGGTGCACTGGTGCTGCTGCTGGCGGTCTGGCTGCCGCGGCCGGCGCGAACGACGCTGTGCGCGATCGCGCTGTTGTCCTCGCTGGTCGCACCGCTGCTCGCGCCCGACATGTGGCAGGCGCGCGCGCCGCTCGCGCTTTTCGATTGGCCCTATGGCCAACTGCTCAATTTCAACGGGCTGACCCACGCGGTACTCATCGTGTGGCCGATCTTCGCCAGCATTTATGTACTGTCGGTCGCCGCGAAGCGCGCCGGCATCGACGGCGGCGACCAGCGCGTATAATTTCACGCTTGACGATTCGAGGCTGATCTTTCCGATGGTGCGCGGCGAACAGCGTATGTCGATCGCCGGCCCCGCCGGCCCGCTCGAGCTCGCGCTCAATCTCCCGCAACAGGCCCCTCGCGGCATCGCGCTGGTCGCCCATCCGCATCCGCTGCAGGGCGGCACGATGGACAACAAGGTCGTGCAGACCCTCGCGAAAACCTTTGCGGCGCTGGGTTATCTCAGTGTGCGCTTCAACTTCCGCGGCGTCGCTGGCAGCGCCGGCGCGTTCGACGACGGCAACGGAGAAACCGACGATGCGCTGGCCGCGCTGGCTCACGCCGCCGCCGCTCATCCCGGCCTTCCGGTCGTACTCGCCGGATTTTCGTTCGGGACCTTCGTGCAGACTCGCGTCGTGCAGCAGGTGAGCGCCGAGCGCATGGTGCTGATCGCTCCCGCGGTCGGGCGATTTCAGTGACGCCACGGTGCCCGCCGATACGATCGTCATCCACGGCGAAGAGGACGACGTGGTCGCGCTTGCCGACGTTTTCTCGTGGGCACGTCCGCAGCAGTTGCCGGTCGTGGTCTTTCCCGGCTGCGGTCACTTCTTCCATGGGCGGCTGCCGCAGCTGCAGCGAACGATCAGCGGCATGTGGCGGTGATCGCGGCGCCTGGGACCGACTCCGGCGACGTCGTGCTCGCCGTCGCCGGCCTGCGCAAATCCTATGGCGACAACGAGGTCCTTCGCGGCCTCGATTTTGCGATTCGCCGCGGCGAATGCTTCGGCCTGCTCGGCCCGAACGGCGCGGGCAAGACGACGACGCTGCGCTGCTGCCTGGGACTGACCGATCCCAACGCCGGCGCGATCACGCTGGTCGGAGAGCCGGTGCCGAAGGCGGCGCGCGAAGCACGCATCCGTGTCGGCGTCGTGCCGCAGATGGACAACCTCGACCCCGACTTCACCGTGGTCGAGAACCTTCGCATCTACGGCCGCTATTTCGGCATTCCGGCAGCGACGCTCGCCGAGCGCATGCCGCGGCTGCTCGACTTCGCCGGCCTCGCGAGCAAGGGCGGCGCGAGCATCCGGACCCTCTCCGGAGGCATGAAGCGACGCCTGACGCTCGCGCGCGCGCTGATCAACGATCCCGAGCTGCTGATCCTCGACGAACCGACCACCGGGCTCGATCCGCAGGCGCGCCACCTGATCTGGAACGGACTGCGCCAGCTGCTTGCGCAGGGCAAGACCATCCTGCTGACGACGCACTTCATGGACGAGGCCGAGCGACTGTGCTCGCGGCTGGCGGTCATCGATCACGGCCGCATGATCGCGAGCGACACGCCGCGCGCGCTGATCGCGGCGCACGTCGAGCCGGAAGTGGTCGAAGTCTACGGCGACGAGGCGCGCCAGTGGGCTGACGCCCACGGCCATGCGCTGGCGGACCGCATCGAGATCGCCGGCGAGACCGCGTTTTGCTATGCCAGGGACGCGGCCCCGCTGCTCAATGATCTGAACCGGCGAAGCGGCGTGCGCTATCTGCATCGTCCGGCGAATCTGGAAGATCTGTTCATCAAGCTGACCGGGCGCGAATTGCGCGACTGAATCACCCGGCCCTGGTCGTCGTCGCGGCCGTGTCGGCGCGTCGAACGCGACGGCCCGCGCTATACTCGACGCCGCGCAACCACCCGAGATCCGATGCTTACCGCCTCACTGATCCGCGCGCCCGAGCTTTCGCTGCGCTGGATCCCCGTCTGGCGCCGCAACCTGCTGGTCTGGCGCAAGCTCGCGATCGCGGCGGTGCTGGGGAACATCGCCGATCCGCTGCTCTACATGCTGGCGCTGGGCTACGGGATCGGCAGCTTCGTGCCCGAGGTCGGCGGCATGAAATACATCGCCTTCATCGGCACCGGCATGGTCTGCCAGAGCGCGATGTTCACCTCGTCGTTCGAGGCGATGTACTCTGCCTTTTCGCGCATGCATGTGCAGCGCACCTGGGAAGCGATCATCAACGCGCCGCTGTCGCTCGACGACGTCATGCTCGCCGAGTGGATCTGGGCCGCCACCAAGAGCGTGATCTCGGTGATGGCGATACTGGCGGTCGTGATGCTGCTCGGGTTCGGACACTCGTGGCTGGCGATCTGGGTGCTGCCGCTCGGCTTCATCGTCGG
Organism: uncultured beta proteobacterium; assembly: GCA_963816615.1. Taxonomy (GTDB): domain Bacteria; phylum Pseudomonadota; class Gammaproteobacteria; order Burkholderiales; family Casimicrobiaceae; genus PALSA-1003. The sequence goes on along the minus strand of CAWFLB010000002.1, from coordinate 332,620 downwards.
CCTCACCTTCGGCGCCTTCGGCCTGGTGATGAATTCGCTGGCGCCGGGATACGATTTTTTCACCTATTTTTTCACGCTGGTCCTGACGCCGATGCTGCTCCTCTCCGGTGTTTTCTTCCCCGTCGAGCAGATGCCCGCGGCGCTGCAAGCCGTCGCGCAGGCGCTGCCGCTGACGCACGCGATCGACATCGCGCGGCCGCTGCTGGCGGGCCGCGTGCCCGACGCCGTTCCGCTGCACATCGCTGTGCTGCTCACCTACGCGATCGCCGCCTACTACGTCGCGCTGGTGCTGACCCGGCGCCGCCTGCTCAAATAGGCGACGACATGCTCTGGGTCAAGTCGCTGCACATCATCGCCATGGTCACCTGGTTCGCCGGCCTGTTCTATCTGCCGCGATTGTTCGTCTATCACGCGATGACCGGCGATGCCGCGGGCAACGAGCGGTTCAAGGTGATGGAGCGCAAGCTCTACGTCGGCATCATGACGCCGGGGGCGGTCGTGACCATCGCGTCCGGCCTGTGGCTGTGGCTGGGCTATGGCATCGGCGGCGGCTGGCTCTACGCCAAGATCGCGCTGGTCCTGCTGCTGGTCGCGCATCACCTGTGGCTCGGCAAGCTGATGGCCGACTTCCGCCTCGATCGCAACCGGCATGGCGACGTCTTCTATCGCTGGATCAACGAAATCCCCGCGTTGCCAATACTGATCGGCGTCGTGCTGCTGGTCGTGCTGAAGCCGTTTTGATCTTTGCGGCCGTGTTTTGCTGACAGAGCATTTTTTCGCGCCGTGCCCGCGCGGATTGGAAGCCGCGCTCGGCGCCGAGCTCCTCTCGATCGGCGCGGCGGAAATCACGACCACCGACGGGGGCGCCGCGTTCGCCGGCCCGATGGAGCTCGCCTATCGGGCGAATCTCGAAAGCCGTCTCGCGAGCCGCATCCTGTGGCGAATCGGCCAGGGAAGCTATCGCGACGAAAACGATGTCTACGATCTCGCCAAGGCGCTCGACTGGCCGCGCTGGTTCCGTGCCGATCGTACGCTGCGCGTCGATGTCGCGGCCACCCGCTCGCCGCTGACCAGTCTGGAGTTCGCGACGCTGCGCATCAAGGACGCCGTCTGCGACCGGCATCGTGCCGCCGGCGGCGTGCGGCCCAGCGTCAGCAAGGATCGCCCCGACGTGCGCGTACACGCCTACCTCTCCGCAACCGAGGCGAGCTTTTATCTCGACACCTCGGGCGACCCGCTGTTCAAGCGCGGCTACCGGCGCGAAACCGCCGACGCGCCGCTGCGGGAAAATCTGGCCGCGGGGCTGCTGCGGCTCGCCGGGTGGCAGCCGGGCACGCCGCTGCTCGACCCGATGTGCGGCAGCGGGACCATCGCGATCGAAGCCGCGCTGACCGCACTGGACATGGCGCCGGGACTCAAGCGAACGTTCGGATTCCAGAAGCTCGCCTGGTACGACGGCCCGACCTGGCAGCGGATCAAGCAGGCGGCGCAAAGGCGGGCCAAGCCGCCGGCGCCGCTGCCGATCTGGGCGAGCGACAACGACCCGACGGCGATTCACCAATGCAGCGAAAACATCGCCGCGGCCGGCATCGGCGGCGCGGTGTCGGTCGAGCGGGCCGACGTATTGACGCGCACCCCTCCGGCGCCTGCCGGCGTGATCGTCAGCAATCCCCCCTACGGCGTGCGCCTCGCCGATTCGGATGCGTTGGCGGCGTTCTACCCGCAGCTCGGCGACGCGCTGAAGCGGCGCTACGCCGGCTGGACGGCATACCTGCTGAGCGGCGACGCACGGCTGCCGAAATTGATCGGGCTGAAGGCGAGCCGCCGCACGCCGCTGTTCAACGGCGCGCTCGAATGCCGGCTGCTCGAGTACCGCCTGATCGCCGGGTCGATGCGCTCTCCCGTTCGATGAACAAGGACGATGATAGAATGTCGTGTCGTTCGCATGCCTTTGCCGACGCGGAAAGTTCGCCATGATGCTGCCCAGCCGCCACTACGAATCCGAGCACACCATATTCATGCGCGAGCTGCTGCGGAAAAATCCCGAACTCATCGACAAGCAACGCGAGGGCCGCGCGATCTGGTGGGACAAGCGCCCGCAGGCGCTGGCCGACGAGCGGGTTAGCGACGCCGCGCGCGTGCCCCAGTCACCCTACGTCTACGACGCGGATTCCTGAACGGCCATCGCGTCCCCGCGTCCGGGCGCGAACAGCGCGTTCATGTCGAGCGCATGGCTTCGCCGTGGATGAAGTAGCGCGGCGTCTGCGCCAGCTCGGCGCGCCAGCCCAGCGGCCCGAGCTTCGCCGCCAGGACGGCAGGTTCGTAAAAAATCTTTACGATCTTGAACTCGCGGCCGTCGTTGAGCTTCCGCGTGACAATCCCGGCCTCGCGTCCCGGGAGCACGTGATCCTTCGCCGTCGACGTCGGATCGAACGCCGAGTCGATCAGGTAGACCGCGCCACCGGGCGCGAGCGACGAGGCGACCAGCGTCCAGAATGCCGCGAAGCGCTCGTCGGGGACATGCGATAGCCAGAAGCTGAAGAACACCGCGTCATAGCGCTGGGTCGGCCGCCACGCGAACAGGTCGGCCTCGTCATATTCGACATTGTCCGCGCCGACGCGCGCGCGATTGATCGCGATGACCTCCGGCGAGGCGTCGATCGCGGTAAGGCGCGCGACACGTGGCGCGATCAGCCGGGTGAAAAGCCCGGTGCCGCAGGCGAGCTCGAGCACATGCTGGGGACGTCTCGCCGCCAGCCACGCTTCGAGCGCTTTCTCGACCGACGCGGTTTCGGCGTGCCACTGCGTATTGAACTCCGGCCCGCGATCGTAGCGTCCGGTGCGAAACCACCATTCGTCGTACTCGCCGGCGCGTGCGCGGTAGTAGGCGATCTGATCGGAGAGAACCTGGAATCGGGTCACAGGCGGCATGATACGCACCGCGCCGCGCCGGGTCATCGGCTTCCTTTACAATGGGTTTGCCATTGAGCGTCCTTCGTCGAATGCGATCCCTGCGTCCCTGGAAAGAGCGCGTAGCCGCCGCCCTGTTGATCGCCACAGGGCTTGCGATCGCGGGCACCTTCGCGTGGCAGGAGCGCCATGCGCTGCTGCGGATGCCGGCCGCATCGCCGGGTACGCAAGCGGCGGCATCCCCGGCGACGCAGTCAGCAGCGCATGTCGATGCGATCGGCTCCGTCGACGCACCGGCGGACGAAGCCATTGTCGACACCCGGCTTCGCGTCAGCGGCTGGGCGCTCGCGCCTGACGGCATCGAGCGCGTCGAGATTCGAGTCGACGGACAGCCGTACGCGGCGCGCTACGGCATCGCACGTCCCGACGTCGCGGCGGTCAAGCCCGGCTATCGCGATTCGCCGGCGGCGGGATTCGAATTCAGCGGAGACTTCGCCAAACTCGATCTGGTTCGTCACGCGATCAGCGTCGTCGCCATCGATCGACTGCGGCCGCGAAACGGTGCTGGCCCGGAAATCGCTGATCCCGCCGCAGGCGATGTCGCTATGGAACGAATTGCTCGATCAGCATCCGACGCTGGCGAAGCGGCCGTTCCGTTTCCTGATGATGACCTCGGGTGTCGCAGCCGGCGGCGCCGCGGAAGCCGATTCGACGTATCGCGCGTATCTCTCGCGGACGACGGGCGTCGGCATCGCGGTACCGATCCTGTACCTGCGCACGACCAAGGGCGCACAGGGCGACTGGGAATTCGATCCCGATTTCGATCTCACGCACAAATGTCGCGACCGTCCGGTCGCCGAAGACAACCTGCACGGCGTCATCCAGTACGCGATCGACAAGCGTCTGCCGGTGCAATTCATTCTCAACGGCGGCATCTGGGCCGACGCGAGCTGCGACACGCCGGAATGGGACATCAACGATCAGCTGGAACAGGACGTCGAGAATTGTCAGTGGACGCAGGACAACAAGGTGTTCCCGGACGACTACCTGAAGAACCTGCCGGGATCGACCAACTCGCCGGAACTCGCGCGCACGCTTACCTACAACGTCTATGCCGCCAAGGTTCGCGCCTACAAGCGGCGCAACCTCCAGGCGGCGGCGCGCGTCATCGCCGACTTTGCGCGAGAGCATCCGGACCTTTTCGTCGGCGTCAGCCTCGACGCCGACACGTACATGAATCCGTTCTTCATCCAGAATCGGTGCTCGAAATCTTCGACTACAACCCCGGCATGCTGCAGCAGTTCCGGGAATGGCTCGCCGGCACCGGCCCCTACGCGGGCAAGCCCGAACCCGGTGTGCCCGACCTGTCCGCGTTACCGCCGCAAGCGATCCGCTGACGCTCGCGCGAGGTGAATCGGATCGCCGGCAAGCATTGGTCGTCATGGGACGAGGTCGATCCGCCGCGGTCGCTTTCTCGGATCGCCAGTATCAGCCGGCCGCGCCAGGCGAGACTCCGATTCTGGGACGACCCGTGGTATCAGGAATGGGACGTGTTCCGCAAGCACATCGTCGCCCTGCACTATGATGAGCTCTCGCAGTGGGCGCACGAGGCGGGCATGCCCGTGCGATCGTATTTTTTCCGTCGCAGGCCTTCATCGCCCCGGATGCCGGCAGTGCGCCCGTCTGCGGTGCGCATCACCAGGGCCGAGCCCAGAACTACGACTCGTCTGGCGTATCGATCGAAGGCTCGATTCCGCGCGCCGGTCATCTGGGTGCGATTGCTCTACGGCGAAACCGCCGAAAACGCACGCGCCGATGGAGAATGCCGCACAGCCTGTTTGCGACGTTCGCGCGCATGGATCCCGGCTGGGCGATCGTCGAAACCAATGCGACCAATCTCAAGAAGCCGATGGTGCAGCCGCACTATCGCGCAGTCCTATCACGCCTTTCGCGACATGTTCAATTTCGACGCGCAGGAAGTATCGGTGATGGCGTGGAACGGGTCGAACGGCCTTTATGCCGGCGGGCCCGGCTACCTGCCGTACACGGCATGGCGCAACACGCCGGCCGAAGACGCGATGCGCGATTTCATGGTGACCCATGCGAATCTGCCGCGCGGCGCGAGATTGTGGACCTTTGGGGCGCCGGGCTACCTCGACGACGACGGCTGGCGTCTCGAGCAAGGCAAGGTGCGTGCCCGTGGCGGCTACGTCGATCTCGAATTCGACGCGCCGACGGCGACGTTGTTGTCGCCACCCGACCAGGTCATCCGGGCCGCGACGATCGATTCGTTGATCCTGGGGCTACAGAGTCCGTCGGCGCTCGCTGCCGTCCAGACCTTTGCGCGCATGGAGCCAGGCGCGCCCTGGACGGCGCTTGGACCGCCGGTCGCCGCCGCACGGTTCGCGCGCACGCCGGCAGGAGTCCAGATACCGCTGGCGTGGCCGGCGACTTGGCGACGAAATCAGGCAATCGGCGCGGAATTGAAGATCGTGATGGCGTTCGATGCCGGCGTCGGAAGCGCGCGCATGGACCGCGTTGCCATGTACCCGCACACAGACGGCTTGCACTAATCAGTTACGGGCTTGGCGGCCACCAGTCCACTTACGTGAACGCGTCTCTTCGACCGAAGCGCAGGACGTTCTACGAAGTGCCACGAGAGCATCGCCAGCGCGAGGGTGGTGGGAAATGCCAACATTAACAAGATCAACGGTTCGGCGATTCCAAACCGCGAGACAAGAAACTGTTGCACCGGAAACGCGAAGACGTAAATTCCATACGAATAGTCGCCAAATCCCAAAAACCAACTGACGCGCAATCTGGGGTGGTAAGCAATGACCAGCGTGATATAGGTTACCGTGCCGAAAAGAGCATACCTCGATAGTGGCGAATCCAGGAGTGACACGGCAATGACCGCCGCGCCGGCAGCGACGACCAGCGACGCTGGCAAAAATTCGCGATGCAGAAAGCACCATGCGCCGAAGAAAAATGCCCCGACCAGATAAGGCGTCGACCATGCGCCACCCGACGGAATCTGCTGCCGGACTACCATTTCGTAGTTGGCAAAGACGATAAGCGTCGCTATCGCGACAATATTGAACTTCCAGCGGTGCCGGCACAATCCGATGACGGTCAAGCCCGCAAGAACGGCATAACACCAGACTTCGATCGGTATGGTCCAGAGTGATCCGTTAACCGCCGGCGGATAAGGATTGTGCTCAAATACACCCGGCAAAGTCAGTTGCGGATCGAGCGCAATCGTGTGGAATAGGTGCCGCCATGTGTTGGAGTCCGTCCAGTAGGCTGATTGCGGCAGCGTCGTTGCTAACGGCCCAATAACGATGACGCAGAACAAGGTAGATAACGCCAAGGCGGGCAAGATGCGAAGTGTCCGTGCCTTTGCAAATACGAACATCGACTCCGACCGTGTCACACTTTGAGCGATTAGAAACCCGCTGATGGCAAAGAAAATTGTGACGCCAAGAAGGCCCAAATCCATAAATCCAATGGTGGTCCGAACCGGAAGCTCGGAAATCTGATGACCGGTCAGCGCGAAGCAATGAAAGAACAAGACCATCGATGCTGCAATAAAGCGCAGCAGATTGAAATTGTTCTCGCGTCCAACCGCAAGATCACCAAGCGTCGGGCCAAGCCAATGTTTGAGCGTGGGAATCCTGGCTAATGCGGCGGGTGCGAGCAGTGTCCCGCGCGCACGATCCCAGGCGACGTGTAAACCTGTCACGGTGACAATCGCGTGTGTCAGCCAAGCGGGCCCGATAGGAGGTTGGTGCCGTGAGCTAACGCTCGTCCAGCCGTATCTCGACGAACGCCTTGTCGCGTATCTGCCGCACCCAGTCCTGAAACGCTTCGTCGGCTTTGCGCTGGCGGATCGCCGTCTGCGCCTCCGAGCGCTCGCGATCGACGGTCACGTCCTGCTTGCGCCGCTCCAGCACTTCGATCAGGTGCCATCCGAACGAGGTGCGAACCGGCGCCGAAACCTGGTTCGGCGCGAGCTTGGACATCGCTTCCTCGAACTCGGGAACGACGTCGCCCGGGCTCAGCCAGCCAAGATCGCCGCCCTTGACCGCCGAGGCATCTTCCGAGTTGATCTTGGCGAGATCGGCGAACTTGGCACCGGAGTCGAGCCGATCCTTCAGTCGTTCGATTTTGGACTTGGCCTCCGCTTCGGAGGTCAGCTCGTTGACCCGAACCAGGATATGACGCGCGTGCGTCTGGTCCACGACCTTCGCCTCGTCACGGCTGCGTTTTTCGAGCAGCTTGACGACATGAAACCCGGCGGCGCTGCGCAGCACACCGGAAACCGCCCCGACCTGAAGTTGGTGCACGGTGTCGGCGAACACTGTCGGCAAGCGCGCACCGGACCGCCAGCCGAGATTGCCGCCCTGCAGCGCGTCGGTCGCGTCGGAATACGCGGCGGCGACCTGGGCGAAATCGGCGCCTGACTTGATCGAACGCAGCGCCTCCTCGGCCCGCCGGCGACGGTTCTCGATCTGATCCGAGCTCGCCTGCTCAGGGACCAGCACCAGGATGTGGGCGAGACGGTACTCGGTCTCGCCGGCGTTCTGCGCCTTGAGCGTCGCCAGATACTGGTCGACTTCGGTGTCGGTGACCTGGATCTTGCTGTCGACCTCGCGCTCGCGCAGCCGCTGCACGATCATTTCGTTGCGGATGTCGTCGCGATACTTGGTATACGGGATATTCTCCCGCGCCAGCAGCTTGCGGAAATCGTCGGCCGAAAGCTTGTTCTCCGTCGCGATGCGCTGGATCGCGCGCTCGACCACCGTGTCATCGATCTTGACGCCGTTCTCCTTGGCCTGCTGCAGCAGCGCGCGCTGGGTGATCAGGCGCTCGAGCACCTGCTTGTCGAGCACGTCGGCGGCCGGAGGGTCAACCTTCTGCTGCTTCAATTGCTGCTGCACGACGCGCCGCGCGTCGTCGAGCTCGTATTGCGTCAGCGCCTCGTCGTTGACGATGGCCACGACGCGATCGACGTTGACGACGGGAGACGGAGCGTTCGTCGGCTGAGCGCCGACGCCGGCGGCGAGCGACGCCAGCACGATCGAAAGGAAGAGACGAGCGACCATAGTGACACCTCAGAATTCCGGGAAATAGTCTGTGACCGCGCCGCCCGCTGGCCGCATCGAAGGCTCATTGCCCGTCATGTAGCCGGGCACACTGCGCTTGAGGACATCGATCGGATTGGTGCCGAGCCGCGCGAGACCATTCAGTTCGAACTGCACGAAGACCGACTTGCTGGCCTGCTCGGTCGTCGTGGTCAGACGCTGGCCGACGATGCGAAACGCCCAGCAGTCGCCATTGTACTCGAAGCCCAAGACACCCTCCAGCGTCTTGCCGTCGACCAGAGAGTAATTCCAGCGTCCGATGAACGACCATTGATTGGACAGCGGCCACTGCCCCGAAAAGTCGACCTGCTTCAACTGCGAGATGTTTCCGGTCGGATCGATGTTCTGCCGGATGTAGCGATAGCTCGCGTTGAGCACCTTGCCGGGCGCCGGCTGCCAGCGCACGCCGAGGTCGAGCCGCTCGGTCTGCGGATGATTGAGGTTGTACTGCAGCGTGCCGGCCGCCGACCAGTAATCCGACAGCCTGCCCTCGCCCGACAGCAGCAGGTCGGAGGTGTTGGCGCTGCGCGGAGCCTCGGTCAGCGTCACGCGCTGGCTCTGGAAATAATAGCGCTGCCCGATCGCGAACCGCGCCCGCTCGTCGCCGGACGTCGGGTCGAGTAGCCGCGAGGTCACCGCGAAGGTCAGCTGGTTCGCGTCGCCGATGCGGTCGCTGCCCAGGTAGCGGTTCTCGGTGAACAGTTGCGAGAAATTGAAGTCGTCGATCGCGGTGTCGAACGGCGGGATCTGGTCCTGCCGGCGGTACGGGATGTAGACGTAGAAGGCCCGCGGCTCGAGCGTCTGGGTGTAGTCGCGTCCGAACATGTTGGTCTCGCGCTCGAACACCAGTCCGCTGTCGAGGCTGGTGATCGGCACCGACCGATTGACGTGCTTGTCGGCAAGCGTGCTGTCCTCGGCGAAGTCGTAGTGGCTAAGGTGCAGCCCCGCACGCGCGGCGAGGAACCAGGCGTTGCCGCGCGCCGACCAGGTTGCCGTCGGATAGAGAACCGATCGCTCGGCATTGAGCAACGCCGGCTGCCGGAAGCGCACGTATTCGCCGTTGGCCGCGAAATCGAAGCCCTGCCATTCGACCGGATTCATCGTCAGCAGCAGCTGCGGCTCGCGGAAGTACGGCGGCGTGATCGGATTGTTCGGGTCCTGCAGCGTCTGGAACGCCTGCACTCGCGCTAGCAGCGCGAACGGCCCCCGCGAATACGACAGCCCCGCCTCGCGCGGCAGCGTCTGTTGCGAGGTTATCGTCAGCCGGTCGGACAGGTCCGTGAAGTAGGCGTCGTCAGAGACCTTCTGCACGTTGACATAGGCGGCGAGGCCGGGGATCTGGCTGATCGCCTGGTTGTGCTTCCACGTCAGGCCGTAGCGGTTGGTGTTGGTGATGCGGTCCGGCAGTATTTCGGCATCGGCCTCGCCGACGACGTCGGGAAACAGGTAGCGGAACTGGCCGTTGATCTGCAAGCCGCGGCGCGTCATGAACCGCGGCGTCAGCGTCGCATCGTAGTTCGGAGCGAGGTTCAGATAGTACGGCAGCGACATCTCGATGCCGCGGCTGCTGGTCGAGCCGAACACCGGTGCCAGGAATCCCGACTTGCGCTCGTTGGAAAGCGGAAAATCGATGTACGGCGAATACAGGATCGGCACGTTCTTGAACAGCACCGTCGCGTTGCGCGCGGTGCCGACCAGGCGCGTGCGGTCGACGTCGACGGTCGACGAGATCAGATACCAGTCGTCGTTGCCGGCGACGCAGGTGGTGTAGCGGACGTCCTTGAGCTCGTATTGGTTGGGGCCGACGAAAGTCAGTTCCTTGGCGTCACCGCGGGAAGCATTTTCGCCGATGTGAAACTCGGGTGAGGTGAAGAAGCCGGTTTCATCGCTGCGCTTGAACTTCGCTTCCGGGCCGCTGATCCGGTCGATGCCGCGACGGATGACGACGTTGCCCTTGGCCCAGAACTGGTCGGACGGAATGTCGTAACGAAGCCAGTCGGCGAGCACCGTCTGGCGGCGCGACCGCAGCTCCGCATTGCCCGAGGCTTCGACCCACTGCTCGTTGTCGCCTTCGAGCTTGTCCGCGCGCAGGAAAATCGGCTCGCGATCCGGCGCCATCGGATTCGCACCCGGCGTGAGCCGCAGCGCCTTCGGCGGCGGCGGCTCCAGCACCGGCGAGGGTTTAAGTTGCGCCGGCGGATCGGCGGCGACGCCGGTTGCGGTTTGCGCATTCGACTGGCACGCGAGCGCCAGAGGCAGCAAGGCAAAACCGGCGACAGCGGCGCGATGACGCATGCGAATCGGGGAATGTGCGGATGCTAAAATGGGGCATTCTACCCGCCTACTCGACAGATTCCCTCCGCATGAGTTCCGATGCCCGCCTGGACGCGCTGATCGCGTGGCTCGAGCGGGTCTTGCCTGCGCCGATGCGCTCGATCGCGCCGGCAACATCCGACGCCAGCTTTCGCCGTTACTTCCGGGTCACGCTCGACGGCGAGATCGCGCCGCCGGACGAGCTGCCGGCGCGGACGCTGGTCGCGATGGATGCACCGCCGGCACAGGAGGATTGCAAAGCCTACGTCGAGGTCGCGGGACTGCTTTCGGCAGCCGGCGTGCATGCGCCGACGATCCATGCCCGGGACCTGTCGGCGGGGTTCCTGCTGTTGTCCGATCTGGGCACGCGCACCTATCGCGACGCGCTCGACGACGCGAGCGCGCCGGCGCTCTATCGCGACGCGGTCACCGCGCTTATCGCGTGGCAGCGCGCGAGCCGCGAGTCGGTGCTGCCGCCGTACGACGAGGCAATGCTCTCGCGCGAGCTCGCGATATTTCCCGACTGGTACGTGGCAAGGCATCTCGGTATTGCGCTCGGCCCCGCCCAGCGCGCGACTCTCGATAGCGCCTTTCGCCAGATCATCGATCGGGCGCTCGCCCAGCCGCGGGTCTACGTCCACCGCGACTTTCACTCCCGCAACCTGATGGTGTCGCAGCCGAATCCAGGCGTGCTCGACTTCCAGGGAGCGGTATACGGCCCGATCAGCTACGACCTGGTTTCGCTGCTGCGCGATGCCTACATCGACTGGAGCGAAGAGCAGGAGCTCGACTGGGCGGTGCGATACTGGGAGCGTGCGAGAGAGGCGCGCTTGCCGGTCGCAGCCGATTTCGGCGATTTCTGGCGCGACGTCGAGTGGATGGGCGTGCAGCGCCATCTGAAGATCGCCGGGATTTTCGCCCGGCTGGCGCATCGCGACGGCAAGCACGGCTATCTCGCCGATCTGCCGCGCGTGATGCGCTATTTGCGCCGTGCCTGCGATCGCTACCGCGCGCTCGGTCCGCTGCTGAAATTGCTCGACGAGCTCGAGGCCAGGCAGCCGGTGGTCGGGTATACCTTTTGATCGATCCGATCGATCTGCACCGCGGCCCTTCCGTTGCGACGGCGATGATCCTCGCCGCCGGGCGCGGTGAGCGCATGCGGCCGCTTTCCGATGCGACGCCGAAGCCGCTGCTGCAGGTCGGCGGCAAGCCGCTGATCGTCTGGCAGATCGAGCGCCTGGTCGCCGCGGGGTTCGCCAACCTGGTGATCAACGTGGCGCACCTGGGCGCGTCGATCGAAGCAGCGTGCGGCGACGGCAGCGCGCTGGGCGCGACGATTCACTATTCGCGCGAGCGCGAGCCGCTCGAAGTCGCGGGCGGCATCGCGACCGCGATCGCGCTGCTCGATCGCGACGTGACACTGGTGGTCAGCGGCGACATCTACACCGCGTACGACTACGCGTCGCTGCTGCCGCGCCTGGCGGCGATGCGGGCCACGCCGGAACCCCCGCACGCGCACATGGTGATGGTGCCCAATCCCGACTACCATCGCGACGGCGATTTCGCGCTGACCGATGGCAGACTCTCGCTTTCCGCGTGGCCACAGCTCACGTTCGGCAACATCGCGCTGTACCGAAGCGCGCTGTTCGAGGCGCTGCCGCGGGGCGAAAAGATCAGGATGCTGCCGCTGTTTCGCGACTGGATCGGCCGCGGCTGGGTCAGCGGCGAATACTACGGTGGCGCCTGGGCCAATATCGGCACACCGGACGAGCTGGCGCTGCTCGACGGCCAGCTGGCGATGCTCCCGGGGGAGAGAGCCGTGCGATGAGTGCTGTCCACCTGTCCGCGCAGGACAACCCGCTGCTCGATCTTTCCGGCTTGCCTCGCTTCGCCGAAGTCCGTTCCGACCACATCGGGCCGGCGATCGATACGCTGCTCGGCGAAGCGCGCATCACCGTCGAGCGGGTCGCGACCGCGGCCGGAACGCCGACCTGGGAAACGTTCGTGCAGCCGCTGTCGGGTGCGCTGGACCGCCTCGACCGCACCTGGAAGCAAGTCTCACACCTCAACGCCGTGGTCAACACGCCGGAACTGCGCGCGGCGTACAACGACAACCTGCCGAAGGTGACGGCGTTCTACACCGACCTCGGTCAGGACGAGCGATTGCTCGCCCGTTACCGCGAGCTCGCTTTGTCGCCCGGATTCGCCGATGCCGATCCCGCCCGGCGTCGCGTCGTCGACAACGCATTGCGCGACTTCAGGCTATCCGGCGCGGAGCTTGCCGCCGGGCCCAAGGCGCGCTTCAAGGCGATCGAGGACGAGCTCGCGACGCTTTCATCGCGCTTCGCCGACAATCTGCTCGACGCCACCAATGGCTACGCGCTGTACGTCGACGACGCTTCGCGGCTGGCCGGCATGCCGGCCGATGCCATCGCCGCGGCCCGCGCCGCGGCGCAAGCCGACGGCAAGCCGGGCTGGAAGCTCACGCTGCACATGCCGTCCTACCTTCCGGTGCTGCAGTACGCCGACGATAGGACGCTGCGCCAGACGCTCTACCGCGCCTATGCGACACGCGCCAGCGAATTGGGTGATCCGGCCTGGGACAACGGCCCGCTGGTGGACAGGATCCTGGCGCTTCGCGCCGAAAGCGCGACGCTTCTGGGCTGCCAGAGCTACGCCGAAGTGTCGCTGGTGCCCAAGATGGCGCGCTCGCCTGCCGAAGTGCTCGATTTCCTGCACGACCTGGCGGTCCGAGCCAAGCCGTATGCCGAACGCGACATGGCCGAGCTCGCCGATTTTGCGCGCGACGAGCTCGGGCTGCCGGAGCTCGCCGCCTGGGATGTGGCTTATGCGTCGGAGAAGCTGCGCCACGCCCGGTACAGTTATTCCGACCAAGAGGTGAAGCAGTATTTCCCCGAGCATCGCGTGCTGTCCGGTATGTTCCGCGTGGTCGAGACCTTGTACGGTGTCACCGTGCGCGCTTCGACCGCAACGGCGTGGGATCCTGCGGTGCGTTTTTTCGAGATCACCGACCGGACCGGCGCGCCGGTCGGCCAGTTCTATCTGGACCTGTACGCGCGGCCGGGAAAACGCGGCGGCGCGTGGATGGATGCCGCGATCAAGCGTCGTCGCAGCAACGGCCACGTGCAGCATCCGGTTGCCTTCCTGGTGTGCAATTTCGCTGCGCCCGTCGGCGGCAGGCCGGCGATGTTCACGCACCGGGAAGTGACGACGCTGTTCCACGAGTTCGGCCATGGCCTGCATCTGCTGCTGACTCGCATCGACGTGCCGGGAGCGTCCGGCCTGGAAGGCGTCGAATGGGACGCGGTCGAGCTGCCCAGCCAGTTCATGGAGAACTTCTGCTGGGAATGGGATGTTGTCGTGCACATGAGCGCGCACGTCGACACCGGAGAGCCGCTGCCTAAGAGCCTGTTCGACCGCTTGCTCGCGGCAAAGAACTTTCAGAGCGGCATGCAGACGGTGCGCCAGCTCGAATTCGCCCTGTACGACATGCGTCTGCACCACGATGTCCGCCGGTCGATCTCACCGCTGGCGCTGGCGTGGGCAGTTCGTCGCGACGTGGCCGTCATGCCGCGCCCCGACTACGAGCGCAGCCTGCCCCACGGTTTCAGCCACATCTTCGCCGGCGGCTACGCGGCAGGCTATTACAGCTACAAATGGGCGGAAGTGCTGGCAGCCGACGCTTATGGCCTGTTCGAGGAGCAAGGCGTGCTCTCCGAAGCCACCGGGGCGCGGTTTCGCGACGAGATCCTCGCCCGTGGCGGCAGCCGGCCGGCCCTGGACTCGTTCGTTGCGTTTAGGGGGCGCAAGCCGGAAATCAGTGCATTATTGCGCCATAATGGTATGCTGGCGTCATAGCGTCGAGCTGGGAGGCTTAAGATGAGCAGGACATCCACGCCGGTACGTCGCGCCGCAAGCCTTGCCGGCCTGTTGCTGCTGGCGAGCGCTTGCGCGGTCGCGCAGACGCAGCAGGTCTATCGTTATCTCGACGTGGACGGCCGCGTCGTCTATTCCGACAAGCCGCCGCCCGCCGACGCCCGGAACGCGCAGGCCAAGCGCATCGGCCGCAACAGTATCGAGACGAGCGAACTGTCGTTCGCGACGCAGCAGGCGCAGGAGCGCTTCCCGGTGACCCTGTATACGTTTTCCTGCGGCGTCGTCTGTGATACCGCGCAGGGTCTGTTGAACAAGCGCGGCGTGCCGCACACCGTCGTCGACGTCTCGCAGGGCGACGGCGCCGATCGCCTGAAACGATTGACCAACGGCCTCGAGGCGCCGGCGCTGCAGGTCGGCGAACAGGTGGCGACCGGCTTCAACGAAAATCGGTGGCAAAGCATGCTCTCGGATGCCGGCTACCCGAAGACGCCGCCGCCGCGCACGCAGGCGATCGCGCGCCCATCGCTGCCGGCGGCGACCGACAGCTCCAGGACCACGCCAGCCGTCACGCCGGACGCGACGCCGAAAGGCTCGTATCCGCAGTGACCTTGCGGGTCGCGACCTGGAACGTCAACTCGCTTAACGTCCGGCTGCCGAGGCTGCTGGACTGGCTCGCCGCAAACGCGCCCGACATCGTCGGGCTGCAGGAAACCAAGCTCGAAGACGGCAAGTTTCCGGTGGCCGAGCTTGCCGCCGCAGGCTACGCGCTGCAGTTCTGCGGCCAGCGCACGTACAACGGCGTCGCGCTTCTCTCCCGCACGACCGGCACCGAAGTGGTCGCCGCGCTGCCGGATCACGACGATGTGCAAAAACGCGTGCTGGCGGCGACTATCGACGGCGTGCGTGTCGTCTGCCTGTATGTGCCCAACGGGCAGGCGGTCGGATCGGAAAAATATCGCTACAAGCTCGATTGGCTTGCCGCCGCGACCCGGTACCTGCGCCACGAATTCGAGCAGCATCCGCAGCTCGCGGTGATCGGCGATTTCAATGTCGCGCCCGACGACCGCGACGTGCACGATCCGGACCTGTGGCGCGGGCAGATCATGTGCTCGGAGCCGGAGCGGGCGGCGTTCAACGCCTGGCTGGAGCTGGGCCTGACCGATGCGTTCCGCCTGTTCGACCAGCCGCCAAAGACCTTCAGCTGGTGGGATTATCGCCAGCTCGCGTTCCCGAAGAACCATGGCCTGCGCATCGACCACGTGCTGCTGTCGCCGGCGCTGGCCAAGGTCTGCACCGGATGCCGGATCGACCGCCAGGCGCGCAAAGGCGAGAAGCCGTCCGATCACGCGCCGGTGATCGCAGACCTGAGCTTTACCTGAGCCGGTAAGCATGAGCATGAGCCGCGCCGCGCCGGCGGTGGCCGCAGCGCTGCTCGGTCCGCTGCTGTTTTTCCTGCTGTTCGATCCGCGCCTGCTCGACCCGTCCTATTTCCATTGGCTCCTCTGGCTCCCCGATCCGGCAACGCAATTCCTCGGCTGGCACTTCTTCCGCCTGGAGAGCTGGCATCTTCCTCCGGGCGCGGCGGCGAACTACGGCATGGAAATGGGGAGCTCGATCGTGTTCACCGACTCGATCCCCATGCTCGCGCTGCTGTTCAAGCTGTTGCGTGGCGCGCTGACCGACAAATTCCAGTATTTCGGCTTGTGGATGCTCGCCTGCTACATCCTGCAGGCAGTCTTTGCCTGGCTGCTCTCAGGCATCGCGACGCGTCTCGTCGCGCCGCGGCTCATCATCACCGCGCTCTTCGTCCTGAGCCCGCTGCTGCCGGACCGCGCGATCGGCCATTACGCGCTGATGGCGCACTGGCTGGTGCTGGCGGCGCTCTATCTTTACTTGCGCGCACCGCAGCGTCTTGCGACAGCGTCGTGGTGCCTGCTGATCTGCGGCGCAGCGCTGATCCACGCCTACCTGCTGTACATGGTGCTCGCGGTCGCGTTCGCAGATGCGGCACGGCGGCTCTGGATCGATCGCACGGCCACGACGCTCGACACCCTACGCTCGACTCTCGTCATCGCCACTGCGTTGTTGGCGACGATGTGGGTCGCCGGCTATTTCAGGATTCCGGCGACCTCGTTCTCCGGAGGAGCCGAATACTACGGTCGTTACGCGGTCAACCTGAACGCCCTGTGGAATCCGCAATGGGGCTCGCTCTTCCTGCCCGGGCGGCCGGTGATACCGGGCGCCGAATACGAAGGGTTCAACTACCTCGGTCTCGGCGTACTCGTGATGCTGCCGATCGCGGCATTCGCGTGGTGGCGTGCCCAAGGGCAACGCGCGGTGCGCCGTTACGTCCCGCTCGCCGCAGTCGCGCTGCTGCTCTGGGCAATTGCGCTTTCGAACCAGATCGCCTGGGGCGATCGAATTCTGTTCACGATTCCGCTGCCGAGCGTGATCCTCGAGCTTGCGGCGATGGTCCGTGCGTCGGCCCGCCTGGTCTGGGTCGGCTATTACGCACTGGTCCTGGCCGCGTCGGCGATCGTCGCGCGCAACTTCCCGGCGAGGACTGCGACGGCGATCCTGGCGCTCGGCGCCGGCTTGCAGATCGCCGATCTCTCACCGCGCTACATCGCGCTCAACGGCTATTTTCGCCAGCATTTCATCGACGAGCCGGCGCAGCGGGCCGACAGTCTGCCCTCGCCCTTCTGGAACGTCGCGGCGCGCCATTATCGGACGATTCTGTTTGTTCCCTCGCTCCCGGTGCCGCCGAATTTCGCCGCGATCAGCCTGTTCGCCGCCGATCACGCGATGCGCATCAACATCGGCTCGTTCGCGCGGTTCGCGCCCGACCGCGTCACCGGCGCGACACTCAAGCGGGAACAGGCGCTGGCCGCCGGGCGGCTCGATCAGGAAGCTCTGTATGTCTTGCGGCCCCCCGATGAGGCGTCGTTTCGCGCCGGACCGGACGATGCCATCGGCACCGTCGACGGATTCCGCGTGCTCGCGCCGGGCTGGTTCCGTTTTGAGAATTGTTGCGGCGATGGGATGCCGCCACTGACCCGTGCTGCACGCGCGGCGGCGGTGCAATAGCAGGGCGGCGGCGTTTCAGGTCAGGGTCGAAACCGGCCTCAGGACTTTTCCCGATCGAGCTTGAGTTCCTGGATCTTGCGGGTCAGCGTGTTGCGCCCCCAACCGAGCCACTGCGCGGCCTCTGAGCGGCGCCCGCCGGTATGGGCCAGCGCTCGCACGATCAGCGTGCGCTCGAATTCCTTTTCCAGCCTGACGGCAACCGCACGCTCGCCGCGCGCCAGCGCCAGCGCGAGCTCGCGATCGAGCGCCTGCTGCCAGTTGGTTTCGCCGTCGCGCACCCCCGATACCGTGCGCACGTCCGGCGGCAAGTCGGCCGCGTCGACGCCTTGTCCGGGTGCCATCACCGTCAGCCAGTGGCAGATGTTCTCGAGCTGGCGAACGTTGCCGGGGAAATCGAAGCCCGCCAAGAGCTTCAGCGCCGCGTCGGTCAGCTGCTTCGGTTCCACCGACAGCTCGCGCGCACTCTTGCGCAGGAAATGGCGCGCCAGCGGCGCGATGTCCTCGCCACGCTCGCGCAACGGCGGCAGGCGAAGGCGCACGACGTTCAGCCGGTGCATCAGGTCTTCGCGAAACAACCCCTGACGCACACGCTGGTCCAGGTCCTGGTGGGTGGCGGCGATGATGCGCACATTGGCCTTCAGCGGCGCGTGACCGCCTACCCGGTAATACTCGCTGTCGGAAAGCACGCGCAGCAAGCGCACCTGCAGGTCGGGCGGCATGTCGCCGATCTCGTCGAGGAACAGGGTCCCGCCCTCGGCCTGCTCGAAGCGGCCGCGGCGGGCGCTTTGCGCGCCGGTGAACGCGCCGCGCTCGTGGCCGAACAATTCCGATTCCAGCAGATCCTTCGGTATCGCCGCGGTGTTGATCGCGACGAACGGAGCCGCGGCGCGCGGACTGTGCCGGTGCAACGCACGGGCGACCAGCTCCTTGCCGGTGCCCGATTCCCCGGTCACCAGCACCGTCGCGTGCGAATGCGACAGGCGCCCGATCGCGCGGAAGACTTCCTGCATCGCCGGCGCTTGTCCGAGCATCTCGGCTGCCTCGGACACTGCATGCGCCGGAGCCGCCGTCGCCGGGACCTCGGCGCTCGCGCGCCGGATCAGCGCGACCGCGTGATCGACGTCGAAAGGCTTGGGCAGGTATTCGAACGCGCCGCCGCGAAACGCCGCGACCGCGCTGTCGAGATCCGAATACGCGGTCATGATGATCACCGGCAGTCCCGGGTGATTCTCCTTGACGGCCGCGAGCAGCGCGAGGCCGGTCTCGCCGGGCATGCGGATGTCGGACACCAGCACCTGCGGCTGGTCCTGCCGCAGCGCCTGCGCCGCTTCCTGCGCCGAGGCGAACGACCGAAACGGAATGCCCTCGCGCGCCAGCGCTTTTTCGAGCACCCAGCGAATCGATCGATCGTCGTCGACGATCCACACTGCTGCCGCGGGTTCGCTTTCAGTCATTGTCGCGTGTTGTTGATAAGCCAGCATTCCATCTCTCGCAATCTACGCGTTACCGCGGCTGAATTCCAGCGGCAGCAGAATCGTGAATACCGTATGTCCCGGCACGCTTTCGCATTCGATCGCGCCGTTGTGCTGCGTGACGAAGGTTTGCGCGATCGTGAGCCCCAGTCCGCTGCCGCCTTCGCGTCCGGATACCAGCGGAAAGAAGATCCGGTCGCGGATCGCTGCGGGAACGCCCGGGCCGTTGTCCTCGACCAGCAGTGCGAGCGCCAGCCGATACCGCCGCTTGGCCAGGGTCACGCCGCGCGCGACGCGCGTCGTCAGTCGAATCTGCGGCTCGCCGAGCGCGCCTTCGAGCGCCTGCGCGGCATTGCGCACGACGTTGAAGATCGCCTGCGTCAACTGCTCGGGATCGCCTTCGAACTCTGGCAGGCTGATGTCGAAATCGGACAGGATCTCGATGCGCGGGAACTCTGCCTGCACGACGGCGCTGACCCGCGCCAGGATCTCGTGAATGTTGACGCTCTGGTACTTCGGCATCCGGTGCGGCGTCAGCAGCCGGTCGACCAGCGCCTGGAGCCGGTCGGCTTCGCCGATGATCACCTGCGTGTATTCGCGCAGCGGCCGGCGATCGAGCTCGCGCTCGAGCAGCTGCGCCGCACCCCGAATGCCGCCGAGCGGATTCTTGATCTCGTGCGCCAGGCTGCGGATCAGGTCGCGATTGGCCTGCTGCTGCTCGAGCAGCCGCTCCTCGCGCGCGATCTTCAGCTGCTGATCGATGTGGCGGAATTCCAGCAGCAGGACCGCACCAGGAACATCGACGATCGAAACCGTGCAGGAAAGATGCAGGCGCGCCTTGCCGCCGATGCCGACCTCGAGCTCCTGTTCGGTATACGAGGCACCGTTGGCCAGCGCCTTGTCGATCGCCTGGAACAGCGCCGGCGTGTCGCCGAAGACCGATTTCGCCGAATGCCCGACCAGCTGGCGCTTCGACAGCTCGAACAGATTTTCCGCGGCCGGATTGGCGTAGCGCAAGGCGAGATCGCCGTCGAGCAGCACGACCGCGGTGGCCAGCAGCTCCAGCCCCGAGCAGGAAGCGGGCGCTTGGTCAGCGTTGGAGAATGGCGGCGGGCCGGACATCGCACACTGCGGAGCAGGTAGAGCGATCTTAGCAACTTCCGCGCCCGCGCCGCCGAGCTTGCTCGCGGATCGGGCAAGGCCGAGTCACTTCGACGCGGCCAGCTCCCGCTTCAGCGCCTCGATGTTCCTTTCGTGTAGCGCGACCGCCTGCCGCAGGCGCGCCAGCCGGTCGGCATATTTTTGCGCATTGGCCTTTTCGTCGGGCAACGGCGGCGGCGTGCCGTCGCCGTAGGCGGCGCGGGCTTCGGTCAGCAGCTTTTCCTCGGTGGCGAGCTCGTCGGTCAGCACCTTGTTGCGCAGAACATCGCGGCCCTTTTGCGTTCCGGCGTCGACCTTCGGAAATCCGGCCGGCGTGGGCGTCCTGGCCGCGGCACCGACCGCCCCCGGAACGTTGAAGTACGCGACGTTGCCCGAGCGCGTCGTGCATTTGTACATGCTGCCTTCGACTTGCGTCGGCTTGGACGAGCAGCCGGCGTCGTTCGCGCGATCGGAAAGCGCGGCTTGCGCGGTCGAGACCAGGCACGCGAACGCGCAACAGCAGCCGATAGCGGCGAGGCGCGCGAGCGCAGGCGGGAACGAGCACCGAGTCATCGGCGCAGTGTAGCAAAACCCGGGGGCGGGCCGCCGCCCCGCCGCCGTCCGGCCGGTCCGCTCCCGCCTTCAGGAGCTGTAATACATGTCGAATTCGATCGGATGGGTGGTCATGCGGAAACGCGTGACCTCCTCCATCTTGAGGGCGATGTAAGCATCGATCATGTCATTGGAAAACACGCCGCCGCGCGTCAGGTACTCGCGATCGTTATCGAGGTTGTCGAGCGCCTCGTCGAGCGACGCGCAAGGATGCGGAACCTTGGCGGCGACTTCCGGCGGCAGATCGTAGAGGTTCTTGTCGATCGGATCGCCCGGATGGATCTTGTTCTGCACGCCGTCGAGCCCGGCCATCAGCAGCGCCGCGAAACAGAGGTACGGATTCGCCGTCGGATCCGGAAAACGCACTTCGACCCGGCGTCCCTTCGGGTTGCTGACGTACGGAATCCGGCAGGCTGCCGAGCGGTTGCGCGCCGAGTAGGCGAGATTGATCGGCGCCTCGAATCCCGGCACCAGCCGCTTGTACGAATTCGTGCCCGGGTTGGTGATCGCATTGAGCGACTTCGCGTGCTTGATCACGCCGCCGATATAGAACAGCGCGAACTCGGACAGTCCGGCGTAGCCGTTGCCGGCAAACAGGTTCTGGCCGCCCTTCCACACCGACTGGTGCACGTGCATGCCCGAGCCGTTGTCGCCGACGATAGGCTTCGGCATGAAGGTCGCGGTCTTGCCGTAGGTGTGGGCAACCATGTGCACCGTGTATTTGAGGATCTGCATCCAGTCGGCGCGCTTGACCAGGCTATTGAACTTGGTGCCGATTTCGCACTGGCCCGCGGCGGCGACTTCGTGATGGAACACCTCGACCTCGACGCCCTGCTCCTCGAGCGACAGCGAGATGGCGTTGCGGATGTCCTGCAGCGAATCGACCGGCGGCACCGGGAAATAGCCGCCCTTGACCGGCGCACGGTGAGCCGAGTTGCCGCCTTCGAAGTCGGTCCTGCCGGTCGACCACGGCGCTTCTTCCGATTCGATCTTGACCGCGCACCCCGACATGTCGACGTGCCATGTCACCGAATCGAAAATGAAGAACTCGGGCTCGGGACCGAAGTACGCCGTGTCGCCGAGCCCGGTCGACTTCAGATATGCCTCGGCGCGCTTGGCCAGCGAGCGCGGGTCGCGATCGTAGCCCTTGCCATCCGACGGCTCGACGACATCGCAGGTGACATTGAGCGTGACTTCCTCGGTGAACGGATCGATCCGCGCCGTGTCTGCGTCGGGCATCAACAGCATGTCGGACGCCTCGATGCCCTTCCAGCCGGCGATCGATGAGCCGTCGAAGGCGTGGCCGCTGTCGAACTTGTCCTGCGTGAACTGCTTCGCCGGGACCTGCACATGCTGTTCCTTGCCGCGCGTGTCGGTAAAGCGAAGATCGACGAACTTGACATCCTTGTCCTTGATCATTTTCAGTACGTCGGCCGATGCAGCCATGCGTCTCTCCTGTTGGAATGGGGCGAAGCGGTTGAACTTGCCGCGCGGAAGCAGCGGATCGAAAAGCAGAAACTATGCCATAAGCGGACGCCGCTGGCACCGGGCCGAACAAGGGTTTGCAGTGCGGCCAGCGCGAAAACGCGGTGCGTTTGCACCAAATTGATTCCGGCCGGAGCCCGCCCGCCATCGAATGGTGCGCGAGCTCCGGCGAGCGGGCGCCCTGCGTCCGCGCCGCGCTATACTTTTGCGGTGAACCCGATCATTACCACCGCCCGCAAACGCAGCGTGCGCGCCTGCCGCCGGGCGGGGCGCGAGGAGCCCCGGCCGTGAGCGAAGCCGAATCGGTGCTGGCGACCGCGCGGCAGCGCGCGACCGAGGCGGCGCTGCCCTATTTCGGGGCCGTGACGCCGGCCGAAGCCCAGGCCCTGCTCGACGCCGACCCCACGGCGCGCCTGATCGACGTACGCACGCGCGCCGAGTGGGATTACGTCGGCCGCGTGCCCGGAAGCGTGCTGATCGAATGGAACACCTATCCCGACGGCACGCGCAATCCCGGCTTTGTCGACGAGCTGCGGCGCACGGTCGGCGCTACCGACGCGCCCGTGCTGTTCCTGTGCCGCAGCGGCCATCGCTCGGACAGCGCGGCGCGGGCGGCGACCGCCGCCGGATACACGCGGGCGTTCAACGTACTGGAAGGCTTCGAGGGCAACAAGGACGCCGCCGGACACCGCGGCAGTCTCGGCGGCTGGCGCAAGGCCGGGCTGCCCTGGGTTCAGGGATAGAACAGGTAGACCTGGTAGCCGGCTTGCGAGGTCGTGCTGGCGTCGATGAAAAGCTTGACCGCCAATTCGGCGTTGCCGGCGATGCCGCTGTCCAGGTCGGCAGCGCCGCTCAAATATTCGCCCGGCGCAAAGGCGCGGCGGACGACGATCTGATCCTGCGCATTCGACAGAGTCAGTTCCAGATACGGATAGCCCAGCGCGTGCGTGGCACGGTTGCGTATCGTCGCGGACAGGATAAGCAAGCCCTTGTGCGCCGGATCGGCCTGCAGGTCGGAGGCCTCGATCGACAGCGCGGAAATATCCTGCAGCGGCTTGAGCTGACAGTCCGCGAAAGCGCAAAGCCGTATCAGCGCGGGCTTGGTTTGCGGCCAGTGCGCGGCGATCGCATCCCGGAAATGAAACAGGGCCTGCGCTCCCAGCGCGATCACCAATACCGGAATCAGCAGGCCGTAGACCCAGCTCGGAAGCCGGAAGCGCTGGGTCTCTTCTGACGCCGAAAAGCGCGAGGCGTACGCAAGCTCCGGATCG
This sequence comes from uncultured beta proteobacterium, assembly GCA_963816615.1. Taxonomy (GTDB): domain Bacteria; phylum Pseudomonadota; class Gammaproteobacteria; order Burkholderiales; family Casimicrobiaceae; genus PALSA-1003. Next base: position 309,289 of record CAWFLB010000002.1, on the reverse strand, counting down.
ATCGAGGGCGACGAATCCTCATCGTCGGCGACACGTCCACGAGGCCCGCGGAGGTCGTGGGGTTCGTCATCGACGGGCGAGAGCGCTTGCGCGTCGCGCAAGGTGACCGTCGGCGGCCCGAGCTCGGCTTCGCTCAAGCGCGGCTCGTCGTCCGGACCTCGCGCCCGCGGCGCCAGCGAAACCAGAGCGAGTTCCCCGTCGAAAACCGTTCGGCAATGGCCGCAGCGAACCTGGCCTTCGCGCATGGCAAGCTGCTGCGAGCTCACCCGGAAGATCGTTTTGCAGCCGGGGCAGCGCGTGAATTTTTCTTCTGCCGCCATCACGCTCCCGCCTCGCTCATATCCGCCGACCCGCCAATGCAACCCATCCGTCGTCGTTCCCCCATGCGTCGAGTTTAAACCATCGCCGATACGCGCCGCGCACCGCGGCAGCCTGAGCTTCGAGTATGCCGGACAGCACGATTGCGCCCGCCGTGCCTGACGCGTGCCGCGAGCGCCGGTGCGAGCAGGCGCAGCGGGTTGGCCAGGATGTTGGCGGCCAGCACGTCGACCTGGCCAGGCGCAAGCGCGTCGGGGATGACGAATTGCGCGGTGACGCCGTTGCGCGCGGCGTTGGCGCGGCTCGCTTCGACCGCCTGCGGGTCGACGTCGGTTCCGGTCACCGGCGCCGCCCCGAGCTTTGCGGCGGCGATGGCGAGAATGCCCGAGCCGCAGCCGTAATCGAGCATCGACTGGCCGCGTTCGAGGTGCGCGGCCAGCCAGCGCAGGCAAAGCCGCGTCGTCGGATGGCTGCCGGTGCCGAATGCCAGGCCGGGATCGAGCTCGAGATTGATCGCCCGCGGATCGACCGGCTCGCACCACGACGGTATGACCCACAGCCGATCGGTGATGGAGAGCGGGCCGAACTGCGCCTGCGTGCGTCGCACCCAATCCTGCTCGGACAAGGTTTCCAGCGTGAACGTCGGCGGCGCGAGGCCGAGCGCCGCGGCCGCACGGCGAACGCTGGCTTCGACGTCGGCGTCCGCCGCGAACAGCGCGGTCAGCCGGCAGAGCGCCCACAGCCCGCCGGTGTCTCCCGGCTCGCCGTAGCGCGGCGTCTCGGCGCCGGTGCCGGCGTGTGCATCGGCGGCATCGACCGATGCCGCGCCGGCGGCGAGCAGCGCGTCCGACCAGGCCTCGGCCATCGCGCCGGGCGCGTCGAAGCGCAGTAGCACCAACGGCATCGGCGCTCCGCTACGCAGTCTGCTTGCGCTTGGCCATCCGCTGCTCGAGATAGTGAATCGTGGCGCCGCCGCGCAGGAACGAATCATCGAGCAGCAGCTCCTGATGCAGCGGAATGTTGGTCTTGATGCCCTCGACCACCATTTCCGACAGCGCAACGCGCATGCGGGCGATCGCCTGCTCGCGGGTGTCGCCATACGCGATCACCTTGCCTATCATCGAATCGTAGTTCGGCGGCACGAAATAATTGTGATAGACGTGCGAATCGACTCGTATGCCCGGCCCGCCCGGCGCGTGGTACGACGTAATCCGGCCCGGCGAAGGCGCGAATGTGTCCGGATCCTCGGCGTTGATCCGGCACTCGATTGCATGCCCGCGGCGGACGACGTCGCGTTGCCGGATCGTCAGCCGCTGGCCCGCGGCGACGCGGATCTGCTGCTGGACGATGTCGATGCCGGTAATCATCTCGGTCACCGGATGCTCGACCTGGATGCGCGTGTTCATTTCGATGAAAAAGAATTCGTCGTCCTGATACAGGAACTCGAACGTGCCGGCGCCGCGGTAGTTGATTTTGCGACACGCTTCGGCGCAGCGCTCGCCGATGCGGGTCAGCGATCGCAGCGCGATCCCGGGTGCGGGGGCCTCTTCGATGATCTTCTGGTGCCGGCGCTGCATCGAGCAATCGCGCTCGTACAGGTAGACGGTATTCTTGTGCTCGTCGGCCAGCACCTGGATTTCTATGTGGCGCGGCTTGTCCAGATACTTTTCCAGATACACGGTCGGGTTGCCGAACGCGGCGCCCGCCTCCGAGCGGGTGAGGCTCACCGCGGGCAGCAGCGCCGCCTCGGTATGCACGACCCGCATTCCGCGCCCGCCGCCGCCGCCGGCGGCCTTGATGATCACCGGGTACTTGACCGCCCGGGCGATCTTGACGATTTCCTTCGGATCGTCGGGCAGCGCGCCTTCGGAGCCGGGGACGCAGGGGATGCCCGCCTTGGTCATCGCGATCTTGGCGTTGACCTTGTCACCCATCAGCCGGATGGTGTCGGGGCGCGGCCCGATGAAGACGAAGCCGCTTTTTTCGACCTTCTCGGCGAAGTCGGCGTTTTCGGAGAGGAAGCCGTAGCCGGGATGAATCGCCTGCGCGTCGGTCACTTCGGCGGCGCTGATGATCGCCGGGATGTTCAGGTAGCTCTGCGCCGACGGCGGCGGTCCGATGCACACCGACTCGTCGGCCAGCCGCACGTACTTGGCGTCGGCGTCCGCTTCGGAATGGACGACGACCGTCTTGATCGCGAGCTCGCGGCACGCGCGCTGGATGCGCAACGCGATTTCGCCGCGGTTGGCGATCAGCACCTTGTCGAACAGCTGTCCGGCGGATTTGGTTGCCACGTGAGTTGGGCGGGCGCGACGCGGGCCGCGCGACTCGCCCGGAAGCGAAAGCGCGCGCCGGCAGCGTCGCGATCAGCCGATGATCACCAGGGGCTGGCCGTACTCGACGGCCTGCCCGTTCTCGACCAGGATCGCCTTGACCACGCCGGCCCGGTCGGCCTCGATCTCGTTCATCAGCTTCATCGCCTCGATGATGCAAAGCGGATCGCCGACCTGCACGCTGTCGCCGATGTCGACGAAAGCCTTGGCGCCCGGCGAAGCCGACCGATAGAAAGTCCCCACCATCGGCGACTTGATCGTATGGCCTTCGGGTTCCTGCACCGCCGGCGCAGGGACGTGGGCCATCGGCATCGGGCTCGCATGTTGCGCCGGCAGCGGGTGGTGATGGGCGGCAGGCGCCAATGCGCGCGTGATTCGAACCCGCTCTTCGCCCTCGGCGATCTCGAGCTCCGCGATGCCTGAGCTTTCGACCAGTTCGATCAGCGTCTTGAGTTTTCGAAGGTCCATAGGTTTCTAGCTCGCGATCTGCCCGAGCGCGAACTGCAGCGCCAGTTCGTATCCCAGCGCGCCCAGACCAACGATCGTGCCGACCGCCTTGTCCGAAAAGTACGAGTGGTGGCGGAAGGGCTCGCGGGCGTGGACGTTGGACAGATGGATCTCGATAAAGGGTATGTCCACCGCAACCAGCGCGTCGCGCAGCGCGACGCTGGTGTGGGTGAACGCCGCCGGATTGATCAGCACGTAGCGCACAGATTCATTGCGAGCCGCCTGGACGCGATCGACCAGCGCGCCTTCGTGGTTGCTCTGGAAGGTCAAAAGTCGCACGCCCGCGGCTCGAGCCTGCGCGTCCAGCCGGGCATCGATCGCCTGCAGCGTGTCGCGACCGTAAATCGAGGGCTCGCGGGTGCCGAGCAAATTCAGATTCGGGCCGTGCAGGACCAATACGGCGGCGTCATCGGCCAGCCGCCGCGACTTGACCTTCATCGCGGACTTGCCCTTCTCTCGAACCATCTAGCGCGCGCCCTCTGCCCCTCGTAGACGACGAGTTTGCAGGAGATAGCAGCATTTTGTCCAGCCTTTGGCTGGTTTTGCTGGGGCCGGCGGCAGCTCCAACGGTCTTGCCGGGCCTCGCCGGTAGCGCGAACTCGCCCGCCGGCGAGCAGCGCCAGCCCAGTTACCTCCGGTCAGAGCAGCTTGCTAATGACGCCCCGGAATTTGTCCGGCGTGACCGGTCCCAGATGCGTGTAGGCGACCTTTCCCTGGCGGTCGAGGACCAGAGTGAACGGCAACGCCACCAGCTCATTGCCGAGTTCCTTGGAAAGATCCATCGCGCCATAGCCGCCGATCAGCGCCGGGTAGTTCAATCCGAGCTCTTTGGCGAATTGCTGCACTTTGTCAGCATTATCGACGGCGATGCCGACAACTTGCAAGCCTTTAGGCCCATATTGTTCCTGGGCGCGAACGAATTCGGGCATTTCTTCGCGGCAAGGCGCGCACCAGGTGGCCCAGAAATTGACCACCAGCACTTTGCCTCGCCACTGCGCCAAAGGCTGCGACTGGCCGCCGGCGTCGGGCAACGACAGCGCCAACAGCGCTGTCGCGTCGGCCGGAGCACGATCGAACAGGGCGAAACCGATGCCGGCCGCCAAGGCGAGCGTGGCGGCCACGCCAAAGACCACGCGAGTGCGAAGGCTCAGCGCCATATACGAACTAAGTTAGCGTTCACTAACTCAGTTGAACCAAGTTTTTTTCGGCGGATCGAGGGTGCTCGGAACGACGCTCCCGGCCGGCAGCGCCACGGTTGCGGTCTGAGTTGTCGGCGGATAGCAGATGCCGACATCGGCGCATCCCTGGGACTCGGCATGGATGACCAGCGGCTTGCCGGGGGTGAAATTCTTTACCGCCAGGTTGACCGTCACGCTGCCCCGGTAGGTCTCAACCCGACCGAAAAATTCGTCCTGCTTGATCTTGCCGGCAGGAAGCGCCGGGGTCACCAGCGCACCGCTCGCCGGATCAAGCGCAAAGCGGATCTTGTCGCGATACAGGTAATAGCCGTCGGCGATGGTGAATCGCGCCTCGACCGTCTGCGCATCGACCGCCCGGGCCGAGAACAGGAACGCCTTGTCGGGAGAGAGCGGCCGGACCTGGCCCAACGCCGGCAGCGTCAGGCCGACCAGCGCGGCGACGACCATCACACGCACCGCGAGCGCGATCGGCTCAAGGGGCGGTTTCGGCCGCAATCCACTGAAGGTAGGCTGGCAGTCCATGGCTGATGGGGACAACGACGATCTCCGGAAGTTCGTAAGGGTGGCGCGCGACAATGGCGGCCTCCAGCGGCTCGTACAGGGCCTCCCGCGTTTTAATCAACAACGGCGTTTCCTCGGCCGTTTCGATTTCGCCTCGCCAGTGGTACAGTGAGCGCAACGTCGCGCCGACGTGAATGCACGCCGCCAACCGCGCTTCAAGCAGTTCGCGTGCCAGTGCTTCCGCCGCGGATCGTTCCGGCAGCGTGGTCAGCACCAGGATCAACGCCCCGGGCCCTGATGCGGGCCTCTCCGGAGCCGCGGCCGGCGACAAGGAGCCTCCATGCGCTTTATCGTACTGTTCATTTTACTGGCTTTCCCGGTGATCGATCTGATGGTCACCTTCCGATTCGCGCGCTGGACGGGCGTCCCGACCTTGATCTGGCTGCTGGCGTCCGCCTCGATTGGCGCGCTGCTGTTGCGGCACGAGCGCGGCGGCTTCCGCGCGCGCACGCTGGGCGCGCTCCGCGGCGATCAACCGCTGATGCGGGGACTCGTCGATAGCGGACGCAAAGTGCTGGCCGCGGTTCTTTTCATCGTTCCCGGGATCCTGTCCGATCTGCTCGCCGTCGCGCTGTTGCTGCTTCCGATCAATCTCGGCCGTCAACTCGCGGCGCAGACCGCGGCGAGCTTCGGCGATTCCCTGGACGGCGATTACCGACGAGTCGAGTAGCTTTTTCGACCGAGCCGATTCACCCGACGATCGTCTGCTCGGTTCGCCGGGCCCGGGCGTAAGCCCACACCATCAGCGCCGCGCCCACGGCGATCATCGGCAGCGACAGCCACTGCCCCATCGACAAGCCCAGCGCGAGCAAACCGAGAAAGTCGTCGGGCTCGCGCGCGAACTCGACGATGAAGCGGAACGCGCCGTAGCCGATCAGGAACAAGCCGGATACCGCGCCCAACGGTCGCTTGCGTCGCGCATACACCCAGAGCAGAACGAACAGGACCAGCCCCTCGAGCCCGGCTTCGTACAGCTGCGACGGGTGACGCGGCAGCATGCCCGTGCGCTCATACAACTCGGCCAAACTGGGGGTGAGCGCTTGCTGCGGATGCAAGGCCATCCATGCCTTGTCCTCGTCGGCCGCCTGCGGAAACAGCACCGCCCAGCGCGCCCCTGCGTCGGTAACTCGTCCCCAGAGCTCGCCATTGATGAAGTTGCCCAGGCGCCCGAACGCGAGTCCCAGCGGAATCAGCGGCGCGACGAAGTCGGTGACGTCCAGCCAGCGCTTGTGCCGCACCCGGGCATAGACCCACAGCGCGATCAACACGCCCAGGAAGCCGCCGTGAAAGCTCATGCCACCTTGCCAGATCGCAAGGGTCTCGACCGGATGCGCGAGGTAGTACATCGGCTTGTAGAACAGGATATAGCCGAGGCGTCCGCCAAGGATCACGCCGAAGACACCGTAGAACAGCATGTCATCGACGTCGCGCGGGTGCCATCCGGTCAACAGGTTCTGCCGCGCGCGGATCTTGCCGAAAATCACGAACAGCACGAATCCGACCAGATACATCAGTCCGTACCAGCGCACGGCCAGCGGGCCGAGATGGATGGCGACCGGATCGAACTGCGGATGGACCAGCATCGGCTGATTATGACATTGCCGGCACGACGGCCTTCCGGCGCCTTGCCTTGCCGCTGCGGATCGACACCCGAGCGGTGGCGACGAATTGCGCAAGGCATGCGCTGCGATTGGCCGCGCGCCAGGCCAGCAGCACCGTCAGCAGCGGCGAGTCTTCGCGCAAGCTCCGGTAGACAACGCCGCGGCGGCGCAAGTCGCGAAGCGACGCCGGGACCAAGGCGACGCCCAGCCCTGCCGAGACGAGGCTGACGATCGTCTGCATCTGGATCGCTTCCTGCGCGATGCGCGGCGTGAAACCTGCCTGCCGACAGAATTCGACGATCGCGTCGTACAGGCCGGCGGCGGCGGAACGGGGAAAGATGACGAACGGCCGCCGCGCCAGCGAGGAAAGCGACAGAAGCGCTCGCGAGCGCGCCAGCACGTCGTCCGCCGGCAGGGCGGCGACCAGCGGCTCGCGCAGCAGCGGCAGCATCGCAAGCGCCTCGTCGTCGGCCGGGGCCAGAAGCATTCCGGCATCGATTCGTCCCTCGTGCAGCTCGCGCAGCTGAACGTCGCTGGTGAGCTCGCGCAATTCGAGCGTCACCCCCGGATGCGCGGTGCGGTAGGCGCTGAGCAGCCCCGGCAGGATGCTGTAGTCGACGCTGCTGATGAAGCCGAGTGTCAGTCGCCCGCTCTCGCCCGATTCCACCCGCCTCGTCCGCGCGGCGAGGGTGTCGGCCTCGGCCAGCATGCGCCGCGCCTGCTCCAGCAGGTAGGCGCCGGCGTCGGTCAGCTCGACCCGGCGCTTGCTGCGGCGGAACAAGAGCGCTCCCATCTCACGCTCGAGCTGCTGGATCTGGCGCGACAGCGGCGGCTGCGACATGTGCAGTCGAGCCGCGGCGCGTCCGAAGTGCAACGTCTCGGCGACGGCGACGAAATAGCGCAGGCGGCGGAAATCGATCATCGATACCTTTATTGTATAAGTAATGGGCAGAAAGTGTATTGGACAGTATCAGAGCCTCCACGTTATAAAACCATCGACATCGACCGGACCACCGAATGCCCTCCTCGACCCTCAACCGCTACTCTCCGGCGACATTGCTTTCGCTGACCTCGCTGTTCTGGGCCGGCAATATGGTCATCGGCCGCGCAGTCGCCGGCGCGATGTCGCCGGTGGGGCTCGCCTACTGGCGCTGGGTGATCGTGATCGCCGTGCTGGCGCCGTTCTGCTGGCGCGAGGTGCTTGCGCGCCGCGCGCTGCTGCTTCGCTCGTGGCGGATGATGCTGCTGCTGAGCGTCATGAGCACCGGTCTGTACAACGCGCTGACCTATTGGGCGCTGCACTACACGACGGCGACGAATACGACGCTGCTCAACTCGACGATACCGATCTGGGTGATGGTCGCCTCGTGGATCCTGCTCAAGCATCTGCCGTCGGGTCGCGCGCTGCTGGGCTTCGTGATCTCGCTGGCGGGCGTGCTGTGCATCGTCGCGCGGGGCAATCCCGGAGCGCTTTTCACGCTGGTGCCCAATATCGGCGACCTGATCATGCTGCTGGCGCTGTTCCTCTGGGGCTTCTACGCCGTGCTGCTGCGCTATCGCCCGGCGGAGCTTTCACCGCTCGGGTATGTCTTCGTCACCGGCGTCATCGGCACGCTGATCGCGACGCCGTTCTTCCTGCTCGATCTCGCCTTATCGGCGCCGCCCGAGCTGTCGTGGCAGGCGCTGGCGGCGATCGGATATTTCGCACTGTTTTCGAGCCTCGCCGCGACGCTTTGCTACAACAACGCCATCGACCGCGTCGGTCCCGTGCATGCGAGCCTGTTCATCCACCTGGTGCCGCTGTTCGGCAGCCTCCTGGCGATCGCGTTCCTCGGCGAGCGGCCGGGCTGGCAGCACCTGCTCGGCATGGCGCTGATCCTGTCCGGGATCCTGCAGGCGCGGCGTGCCGCGCTTGCCGTGCCGATGCGCTGAAGCGACGCGCGGGAGGCACCGCGCAGCGCGCCGTATCATCGACCGTTCCACTTCACGACCCACGAGGCGCCATGGCCAACAACCGCCGCAGCCGGATCATCACGCAGGGCGTCGCCCGCTCACCCAACCGCGCGATGCTGCGCGCCGTGGGGTTCGCCGATGGCGACTTCGACAAGCCGATCGTCGGCGTCGCTAATGGCCACAGCACGATGAATCCGTGCAATGCCGGCATCCAGCCGCTGGTCGATCGGGCGATGGTGGCGCTTGCCGAGGCGGGTGCCAAGCCGCAGGTGTTCGGCTTTCCGACGGTGACCGACGGCATCGGCATGGGCACCGAAGGCATGAAATATTCACTCGTGTCGCGCGAGGTCATCGCCGATGCGATCGAGGTCGCGGTGATGGGGCAGTGCATGGACGGCATCGTCTGCGTCGGCGGCTGCGACAAGAACATGCCCGGCTCGATGATGGCGATGGCGCGGATGAACGTGCCGGGCATTTTCGTTTACGCCGGCACGATCAAGCCGGGTTTCTGGAAAGGCCAGAAGCTGACGATCGTCAGTCCGTTCGAGGCAGTCGGCGCGTACACCGCCGGCAAGATGTCCAAGGAGGACCTGGACGGCATCGAGAAAAACGCCTGCCCGAGCGTCGGCGCGTGCGGAGGCCAATACACGGCGAACACGATGTCCTCGTCGTTCGAAGCGCTGGGCATGAGCCTCTTGGGCAGCTCGCAAATGGCGTCACCGGATCCGGAAAAGGCGGACAGCGCGGCGGCGTCCGCGATCGCGCTGGCGCGCGCCGTCGCGCAGGATCTGAAGCCGCGCGACATCATCACCCGCCGCTCGATCGAGAACGCGGTGGCGCTGGTGATGGCGACCGGCGGCTCGACCAACGCGGTGCTGCATTACCTGGCGATCGCCGCGGCGGCGGAGGTCGATTGGTCGATCGACGATTTCGAGCGCATCCGCCAGCGCGTGCCGGTGCTTTGCGAGCTCAAGCCGTCGGGACGGTTTGTCGCCACCGATTTCCACGCGGCGGGCGGCGTGCCGCAGGTGCTCAAGATGCTGCTTGCGCACGGTTTGCTGCACGGCGACTGCATGACCATCACCGGCAAGACGATCGGCGAGGAGCTCGCCGACGTCTCCGATACGCCGCGCCGCGACCAGGAAGTCATCCGTCCGTGGGACCGGCCGATGTACGCGCAAGGACACCTGGCGATTCTCAAAGGCAATCTCGCGCCGGAGGGCTGCGTGGCCAAGATCACCGGACTCAAGAGCCTCTCCATCACCGGCCCGGCGCGCGTATTCGATTCCGAGCCCGCTGCGCTGGAGGCGATCATGGCGAAAAAAATCACGCCGGGCGATGTGATGGTGATCCGCTACGAGGGCCCGAAAGGCGGCCCCGGCATGCAGGAAATGCTGGCGCCGACGTCGGCGCTGATCGGCCAGGGCCTGGGTGAGAGCGTCGGCCTGATCACCGACGGCCGCTTTTCAGGAGGCACCTGGGGCATGGTCGTCGGTCACGTCGCGCCCGAAGCGTATGTCGGAGGCACGATCGCGCTGGTCGAGGAGGGCGACTCGATCACGATCGATGCGCACCGCAGGCTTATCCAGCTTAACGTCCCCGACGCGGAAATCGCCGCGCGCCGCGCCAGATGGTCGCCGCCGCGGCCGCGCTACACGCGCGGCGTGCTGGCCAAGTACATGAAGCTCGTATCGACCGCGAGCCGCGGAGCGCTGACCGACGCAGACTAGGCCCTGCCGCGCATTTCGCCGATACTCTCGTCGTACGCGATCTGGTCCGGCGCCGGCACGGCGCTTGTCGCGCTGATCGGCATCGCATGGTTCAAGGAACCATTGACCGCCCTGAAGATCGTAAGCATTGTTCTTATCGTCGCCGGCGTATTGGGCTTGAACGCGAGCGTGCGCGCCGGCTGAACATCGCGCTGGCGACCGCCTCGTTGGTCGGGTCGAGGCGGCGCACAGGGGATATCGATGCGCCTGACCTTCCACACCCTGGTACCGCTCGCTGCGGTGGCGCTGCTCGCGGCGTGCGCCGCGGCGCCGCTCGGTCCACCGGTGGCGTCGCCGCGATTCGTCGTCGGCGATCATTGGCAGTACAAGGTGACCGACAACATGCGGCGCGGCGCCGTGTCGCGGATCGACGCCGAAGTCGTCGCGCTGACCGGCGATATCGCGACGCTGCACGTGGTCAAGGTCGACGACGGAGCGCGTTCCGAATGGACCGATGAAATCGACGCCAGCGGCGGCTTGCGGGCGGGCACGTTGGGCGATGCTCCGGCGCGGCGGTTCGCGCCAGCCGCCGCGCTGCTCGCCTTTCCGCTCGAGCAGGGCAAGACCTGGCGCCAGAGCGTACCCACGTTCCGGGTCGACATCCAGCTTCCCGACCAGATCCTGATCTACGGCGACGTGCAGGGGCGCGCAGCCGTGGAAGTACCGGCAGGGAGCTTCGACGCGGTGCAGATCTACCGCGTGCTGCAGCTCGACGACGCGTCGTTCTGGCGCAGCCGGACGATCCGCCGCGACCGACTTTGGTACGCCGCCGAAGTCAAGGGTCCCGTGCGGGAAATGCGGGAAGCGCAATATTTCGAGCACGGCGACATCGACGCGACTGCGGTCTACACCGAACGGACGACCACCGAGCTCGTGTCGTTCCGTCCCGGGCGCGCCTAGCGAACCGGCGCCCGCCGAATTTCTAAAGGCCGAGCCGCTGCCAGATGACCGTCGTCAGGCTGGCCTGGTTCAGCGTGTAGAAGTGGAGGCCCGGCGCGCCATGCGAGAGCAGGTTGTCGCACAGATCGGTGACGACGTCGAGACCAAACGCGCGGATCGCCGCGCTGTCGTCGCCGAAGCTCTCGAGCTTGTTGCGGATCCAGCGCGGGATCTCGGCGCCGCACGCATCCGAAAAGCGCGCCAGCTTGGTGAAGCTTGCGATCGGCATGATGCCCGGAACGATCGGGACGTCGATGCCGAGCGCCGCGGCTTCGTCGACTAAGTGGTAGTAGCTGTCGGCGTTGAAAAAATACTGGGTGATCGCCGAGTCGGCGCCTGCATCGAGCTTGCGCTTGAAGTTCGCCATGTCCTCGCGCGGGCTCCGCGCCTGCGGGTGGTACTCGGGATAGCAGGCGACATCGATGTGGAACCAGTCGCCGGTGGTCTCGCGGATGAACGCCACCAGCTCGTTGGCGTAACGGAATTCGCCGACGTCGGCGCTGCCTGACGGCAGGTCGCCGCGCAGCGCGACCAGGTGCCCGATGCCATGCTCGCGATAGGTTGCAAGCGTCGCACGGACCGTCTCGCGAGTCGAGCCGATGCACGAGATGTGCGGTGCCGCGCGCTGGCCGCTGGTCTGGATGTCGAGCACGGCCGCGAGCGTGCGATCGCGCGTCGAGCCGCCGGCGCCGTAGGTCACCGAAAAGAATTTCGGGCCCAGCTGCGCCAGCTGGGCGCGCGCCACGGCGAGCTTTCGCCGTCCCTTCCGGCGTTGCCGGCGGAAAGAATTCGAAGCTGAAAATGCGGTCGCCGCCTGCGATCATCGTCCGCTTTCTGCTACTTTTTCTTCGGCAACAGCAGCGCCGACAGTGCCCACGAGATGATGCTGTACAGGATCGCGCCGCCGACCGCCGGCCAGAAGCCGGCGACGTGGAAGCCCTCGATGAACGAACCGACGAACCAGAACAAGAGGCCGTTGATCACGAAGATGAACAGTCCCAGCGTCAGCAAGGTCGCCGGCAAGGTCAGCAGCACCAGCACAGGGCGGATGAACGTGTTGATCAGCCCCAGCACCAGCGCCGCGATCAGCGCCGAGACGATCGAGTCGACCTTGATCGACGACATCAGGTACGGCAGCGCGAACAGCGCGGCGGCGTTGATCAGCCAGACGAGAAGAAGGCGCATGCTTGGTCCTCCGGTTCAAAGCGTTACGACGCTGCCAAAGCGAACGGCGCGCGATGCCCGGCGCGTTGACCGCGAGCGAAGCTTACGGTCCAACGCGCCGGCGGGGCATGACCGTCGCGAATCGCGCGACGGTCGATGCCACGTTCGGATCGCCTCTAGTATCGATATGTCTCTGGTTTGTAGGGCCCTTGAACATCGACGCCGATGTATCGCGCCTGCTTGTCGGACAACTCGGTCAGCATCGCGCCCAGCTTTTTGAGTTGCAGACGCGCCACCTTTTCGTCCAGATGCTTGGGCAGCACATAAACGCCGACCGGATACCTCCCGCCCCTGCTCCTGGCGTCGGTCCACAGCTCGATCTGAGCCATCACCTGGTTGGCGAACGAGCTCGACATCACGTAGCTCGGATGCCCGGTTCCGCAGCCCAGGTTCACCAGCCTGCCCTCGGCCAGCAGGATGATGCGCTTGCCATCGGGAAAGATGACGTGGTCGACCTGCGGCTTGATGTTGTCCCACGTATATTGCTTCAGGCCGGCGACATCGATCTCGTTGTCGAAATGGCCGATGTTGCAAACGATCGCATTGTTCTTCATGCGCTTCATGTGCGCGAGCGTGATGACGTCGATGTTGCCGGTCGCGCTGACGAAGATGTCGGCTTTGTCGGCGGCGTAATCCATGGTCACGACACGGTAGCCTTCCATCGACGCCTGCAGCGCGCAAATCGGATCGATTTCGGTCACCCAGACCTGCGCTGACAATGCGCGCAGTGCCTGCGCCGAACCCTTGCCGACGTCGCCGTAGCCTGCGACGAGCGCGACCTTACCCGCGATCATTACGTCGGTCGCGCGCTTGATGCCGTCGACCAGCGATTCACGGCAGCCGTAGAGGTTGTCGAATTTGCTCTTGGTCACCGAATCGTTGACGTTGATCGCCGGGAAACCGAGACGGCCCTCCTTGTGCATCGCATACAGTCGCTTGACGCCGGTCGTCGTTTCCTCGCTGACGCCCTTGATGCTCGATTTGATGCGCGAATAAAAATGCGGGTCCTGGGCGAGCCGCCGCGCGATCGCCGCGAACAGGGCGAACTCTTCCTCGCTCGACGGATGCCCGATCAGCGAGCGGTCGGACTCGGCTTGCGCGCCAAGGTGCACCAGCAGGGTCGCATCGCCGCCGTCGTCGAGGATCATGTTCGGCGCGCCGTCGGCAGCTCCCGGTCCGCCCCACTCGAAGATGCGGTGGGTGAACTCCCAGTACTCGTCGAGGGTCTCCCCTTTGTAGGCAAATACCGGCGTCCCGCTCGCAGCGATCGCGGCGGCGGCGTGATCCTGCGTCGAGTAAATATTACAAGACGCCCAGCGCACTTCGGCGCCCAGAGCCTTCAAGGTCTCGATCAAGACGGCCGTCTGGATGGTCATGTGCAGGCTGCCCGCGATGCGCGCGCCGCGCAGCGGCTGCTCGGGCGCGAACTCCTCGCGGATCGCCATCAGCCCGGGCATTTCGGTCTCGGCGATGGCGATTTCCTTGCGGCCCCACGCCGCGAGCTCCAGGTCGGCGACCCGGAAGTCGGTGAATTGCTGGATATCGGTTGGTGCGTTCATGCGTCACTCCATAGAGCGGCCGCCTGAGGGGAAAGGAGGAAGTCTGGCTCGTTCCCCCGCGTGAGAGCCGCGGTTCAACGAGCGCCGTTCCCATGGGAATGCCCCGAGCCTGGCAGCCGCCTTTGGACCTTCCGGCGGCTGTTGCAACGCTCCTCGGGGACGAGCATTTTAGCCTAAGCTTGGGACCCTGGGGAACCGCCCCGCGCCGCCGGACACCCCAGGCAGGCGCAATAACTGCTTACAACATTGGGGCCGGGGGCAAACACCCGGTTACAACTCCAATGCAACGAACCAGGCAAAAGCCGGACAATCCAACGATTGCCCCGTTCGGGCTGGGTGCCGATTAAGCGATGAACGACCAAACGCACGACCCGGGAAAACCCGAACACGAGCTTGGCGCCGGGAGAAAGGCCCCCGCCCTGAGTCCGGGAGACGAACAACCGGTGCTGACGCGGCCCGGTCCGCGCTCGCGCCGCTGGCCCTGGCTGCTGGCCGCGGTCGCGCTGGCCGCAGTCGCGCTGGCCGCGTGGTACTGGTTCGGGCATGGCGCGAGCGACGCGGCCAAGGCGGCCAGCAAGGCGGATGCCGCCGCACGCCCGATGCCGGTCGTTGCCGCACCGGCGCGCAAAGGCAGCATCGACGTTTACATCGATGCCTTGGGGACCGTGATTCCGCGCAACGTCGTCGTCGTCCGGCCCCGCGTCGACGGGCAGCTGTTGAGCGTCGCGTTCCAGGAGGGGCAGTCGGTCAAGTCCGGCGATCTCTTGGCGCAAATCGACCCGCGTCCGTTCGAAGTGATGCTGACCCAGGCAAACGGCCAGATGGCGCGCGACCAGGCGCAGCTCAAGAACGCGCAAGTCGACCTCGAACGCTACCAGACGCTGCTCGCCCAGGACTCGATCTCCAGGCAGCAAGTCGATACCCAGGCAGCTCTCGTGCGCCAGTTTCAGGGCGCCGTCGAGTCCGACAAAGGTGCGATCGACAACGCCAAGCTGCAGATCACGTACGCGCGCATCACGGCACCAATCGGCGGCCGGGTCGGATTGCGCCAGGTCGATCCGGGCAACATGGTCCACGCCTCCGACAGCAACGGGCTGGTGACGATCACCCAGGTGCAGCCCGTCACCGTCATCTATCCGGTGCCCGAGGACAACGTGCCGCGCATCTTCAAACGGATGCAGGGCAAAGACGCGGTTGCGGTCGAGGCATTCGACCGCGCCGGCAAGACGCGCCTCGCGACCGGCCGACTGCTGACGATCGACAATCAGATCGATACGTCGACCGGCACCGTCAAGGTCAAGGCCGAGTTTCCCAACACCGACGGCGCGCTGTTTCCCAACCAGTTCGTCAATATCCGCATGGTGGTCGAAACGCACGACGATGCAACGCTGGTGCCGACGGCCGCGGTCCAGCGCGGCGCGCCGGGCACGTTCGTCTTCCTGGTGAAGGATGACAAGACCGTCGCGGTGACGCCGGTGCAGCTCGGCGCGGTCTCGGGCGAAACGACCGAGGTGATCAAAGGGCTCGCTCCCGGCAATCTGGTCGTCGTCGACGGGGCGGACAAGCTGCGCGACGGCTCGAGCGTGGAGTTGATCGACGCTGCCGCGCGTGCGGCGCAGCAGGCGGCGCCGCCACGGCAGGCTCCGCCCGGCGCCGCCAAGGGGGCAAACGGCCAGGGCCGGCGCGCCAAGGGCGGCGGCTGACGCGCCGCACGATCGACGGCGGCTTTCGATGAGCCCGTCTCGCCCGTTCATCCTCCGGCCGGTGGCGACGTCGCTGCTGATGGTCGCGATCCTTCTTGCGGGCATCATCGCCTACCGTGTGCTGCCGATCTCGGCGTTGCCTCAGGTCGATTATCCGACGATACAGGTGGTGACGCTTTACCCGGGGGCGAGCCCCGACGTCACCACCTCGTCGATCACCGCGCCGCTGGAGCGGCAGTTCGGACAGATGCCGGGGTTGAAGCAGATGTCGTCGACCAGCTCCGGCGGCGCATCGGTCATCACGCTGCAATTCGACCTGAACCTTTCGCTCGACATCGCCGAGCAGGAGGTGCAGGCGGCGATCAACGCGTCCGGCAGCTTCCTTCCGGCCGACCTGCCGAATCCGCCGATCTACAACAAGGTCAACCCGGCGGACACGCCGATCATGACGCTCGCGCTGACGTCCAAGACTTTGCCGCTGCCGAAAATCGAAGACCTGGCCGACACGCGCTTCGCGACCAAGCTGTCGCAACTTCCGGGGGTGGGACTGGTTTCCTTGAGCGGCGGTCAGCGACCGGCGGTGCGCATCCAGGCCAACCCGACCGCGCTGGCGGCGTACGGGCTTTCGCTCGACGACGTGCGCACCGCGATCAGCAACGCCAACACCAACCAGGCCAAGGGCAGCTTCGACGGGCCGACGCGCGCCTCGACGATCGATGCCAACGATCAATTGAGGAGCGCCGACGAATACAAGAGCATGATCATCGCCTACCGCAACGGCTCGCCGGTGCGGCTCGCCGATGTGGCCGACATCGTCGACGGCGCCGAGAACACGCGGCTTGCGGCCTGGGCGAACAAGCTGCCGGCGATCATCGTCAACATCCAGCGTCAGCCGGGCGCCAACGTGATCGAGGTCGTCGACCGGATCAAGCAGCTGCTGCCGCAGCTGCAGGCGTCGCTTCCCGCCGCGGTCGACGTGGCGATCCTGACCGACCGCACGATCACCATACGGGCGTCGGTGCACGACGTGCAGTTCGAGCTCTTCCTCGCGATCGCGCTGGTAGTGATGGTCATCTTCCTGTTCCTGCGCAGCCTCTCGGCAACGGTGATCCCGAGCGTCGCGGTGCCACTGTCGCTGATCGGCACGTTCGGCGTGATGTACCTGGCCGGGTTCTCGATCAACAACCTGACCCTGATGGCGCTGACGATCGCGACCGGTTTCGTCGTCGACGACGCGATCGTGATGATCGAGAACATCGCGCGCTACATCGAGGCGGGAGAGAAACCCCTGGCAGCCGCGCTCAAAGGCGCCGAGCAGATCGGATTCACGATCATCTCGCTGACGATCTCGCTGATCGCCGTGCTGATACCGCTGCTGTTCATGGGCGACGTCGTCGGCCGGCTCTTTCGCGAGTTTGCGATCACGCTGGCGATATCGATCCTGATTTCGGCGGTGGTCTCGCTGACCCTGACGCCGATGATGTCGGCACGCTTCCTGCGCCACACCCCGAAGGAAAAACAGGGGAAGCTCTATCGCCGAAGCGGCGAGATCTTCGAGCGCCTGATCGAGCGCTATGGCCAGATGCTGAACTGGGTGCTAGACCGGCAGGGCGCGACGCTGATCGTCGCGGTGATCACGCTGCTGCTGACCGTCGTGCTGTATATCTTCATTCCGAAGGGCTTCTTCCCGGTCCAGGACACCGGGGCGATCCAGGGCATCACCGAGGCGCCGCAGACGGTGTCGTTCGCCGCGATGGCGGAACGGCAGCAGGCGCTGGCCGATGTCATCCTCCAGGACCCCGCGGTCGAAAGCCTGTCGTCGTTCATCGGCGTCGACGGCACCAACACAACGCTCAACAGCGGCCGCATGCTGATCAACCTGAAGCCGCTGGGAGAGCGCAGCGGCCGCGCCACCGATGTGATCCGCGATCTGCAGTCGCGTGCGGCCGGCGTCGAAGGCATCGCGCTGTACATGCAGCCGGTGCAGGACCTGACGATCGAGGACCGCGTCAGCCGGACGCAGTACCAGTTCACCATCGAGGACACCAATTCCGACGAGCTGAGCGTCTGGGTGCCGCGGGTCGTCGAGCGACTGCACCGCATCCCGCAGCTCGCCGACGTCGCCACCGACCTGCAGGACGGCGGCCTGCAGGCTTATGTCGACATCGACCGCGCGACGGCGAGCCGCTACGGGATCACGCCAGCCGCGATCGACAATGCGCTGTACAACGCGTTCGGCCAGCGCCTGGTATCGACCATATTCACGCAGACCAACCAATACCGCGTCGTGCTGGAGGTCAAGCCGGAATTCCAGCTCGGACCAGAGGCGCTGTCGCAGGTCTACGTGCCGGTCGGCAACGTGGCGTCGGCGCCTGCTTCGACCGGCGCCAACGCGTCCGCGGCGCTGGCCGCGCCCGGTGCGGGCGCCACTCCGGCGAGCGCCGGCGCGAGCTCAGCGACGCCGCAGCAGGTACCGCTGACGTCGATCGCACGGATCAGCGAGCACGCGACGCCGCTGGTCGTCTCGCACATCGGCCAGTTTCCGGCGGCGACGATCTCGTTCAACTTGGCACCCGGGGCATCGCTTGGCGATGCGGTGCAGGAGATCCAGAAGGTGCAGCAGGAGATCGGGCTTCCGGCAAGCGCGCAATTGCGCTTCCAGGGCGCGGCGGCGGCGTTCCGCGGCTCGCTCGCCAACGAGCTGTGGCTGATCCTCGCTGCGATCGTCACGATGTACATCGTGCTGGGCGTGCTCTACGAGAGCTACATCCATCCGATCACGATCCTGTCCACGCTGCCGTCCGCCGGCGTGGGCGCACTGCTCGGCCTGATGATCTTCGGCAAGGATCTGGACGTCATCGCCATCATCGGCATCGTGCTCCTGATCGGGATCGTCAAGAAGAACGCGATCATGATGATCGACTTCGCGCTCGATGCCGAGCGCAAGGAAGGCAAGCCGCCGCGCGAGGCGATCACCCAGGCGTGCCTGTTGCGCTTCCGCCCGATCATGATGACCACCATGGCGGCGCTGCTCGCGGCGCTGCCGCTGATGCTGGGCTGGGGTGTCGGCTCGGAGCTTCGCCATCCGCTGGGCATCACGATGGTCGGCGGCCTGATCGTCAGCCAGATGCTGACGCTGTTCACGACGCCGGTGATCTATCTCGCCTTCGATCGCCTCGCTCGCCGTGTCGAAGGGCGCCGCGGCCGGAAAACGGGATCCGAGCCCGCACCGCGGGCCGGCGACTGACATGGCCGACGCTCACGAATCCGGCGCGCAACTCGGGCAGCTCAACCTGTCGGCGCCGTTCATCGCGCGGCCGGTCGCGACGACGCTGTTGACGATAGGACTCGCACTCGCCGGCGCGGCCGCGTTCCGCCTGCTGCCGGTGTCGCCGCTGCCGCAAGTCGACTTCCCGACGATCTCGGTGTCGGCGTCGCTGCCCGGCGCGAGCCCCGAAACCATGGCTGCGACCGTCGCCACGCCGCTCGAGCGTTCGCTCGGACGTATCGCCGGCGTGACCGAGATGACGTCGAGCAGCTCGCTGGGCTCATCGCGCGTTACCTTGCAGTTCGAGCTTTCGCGCGACATCGACGGCGCCGCGCGCGACGTCCAGGCCGCGCTCAACGCCGCGCGAAGCCTGCTGCCGACGGGGCTCCCTGGCAATCCGACTTATCGCAAGGTCAATCCGGCCGACGCGCCAATCATGATCCTGGCGCTCACCTCCGACACGATGACGCAGGGGCAGATGTACGACGCCGGCTCGACGATCATCGCGCAGAAGCTCTCGCAATTGTCCGGCGTCGGCGACGTGACGGTCGGCGGCAGCTCGCTGCCGGCGGTGCGCGTGGAGCTCGATCCGCAGAAGCTCAACAAGTACGGCATCGGCTTCGAGGACGTGCGCACGGTGCTGGCCGCGACCAACGCCAACCGTCCGAAGGGGTCGGTCGAGGACGGCGACCGCCATTGGCAGATCCAGGCCAACGACCAGGCAAAAAAGGCCGTCGATTATCTGCCGTTGATCGTCGCCTACCGCAACGGCGCGGCGGTCAAGCTCACTGATCTCGGGCAGGTCGTTGACTCCGTGCAGGACCTGCGCAACGCCGGCTCGTCGAACGGCAAGCCTTCGGTGCTGATCATCATCAGCCGCCAGCCGAACGCGAACATCATCGAGACGGTCGACAGCGTGACCGAAATGCTCCCGCAGATCCGCGCCTCGATCCCGGCCGCGATCAAACTCGACGTCGTGATGGAGCGGACGACGACGATACGCGCCTCGCTGCGCGACGTCGAGCGCACGCTGATCGTCGCGGTCTGCCTGGTCGTGCTGGTCGTTTTCGCTTTTTTGCGCAATTGGCGGGCGACCCTGATCCCGAGCGTTGCCGTGCCGGTATCGCTGGTGGCGACTTTCGGCGCCATGTACCTATGTGGTTTCAGCCTGAACAATCTGTCGCTGATGGCGCTGACGATCGCCACCGGATTCGTCGTCGACGACGCGATCGTCGTCCTTGAGAACGTGTCGCGGCACATCGAGCGCGGCGTTTCGCCGTTCCAGGCCGCGTTGCGCGGCGCACGCGAAGTCGGATTCACCGTCGTGTCGATGAGCCTGTCGCTTATCGCGGTGTTCATCCCGATCCTTCTGATGGGCGGTATCGTCGGGCGCTATTTCCGCGAGTTCGCGGTGACGCTGTCGGTGGCGATCCTGATCTCGCTGATGCTGTCATTGACGATGACGCCGATGATGTGCGCGCGGCTGCTGCGCCCGGAGAGCGAGCAGCGGCACGGCCGCCTGTATGCCTGGAGCGAGCGGGGGTTCGAGCGCCTGCGCCGCGGCTACGAGCGGAGCCTCGGCTGGGTGCTGGGTCACGGCATCGTGGTTATGCTGATACTGCTCGCGGTCGTCTGCCTCAACGTCTACCTGTACGTGATCATCCCGAAGGGCTTCTTTCCGACCCAGGACACCGGCCGGCTGATCGGTTTCATCCAGGCCGACCAGAGCATTTCGTTCCAGGCTATGCAGCCGAAGCTGGCGAGCTTCATCGACATCGTCCGCGCCGATCCGGCGGTGGAGAACGTCGTCGCGTTCACCGGCGGCGCGCAGCGCAATACAGGCAGGATGTTCGTCGCGCTGAAACCGCTTTCCGAGCGCAAGGAATCCGCCGACAAGATTATCGCGCGGTTGCGCACCAAGCTCGCCAAGGAGCCCGGCGCCAATCTGTTTCTCAACCCGGTCCAGGACATCCGGGTCGGCGGCCGGCAGGCCAATGCAACCTATCAGTACACGCTGCAGGCGGACGATCTGGACGAGCTGCGCACCTGGGAGCCTCGCATACGCGCGGCGCTGTCGCGGCTGCCGCAACTAGTCGACGTCAACACCGACCAGCAGGACAAGGGGCTGCAGACTTCGCTGGTGATCGACCGCGACGCCGCGGCGCGACTCGGGGTTACGCCGCGCCAGATCGACACGACGTTGAACGACGCGTTCGGCCAGCGGCAGGTGTCGACGATCTACTCGGCGCTCAACCAGTACCATGTCGTGATGGAGGCGGCGCCGGAATACTGGCAATCGCCCGGCGCGCTGGACGATGTCTATATCAGCGCATCCAAGGGCGCCCAGGTTCCGCTTTCGGCGATCGCTCGCTATGCACCGACCAACACCGCGCTGGGCGTCAATCACCAGTCGCAGTTCGTCGCCTCGACGATTTCGTTCAATCTTCCCGAAGGCACGTCGCTGGGACAGGCGACGGTCGCGATCGACCGGGCGCTCGCCGAGCTCGGTGTCCCCGCGACGATCCACGGCAGCTTCCAGGGAACGGCGCAGGCGTTCCAGGCTTCCCTCAACAGCCAGCCCTGGCTGATCCTCGCCGCATTGCTGACCGTCTATATCGTTCTGGGAGTGCTATACGAGAGTTACGTGCATCCGATCACGATCCTTTCGACCTTGCCCTCGGCCGGGGTCGGTGCGCTGCTCGCGCTGCTGTTGTTCCAGACCGAGTTCAGCGTCATCGCGCTGATCGGCGTCATCCTGCTGATCGGCATCGTCAAGAAAAACGCCATCATGATGATCGATTTCGCGCTCGACGCCGAGCGGCAGCGGGGCATGAACTCGCGCGACGCCATTTTCGAGGCCTGCCTGCTGCGCTTCCGTCCGATCATGATGACGACGATGGCGGCGCTGCTCGCCGCGGTGCCTCTGGCACTGGGCACCGGCAATGGCGCCGAGTTGCGGCGGCCGCTCGGGATCTCGATCGTCGGCGGGTTGATCGTCAGCCAGATGCTGACCCTCTACACCACGCCGGTCGTCTACCTGTATCTCGACCGTTTCCGTTTGTGGACGCGCCGGATGTGGCAGCGACGGCATCCGGCGGCGAGTCCGGCCGCGGCGGGAGCCGAATGATCGTGAGCGGACCGCCGATGGAAAAATACTGGACATGCGGTGCGAGAGCCGCCGCCGCGATCGCCGGCGCCGCGACGGTGCTCGCCGCTTGCACGCTCGGGCCCAACTACGCGCGGCCCGGTGTCGACGCGCCCGCGGCGTACAAGGAAACGCAGGGCTGGAAGACGGCCGAGCCGCGCGACAGCGAGCCGCGGGGCAGCTGGTGGACGGTGTTCAACGACCCGCAACTTGATGCGCTGCTCAGTCAGGTCGAGGTAAGCAACCAGACAATCAAGGCGGCCGAAGCACGGGTGCGCGAAGCCCGCGCGCTGACACAGCAGGCGCAGGCGGCTTATTTCCCGATCGTTACCGCCAATGCGAGCGCGACCCGAAGCGGAGGCCGCGCCGGCACCGGCTCGAACACCGACAACGGCGGCAGCCAGAGCGGTGGCCCACGCAACAACTTCAACGTCGCACTCGACGTCAACTGGGAACTCGACCTCTGGGGCCGGGTGCGCAGGACCGTCGAGGCCGGCGAAGCGACGGCGCAGGCAAGTGTGGCCGACCTGGAAGCGGCCAAGCTGTCGGCGCAGGCGCAGCTGGCCGAAGACTATTTTCTGCTTCGCACTCAGGACGCGCAGATTCGCCTGCTCGCAGATACCGTCGACGCCTATCAGAAGTCGCTGCAGCTGACGCGCAACCAGTACGCGGTCGGCGTCGCCGCGCGCGCCGACGTCGCGCAGGCCGAAACCCAGCTCAAGTCGACGCAGGCGCAGGCGCTCGACGCCGGCGTGCAGCGCGCCCAGCTCGAGCACGCAATCGCGGTGCTGCTCGGCAAGCCTCCTGCGGATTTCTCGATCGCTCCCGAGGTTGTCGCCACCACGTTTCCGCCGATTCCGCCCGGCCTGCCCTCCGAGCTGCTGGAGCGGCGGCCCGATATCGCGGCCGCGGAGCGTCGAACCGCCGCGGCCAATGCCCAGGTCGGCGTCGCCGAAGCCGCGTTCTTTCCCTCGCTGACGCTGTCGGCGACCGGCGGCTTCCAGAGCTCGGTGCTATCGCAGCTTTTTTCGCTGCCCAGCCGCTACTGGTCGCTCGGGCCGGCGCTGGCGCAGACGATATTCGACGCCGGATTGCGCCGCGCGCAGTCGGCGCAGGCGATGGCGACCTACGACGAGAACGTCGCCAATTATCGCCAGACGGTACTCACCGGATTTCAGGAAGTCGAGGACAACCTGGCGGCGCTAAGGATCCTCGAACAGGAGGCGGCGGTGCAGGACGAGGCGGTCAAATCCGCGCGCGAAGCTCTGACGATCACGCTCAACCAGTATCGCGCCGGGATCGCCAACTATCTGGCTGTCGTCGTCGCGCAGGCGACGGCACTATCGAACGAGCGTGCCGCGCTGACCATTCTCGGCCGCCGGCTGTCGGCGAGCGTCGCGCTGATCAAGGCGCTCGGCGGCACCTGGAACGCCACACAGCTGCCAGCCCGGTAGTGCGTAGCTGGCCGAAACCTTACTACGCGAACAGGAGGCACATATGCCGAAATGCGATAGCTGTGGCAACGATTACGACAAATCCTTCCAGGTCGTGATGGGAGGGCAGACCCACGTTTTCGATAGTTTCGAGTGCGCGATCCATACGCTCGCGCCGTCTTGCGGGCACTGCGGCGTGCGCATCGTCGGTCATGGGCTGGAGAAAGACGGACGCATGTTCTGCTGCGCTCACTGCGCTGAGGCAGAAGGCGTAACCGAACTGCGCGACAGGGTCTGAAAAAAAGGCGCATCGGCGCTCCGCGATATCCCGGACGTCAACTGTTACAAATACCCCCGCGACGCATCCGCTCGGCTGCTGTCAGATTGAATATTGGCCGGGGGAGTACAGCTATGAAGCGCCTTCTCATCTTTTCGCTTGTGAGCGCCCTATTGGGTGGTTGTGTCATCGTGCCGTTGGGATATGGTCACCGAGGCGACGGTCACTATCGTGGGGATGGTTACTACCGCGGAGATGGCTACTACCATGGGGACGGCTACCGGGGGTACGGCTACCGGGATCACGGCTAGCGAGCAGTCGCAATAGAACCGCAACCGATGGCGTCCGCGATATAGAAGCATCGATGGGCGGGTTGCCCCGCCAGGCCCAGGCCGAATTCAAATTTGGCCCCTAGGGCCCGTGCGGATTTGCTTCGGCGGCGAATTGCTCCAGCAGGGCGCCCGCCAGCGTCGACTCCCGCTTGTAGAATCCCTCGGTATGGAAGGTCTCCTCGAGCGCGAACAGTTCGTAGTCGAGGTGATGGCACAGCTCGTGGATCAGCGTGCGCAAGAACGTCTTGAAGGCCACGACCTGCTTTTTCTGCGCGGTGCGCATCCAGACGGTGATGCGCGCGCTGACGCCCTCGTCCTCGGGTTCGTACAGGCCGTGGAGCTCGCCGTAGCCGTCGGCGGGACGCCGCGCCAGCACGCGAACGCGCACCGGCGGCACGTGATAGCCACTGGTCAACGCGCTGATCAGGCCCTGACAGGCGGTTTGCACGGCGGCGCGCTGGTCGTTGCGCAGCCCGGCCGCGATGCGCGCCACCGTGCCGCCGAGCACCACGTCCGGCGGCAGACCGAGGGATTCGATGGCATCGCTGAGCAGATAGATGCGCTGACGGGAGCGGGAAAGACGATCGAAATAAGCGAAGCGCATCGTCGCCCAGTCTACCGAACTCCCCGCCTGCCGCAAGCTGTGCGGACCTCGCTTTCGAAGCCGCGATGAAGGCCGAACGGCCACTGCGTCGCATCGTGCCGGCGACACTGGCGTTCGATGCATCCGGCAACCCGTTCTCGCCGCAGTTCGATGACGTCTACCATAGCGCCGACTCGGCGGAAGGCCAGGCTCGCCACGTATTTCTGCACGGCAACGACCTGCCGGTGCGATGGGCGGGCACGCGCATTTTCACCATCGTCGAAACCGGATTCGGGCTGGGTCTCAATTTCCTTTCGACGTGGCAGGCCTGGCGCGAGGATCCCCGGCGCTGCTTGCGCCTGCACTTTGTCTCGGTCGAACGCTGGCCGTTCGTTCGGGCCGATCTCGACGCCGTGCATGCCCGACATCCGGGGCTCGGCGAGCTGTCGTCGCAATTGCGAGCGGCGTGGCCTCCGCTGCTGCCCGGGTTGCACCGGTTGTATTTCGACGACGGCCGCGTCAGCTTGACCCTCGCCTTCGACGAAGCGATCGAGGCGCTGCGCGGATTGCGGCTCGCCGCCGATGCGTTCTACCTTGACGGATTCGCCCCGGAGCGCAACCCCGCTATGTGGTCGCCGCCGCTGCTGAAGGCGCTGGCCCGCCTCGCCGCACCCGGTGCGACCGCAGCGACCTACAGTGCGGCGGGGATGGTGCGCGATGGTTTGGCCGCCGCCGGATTCTCGGTGCAAAAACGCGCGGGCTTCGGCCGCAAGCGCGACATGCTGACCGCGCGTTATGCCCCGCGCTGGGCGATGCAGCGGCGAGCCCTGCAATCGCCCTGGAGCGAGCGGCACGCGATCGTCATCGGAGCCGGACTCGCAGGAGGCGCAGTCGCGTCCTGCCTGACGGCGCGCGGCTGGCGTGTCGATCTCGTCGAGCGCGGCAGCGCGCCCTCCGGCGCGGCGTCGGCATTGCGTGCCGGCGTATTCCAACCGCACATCTCGCGCGACGACAGTCTGCTGTCGCGCTTCACCCGTGCCGGCTTTCTCTACGCGCTGCGTCTATGGCCCGGCACGCTCGACGCCGCTGCGATGCCGCCCTGGCGGCAATGCGGCGTGCTGCAGCTGGCCGATGGCGCAGGCAACGAAGCCCGCGGCGCAGACACCGCGATCGCACTCACCTATCCGATCGAGTACGCGATGCACGTGACGCGGGCGGATGCTTCCGCGCTCGCGGGCCGACGCGTGTCGATCGGCGGCTGGTGGTTTCCGACGGGGGGGTTCGTGCGACCGGCGGCGATCGTCCAGGCACAGCTCGGCCACACCGCGCGGCATGGCGGCGCAGCGCCGATAGTCCATCTCGATCGCGCCGTCACAAGCTTGCAGCGCGATGGCGACCGCTGGATCGTGCGCGATGCCGTTGGCGCGGAAATCTCCGCCGCGCCGGTCGTCGTTCTGGCCAATGCCTGCGACGCCGCGCGGCTGGTCGATCTCGGCGGCGATCCGTTACGACGCATACGAGGCCAGCAAAGCTACCTGCCGGCACCGCCGTTCCTGGCACCACGGGTGGTCGTCGGCGGCGATGGCTACGTGCTGCCCGCGGTCGATGGCATCGCCGTCGCCGGCGCAACCTACGATCTCGACAACGCCGATCCCCACGCTGATACTGCAAGCCACGCCGTCAACCTCGCTCGAGCCGAAAGCATGCTGCCGGATAGCGCCGCCGGCATCGACGCGGCGACGCTCGCCGGCGGCGTCGGCTTTCGCTGCGTGGCGACCGATCGCCTGCCAATGGTCGGCGCGCTCGTCGACATCGACAGGGCGCGTGCCGATCAGGCCGGACTCGCCGGCGCACATCCGGCCGACCTGCCGCGCGTCGGCGGTCTCTACTGCGCGTTCGCGTTCGCCTCGCGCGGCCTGTCATGGTCGGGGCTGGCCGCGGAGGCGTTGGCAAGCGAAATCGATGCCGAGCCTGCGCCGCTGTCGCGCTCGCTACTCGACGCGATAGATCCGGGCCGCTTTGTGCTCAAGGCGCTTCGTCGCGGCGCGCTGTAGCGTGCGCCTGCAGGCGCGTTACCATAGGCACGACCACCGAGACGATAAATGCCGACTCCGATCACCACCCTGCTCAAGCCGGCTGCCCGCGACATCGGCGGATTGCTGGTGCAACGCCTGTTGCCGTCGCATCCGATCCAGATGGTCGGCCCGTTCATTTTCTTCGATCACTTCGGGCCGGTGCGATTTCCGCCCGGGCGCGGCATCGACGTGCGACCGCATCCGCACATCGGCCTCGCCACAGTCACCTATCTCTTCGACGGCGGCCAGGTGCACCGCGACAGCCTCGGCACGGTGCAGGCGATCGTTCCGGGCGATGTCAACTGGATGACCGCCGGACGCGGCATCGTTCATTCCGAACGCAGCGGACCCGCGGATCGCGCCGCTGGCCACCTTTTGCACGGACTGCAAACCTGGGTCGCGCTGCCGAAGGCCCACGAGCAGGTCGAGCCTTCGTTCAGCCATCATCCAAAGGCATCGTTGCCGGAAATCGCGCATCCGGGTGCAACGATGCGGCTGCTGGCGGGTACGGCATTCGGCAGGCGCGCGCCGACGCCGACGTTTTCGCCGATGATCTTTCTGGCGATCGACACGCAGGCCGGCGCGGCGGTCGACCTCCCGCCCGAGCACGAGGAACGCGGCATCTACGTCGTCGACGGCCTCGTGCTGATCGACGGCAAGGCGGTTTCGGCAGGGCGCATGGCGATGCTCGCACCGTGGACGACCGTGCACATCGAGACGCCGGCGGCGGCGCGGCTGGTCGTGCTGGGCGGAGCGAGGATCGACGGCGAGCGGATAATCTGGTGGAACTTCGTCGCCAGCACGAAGGAGTTGATCGATACCGCCAGCGCGCGCTGGCGCGAGCAGGCTTATCCGGCGATTCCCGGAGAAACCGAGTTCATTCCGCTTCCGTAGGCCACGAGCCCGCCGCCGCGCGAAGCGCGTCCGCGCTTCATCGATCGTCCGTTTGGACTACAAGCCAGCCGCCGCGCGAAGCGCGTCCGCGCGATCGATGTTTTCCCACGTGAACTCCGGCTCGTCGCGTCCGAAGTGGCCGTAGGCGGCGGTCTTCAGGTAAATCGGCCGCAGCAAGTCGAGCATCTGGATGATGCCCTTCGGACGCAGGTCGAAATGTTCGGTGACCAGACTGGCGATCTTTTCGTCCGGAATCCTGCCGGTGCCCTCGGTGTAGACGGTGACGTTGATCGGCTTCGCGACGCCGATCGCATAGGATAGCTGCACCTGACACTGCCGCGCGATACCCGCGGCGACGATGTTCTTGGCTACATAGCGCGCGGCGTACGCGGCCGAGCGATCGACTTTCGACGGATCCTTGCCGGAGAACGCGCCGCCGCCGTGCGGCGCCGCACCGCCGTAGGTGTCGACGATGATCTTGCGTCCGGTCAGCCCGGCGTCGCCATGCGGGCCGCCGATTTCGAACCTGCCGGTAGGGTTGACCAGGTAGCGCGTGTTGATCAGCATTTCCATCGGCAAAACCGGCTTGATGATCTCCTCGACGACAGCTTCAGCGAGCTGCTCCTGCTTGTGATTCATCTCGGGATGATGCTGCGTCGACAGCACGACGGTATCGATGCTGATGGGCTTGCCGTTGGTGTAGCGAACCGTGACCTGCGATTTTGCGTCCGGCCTCAGCCAGGGCAGGCGCCCGTCGCGGCGCACTTCACTCTGCCGCTGGACCAGACGATGCGCGTAGTAGATCGGGAACGGCATCAGCGCCGGAGTCTCGTCGCAAGCGTAGCCGAACATCAGGCCTTGGTCGCCGGCGCCCTGGTTCATGTACTCCTCGGACGTGCGGTCGACGCCGCGCGCGATGTCGGGCGACTGACGCCCATAGCAGACCATCACCGCGCAGCCCTCGGCGTCGAACCGCAACTCGGGGTCGCTATAGCCGATTCGATGGATGGTGTCGCGCGCAATCCGCGCGTAATCGTGCTTGTGCGCCGTCGTGATTTCACCGGCCATCACCACCAGGCCGGTGGATACCAGCGTTTCCGCGGCTACCCGCCCATGCGGGTCCAGCGTTAGAATCGCATCGAGGACGGCGTCGGAAATCTGATCGGCGACCTTGTCCGGGTGGCCCTCGGACACCGACTCCGACGTAAACAGAAACTCGTTCATTACCGCTCCCTGCTGGATTGGACCCGCGAAACGCGCGGCGGCTGCTGCGCGCGGCGCAAAGACTCGAATTCTAGCAAATTTGACGGCTCGGCCGAAGTATCCGGTCTCGGAAAGACGTTTGATGATCGTGCCCGCCACCGCCGAAAACATCGCGCGCGCCGCAACCGCGCTCGCGGCGGGCGACCTTGTCGCGTTTCCCACCGAGACCGTGTACGGACTGGGCGCGAATGCGCGCGATGCCGCGGCGCTCGGGCGCCTGTTCGCCGCGAAGGGCAGGCCGCTCGAGCATCCTGTCATCGTTCACCTCGCCGGCACGCAAGCACTGCCGCGCTGGGCCCGCACGGTCCCGGCCGGCGCCAGCGCGCTCGCCGCCGCATTCTGGCCCGGACCACTGACCTTGATCCTGCCGCGCGCCGAGGGAGTTCTCGACGCTGTGACCGGCGGACAGGACGGCGTGGGCCTGCGCGTGCCGGCGCAGCCGATCGCGCGCGCCTTGCTCGCGCAACTTGCGACGCGGGGTTGCGACGGCATCGCGGCGCCATCGGCGAACCGGTTCGGGCGGATCAGCGCAACGACGGCGAAGCACGTGGCCGATGAATTCGGCGACACGATCGCGCTGATCCTCGACGGCGGACCGTCCATGCACGGCATCGAGTCGACGATCGTCGACTTTACCGGCAGCGATCCGGTGCTGCTGCGGCCCGGCTCGATTACCAGCGAGGCGCTGGCGCGCGTTCTCGGGACGATGCCGCGTTCAGCCGGGCAAGGGGAGACGCGCGCCCCGGGCACGCTGGCCTCGCACTACGCGCCCGGACACGGGCGAAGCTTTTGCCGCGCAGCGAGTTGCTGGCGGCGCTCGCCGGGCTGGGCGGCCCCGGCTCGCACATTTCGGTGCTCGCTCACTCGGTCGCGCAACCGCCCGAATTCGAAGGTGCGTGGTTCGATGCCCCCGGCGAGAGCGCGCGCTACGCGCAACAGCTCTACGCCAACCTTCGCGCGCTCGACGCGCGCGAGGCCGACGAGATCTGGATCGAGGCACCGCCCGACGGTCCCGACTGGGTCGCCATCGGCGACCGTCTGAGGCGGGCCACGCATCGGGATTAGAGCCTGGTCAGCGTCAGCACCGCGCGCCGAACGCACGCGCGAGGAATGGCCCGATGTCTTGCGCCAGCTCCTTGCGCCGATTCGCCATGAAGTGATCGGTCCCGCGAATCGTGATCTGGCGCGAGCAGGCGTCCCGCGGCAGGCCGTTCGCGCGGATAGGCGCGACATCGAGAACCTCCGGCAGGTCGTTCTCGCGCAATGACATCGAGCACCGGCTGCCGCGGCGCCGCTGCGAAGTCGCCCTGCATGCCGATCGGCACCCATGCGGCGACGCCGCTGCCGCCTGAAGACGCGAGATACCTGTCGGCCATCACCGCGCCCAGGCTGTGCGCAACGATGGCGATTTTCCCGATGCCACGACTGCGGAGAAAGGCGATTCCCGCCGCGATACGCTCGCCGGCCTCCGGATAGAGTGCCGCGTAGTCGGCGCGCGAAGCGTCGGCTGCAAGCACCGGCATCTGCACCGAAAGCGTGGCGATGCCGGCATCGGAAAGATCGGTGCGCAGCCCGGTGATCAATCCCCAATCGGCGTGCACGCCCAGCCCATGGACGATCACCGCGCCGCCGACAGGCTTGGCTTCCGGCATCGCGAATATCGCCAGCACGCGCGGGCGGCGCGGTGTCGGCAGATAGACGGCATCGCCGACGACGATCGCCGGCACGATCTCGGCGACGATGCGGTCCTCGCGCGCGTAGTCGGGGGCGATCGCCGCTACGTCGAACGTCGCGCAGGCGAACAGCAGAATGCCGATGCGCAGGATCTCCCGCATCGCCGCTATCCCGACGCCTCGCCTGCTACCATTGCACCGCACCCGCATCGATCGATCATACCTGCAAGCCATGCCGCGACGTTCGCCTGTCATCGTCCTCGCTCCGGATTCGTTCAAGGGATCGCTGTCGGCATCCGCCGCCGCCGCCGCGATCGCCGAAGGCCTGCGTCGTGTCTGGCCCGACGCGGACCTGCGCCTGTGTCCGATGGCGGACGGCGGCGAAGGTACGCTCGATGCAGTCCTGTCGTGCGGCGGCGCCCAGTCGACCGATCGCGTCAGCGACGTCGCGGGCAAGGCGATCGACGTCGCATACGGATTGATCGGCGACCCGGCGACCGCGGTGCTCGAAGTCGCGCGCATCGTCGGGCTGACCGATCCCGCCGTCGCCGCGGTCGATGTCGAGCATCGCACGCACGCGCGGCGTCGGCGAGCTGATCCGGCATCGGCTCGACGCCGGCGTCCGCCGCTTGATGGTCGGACTGGGCGGCAGCAGCACCAACGACGGCGGCGCCGGCCTGCTCGCGGCGCTGGGGCTTGCGCTCTCCGACGCGCGCGGCCACGCGATTGATCCGACGCCGGCCGGTCTCGCCGATGCTCGCGGCCGTCGACGCGAGCGGCCTCGATGCGCGGCTCGCCGACGACGAGCATCATCGTGATGTCCGACGTCAACAACCCGCTGACCGGCGAGCACGGCGCGACCGCGATCTTCGGCCCGCAGAAAGGGCGTGCCGCGCGCGCGCATCGCCGAGTTCGATCGCCGCATCGCGCATTTCGCGGCGCTGGCCGAGCGCGCGCTCGACCGGCGCGCGCAGGACGATCCCGGTGCAGGCGCCGCGGGCGGCCTGGGCTTTGCGCTGCAACTGATCGGCGGCGAAATGCGCTCGGGCGCAGAGGTCGTCGCCGATCTGATCGGACTCGACGTCGCGCTCGCAGGCGCCGACTGGGCGATCACCGGCGAAGGAAAGAGCGACGCGCAAACGGCGCTGGGCAAGACGCCGCTGATCGTCGCCCGGCGCGCGTCGTCGCAGCGCGTTCCCGCGACGCTGATCTCGGGCAGCATCGACCGCGCGGCGCTGCCCGAGCTGGGTCGCCATTTCGCCGGCTGCTTTTCGCTGCCATTCGGTCCGGCGAGCCTCGAGCAATGCGTCGCCGGCGCGGCGGCACTGCTCGCCGATCGCGCCGAGCAGGTCGCGCGCCTGTTCGAAGCCGCGCGCGCGCTAGCGGCGACGCAGGACGTCAGTGCGTCGATGCCCATCATGTGATCGGGCAGCCAGGTGGCGATTTCCGGAAAAATGCACAGCAAGACGATCGCCAGCATCATGCACAGCACGTACGGAATCGTGCCCCACATGATGCGCGTCACCGGAACGTCCGGCGCGATCGAGCTGACGATGTAGATGTTGAGGCCCGACCGGCGGATGGATCAGCCCGATCTCCATGTTGATGGTCAGGATGACGCCGAACCACACCGGGTCGAATCCGGCCGCCTTGATGATCGGATAGAGAATCGGCGCGGTCATCAGGATGATCGCCGCCGGCGGAATGAAAAATCCGCACACCAGCAGGAACACGTTGATCATCCCCATCAGCACCCAGCGGTTGACGTGCATGTCGGCGATGGCCTGCGCCAGCGTCTGCGTCAGGTACAGCGAGGTCAGCATGTAGCCGAACAGCACCGCGGCGGCGATGATCATCAGGATCATCACCGACTCGCGCGTCGTGTCGCGCAGGATCTTCCACCATTCGCGCGGCCGCCACATGCGGTAGATCGTCACGGCGAGCACGCACGCACATCGCCGCGCCGACGCCGGCCGCTTCCGACGGCGTCGCGACGCCGCCGTAGAGCGCGTACATGACGCCGACGATGATCAGCAGGAACGGCGCGACTTTCGGCATCGAGCCGAACTTCTCCTTCCAGCTGTAGCGGAAATCGGCCGCGTGCGAGCGGAAACCGCGCTTCCAGATGATGAACAGCGTCCACAGCATGAACAGCGCGGTCAGCATCACCCCCGGCAGCACGCCGGCGAGGAACAGTCGGCCGATCGAAGTCTCGGTGGCGATGCCGTACAGAATGAACGTGATCGACGGCGGAATGAGGATGCCGAGCGTGCCGCCGGCGCAGATCGAGCCGGTCGCGACGTCGTCGGGATAGCCCGCGGCTGCGCATCTCGGGAATGCCCATCTTGCCGATGGCCGCGCAGCACGCGGGCGACGAGCCGGTAAGCGCGGCGAACAGAGCGCACGCGCCGAGGTTGGAGATCACCAGTCCGCCCGGCAGACGGTACAGCCAGCGGTCGAGCGCCTCGTAGAGATCCTTGCCCGCCGGC
Source organism: uncultured beta proteobacterium (assembly GCA_963816615.1). Classification (GTDB taxonomy): domain Bacteria; phylum Pseudomonadota; class Gammaproteobacteria; order Burkholderiales; family Casimicrobiaceae; genus PALSA-1003. The sequence goes on along the minus strand of CAWFLB010000002.1, from coordinate 276,191 downwards.
GACGAGCCGATCGCGGCGCCCATCATCACGAACATCGGGATCGACACCAGCGTGAAATCGTTCAGACCGGCGAAAAATGTCTCGGCAACGACGTGCAGCGCGCCGAAGCCCTGGAAGACGACGATGAAAGCGACCGAAAGCGCGCCCAGACCGAAGGCGACCGGCGCCCCGGAGAGCAGAACGATCAGCGTGACGACAAGGACGATCGCGCCTTGGGTGGCCGGGGTCACGCTCGACGGCCCTTTTCGATGCCGAACGGCGGCTCGCGCCCGGTGATCGAGGTTAGCGAGCTCGACCACGATATTGCAGCGTGAGAATCCCCAGGCCGATCGGCATCGAAGCATAGGGAATCCAGAGACGCACCCGCCACATCGTGTTCGACAGCCATCGCTGGTCCCACGCCTCCCGCCAGTATTGCGACGTGAGCACCAGCATGACCGACGCAGAACGCTATCGCCAGCAGCGTCGAGGCCAGCGCGAGAAAGTAGCGCGGGCGTCAGCCCAGGTAGAGCGGCAGCACGTCGACGTTGACGTGCCCGCGCGTCATCAGCACGAACGGGCTGCCGATGAATGTCGCCGCGACCAGGCTGTAGGTGACGAAATCGGTCTGCCAGATCGTGTTGTCGTTGAGCACGAAGCGCACGAACACCATCTGGCAAACGATCACGACGCCGAGCGCGATCAGTCGCCGCCGCGACATAGCCGCACGCTCGCGACAACCAGTCTGACGCCGCGGACAAACTTGTCCAGCGTGCGCCTGCGGGTCGACCATCGCGCGAGCCTGCGGGGAAATCGCGAGCGATTCGCACGCGCTCCCCCTGCCGATGACATCGATCGAAGCGCTACTTGACGCTCAAGGCTTCGTCGATCAGCTTCTTGCCGTCCGGCACGTCCTTCGCGAATTCGACGTAAGAGCTTTTCTTCGCGAGGTCCATCCATTGGTCGTACTGCGCGTCGGTCAGACGTCTTGACCTCGACGCCGTGATCCTTGTACGCCTTGATCGTCGCCGCGTCGACCGACTCCGCCTTGTCCTCGTAGTACTTCTGCGCCTTCTTGCCGGCCTGGATCAGCACGTCCTGCTGCTTTTTGTCGAGCTTGTCGAAGCTCTTTTTCGACATCAGCACCGGCTCGTACATGAACCACAGCGCGTTATCTGCCGGGCGCGGTCAAGCACTTCGCCTGCTCGTAGAGGCGGAACGACAGAAAACTGCCCATGCTGGTATCGGTACCTTCGGCGACGCCGGTCTGGAACGCGTTGTAGATCTCGTTCGACGGAATCGACACGATCGACGCGCCCGCCGACTGCCACATCTGCGCGAACGTCGGGCCCGCGGCGCGGAACTTCAGGCCCTTGACGTCGTCGGGCACCAGGATGCAGCCGCGCTTGGACACCATGCCGCCGCCGAACCACGCATCCGACAGGACGATGGCGCCGGCCTTCTCGATGTGCGCATGGATGTCCTTCATGAACTGCGATGCGTTGAGCCGCTTGGCGCGGTCGTAATTGCGCACCAGTCCGGGCATCAGGGTCGCGCTGAACGCGCGCACCTGGCCGCTCGCATAGTCGAGCGGAAACAGCGTGATGTCGAGCTGGCCGTTGACCATCGCGTTCCACTGCTGCTCCGCCTTGAACAGCGACGCGCCCGGGTAGACCTGAATGTCGAGGTCGACGCCGGCCGCCTTGGCGTCGCGAGCGATCATCTGCACCATGTCGTCGCGCACATCGCCCTTGCCGCCGGGAAACTGATGCGAGGCGCGCAGCGTGACCGGCGCTGCCGCGACCGATGCCTGTCGCCACGCCGTCGCCAGCGCGGCCAGCATGCCGAGATGCCTGAGCTTGCTCATCGTGATTCCTCCTAGTTCGTTTTGTCGAATGCCTGGCGGTCCACGGCTCTGGCGGCCGTTCGCGATCTGGTTGCGCTGCACGATTGCCGCGCCGCCGGCGCGTCGCCAGCGTACTGCGTGCGCGGCGTCCCTCGGCGTTTCAGCCGTCGTAGCCGACGACCTCGCTGGTCGCCCCGCCCGCGCTTACACGAACTGCACAGTACTTGAACTCGGGAATCTTGCCAAATGGATCGAGCACCGGATTGGTCAGCAGATTGGCGGCGGCCTCGTAATAGCAGAACGGAATGAACACCGCGCCGCGCGGCGTGCCCTCATCGGCGCGTGCGGACAAGGTGATGCTGCCGCGGCGCGATGCAACCGTGATCGCATTGCCCGGAGCGACGCCGAGCTTTTCCAGATCGTCCGGGTTGACCGACGCCACCGGCGAAGGCTCGATCGTGTCCAGTACCCTGGCCCGCCGCGTCATGCTGCCGGTGTGCCAGTGCTCGAGCTGGCGACCGGTGATCAGCACGAACGGATACTCGCTGTCCGGGCGCTCGGCTGCGGGAATGATCGCGGCCGGCACGAAGCGGCCCTTGCCGCTTGCCGTAGGAAAATCCTCGGTGAATACGACGCGCTGCCCCGGATCGCCTTCCTTCTCGCACGGATAGGTGACGGCGTGCTCGCGTTCGAGGCGATCCCAGGTGATCCCGGCGATCGACGGCATCGTCCGCCGCATCTCCTCGAACACCTGGCTCGGATGATCGTAGTGCCAGTCGAGGCCGAGCTTGCGCGCCATCGCGACGATGATCGCCAGGTCCTGACGCGCCTCGCCCGGTGGTTCGAGCGCCTGACGGCCGAGCTGCACGCTGCGGTCGGTGTTGGTGAACGTGCCGGTCTTCTCCGGAAACGCCGACGCCGGCAGGATCACGTCGGCCAGATACCCGGTCTCGGTCAGGAAGATGTCCTGCACGACCAGCATCTCGAGCTCGGCAAGTGCCTGCCGCGCATGGCTGACGTCGGGGTCGGACATCGCCGGATTCTCGCCCATGATGTACATGCCGCGGATCTGGCCGGCGTGCACCGCGTCCATGATCTCGACGACGGTCAGGCCGGGCTTCGGATCGAGCGCCATGCCCCAGACTTCTTCGAACCTGAGGCGCGTTCCGGCGTTGTCGACCCGCTGGTAGTCCGGGATACATCATCGGGATCAAGCCGACGTCGCTCGCGCCCTGCACGTTGTTCTGGCCGCGCAACGGATGCAGCCCGGTGCCGGGCCGGCCGACCTGCCCGGTCATCATCGACAGCGCGATCAGGCAGCGGGCGTTGTCGGTGCCGTGCACGTGCTGCGAAATTCCCATGCCCCAGAGGATCATCGAGCCACCCGATGTCGCGTACATCCTCGCGACCTCGCGGATCGTCGCCGCGGGAACTCCGCACACCGGCGCCATCGCCTCGGGACTGTAGCCGGCGACATTCTTGCGGATCTCCTCGAAGCCGCTGGTGCGGTCGGCGACGAAGCTCTGCGCGACCAGCCCTTCTTCGACGATGACGTGCATCATCGCGTTCAGCAGCGCCACGTCGGTGTCCGGCTTGAACTGCAGGTAGTGGGTCGCGTGGCGCGCGAGCTCGGAGCGGCGCGGATCGGCGAGGATCAGCTTGGTGCCGTTCCTGACCGCGTTCTTGATCCACGTCGCGGCGACCGGATGGTTGACCACCGGGTTGGCGCCGATGAGCAACACGACTTCCGCCTTCATCACGTCCATCACCGGATTCGACACCGCCCCCGAGCCGATGCCTTCGAGCAGCGCCGCGACGCTCGAGGCGTGACACAGCCGCGTGCAATGGTCGACGTTGTTCGAGCCGAAACCGGTGCGCACCAGCTTCTGGAACAGGTACGCCTCCTCGTTCGAACCCTTGGCCGAACCGAAGCCGGCGAGCGCCTGGCCGCCAAGCTGATCGCGGATGCGCACGAGCGCGCCACCGGCGACTTCGCAGCGCCTCTTCCCAGCTCGCCTCGCGGAACACGGCAAGAGGATTCGCCGGATCCATGACGAAGTCCGCCGTCTTGGCAAACCCCTCCTTCCGGATCAGCGGCCGGGTCAGGCGTTGCGGGTGGTGCACGTAGTCGTAGCCGTAGCGTCCCTTGACGCACAAGCGCTCGTGGTTCGCTGGGCCGTCGCGGCCTTCGACCCGGACGATCTCGTTGTCCTTGACGTGATAGTCGAGCTGGCAGCCGACTCCGCAGTACGGGCACACCGATGGGACAACCTTGTCGGCCACGACGAGATACGCGTCGTTCGCCGGCGCCAGCGCACCAGTCGGACAAGCCTGCACGCATTCGCCGCAGGCGACACAGGTCGACACGCCCATCGGGTCGCCCAGATCGAACACGATCGCCGAATGCGCGCCGCGAAACGCGTAGCCGATGACGTCGTTGACCTGCTCCTCGCGGCAGGCGCGCACGCAGCGCGTGCACTGGATGCAGGCGTCGAGATTGACCGCGATCGCCGGGTGCGACAAATCGGCCTTGGGCTGCGCGCGCGCGGCGAAGCGCGGCGTCCCCAGCCCCAGCCAGCGCTTCCATTGCTCGAGCTCCGAATCCAGCTTGTAGACCCGCGCCGGCACGTCGGCGGCCAGCATCTCGACGATGATTTTCTGCGAGTGAACCGCGCGCGGGCTGTCGCTGCTCACTTCCATGCCGGCGGCCGGCTTGCGGCAGCACGAAGGTGCCAGCACTCGCTCGCCCTTGATCTCCACCATGCAGGCGCGGCAGTTGCCATCGGGCCGCATGCCCGGCTTGTAGCAAAGGTGGGGGATCTCGACCCCGTGCCGCTTTGCCGCCTCGATGATGGTTTCGTCCGGGCGCGCCGACGCGGCTTCGCCGTTCAGGCGAAACTCGATCAATTCGGCAGCAAGCGCGACTTCTGCAGGTGCGTTCATAGCCAGCTCGTTCGGAAAATATTTGACCACGCAGGCGATCGGATTCGGCGCCGCCTGCCCGAGCCCGCAGATCGATGCGTCGGCCATCGCCTGTGAAAGCTCGGCCAGCAGCGCAGTATCCCATTTCGGCTTGGACAGCAGCCCGACCGCTTTTTCGGTGCCGACGCGGCAGGGGGTGCATTGCCCGCAGGACTCGTCGGCAAAAAAGCGCATCAGGTTGAGCGCCGCGTCGCGCGCGCGGTCATGCTGCGAAAGAACGATCACCGCGGCCGAGCCGATGAAGCAGCCGTGCGGCTGCAAGGTGTCGAAATCCAGCGGAACGTCGGCCAGCGACGCCGGCAGGATGCCGCCTGACGCGCCGCCGGGCAGATAGCCGTAGAACTCGTGGCCGGCGAGCATGCCACCGCAGTATTCGGCGATCAGCTCGCGCACCGTGATGCCGGCCGGCGCCAGGTGCACGCCCGGTTTGGCCACGCGCCCCGACACCGAAAACGAGCGCATGCCCTTGCGGCCGTTGCGCCCCTGCCCGGCGAACCACGCGCCGCCCTTTTCGAGGATGTCGCGGATCCAGTACAGCGTTTCCATGTTGTGCTCGAGCGTAGGCCGTCCGAACAGCCCGACCTGCGCCACGTACGGCGGGCGCAGGCGCGGCATGCCGCGCTTGCCCTCGATCGACTCGATCATCGCCGACTCTTCGCCACAGATGTAGGCGCCGGCGCCACGGCGAAGGTGCAGGCTCGGCAGCGGGCACGGGGGGTCGGCTTGAAGCGCCGCGATCTCGCGCTCGAGCACCGCGCGGCAGCCGGCGTATTCGTCGCGCAGATAGATGTAGACATCGCCGATGCCGACCGCCCACGCGGCGATCAGCATGCCTTCGAGAAAGCGGTGCGGATCGCGCTCGAGGTAATAGCGATCCTTGAACGTGCCGGGCTCCCCTTCGTCGATATTGACCGCCATCAGCCGCGGCGCCGGCTCCGCGCGAACGATTTTCCATTTCCGCCCGGCCGGAAAGCCGGCTCCGCCAAGACCGCGCAAGCCCGACTCTTCCAGGGTCGCGGTCACGGCTTCGACAGCGCGTTCGCCGCGGATGCAGGCGGCCAGCGTCCGGTAGCCGCCGGCGGCGCGATACGCGGCAAGGTCGATATAAGGCGGCGGCTCAGCCTCGATCCGTCTGCCGGCGATCGCGGCGGCGATTTTTTCCGGCGTTGCTTCGTCGACCGGATGACGGCCAACCAGCGCTGCCGGGGCGTGCTCGCAGCGCCCGATGCACGGCGCGCCGACGAAGCGCACGCCGGATTCTCCCGCCCGCTGAAGCGCCGCGAGCAATGCATCGGCGCCCGCCATCTGGCACGACAGCGTCTCGCAGACGCGCACGGTCAGCGCCGGTGGCGGGGTTTCGCCGTCGGCGATGACGTCGAAGTGATGGTAGAAGGTCGCGACCTCGTAGACCTCGGTTCGCGCGAGCTTCATCTCCTCGGCCAGCGCGACGACGTGCGCGCCGGAAATATGGCCGTAGCTATCCTGGATCCGGTGCAGAAACTCGATCAGCAAGTCGCGCCGGCGCGGCGCGTCGCCGAGCAGCGTGCGAATCTCGGCCAGCGCCTGCGGCTCGACCGGGCGGCCCTTCGGATGCGCGCGCGCTCGCCGCTTGCGGTCCAACCCGGAAATGTCGACCACCGACTGCTCGTTCATCGTCGGCAGGCCGTCCCGGCGAGATCTACAGAGCTGGCCATGGCGTCAATCGAGGAAATCGCAGTGCTTCTCGACGTAAGCGGCGAGATCGAGCGAGTGCTGCCGCACCAGCCGCTCGGCAAGCTCGGTGTCGCGTTTCTCCAGCGCTTCGATGATGCGCATGTGGTCGATGATCGAGCGCGAGGCACGGTCCCTCTGCGATATCGTCATGCGGCGAATCGCCCGAACGTGCAGGAACAGGTCGTCGATCGTCTTGCCCATCAAGTGCGAGCCCGACAGGCGGATGATCGCCTGGTGGAACGCGATGTTGGCATCCGAATACTCATTGATGTGCTCGGCCGGCGTCGAGTTCCGGAATTCGTCGAACATGTGGCGCAGGGTGCCGATGTCCTGGTCCGAGGCGTTGAGCGTCGCCAGCCGCGCGGCCATGCTTTCCAGCGCCGCCCACATCTCGATCATCTCTATGATCTGCTTCTTGGTCTTGCGCACGATGAACACGCCGCGCCGGGGCACGGTACGCAAGAAGCCTTCCTGCTCGAGCAGCGTCATTGCCTCGCGAATCGGCGTGCGGCTGACGCCGAGCGCCTGCGACAACTGGCGCTCGTCGAGGCGCAGCTCTTCGCGATGCGCATAAATGTCGGCGTCCATGATCGCCTGCTTGAGCGCCGAGTACGCCTGATCGCGGAAGCTGACGTTGGTGTTGATCGGCTGCAAGGTCAGCGTGCGGGCCGCCGGCTGCGGATGCGGGGTTGCCCGTGGCCGCGGCTTGGTCTCCTTCGCTGGTGCGTCGATGCCTGCTGCCATGGCGGTTTCCGATTGCGGTAGGTCTTTCGGGCGGTTGCAAGCCGAGTCGCCCCGGAGCCCGGCGCTGCCGTTGGACCGCAATGGGCGGCCGGTCGCGGCGGCCGGCCCCGGCTGGGACAACCGATCGGCGGCTTGCTGAAATCCCGATCGACTTCGCTGATATACTACATACGTTATGCCGAATACCTAAAAAAAGCCAGCCTATCCTGCACCCGGAGCCCGCCATGCTCGAGACCACCGCCAAGCCCGCAACAAAGCCGGCGACCACGACCGCCGAAGATACTTCGAACATCGCCAGCGGCGGCGAGCGCGAGGCTCAAGCACAAGAGATCGACGGCTTTCAGCTGGTCATCGATGCCCTCAAGCTGAACGGCATCGACACGATCTTCGCCCTGCCCGGCATCCCGATTACCGATCTCACGCGCAAGCTGCAGCGCGCCGGGCTGCGCGTGATTTCCTTCCGCCATGAGCAGAACGCAGGGTATGCCGCTTCCATCGCGGGCTTCATGACGCAGAAGCCCGGCGTCTGCCTCACGGTGTCGGCCCCCGGTTTTCTCAACGGGCTGACTGCGCTCGCCAACGCCACGACCAACTGCTTTCCGATGATCCTCATCAGCGGCTCGAGCGAGCGCGAGATCGTCGATCTGCAGCAGGGCGACTACGAAGAGATGGACCAGCTCGCGATCGCCAAGCCGCACGCCAAAGCCGCGTTCCGTGTCCTGCATGCCGAGGACATCGGCGTAGGCGTGGCGCGGGCGATCCGCGCTGCGCTCTCCGGCCGTCCCGGCGGCGTCTATCTCGACCTGCCGGCCAAGCTGTTCCCACAGACGATGGACGCCGAGGCAGGACGCAAGTCGCTGATCAAGGTCGTTGATCCGGCGCCGCGCCAGATCCCGGCGCCTGACGCCGTGCAGCGCGCGCTCGATCTGCTCCGGAGCGCCAAGCGCCCGCTCATCATTCTCGGCAAAGGGGCGGCGTACGCGCAGGCCGATGCGGACATTCGCGCGCTGGTGGAAAAAACCGGCATTCCCTACCTGCCCATGGCGATGGCCAAGGGCCTTTTGCCCGACACGCACGAGCAATCCGCATCCGCGGCGCGCTCGTACGTGCTGCCCGAGGCCGACGTCGTGATGGTGATCGGTGCGCGCCTGAACTGGCTGCTGTCGCACGGCAAAGGCAAGACGTGGGGAGGCAGCAGCGCCAAGGAATGGGGTGGCCAGAAGTTCATCCAGATCGACATCTCGCCGCAGGAGGCGGACAGCAACGTCCGTATCGACGCGCCGGTCGTCGGCGACATCGGTTCGTGCGTCTCGGCGATGCTCGCCAGCATCGGATCAAACTGGCCGAAGCCGCCCGCCGAGTGGCTCGACGCCATCGCGGAGCGCAAGACGAAAAATGTCGCGAAGATGGGTGAGTCGCTGGCGAAGAACCCGTCGCCGATGAACTTCCACAGCGCGCTCAACGTCGTGCGCGACATCGTCAAGGCGAATCCGGACGCCATCCTCGTCAACGAGGGTGCGAACGCGCTCGACTTCACGCGCAGCATCGTGGACATGTACAAGCCGCGGAAGCGCCTGGACGTAGGCACCTGGGGCGTGATGGGCGTCGGCATGGGCTTTTCAGTCGCGGCGGCCGTGGTCAGCGGCGAGCAGGTGATCGCGGTCGAGGGCGACAGCGCCTTCGGTTTCTCCGGCATGGAATGCGAGACGATCTGCCGCTACAACCTGCCGGTCTGCGTCGTGATCCTGAACAACAACGGGGTCTACCGCGGCGACGAAGTGAATGCTACCGGAGGCCCCGATCCTTCGCCCCTGGTGTTCGTCAAGGGCGCGCGCTACGAGAAGCTGATGGAGGCCTTCGGCGGAATCGGTGTGATGGCCACGACGCCGGCCGAGCTTCGCAACGCGATGGAACAAGCGATCCGCTCGCGCAAGCCTACCTTGATCAATGCGGTCATCGACGAAAAGGCGGGCACGGAAAGCGGTCGCATCACCAGTCTCAATCCCGCCGCGAAGAAAAAATCGTGACGGCTCGCCGCGTTCGAGCGTCGTCGGAAACTGCAATTTGGCTTCGGGCGCTGCGACGCGCCGACGCTCAACGCGGCTTGGCAATTCGATCGTCGTCGAAATAGCGTTTTCGTGGCAATGACGGCAATGCATGGGGGAATGTAATGGGTAAGGCACTGGACGGCGTGCGCATACTCGATTTCACGCACGTGCAATCGGGTCCGACCTGCACGCAGCTTCTCGCGTGGATGGGCGCCGACGTCATCAAGGTCGAGCGGGCGGGCGAGGGAGACATCACTCGCGGGCAGCTGCGCGACATCCCCGGTGTCGACAGCCTGTACTTCACGATGCTTAACCACAACAAGCGCTCGATCACCATCGACGCCAAGCATCCGCAAGGCAAGGAACTGATCGAGGCGCTGGTGCGCAAATGCGACGTGCTGGTCGAGAATTTCGCGCCCGGCGCGCTCGACCGCATGGGCTTCACCTGGGAGCGCATCCAGGCGTTGAATCCCGCGATGATCGTCGCGTCGGTCAAGGGCTTCGGGCCGGGTCCGTACGAGGACTGCAAGGTCTACGAAAACGTCGCGCAATGCGCGGGTGGCTCGGCGTCGACCACCGGTTTCGACGACGGCCCGCCGCTGGTGACCGGCGCCCAGATCGGCGATTCGGGCACCGGCTTGCATCTGGCGCTCGGCATCGTCGCCGCGCTTTATCAGCGCAAGACCACCGGCCGCGGCCAGCGCGTCCTCGCGGCGATGCAGGACGGCGTGCTCAACCTGTGCCGCGTGAAGCTTCGCGACCAGCAGAGGCTGGACCGCACGCACGTGATGGAGGAATACCCGCAGTATCCGAACGGCACGTTCGGCGACGCCGTGCCACGCGCCGGCAACGCCTCCGGCGGCGGCCAGCCCGGCTGGATTCTCAAGTGCAAGGGCTGGGAGACCGATCCGAACGCCTACATCTACTTCATCACGCAGGCGCCGGTCTGGAAAGACATCTGCGAGGTCATCGGCCGCGAGGAATGGCTGACCGATCCGCGCTACGCGACGCCAAAGGCACGCCTGCCGCACCTGATGGAAATCTTCGGCCAGATCGAGGAATGGACCAAGACCAAGACCAAGTTCGAGGCGATGGACATCCTGAACAAGCACGACATTCCCTGCGGCCCGATCCTGTCGATGAAGGAAATCGCCGAGGAGCCGTCGCTGCGCAAGACCGGCACGGTGGTCGAGGTCGACCACCCGACGCGCGGCAAATACCTGAGCGTCGGCAACCCGATCAAGATGTCCGACAGCCCCACCGAGGTGAAGCGCTCGCCGCTGCTGGGCGAGCATACCGACGAAGTCCTGGCCGAGCTCGGCTACGACAAGGCTCAGGTAGCCGCACTGCGCGCCGCGAAAGTGATCTGAACACCGCGGCGCCCTAGGCGCCTGCGACAAACAACGTACGGAGGAGCAAGCGATGGCGAATAACAAGACGGCGGTCCGGCAGATCCTGGACAAGGTGAAGACCGAGGGCCGCACCTCGCTGACGGCACCGGAGGGCAAGCTCGTCTGCGACGCCTACGGCATCGCGGTGCCCAAGGAAGGCGTGGCGACATCTGCCGCCGAAGCCGCCAAGCTGGCCTCCGGGATCGGCTTTCCGGTAGTGATGAAGATCGTCTCGCCCGAGATCCTGCACAAGACCGAGGCAGGCGGCGTCCTGGTCGGCGTCAAAAGCGCCGACGAGGTCGACAAGGGCTTCGCGACGATCATGGCGAACGCCAAGAAGTACGATCCGAAAGCCAATCTGCTCGGTGTCCAGATCCAGCAGATGCTGCATGGCGGGCAGGAGGTCATTGTCGGCGCGGTGACCGATCCCTCGTTCGGCAAGCTGGTCGCATTCGGTCTCGGCGGCATCCTGGTCGAGGTGCTGAAGGACATCACGTTCCGGCTGGCGCCGGCGACCAAGGAGGACGCGCTGTCGATGCTCGACGGCATTGCCGCGGCCGAAATCCTGAAAGGCGTGCGCGGCGCCGATCCGGTGAACCGCGACGCGCTCGCCACGCTGATCCAGAACGTTTCGCAGCTGGTCGCGGATTTTCCCGAAATCGCCGAAATGGACCTGAACCCGGTGTTCGCGAGCAAGAGCGGCGCGATCGCCGCCGATGTGCGCATCGTCGTCGATTTCAGTCCCGCACCGGCACGCTTCCGCCCGAGCCACGACGATATCGTGCGCGATATGAATCGCATCATGAAGCCCGACGCCGTGGCGGTGATCGGCGCCTCCTCCGAGGAGGGCAAGATCGGCAACTCGGTAATGAAGAATCTGATCAATGGGGGGTACAAGGGAGAGATCTATCCGATCAACCCTTCTGCCGCCGAGATCATGGGACGGAAGGCTTACAAGAGCGTCAAGGACGTTCCGGGCAAGATCGACGTCGCGGTGTTCGCGATACCGGCCAAGTTCGTCGCGCAGGCGCTGGTCGAAGTCGGGGAAAAGAAGATTCCCGGCGCGGTGCTGATTCCGTCGGGCTTCGCCGAGACCGGCAACGTCGAGGGCCAGAAGGAAATCGTCGAGATCGGCCACAAGTACGGTGTCCGGCTGATGGGGCCGAACATCTACGGCTTCTACTACACGCCGAAGAACCTGTGCGCGACCTTCTGCACCGCCTACGACGTCAAGGGTCACGCGGCCTTGTCGTCGCAGTCGGGGGGCATCGGCATGGCGATCATCGGCTTCTCGCGCTCGGCCAAGATGGGCGTCTCGGCGATCGTGGGCCTGGGCAACAAGTCCGACATCGACGAGGACGACCTGCTGACGTTCTTCGAGCAGGACGACAACACGCACATCATCGTGCAGCACTGCGAGGACCTGAAGGACGGCCGCGCATTCGCCGAGGTGGCCAAGCGCGTGTCGAAAAAGAAGCCTGTCGTCGTGCTCAAGGCGGGCCGCACCAGCATGGGCGCGCGAGCGGCGAGCTCGCATACCGGTGCGCTTGCCGGCAACGACAAGATCTACGAGGACGTGTTCAAGCAATCGGGTGTCATCCGGGCGCGGCGCCTTGCGCGACATGCTCGAGTTCGCGCGCGCGATTCCCGTATTGCCGACGCCGAAAGGCGAGAACGTGATCATCATCACCGGCGCCGGCGGCTCAGGCGTTCTGCTGTCCGACGCCTGCGTCGACAACAAGCTTTCGCTGATGGCGATGCCGGCGGACCTGGACGCGGCGTTCCGCAAATTCATCCCGCCGTTCGGCGCGGCCGGCAACCCGGTCGACATCACCGGCGGCGAGCCGCCGAAGACCTATCAGAACACCGTTCGACTGGGGCTCGAAGATCCGCGCATTCATGCGCTGATCCTCGGCTATTGGCACACGATCGTCACGCCGCCGATGGTGTTCGCCAAGATCATGGTCGAGGTCGTCGAGGAAATGCGCGCCAAGGGCATCCACAAGCCGGTCGTTGCGTCGCTCGCCGGCGACGTGCAGGTCGAGGAGGCGGCCGAGTACCTGTTCGATCACGGCATTCCCGCGTATCCGTACACGACCGAGATGCCGGTCGCCGTGCTCGGCGCCAAGTACCAATGGGCGCGCGGCGCCGGCCTGATCTGAACGCCGAACCGCGGCTGTCGTCGCTCCTCGGAGCCCCCAGGCACGCATGATCGCTTATCTGACCACCCCGCACTTCTGGGTCGCGCTCGGCGAGATCATCATGGTCAACGTCGTTCTATCCGGGGACAACGCCGTGGTGATCGCGCTGGCCGCGCGCTCGCTGCCACCGCGCCAACAGAAGCAGGCGATCATTTGGGGCAGCGTCGCGGCGACCGTCATCCTGGTGACGCTGACCATCATTGCTGCCGAAATCTTCGAGCTGCCGTATCTGAGGCTCGGCGGCAGCCTGCTGCTGTTCTGGATCGCGGTGCAACTGCTGCTCCCCGGCAGCGAAAGCGAAGACGAAGCCGGTGGCGGCAAAACGGCGTGGGCCGCGATGCGCACGATTCTCGTCGCCGATCTGATCATGAGCACCGACAATGTCATCGGCGTTGCCGCGACGGCCAAGGGGGATCTGGTATTGCTGATGCTCGGGCTCGGGATCAGCGTTCCGGTCGTGGTTTTCGGCAGCACCATCGTCATGAAGCTTATCGGCCGGTTTCCGGCCATCATTACACTCGGCGCGGCCCTGCTGGGCTGGGTGGCCGGTGACATGCTCGACAGCGACCCGATCCTGGTCGGCTGGATCGCCGCTCATATGCCATGGCTGCAGTTCACGCTGCCGCTGATCGGCGAGATCAGCTGGAGCCAGATCGCCGGCGCAGTGCTGGTTGTCGCCGTTGGAAGAGTGCTGGCCGCGCGTGCAGTACGGATCGCGGCCAAGCCGATCGATCTGGCCGCCGGTGTGCGGCAGAGCCGGTCGAACTGATCGACGGCGCGACAAAAGGACCGGCCGATGCTGAAAATTCTGGCACTCGTCGATGGTTCGGAAAGCTCGAGCCGTGCAGTGCGATATGCCATCGAAATGTCAGCCGCGTGCAAGGAAGCAGCCGACATCCATCTGCTGAACGTGCAGACGCTGGTGACGCCGGGGAATCTCGGGCGCCATGTGCGCCGCACCGACCTGGACGGCTATTACCATGACGAAGGCATGACCGCGCTGGCGCCGGCGCGAAAGCTTCTCGACAAGGCCGGCGTCCCGTACGCGTTTCATATCGGCGTAGGCGAGATTGGCGAAACCGTGGCAAAGTATGTCAAGGAGCTTTCGGCCCAGCAGATTGCGATGGGAACCCGGGCACTCGGCCCGGTGGCCGGAATGCTGCTCGGTTCGGTCACCGCCGATGTCGTGCAGGCGGTAGACATTCCGATTGTCCTGGTGAAATGATCGAAGATGCAGTCGCTTCGGGGAGACTCGTAAACCGGTTCTATTGCTGCAGCGTTAGGCATGGCGACAACAAGAAACCGCACGCAGCGGACAGGTTGTCAGGGACTCACAGCCACTTTAGGAGGACGAAATGAAAATGCATCAACGGTCGAAGTTGCGGATCGCGCTGGTCGCGCTGTTCGCAGGGGTCGTGGCGGGCGCCGTTTCGATGTCGGCGGCCGCGTGGGAGCCGAGCAAGCCTGTCCAGTTCATCGTTCCAGCCGGTACCGGCGGCGGCGCCGACCAGATGGCGCGCTTCATCCAGGGCGTGGCGAGCAAGCATCAGCTGATGAAGCAGCCGTTCATCGTCGTCAACGAGTCCGGTGGCGCCGGCGCGCAAGGCTTCCTCGACGTCAAGGACAGCAAGGGCGATCCGGAAAAGATCGTCATCACGCTGTCGAACCTGTTCACGACCCCGATGGCGACCGGCGTGCCGTTCAGCTGGCGAGACCTGACACCGGTCGCGATGCTGGCTCTGGACGAATTCGTGCTGTGGGTCAACGCCGACACGCCATACAAGACTGCCAAGCAGTACATCGACGCGGTCAAGGCCTCGCCCAACAAATTCAAGATGGGCGGGACCGGATCGAAGCAGGAAGACCAGATCATCACCGCGCAGATCGAGCAGGCAAATCCAGGCGTCAAGTTCATCTACATACCGCTCAAGGGTGGCGGCGACGTCGCAGTGCAGCTGGTCGGAGGGCACATCGACTCATCGGTCAACAATCCGATCGAAGCGGTCGCCCAATGGCGCGCAGGAAAGCTTCGCCCGCTGTGCGTGTTCGATTCCCAGCGCATGCCTTACAAGGAGAAGGTCACCACGGACATGTCGTGGAATGACATCCCTACCTGCAAGGAGTCCGGTCTTCCGGTCGAGTACACGATGCTGCGCGGCATCTTCATGCCGGCCGGCGTCAGCAAGGAACAGGTCGACTTCTACGTCGACTTGTTCAAGAAGGTTCGCGCGACGCCCGACTGGAAATCCTTCAGCGAGCAGGCCGCGTTCAACCAGTCGTTCATGAGCGGCGCGGAATACGTCAAATGGGTTGAGCAGGCGGAAACGATGCACAAGGGCCTGATGGAAAAGGCCGGCTTCATGGCCAAGCAATAGGACGCACACCGGGGCTCCGGACGCTTTGGCGCGACGAAGGTGCGGCTGGGAATTGCCGCTTACGCTTCGATCGAGCCGTGGCGTCTGCAGCCTGAGCGCCTTTGACCCTTTCTACCGCGGCGGGGCACTGACGATGGCAAAGCACGGCACTCCCGGCCAGGACGATGGCCGCTCGGTCGTCTCGATGCGGACGATGGAAATCGCGGTCGCGGTAATCCTGCTGGCGTTCGGCGCGACGTTCTTGTACACCAGCTACAAACTCGGCTTCCGCTGGGGAAGCGAAGGGCCGCAATCGGGCTTTTTCCCCTTCTATGTGAGCCTGTTCATCTGCGTTGCGAGCGGCGCCGTACTGCTGCAGGCCATCGTCAGCAAGGATGCCAAAGGCCGGGCGAGCTTCGTCGAGCGGGGACAGTTGAAGCAGGTCCTCAAGGTTCTGATTCCTGCGGGCCTGTTCGTCCTGGGCATCCAGCTGATAGGCATTTACGTCGCGTCGGCGATCTATATCGCGCTGTTCATGAACATGCTTGGCCAATACCCCTGGAAGAAGAGCGTGCCTCTGGCCGTGGCGATCAGCGTGCTCTTCTTCTTCATGTTCGAGGTGTGGTTCCAGGTTCCCCTGTTCAAGGGATTTTGGAATCTAACGGGCTGGACCGGCTTCTGACGCGACCTTAAGCGCCACATCGAACCATGCCGTGCCGGCAGCGCCGGCGGCGAGAGCACTAATCAACTCGGGAGCGCAGGGTGTCTGACCTGAATCTTCTGTTTCACGGCTTCGCGGTGGTGCTCACGCCGTTCAACATCGGCCTGATGTTCCTGGGCATCGTGCTCGGCGTGATCATCGGGGTGCTGCCCGGCCTGGGCGCCGCCAACGGGATTGCGATTCTGCTGCCGCTGACGTTCACGATGCCGCCGACGTCGGCGATCATCATGCTGTCGTGCATCTACTGGGGCGCGCTGTTCGGCGGCGCGATTGCCTCGATTCTGTTCAACATTCCCGGCGAGCCCTGGTCGGTAGCAACCACCTTCGACGGCTATCCGCTGGCGCAGAAGGGACGCGCCGGCGAGGCGCTGACGGCGTCGTTCACCTCATCGTTCGTCGGCGCGTTCGTCGCCGTGCTGATGATCACCTTTCTCGCCCCGTTGATCGCGCGCTTCGCGCTCCAGTTCGGGCCTCCAGAGTTTTTTTCGGTCTATCTGCTGACGTTCTGCAGCTTTGTCGGCATGGGCAAGGGCTCCCCGTGGAAAATCATCATTTCGATGATGATCGGTTTCGCCCTGTCCACCGTCGGCATCGATATCGTCACCGGACAACTCCGTCTGACGTTCGGATTCCCGAGCCTGATGAAGGGATTCGACTTCCTGATTGCGGTAATCGGGCTCTTCGGCATCGGCGAAATCCTGCTGTCGATGGAGGAAGGGCTGGCATTTCACGGCGTACCTGCCAAGATCAATCCCAAGGTCGTGTTCGAGACGTGGAAGAAGCTGCCGAAATACTGGATGACGTTCATACGCAGCACCGCAATCGGATGCTGGATGGGCATCACGCCGGGCGGCGCGACGCCGGCGTCGTTCATGAGCTACGGCGTGGCCAAGAAGATGTCCAAGGACGGCGACAAATTCGGCACCGGGGTCCTCGAAGGCGTGGTGGCGCCGGAGACCGCGGCGCACGCCGCCGGAACGAGCGCGCTGTTGCCGATGATCACGCTCGGCATCCCTGGTTCGCCGACCGCCGCGGTGCTGCTCGGCGGGCTGTTGATCTGGGGCCTGCAACCGGGACCGCTGCTGTTCGCCGAGAAGCCCGACTTCGTCTGGGGGCTGATCGCCAGCATGTACCTGGGCAACGTCGCCGGGCTGATCGTCGTGCTGAGCCTGGTACCGCTGTTCGCCGGCATCCTGCGCATTCCGTTCTCGATCATCGCTCCGGTCATCGTCGCGATCTGCGCGATCGGCGCCTACACGGTCAACAACGCGATGCAGGACATCTGGTTCATGCTGGGCTTCGGCGTCATCGGCTACCTGTTCAAGAAGCTCAACTATCCGCTGGCGCCGATGGTTCTGGCGCTGGTGCTGGGCAACAATGCCGAAAACGCGTTTCGCCAGGCCATGCTCATGTCGCAGGGCGATATGACGATCATGTGGTCGAACTGGCTGGTCGGCAGCATCACCACGCTCGCGGTGATCATGCTGTTCTGGCCGCTGATCTCCAAAGTTCTCAAGTCCATCGTGCCGGCCAAACCGGACAAGCTGTCCGAAGAGCGGCCGGTCGAATAGGGCGCCGCACGCGCATCCGGTTGCGTCGTCGCCGGAAGGTCAGCGTCGCGAATCCGCGGCGAACAACCACAAGCGCCACGCAGGGATCGCGGCAGACGAGTCGACTCTGCGCCCGGGGACCCGTCGCAGCGCCAGGCTTGATCGGCACCCGCACCGCCTGTATCCTTGCCCCGCTTCGCCGCCGCGTGGTTAGCCTCTTACGGCGCGGCCGGCGACTGCGAACGCGCTTTGGCGATGAACGCGAACCTTTATGCGCTGCTGCGCAGCCATTTTGCCGAGAATCTCGACCAGCCCTGCGTCCTGATTCCGGGCGGCCCGGTTATTCACTACGATGACATCGATGGGGCGTCGGCGCGCATTGCGCACACCTTGCTTGCCGCCGGCTGCGTCGCCGGCGACCGCGTCGCCGTACAGACAGACAAGTGCTGGCAGGCACTGGCGCTCTACCTCGCCTGCCTGCGCGCAGGTCTGGTCTATCTCCCTCTGAACACCGGTTATCGCAAGGCCGAACTCGCTTATTTCTTTGGCGATGCCGAACCGCGGATTATCGTTTGCGCTCCGGCCGACGCGGCCGAGATCGCCGCGCTGCGCACCGAAGCGACGGTGCTGACGCTCGCGGGCGACGAGGGCAGCCTGCTCGATCGCGCGCGCGATCAACCGCGGCTGTTCGACACTGCGATTTCTGCGCCGGGCGATCTCGCGGCGCTGCTCTACACTTCCGGAACGACCGGACGCTCGAAGGGCGCCATGCTGTCGCATCGGAATCTGGCCGCGAACGCGCTGGCTCTGGTCGATCACTGGCGTTTCACCCGCGGCGACGTGCTGATGCACGCCTTGCCGATATTTCACGTGCACGGGCTGTTCGTCGCGTGCCACTGTGCGCTGCTGTCTGCAAGCCGGATGCTGTGGCTGCCGAAATTCGACGCCGCGGAAGTCATGAGGCTCTTGCCGCACGCGACGGTCATGATGGGCGTTCCGACCTATTACTCGCGCCTGCTCGCCGACCCCGCCTTCGGCACCGAGGCTTGCCGCACGATCCGCCTTTTCATTTCCGGCTCGGCGCCGCTGCTACCCCAGACGTTCAACGACTTCACCGCGCGTACCGGACATACGATCGTCGAGCGCTATGGCATGACCGAAACCGGCATGAATACGTCCAATCCGGTCGACGGCGAGCGCCGCTGCGGCAGCGTCGGCATAGCCTTGCCGGGTGTCAGCGTGCGCGTCGTCGACGCCTATGGCGCGACCTGCGATCCCGGCGCGGTTGGCGACATCGAGGTCAAGGGGCCGAACGTCTTCTCCGGCTACTGGCGCATGCCGGAACCCACCGGGACCAGTTTACCGTCGACGGCTACTTTCGAACCGGCGATGTCGGCGACATGGCGGCAGATGGCTATCTGCGCATCATCGGCCGCGCCAAGGACATGATCATCACCGGCGGGCTCAACGTCTATCCGAAGGAGATCGAGGACAGAATCAACGCGCTACCCGGTGTCGCGGAGTCGGCGGTGATCGGCGTCGCCGATCCGGATTTCGGTGAGGCGGTCACCGCAGTCGTCGTCGCGACGCCTGGGCATCTGTTGCGCGAGGAGGACATCATCGCGGCGCTCAAGGACGAAATCGCCGGCTTCAAGGTGCCCAAGCGCATCTACCTGGTCGATGACCTGCCGCGCAATCCGATGGGCAAGGTCGAGAAAAAAGTGCTGCGCGAACGCTACTCGCCGAATTGATCGGCAGCCCGGTCCCGGGGGCCAAAAGGCACGGCATCGCGGCCGATGCTTCTCGCAGTCGAACCTTGCTGCGGCGCGGCTTCAGCGGTCGGCGAGGGAAACCTTGCTGTGATCTTCGTTCCGGAACCCTCGCTCGATTCGACACTCAGCTCGCCGTTGTGGCGATCGGCGACTTCCTTGACGATCGCGAGTCCGAGCCCTGACCCCTCTCCCGGAGTCCCCTCGATCCGGTAAAAGCGCTCGAATATCTTGACGTGCGCTTCGACCGGAATGCCGATGCCATTGTCCTCGACGCTGAGGCAGGCGCGTCTCCCCTCGACCCCACAACGAATCGTGACGGAACCGCCGGAAGAGGTGTAGCGCAACGCATTATCGATCAGGTTGGCGAGGAGCTCGGTCATCAGCAGCGGGTTGCCCGAAACCGTCGCGCTATCCAGAACGAACCCGAGATCGATATCGCGGGCGATCGCGCGCGGCACCCATTCCTGAGCGGCCGCATCGGCGATGAGGCGCAAATCGAATTGCTGCGCGTCGCGTCCGCTGGCCGCGCCGGCCTCGGCCCGTGCGAGTGCGAGCAGCTGCTTGGCCAGATGGCTCGCCCGCGCCGTCGCAACGTGCATGTCCTCGATCTCGGCGCGCAGCTCCGGCGCCAGCTCGCGACGCAGCAACAATTCAAGGTGCATCTGCAGACCGGCCAACGGCGTGCGCAGCTGGTGCGCCGCATTGGCGAGAAACCGCTGCTGGACCGCGCTGGCATCACGCATCCGCCCCAGAAGCTTGTTGAACGCCTTGACGGCCGGTGCGATCTCCAGTGGAGCGCCCGCTTCGGACAGCGGTCGAAGATCGTTGGGGCCTCGGCCAAGCAGCTCGCCGCGAATGCGAGCCAACGGCGCGACACCGTGCTTGACGCCGGTCCAGGCAAGAGCGATCGCTGCGAACGCGATGAGCAGCGTCGGTACCAGTTCGGCGGCGAGAATTTCCCAGATCAGACGTTGGCGCTTGGACAGGGTTTCTCCGACCTGGACGTCGAAGCCGGTGTCGGTGCGAACCGCGGCGATCCGCACCGGCTCGTTGCGATAGACGCCGTCGAAAAATCTTCGCTCGCCAACTCGCAAAGCCGGTACGGCGGCCAATTCCGCCGTGCCCGCGATGACCCGGCCGTCGGCACCGCGAATCTGAAAGACCATCGAATCGGTGTGATCGTACATCAGAGCTGCCTGCGCCTGCATCAGCATGTCGAGATGCGGTCCGTCGGTGCCGATCCTGATGTTCTCGGCCATGTCGAGCGCAGGATCCAGCAACGAGCGATCGTAGGCCGAAGTGGCGACACTCAGTGCGACACCATAGGTCAATACGCCGGCGCACAGGACGAGGAACAGCAGCGACGGGATCAGGAAAAACAGCAGGCGGCGCCGGATGCTGCTTGCGCCTATCCTGGCGTCAGGCATCGAGTTGCTCCCACAGGTAGCCGAAGCCCCGGACAGTTCGTATGTGCATTCCACCGGCCTCGATCTTGGCGCGCAGGCGCGAAACGTAGACTTCGATCGTGTTGATCGACAGGTGGTCGTCGTAGTTGAAAAGCTGCTGGCCGATGAACTCCTTGCTGAGGACCCGCCCGGGGCGCGTCAGGAACAGCTCGAGCAGCGCCCACTCGCGCGCCGTGAGCTCGACCGCGACACCATTGGCGGTCACGCGCTTGGCCTCGACGTCGATCGACAAGGCGTCGATCACGATCGGGCCCGAAGGCAGCGAGGTTCGCCGCAGCAACGCCCTGACGCGAGCTTCGAATTCGGTCAGCGAAAAAGGCTTCGTCAGGTAATCGTCGGCACCGAGATCGAGTCCGCGCACGCGATCCTCGACCGCGTCGCGCGCGGTAAGGACCAGAACGTTGGTTTTCGAGCGGCGCTGCCGCAGCCTGCGCAGGACCTCGAAGCCGTCGATGTCGGGCAAGCCGATGTCGAGAACCAGAAGCTCGTACGGCGTCGCGCGCAACGCGTTGTCCGCGCCGAGGCCGTCCTTTACGCGGTCGACGCCATGCCCCGCTTTGGTGAGCAACCGCGTAAGGCCCGCGGCGAGCAAGGCATCGTCCTCGGCGACAAGTATGCGCATTCTTGGCTCCCGGATGGCTGCGACGTTGTCGCGCCATCCAATCTTACCGACAAAGCGGCGGCTGGGGCCGTCAGCAAAATGTCAGGAAACATGTACGTCCTGCGGTCGTGTGAATCAATGCACCACCGACGCTGCAGACAATTTGCATTCAGTACGCACGTTCGCACGGGTACACAGCTTTCGGCAGCGCCCGAGCATGCTTCAAGAAGGAGACACTTTCTGACGGTACGCTGACAAGCCCTGGCGTTTCGCGATCCCGTGATTGACCCGTCCTCATATTGTGCATACGTTATGCCGTATACCTACAAAGCATACGCGTGTGCCAGCCGCAGAGCGATCCGATGCGACTTTGCTCGCGCTGGTCGACTGCCAAAAGCAGAAGGTCCATTGAACTGGGGATGCACTCGCTATCGCTTCGCTTCATGTTTCCCGTCAGTGGAATTGAGAAGCAACGGTCTTAAATCTTCACGAGAGGATAAAGCATGACTATCCAGAAAAAAACGTTGGCTGTCGCCTGTTTGCTGGCGCTTGCCGGCGTCGGAACCGCGCATGCAGACGTCATCAGTGACCTTCAGGCGCAAATGCAGGTCCTGCAAAAGCAATTGGATCAGGTGAAGACCCAGCTCTACAACATGCAGGAGGAAAAAAAGAAGGAAGCGAAAGAAGCGACCGGCGGCCCCTTCCTGCGCATGAAACCGGGCAACGATCTGACCTTCCTGGTCGGCGGAGGCGAAGCTCACAATTTACGGCCACGCTGACGTATCTCTCGATGACCAGACCAGCGGCCTGAGCGGCTTCATGAACAATGGCCAGCCGGTCACGGGCAAGAACGGCTGGGTTCCCGACGTTTCCAGCAACCTGTCGTACTTCGGTGTTCGCGGCCAACGTCCTCTCAACAAGGATCTTAAAGCGGTGTTCCAGTTTGAGACCGAAGTCGCTTATGCGTCGACACCCGGCGCCTCGGATCAGGCACCGGACGGCAACTGCACAAAAGTTCAGCCTCGGATCGCGCAATAGCTTCGTCGGCCTGCAAAGCGCGACGTATGGTGCGATCAAGATCGGCAAGACCGATACGCCATACAAGACCTCCACCGGTCGTATGGATCCCTTTTCAAGCACGCCGGGCGACTACAACGCCATCATGGGCAACACTGGTGGCGACAACCGCGCCGAATTCGATGCGCGCTTGCCCCACTCCGTCTGGTACGAGTCGCCGAAGATGAACGGCTTCAACGTCAATGTCCTCGTCTCACCCGGCCAGAACAGGAGTACCAATACGGGACTCGTATGCCGAGGGCGAACCCGATTGCGCCGGGCGGCAATTCGACTGCAGGCCTCAACGGCAATAACGGTCAACCCAATTCCTGCGAGGATGGCTCTTTCGGCAGCGCTTATCAGTGCTGCACTGATCTATGAAGCCGGTCCACTCTACGCCACGCTGGTTTTGAGCGCCACAACAATGTAAATCGGATTGGCGACTGAAACCGTCCCTGGGACGATCGGCGTTCGAGACGAAAGCGCGTATAAGCTGGGTGTGCAATACGCGTTCCCGACAAAGACCACCGTCAGCTTCATCGTTGAGAGATTGAAGCGGGACGCCATCACTCCCGACCTCGACGAACGCACCCACACCGCTACGTGGTTGGCCGTGACCCAGGGGCTGACTCCCGAGGACGACCTGAACTTCGGCTGGGCCCACGCTGGCAGGACGCCGGGACAGCCTGATCAGGGAGTGCAGGACAAGGACGGTATTGCGGCTACGCCCGGCTCGTCGAATAACTCGGCCAACCTGTATTCCCTTGGCCTCAAGCATCGCTTCGGCGACCGGCGCACCACGGCGTATTTGACGTTCTCCCGACTGGTGAACGAGCACTGGGCGCATTATTCGCTCGGTGCGGGCGGTCACGGTCTACCCACCCGGAATTACGTCGGCGACAAATTTATTGGCGGCTGCCAGGACGGCGGGAATTGTGGTCCGCCCATTTTCCGGCAACACCGCCCAAGGAGTTTCTGTTGGGCTGACCTACGATTTCTGATCGCTATCGTTTGATGCTCCGGCTTTAACCGCCGAGCCTTCGCTCGGCAGGGCGCGTGCCTGACTCCTCCGGGCACGCGCCCACCCGTCATTCTGCTGGTCAATTCGGGTCCGCGTCACCCCAGCGTCCGAGCGTGTGTCCGGCGCCCATCTCCTCCTGCAGACGAACCGGCCGGTCCGGTTGCGCTGATCGGCGGTCGAATACCGACGGCGCGACCGCGAGCAGCCCGGCACGCGTGTCGGGATCCGCGCTCGCGATGTCGAGCAGGGGCCGGTCTATCCAGACGGGTTTGCCATCGAACAAGCGCACATACACGCGGCCCGTCGCCGGCACGGCGAAATGAGTCGCGCGAAAACGCTCGACGCATTGGCGGAGAAACCCGGTGTTGCGCTCCGGAGCGAGCAGGCCCGGATCGGCGTAGAGGAATTCGGGAGAGCGCGCGTTGATGTTTACCCTCCGGTAGCGTTCGACGTCAAGCATGCCCTTGACGTCGAGCAGGTGCAGGGTGTCGTTCCAGCCGAAAGCGATCGTCCGCGGCCGCTCGCCGAGCCGCACGCTGTTGTCGAGGAATTCGAAATGCACATGCTTGTCGGTGCGCTCGATCCAGGTGAAGAACAGTTGCGGCATTCCCGAGTACGCCTCGACCGCGTGCGCGAGCGTGTCGTCGACCGCCTTGTACCTGCCGACGTCGAGGCCGCGCTTCCACGCGCGCTCGACCAGCGATTCCGGCGACGTGATCATGAAGAAGAGATAGACGACCCGGCCGAAACGCGTCAGCAGGTTGCTGCCTGCCTCGTCGGAGTCGGGCGCGAAGCTGTCGAAGCGGAAGCGGTCGATCAGCAGATGCGACATGCCACCCTGCTCGGCCTTGCGCGCCATGTAGCGATCCAGCTTCTGGTCGACGATCTGCAATTCTTCGGCGGTGAACGCGCCGCCGTATTTGTACGCGGTTCCCAGCGTGCCGTAGTCGAGCAATTGCTTGCGCCATATATCGGGGCTGATCAGCGCGAAGTCGCTCCAGGCGACGCCGATGTCCCCGGCGAGCTTTTTCTGCAACGGCCTCAGCGTGCTCTTGCCCGATGCTGAGGGTCCCTTGGTATTCATTACGAACGGCAGTTCCTGGCGCGGCAGCAGCATGTAGCCTTCGCGGCCCGCGGCGTCGGTAAGCCACGGCGCGATCAGCCGCCCGATCTCCTCGGCGCCGAACTCGTTGCACGCGATGCCGGTCGCGATCGCCGCCAGGAGATCGCGACTCCCCCACAGGCCGCCGTGCCGGATCAGCAGCGCCGACAGCACCTTGGCGAGCGCGCGATACGCCGACCTGTGCAGCCCGTCCGCAGCGGCATGCGCGTTGTCGTGCCAGGCGGCGAGTGATCGTGTTGCCGATGCTTCGGCAGATGCCGGCGTCCCGGCCCGCGCGTGCCGCGATCGGAAGATCGCGCGCAGTCCGGACTCGTGCTCCGGTTGCGGCGCCCACCCCGCCGCGGACGCAACGGGAAACAATAGTGCCAGCTCGGCATCGATCAGCGCGCGCAGCCGATCGCGCAACGCATCGTAGACCGATTCGATGGCATCGCTTCGCGGCTCGATGTAGCGCGCGAGAATAGTTCGGGTGATTCCGCGGAAATTGATGCCCAGGTCCTCGATCCTGGTGCCGTCCGGCACCGACAGATCGGCCGTCACGCGGATCAGAACTTCGTGCAAGGTCAGGCGGCCGGGCCGAAACACCACCAGCTCGCTCGCATCCAGTCCGGTCAAATCGTGCAGCTCGTCGGCTTGAGCAAGGCTGGTAAAGACGTTTTCCGGACGAAAGATCGTGCACAGATGGCGCAGATGAGCGGGGACCTGCGACTCGATCCCCGGATGCCACGGGCCGAAGGTTTCCGCGGCGGCAGCGGGACTGTCAGGAGGCAAAGACTTTCCACAAGAAGAAGACGGCGACGGCGTAGAGCAGCACGGCGAAGGCTCGGCGCAGCCGCGCGACCGGCCAGCGATGCGCCATGCGCGCGCCGGCCGGAGCGGCCAGCATGCTGGCTGTGGCGATGGCGAACAGCGCCGGCAAATTGACGTAGCCCACCGTGTAGGGCGGCAAGTCGGTCTGCCTCAATCCGGCGATCAGATAGCCGACGGTGCCCGCCGCGGCGATCGGCAGGCCGAGCGCCGCCGACGTCGCGACCGCGTTGTGGATGCGCACGTTGCACGCCGTCATGAACGGCACCGAGATGAACGCGCCGCCGGCACCGACGATGCTGGACAGCACGCCGATGGCGCTGCCGACGGCGAACATTCCAGACGGGCCCGGCAGCGAGCGTGTTGGCTTCGGCTTCGGACTGCGCAACAGCCGCGTCGCGGTGAACGCGGCGAATGCTGCGAAGACGCCTGACAGAGCGGACGTCGACAGGCCGCTGACCAGCTGCGGCCCGAGCAGCGATCCGGCCAGAATGCCCGGGGCGAGCTTCCAGAATATCGGCCACACCACGGCGTCGTGCGCGTGGTGCGCACGCACGCTCGCGATCGACGTGAACACGATCGTCGCCAGCGAAGTCGCAACCGCGATGTGCAGGATGTGCTCGGGCGGAAAATGCTGGTAGCTGAAGATCAGCGTCAGCATCGGGATCATCGTCATCCCGCCGCCGATCCCCAGCAGACCGGCGATGAACCCGACAACGCCGCCGATCGCCAGAAAGATCGGGACCAGCATCCAGTCCACGCTAGGCCTTCATCATCTTCTGAGTAATGATCGCCCATTCCCGCGGATCGACCGGCGTGATCGACAAGCGGTTGCCAGGCTGCAGCACGCGCATCGTCGCGAGGTCGGGACGGGCGCGAAGCTCGGCAAGCGAGACCAGTCGCGTCTTTCTCACCAGCGTGACGTCGACGTTCATCCAGCGCGGCGCCGCGCGCGTCGCCTTGGCATCGTAGTACGGACTTTTCTTGTCGAACTGCGACGCGTCAGGATAAGCGGCCGTGGTCACCTTGACGATGCCGGCGATGCCGGGCTCGGGGCAACTCGAATGGTAGAAAAAGGCGAGGTCGCCGACCCGCATCTGGTCGCGCATGAAATTGCGCGCCTGGTAGTTGCGCACGCCGTACCAGGCGACGGTCTGCTTCGGCATCGCGGCGAGGTCGTCGATCGACACCTCGTCGGGCTCGGATTTCATCAGCCAGTAGCGCATCCGCGGTTAACCCTCGTTCCGAAAATGCATATCGACAACCACGATCCGCAAGGAAGCGGTCTCATGATCAAGGCGTCAGCATAGCGCAAGATTTCTGGCGTAGGCTTTTCACCGAATCATCAAGCGTCGACATTGCCGTCTCGATGGCGCGTGTCGCACGCGCCCTTCATGCCGTGGCTCTGGAGTGGCCGGATGGCGCCCTTGGCAAAGTATCGGGTCGTTCGATGGCGCGCTTACGGCGGCAGTCTGAGTCTGCTCCTGTTTCTCTGCGCGGGACAGTCGCTCGCGGGCGGAGGTCCGATCGGCATCGATCACCCGGTCGACTATCAGAACTCTGGGATCTGGAAGCGCAGCAACCAGACCGCGCTGATGGACCTTTTGATCGGCGGCGAGATCGCCGGTGCGCTTTGGGAAGGCGGCGAAACTCGCCTCGGCAAGACGTTCTGGCAATCGATCGACTCCTCTGCTATTGGCGCCATCTCTTCCGAAGCGCTGAAGCACATTTTCACGCGATCGCGCCCTGACCAATCCTCCGACCCGAACCTGTGGTTCAAGGGATCGAGCCACTACAGCTTTCCCAGCGGCGAAGTGACGGCAGTCACCGCGATTGTCACGCCGTTCGTGTTGGAATACGCGCACGACTACCCGGCTGTCTATGCGCTGGAGCTTCTGCCGCTTTACGATGGGATCGCGAGAGTGAAAGTGCACGCCCACTGGCAGTCCGACGCGTTGGCCGGCTTCGCGCTTGGAACAGGAACCGCTTACTTCGCGCATACGCGCGACAGTCCGATAATACTGAGCGCCTTGCCGCACGGCTTCATGGTGGGCCTGCGTACAAAGTTCTGACCAGAGTTTCCCGGCGAACGCGGTCAAGCGGAAGAATTCGATACCGGCGCGCCAGCGTCCGCCGTCCGACGCAGGATCGGAGCCTCGCCCCGTGTCTCGGAGCGAGGTCCTGGATAGGTGCCCCCCACCTGTGCCGTGCCAACCGTCATCTTGAACCTGAGTTCAAGAGGGTCGCCTGCCAGGACCATCAGGCGCTTCCGCGTAGGGAACGCACACCGGTCCGATTGAGGCTCGGCAACCTCGCTAAGTTAGCATTGGTTCAAAGAGTGTATGGCCAGCTCGAACACCGCAGGGGACAAAGAGCGTAAAGAAATAGAGCGCAAAGAGATCGGGGTCGCCGCACGCGCCCGGGAACGGGCTAGAACAGCTTGTCCTGGTCCGCCATCGCACGATCGATCGCGGATTGCATCGCTGAAATTCTACGCCGAACGCCGGCGCTGTCAAAACCGCCGGTGGGCGTCGCGCCGGCGTGCCCGGCCCGCGCCTGCAGCAGCTCGTGCGCGATGTTGAGCGCCGCCATCACCGCGATGCGCTCGGTGCCGGCGATCTTGCCCGAATCGCGGATCTCGCGCATCCGGCGGTCGAGCAACTGCACGGCGAGCAGGAGCTCGTCGCGCTCGGACTGCTTGCAGCCGACGCGGTATTCGCGCCCCAGGATGGAAACATCGAGCGTGGTGGCCTGGTCTTCCATGCGATCAGCCCAGCGATTCGGGCAGCTGCTGCAGCAGAGCGTCGATCCGCGAGGTCGCGGCGCCGATGCGCGCGGCGAGCGCGCGATTCTGCTCGAGCGCGCGACCGAGCTCGCGTTTCAGCGACTCGTTCTCGGCGCGGAGCCTGTTGTAGTCGGCGAGCAGCAGCGCGAGCTTCTGCTCGAGCCCCGCGAATTCGGCGAATTCCGATTCCATTGTCAGTGCACTATAGGGTCAAGCTTCCGACCGCGTCAACGGGGGACCCTCGCTCGTCATGTCATCTCGAGCGCTTTGTAGCGCACTTCGAGAATTTCCAGCTCCTCGACGCCGCCCGGCGTCTTGAGCGTCACGAGGTCGCCTTCACGCGCCTTGATCAGCGCGCGAGCCATCGGCGACACCCAGCTGATATAGCCGCGATGGGTGTCGATTTCGTCGACGCCGACGATGCTCACCGTCCGCGTCTCGCCGTGCGAATCGCGCACGGTCACCGTGGCGCCGAAGAATATCTGGTCGATGTCGTCAGCGTCGCGCCTGGCCATCGGATCGACGACTTCGGCGATGTCGAGGCGCCGGATCAGGAAACGGATGCGACGGTCGATTTCGCGCAGGCGCTTCTTGCCATAGATATAGTCGCCGTTTTCGGAGCGATCGCCGTTGCTCGCCGCCCACGACACGGTCGCGACGACTTCGGGCCGCTCCTTGTCGACCAGCTGGTTCAGCTCGGCCTTGAGGCGGGAAAATCCGCCCGGCGTCATGTAGTTGCGGGCGCCTTCGGGCAGCGGCGACGCTTCCTCGACATCGTCGTCGATGTCGTCGTCGCTTTCGCGGGTGAATGCCTTGCTCATCGTCGGGATCGAATGTTCGGGGCCGTCGCGCTTGGGAGAAGCCGCGGTTGCAGCGCAAGAGCGCATCGACGCAACGGCGGCAGAAAGGAAATTATAGTCCGATGCCGGAGGCTATAATCGTTGCCCTTCCGATTGCCGCCGGCTCCTGGCTGCAGTCGCCCGCCGCGATGACACGAATTCCCGCCACGCTGGCCATAGCCACCCTCGCCGCGGTCGCGCTCGCCGGATTCGCTCTGGCGCTCGGCGTCGGCAGTATCGCGCTCGATCCGGTGACCGTGTTGCGTGCGCTGGTCGGTGACGGCGATCCGATGCCGCGAACGATCGTGCAGGAGCTGCGGCTGCCGCGGGCGCTGGCCGCGTTCGCGACCGGCGGCTCGCTGGCGATGGCCGGCGCGCTGTTGCAAGTGCTGCTGCGCAATCCGCTCGCCGATCCGTATGTGCTCGGCGTTTCCGGCGGTGCCGCGGTCGGCGCGCTGGCGGCGATGCTGCTGGGTGGCGTCGCGTGGCTGATCCCGGCCGGCGCCTTTGCCGGCGCCTTTGTGTCGACCGTGCTGGTCTTCACGCTGGCCCGCGGCTCCGGCGCCTGGTCGCCGACCCGGCTGTTGCTGACCGGCGTGATCGTCGCGGCCGGTTGGGGCGCGGTGGTGGCGTTGCTGCTGACGCTGGCGCCCGAGGCGCAGCTGCGCGGCATGCTTTTCTGGCTGATCGGCGACCTGTCGGCGCCGCCCGCGGCATGGACGCCGCTCGCGGTCCTCGCCATCGCGCTGGTGGTCGCGCTGCCCTTCGCGCGCGACCTGAACGCGCTCTCGCGCGGCGACGCAGTAGCCGCCGCGCTCGGTGTGTCGATCGCGCGGCTTCCGTGGCTGATTTTCGCGCTCGCCGCGCTGCTGACCGCTGTCGCCGTCACCACTGCCGGGGCCATCGGCTTCGTCGGCCTGATCGTGCCGCACGCGGTGCGACTCCTGATCGGCAACGATCAGCGCGCGTTGCTGCCGGCTTCCGCCCTTGCCGGCGGCGCGATGCTGCTGATCGCGGATACGCTGGCGCGGCAGATCGCGGCGCCCGCGCAGCTTCCGGTCGGCGTGGTCACCGCGCTGATCGGCGTCCCGGTGTTCCTGATCCTGCTGCGGCGCGAGCGATGAGCGACGCAGCGCTTCTGCGCGTGACGGGACTCACGGTCCGCATCGCCACGCTGACCGTATGCCGCAACCTGGAATTTGCCGTCATGCCCGGGCAATGCTGGGCAATTCTCGGACGCAACGGCGCGGGCAAGACGACGCTGTTGCACACGCTGGCCGGATTGCGCCCGGCCGCCGCCGGCGTGATCGCATTGGCCGGACGGCCGCTGACGCAGTGGTCGCCACGCGACGTCGCGAGGCGGCGCGCCGTGCTGCCGCAGGACGACAGCGACACCTTCGCCGCGACGGTGCTGGAAACGGCACTGGTCGGCAGGCATCCGCACCTGTCGCGCTGGCAGTGGGAAGGCACGGATGATCTCGCCATCGCGCGCGCCGCGCTGGTCGCGATGGACGTCGGCGCCGCCGAAGCGCGCGACGTGCGCACGCTTTCCGGCGGCGAGCGCCGCCGCGTTGCCCTGGCGGCGCTGCTGACGCAGCAGCCGGATCTCTTGTTCCTCGACGAACCGTCGAGTCATCTCGACCTCGCGCATCAGCTGGCCTTGCTCGACCGCCTGGCCGGGCTGGCGCGCAGCGAGAACAAGGCGGTGCTGATGGTCCTGCACGACATCAACCTCGCGGTGCGCTGCTGCGACCACGCGCTGCTGCTGGACGGTGGCGCGGCGCAGGCCGGGCCGGCGCAGGAGCTTCTGACGGCCGAGCGCTTGTCGCGGCTCTACGGCGTGCCTCTGCAGGCGGTCCACACCGAGCGCGGGCCGGTGTTCGCGCCCGGATGAGCGTCGCGCCCGCCCGGGACCGTCAGCGCGCGATGTTGGCCCGCGCGCGGTCGATGACCGCACAAAGGGCTTCGGCGCCGTCGACAAAACGCGGACCGGCGCGGTGCAGCAGGTTGGCATCGACGACGAACAGGTTGCCGGCGCGCACAGCCGGCAGATCGCCCCACTGGCCCCAGTCGTCGAGCCACGCTGGACGCACGGCGCCGTCGGTTCCGGCGATGATGGCCGAAGGTCGCTCGGCCAGGACGGCTTCGACGCTGACCGATGGCGCCGGCAGCGAAAGTCCGGAAAAAACATTCTCGCCGCCGCAAAGCGCGAGCGCCGCGGTGATCAGATGCCCGCCGCCGATTGTGTACAGCGGCTGATGCCAGATCTCGTAGAACACGCGAACAACGCTTGCGGCGCGCCCGCGCTGGCGCAGCGCGGCCAGCCGCGAACGAAAGCGCGCCGCAGCGACATCTGCGACCTGCACGGTGCCGGCGAGCGCGCCTAAGCGCTCGATGTCGAGCGCGATCGCCTCCGGCGTGTGCGGGTCGGTGCGATAGACCGGTATGCCCAGCGCCTGCAGCCGCTCGATCTGGGCCGGCGCAACATACGGCCAGGCGACGGCGAGATCGGGACGCAGGCCGACGATTCTCTCGAGATCCAGCGTTCGGGCATCGCCGACGCGCGGAAGCGCGATTGCTTCGGCCGGCCAGTCGGCCGGCTCGGTGACCGCGACGACGCGGTCGCCCGCCCCGGCGGCGTACAGCAGCTCCGTCGCACTAGGTGCCAGGCTGACGATGCGCCGCGCCGGAGCGGGCAGCGACACCGTCGCCCCGGTCCCGTCGATCACGGTAACCGGGTCGGCGCGGCTCGCCGCGGCAAGCGCCAGAATCAGCGCGCCGGCGACGCAGGCTCGTAAGCGCACACTCATCAATAGCGCCAGCGCATGCCGGCGAATACGTTGGCGCCGGCGGTGCGGTAATCGGCGGCGAGCTCGTAGTGCTTGTCCATCACGTTGTCGAGTCGCGCGAACGCCGTCCAGCGCGCCCCGAACGGCCATTCGACCAGCAGGTTTAGCAAGGCATAGCCGCCCATCCGGCGCGTGTTGGCGGCGTCGTCGAAGCGCGTCGACGAGGCGCTCAGCTCGGCGCGCAAGCGGAGCGGCCCCAGGGGCTGATCGATGGCGAGTGCGGCGTGCCGTCGCGCACGGCGCGGCAACAGCAGCCCGCTTTCGTCCTGCGGCCGCTGCAGGTCGATGCTGGCGGTCGCAGCAGTTGTGCCGCTCCGAAACCGGACGTCGAGCGTGACGCCTTGCAGCGTCGCGGCAGCCACGTTCTGCGGCGCGCAGTTGAAATCGGCATCGCATTCGAACACGATCAGGTCGCGCACCCGGTTGCGATAGGCGACGATGCCGGCGCCGAAGTTGTCCGAGGCGTAGCGCAGCGCGAGCTCGGCATTGCGCGCCGTCTCGGGGCGCAGCGCGGATTGGAAAACCCCGGATAGTAGAGATCGTTGAACGTCGGGGCCTTGAACGCGGTGCCGACGCTCGCGCTCGCGCGCCAGCCGGGGGCGAAGGCGTAGCCGTAGGCCAGCGCGCCGGTCGTACGCGCGCCGAATTGCGTGCTGTCGTCGCGCCGCAGGTTGAGCTGCACGGCCTGCGGCCCGTCGGCGAGACGGTAGACTCCGACGACCGCGTTGGTGGTGCGTCCCGTTACCGCGAACGCGGCGTCGCCGCCGACACGCTCCTCGCGGCGTTCGAGCGCCGCGCCGAGCGAGCCTCGCGGCAGCAGGAAGTCGTTCTGCCAAACGTACAAGCGCTGCCGCGTCGTGAATCGACCCGGCCCGAATCCGGTTTGCGAGTCGCTGATGTCGTCGGTCTGCCCGAGCTCGAGCCGTGCTCGTCCACCAGGCGTTGAGCCGGTTGCGGCTGGCCAGCGCGTAACTGTCGACGGTGGTGATCGTGCGATCGTCGAAGCCCGGCTCGGCATCGAACTGCGCGTTAAGGTGGCTATTCAGGAACCGGGCGGACAGTTCCTGCTCCGGCGCGAGACGAAAAGAGACGTTGCCCGAGACATGATCGCCGCGGTAGCCGTCGCGATCATCGTTGAAGCCGACATTGGCCGGGTTGACAATCGCATTGAACCCGGCGCTTTGCCTGTGCCCGGCGTCGAGGGCGTACCGCCATGCCGCGGCAGCGCCCGAAACGCCGCCCGACACATCGCTGGTGCCGTAGGTGCCGTAACCGGCGCTGGCGTGCGCCGCAAAGGCGTCGCCGCCGTTGCGGGTGAACACCTGGATGACGCCGCCGATCGCGTCCGCGCCGTACAGGTTCGACGCGGGCCCGCGCAGGATCTCGATGTGGTCGATCGCGTCTAGCGGGATGGCTTCCAGCGCCGCGGTGCCGGAAGTGGAGGAGCCCACCCGCTGGCCGTCGATCAGCACCAGCGTCTGGTTGCTGTTGGCGCCGCGCAAAAAGACGCCGCTGGTCGACGCCGGTCCGCCGTTCATGACGATCTCGGCACCGGGCACGCGCTGCAAAAGCTCGGCAAGGCTCTGCGCCCCGGCGCGCGCAATGTCGTCGCGGCCAATTACGGTGACGTCGGCGACGAGCTCAGACGGTGTTTGCGGCCAGCGCGCCGCGGTGACGACCAGCGAATCGAGTCTCAGTGCGCCGGAGCCGTCCTGCGCGTGCGAGTCGACCGGGCAGCAGACGAGGGTGGAGAGGAACAGCGCAGAATCGATCAGCGCGGCCCAACGAGACATGGCATTTCTCCGCAATGCCGTGCGTCCCCGCACGGCGGTTGGTCGCAAGCAACGCGGAGAAAACGTTCGGGCGAAGGCCCCAGCGCGAGCGGCATCCGGCCGGACATCGCCTCCCGCGATGCGTCTCGGTCCGAAAGCCCGCGTCTGGCGCGGCATTCCGGGGCAGGCCGGTCTCCGGGCTGGTCGGCATGCGAAAGGCTTTGTCGCCTTCTCGCGCCGGGCGGCCCGCCTTCCCATGCGCGACGCGCACAGTGGCATTTGAAGACCGCCCGCACCGACTTACCGTTGCGGGGGCAGCGCCGGGCTTGACGCGCAAACGTGCACGCGGCGCACCGGCTTCCCGTTTCACCCGCGGCGCCAAACTGGCGACGCGGACACCTGCTGCCGCGGAGTATACCGCTCCGCGGTGACAGACGGCGGGCGCTTCCCCGGTGCTGCTATAATCTTCGGCCCTTTCGTATCCCGCCCAAGGCGCCCGACCGCTATCCGTGAGCCGCAAGCTGTACATCCGCACGTTTGGCTGTCAGATGAATGAGTACGACTCGGCCAAGATGGCCGACGTGCTGCACGCGGCCGAAGGCCTCGAGCCGACAGCCCGGCCGGACGACGCCGACGTCATCCTGTTCAACACCTGCTCGGTGCGCGAGAAAGCGCAGGAGCGCGTGTTCCATGACCTGGGACGCGTGCGCGCGCTGAAGGACGCGAATCCGGACTTGATCATCGGCGTCGGCGGCTGCGTCGCCAGCCAGGAAGGCGCGGCGATCGTCGCGCGCGCGCCCTACGTCGACGTGGTCTTCGGCCCGCAGACGCTGCACCGCCTGCCCGAGTTGATCGCGCGCCGGCGCGCGAGCGGCAAGCCGCAGGTCGACGTGAGCTTTCCCGAGATCGAGAAGTTCGACCATTTGCCGCCGCCCCGGGTCGACGGGGTCGCGGCATTCGTATCGATCATGGAAGGTTGCAGCAAGTACTGCACGTTCTGCGTCGTGCCATACACCCGCGGCGAGGAAGTCTCGCGGCCATTCGACGACGTGCTGACCGAAGTCGCCGACCTGGTCGACCAGGGCGTCAGGGAAATCACGCTGCTCGGACAGAATGTGAACGCGTACCGCGGCGGCACAAGCGATGGCCGGCTCGCCGATCTGGCCGCGCTGGTCGAGCACCTGGCCGAGATCGACGGCCTGGATCGCATTCGCTACACGACTTCGCACCCGAAGGAAATGTCGCAGCGCCTGATCGATGCGTATCGTACGGTGCCGAAGCTGGTCTCGCAGCTGCATCTGCCGGTGCAATCCGGATCGGATCGCGTGCTGGCGGCAATGAAGCGCGGCTACACCGCGCTCGAATACAAGTCGATTGTCCGGCGTTTGCGCAAGGCCCGTCCGGCGCTGTCGCTTTCATCCGATTTCATCGTCGGGTTCCCCGGTGAGACCGACGAGGATTTCGAGCAGACGATGCGCCTGATCGATGAAGTCGGATTCGACGGCAGCTACAGCTTCCTGTACAGCGCGAGGCCGGGCACGCCGGCCGCCGGCCTGGGCGGCGCGGTGCCGCGCGAGATCGGCGAAGCCAGGCTCGCCCGCCTGCAGCAGCGCATCGACGCACAATACGCCGCTTGCAGCACAGCGATGGTGGGGACCGTCGAGCGCGCGCTGGTCACCGGCCGCGCCACCAGGGATTCAGCGGAGCTCTCGGCGCGGACCGAGCGCAATCGTGTCGTCAACTTCGCCGGCAGCGCCGATCTGATCGGATGCTATGCCGATGTCCGCATCACGGCAGCGCGCGCGCATTCGCTGCGCGGCGAGCTCGCTATCCGCTGACGCGAGCCCACCGCGGTCGATCCGGCCTGCCCATCGTTCAACTTTAGACTCGAGCCCAAGGCACCATGACGACACAGACCTCCTCGCATTCGCAACTGACCATCGCCCTCGCCGCCGCGTCACTGCTGGCGGCCGGCTGCGCGACCATACCCGCCGGCGCCGATTCGGCGACGCTCGCCGCGGCAGCGGTCGCCGCGACCGGCGCAGCGCGCGCCGCGAGTGAAAATACCTCGCCGATCGCCACCGGCTCCGGCCACGGATCGACCGAACCCGGCAGCGCCAAGGTGGGCGGTGCGCCTGCAGTCGCGGCTGCCGCCGCGGCTGCCGCGGCCGCCGCGGTGGCCGCACAGCAAAAGCCGTTCGCCGAAGTGATCAAGGACGCCAAGGAGCAGCCCGGCTTTTTCAACGTCTACAGCAAAGACGAGAAGGTCTGGCTCGAAATCCAGCCAGAGCAGATCGATCATCCGTTTTTCCTGCAGGCAAACCGCACGCAAGGCATCGGCGAGCGCGACCCGTTCCCCAGCCCGATGCTGCGCTCGTACATCGTCGAATTCCATCGTCTGGGCAACCTGGTTCAGCTGATCGCCAAGAACATGCAGTTCATGGCGAACGCGGGCACGCCGCTGGCGCGCGCGGTCCGCGAATCGACCAGCGACAGCCTGCTGGGCGCCGTACCTGTCGCCAGCCAGCCGCACCCGGAGCGCAAATCGGTGCTGATCGAGCTCAACCCCTTGCTGCTGAGCGATCTTCCCGCCGGGTCGAGCGCGCTGGAGGCGGCCTACCGCATCCCCTACGGCTTCGACTCGCGCAATTCGAGCTTCACCGGCATCCAAAACAGCGCCGACCTGACCGGATTCGGCGTGTCGGCGCATTACGCGGTATCGAAATTGCCGTCGCGGCCGACGAGCCCCGCGGCCGCGGCCTCGCGCATGCCGCCGCCCGCGCACCTCGAAGACGCGCGGAGCCTCTTCCTCGGCTACTACTACAGCTTCGCCAAGCTGCCTGAGCCGATGCATGCGCGGCCGGCCGACGATCGCATAGGGCACTTCGTCACGCGCCGCTGGGATTTCTCCGACGACATCAAGACCTTCCCCGAGGTCTACTACGTCAAGCGCTGGCGCCTGGAGAAAAAGGATCCGGATGCCGTCCTGTCCGAGCCGAAACAGCCGATCGTCTACTGGCTCGACCGCGACATCCCGGAAAAATATCGCGACACCGTCAAGGCCGGCATCCTGGAGTGGAACAAGGCGTTCGAGAAGATCGGCTTCAAGGACGCGCTGCGGGTCGAGTTGCAGCCGGAGAACGCCGACTTTGACACCGCCGACGCGCATCATGCATCGGTACGCTGGGTGGTTCGCGACGAGCCCGGAGCGCTGGCGATCGGTCCCAGCCGCGCCGATCCGCGCACCGGCGAGATTCTGGATGCCGACATCGAAATCGAGGACGGCTGGACCCGGCTGCCGCGCCGACAGGCTTCCGAGCAATTCCATCCGAGGGCCCTGCCCGCGGCGGCAGACGAAGACACCTACTGCGACTACGGCGACGTCGCGATGGACGAACTCGCGTTCGCGCTCGATGTGCTGGTCGCGCGCGGCGACATCGATCCCGAGGGTCCCGAAGCGCAGAAGTACGTGCTGGCGACGCTGAAGGATGTGGTGACGCACGAGGTCGGCCACACGCTGGGCCTGCAGCACAACTTCCGCGCCTCGACGATCTACACCCAGCGTCAGCTCGAGGACCCGGCGTTCACGCACGCCAACGGCATCGGCGGCTCGGTGATGGATTACAACGCGATCAACCTGGCGCTGCAGAGCGAACCCCAGGGCGACTACGTGATGCCGTCGATAGGTCCATACGACTACTGGGCGATCGAATACGCGTACAAGCCGATCGCGCCGGGGCAGGAGAAGGAGGAGCTGGCGAAGATCGCCGCCCGAAGCGATGAGCCGCAACTCGCCTTCGCCAACGACGTCGACGCGGGGTTCGGCGGTCTGGCCGAAGGCATGGACCCGCAGGTGAACCGGCGCGACCTCGGCAGCGACCCGCTCGAATTCGCGACGCGGCGCTTGAAGCTTTCGCGCGAGCTGTGGGTCCGGTTGCAGGATCGCAAGCTGCGTCCCGGACAGAGCTACGAAGTGCTGCGGCGCAATTTCATCGCCGGGCTGACGCAGCTAGGCAATTCCGGCGCCGTCGCGGCGAAATACGTCGGCGGCGTCGTCTACGTGCGCGATCATGCCGGCAGCGGCCGCGAGCCATTCACGCCGGTGTCGCCGGACAAGCAGCGCGCCGCGCTGAAGCTCATCGCCGACGGCCTGCTGTCGGTCGACAGCTTCCGGCTTCGTCCCGAATTCGTGCGCAGGCTGACCGTCGACCAGTTCGACCGGGGCCGGGAAGACGCGGGGTTGAGCGCGATCTCGCCCGACATTTCGCTGTCGGACCGGATGCTGGGCGTGCAGCGCGCGCTGCTCGATCAGCTGTTGTCCGACAAGGTGGCGACGCGGATCGAGGAAAGCGCCTACCGGCAAACGAAGAGCAGCGAGGCGTTCCACCTGTCCGAGCTCTACGATACGCTGCAAAGCGCCGTCTGGAGCGAGCTCAAGACCGGGCGCGACATCACCCCGTTCCGTCGCAACCTGCAGCGCGAATACCTGCGGCGGATCGCGAACACCATCATCCATCCTTCGTCGTCGGAACATGCCGATGCACGCGCCTTGCAGCGCGCCAACGCCAAGCAATTGCTGGTGAAGCTCAAGGCGGCGCAATCGCGTGCGTCGTTTTCGAAGGAGGCGCGCGCGCACCTGGCCGAGTGCGAGAACACGCTCGACGAAGCCCTGAAGGCACCGATGCTGCGGCCAGACGCATAGGAGTGCCTTGAAGACGCAGACTCTCGACGTCGAGCTCTCCCCGGTAGACAACCGCGCGCTGGCCAACCTCTGCGGCGCCCTCGACGCCAACCTGCGCCAGATCGAATCGGCGCTGGACGTGTCGATCGCGCGCCGCGGCGCGGCCTTCACCGTAAAGGGACAACCGGCGCAGACGCGTCAGGCGGCTGCCGCGCTCGAGCGCTTCTATGCGGAAGCCGCCGCGCCGCTCTCCATCGACGACATCCAGCTCGGCCTGGTCGAACTGCGCAGCATGGCCGAGCGCGAGGCGACCCCGCAGCCGGAAGACGCTCAGGCCGAGGCGATGACCTTGCGCACGCGCCGCGCCGATCTCCACGGCCGCACCACCAACCAGATCCTGTACCTGAAGCACATCAAGGAGCACGACATCACCTTCGGCACCGGGCCGGCCGGCACCGGGAAGACCTACCTCGCGGTCGCCTGCGCGGTCGACGCTCTCGAGCGCGAC
Organism: uncultured beta proteobacterium; assembly: GCA_963816615.1. GTDB lineage: Bacteria > Pseudomonadota > Gammaproteobacteria > Burkholderiales > Casimicrobiaceae > PALSA-1003. Next base: position 237,382 of record CAWFLB010000002.1, on the reverse strand, counting down.
CTGGTCAAGCGCATCGTGCTGGTGCGGCCGGCCGTCGAAGCCGGCGAACGCCTGGGCTTCCTGCCCGGCGACCTGGCGCAGAAAGTCGACCCGTACCTGCGGCCGCTGTACGACGCGCTGTACGACCTGATGGGTTTTGACAAGACCGCGCGGCTGTTCGAGCGCAACACGATCGAGATCGCGCCGCTCGCCTACATGCGAGGCCGCACGCTCAATCACTCGTTTATCATTCTCGACGAGGCGCAGAATACGACGCCCGAGCAGATGAAGATGTTCCTGACCCGCATCGGCTTCGGCACCAAGGCGGTGATCACCGGCGACGTCACGCAGATCGATCTCGCGCGCGGCCAGAAAAGCGGCCTGATCGAGGCGCGCCGGGTCCTGGCCGACGTGCGGGGCATCGCGTTCACCGAATTCACCGCCGCCGATGTCGTACGTCATCCGCTGGTCCAGAAAATCATCAGCGCTTACGAGAAGCACACGCGCAGCGAGCGGATCGACGCCCCCGGCACGGCCTCCGGCGGCGAGCGCTAGCGTGTCGCGCTCTTCCCCGGCGAAATCCTGACCCGCCAGGCTGCAGCGATGCCGTTGCGCGTGGACGAGCAGGATGCGCTGCGCCGACGCTGTGCGATCGTCGTCTCGGGCCACGGCGAGGATGCGCCGGGCGCCGAGCTGGCGCGGATCGCCGACTGGTGCCGCCAGCACGGCTGGCACGCCGACCGCTACGGCGAAGGCGCGCTGATCGGCGCCTTCGAAACCCGTGTCGCAGCACTGCTGGGCAAGCCGGCCGCGGTGTTCATGCCCAGCGGCACGATGGCGCAGCAGATCGCGCTGCGCATCGCCTGCGACCGCGCAAAAAACTCCATCATCGCGATGCATCCGACCTCGCACCTCGAGCTGCACGAGGAGCACGCGTACGCGCGCCTGCATTCGCTGCGGGCGATCCTTCTGGGCGAGCGCCAGCGGCCGACGTCGGCGCGTGATCTGGGCGACCTCGCCGACGCTCCGGCGGCCCTGCTGATCGAGCTGCCGGCGCGCGAGATCGGTGGGCTGCTGCCGGCGTGGGCAGAGCTCACCGCGATGATGGCGCTGGCCAGCGAGCGCGGCATCTGGCGCCACATGGACGGCGCGCGGCTCTGGGAGGCGCGCGAATACTATGCACCTGCGTCGTATTCGGATATTTGCGCCCAGTTCGATTCGGTCTACGTTTCGTTTTACAAGGGTATCGGCGCACTGGCCGGAGCGATGCTGGTAGGACCAGAAGACTTCATCGCCGAGGCTCGCGTCTGGCGGCGCCGCCACGGCGGGACACTGGTCCAATTGCATCCACTGGTCGCCTCCGCGGCGATGCGTTTCGAAGGGCAACTCGCCAAGATGGCGGCATATCGCGCTCGCGCCGCCGCGTTTGCCGAATCGCTGGCCGGCATCGATGGCCTGTCGGTCGAGCCGACGCCGCCGCAGGTCAACCTGTTTCATCTTCACATCGACGCCCCCGCGGAAGCCCTCACCGCCGCGCGCGACCGGATCGCGGGCGAGCACGGCGCCTGGCTTGCGCCGCGCTTCTCGTCCGACCGCGGCCCCGGGCGCGCCAGCACCGAGATCTACGTCGGCGACAGCTTGCTGGCGCTGCCGCCCGAAAACTACCGGAGCGTGCTCGCGCCGCTGTACGCCAAGATGGTGGCCGTGGCGCGTTCCGGCGCGCCCGCGTCGTCGCGATGAGCGCCCGCCGGCTGACGCTGGCCGTGCAACGCGCGGCCGACGATGCCGATCTGCCGGCACGCGGATTGCTTAGGCGCTGCGTCGCCGCCGCGCTGGAGCGCGACGCGGAAATCACGCTGCGCTTCGTCGACCGCGACGAAGCGCGACGGCTGAACCGGCGTTACCGCCGGCAGGATCGCCCGACCAACGTGCTCTCCTTCGTGTACGATGACGAGCGTGACGTATTGCGCGGCGACATCGTGCTCTGCACCCCGGTGTTAAGACGCGAGGCGCGACAGCAGGGCAAGGCGCTGGCTGCGCACTGCGCGCATCTGGTCGTTCACGGCACGCTGCACCTGCAAGGCTACGACCACCTCGACGACGCCGATGCGACGCGGATGGAGGCGCGCGAGGCGGCGATCCTCGCAAGGCTGGGCTATGCCGACCCTTACGCGATCGAATTGCCGTCCCGCCGCAGCACCCGATGAGCGACGATTCCAGCGCCCGGACCGCGAAGCCGACGCTCCTCGAGCGGCTGTCGGCCTTCCTGTCGCGAGAGCCTGACGACAGGGAGGAGCTGCTCAGGCTGTTGCACGGCGCGTTCGTGCATAAGCTGCTCGACGCCGATGCGCTGTCGATCATCGAAGGCGCGCTCCAGGTATCCGAGATGACTGTCCGCGACATCATGATTCCGCGGGCGCAAATGGACGTTGTCTCGATCGACGACGAGCCGGCGCAGTTCATTCCGCTGGTGCTGGAAACGCGCCATTCGCGTTTTCCGGTGATCGGCGAGAACAAGGACGATGTCGTCGGCATCCTTCTCGCCAAGGAATTGCTCAACTTCTACACCAACCCGGAAGGCTTCAAGCTCCACGACACGCTGCGCCCCGCCGTGTTCGTGCCGGAGTCGAAGCGCCTCAACGTGCTTCTGCGCGACTTTCGCGCCAATCGCAACCACATTGCGATCGTCGTCGACGAATACGGCGGCGTGTCCGGGCTGGTGACGATCGAGGACGTGCTCGAACAGATCGTCGGCGACATCGAGGACGAGTATGACTTCGACGAAGCCGAGGACAACATCATTCCCGAGGCGAACGGCCGGTATCGCGTGAAGGCGCAGACCGAAATCGCCGCGTTCAACGAGAAGTTCGGCTGCGAGCTGAGCGACGAGGAGTTCGACACCGTCGGCGGTCTGGTGCTCAAGGCTTTCGGACGACTGCCGAAGCGCGGCGAAACGACGACGATCGACAAATTCCGCTTTCGCGTCGTCCGCGCCGACAGCCGCCGCATCTACACGCTGCAGGTGGAAAAGCTCTTGCCGCCGCCTGAAGAGGAGCCCGAACCGGGCGGCGCCTGATGCTGCCGGGCGCAGCCCTGCTGCTCGGCATCGCCAGCGTATTCGGCTTCGCGCCGTTCGGCGCCTGGGGCGTGTCGCTGCTGGCGCTCGCCGGGTTGTTCGCGTTGTGGCAACAGGCGGCGACGGCGCGCGCCGCGGCGTGGCTCGGTTACGCGTTCGGCCTCGGCCTGTTCGGCGCCGGCACGTCGTGGACCTATGTTGCGCTCAGCACGTTCGGCGGCATGCCGCCGATTCTGGCCGCGATCGGTACGGCGGGCTTCTGCGCCTATCTCGCGCTGTTTCCCGCGCTCGCCGGCTGGATCAGCGCCCGGTGGTCGCCGGCGGGCTCACCGGTGCGCCTGGCGATCGCCGCCGGCGCGTGGACAGTGGCCGAGTGGCTGCACAGCACCGGATACCCGGGCTTTCCCTGGCTTGCTTCCGGATACGCGCAGGTCAGCGGACCGCTTTCCGGCTACGCGCCGGTCGGCGGCGTCTTCCTGGTCGGCTTCGCTGTCGCCGCAGCGGCGGCGCTGCTCACGTACGCCGCGACTTCGTTGGAGCGCCGCAGGCGCCTCGCCGCGGCCGTGAGCGGCATCCTGATCGCGACGATCGCGGGAGGCGGCATCGCCCTGGCTGCGGTCGAATGGACGCGGGCAAGCGGCGAACCCGTTGCGGTGAGTCTGGTCCAGGGAAATATCGTCCAGGAGCTCAAATTCGATCCGGCTTACCGCGAGAAAACGCTCGCCATTTACGGTGATCTCGCCGGTCGCGCCAAGGGCCGGCTGATCGTCCTGCCGGAAAGCGCCCTGCCGATGTTCGCCGACGAAGTTCCCGCGGATTTCATTGCCCAGCTTCGCGCGATTGCGATTGCCAATGGCGGCGACCTGCTGACCGGACTGTTCTTCTTCGACGCCCGCGACAGCGAAGCGGACGAAGACCGCTACTACAACAGCGTCGTCAGCATCGGCCTCTCGCCGACGCAGATTTATCGCAAGCATCACCTGGTGCCGTTCGGTGAATCGATCCCGGCGAAACCCATCGTCGGCTGGCTGATCAACCGCGTGCTGGCGATTCCCCTTGCTGACCAGACGCCGGGACCGGCGTATCCGCAGCCGATGGAAGTCGCAGGCCAGCGCCTCGCGGTCAACATCTGCTACGAAGACGCATTCGGCGCCGAATTGATCCGGCAATTGCCGGACGCGACGCTGCTGGTCAACTTTACCAACGACGCCTGGTATGGCCATTCGCTCGCCGCCGAACAGCATGCGCAGATGAGCGCGATGCGAGCGCTCGAAGCCTCGCGGCCGATGCTGCGCGCGACCAACACCGGTATCACATCGATCATCGATCATCATGGCGTCGAGCGTGCGCGCCTGCCGTGGTTCACTCGCGGCGTGCTCGAAGGCAGCGTCGTCGGACGGACCGGCGCGACGCCTTATGTCCGCTACGGCGACGCCGTCGCGCTCGGCGCGGCGCTTGCGGTGATCGCCGTTGCACTGTCCTCTTTGCGCCGGCAGCGGCGGCAGCCCCCCACCTGACGCCGCGCCGGCAGGCGCGGCAAGCGCTGGCGTAAGCGCACGCCGCCTGCCTCTGCTGCAGTCGCGAAGCCGTTTGGTCGCGGCGCCACGCATCCAGTAAAATCAGCCCTTTGCGCCGACCGCTCACCATGCTGACGTTCCAGCAACTGATCATGAAGCTTCAGCACTACTGGGACCAGCAAGGCTGCGCATTGCTGCAGCCGTACGACATGGAAGTCGGCGCGGGCACCTCGCACACGGCGACGTTCCTGCGCGCACTCGGCCCGGAACCGTGGCGCGCGGCTTATGTCCAGCCGTCGCGCCGGCCCAAGGACGGACGCTACGGCGAGAATCCGAATCGCCTGCAGCACTACTATCAGTACCAGGTCGTGCTCAAACCTTCGCCCATCGACATACTCGACGTCTACCTCGGGTCGTTGAAGGAGCTTGGCCTCGATCTGACCAAGAACGACGTGCGCTTCGTCGAGGACGACTGGGAGAATCCGACTCTGGGCGCATGGGGCTTGGGCTGGGAAGTCTGGCTGAACGGCATGGAAGTCACGCAGTTCACCTACTTCCAGCAGGTCGGCGGCCTCGACTGCAATCCGATCACCGGCGAGATCACCTACGGGCTCGAGCGGCTGGCGATGTACCTGCAGGGCAAGGAGAACGTGTTCGACCTCATCTGGACGTCGTGGAAGCGCGACGGCGTCGAGCACGCGCTGACCTACGGCGACGTCTATCTTCAGAACGAGATCGAGCAATCGACGTACAACTTCGAGCAGTCGAATGCTGCCGAGCTGTTCAAGCTGTTCGGCCTGTTCGAGGCCGAGGCAAAGCGCCTGCTCGGGGCCAAGCTGCCTCTGCCGGGATACGAGATGATCCTCAAGGCGGCGCACGCGTTCAATCTGCTCGACGCGCGCGGCGCGATCTCGGTGACCGAGCGCGCTGCCTACATCGGCCGCATCCGCACGCTGTCGCGGCTGGTCGCGCAGGCGTACTACGACGCGCGCGAGGCGCTCGGATTTCCGATGCTCGCCGCCGAAAAGGCCGCGTAGTGCCCGACACCCTGGTCGTCGAGCTGTTGACCGAGGAGCTGCCTCCCAAGGCCTTGCCGCGGCTCGGCGAGGCCTTTGCCGCCGGCATCGAGGCGGGATTGCGCGAGCGGGGTTTCCTGGACCCATCGAGCGTGGCTGTGTGTTATGCGACGCCGCGCCGGCTGGCGGTGTCGATCACGAAGGTAGCCGACTCCGTTACGAAACCGCCGCGCGCCATCGCGCTGGTGCCCGTTAATGTTGCGTTCGATGGCGGCGGAAAGCCTACCCTCGCGCTGGACAAGGCAATCAAGGCCAAGACCGGGTTCGACGCCGCTGCCGCCGTGCCCGCCGAACGTCTGGAGCGCCGCAGCGACGGAAAGTTGGAGCGGCTCTACTACATCGAGCCCCCGGTCGCGATTCGCCTGCGAAGCGCGCTCCAGGAGGCGCTGGACGAGGCAATCGAAAAGCTGCCGATCCCGAAGCTGATGAGTTATCAACGTCCCGACGGGTCGACGGTTAAGTTCGCGCGGCCGGTGCACAAGCTCCTCGCAATGTACGGCGCGGACGTCGTCCCGATCGAGGCCTTGGGGTTGCTAGCCGGCAGCGTTACCGACGGACACCGCTTCCTGAGCCACACGAACATCGAAATCAAGAACGCGGAGGCCTATGCGCCGACGCTCGAGGGGACCGGAAAAGTCTTACCCTCGTTCGCCGCCCGCCGCGCCAAGATCGTCGCCGGCCTGCAGCACGCGGCCGAGCACGCGCGGATCATCATGCCCGACGCCCTGCTCGACGAGGTCACCGCGCTGGTCGAATGGCCGGCCGTTTACGCCGGCTCGTTCGACCCCGCCTTCCTCGACGTGCCGCAGGAATGCCTGATCCTGACGATGCAGCAGAACCAGAAATACTTCGCGCTGGCCGACGAGGCGGGGAATCTCAAGCACCGATTCCTGCTGGTCAGCAACATCGAGACCGGCGACCCTGGCGCGATCATCGAAGGCAACGAGCGAGTGCTGCGCGCGAGGCTCGCCGATGCCAAGTTCTTCTACGACCAGGATCGCAAGACGCCGCTCGCGTCGCGCGTCGAGAATTTGCGCGGCATCGTCTATCACAACAAGCTGGGCACGCAGGCGGATCGCACCGAGCGGCTGCGCCTTGTCGCCTCGCGCATCGCGCCGATGCTCGGCGCCGACGCGGCGCTCGCCGACCGCGCGGCGCTGCTGGCGAAGGCGGATCTGGTCACCGACATGGTCGGCGAATTTCCGGAGCTGCAGGGGACGATGGGCCGCTATTACGCGCGCCACGACGGCGAAGCGCCCGAAGTCGCCGACGCCATCGCCGAGCATTATCTGCCGCGCTACGCGGGAGACGCGCTGCCCGGCAACGCCGTCGCGCAGGCACTTGCTCTCGCCGACAAGCTCGATGCGCTGGCGGGCATGTTCGAGATCGGGCAGCAGCCGACCGGCGACCGCGACCCGTTCGGGCTGCGCCGGGCCGCGCTCGGGATCATTCGGACGCTGATCGAAAAGAAGCGCGCGCTGTCGCTGAGCGCGCTCGTCGACCTCGCATTCGACGCATTGCAAAGCCAGCGCACGGTGTCGCGTCCGCGGGGCGCGGTGCTCGATTTCGTCTACGAGCGCCTGCGCGGATACCTGCGCGACCGCGGCTATACCGCGAACCAGGTCGCCGCCGTCGTCGATTCCAGGCCCGACCACATCGACGACCTGCCCGAGCGGCTCGAGGCGGTGCGCGCGTTCGAGTCGCTGCCCGAGGCGCTGTCTCTGTCCGCGGCCAACAAGCGCATCGTCAACATTCTGCGCAAGGCCGAAGGCGAGGCCGGCGGCGCCGTCGACCGTTCCGTGCTCGCCGATGGCGCCGAGCGCGCGCTGTATGCCGCCTTCGACACGCTGCGGCCGATCGTCGAAAGTCGGGTCGCCGATGGCGACTTTGCCGCGGCCCTGCAGGCGCTGGCCTCGGTCAAACCTACCGTCGACCGCTTTTTCGACGACGTGATGGTCATGGCCGACGATCCGAAGATTCGCGGCAATCGCCTGGCGCTCTTGCGCGAAGTCTCGGCGACGATGAACCACGTCGCCGACATCTCCAAGCTCGCGGTCTGACGGCGCGGTCTCAAAGCCTCGACGGAAAACATCGTGCCGACCCGCCAAGCCAAGTTGATCGTCCTGGATCGCGACGGCGTCATCAATTACGACAGCGACCAGTTCATCAAGTCGCCCGACGAATGGCGCCCGATTCCCGGCAGCCTCGAAGCGATCACCCGGCTCAATCACGCCGGATTCCGGGTGATCATCGCCACCAACCAGTCCGGCCTCGGACGGCGCCTGTTCGACATGGCGACGCTGATCTCCATCCACGACAAGATGTACAAAGCGCTGGCCCAGATCGGCGGACGGATCGATGCGCTGTTCTATTGCCCGCACACCGCCGCCTCGGCCTGCGACTGCCGCAAGCCCAAGCCGGGCATGCTGATCGAGATCGGCCAGCGCTTCGGCGTCGAGCTTACCGGCGTACCTTGCGTCGGCGACGGCGAGCGCGATCTGCAGGCCGCGGCGGCGGTCGGCGCGCAGCCGATCCTGGTCCTTACCGGCAAGGGCGAGAAAACGCTGCGCAGCGGCAATTTCCCGCCCGACACGGCGATCTTTCCCGACCTCGCTTTTTTCGTCACCGCGCTGCTGGCGGGCGACTGACCAAGGCGCGAGGGGTCGACGATGTCGGCGCTGCGCTCGCTGCTGTTCGCGCTGTATCAGATGATCGTGACGCCGATCTATGCGACGCTGGTCCTGCTTTCGTTCTGGCTGCCGCCGCTGCCTCGCTTCCGGTTCATCACCGGGTGGTGCTGGCTCAACCTGATCGGCGCCAGGCTGATCTGCGGCATCCGGCATCGGGTGATCGGCGCCGAGAACATTCCGCCGCGGGCCGATCCGCACCTGGTGATGTCCAAGCACTCTTCCACCTGGGAGACCCTGTCGCTGAATTTCCTTTTCCCGCCGCTGGCGTTCGTGGCCAAGAAGGAGCTGCTCTCGATTCCATTCTTCGGCTGGGCATTCACGCTGGCCTCCCCGATCACGATCGACCGCAAGGCGGGACAGGATGCGATGACGCAGATCGTCACGCAGGGGCGCGAGCGGCTGCGGCAGGGATTCTGGATCGTCGTCTACCCGGAAGGCACGCGGATCAGGGCCGGCACGCGCGCGCACTACAAGAGCGGCGGCGCGCGCCTCGCCATCGCGCTTGGCATCCCGATCGTCCCGGTGGCGCATAATGCCGGCTATTTGTGGCCCAAGGGCGTCCTCGGCAAACGACCCGGCACGGTGACCGTGTCGATCGGTCCGGCGATCCGACCCGAAGGCGACGACATGCAGCGGCTGATCGCAGAGGTCGAGTCCTGGATAGAGAACGAAGTCGCGCGACTGGGCAATCCGCTGGACCAGCGCAAAAGCGCGCGCCGCTGACCGACGGCCGTCGCTCCGACGCCGGCGAAGGCAGTCTGCGCCGCGTGTCGATCGCCGGCCAGGACGTCGACTATCGGTTGTTCCGCGCTCGCCGCAGCTCGATCGGCATGGTCATCGACCATAGCGGTCTGGTCGTGCGTGCGCCGCGCTGGGTGGCGCTGCGCGAAATCGAGACGGCGTTGATCGAACGCGCCGACTGGGTCATCAGAACGCTCGCCGAATGGCGCGGCAAGAATCGCGATTCGCTGCCGACGCAATGGCGCGCCGGCGCGGCGCTGCTCTACCAAGGCCGGCAGCTGACGCTGGCGCTGTTCCCGGCGCGGCGCAAGGCGATCGCCGCCGACCTGCTGCACCTGACGGTGCTCCATCCCGATCCGGGCGACGAGAACGAGATCGCGGCCTTCGTCGGGCGCTGGCTGAAGGACCAGGCGCTGGCGCTGCTTTCGCCGCGGGTCGCGCATTTCGCCAGCCGCGTCGTCCAGGAGGCCCCGACGGTCCGGCTGTCCAGTGCGCGCACGCAATGGGGCAGCTGCAACCAGAAGGGGGAGATCCGTCTGCATTGGCGCCTGGTGCAGCTGCCGCCGCGGATCGCCGATTACGTCGTCGCGCACGAAGTCGCGCACCTGGTCGAACTCAATCACTCGCCGCGCTTCTGGGCGCTGCTGGAGACGCTGCTGCCCGGCCATGACGATACGCGGCGCGAACTCGACGCGCTGACTCCGCTGCTCGGCTAAGGACCCTCTGAGCTTCGCTAATCTGCCGGGGGTGGCGGCAACGGAGGCAGGTTGACCGCCATGCCGGTTTGGTCTCGAAGAAGGCGCGTCAGCGCCGCGCCCAGCTCCTCTCCGGAGCGCGAATCGCGCCAGGCAGCGCCCGCCGCACGGAAGTGAAAGCCGCCGGATTTCGCGGCCACCCACATTTCCCTGTTCGGCACGTGCCGATTGACGATCAGCTTGCCGTCTCTGCCGCAGTCGATCGTCAGCACGCCATCGTTCAACGACCAGTCGAGATCGGCATCGGTCGCATCGATCGCGGTGTCGAGCGCCGCCCCAATCGCTGCCAGGACCGCATCCGCACGAGCGGTGAATTCGCTCTCCGCGCTCATCGGATCGCCCTGCGCACGCGTGCTAGACTTTCCGCCAATGAAGGCCGCATGGAGATCACGTCTTTGCTCCTAGAGCCGGGGATGTTACGCCGTTACGCCACCGTGATCGCATGCGCGGCAGCGCTTGCGCTGATCTCCTGCGGCATCAAGGGGCCGCTCAAACTGCCGCCGCCGAAGCCCGCGGCGGCTCCCTCGGTGCCGCCCGCACAGGCCACATCGCCGGCCGCACCGCCCCCATCGTCGACTCCGTCCGCCCCGCCGCCCGCCGAGCCCCCGACCGCGCCCGCGTCTTCCGGCGCCGGCAAGCAGTGACCCCGTTCGACTACCGCGACGGCGAACTGGCCGCCGAGGGCGTCGCGCTTGCCGACATCGCCGCGCGCCACGGCACCCCGTGTTTCGTCTATTCCCGCGCCGCGATCGAAGACGCATTCCGGACGTTCGATCATGCGTTCGCCGGCACTGCACACCTGGTCTGCTACGCGATGAAGGCCAACTCGAGCCTGGCGATCGTCAATCTGCTTGCCCGCCTGGGCAGCGGCTTCGACATCGTGTCTGGCGGTGAGTTGGCGCGCGCGATGGCTGCGGGCGCCGATCCGTCCCGCATCGTCTTTTCCGGCGTGGGCAAGACCGAAGCCGAAATGGCGCGCGCGCTGCACCTCGGCATCCTCTGCTTCAACCTCGAATCGGCGAGCGAGCTCGAGCATCTGAACCGGGTCGCCGGCTCGCTCGGCAAGCGGGCGCCGATCAGCTTCCGGATCAATCCGGACGTCGATCCGAAGACTCATCGCTACATCTCGACCGGCCTCAAGGGGGACAAGTTCGGCATCGCATTTCACGAGGCGCTGCCGCTGTACCGGCGCGCCGCCGCCATGCCGCACATCGCGGTGCGCGGCATCGACATGCACATCGGCTCGCAGATCACCGACCTCGAGCCGCATTGCGAGGCCGCGGCCAAGGCCTTCGACCTGGTAGATCGCCTGGGCGTGGACGGCATTGCGCTCGAGCACATCGACCTTGGCGGCGGCATCGGCATCCGCTATCGCGACGAGGAGACCATCGCCCCAGCCGAATACGCGTCCGCGATCCGATCTCTTCTGCAAAACCGCCGGCTCAAGCTGCTGTTCGAGCCCGGCCGCCTGCTGGTCGGCAATGCCGGCACACTGCTGACCCGCGTGCTCTACCTGAAGCCGGGTCCCGAGCGCAATTTTGCAATCGTCGACGCGGCGATGAACGACCTGCTGCGGCCGGCGCTGTACGACGCCTGGCACGAGGTGCGCGCGGTCGCGCCGCGGTCCGGCGCGCCGACGCTCTGGCAGATCGTCGGGCCGGTATGCGAGAGCGCCGATTTCCTGGCGCACGACCGCGTGCTCGACCTCGCGGAAGGCGACCTGCTCGCCATCCTTTCCGCCGGCGCCTACGCGATGGCGATGAGCTCGAATTACAACTCTCGACCGCGCGCCGCCGAGGTCGTCGTCGACGGAAAAAAGGCGCATCTGGTGCGTCCGCGCGAGGCCGCGGAGGAACTATTCGCGCGCGAAATTTTGCTGCCTTGATCGCTTGCGCGCGCTCGCAAATCGGCTGTGCAAAAGCGCAACACTGACGTACAGCGTCACCCAAAACAGCAATTAAATCTTGTATTTCGAAAAAAATTGGCTAGAATTCAGGCAGCAGGTGTCAATGGGTTTGTCAAGAGGTACGGTAAAACTCGATGACCGATTCGGCGAAACCTGCGACGAAGCAGAAGCACTCATAACAGTTTTAGCAACTCAGACAGGAGAACTGCAAATGATGGCTGACATGATGACGATGTCGACACCGTCGGCTCCGGCCGCGGCGCCGAAGAAGAAGGCGAAGCGAAAAGCGGCGCCGAGGAAGAAGGCGGCGAAGAAGGCTGCGCCGAAGAAGAAGGCGGCGAAGAAGAAGAAGGCTGCCCCCAAGAAGAGAAAGGCGGCGAAGAAGAAGGCCGCCCCGAGGAAAAAGGCCGCCAAGCGCAAGTCCGCGAAGAAGCGCGCCGCCCCGAAGAAGAAGGCCGCCAAGCGCAAGCCCGCCAAGAAAAAGGCGGCCAAGCGCAAGGTCGCGAAAAAGCGCGCTGCCCCGAAGAAGAAGGCCGCCAAGCGCAAACCGGCCAAGAGAAAGGCCGCCAAGAAGACATAGGCTTACGCGGCAATCCGTCCCTCGCATTGCGATGGACCCCAAAACAGGCGACGCGCAAGTGTCGCCTGTTTTGTTTTGTGCCCGGCCGATGCGCCGGAAAAAGACGCGCTAGCGGGGAACGGCCATCACCTTGCCTGCGCCGCTCGCCGCGGGCTTGCCCGCGCCCAGCGATGCGGCACTGGCCCGCTTGCGGGCCTTGCCGGCGTGCTTCGACTTGCCTCCCGGCGCGGCATCGCCGATGACGCGCAACCGCTGCCCGCGCTGCAGCGTTCCCTTGACGTCGGGATTCCAGCCCTTGAGCTCCTGCGCGCTGACGTGGTAACGCGCGGCGATGCCATACAGAGTCTCGCCATGGCGCACCCGATGATAAAACGTCCGTCCTTCGGGAACGGTGGTGAATACGGCACTTTGCAGCGTTGCCGCCGTCGCGCTGGAAGGAAGCTGGGAGGGCACGAGGAGGGTGTGGTTGACCGGCACCTGCGCACGCGGGCCGATGCCGTTGACGGCGCGCAGCGTCTCCAGCGGCAGGCCAAACCGCGTCGCAACCTGCTGCAGCGACTCGCCCGCTTTGAGCTTGTATGCCTGCCAGGTCACCATCGGCTGATCCGCCAGTTCCAGCTTGGCGGCGAACAACCCAGCCTTGTCGTAGGGCAGCAGGATCGAGGCCTCGTCGGCGCCCGCGATCACCGGACGATTGTGCTGCGGATTGAGCGAAAGGAACTCATCCAGCGGCATGTCGGCAAGCTCGGCAGCGATCTTGACGTCGATCTTGCGGCTGGTGCGCACGACACTGAAGTACGGCGCGTCGGGAATGTCGGCGAACTTGAGCCCATAGGCCTTCGGGTCGCGCACGATGTTCTCTATCGCCTGCAGCTTCGGCACATAGGCGCGCGTCTCGGCCGGCATCTTGAGGCTCAAGTAGTCGGTCGGAAGCTTGCGCCTTGCGTTGGCCGCCATCGCCCGTCGCACCGATCCGTCGCCCCAGTTGTACGCTGCAAGTGCCAGCTGCCAGTCGCCGAATTCCTGATAGAGCTTTTCCAGATAGTCGAGCGCGCCGTCGGTCGCGGCGACGATGTCGCGCCGCTCATCGAACCACCAGTTCTGCTCCATGCCGTAGATCTTTCCGGTCGACGGCATGAACTGCCAGATGCCCGATGCGCGGCTTTTCGAATACGCCATCGGATTGAAGGCGCTTTCGATCATCGGCAAGAGCGCGATCTCCATCGGCATGCCGCGCTTTTCGACCTGCCCGACGATGTAATAAAGGTAGCGGCGGCTGCGCTCGACCATGCGCGCGACGTACTCCGGATTGGCGGCGTACCAATCGGCTGCTTTTTTCACCTGCGGTGTGTCCAGGTCCGGCATGGCGAAGCCGGCACGGATGCGCTCCCACAGGTTGCCGTTCGCAGGCGGCAGCGGCACGGTGATCGCGTTCGGATCCTCGACGCTTACCGCGGGCTCGTCGACACTCGGCGCCACCACCGTGTGCGCGAGCATCGTCGCGTCCTCCATCTCCGGCGTTGGTCGCCACGATGCGGCCGGTTCGGCTCCCAGATCGATCGCTGGGTCGGCTTCGGCCGTCTCCGGCCCGACCGCGGATGCAGCGGAGGTCTGCGCACCGCTCGTCGCCGAGCCGGGAAGCGTGGCGCACGACGACAATGCAAATGCCACCGCGGCAATGACGGCTGCTCTGGCGAGGGCTGGCGTAGGCAATTCGATGGCGCGCAATGTGCCGCGATGGTAGGGGTCAGGCGGAGGCCGCGTCAAGCCGACGCCGCTTTCCGACGTCCGATCCCTCGCCGGGTCGCTCGCGCGCTAGCGGAATGCATTCTTCCACGCACGGATTTCGGCGAACACCCCGACTCGATCGCTGAGCTCCCGATCGGCGTGCGCGGACGCCGCAGCCCGGATTATGGTTTCACCTGTGCGCAAGAAGGGATTGGTGGCGCGTTCGTCGCCGATCGTCGTAGGCAGCGTCGGCTCGCCCCGCGCGCGTTGCGCCCCGGCAGTGACCTCACGTTCGCGCAATGCAGCATTGCCCGGTTCGACCGCGAGCGCGAAGCGAAGGTTCGCGATCGTGTATTCGTGTCCGCAATAGACGCGCGTGTCGGCGGGCAATGCAGCGAGCTTGTCCAACGAGGCAACCATGTCGGTTGGCGTGCCCTCGAACAGGCGGCCGCAGCCGGCGGCAAACAGCGTATCGCCGCAGAACACAAGCGGCAGGGCGGCGGACCGGCCGACATAAGCGATGTGGCCCGCCGTGTGGCCGGGAATATCGAGCACCGACAGCGCGAGCCCGACGCCGGCGACGACGACCTCGTCGCCCTCGCGCATCGCGTGCGTGCGCCCCGGTATCGTCTCCCGCGCCGGTCCGTAGACCGGAACGTGCCACCGCTGCAGCAAGGCGCGGTTGCCTCCGACATGATCACCGTGATGATGCGTGCAGATGATCGCGGTGAGCTCGAGTTGCTCGCGCTCGAGGTATTCGATCACGGGCGCAGCATCCCCGGCATCGACGACCGCGGCTGACCTGCCCTCGCGCAGCAGCCATATGTAGTTGTCGGCGAAGGCGGGGATGGGGATAATCGTCGGCATGGGGGAATCTTCGACAGCGCCGGGCAGCGTGTCAACCGGCACGATGTCGGCATGGTTCGCGACACCGCTCGGCCAGCATCTGCTCGCGCGCGAGCAGGTCTATTTCGACACGACGCTGGCCGATATCTTCGGCTACCACGCTTTGCAGATCGGGCTGCCGGAGACACCGTTGCTTCGGGCTTCGCGCATTGCGACCCACTGCACGGTCGATCTCGAGGAGCCGGCGCAAGTGCTGGCAGATCCGCACTGGCTTCCATTCCGCGAAAACAGCTTCGACCTGGTCGTGCTTCCTCACGCGCTGGAATTCACCGACGAGCCGCACCAGCTGCTGCGCGAAGTGTATCGCGTCATCCGGCCCGAAGGTCAACTGGTCGTCAGTGGATTCAATCCGTTCAGCCTGTTCGGCGCCAAGCGCTATTTCGGCCGCGAGCAGACGATGCCCTGGACCGGAAACTTCATTTCGCTTTACCGGCTCAAGGACTGGCTGGCGCTGCTTGGATTCGAGGTCAGCGGCGGCCGCCTCGATGCCTATGTGCCGCCGGTCGCGCAGGAAAAATGGCTTCGGCGCTTCGATTTTTTCGAAAAGGCAGGTGACCGCTGGTGGCCGATTGCCGGCGGCGTCTATTTCCTGCGCGCGACCAAGCGCGTGGCCGGGATGCGGGTGATCACGCCGGCATGGACGCGCCGCGTTCGCAAGAAGGCTCTGGCCTCGGTGGCCCGGCACGCGAAAGAGTATGTCGACGCCATCGATTGAGGATCCGCGCGCCGGCGACGCAGCATGAGCTCAGCAGGACCGCCCCAAGGAGCGAATTCCACCCCCCGTGGGGCAGTGCAGCGACGTACGCCGCAAGCGAGGAGGGATCATCCGGGCGCTCCGGTCGTCATCTACACCGACGGCGCGTGCAAGGGCAATCCCGGTCCCGGCGGCTGGGGCGCGCTGCTCGAATACGACGGCCGGATCCGCGAGATCTACGGCGGCGAAACGCACACGACGAACAACCGGATGGAGCTCACTGCCGTCATCGAGGCGCTGGCCACATTGAAGCGCCGTTGCGCCGTCGCACTCTACACCGACTCGCAATACGTCAAGAACGGTATCCAGACCTGGATCCATGGGTGGAAGCGAAACGGCTGGAAGACCGCCGATCGCAAGCCGGTCAAGAATGCCGACCTCTGGCAGCAGCTCGAGCTCGCCGTCGCACAGCACGATATCCAGTGGCACTGGGTCAAGGGACATGCGGAGACGCCTGGCAACGTGCGCGCCGACGAGCTGGCGAATCTCGGGGTGGACTCGCTTTCGCTATAGCTGACTTCAGAGCTGCATCGGCAGGATCACCATCTGCATTCCGTTCAGGTGCAGCCGCTGCTGCAGCGCAAGCGCGGTCTGGTTGTGCAGAAGTCGCGTCAGCCACGTCTCGTTGCGGAAGACCAGCTTGCTGGTGAAAAAGACGCAGTTCGGAAATTCTCCCTGCACCTCCTCGGCCAGCTTCACCAGTTGATCGACGCGGTCGGTGCCAAGGGCGTAACGCGACGTGGCGGCGAGCCCGTTGGCATGGCAGTAGTCGACATAGAACGAGAGCGCGCGTTTCAGCGCCGCCTCGAGCTCCCTGATCTGCTCGGCGCCGCCGTAGCTCTGCGCATCGACCGCCTTGGCGCTGATGAACACGAAGTTCTTGAAGTGATCCGGAAACAGCCGTTGCACCCACAACACCGTGTGCAGTCCGCCGCCGCGGCTGGATCCGACCATGAACACCGCGGTCGGCGCCTCGGGCACCAGCGGCGGCGGATTCTCGCAGGTCGGGCAGCGAGCCGCGCTGAAGATTTCATCGACTTCTTTGAGCCGCGCCTTGACCTCATCGTAGTGGCGATGGATGGCGAGACACAGCGAGATCACAAGCGAGGTGATGACGACGGTCACCCACCCCCCTTCCCCGAATTTCTCCACGGTCGTCACGACCAGGATGCCCGAAGTCACCGCCAGGCCGAGCGCCGACAGCCCAAACCGATAGCTCCAGCGCGCGTCGGTGCTCCGTTTGCGCCACCAATAGATGCAAAGGCCGAGAAGCGACAATGAGAAAGTCAGGAAAACGTTGATCGAATAGAGCACGACCAGCAGGTCGACCTTGCCACCGCTCCACAGCAGAATCGCGAGCGCCGCCAGCCCCATGATGACGATGCCGTTTTGCGTGACCAGGCGCGTCGACAGATGGCGGAACTGATGAGGCAGCCACGAGTCCCCCGCCATGTTGGACAGCACCGCGGGACCGCCGAGGAAGCCGGTGTTGGCCGCGACGAACAGCAGCCCGGCCTCGAAGACCAGCACGACCAGCAGCGTTCCCTGGCTGATTGCGCTCGGCAGTCCGAGGCTTCCGATAATGCTGCCGAAGACGACGGCATTCAGCGTCTGGCCCTCGACCGGTGTCGCCTGCCACAGCAGGTACAGCAGAATGATGCCGCCGGCGGTGAAGGCGAGCGACAGGGCCATGTAGAACATCGTCAGCTTGCCGGTGCGTACTACCGGCTCGCGCAGTGTCTGGACGTTGTTGGAGACCGCCTCGATACCGGTATAGGTACCTCCTCCCAGCGAGTAGGCGCGGAGAAACAGCGACAGCGCGGCGACCCATCCGATGTCGTGCACGAGCTTCTGCGATTCGGCTAGCGCGTCCGGGACGACCAGCGACAAGCCTTGCGAATGCCCGAGCACGCCATAGGCGATCAGCAGCAGATGCGTGATGCAGAAACCGACGAAAATCGGCAGCAGCAGCCGAATCGACTCCTTCATTCCGCGCATGTTGAGCACCAGCAGCAGCGCGACCAGCAGCAGTTCGGAGGCCAGCTTGAACTGGCCGGCGGCCGCAGGCAGCAGGCTGAAAAGCGCGTCGATGCCGCTCGCGATCGATATCGCGATGGTCAGCACGTAGTCGACGATCAGCGCGGCGCCCGAGACCAGGCCCGCACGCGGACCGATCAGGCGCGTGGCGACGCGATAGCCGCCGCCCCCGGTCGGAAACAGCTCGATCACCTGGTTGTAGGCGAGCGCAATGACGAATACCGTCGCCGCAGTCGCCAGCGCCATGAACAGGCCCAGGTGCGTGTGGGCCCCCAGCGCCTTGAATGCTTCTTCGGGGCCGTATGCCGACGACGACAGCCCGTCGGCACCCAAGCCCACCCACGCGATGAATGCCGCGAGCGCGATGTGCTGGCGGGTCGTCTGGCTTAAGGGATCGAGCGGTGCGCCGATGACCACGCGCCGAAGCTTGTCGTACTTGCTCATCGGGATGTTGCGCGCTGAACCGGCGTGCGGCGATGGCTGCAGAAGTGCGCGGGCGCAGTCGCGAGAAACCGGTAGCGGAACGAACGGATCGAGCGGCGATTGCTGCGATGCAGCATCGGCGCACTCTACGCCGGCGGATGTTGCTTGGCAATCCGCCGCGCGAATACCTGCATTTCCTTCATCGCCTGCTTGTCGCCCTTGCGCTCGGCCGCAACGACGCCGTCACGATAGGCGGCAAGGGCGTCTTCGTAGCGGCCTTCGGCGGCGAGCGATTGGCCGAGCAGCTTCCACGCTGCCGAATAGCCGGCATCGAAGGCCAGCGCCTGACGCAGATGCTCGCTCGCGCGCGCCGGGTCGCCGGCCTTCAGGTATTCGGTGCCGAGGGCAAAGCGCAGCAAGGCGCCGTCTTTGCCTGCCTCGAGCAACTGCTCGAACCGCGCGATTGCCGATGGCGAGACGCCTGTCATCGCGGGCGCGTGTTTCTGCCAGAACCTAGTTGCCCGCGATCGCGCCGGTCTGGCAATCGACGCGCCGCATCGGGAAGATGACCTGCTTGTCGGCTCCCTTGATCTTGCCTTCGACGGTTGCGTACAGCCAGCCTTCGCTGGCGCGGCGGTAGATGATGCGCTGCGGGTATTCGACGCCCGGCGTGGCGTTGACGAAAGTGAACACTTCGTCGCCGTCGACCGTGGTCTGCGTCGCGAGCCGGAACGCCGCTTCGTTCTTGCCCGTCTGCGCGGCGATATAGAAGACACCTTCCGGACGGTTTTCCAGCCTGAGGTATTCGAAGTCGACGGTCTTGCCGCGCAGTGTCGTCTGGCTGACGCCTATCATCATGTCCCCTGCGAGCGGCAACCATTCTTCGCGAAAGTCCCGCTGGTTGACCTTGCCTCCCCAGCAGCCGTGGACCCAGGCCAGCGGTGCAAGCGGCCCCGCCGCGTTGCTGTCCGGCTGCTTGTCGGTCGTCGCGGCGGCGGCGGCGGCGGACGGAGCGGCAGGCATCGGTGCTTGGGCGAGCGCGCCCGCGGAGAGCATGGTCGCCAGCGAGGCGGCGGCAAGCATCGAGTACGGAACCTTCGGCATCATCGTGCGCTTTTCCTCATTGCTGCCGCGCCAGCGGCAGGTTCAACAGCAGGTTTTGCGGTTTGAGTCGCAGGCGGTTTTCGCGATCCATCGCCATCGCCAAGTATACCGGCCGGCCTGCGATCGCCGGCCGCATCGCGGCCGCGTCGGCGAAACCGAGCTCAAACAGGCACAGCAGTCGTTCCCGTCGCTCGTCGGCTACATCTTTGCCGTTGTACAGGTCGTTGAGCAGCGCACTCGCTTCGGCATCGAGTCCGACATGCCATACCCAACGCGCGTCGACGATCTCGCGCTGCGGCGCAATCGTGACGTCTACCGCCAGGAAGTGCGCGATCCAGCGCTGCAGCACGCGGCATAGCGCAGCCAGCGCAGGCTGGCCGCGATTGAGACTCACGGCCAGGTCGAACCGCTCGTCGCGCGTCCAGTAGGTATCGGCATTGTCTTCCGACAGCACGTCGAGATCGACGGTTCTGGCCGGCGTGCGGTTCTGCGCCAGCAATTCGCCCAGGCTGCCCAGGCTGCCGGTTGTCGCCAGCAGTTCGACGGCCTGCTCGTCGGCCGCCATCACAGCATCTTCCTGGACGCTTATCTTCTGGACGCGAAACAGCATCTCCGCCGCCCGAGCCTCGATCGGATCGGCCCCGGCGCCGAGGATATGGCGCAACAATATCTGCGTCAGCTGATGGACGAACATCGGCGGCACGTCGACGCCTTCGCCTTCGAACAGCCCGACGTATGCCGCCTCGATCGTCGGCGCGCGCAGCAGGCGATCGCGAAATTTGAGCCATATGCCGAGGTTGTCGCGAGCGTCGGCATCGGCGACGGCGGCGATGTCGGCCTCCGCGATGCGAGCCCGCGGATCGGCCAGCAATGTCTCGTGCAACGCGATCTCGGCGCGGCACGACTCGCGTACCGGCGCGAGCTCCGGACGCAGCAGATAGCCGCGCAGAAAGTCATCGCGGATGCGCAGCCGCCGGTCGTCGTCGACGACAAGGAGACGGTACCCGCAGGAGGGCCAGAAATCGGGCACGGTCGGACGATAGCATGCGGCCGCGCGGCGGCCAGGCCAAGGCTCAACCGCGGGTCGCCGTCATCGTCACCCGCAGACGTGGCAGCTGAAAGGGCTATCAGCCGCCGAGCAGCGTTTTTTTCAGATCGGACTGGACTGGCTTGTCGCCCAGCCAGATCCGGGTCAACGCCTGGTTGAACGCGTCGCCAGCGATTGCGCCCTTGACCTCGCCGTTCAGGCCGACGTGCGTGGACCCATCGTAAAAATCCAGCGTCACGACATCCTTTTCCTTCACCTGTTCGAACGCTTTCATGATTGAAGCCATTTGTGCGGCGGCAGGCTGGATCGCCGTCATGACGGCAGCGCTGTTGTTCGCCTCCAGGCCATCGTTCAGCGCATCGATCAACGCATCCGCCGACAAGGTTCTCAGCATGTCGAGGCGGATGCGGCGCGGGCCCTGGGCGAGCACGCCCGCCAGGTCGGTTGCCTTCTGCGGCAGATAGAGCGTTGCAACGTAGACGTTGAAGACGACGCGTTTGCGTACGCCGCCGCCGTTGAGCACGAGGTCCCGACCTCCGACCGACGCCTTGTCGTCGAGATGGACACCGCCGATGTCGGTCCCGAACAATGCCGTCGACAGCAGCGCGACAGCGATCAGAACGATGCCCTTGCGCATGGTGGAACCCTTCGCATTGCGGCGCGCCGCGACAGCGCCAGGCCAGCCGATGCCGGCGACCTCTTGCGTTGGCGCGCGATGCCACCCCGCAGGGCGCCGCGGCGCGCATCCTGCGGGGTTGCCCCCTACTTGGCCGTGTACGTCAGCTGCAGCCCGACGATGTTCACGTTGTTCCGGAACGAGCCGTTGATCAGGCCGTTCGCCGCGGTGCTTCCCGCATTCTGGTTCATGCTGGAGTCGCGGACGAAAATGTACGCCCAAGCGAAGTCGACGGCGATTGCGGGCGAAACCTTGTACTGGGCCCCTGCCGCGATCCATGTGCGATCGTTGTCCGGAAGCCGCGGCGTCCGGTCGGCATCGCGCACCGGAGACTGGTCGAAGGCAAGCCCGCCGCGCAGCGTCAAGGCGTCGGAATAGCGATAGTTTGCGCCGACCGAGAGACGCCAGGTATCGCGGAAATTCTCAGGGGTCGTCGACAGGACCGCGCCCGTGCTGCGCACGATCTGCAGCTGTTGGATGCTGCTCCATCCGGTGTACTGGATGTCCGCCATCAGGTCCCACTTGTTGTTGAACTGATGGAATATCGATACGTTGGCCGTATCGGGCATCTCGATCGACAGATTGACGTCACCGCTCGCGAGCGCCGCACTCACGCCACCCAGGACAGCGGCCCCGACCGGGGCGAGCGTCGGTGGCAGCGTCGCGAGCGCCGACGGATTTTCGAAGTTGACCGAGCCGCGGACGTCGTACTTGATCTTCGAGCGGTAGGCTGCGCCGTACCTCGTCCGATCGTCGGCTTGCCAAAGCACGCCGACATTCCAGCCCCATCCGCTGTCGCTGCCGGTGACCTTGGCGCCGGTTTCCAGGCCGGCGGCCGAGCCGATCAGGATCGGCGCCGCCGAGGCTGGTATCTGTCCGGCCGCCACCGCGCCGCCGACGCCCTGGGCGAACGCGGCTGCGAAGTTGACGCGATTGCTGAGCTCCGCCTTCAGATGCTGCCAGCTGACGCCGCCGCCTACCGTAAGGTGCGGCGTCGGCTCCCACGAAAGCACCGGATTGACATTGACCGTTTCCAGCTTCGACTTGATCGCCTGGAAGCGGCCGAGCCAGTCGGAGTCGTATTCGGTCTCCAATCCGAACGGGACGTTGACCCCGACGCCGAACGACCATTTGTCGGTGAACGGTATGCCGACATACAAGTTCGGCACGCCGGCGCAGCTGCCGCCGTCGCCGCCGTTGCCGCCCAGCGGCTGGAACGCCGCCGGTTGCGAGCCGCTGTCGTGAAACTTGACCGATGGACAAATCGCATTCGCCGCGACGACGACCTCCGTGCTGCGCAGACGGACGAGTCCCGCCGGGTTGAAAAAGATCGTGCTGACATCCTCGGCGGCGGCGGCGCCTCCGGCGTATGCGTGTCCGAGCCCGCTCGCGTTCTGCTCCTGCAGAGCGAACCCGGCGCCGAGCGCCTGGCTTCCGGCGAGCGCGCATCCGATCCCTGCAATGGCTGCGGCAACGCGGGTGCGGCTGAATCGATCGCGTTTCATGTCGGTCGTCCTCCTGTGGTGGATGTTCTGCTGCACCATCGTTGCTCGTCGATTACCGATCGGTCGAAAACGAAAAATCACCCGCGGAAGTCGCTGCAGACTATACACCGCAAGACCACCGCGGTCACTTGGCCGGAAGCGCGCGCGGCCGCCGATCCACACCGACCGCAACATAGGTCAGGCTCGCTTCCGTCACCTTGACGCAGATTACTTCGGTCGGGTCTCGCTGTGCATAGACTTCGACCGCGACGGTCATCGACGTCCGCCCTTCGCGCGTGATATGCGCGTAAAAGCTTACGACATCCCCGATCAGGACCGGCTCCCGGAACACGAACGAATTCACCGCAACCGTCGCAATCCGGCCGCGCGCGCGACGCGACGCCGGAATGCTGCCCGCAATGTCCACCTGCGACATCACCCATCCGCCGAAGATATCGCCGTGCTGGTTGGCGTCGGCCGGCATCGGCACGACACGCAGCGCCGGCTCCGTGTCGGGCAGGGTCACGGCGGGAGCAATCATGCCGCCTTCCTCTTGATTTCATCGCGCAGCTGGCGCCGCAATATCTTGCCGACATTGGACTTCGGCAGCTCATCGCGGAATTCGACCTCGTGCGGGCACTTGTAGCTGGTCAGATGCAAGTGGCAATGCTCGAGCAGCGCTGTAGCGGTCAGCGAGCTGTCCTTCTTGACCACGAAAAGTTTGACCGCCTCGCCCGACTTTTCGTCCGGCGCGCCGATCGCCGCGCACTCCAGTACGCCAGGATGCATGGCCACGACCGCCTCGATTTCATTCGGGTAGACGTTGAAGCCCGAGACCAGAATCATGTCCTTCTTGCGGTCGACGATGCGCACGAACCCGCGCTCGTCCATCGTGCCGATGTCGCCGGTGGCGAGCCAGCCCCGCGAGTCGATGACTTTCGCGGTCTCATCCGGGCGATGCCAGTATCCCGCCATGACCTGCGGACCTTTAACCCACAGTTCGCCGGGCTTGCCGAGCGATACGGCGTGACCGTCATCGTCGCGGAGCTCGATGTCGGTCGACGGGACCGGCAAACCGATCGAGCCGTTGTACTGCTGCAGGTCGAGGGGGTTGATCGTGACGGCTGGCGACGTTTCGGTCAGCCCATACGCTTCGATCAGCGGCTTGCCCGTTACCTCCGCCCAGCGCTCCGCCACCGCCTTTTGCACCGCCATTCCGCCGCCGAGCGCCATTTGCAGCGGCGAAAAGTCGAGCTTGTGGAAATCGGGGTCGTTGAGCAGCGCATTGAACAGCGTATTGACGCCGGTCAACGCGGTAAAGCGGTGCCGCGAGAGCTCCTTGACCAGGCCCGGGATATCGCGCGGATTGGTGATCAGCACGTTCTCGCCGCCCAGGGTCATGAACGTCAGGCAATTCGCCGTCAACGAAAAGATGTGATAGAGCGGCAGCGGCGTGATCACGACGTGGCTTTGCGTGCCGAGGAACGGCTTGACCCAGGCACCTGCCTGCAGAAGGTTGGCGACGATATTGCGATGCTGCAGCATTGCCCCCTTGGCCACGCCGGTCGTTCCGCCGGTGTACTGCAGGAAAGCGATATCGTCGTGCCCGATCGCGACGGTTCGCAGCTTGTGGCGCCTGCCTTCGGCAAGCGCGGAACCAAGCGAGCCCGCCCCGTCGATGTGCCAAGCAGGAATCATCTTCTTGACATGGCGCAGTACGAAGTCGATCAGCCATCCCTTCGGCCCGAGCATTTCACCGATGCTTGTCACGATGACGTGCTTCACCTGCGTCTTGCCGAGCACCTCGGCCAGCGTATGGGCGAAATTCTCGACCACGACAATCACTTCGGTCCCGCTGTCGGCGAGCTGATGCTCGAGCTCGCGCGCGGTGTACAGCGGGTTGGTGTTGACCACCGTGTATCCGGCACGAAGCACACCGAACAGGCAAACCGGGTATTGCAGGACGTTGGGCATCATCAGCGCGACGCGGGCTCCCTTGACAAGACCGCGAGCCTGCAGAAAGGCGCCGAAAGCCGCCGACAATGCGTCGAGCTCCGCGAACGTGATCGCGCGGCCCATGCACGAATAAGCGCGTCGCGATCCGAAATTGGCGCAGCTTTCCTCGAGAACCTCGCGCACCGACGCGTACTGGTTCACATCGATCTCGGCGGGAACGCCCGCCGGATACGACTTCAGCCAGACCTTGTCCATGCGCTCCCCTCCCTAGTACCGCTTTTTGTCCGATCGATGCCAGCAGCGGATCACGGCCCGGAGCCGCCGTGCGCCGCAAGAGCAAGATAATGCAGCGGCCCGCCGGTGAACGGCGCAAAGCCGGTGCCGAAAATCGCTCCTGCATCGACCAGATCGGCGTCTGCGACGATTCCTTCGGCGAGTGCGGCTTTGGCCTCGGCCAGCATCGGATCGATTATTCGGTGGGCAAGGCCCGCGGGCGCGGCCCCGGGCCGGCGCTTGATCGCCTTGCCGCCAGTCCAGTCGTAGAACCCGCGGCCGGTCTTGCGGCCGAGCGAACCGGCCGCGATCAGGTCGGTAAGTTTTTTCGGCGGCTCGGCTCCCCCACCCAGCATCTTGCCCACCGCCAGGCAGATGTCGAGGCCGACGCTGTCGGCGAGCTCGATCGGCCCGACCGGCATGCCGAACGCGAGCGCTGCCTCATCGACGGTTTCGGGAGCGATGCCCTCGTCGACGCAGCGCATGGCCTCCATCAGGTACGGCGCGAGAATGCGGTTGACCAGAAATCCGGGCGCGCTTTTCACCGGCAGCGGCAGCTTGTCGATCTTGCGCGCAAACGCTGCAGCCAGCGGCACCAGCTCGCCGCGGGTGTGCGTGCCAGCCACGATCTCGACCAGCATCATGCGCGCGACCGGATTGAAGAAGTGCAGACCGATCAGCCTGCTCGGATCGCCCAGCGGAGCCCCGATCTGCTCGAGCGGAATGCTCGACGTATTGGTGGCGAGCAGCGCAGTCGGCTTGGCCTTCGCTTCCAGCGCGACGAACAGCTTCTGCTTCACCTCGAGGTTTTCAAAAATCGCCTCGATGATCACGTCGGCCCTTGCAACGCCGTCGCCTGCCACGTCGGGAATGAGCCGATCGAGCGCATCGCGTGTGCGCAGCGGGTCCCGCAACCGGTCAGCGAAGAGCTTTGCCGCCCTGCCGAGCGCCGGTGCCAGCCGCTCGGCGTTCTGATCCTGCAAGGTCACCGTCAGCCCGCGCAACGCGCACCAGGCCGCGATATCGCCGCCCATCGTGCCGGCGCCGACCACGTGCACGTGCCGAATCGCCGAATCCCCGTCCTTGCCGAAAGCCTTCAGTCGCTCCTGGAGTTTGAAGACGCGAATCAGGTTGCGCGCGGTCGGCGATTGCAGCAAGTGCGCGATCGACGCCGGATCCGACGCCGGCGCTGCCAGCGGGTCACCGTCGTGCTTGACCCAGATGTCGAGGATCGCGTACGGCGCCGGATAATGCTCGCGCCGGGCGCGCGCCGCGACCTGCTTGCGCGCCTGCGCCGCGATGATGGGCCGCACCAGCCGGTTCAGCGTCAGCGACAGCGGGAACGGCACGTGGCGGGGCGGAGGCTTCGACAACAGCACACCGCGCGCGGCGTTTTCCATGATGCGCGGCGGAACGCATTCGTCGGCCAGCCCTAGCTTGCGCGCCCGCCGGGCATCGATGGTGCGCCCGGTCAGCAGCATGTCCAGCGCCGCCGGCGCGCCGGTCAGCCGAGGCAGGCGCTTGATGCCGCCCCAGCCGGGTACGATGCCCAGCATCACCTCGGGCAGGCCGAGTCGCGTTGCCGGCTCGTCGACGACGACGCGATAGCGGCACGCGAGCGCCAGTTCCATGCCGCCGCCCAGGCAGAAACCGCGCACCAGCGCCAGCGTCGGGTAAGGCGTCGCCGCGAGCTGCTCGAAAATATCCCAGCCGCGGCGGACCAGCGCGACTGCGTCGTCGGTGTTCTTGAGTTCGCCGAACTCGTCGACGTCGGCGCCGGCGATGAATCCGTTGGGCTTGCCCGAGCGGATCACCAGGCCTCGCGGCGGATCGGCTCCGAGACGCGTCAGCACTGCGCGCAACTCCTCCATCACCGCCGCGGAGAGCGTGTTGGTCGATGCGCCGGCCCGGTCGAGCGTCAGCCAGGCCAGGCCATCGCCATCACGATCGATCCGCCAATGCTGGAAGGAAGTTTCCGCCTCGCTCATGCGCTCTCGACCAGCATCGCGCCGCCCTGACCGCCGCCGATGCAGATCGCCGCGATGCCACGCTTGCCCTGGGTCCGCTTCAGCACGTTCAGTAAATGGAGAACGATGCGCGCCCCCGAGGCGCCAACCGGATGGCCCAGCGCAATCGCTCCCCCGTCGACATTGAGCCTCGCCGCATCGATGCGGCCGAGCGCACCCGGCAAGCCGAGCTCGCCGCGGCAGTAGTCGTCGCTCTCCCACGCCTTCAGGCAGGCGATCACCTGCGCGGCAAACGCCTCGTTGATCTCCCAGGCGTCGACGTCGTCGAGTGCAAGCCCGTGGCGGCGCATCAGCGGCGTCGCGGCGTGCACCGGTCCCAAGCCCATCTGCGCCGGATCGAGCCCGGCCCATTCGCTGTCGACAATGGTGCCCAGCACCGGCAGATTGTGTCTGCCCACCGCGGCTTCCGAAGCGAGCACCAGCCATGCCGCACCGTCGGTAATCTGCGAGCTGTTGCCCGCGGTGACGTTGCCGTACTTGCGATCGAAAAAAGGCTTGAGTTTCGCCAGGTTTTCCGGCGTCGAGTCTTCGCGCACGCCGTCGTCGGCCGCGTAAAGCTTGCCCTCGCGGCCGTACAGCGGCACGATTTCCCGCTCGAAGTAGCCGGCCTTTTGCGCGGCGAGCACGCGCGCATGGCTTTCCGCCGCAAAGGCATCCATGTCGCGGCGGGTGATGCCGAAGCGGAAGGCGAGATTTTCCGCGGTCTGGCCCATCATCAACCCGACGACCGGATCCGTCAGCCCTTTGACGATGCCGATGATAGGGGTCAGCATCGCCGCCGGGCTGAGCTTCAGCAACGCTCCTGCTTTCTGTCCGAGCGTCCGCGCTGCGCTGAACGCCGCGAACCAGAGCACCATCTTCTCCGAGTACAACAGCGGCGCGCGCGACAGGGCGTCGACGCCGCCGGCAAGCACCAGGCTGGATCGGCCGGCGCGGATGTTGGTCAGCGCCGAATCGAGCGCCTGCATGCCCGACGCGCAATTGCGCATCACCGTCCAGCCGGGAACCTTGAGACCGCAGCCGATACGCAGCGCGACGACGCGGCCGATATTGACTTCGTCCGGCGAAGGGCTTGCGCAACCGAGGATGACTTCGTCCAGCTGCTCTGGAGCGAACGGCAGCCGTGTCAGCAGCGCGCGGCCGGCCTGCACGGCAAGGTCCGAGGCGGCGAAAGGGCCGGGCCGGTTGCGCGCCTTGAGGAACGGCGTGCGCGTGCCGTCGACGACGTACACGGGCTGGTTCATCGCCATCGGATCATCCGCCGTTGGTCTCGAACGCGCCGCGCTTCATGCCGCGGCAATCTTGCGCCCGGCAGCGGTCGCGGGCGTCAGCGCAGCCGGCGGCTTGAGCTCCGCCGCGCCCAGGTCCTGCGCAAAATCGTCGACACGGATGACGCGGTCGGCGAGATCGCTGGATCGCCGCAGCAGCGTCAGCTCGTCGGCGCTGATCACTCCGGCCTCGACCGCTGCCGCGCCGCGATCGGCCGCTGGAGGAGCGCTAAAGCGGCCGGCTTTGATCGCCTCGCGGATGCGGGCCTCGACCGGCTCGGCGGCGACAGTCGCCGCGAGGGCGAGCTCGATCGTCGCCAGCGCATCGCCCTCGTCCTTCGGCAAGAACATGTCCGCGGTCAGTCGATCGCGGGTGGCCGAAGGCTCGATCAAAAGCCTCGCCACGTCGTGGCCGAGCTTGTCCGAAGGCACGACGTAGGGCCGTCCGAGAGGGAACACCATCGCGCGCAACAGCGCCGAAATCATTCGGTTCGGGAAATTCGAGATCACGCCCTCGATCGCGTTCTGGGCGCGAAACATCGCATCCCAGATCGCCCAGTGCATCAGCGGCGCGTCGGCCGCCTGCCGGCCTTCGTCCTCGTAGCGCTTGAGCGTGGCCGAGCACAGATAGAGCATCGACAGCACGTCGCCCAGGCGGGCCGACAATTTTTCCTTGCGCTTGAGCGCGCCGCCCAGCACACCCATCGAGATGTCGGCGAGATAAGCCAGCGCAGCCGAAAACCGGGTCAATTGCTGGTAGTACCGCCGCGTTTCGGGTGCGATGTCGGACGGCGCGCGCGTGCAGTGCGAACCGCACAAGCCCAGTACGAAGGTGCGCGCCATGTTGGACAGGACGAAGCCGATGTGGCCGAACAGAGCAAGGTCGAACGCGGCCGATCCTCGCTTGCGGTCGGTTTCGTTGGCGGCGGAGATTTCCCGGAGCACGAACGGATGGCAGCGGATCGCGCCCTGACCGAAGATGATCAGGCTGCGGGTCAGGATGTTCGCGCCCTCGACGGTGATCGACACCGGCAGCTGCATGTATGCGGCGCCGAGAAAATTGGAAGGGCCCATGCAGACGCCTTTGCCGCCGATGATGTCCATGCCGTCGACGACCACCTTGCGCGCCCGTTCGGTCAGATGGTATTTGGCGATCGCGGACGGCACTGACGGCTTTTCGCCCAGGTCGACGGCCAGCGCGGTCAACCTGCGGGTAGCGTCCATCAGGTACAGGTTGCCGCCCATGCGCGCCAGGGCTTCCTCGACGCCCTCGAACTTGCCGATCGGCGTCTTGAACTGATGGCGCACGCGCGCATACGCACCGGTTGCGCGCACCGCGAGCTTGGCCATGCCGGTCGATGACGACGGCAGCGAAATGCCGCGGCCGGCGGCGAGCGATTCCATCAGCATGCGCCAGCCGTTGCCGACCTGCGCCTTGCCGCCGATCACCCAGTCGATGGGGATGAAAACATCCTTGCCCCAGTTCGGGCCGTTCTGGAACACCGCGTTCAACGGCATGTGCCGCCGGCCGATGTTGACCCCCGGATGCCGGGTCGGTATCAGCGCGCAGGTGATGCCGAGATCCTCGACCTCGCCCAGCAGATGCTCGGGGTCGTAGGCGCGAAACGCGAGCCCGAGCAGGGTCGCGACCGGACCGAGCGTGATGTAGCGCTTTTCCCACGTGAGACGGATACCGAGCGTCGACTGGCCATCGTGCTGGCCCATGCAGACGATGCCGCGATCGGGAATCGCGGCGGCATCGGATCCCGCGTGCGGATTGGTCAGCGCGAAGCAGGGGATCTCGATGCCCTTGGCAAGCCGTGGCAGGTAATGGTTCTTCTGCTCCTCGGTACCGTAGTGCAGCAAGAGCTCGCCCGGACCGAGCGAATTCGGCACCATCACCGTCACCGCCACCGCGCTGGCGTGCGTTGACAGCTTGGCGATCACCTGGGAGTGCGCGTAGGCGGAAAAGCCGAGGCCGCCGTAGGCCTTGGGAATGATCATTCCGAGGAAGCCGCGATCCTTGACGAAGGCCCAGGCCTGCGGCGACAGATCGCGATAGACATGCGTCGTCTCCCAGTCGCTGATCATCGCGCACAGTTCTTCACAGTCGTGGTCCAGGAACTGCTGCTCTTCGTCGCTGAGCTTCGGAACCGGCAGCGCAAGCAGCTTTTCCCACGACGGCCGGCCGGAAAAAAGCTCGCCGTCCCACCAGACGGTGCCCGCCTCGATCGCGTCGCGTTCGGTCTGCGACATCGACGGCAGCGCCTTGCGGAAGGCCGCCAGTATGCCGTCGCTGATCAGCATCCGGCGCAGCCACGGCCAGTTCAACGGGATCGCCAGCAGGAAAAGCAGCACGGCCAGGAAGCCGATCAGCAGCGTCGGCATCAGATGCAGCGCCAGCGCCGCGATCAACGCGGCACCGACGCCAAGGATCCAAAGCCAGCCGGCCGCATCGACGAACGCCAGCGCGACGAAGCCGATCACGAGCGCGGCCAGCCAGAGAGCGATCAGCATCACGAACCTCCTGCCTGCCGCGCGGACGCCCGGACCTCATCGAGCCCGGAAAGATCGGGGAGCGGCGCCTTCAGCCCCGCGACGAGGAATGGAGCAAGACGATGCAGCAGGATTTCGTCGTTGCCCGCGTCACGCGGGCTAAGCGCCGCAATCAGCTTCAGGGTGTCGGTCCCGGCGAGCGTGTACGACAAGGCCCCCATGACGAAGTGCAGGCGCCACGAGAGCTCCTTTTTCGGCAGGTCCGGCAGAGCCCGCCCGAAGGCAGTCTTGAAGCGAGCGATCATCACCGCGTACTGCTCGTGCAGGAAGCGGCGGATGAACGGCGCCGGATCGGCATACGCCCGCCCGAGCAGCCGCAGAAAATTCTGCCCGCCGCGCTTCCGATCGCGCGCGAGCTCGAGCGCCGGAATGAACATCGCGGTCAGGACGCGTTCGCACGACAGGGTTTCCGGCGCGGCTTCGCGCTCGAAGCGGGTCAAAAGCGCGATCCTTTCGCGGTTCATTGGATCGAGGCGCCGCGTCAAGACCGATTCGAACAACTCTTCCTTGCTGCCGAAATGGTAGCTGACCGCCGCCAGGTTGACGTCCGCCAGCGCGGTGATCTGGCGCAGCGACGTGGCCTCGAAGCCGTGCTCCATGAACAGCGCTTCGGCCGCATCGAGGATCCTGTTCTTGGTCGGCGCCGGCCCGCGTCCCGCCACGCCGATCAGCCTGGGTTCGGTCTGCGTCTGCCTCACTGGGATCCCCGGGGCGTCGGTCGCCCCACTGGGCGCGGCCGATCGATTCAGTTAAACGTTTGTTTGAATGCTACGAGGCCGGCCGGCCGGTGTCAATCGGGAAAACCGACGCCCTCGGCTGGCAGGCGCGGTCAGCCGCCCGCTGCCGCGTACAGGGCGTCGATCGCGCCTTTGTACCGCTCGAGCACCGTCGGCCGCTTGAGCTTCAACGTCGGGGTCAGCAATCCGTTCTCGAGTGTCCACGGCTCGCGGACCGCGATCGCCCGGCGAACGCGCACCCAGCGCGGAAAATCCTTCAACAGCTGGTTGGCGCGGCTGACCAGCACTTTCTCGTCCGCCTCGCGCGACACCGCCAGCAGGCTCAAGAACGGCCGCGCTTCGCCGATCAGCATCACCTGCTCGAACAGCGGATCACGCAGCAACGCGAATTCGGCGTCCTGTGGCGAGACCTTCTCGCCGGTCGACATCACCAGGATGTCCTTGAGACGGCCGCGAAGATAGATCCGTCCTTCGCGGATTTCGGCCAGATCCCCGGTGTGCAGCCATCCATCGGCATCGACCGCCGCGCGCGTCGCGTCGGGGTTCCGCCAATAGCCTTGCATGACGTTTCCGCCGCGCACCAGCAGCTCGCCGGCGCCGCCCAGCTTGACCTCGACGCCGGGCAGCGGCGGGCCCACCGAGTCGGGATCGTTGTCATTGTCGCGATTGACCGAGACCACGGGCGAGGCCTCGGTCATGCCGTAGCCTTGAAGCATCGGCAATCCCAGTCCGATGAACGTGTGCGACAGCGCCGGATCGAGCGCGGCCCCTCCGACGACCGTCAGTCGCAGTTTTCCGCCGAGCCGGGCAAGGATCGGTCGCGCGACCCTGCGCGCGCAACAGCGGCAGCGCGAGCACGTCCAGCCACCCCGCCTTCCGCTGCTCGACCCGCCAACCGCGGCTCGCGCACTGCTCGAACAGCCAGCGCCGGAACGGCGATGGCGAGAGCGCCTGATTGATCCGTTCGAGGAACTTCTCGAAGATCCGCGGCACGGCAAACATCACCGTCGGCGCCTGCGACGCGAGGTCCTCGGCGAGCAGCGAGACACCGCGGGAGAACGCGACCTTCGCGCCGAGCGACAGCGGAAGATAGTAGCCGCCGGTACGCTCGAACATGTGCGACAGCGGCAGGATCGACAGAAAGGTGTCGCTTGCGCGCGCCATGCCGGTCTCGCCACAGGACTTGACGTTGGCGATGATGTTCCCGTGTGAAAGCATCACCCCCTTGGGGCGACCCGACGTGCCGGACGTGTAGCAGATCGTCGCCAGCGCGTCGTCGGCAAGCGCCGCGAAGCGCGGCGCCGGCGCCGTCGCCGGCAATAACGCAGCGACCGATGGCAGCGCGTCGCCCGGATCCGGGCGCAGCACGTAGAGCGGGGGAAGTGTGCCCCCGATTGCGGCGAGCGCCTTGCCGATGCCTGTGCCGTCGACGATCAGCGCCCGCACCTCGGCATTGGCCGCGCACCACGCGACATTGTCCGGATTGTCGTCGACGTACAGCGGGACGACGACGATCCCCAGCCCGAGTGCGGCCAGGTCCAGCGCGACCCAGTCGACACTGTTCCGGAGGCATATTGCGACGCGGTCGCCCGGCTCGAAACCCAACGATCCGAGCGCGGCCTGCCAGCGTCCGATCAGCCCTGCGAGCTCGCCGACGTTGACGTCGGACCATACGCCGCCCGAATGCCTGCGATACAGGGGCTTGTCCGGCATCGTCAGATGCCGGGCGAAGAACTCCGCGATGTTGGCCACTGGCTTCCTCTCGCCGCGGATCGTCGGCGCATGGGATTCTGCCGCCTTTGTCGCGGCGGGTCTATCACGATGCCGAGGCGCGAAAGGGGAACTTGGCTATACTCGCGGGGCGCACGCTTAAGCCTCTCGATGCCCACGATCGCCATCAAACGCCGCCACACGTTCGACCCGACGACGGCCAAGACCGCGGCGCAAAAGGTCGTCGCTGACCTCGGCGCGCGTTACCAGCTCGCCTGCACGTGGCAGGGCGAGAAGGTTTCGTTCGAGCGGCCGGGGCTGTCGGGCTGGATGCATCTCGGCCAGAACGAAGTTCGCCTCGATGTGAAGCTGTCGCTGCTGATGGCGCCGCTCAAGCGCTCGATCGAGCACGCGATCCACCAGGAACTCGACCGGGTGTTCGACGACAAGGCCTGAGGTCGCGTGCATTATCCGTCGGTGCCGCTTCAGGCTGGCGACGCCGGAGGCGTGCCGACGCTGCCGCCTGCCGCTGACTTTGTGCTCGCGAACGCGCAATGATCGCCGTCCGATGACAGGCCGCCATATCGCGTGTCTGGCGCTGGTCGCGTACGCCGCGGTCGGCGCGGCCCAGGACGAGCCAGGGAGGGCGGCGGCCGCCGCGCCGGCGCGAGCGATCGATACGCTGCAGCGCATTCGCGCCACCGGCGCAATGCCGATCGGGGTTCGCGACGCTTCGTTTCCCTTTTCGTCCGTTGACGACGGCAAGCATGCGCGCGGCTACTCGATCGATCTGTGCCTCAGGATCGCCGATGCGATCAAGAGCGAGCTCGCACTGCCCCGTCTCGAGGTCAGGTATGTCCCCGTGTCGGCGGCCAACGGGATCGCCGCTCTGCTCGACGGCAAGATCGACCTGGAATGCGGCGCGACCAGCAACACACGCGAGCGGCAGCAGCAGGTCGCCTTCGCCTACACGACCTTTGTCGCCGGGATCAGGCTGCTGATCCGGAAGCCGTCGCAGATCACCGGCATCGACGACTTGCGCGGCAAGACGATCGTCGTGACCCGCGATACAGCCAGCGAAAAGCTGATCGCCAGGCTAAACGAGCAGCGGTCGCTGAAAATGAACATCGCCGTCGCCGACAATCACGACCAGTCGTTCAGGGCAGTCGAGCAAGGCACTGCGCTGGCCTTCCCGATGGACGATGTGCTGTTGTACGGGCTGATCGCGAAGGCGAAGCAACCGGATGATTTCGTGGTCGTCGGCAAGTATCTGTCGGTTGAGCCCTACGCGATCATGCTGCGCAAGGAAGACCCCGAGCTCGAGGCGATCGTCGACAGGACCTTGTCGCTGCTATTCGCCAGCGGGGAGATCCGCGAACTTTACGCAAAATGGTTCGCCAGCCGCGAGCTGACGGTGCCTATGAATCCGCTGCTCAAGGAGGCTTTCGCCGTACCCAACACCTATCCGGCGTGGCCATAGGGAACCTCTGAACAAGTCCCACATGAGTCGCGTTTCTGCCGCAATGGCCTCAGATGCTAGGCGCCGCGGCGCAGCGAATAGTTCATCCTATTCGCAAGCCGCGCAACAACGCAAATGAGGCCATTGCGGCGAAACCCAGACGGGACGGGGCTTGCCGGGGGATCTGCTGTGTCGCGCCGCTCGCCAATGGGACCTGCCATTGGCTTCGCGTCGCTTCGTGCATCTCACCCCGGCAAGCCTCCGTCGCGACCACGCGGGACTTATTCAGAGGTTCCTTAGCGGTGCGGCGCGGTCAGATCGTCAGCTTGCGCAACAGCTCGGGGTCCTTGACGACGGTCCGCTGCCGGCCCGGCGGCGCGCCGTAGAGGCCGGCGGGCGGATTGGTCTCCAGCCGGGACAGCACGCCGGGATCAGCGCAGCGCTGCTCGAAGCCGATCGAGACCTGATCGCCCGCGATGCCGCGCACGCTGAAGCATTGCTGGCCCAGCTTGGCGTTGAGTGGCTTGAGCACGGCGTTGGTGAGCAGCTCGCCGATCGGGCCCTCGCCGGCCAGCTGCAGGTCGTAGCCGCGTGGACTCGCCGGCGGACGCGCGGTAGCGGAAATCACCCCGGGCAGTCCGACCAGCTCGCGCGCGAGCAGGTCTTCGGCGGCAGGGCTGGGCATGCCGTCGACGTTGATCGTGATCTTCTGCCCGGTCAGGCTCACATGCTGCAGGAAAAAATCGCGCGAGAACTCGTCGGCGATCTTGCCGCCGATCGCCTGCAGTGCTTCCTCCTCGCTCGCCCAGCTGCCGGTGCCTTTCGGCAGCGCCGTGTTGTAGTAGATCTCCTCGCCGGTTTCCCGGTCGATGCATTTCACCGTCAACGACGTCAGAGCATATTTGCTGACCGTCAGCCCCGACGCCGGCAAGCGCATCGACAGCTTTTTCACCCGCGCCTCGCCTTGCACCAGGAAGTCCGCGTTTTTCGCGCTCGCGTCGCCCGCGCCGCCTTCCGACCAGGTGCGAAAGCCGAACGACTTGATCCGCTCCTTCAGCATGTTCTCGGCCACCGGCGAGGGCTGCGGCGGGGCTTCCGGCGCATCGGCGTCGCGAATGCTGATCTGGAGCGCGACCTTGGGGTTGCCGCTGGCGCGGATGAAGTCGATGCGCTCATCGCGCGACATCTGGTTGAGTGACTTCTGGATCGCCTTGACGTTGACCACGCCTTGCGTGGTGATCGACATCAGGCCGTCCTTGCCCAGCTGCGGCTCGCCTTCCCGGACGACGGTGGGCACGAAGCTCGCGCTTTGCGACAGCAGTTTATCCTTCAGCACGTCGTAGTTCCGCGCAAGCGAGCTCGAATCGAGCATCAGACCCAACGCTTTTTCCACCAGCTGGCTCCTGGAGTCGGCACGCAGATCGCTTTGCAGCAGCGCCTTGTCGGCGCGGTAGCGAGGATCGCTGGGGTCGATCAAGCCGACGGCGGAAATCAGCATCGTTCCCGGTGCTGCCGCAGCGACCGGCGCGGCCGCGGGCACCGCGGTTGCCGCTGGCGCGGGCGGCGCCGGGGACCGAGCGGTCACCGCTGCGGGCGTGGCCGACGGCCGCTGAACGACGTACCACGCGACGGCACCGACCCCGATCACGGCTACGGCGATCATCAGCGCGACCGCGGCGGTTTGCGATTTCTTTTCCGTCGGCGCGGGGAGCAGCGGCGCGCCGCCCGGCGCGACGCCGGCGGCGGCCTTTGGCGCTGCGGTGGCAAGCACCGTCGCGTCCGCCGTCCCGATCAGTGTCGCCTCAGCCACTGACGGGGACACAGCCGGCGCGGCCGCGCGCAGCGCGTCTGCAAACTCGCGAGCGGTCTGAAAGCGATCCTCGGGACGCTTGGCCAGCGCCTTGCGCACGACGGCGTCCATGCCGGCGGGCGCCTGCACGTTGAGGCTGGACGGCGGCAGCGGATCCTCCTTCAGCACCTTTTGCATCGTCGTCGTCGCCGAGCCGGCGAACGGGCGCTCGCCGGTCAGGAACTGGTACAGGATGACGCCGGCGGAAAACAGGTCCGAGCGCCCATCGACCGGCAGTCCCATGATCTGCTCGGGCGACATGTAGCTCGGCGTTCCCATTACCGCGCCGGCCTGCGTCAGGTTCGACGTCTCGATGTGTGCGATACCGAAATCGGCGACCTTCGCGACGCCGCCCGCCAGCAGGAAAATGTTCGCCGGCTTGATGTCGCGATGGATGACACCCTGCCGGTGCGAATAGTCGAGCGCATCGAGCACCTGACACATGATGCGCACGATGTCGGTCGTCGTGAAACGCTCGTTTTCCTCGAAATATTGCTTGAGCTCGCGGCCCTGGACGCGTTCCATCGCGATGTACCACGTGCCGGCGTCCTCGCCGAACTCGTAGATCGACACGATGTTCGGGTGATTGAGCCTTCCGGCCGCCTGCGCTTCGCGGCGGAAGCGCGCGATGACGTTCGCCGAGTCCGTACCGGCGAGCTGATCGGCGCGTATCGTCTTCAGCGCGACGATCCGCTTGATCATCGGATCGTAGCCTTCGTAGACGACGCCCATGGCGCCACGGCCGATCTCGTGCCGGATCTCGTACTTCCCCAGCGAGCTGATGTCCGCCATTGCCTGGCCCCCGTTGCCCGAAAACGGCGACGCCGGCAGCGCGCCGGCGTCGCTTGCCGTTTAGCGCCAGCCGTCTACTTGTACTTGTCGTCGATCTCCCAGACCGACTTCTGCACCAGGCGCTGCACCATCGTATCCAGCGACACGCCGCCCTGCTGGGACTGGGAAACGCCGAGAACCGACGTCGACTTCGCTCCGACTTCCATCTTCTCTTCGGTGTAGCCGGTCGCGACCTGCTCGGTCGTCTCGGCATTGATGATCTTGTAGCGCATGCCGATAATCCATACCCCGCTCGACTCGCTGGTATGGACCGAGCCGACGGTGGCGCTGGCAGCCGCGCCACCGCGCGATCCGTAACCGCCCAACAGCCCGGCCACGTGGCCGATCGCGCCACCGTCGAAGCCCTGCTGCGCTGCGGCCACCTGCTCGGTCTTCAGGATGTCGAACTTCACCACGTACTTCGTGCTCTTCAGCTTGCCCATGCGCAGGAACTTGCGCGCCTGGTCAGGATCGCCCAGATTGTAGGCAAGCTCGAACTCCCGCTGGATCGGGCCCAGGTTCGAGCGCTCGAGCACCTGGAAATTGGCGCTGCTCAACTCGACCTCGCCGAAATCGGCGATGTTGTTCGCAGTGAACTTCTGCAGGAAGGTCGCGTTGTTGCTCTTGATCTCGCCCGGAATCACGATCACCGCCGGGCCCCTCTTTTTCGCGTTCGTGTACTCGACCGGCGCATACAAAGCCTGGTCGGCCGAGGCGTTCGCCTTCTGCGAGGTGTCGCTGCCGGCGGTAGGCGACGGATTGCCGAACCGGGGCTGCGCGAACGACGCCGATGCGGCGACCAGCAGCGTCGCGCCGAGCGCGAGACCGGTATAACGGATCGACTTGCGATTGCTCATGGCGATTACCCCCTGTCAACTTCCTGTCGATAACGAGCTACGGCGTTCCTCATTTCGGCGCGGGCTTTCTGGCGCCGCCCAGTCCGGCGTTGGTGCAGTAATCCGCGTACAGCTTGGCCACCACTTCGTCGGCATTTTCGTTGACGAGGGTCAGCGCCATGCGCGAGACGTCGGCCCCGGCGTACGAGCTCGAATGCGCCTGCGCGGTGGAAATCTGCCTGCCGTTGCTGCCGGCCAGGTTGAAATCCATGTTCACCGAGACCTGGTTGACGTTCATCATCGGATTCTTCTGCGCTTGCGACGAGATGAGCCCGCGCAGCACGAAACTCGCGCCCAGCCGTTTCGACGCCGCCAGCGCCGCGTCGGGATCGTTGCGAAAATACGCATCGATCTCGGCCTGGGCGATCTGTCGGCGGATCTCCTCGGGCGTGTAGGTGCGAAGCCCGAGCCCGCGCAGCCGCGTGTTGATCGCCTGGAAATGCGGGCCGTAATTCTGCTGCTGCGCGTAGATCACGCCGTTCGATCGCATCTCGCCGATGATCACCATGATCTTCTTGCCCTTGAGATCGGCTCGACACGGCGTCGACAGCTGCTCGGCGATCCGACTCTGCCTCGCCTCGCTTTCGGCCCGGTCGGCGTCGTCCGGCTGCGAAAACTTGAATCCCTCCGCACACGCCGACCCGGCCGCGAGCGCGGCAAGAACGGCGAACAGCGCAACGACGGGATTCGGTCGCATCGGGACTCGAAAAAAATGCGCAGGCACAACAGTGCGCGAATGAGCCTTCGAAGATTAGCGCAACGGTGCCCGGAAATCCACCGCGGCTATCCGGTAATCGCGCCCGCGTCCGCGCACTTTGTGCGCGACGGGGAGATCCTCGAGCTCCGGTACAGCGGCGCGTTGCGCAGGACTTCCTCGCATTTTGTCCGTCCCTCAACCGCGGTGACCTCTCGTACCCTTCCGGGCTCCGCGACGGCGGCGGTCTTGGGCGGAACGTCGGACGG
The DNA here is from genome assembly GCA_963816615.1 of uncultured beta proteobacterium. Lineage (GTDB taxonomy): Bacteria > Pseudomonadota > Gammaproteobacteria > Burkholderiales > Casimicrobiaceae > PALSA-1003. The sequence goes on along the minus strand of CAWFLB010000002.1, from coordinate 198,377 downwards.
GTTGCGCCGAAGACGGCTTCAAATCCCGCTCGACACTGCACCGCCTCCAACATGTTTCGGGACTCGGCGGCCGCCTGGCAAGACAGTACCCCCACCCGGACCGCCCTAAGTTGTACCTTACATCCGTGGAAAGCGGTATGATCGCGTTGGTTCGATCCCGTGGAGCGTGTCACGGGACGCGAAATCGAATCGCCGCGCCGAAACGTTCAGGAAACAGGGAGAGCGCAAATGAGGATACGTCTTCTTGCCGCCGCATTGACACTCGCATTGACAGGCTGCGCCGCCATCCGGGTGGTCGGACCGGAGCAGACGATCAAGGTTGGACAGGCCACGGTGACCGTCTCCGGACTCGACGGCTACAATGCGCTGGCCGTACAGGCTCCCGACCCCAACGCGCCCTTCGTCTTCGTCATCAACAACAACATTGTCGTCGGCGAAGATCCATTATACCCGGCGAAAACGAACGGTAAGGTCGTCATAATCTGGAGGCTGGACGCCAGCGACAGCTCGCCTTATTTTTTCCCGGATGACCAGGCGATCCAGCTGCACGCTGGAACGAATAATCCACTGCCGGACGATCTCGAGTGCGGTGTGTTCGGGCAGAAGAAAAAATCATTCATATGTAACTATAGCGCGCCCGAGACGCCGCCCAAGAAGTGGAAGTACAGCGTCAAGGTGAAGAACGCCAGCGGAGTCGATCCCGCGCCGCTGGATCCCTGGGTTCACCAGAACTGATCTGCGGGCGCGGAGCCGTCGCGATAGCTCGGCGCGGCTGCCAGCGGTCGCGCGATAACGCGCTACGGGTTTCGAAGGCTGCTCAGCCGTTGCCTTCCAGCCAAAGACGCACGTCCGCGATCGCCTGCGGATAAGAGCAGCCGGCGACCTCCGCTCTCTGCGGCCGCAAACGCTTCGACGCCCAGTGCCGCCCGAGCTCGCGCGACGAGCGGCAGCAGGAAGGCCTCGTCGGCGGGATCGCGGTGCAGTCCCGTCTGCTCGGTCTGCGCCTCCGCGACCCCGAAAAATGTCGCGGTGCGCTCCCACTGCTCCAACAAGGCGGCGAGACCAGCGGAAACTTCGACTACGCTTTGTCCCGCCGGCCGGAACCCGATCTCTTCGGCGATCGCGAGAGCATCGAGCAAAGTGGAGCGAACGCTTTCCGTGTCCCCCCGACCAATGGATACCATCGCCAGGTTCAGCAGGCCGATCGCGATGTTCTCGCGGTCTCCAAGCGTGCGCACCAGTGACAGAAATTCCGCATAAAGGGGCTGTGCGGCATCGAGATTTCCTTCGGCGCGGTATACCTGTGCGAGCCCGTTGAGCGCCGCCGCGAGCTGCCGCCGATTGCCTGTGTTCTGCGCCAGGGCCCGCGCTTCCTCCAGGTAGCCGCGCGCCGCAATCATGTCGCCTTGCGCAAAAGACGCCATGCCGAGCAGTTCGAGCACGGCCTCGACCCTCTCGTGGTTTTGGATGTCTCGCGCAATCAGCAGGCTTGCGCCGAGAAAACGTTGAGCCTCGATGTAACGCCCCATGAAGCAGCAGACCTGACCGGCACTGAAGAGCCCGAGGCATCGAGCTTGATTGGGCGCTTGAGCGCCATCACGCTCCAGCGCCTCGACTGCCAGCCGATGGCGAAGCGTGAGCAGCCCGCGATTGAACCAGTATGGCCGCAGCGATTCCACCAGACGCAAACCCCATTCGGCACCGTGCTCCGCGTGATCGCACCACGAGTGAGCCAGCAGGATATTTTCGCGGTCAAGATCCAGTCGTCTCAGCCATTTTGCCTGGTCGGGGCCGCTAAGCTCGGCCCTGGCCTTCTCCGTTAGGGCCAAATAGAATGCAAGATGCCGGCTCCTGACGCCGCCTTCTTCGCCTGACTGTTCAAGCTGCTCGTGCGCATACTCGCGGACAGTCTCAAGAAAACGGTAACGTTGCTCCGTGGATTCGAGCAACACCAAGGATTTCTCCACCAAGTGCGTCAGGAGGTCGACCACGTCCTTCCTGGCGAGATTGCCATCGGCGCCGACCTCTTCGGCTGCTTCGAGCGTCCACCCGCCGGCAAAAACAGCGAGCCGCCTGAGCAACGCGCGTTCCGGCTCCGTGAGCAGGTTGTAGCTCCAATCGAACGATGCTCGCAGCGTTTGCTGTCGCGACAAAGCCGTTCGATCGCCCCCGGTGAGCAGTCGGAGTCGCTCATTCAGTTGCGCTTCTATCGTTTCTACCGGCAGTGTCCGCACCCTGGCGGCGGCAAGCTCGATCGCCAGGGGAATACCATCCAGACGATGACATATGTCGGCCACCGCCGCTGCGTTCTGAATGGTCAAAGCAAATGATGGTCGTGACGAAGTTGCGCGCTCGGTGAACAGCCGTACGGCAGCGAATTGCGTCACGGTCGTTAGGCTCATCAACTCGGTCGGGCTGGGAACGGCGAGCGGAGGCACCGGATAGGAGGCCTCGCCGTCTACGCGGAGGTGCTCTCGGCTTGATGCCAGAATCTTCAACTCTGGGGCCGCTTGCAGAAGCTGCTTGGCGAGATGGGCGCAGGGCTGCAGCAAATGCTCGCAATTGTCCAGAATGAGAAGCACCCGACGATCCTTGACATATTTCACCAGCGCTTCAGATACCGGGCGTCCGGCCTCCTCCTTTACGCCGAGCACGGAAGCCACTGCCTGCGGCACGAGCAGCGGATCCGTGACCGGCGCGAGCTCGACGAACCAGACGCCATCCGAAAAGCCTTCGAGGGCATCTGCACCGACCTGTAACGATAGCCGCGTCTTGCCGATTCCACCGAGGCCAAACAACGTTACCAGCCTTGTCTGCCCGAGTAACCCGCCGACCTCGGCAAGTTCGCGCTCGCGACCGACGAACGAGCTCAACTGCTGCGGCAGATTGTTCGGGACTGCCTCGAGCGAGCGCAGCGCCGGAAAGTCCTGACGCAGGCGCGGGTGTACCAGCTGGAACACGCGCTCCGGGCTCTCGAGTCCTCGCAGGCGCACTGTGCCGAGGTCGCGCAGCGTCAGGCCCGCCGGCAGGCGCTCGCCGGCCAGCGCCGCCACCGCCTGCGACAGCAGGATTTGTCCGCCGTGGGCGATGCTCATGATGCGGGCCGCGCGGTTGACGACGCCGCCGAAGAAATCGTTGTCGCGGCGCTCGGTCACGCCGGCATGCACGCCGCAGCGCACGTGCAACTCGACACCGTGCGTCGCGGCCGGATCCGCCAGCGCCTCCTGCAGCTGAAGCGCCGCTTCGAGGGCGTCGATCGGATCTTCAAAGGCGGCGTGGGCGCCATCGCCGCTCATTTTCACGACGACGCCGCGGTGCGAGTCGACGACGGCACGCACGATGGCGTCGTGGCGGGCCAGGGCGACCTGCATGCGCTCGTGTTCACGATCCCACAGGCGAGTGCTCCCCTCGATGTCGGTGAACAGGAACGTCGTGACGCCGGATGGGGCTTTCACGACAGTGCGCCCTCGCATTCAGTCTTCAACGTACGCCGTCGCCGCGCCGCTAACCGGCTTGGTGTGCGGCGGCGGCGATCGTGGCAGGTGCGAGCTCTGCCTGCGCCCTCGCCACGGCGCGCGCGACCTCATCCATCACGCGGCGGTCGACCAGCAAGGCATTGTGTCCGACGCCCGTCAGCGCGACGTTGCGCGCGCAGGCAAGGTCGGCGCTCGCCTGCGGCGCGACCATGCTATCGTGGCGCGACCAGATCGAAAGCACGGGGGTCGACACCGTCCCGCCTCCGTCCGCATTGAGGCCGGCAAGCCAGCGATTGCCTGGCCGCATCTGCGCCAGACAGCGACCGGCGAACGTCCAGGCCAGCATGCTGCCGTGATGCGGCGTACCGATGGTGATGAGCTCCGCCACCCGCGAGGGGCCGAAGCGTCGGAGGTACGCGCGGGCGACCAGGCCCCCCATGCTGTGCGCGATCAGCGCGACGCGCGACGCGCCGGTGACCGCGCAGATGGCGTCGATTCGCGCCTGGAGCTGGCCGGCGAAATGTTCGATGTCAGCAAGCGGTGGTCCATAGTTGATCGTGTACACCGGCCCCCGGCCGCGGCGCCCAAGATCGCGTCGCAGGGCGAACCAGACGCCATCATTGACCATGACGCCGTGCACCAGCAGCAACGGCAAACGCGCGGGCGCCGCGGCCGGATCGCGGATCAGCAGGCGATGCAGAATCAGCAGTGGCCACGACAGCGCGACCGCGCCGGCTTCGCCAAGGAAAAATCGCAGCCACGCGACCGGACCAAGCCGAAATTGCGGTGGCCGCGGCGTGCGCCAGATCCAGCTCAGCGTAAACCAAACAGAGACGAGCAGCACGACCGGCAGCAGATAAGCCAGCGGCGCGGCAGCGACGAACCACCACGCCGGATCGCCCTGCGTGATGCGGTCTTGCGCCCAGAAAAGGTAGCCGGCAGTGCCGGCAGCCATCAGCAGCAACAGGGAGATCGCCGTCATCGCGTTCGATGATACCGGAGGGTGCGAGCCCGCTATCCCGATTCGGTGCGCCAGGTCCTGAGCGCGGGTCCGACTTCGGCGAGATCGCCGATCAGACGCACGCCCGGCAGCGACTTGCGCAGCCGCCGCGTCATTTCACCGCCCGCCCAAAGCGTGGTTGGGGCCGACAGGTGGCGGCGCAGCATTGCCAGCCCTTCGCCCGCCTGGCGCAGAGGAAACGCCGCCGAAAACGACAGCGCGACGATATGCGCCTTGTGCGCGAGCGCGGCGCCGCGAATGTCCTCGATCGGGGTCTGCGTGCCGAGCGAGATGCATTGCGCACCCTCGGGGACCAGCAGCGCCTCGACCATCAGCAGGCCCAACCCATGCTGTTCGCCGGGGAAAGTCGTCAGCAGAATCCTGGGCGCGCCGGTCTGCCGCGGAAAGGCGTTGATCGCGGCGTGCAGCGCGACCTGGATCTGCTCGGTATACAAATGCTCCTCGAAAACCTGCAATTCGCCGCGCATCCACGCTTCGCCGATAGCGCGATGCAGAGGGACCAGCGTATCGAGCACGAAGCGTTGCAGCCCCTGTCGCATCAGCAGATTGGCCAGCGCGTGTTGCAGGGCCGGCGCGTTGTGCCCTTTGACCAGGGCGACGATGTCGCGCTCGAGTGCCGGCGCGGCGCCTTCGCGGCGCGGTCCGGCGCGCACATCGGCCAGCGCGTTGAGCTCGGCGAGCGTCTGCCGCATCAGCTTGCCGGGCCGCATGCCGGTGTCCATCAGCCGCTTGATCGCGCGGAGCTTCGCGACCTGGTCGGACGGATACAGGCGCTCGGCGTTGTCGTCGCGTGTCGGATCGGGAAATCCGTAGCGCCGTTCCCACATGCGCAGGACATCCTTCGACAGCCCGGTCTCGCGTTCGACTGCGCCGATATTCAGCGCCAATCCGGAAGTGTCGACCATGTCAAATACGTCCAGGACAAGCGCCAGGAAATCAGGCGGGTTCGTATATTGTAGGCGGCGCTTGCGGACATTGTCCACGACACGATGGTGCACGGCAGGCGCGAATGCGGTACCATCGTCGAATGCGGCGATTCCTGACTGCGCTATTGTCGATGTCCGCGACGGTCGTCGCTCTGGCGTTCGTCTCGCCTGTCCGCGGAGCCGAACCCGCTTCCGGCGACGGCGCTTGCCCCGCGCTGCTGAACTACACGTTCAACAGGTTGCAGACCGGCAAGCCCGAGTCTCTTTGCCAGTTTCGCGGCAAGGTACTCTTGATCGTCAACACGGCAAGCTATTGCGGCTACACGCACCAGTACGAGGGACTCGAGGCGCTCTACCGGCGCTACAAGTCGCGCGGCCTGGTCGTGGTCGGTTTTCCGTCGAACGATTTCGGCGGACAAGAGCCCGGCAGCAACCAGGAGATCGCCGAATTCTGCCGCCTGACCTATGGCGTCGAGTTTCCGATGTTCGAAAAGTCGAGCGTGAGCAGCCTCAAGGCCAATCCGCTCTACGCGACGCTGCTCGGCCGCACCGGGAAGGCGCCGCAGTGGAATTTCCACAAGTATCTGGTCGATCGCAGCGGCGACCGCGTCGAAAGCTTCGATACCAAGATCGAGCCCGACGATCGTGCGCTGGTGACCGCGCTGGAAAAGTTGCTGGCCGAAAAGAGCGCGTTGCCCGAAGGCTGACAGGCGATGCGTTGCTTTGACGCGCGGCCGCCGCGTCCCGTATAATCGCGGCCCTTTCGGCGAATTAGCTCAGCTGGTTAGAGCAGAGGAATCATAATCCTTTGGTCCGGGGTTCGAGTCCCTGATTCGCCACCATCTTTTTCCTCTGTCGATGCCGCCCGGCATTGACGCGATCTCCGGCGGCGGCGAGCGCACTGTTGCGCCAGGGCCGCCGTTGGCGTAGCCTTTCAGTTGGGGGTAACAGGACCCCCGGGATCATTCCCTCCAAGACGGTGCCCCGTCCAAATCCTGTAAGCGTTTCGCGCCAGAGCGGGCACTGTCGAATCCGTCGTCACGTCAGTGCAAAGCGCCCGCTGGATTTCGGCGCGCCAACGCCTTGCCAATGTGCTCTTGGAGGCTACTGACATGCGGTATCAACTCACTCCGATCTACTGTCGTCCCTGGCTGCTGAACGGCCTGTCGCAGCGGCTGATCGAAAGCCACTACGAGAACAACTACGGCGGCGCCCTTCGGCGCCTAAACTCGATCACCCAACAGCTGGAGTCTCTCGACTTCGCCGCAACGCCGGGCTACGTCCTCAACGGCCTGAAGCGCGACGAACTGATCGCGCTCAATTCGACCCTGCTGCACGAGCTGTATTTCGCCAGCCTGGGCGGCGAGGGACGCGATCCCAAGCCGTTCGCCGACGTCCTGGCGCGCGACTTCGGTTCGCTCGACCGATGGAAGAGCGAGTTCGTCGCGATGGGGAATGCGCTCGCTGGTGGCTCCGGCTGGGTGCTGCTCGTCTACGTTCCGCGCGATCGCCGGCTCATCAACCAGTATGCGGCTGACCATAGCCAGACACTGGCCGGCGGAATTCCGATCCTGGCGCTCGACATGTACGAGCACGCCTACCACATCGACTTCGGCGCCAACGCCGTCGCGTATGTGGACGCGTTCATGCGCAACATCGACTGGAGTGGCGTGAGGTCGCGCTACGACGATGCGGCCAGGGTCGAGCCTCCGCGCCCTCTGCTGCAAAAGGAGTTCGACGACATACCGGGCGTCTCGCCCGAGGAAGTCAAGGCGATGCTCGATGCCGGCAAGCCGGTGCAGATCATCGATGCTCGCCCGAAGCACTACTTCTCCCGCACTCAGGACATCATGGCGGGCGCCGTGTGGCGCGATCCGGAGCGCGTGCAGGATTGGGTCGGCGAGCTATCGCGGTCGGATCCCGTGGTCGTCTTTTGCGTCTACGGCTTCCATGTCGGATGCCAGACCGCCGGTGCACTTCGAGAAGCCGGACTCGATGCGGTTTACATGAAAGGCGGCCATTCGGCCTGGAAAGCAATCGGGGGGCCGACGCAGCTCCATGCCTGACATGGAATCACATGACAGCCGCGCGCAGACCGATAACCTGCCGTACTCGCTCGCCCAGCTCGCGCTCTACTTCCTGAAGCTGGGCAGCATCGGGTTCGGCGGCCCTGTCGCGCTGGTCGGGTACATGCATCGCGATCTGGTGGAAAAGCGTCACTGGATCACCGACGAGGACTACAAGGAAGGACTGACGCTTGCACAGTTGATGCCGGGGCCGCTGGCTGCGCAATTGGCCATGTACCTCGGGTACGTGCACTACCGGATCGCCGGCGCGACGGTGGTCGGGTTGGCATTCGTGTTGCCGTCGTTTCTGATGGTCGTCGCCATCGGCTGGGCCTACATGCGCTACGGCGGCCTGCCGTGGATGCAGGCCGCGTTTTACGGCGTCGGCGCCGCGGTGATCGGCATCATCGCTATCAGTGCGTACAGGCTGACCATCAGGAATATCGGCAGGGACAAGCTGTTGTGGGCGATCTACCTGGTGATCGCGGGCGTCACCGTATGGACGCAATCGGAAAGTGTCTGGCTGTTCCTGGGCGCCGGCGTCCTGGTGTGGCTGATACGAGCGCCACCGAAACGCCGGTTCGGCAACCATGCCGCACCCGCGCTCGTTGCGTTGGGTCCGCACGGGACATCGGCGTGTGCCGTTGCCACGGGGCTCGATTGGCCGCTGCTGACGCAACTCGGCGCCTTCTTCGCCAAGGCCGGCGCCTTTGTCTTCGGCAGCGGCCTTGCGATCGTTCCGTTCCTCTACGCTGGCGTCGTGCACGACTACCAGTGGCTGAGCGAGCGTCAGTTCGTCGACGCGGTAGCCGTGGCGATGATCACACCCGGACCGGTTGTCATTACTGTCGGCTTCATCGGCTATCTGATTGCCGGTGTGCCGGGCGCGGTAGTGGCCGCGCTGGGCACTTTCCTGCCCTGTTACCTGTTCACCGTTCTTCCCGCGCCCTATTTCAAGAAATACGGCAAGCGTCCGGCGCTGGTGGCGTTTGTCGACGGTGTCACGGCAGCAGCTATCGGTGCCATCACCGGGGCGGTGATTGTTCTCGCTCAGCGGTCGATCGTCGACCTGGTCACTGCGCTGATGGCGCTCGTCGTGATCGGATTGCTCTGGAAGCTCAGGAGGCTGCCGGAACCGTTGCTGGTCGCGATCGCCGCGGTCATCGGCCTGCTGTCATTTCCCGGGATGCGTCCATGATTGCGCGCTCCGGGCTGAGAGCCCAACGAAAGGACCAGATATGAAGTGGATTACGCGGGAGCGAGTCAAAGTGGATCGGGTCGCCTGTCCATGGCTGATCAGGAAATTCGTCGATCCGGACGCGAAGTTCCTGTTCGTCCCGGCCGAGCAGGTGATGGCGGTCGCCCAGCGCGAAGACGCCATCCCCTACGACGTGAAAGGCGTCGAGCTCGGGCACCACGGCAAGGAATGCTCGTTCGACGCCATCGTGAGGAAATACGATCTCGACCGGGATCCGGCGTTGACTCTCCTCGCCAGGATCGTCAACGGCGCCGATACCGACAATTCGTTGTGGAACCAGCCAGAGGCAGCCGGGCTGAACGCAATCGCCGAGGGATTCCGGCACCTCGGTTTCCAGGACGATCACCAGATCAATGCCTCGCAGTGGATCGTCTACGATGCCCTCTATGCCTATTGTCAGGAAATGATGCGTCGCGAGTTACCCAACGGTTTATTCGTGTAGGCGGCAACGCCAGAGGACAAAATGCAGCGAGCGTGATCTATGCGTTCATGGCCGCCGCCACGTCCACGACTTGCGGCAGCAGACGCGTTATCTTGCGCGCATTGCCAGCATGGCTTGCAGCAAACCCACATCGTCCCACGGTACATCGGTGCGGGCGGCACGCAGGTATGGGCTCGCAGCGTCACGCAACCACTCTTGCGGAAACTCCGCTATCAAATGCTCTTCACCCGCGGGGATGTCGACTCGTCCCGCGTACGCGCCGCCGTCCAACGCCGCCGCCAGCGCGGCACAAAGATCAACTCCAACGAGGCCGCCCATCTGAATGCCGTTGGTCACGCGCCGGTTGATTTCGATCAAGTAGACCTCTCCGGTACGCTCGTGTTCGATAAACTCAGGCCCAAAAAACCCGCTTACGCCGAAGCCAGCCACAAGCAGCTCAGCAAAGCGTCGGGCTTCCGGTGCATGTCGGCAGCGCACAACCGTCGAAGGTCCGGTAGCCGGGCTGCGCATCAACACTTCGCGCGTCATCCCGGCATAGGCGACTCCACCCCACGCAGCGACCGCATGCAAGAGTCCCTTTCCGGGAATCCAAGCCTGAATCAGCAAATCGGACGACTTCCAAAGCGTCGCATCCCCTTTGGAAATCAGACCCCGGAAGGCGGGTTCCAGCTGCGTCTTTTCCAGAACTATCTCGACCGCCTGTCCCGCCGTGCCGAACGCGCGCTTGAGCACAATGGGATAGCCGTGCGCATCCGCGAACGCGCGAGCCCCGGCAACATCCGACACGATTTCAAACGGTGGCACGCGCACGCCAAGGGCTTCGGCCGCCGGCGGCAACCGCGTCTTGTCTATGCTCGACCGATAGAATCCGGGGTCACCCAGTGATTCGCGGATCAACGCGAGAAGTCGCTCCCGCACTGAACTTTCGATAGCCTCGGGCGGCGTTTCGACAAACGTCATCATCAACTGCAATGCGGTGTCGTCGCAGGGCACTATCAAGCGCGGTGTGAGCGCCCCGAGGCTCGCCGCAAGCATGTACGCCCACTGCATTGGCGTAGCCGCATCGGGCAGGTAGGTGACCGCGCCTACATACCGGCTTTTTGCCACCAGCGCGCGCTTCGGCGCCAGCACCGAGACGTCGAAGCCGGCGCGCACCAATTCGCGCGGCAGGCGAGCAGGGCCGGCCCATTGGGTTGCCGTCGCGACCAAAAGCAGTGGAATTCCCAGGCGCACCCCCCAATCGACAGCTCGAGCGTCTGCGAGCGAGTCTAGCGCCACACCGAGCCGAACGCCACGTGGCCGTTCGAGACCTGGTGCTGCGCAGTTTGCTCTCCGGGAAGCCAAATTGCTTGACCGCGCTGCGTCGGCGCCCGAGAATGCCGAGTCAATGCAAGCCTAAGCAGCATCCATTTGCGGCGCCCGGCTGTGCCGAACTTTGCGTATGCCGGCCCAGGCATTTTCCGCTCTCCGGAAGATGATCGCGCTAGCACGCTGACCCAACGCCAACTGCCTCCCAGATGAACCACGACTTTCAGGCCCACCTGCGCCGCACCCTCGACGGCATCCGCGCCGACGGGTTCCACAAGGCAGAGCGTGTCATTCAAAGCCCTCAATCCTCGCAGATCCGTTTGAGCTCCGGCGCCGAGGTGCTCAATTTTTGCGCCAACAACTATCTGGGCCTTGCCGGCGACCCGCGGCTTGTCGCCGCAGCACGCGATGGCCTCGAGACGTGGGGCTTCGGCATGGCATCGGTGCGCTTCATCTGCGGCACGCAGGCCGTGCACAAGGATCTCGAGCGGGCGATCTCGGCATTTCTCGGCACCGACGACAGCATCCTCTATTCGAGCTGCTTCGACGCCAACGGCGGATTGTTCGAAACGCTGCTCGGCGAGGAGGATGCGGTCATCAGCGACGAACTGAATCATGCCAGCATCGTCGATGGCATCCGTCTGTGCAAGGCGAAACGATTGCGTTACCGCAATAACGACGTGGCCGATCTGGAAGCGCGGCTGAACGAAGCCGATGCGGCAGGCGCCCGTTTCAAGCTGATCGCGACCGACGGCGTATTCTCGATGGACGGTATCGTCGCCGATCTCGCGGCGATCTGCGATCTCGCCGACCGGCATCATGCATTGGTCATGGTCGACGACTCGCACGCCGTCGGCTTCGTAGGCGACGGCGGACGGGGGACGCCGGAACTGTGCGGCGTCCAGGGCCGGATCGATATCGTCACCGGGACGATGGGCAAGGCGCTGGGCGGCGCGTCCGGCGGCTTCACCGCCGGGCGCGGCGAAATCGTCGAGTTGCTGCGGCAGCGCTCGCGCCCGTACCTCTTCTCGAACACATTGGCGCCGTGCATCGCTGCGGCCTCGCTGCGCGTGCTCGACCTCCTTCGCGGCGACGAAGGCGCGGAACTGCGCCGGCGAGTCAAGCGCAACGGCGAGCGATTTCGCGCCGCGATGACCCGGCTTGGCTTCGATCTCGTTCCCGGCTCGCACCCGATCATTCCGGTGATGCTGGGCGATGCGGCGCTTGCGACGCGAATGGCAGACGCGCTCCTGGCCGAGGGCGTCTATGTCATCGGGTTTTCATACCCGGTCGTGCCAAAGGGCAAGGCGCGCATCCGCACGCAAATGAGCGCGGCACATACCGACGAGCAGATCGACCAGGCGGTGGCGGCATTCGCCAAGGTCGGCAAAGCGCTGGGCGCAATCAAGGGATCAGGTTAGATTTCGCGGCTCGATCGCCGTCGTTGGCCGGCCAATGGCAAAATCCAACCCGACCCCAGGAGAAACCATGAAAGCACTGGCCAAACTCGAGGCCGCGCCGGGCCTGAGGCTGACGCAGGTGAAAAAACCCGAGGTCGGCCACAACGACGTGATGATACGCATCCGCAAGACGGCGATCTGCGGCACCGACATGCACATCTGGAACTGGGACGAGTGGGCGCGCAAGACGATTCCGGTGCCGATGCACGTCGGTCACGAGTACGTCGGCGAGATCGTCGAGATGGGCCAGGAAGTGCGCGGGTTTGCGATCGGCGACCGCGTATCGGGCGAAGGTCACATCACCTGCGGCTTCTGCCGCAACTGCCGCGCCGGACGCCGCCATCTGTGCCGCAACACCGTCGGCGTCGGCGTCAACCGCGAGGGCGCATTCGCCGAATACCTGGTGATCCCCGCGTTCAACGCGTTCAAGATTCCCGACGATATCTCCGATGATCTGGCGTCGATATTCGACCCGTTCGGCAACGCGACGCACACCGCGCTGTCGTTCAACCTGGTCGGCGAGGACGTGTTGATCACCGGCGCGGGGCCGATCGGCATCATGGCGGCGGCGATCGCCCGCCACGTCGGCGCGCGCCACATCGTCATCACCGACGTCAACGACTACCGCCTTGCGCTGGCGCGTCGGATGGGCGCGTCGCGCGCGGTCAATGTCGAGCGCGAGGACCTGGGCGACGTCATGGCGGAGCTCCGCATGACCGAAGGCTTCGATGTGGGCCTCGAGATGTCGGGTGTGCCCAAGGCGTTCGCCGACATGCTCCTCCACATGAACCATGGCGGCAAGATCGCGCTGCTGGGCATTCCGCCGGCGAACATGGCGATCGACTGGAACCAGGTCATCTTCAAAGGGCTCGAAATCAAGGGCATCTACGGCCGCGAAATGTTCGAGACCTGGTACAAGATGGTCGCGATGCTGCAGAGCGGCCTCGATCTCTCGCCGATCATCACGCACCACTATGCGGTCGAGCAGTTCGAGAAGGCGTTCGAGACCATGAAGTCGGGCCAGAGCGGCAAGGTGATACTCGACTGGGCGGCGTAGCCCTCGCCCGCGCGGCGGCTGGCCGGGCTGGGTCTTTGCCCTTATTATCGACGCGCGCCTCGCGCGCTCTTCCATGCCCGACAACGACGTCGCCGCCCAGATACCCACGCATCGCGCCTACCTGCTGCGCGTGGCGATGCTGCAACTGCGCAACAATGAGGCCGCCGAAGATGTCGTGCAGGACACGCTGATCGCCGCGCTGCAGGGCGCCGCGGGATTCTCCGGACGCTCGAGCGTCAAGACCTGGCTGACCGGCATCCTCAAGCACAAGATCGTCGACGCGATACGGCGCAAGACCCGCGAGCCGGCGTTTGCCCAGCTTGACGACGAATGCCAGATCGAGGACTTCGATGCCTTGTTCGACGCCTCCGGCCACTGGGAAAACCCTCCGGCGGACTGGGGCAATCCGGAAAGCGACTTGTCGCGACAGCAGTTCTTTGACGTCATGCAGTTTTGCCTGGAAAAGCTGCCGCCGAATACCGCCCGGGTGTTCATGATGCGTGAAGTAATGGAGTTGGACGGGGACGAGATCTGTAAGGAACTGACGATCACATCGACCAACCTGTGGGTCATTCTCTATCGGGCCAGGATGGCGCTCCGGCAATGCCTCGAGCAGCACTGGTTTGCCGATAGCGCCCGCGCTGGCTGAGCCTCGATCGCGCATAAATCCCGATGGGTCCGCTGATTTCATGCAAGGACGCGAGCCGCCTGATCTCGCAGATGCAGGATCGGCGTCTGCCACCCGTCAAGCGTGGGTTGGTGCGGCTGCACCTGCTGTTCTGCGATGCCTGCCGGCATTTTCAGCGACAACTCGGGGTCCTGCGCGAAGCGATGGTCCGTTACCGGGCATAGCCATCAGGCGCTCGGGGCCATGCCGCGGCTTGAACTCGGGCCCGGTAGTGATAATCTTGAGCGGTAACGACAGTCCGACGATCATGGTTTCCATCTCCCTCAATGGCGCGAAGTACGTCTGCCGGTCGGCATCGCCTCGCGTCGCCGACTTGGTGCGCGAGCTCTCGCTGGAAGGCAAGCGTGTCGCGGTCGAACAAAACGGCCAGATCGTGCCTCGCAGCCGGCACGCGGAAACCATCGTGAGCGCCGGAGATCGAATCGAAGTCGTCGCCGCGGTCGGTGGCGGCTAGACCCCCGAGATGAACGCCCCCGCCGAAAAGGTCGCCATTGCCGACGATCCGCTGATCATCGCCGGGCGCCCGTACGGATCGCGCCTCCTTGTCGGCACCGGCAAGTACAAGGACTTCGCCACGACGCGGGCGGCGATCGACGCGTCGGGCGCCGAGATCGTCACCGTCGCAATCCGCCGCACCAACATCGGCCAGGATCCGAACCAACCGTCGCTTCTCGATTACCTGCCGCCGTCGCAATTCACGCTGCTGCCGAACACCGCCGGCTGCTATTCGGCCGACGACGCGGTGCGCACGCTGCGACTTGCGCGCGAGTTGCTCGACGGCCGGAATCTGGTCAAGCTCGAGGTCCTGGGCGATGCGAATTCGCTCTTCCCCGATGTGCGTCAGACGATACAGGCCGCCGAGATCCTGGTGGCGGACGGCTTCGATGTCATGGTCTACACCTCCGACGATCCGATCATCGCGCGTGAACTCGAAGCCGTCGGTTGCGTCGCGATCATGCCGCTGGCGTCGCTGATCGGGTCCGGGATGGGAATTCTCAATCCGTGGAACCTGAAGCTCATCGTCGAGCAGGCGAAAGTCCCGGTGCTGGTCGATGCCGGCGTCGGCACGGCATCGGATGCGGCGATCGCGATGGAAGCGGGGTGCGCCGGCGTGCTGATGAACACCGCGATCGCCTTGGCGAATAACCCGGTCTTGATGGCTGGCGCGATGAAAAAAGCCGTCGAGGCCGGACGGGAAGCTTTTCGCGCCGGTCGCATGCCGCGCAAGTTCTACGCGGCCAATCCGAGCTCGCCGACGACCGGCCTGATCGCTTGAGCGGCGCGCTCGACGCGCTGCGGCTTTTGTACGCCCGGCGCGCGTGGGTCGCGCTCCTTGTCTGGCTTCCGCTGTTCGCCGATGCCGCGCCTCTGACGCCTTCCGAGATCGCCGAGACCTGCGCCGGCGCGGAGGATGCCGCCCACTGCGGGCGGCTGGTCGAGACGCGGCAGCTCCCTCGCCTTCCCGGTCTTGCGCGCCGTGACGGCAAGGCGCTGATCGTTTCACTTTTTCCGTCGGGCAGCACGACTTTTACCGACAGCGACGATCCGGTCAACGGGCGCTCGTACAGCCTCTGGGATTACCTCGACGGTATCAACAGCGTCGTGCTGTACGTGACTGCCGGCGACGACGCCAGCTTCGCGCTGCTGCAACGCCCGACCGGACGGCTGGTCGACCTCCCGGCGGAGCCGCGGCTGTCGCCCGACCGGCAGCGCTTCGCCGTCGCCGATGTATGCGTGGAGCGCTGTGGCAACGAGATCGCCGTATGGCGCGTGACCCGCGACGGCTTCCGCAAGGAGTTGCGACTGGGCGCCCGCCCCGGTGCGCGCTGGTCCGATGCCGGCGTCCGATGGCGCGATGCCGACACGCTCGCGATCGAATTCAATGTCGACCCGCCGGGCGCTCCCGCGGTCATCGAGCGCAAGCTCGGCGACCCGACATGGCTGCCGATCCCGCCGTGAGCATCGGTGGGGCTCCTCGCCGATGAACGCGCCGCCAGCGCAACCGCGCCGGCCGATCCGCAGCTTTGTGCTGCGCCAGGGTCGATTTTCCCCGGCGCAGCAGCGCGCGCGCGACGCGCTGCTACCCCGCTTCGGCATCCCTTACGCGCCTGCCGTGCTCGATCTCGCGGCCGCGTTCGGTCGCGACAATCCAAAAATTCTCGAGATCGGCTCGGGCATGGGTGAAGCGACCGCTGCGATCGCGGAAGCTCAGCTCGACCGGGATTTCCTTGCGATCGAAGTGCATTCGCCTGGTGTCGGCGGACTGCTGAAGCTGGTCGACGAAAAGGGCCTGGCCAACGTCCGCGTCATCCAGCATGACGCCGCCGAAGTCGTGACCCATATGATCGCGCCTGGCGCGCTGACGGGGATCCACATCTTCTTTCCCGACCCCTGGCCGAAGAAGCGCCACCACAAGCGACGGCTGCTGCAAGCGGCATTCATCGCTGCGCTCGCACAGCGCCTCGCGCCGGGCGGCTATCTGCACGCGGCGACCGACTGGAAGGATTACGCCGACGATATCCTCGCCGCCGCCAGCGCCGAGGCGCTGCTGATCAATACGGCGACTTCCTTTGCGCCGCGTCCCGCCTATCGCCCGGCGACCAAATTCGAGCGCCGCGGGCTCGAGCTGGGACACGCCGTCTGGGACATCGTCTTCACCCGTCGCTAAAGGCGTTTGCGCCGCGTGCCGGGATGCGGCAGCTCATGCCGAGCGCCGGCGGCGCGGGTTGCGATCCGACAGGGCGATAAGCCCGGCGATCGCCGCCGTCGCGACCTCGCGCGAAAAATGCCGGCTGACATTGTCCCGACCGGCCGCGGAGAGCGTTTCCCACAGCGCCTGGTCGCGGTAGACGAGGACTACTGCCTCGGCAAACGCTTCGGGATCGTCGCCGACCAGCACGTCGCTCCCTGGCGTCAGATGCATACCTTCGATCGACGGCGTCGTCGCCACGACCGGCAGGCCGAAGCTCATCGCCTGGTTGACCTTGCCCTTGACGCCGGCGCCGTAGCGCAACGGCGAAATCGACACCCGACAGCCTTCGAGATACGGCGTCAGATCCGGGACGAAGCCTGCGATGACGAGGTCGTCTGTCGCGAGAGCGCGGATCGTCGCCGGCGGATCGGCGCCGACGACATAGCTCTTCACGCCGGGCAGCCTGGTTCGGATTCTCGGCAGAACCTCGTTCGCGTACCAGAGAACCGCATCGGCATTCGGCGGATGACGGAAGCCGCCGACGAATAGCAAGCCGGAGCGTTGTCCGAACGGGCGGCCGCTTTCGTGCCGGTCGTGGACATTCGACAGCACGATCACCTTCGCTTGCGGCGCTAGCTCCGCCAGCAGCTCCTGCTCGGGATCGCTGACCACCAGCGTGACATCGGCACGACGGATCAATGCAAGCTCCTCGGCACGCTTTGCCGCGGCCGCGCCGTGCGCTGCGGAGCTGGCGTCGAGCTCCGCCAGGCGCTGCTCGCGCAGAAAATGCAGGTCGACCGTGTCGAACACGACCAGCGCGCCCGGAGCGAACGCGCGCACCGTCGCCATGTGCCGCGCCGCGATGTAGTGCCGCGACAGCAGCACGAGATCGAATTCGCCGCCGCGCTTGCCGAGCAGCGACGCAAGCGAGCTCGTGTACGGATGGAACTGGACTTCGACGCCTTGCTGCTGCAACACCCGCACATAGGGCTGTCGGTATTCGAGATTGTCGGCGACGAATGTCACTTTGCAGCGAAGCTCGGTCAGGATGTCCATCACGCGCTGCATGCGCAGCGAACCCGAATCCTGATCGGGCGTCAGCATGCACGCGTCGATCACCAGCACGCGCCGGGCCGCCCAACGGTCGCGTTCGGGGGCGGCGCCGTTCGGGCTGTGGGAGGCCAGTGCGCTCGCCCATTTGGCGGCGAATGTGCTGCGATTGATGGCCTGGTGCCGCTTGACGCCGGTCGACTCGTCGGTGCCCGATGTCGCGCCCTCGAAATGGACGATCGTCGCGGCCGGCTGGTAATAGACGCGGCGACCCGCGGCGCGCACCGCGAACGCGAGATCGGTGTCCTCGTAATAGGCCGGGGCGTAACGGGCGTCGAAACCGCCGAGCTCGGCGAACAGCTGCCGGGGTACGGCGAGGCAGGCGCCCGAACAGTAATCGACCTCCCGCAGGTAGTTGTATTCCGGCCGGTCCGGGTCGTCGTCGCGCCCGTAGTTCCACGCCGAGCCGTCGCGCCAGACGATGCCGCCCGCCTCCTGCAGCCGTCCATCGGGATAGACGAGCTTGGCACCGACAAGTCCCGCGTCGGGATGAAGATCGAACACCGTCAGCAGCGCGGCCAGCCAGCCGGGGGTGACGATGGTGTCGTTGTTGAGCAGGATGAGAATCTCGCCTCGGGCGAGCCCGGCTGCGCCATTGCAGGCGGCGACAAATCCCACGTTGGCGTCGTGACGCTGGAAGCGAACGCCGCTTACCGCGGCGAGCGTCTGCGCGGCCGGCTCGGGCGAGGCATCGTCGACGACGATGATTTCGTAGTTTCCGGGCGGCGTGTTGGCGTGCAGGCTTTTCAGGCAGCTGTAGGTGAACAGCGCCTTGCCGTACATCGGCACGATGATCGAAACCCGCGGCTTGTCGACGGGTGCAAACTCGAGCGGCGCGACCGCCGTCTCCTGCGCGAACGCGACACCCGCCGGCGGAACGTAGCGGTGCGGGCGCGAAAGGCGACGGCTGATACGCTTGGCGAGCGCACCGGGGCCTTCGTTGCGCAGGACCGACGCAGCGACGCCGACATACTGCGGCGCCTGACGAAGCGCCGACCACTGTGCACGCGCATGCGCCCACGCGATCTTGACCTTGTGGCCGCCGGTACGTAGCGGCGCGGTGGCGCGCCACATCGTGCTGCCTTCCAGCTCGCCAATGCGAGCTCGCGCCGCCGCGAGCATCGCCTCGCTGCGCTCGATCTGGCGCTGCATCGCGAGCCCCGGCTCCGCCCCTCCCGCTTCAACCAGCGCGGCGTCGATGGCGGCAACGCGCCGCTTGAGTTCGTCGCGGGCTTCGGCATTACCGCCCTCGACGCCTGCGGTAAACAGCTGCGGCAGCGACAGCGGCTCCGCCGCCGGCTGACCTTGCGGCATCGACCAGTGGCGTGCCTCGAGCACGGGCGCGGTGGCATCGACGCGCTTGCGCGTCCGCGTCGCCAGCGGCGCGAGGTAGATCGCGAGGTAACGCTGCGGGTCGGTGGCGATGCCGACGCCCGCTGTCTGCGGCCTGGGTTGAGCGCGCCCCTCGTCCGCTGCCAGCAGCGCGGCGTTCCATTCGGCGGGCGTCGCGTTCCGCGGCAACAGCCAGCTGCGCGGCCGGCCGGCGAGTCGCTCCGGAAGCGCACCGAAGTCGGAGGCGACGATCGCCGCATCGGCAACGATCGCCGCGGACAGCGTGTACGAGTAAGTCTCGGGTACCTGGGACGGAAACCAGATGACATCCGGGCGTTCGGCGGCGATCAGCGCGGGCAGATCGGTCCCGCCGTACTCCCCCTGCACCGTCACCGGGGCGTGTCCCCGCGACAGCGGTTGCGACACGGCGCCGAGCACGCGAAATGCCAGCGGCAGCTGGCGCGCATGCGCGTCTTCGGCGCAGGCGACGACGACGTGCAACCCTTTTTCCGGCGATAGCCTGCCCAGCGTGACGACGCGGGTGACGCGCGCGGGGGTTGCGAGCGGTGCTTCGGCGTGAGGGAGGACCGTTATCGGCAACCCTGGAAAGTAGCGCGCAACGCGCTGTTCGACGTCATGCGACGGCGCGAATACGCGCTCGGCGCCGCGCAACAGCGTACCGAACAACGACCGCCATGCCGTGATATCCAGAGGCCAGTGTGCCGGGCGGCCGGCGATGCAGGCGGCGCAGCCGGCCGCATCCGGCTCACCGCAATAACGTCCGTCGGCGCTGACCAGGTGGTACTGCGGGCAGACCGCATAGTAATCGTGCAGCGTGCAGTCATATGGCACGCCGACTGCCGAAGCTAGATCGAGAACGACGCGCGGCAGACCGTGGACATGATGGAAATGGATGCGCGACAGGCCGAGCCCGCGCAGCAGCGTGACCAGAGACTCCTGGTCGCCAGGCAGCGTGAAATACGCGGCGAAGTGCTCGCCCGGCCGCAACCAAGACAGCTTGACCGTGTCGCCGGCCGCGGGCTCCAGCAGCAGCACGTCGCATTGCGCGGCGACCAGCGCGGCCAGCTCGTTGATGTGCTGGCGTATGCCGCCGCCCCAGGCGTGAGCGACGAACAGCAGCAGCTGCCTTTCCGATGCGGCCAGCCGCTGCAATGCGTCGCGGCCCCGCGCCGCCGCCGCTCCTGCATCGCCGGCCGCATTGTTTCGCAGCTCGGGAACGGGCGTGATCGCGGCGTTCAAGGCAAGGCTTTAGCCGAACTCGGCCAGCACCGGCTGATGATCGGAAGCCTGAGTCTCCTGGTCGACGCGAATCGACTTGAGCTGAGGCACAAGGTCGGCCGACACGAAGATGAAATCGCAGTGCTGCTCGGGTTCGTCCGGCTCCTCTTTTTCGTGGATCTTGAACGTCGCCGGGTGCGCGACGCCAGGGTGTGCCGCTTCCCACGCGTCCGACAACGACGGCGTGCCGTCGGCGAACGGCGCAACCATTCGAGCGTGCAAACGGTCATCCGGCTCGAAGTTGAAATCACCGGTGATGATCGTCGCGGCAGGACGCGGATAATCGTGAAAAGGTCCGCCGCGCGTTTCGACCATCTTCCCCAGACGGGCATGCGCGCTGCCTTCGGCGTATATCGCGCGCAACGCTTCCACCTGCGCGGTCCGCTTGACCGTTCCGTAGTATTCGAGGTGCGTGGTGATGACGCGGACAGAGCCGAACGGCGCATGCACGACCGCCTCGAGCGCTATCCGCGGCATGCCGCGCAATTCCGGATCGACCGGATAAGGCAACAGGTGGCGAAACACTTGCCCCACCGGAAAACGCGACAGAATCAGGTTACCGAAGTGGCGCCGCTGTCCGCCGTCTCCCGGAACATCGACGATCGCGCCAGGCACCGACGTGAATTCGGGCAGCCGCTGGGCGATTTCGCCAAACTGATTTTCTCCACGACTGCCGGCCAGCCTGGGATCGGCAAAATTGCTCGCGATTTCCTGCAGGCATAACAGGTCGAAATCGGCCAGCGCTTTGGCCTGTTCGACAATACGCGCCGGATCGACCCGCCGGTCGACGCCGCGGCACCACTGCACGTTCCAGGTGATGATTACCATATATTCAATTAAGCAGTTGATTTTAATTGTAATTAGTCAAGGCACTGCGCCTTGATACCCGCCCATATACCCGCTTTGGCCCCCACGGTGTGGGTCAACCGAGATTACGAAGACCTGAGAAAACTCAGAAGCCGAGCGGCTCTACCCATAACAAATAATAGCAACGGCAAGCAAACAAGCTGACCTGTCGGATGATGGTAAATGATGGTGCGTGCGAGTCAACCCAACTGCTGCCGAAACGCAACTGGTCGTGCTGGCGAGGACGTGGTTGCCCGCCCAAAATTGCGCCATAGCGAAGAGGCCGCGTGGCCGATTATAAGTCGCCCGAAGCGGTCGTCGAAATGAACGACTTTCCGATGATGCCGACCGGCAGATACGCCGGCCGGAACTCGTCAAACGCGCGGCTGGACCCGCTTAGCCGTCGTCCGGCCCGTACCGGATCGGGCGAACGGCCGTCGACCGTTCGTCGTCTCACGCGACGATGAGCGGACTCGCTCCTGCCGCCATCATGCGCGACACTTGGCGGCGTCGATATCCTATCCGTAAACGCTGTTTTCAGATACGAGATAGCGACTCACCGGATATAAGACGATGCATGTGACGATTCTGCAGGGGCTGTTCCCGCTCCGGGGCGAGGTGGTTCGATGACTTCGCGCCGGACATTTCTGATCGCGGGCATAGGCACCACCGTCGCCGCGTCCGTTGGCGCGTGCGGGGGTGGAAGCAGCGAATCTGCAGCAACCACTTCGCCCGTAGTACCGCCCACCTCGCCGCCCGCGCCACCCGCGCCACCCCCACCTGGATCGCCCGATGCGATTGCGATCTACGACGGCCCGATGAACACGAGCGGATCGCCACCGGGCGGCATTTCGTCGTCATTCCTCTATCAATACTGGCTGCCGTGGAAGAACAACAAGACCGGCGATTGGATTGACGCGGCGGGAGTAGCGCAGGGCACGACGCCATTCGCGCAAGTGATGACAACGACCGGAGCGACCGGCGCCGCATCCGCGGACGTGACGGCGCTCCTCACCAAGACCTCAAGCATGGTGCTGCGGGGCGTTGAGGCAACCATCGTCGTCTGCAATGCGCGGGAGTCGGGAACTGGTCCGACTATCGTTTATGAAACGCCAAGTGGTCCGGTGACGGCGAACTGCACGGCCGACGCAGAGTGCAACCCATCGACAGCTTACGAGATGGGGCCGCAACCGACTTGGACGGTGAGTTCGGCGAACGGCATTTATATTAGCTTCCCGACCCCGCCTGCAGGTTGGACCAAGGCGACGCTGGTATTGTCACTGAACAAGGTCTGGACCGGCGGCGCGATTAACGTGTATCAATTCGCGTGGGGTGGAATTTCGATGGCCGGGCCGGCCGACACGCTGTCCCTCAAGGGTGACCCGCGCGTGTTTTTCGAGACGGAATCGTTCGAGGACATTCCCGGTTACCTGAAGGCAATGATCTTCGGCGATCCGGTGCATTCCATCGGTCTGGACGTCTACCAGCAGAAGGCCGTTGTAGACACGGAAGTCGGCCGCGCTTTGCAGGTCACTTTCGATCCGCGCGTCAACGGCGCGCTAACGGCTGCGATCATGTTTCCCAACGGTGACGAGGCCGACGAGGCGGCGTGGGAATTCGAGGCGCGGTTCATGCCGGATATGCTCACGGGCCTGACGCAGGGCTTCAAATTCTTCGCCGGCGCGAGTTCCTCGACCAAGCCGGACGATGCTTACTTCTCCTCGATCTGGAAAACGCAGGTCGGGCGCGCGGGAACCCTGCTCGCGGGCAATGGTGGCGCGAAGTCGCACGGCAATGATGGCTGGTCGACCCGCTTCGATATGTTCATGTCGCCGGGGCAGGATCACCCGCTTTATCGTCACTTCGCGCCGATGCAGTACGTCTACTGGCCGGAGCAGTCGAGTTTCTACGGGGATGCGCACCTGTGGAACGGCGCAGGCTTTACCCCGGCCGTGAACGAATGGCACCGCTACACGATGCGGCTCAAATGCAACACCTGCGTCGGCACAAACTTTCTGAAGGATGCGGAATTCGATGCTTATCTCGATGGCGTTCTAGCCCATCGTTGGCGGGGCTTCTATCTCCGGACCACTGACGATCCGCTCATCATGCACGCACCTTATAACGTCATGGACGGCGTGACGTACAACGTGAAGTCGCAGCTCAGGATCGGCCGCATCTGGCTCAACACCTATCACGGCGGCCTGGCGCTCCCTGCGGCCCGCTGTTCGTTTCAAATTCGCAATCTTCGCGTGGCGAAATTCCAGTGACCGTGCTGCCGGGCTTCGGTGATGATCGGATCAAGACTCGCAGGCGTATCGAGACAGCCTTGCGCCACCTGTTGCACCGCCGCCAACGACGGCGACACCGCAGGTGTGCTTGAATGGGGCGCCGCTAAATGAGTGGATTCCGTTTCCCGGTCATTTGATCCCGGCGCGCATGAACGATTGCACGAACTGTCTCTGGAACAGGAGAAAGCCGACCAGCAGCGGAGCAGTGGTCAACAGCGTTGCGGCGGTGATAATCGACCAGTCGATGCCCTGGTCGGTCGATGAAAATACCTGCAGTCCGACCGTCAGCGGTCGCGACTCCACCGAGTTCGTTATGATCAACGGCCAGAGAAAATTGTTCCAGTGATAGCTGACGCTGACCAGCGCGTAAGCAATGTACACAGGCCGCGCCAGCGGCACATAGACCTTCCACAGTATCTGCAGCGGATTGCAGCCTTCGACGCGCGCAGCCTCGTCGAGTTCCTTCGGTACCGTCTTGAACGTCTGCCGCAGCAGAAAAATACCGAATGCGCTGGCCATGTAGGGCAGCCCGATCGCGACGATGGTGTCGCGCAGGCCGAGCGCATTCATCGTACGGTAGTTCTCGACGATCAGCACGTCGGGCATCACCATCAGCTGCACCAGCACGAGCGCAAACAGCAAGTTGCGGCCGGGAAACTCGAAGCGGGCGAATGCGTATGCGGCTAGCGTGCAAAGCACGAGCTGCGCGGCCAGCACCATCGTGCACAGCAGGATCGTATTGAGGAAGTAGCGCGCGAAGGGCGCGGCGTGCCACGCCTTGATGAAATTCTCCAGCGTCAGCGGCGCCGTCGGCACGAAGTGAGTCGAAAATTCGCCGGGATGGAACGCGGTCCAGAACGCGTAAGCCAGCGGCAGGATCCACAGGATTCCCAGTATCCACGCGCCGGCCGTTTCGGCGCTGCGGCCGAACCCGCGCGAGCGATAAACGAGCGCGCTCATCGTTCGGCCTCCTCAACGGCTTCCTCTTGCCGCATCAACGTGTCGGCCTCCTGCCAAATCGCGCGCGAACGGCCCTTCGGGCTGCCTTCGGCTCGCGCGCTCATCGGTAATGCACCTTGCGCTCGAGGAACCAGAACTGCGCCAGCGCGACCGAGCCAAGCAGCGCCAGCAGCACGATCGTCAGCGTCGACGCATATGCCGAATCCTGGAAGCGAAAGCCGATTTCGTAGATGTAGTAGAGCAGCAATTCGGTCGCGTTGTCCGGGCCGCCGCGAGTCATCACGACGACGTGATCGACCAGGCGAAAGGCGTTGATGACGGCGTTGACCAGAACGAACAGCGTCGTCGGCATCAGCAGTGGCAACGTAACGCGGCGAAAAAAATACCAGCGTGACGCGCCTTCGATCGCCGCCGCTTCGGCCAGGTTCGGCGACATCTGCTGCAGCGCTGCCAGGTAGAAAATCATGAAGAACCCGGCCTCCTTCCAGACGGCCACGACCATCAGGCAACCGAGCGCCGAATTCCTGCTGCCCAGCCAGTTGTGAGCCGGCAATCCGAACGCGCCGCGGAATTGCTCGAGCAGACCGTATTCGGGGGTGTAGAAGAACAGCCAGATATTCGCCACCGCGATCATCGGCAGCACCGTCGGCGTGAAGTACGCGAGCCGCAGGAAGCCGCGTCCTGCGAGCTTGCCGTTGACCCAGACGGCCATCAGCAGCGCAAGCGCAATCGACAGCGGAATGGTTCCCGCGGCGTACCACAGGTTGTTGATCAGCGACTTCCAGAAGATCGGGTCGTCGGCGAGCTGCCGATAGTTATCGGCGCCGACGAAGACCGCCGGCCGCGCTGCTTTCGGTGTCGACTCGAAACTGTGCCACAGCGTCGTGATCGCCGGGTAATGCGTGAACAGCGCGAGCATCGCCGCGGCGGGAAGCAGAAGCAGCCAGCCGTACAGCCAGGTCGCGGTTCGCGTCACCGCGCCGGCCCCTCTCGCCACCGTGGGCGCAAGCGCGGGATGCCGGGAGGCGGCGCCATCGTCGTCGACGCCGACACCAAAGCGCTACTTGCGATAACTCTTCAGCAGCCGGTCGGCTTCGCGCTGCGCATCCTTCATCGCCTGCTCCGGCGTCTTGCTGCCGGTCAGCGCCGCCTGCAGACCGTCGTTCAGCGCCTTGGTCACGCGCTGGTTGTCGTGGGTGGAAAGCTCGGCCACAGCAAATTGCAGCTGGTCGCGCGCGACCGCTGCGGGAGGAAATTCGGCGACGTACTTTTTCATTTCCGGCGTTTCCCACGCGTCCGGGCGCACGGCCACGTATCCGGTGTCGATGCCCCACTGCGCCGCACGCGCGGGTGAGGTGATCCACTTGACGAACTTGAATGCAGCCGCCTGCTGCTCCGGCTTGGCCTGCTTGAACAGGTAGAAGTTGCCGCCGCCGGTCGGGCTGCCGCGTCGCTTGTTGGCGGGCAGCATCGCGACGCCGAAATCGAACTTGGCATTGCTGCGAACGTTGGTCAGGTTGCCGGTCGTCGTCCACATCATCGCGACCTTGCGCTCGAAAAAGTCCTTGGGCGTCGTTCCCCATTCGACGATGCCTTCCGGATGCGCCTTGTATTTACTGGTCAGGTCGACCCAGTACTGTACCGCCTCGATGACGGCGGGCTTGTCGTAATAGGTCTCGGTCCCCGCGGCATTCATCAGCTGCACACCGTTTTCGGTCGTCAGTCCCTGGAACAGCCAATAGGGAAATCCTGACGCCGGGATCTGCACGCCCCACTGCGTGACTTTCCCCGAGGCGTCGCGCTTGGTCAGCTTCTGCGCGTACTCGGCCATTTCCTTCCATGTCTCGGGCGGATGGCCGGGATCGAGCCCGGCTTCCTTGAACATCTCCTTGTTGTAATAGAGCACGATCGTCGAGCGCTGGAACGGGATGCCCCAGGTTTTGCCGCCGGTCTGGCTGTTTTCCATGAAGGCCGGATAGAAGCCTTGCAGCCACGCCTTGTCTTCGGCCGTCTTGATCAGCGGATCCCAGGGCACGATCGCATCCTCGTCGATCAGCGTGTACATGTCGGTCGACAGCAGCACCGAAATCGCCGGCGCATCGTTGCTCTTGACGGCGGTCAGCGCCTTGGTGATCGAGTCCTGGTAAGTCCCCGAATAGATCGGATGAACCTTGATCCCGGGGTTTTCCTTCTCGAAATCGCTGGCGAACTTGTCGATGATCTTGGTGATCGGCCCGCCCACCGCGACCGGGTAGTAGAACGAAATATCGACCGGCGCCTGGGCGACGGCCAGGCTCGACAGCGCGGTGACGGCGAGCGCCACGATCCAGCGCGAAATGGTGACGTACTTCATCGAATCTCCTCCTCTTGACTGCGTTGGATGCTAAGCGACCATCGTTGCGGGTTGATGATTCCACTCGACCTCGCGCCGCATCTGCGTCGCGCCGTCGAAAAAGTGCAAGGCGGCGCTCGCCCAGCCGAGCCGCACCTTGTCGCCGCGCTGCAAGCCGGTACGGCCGGCGACGCGCACGGTCAGCGGCTGGTCGCCGACATGGCATGCGAGCAGCGAATCGGCGCCCAGATACTCGACCGCGTCGACCGATCCGGCGACCCCGTCTTCGCCTCCCAGGACGATGTGCTCGGGGCGAACGCCCAAGGTGGCGCCGGCCAGGTCGGCGGCGGCCACCTGCGGTCCGGCGGTGCCGGCGATGACCGCGCCGCCGGCTCCGCGCTCGAGGCGCAGAAGATTCATCGGCGGCGTCCCGATAAAACGTGCGACAAAGGTGTTCATCGGGGTTTCGTAAAGATCGGCCGGCGTGGCGTTCTGCTCGATGTGGCCGCCGGAGAGAAGGATGACCCGATCGGCCATCGTCATCGCCTCGACCTGGTCATGCGTCACATAGACCATCGTGATGCCGAGTGTGCGCTGCAGGTTGCGTATTTCCTGCCGCATCTCCTGCCGCAGCTGCGCATCGAGATTGGACAGCGGCTCGTCCATCAGGCACACCGGCGTCTCGGCGATGAACGCGCGGCCGAGAGCCACCCGCTGCTGCTGGCCGCCCGACAGTTGCGACGGCCGGCGATCGAGCAGCGTCGTCAGGCCGAGGAGCCCGGCGACTCGCTGCAGTCGGCGGTCGCGCTCGGCGGCGCCGACGCGCCGCACGCGCAATCCGAATACGATATTTTCGGCGACGCTCAAATGCGGGAACAGCGCGTAGCTCTGGAACACCATCGAGATGTTGCGCTGCGCCGGAGGCAGCAGCGTCACGTCGCGTCCATCGATCGAGATGCGGCCGTTGTCGGCCAGGTCCAGTCCCGCGATCAGGCGAAGCGTGGTCGACTTGCCGCACCCCGAAGGTCCGAGCAACACGTTGAGCGTGCCGGCGTCGAGCGAAAAAGAAAGTCCCTCGACCGCGCGCACCATGCCGGCGGTGGTCGTCCAGTGCTTGCTGACGTTCTCGACGACGATGGCCGACAATGTCCCCCCTGGCACCGATAGACCTGCCGCGCTTGACGCGGCATTGCTTGCGGCTTCCGGCCAACAATCATAGCAAACAGCGCAGGCCCGGCGGTCGCCATGGCGGCGAGGCCCCGCGCCGAGGGTCGATTCAGCCGAACATCGCGTGCAGCGCGGCGCCCGGGTCGGGCGCGCGCATGAAGGCCTCGCCAACCAGGAAGGCTCCGACTCCATGGCGTCGCATGGTAGCGACGTCACCCTGGGTCAGGATGCCGCTTTCGGTGATCACCAGCTTGCCCGCCGGCACGCTCGGCAACAGATCGATTGTCGTCCGCAGCGATACGGTGAAGCTGCGCAGATTGCGGTTGTTGATGCCGACCAATGACGTCCTTAGCTTCAACGCCCGATCGAGTTCCGCCCTATCGTGCACCTCGACCAGGACATCCATGCCGTAGTCGAGCGCGCAAGCCTCAAGCGCGGCCAGCCGGGCGTCGTCCAGCGCCGCGACGATCAGCAGGATGGCATCGGCTCCCAGCGAGCGCGACTCCGCAACCTGATATTCGTCGATGATGAATTCCTTGCGCAGCGCCGGCAGCGCGCAGGCGGCGCGCGCCTCGACAAGAAATTCGGGAGCGCCCTGGAAAAAAGGCCGGTCGGTCAGCACCGACAGGCAGGTGGCTCCCGCCTTTTCGTACGACGCGGCGATCGCACCCGGGTCGAACGGGTCGCGCAGGATGCCGCGGCTCGGGCTCGCCCGCTTGATCTCCGCGACGACCGCCGACGCGCCGTCCGCGATTCGCTGCCGGATCGCCCGCTCGAATCCCCGTGGCGCGGCAGCGGCGCGCGCGTCGGCCTCGACCTCGGCAAAGGGCCGCGCGAGCTGCGCGGCGATGACTTCCTGCGCCTTGGTCGTGATGATCCTGGTCAGGATGTCGCGATCGCGATGCCGCGGCGGCTTCATTTGACGGCCGCGCCGAGCTTTTGCGTTGCGGTGACGAACTGATCGAGCTTTCGCCGGGCTGCTCCCGACGCCACAGCGGCACGCGCCTTTTCGATCCCCTCGGGAATCGTCGCGGCGGCGTTGGCCGCGTACAGCGCGACTCCTGCGTTGAGCACGACGATTTCGCGCGGCGTGCCTTCCACGTTACCGAGCGCCTCCAGCAGCATCGTCTTCGATTCGAGGGCGTCGGCAACCTTGAGCCCGCGGTTGGAAATCATCCTCAAGCCGAAGTCTTCGGGATGGATCTCGTATTCTCGCACTTCGCCATCCTTGAGCTCGCCGACCATTGTCGCGGCGCCGAGCGAGACCTCGTCCATCCCGTCCTTGCCGTAGACGACCAGCACGTGCTTGCTGCCCAGACGCTGCAGCACGCGAACCTGGATCCCGACCAGATCAGGATGGAACACGCCCAGCAGCTGATTCGGGGCGCCCGCCGGATTGGTCAGCGGTCCCAGGATGTTGAATATGGTCCGGATGCCCAATTCCTTGCGCACCGGAGCCGCATGCTTCATCGCGCTATGGTGGTTGGGCGCGAACATGAATCCGATGCCGGTCTCCGCGATGCAGGTGGCGACCTGCTCCGGCTTCAGCATGATATTGGCGCCGAGCGCTTCGAGGACATCGGCGCTGCCCGATCGCGACGACACCGAACGTCCGCCATGCTTGGCCACGCGCGCGCCCGCCGCGGCGGCGACGAACATCGACGCCGTCGAAATGTTGAAGGTATGTGAGGCATCGCCGCCGGTGCCGACGATGTCGACCAGCCGCTCGTGATCGGGAACCTCGACCTTGGTCGAGAATTCGCGCATCACCTGGGCGGCCGCAGCGATCTCTCCGATCGTTTCCTTTTTCACGCGCAGGCCCACGGTCAAGGCCGCTACCATCACCGGAGACGCCTCGCCGCTCATGATCTTGCGCATCAGCGCGAGCATCTCGTCATGGAATATCTCGCGGTGCTCTATCGTGCGCTGCAACGCCTGCTGCAAATCGATGGACATCGATGGCTCCGTCTGGTGTGTTAGTGCGCTAGTGCGTAGCGAGAAAATTCGCGAGCAACGCGTGACCGTGTTCGGTCAGTATCGCTTCCGGATGAAACTGGACGCCCTCGACGGCGGCCGTGCGATGGCGCACGCCCATGATCTCTCCGTCTTCGCTGGTGGCCGTGATTTCTAGGCAGGCCGGCATCGACTCCCGCTCGATGACCAGCGAATGATAGCGAGTCGCGGTCAGCGGGTTCGCGACACCGGCGAAGACGCCGCCGCCGCTGTGCGTAATGGTCGAGACTTTTCCATGCATCACCCGCTGCGCCCGAACGATGCGGCCGCCGAACGCCTGCCCGATCGCCTGGTGCCCGAGGCAGACACCGAGTATCGGTATCTTGCCGGCGAAGCGCTCGATCAAGGCGACCGAGATTCCTGCCTGGTCCGGCGTGCACGGCCCCGGGGAGATGACGATTCTTTCCGGTTGCCATGCCGCGATCTGATCCAGTGTGATGGCATCGTTGCGATGAACGTGGACGTCGACGCCGAGCTCGCCGAAGTACTGGACGAGGTTGTAGGTGAAACTGTCGTAGTTGTCGATCATCAGCAGCATGGCTTGATCCTGCAAGCGGTCAATATCGGTAGCCGAACACCGCGATGTCGCGGGCGAAGCGCTGCTCGAGCAAGGTCCTGCATTCGTCGTCGAAGTAGCTGTGATAGTCCGGATGCGCGCCGACGTTGACCTTCGGCAGGTTCACGCGGGGTTTGGCCAGTCGGTCGCAGACGCTGTCGAAATCCTGTTGCAGCGATTCGAAGCGCATCAGAAATTGAGCCGCGCAGCGACCTTGCTCGTCGAACAATATGTCAACCTGCGGCCGCGTCAGATGCCGGTAGTCATGTCCCGCCTGTGGCGGGTCGAGCAGCACGTCGCGCAGCGACCGCGACCGCGTGCTGGCACAATATTTCCACCCGGACACGAAGCGGTCCCAGGGATTGCGGACCACTGAAAAGATGAAGTAGTCGTCCGGACGCAGCGCATATTCGGGGCTCAGCACGCCGTCGTTCATGTAATGGTAGTCCGGATTGTCCGGCAGCAGCCCGAACGTTCCGATCACTGCCACACCGGCGCACTTGCGCTGGTGGATGAAAATGCATTCGTGCTGCCGGCTGATCATCGGCATGCCCGGGGATTCGGGTCGGTGCAGACAGCTGCCTGGACGTCTCGCCCGCGGCCGCTCGCCGGCCGCAGCGGGTGTTGCAGCGCGGGCGACGCATGATGGCCGGTCGCGATACCATGCATCCTGCCATGCATGCACCGATTCAGATGCTGTGGGTGGAAGGCCCGCTCAGCGCGCTGGAGCGGCTTTCGATGGCCAGTTTCATCCGATCCGGCCATGCGGTGCATCTGTACATCTATGGGCAGGTGTACGGTGTGCCGGAAGGAGTCGAGGTCCTCGACGGCCGGGCGATCCTGCCTGAAGACCGGATCTGCCGCTACGGCCCGGCCGCTGGGCCCGGCGCGGGCAGCCTGGCGCTGTTCGCCAATCTCTTTCGCTACGCGTTGTTGAACCGGCTGGGCGGGATCTGGAGCGATTGCGACATGGTTTGTCTCAAGCCGCTCGAGGAAGCCTTTGCCGCAGACTATGTCATCGCCACCGAATACCGCGACAGCGAGAAGCAGGTTGCGCTCGCCAACAACTGCCTGCTCAAAGTGCCGGCGGGGTCGGCGTTCATCGCCGAATGCAACGCGATAGCGATGGGCGCCGACGTCGAAAAATCTCGCTGGGGCGAGCTCGGGCCACGGATGGTTACCGCGATGGTGGGCAAATACGCGCTCGAGCGCTTTCTCGCCCCGCCCTGGCGGTTCTCCCCCCTCGGATGGTGGGAATTCGGCCGCCTCGTCGAAGACGTGGCCGTCCAGTGGCCGGATGCCGCGCTCACCTTGCACTGCTTCAACGAGATGTGGCGGCGTACCGCGCTCGACAAGAATGCCCGTTACGGAGCACGCTCTCCGTTCGAACGACTGAAGGCGCAGTGTCCGGCCGCAGATGCAAGCGGTGGCGGCGGCGACGCCGATCCGGCCGTGCCCGCAGCGCCGATACGGAAGACCGGCGGCGCCTGACCGATTGCCTTTCGGGTCGCCGCAATCGCCGGCATCAAGCTTCGGCATCGAGTCCAAGCTGCACCATGTCCGCCGCGCGCAGCAGCGCACGCAGCTTGTTCATCGTTTCCTGCCACTCCCCTTCCGGCGAGGAATCGTGGACGATGCCGCCGCCGGCCTGGGCGTAAAGGACGCCATCCTTGATCACCGCCGTTCGCAGCGCAATCGCCGTGTCCATGTCATCCTGGAAGCTGATGTAGCCGACCGCGCCCGAATAAATGCCGCGGCGCGTCGGCTCCAGCTCGTCGATGATTTCCATCGCGCGCACCTTGGGCGCGCCGCTGACCGTCCCGGCCGGAAAAGCCGCGCGCAGGACGTCGATGCTGGTCAACCCCGGCTTCAATGTTCCCTCGACATTCGACACGATGTGCATCACATGCGAATAGCGCTCGATCACCATGCGATCGCTGACCTGCACGGTGCCGGTCTGCGCAACGCGGCCGACGTCGTTTCGTCCCAGATCGAGCAGCATCACGTGCTCGGCAATCTCCTTGGGATCGGCGAGGAGCTCGGTCGCCAGCGCCTCGTCGGCTTCGCGCGTCGCGCCGCGCGGCCGCGTTCCGGCGATCGGCCGCAGCGTGATGGCGGAGCCCTCCTTGCGCACCAGGATCTCGGGTGAGGCGCCGACGACATGGAAGTCGCCGAAGTCGTAATAGAACATGTACGGCGACGGGTTGAGCGAGCGCAAAGCACGGTACAGCGAAAGCGGTGGCGCGGAAAACGGCCGCTGCATGCGCTGCGAGATGACGACCTGCATCACGTCGCCCGCGACGATGTATTCACGCGATCGGGCGACCGCTGCCTGGTAGGCTTCGGCGCCGAATTCGCTCTGCGCAGCGCTTACCTCGCCCGCCGTCTGGTAGGGTATGGACACCGGCTCGCGCAGCTTCCGGCGCAGCGTCTCCAGGCGGTCTCGCGCCTCCCAGTAGGCATTCGGCTCGGCCGGATCGGCGTAGACGATCAGCGAGATCTTGCCCGAAAGGTTGTCGACGACCGCGAGCTCCTCGGTCAGCAGCAGCAGGATGTCGGGGACGTCGGCCAGCGCGGGCGAGGCCGGCGGTGCCGAATCGGCGAGCCGGGGCTCGATATGGCGCACGGTATCGTAGCCAAAATAGCCGGCGACGCCGCCGCAAAAGCGCGGCAAGCCCGGCCGGGGTGCGGCCCGGTAGCGGCGCAGGAACTCGCCGACGAAGGCCAGCGGATCGCCCTGATGGCGCTCGACGATGCCGCCGCGATCCTCGACCTCGATCGCCCGGCCCCGGCTTCGGATGCGGACTTTCGCCGGCAAGCCGATGAACGAATAGCGTCCGAAGCGCTCGCCGCCGACGACCGATTCCAGCAAGTAGGTGAAGCGCTGGTTGGCGAGCTTGATGTAGAGCGAAAGCGGCGTGTCGAGGTCGGCGAACGACTCGAGCACCAGCGGGATGCGGTTATAGCCCTGCGCGGCGAGCGCGCGGAATTCGGCTTCGGTCATGATGCTCCAACGGTTTCCACAACTGCAACGACACTGCGGAGCGTCGCGGTCAACCCGCGGCGCCGGTGCGGATTACGATGTGCGCCGCCAGCGCCAATCGTTGCCGCGCGGCGATGACCATCGGCCGCTTTTGCAGTTGTGGACCTCGAAGCTCATCGTTCAACCCAGTCGTATCCGTTCCGGGAGCTCATCCAGCGACGAAACTATACCATCGCAATCGAGGCTTTGCACGGGACGGCCCTCGTTGTAGCCGTAAGGCACGCAGAACACCGGGCACCCCGCCGCACGCGCCGCCTGCGTATCGTTGACCGAATCGCCGAGCATCAGCAGGCGGTCCGGTGCGACGCAAAAGTGCCTGGCAGCATGCTGCAGCGGAAGCGGGTCGGGCTTTTTGGCGTCGAGCGTGTCGCCGCCGACGACCAGGCTGAAATACGCGCCCAATCCAGCCCGGTCGAGGTGAGGGCGCACGAAGCGGCTGGTCTTGTTGGTCACGCAGGCGAGTCC
The DNA here is from genome assembly GCA_963816615.1 of uncultured beta proteobacterium. Lineage (GTDB taxonomy): Bacteria > Pseudomonadota > Gammaproteobacteria > Burkholderiales > Casimicrobiaceae > PALSA-1003. Next base: position 164,569 of record CAWFLB010000002.1, on the reverse strand, counting down.
GAAGCCCGCGCTGGCGAGCCTTTCGAGGCCTTCGCGCACGCCCGGGAAGACGACGGTTTCGCGGCCGAGGACGCGTTCGTAGTCGGTTTCGTAAAGGGTCAGCGCACGCGCCTCGTCGCTCGGCGTCGGCGGCGACCCCTGCGCGGCCGCCAGGGCGCGCCGCACCAGGTTGGCCATGCCTTTGCCGACCATCGCTCGTATCGTGTCCTTGGACAGCGCCGGCCGGTTCAGCCGCGCCAGCATCAGGTTGATTGCGGTGGCGAGATCATGGATCGTGTCGAGCAGCGTCCCATCGAGGTCGAACGCGATCGCGCGCACGCGGATGCGGGGGGATGGAGCGATCGTCATCGCGATACTCCGGCGCGAAGCGCCGGGCGCTGAACGCCGCCTGCTGCCGCGCGCATCGCGGCGATCGTCTTCGAATAATCGCCGCTGCCGAAGATCGCAGACCCCGCGACGAAGGTGTCGGCGCCGGCGCGTGCGATCGCGCCGATGTTGTCGAGCTTGACGCCGCCGTCCACCTCGAGACGGATCGCTCGGCCGGTGCGCGCGGCGACGGCGTCGATCCGCTCGCGGGCCAGCGAAACCTTGTGCAGGGCCTCGGCAATGAACGACTGCCCGGCGAAGCCCGGATTGACCGACATGATCAACACCAGGTCGAGCACCTCGAGCACGTGGTCGAGGCAGGAAAGCGGCGTCGCCGGATTGAGCGCCAGGCCCGCCCTGCAGCCACGCTCGCGTATCAGGCGTATCGTCCGGTCGACATGGTCGCTCGCTTCCGGATGAAAGCTGATGATCGCCGCGCCCGCCTCGGCGAATGCCGGCACCAGCGCGTCGACCGGCCGCACCATCAAGTGCACATCGATCGGAACGTCGACATGTGGCTTCAACGCTGCGCACACCAGCGGCCCGACCGTCAGGTTCGGAACATAATGGTTGTCCATCACGTCGAAGTGGATCAAATCGGCGCCGGCCGCGATCACCGCGCGCACTTCTTCGCCGAGTCGGGCGAAATCAGCGGAGAGAATCGACGGTGCGATCTGGATGTCGCGCATGGCGTTATAATTGTTCAGGGAAAAGATCGAAGAGCACGCCGATGGGCGAGTCCAGCAGATACGAGATTACCGTCGAACCGCGCGCGACCTACATCGAGGACCAGTCGGATCCGTCGAAGAACCAGTACGTGTTCGCCTATACGATCTCGGTGACCAACACCGGCACCGTTCCGGCGCAGCTGATCAGCCGCCATTGGGTGATCACCGACGCCAACAACAAGGTGATGGAAGTCAAGGGACTGGGTGTCGTCGGCCAGCAGCCGCTGCTGAAGCCGGGCGAGAGCTTCGAATACACCAGCGGCACGCATCTCGAAACCGCGGTGGGCACGATGCACGGCACCTACCAGATGGTGGCCGAAGACGGACAGCATTTCGACGCGCCGATCCCTTCGTTCACGCTTTCGGTGCCGCGCGTTCTGCATTAGGTGCCTCTGAATAAGTCCCACATGGTCGCGACGGTTCTCGTGCGCGCCGCCTGCCCTGCACCGCATGTCAGCCCCCGCCCTTGCCGCCGTCGGCGCCGTTGCGGTCGATCGGATCCTGCGGCGCACGCGGGGGATTCTTGCGTCTGCCGCCCATCGTGAACCAGACGATAAACACGGCGAGCGACAGCGCGACCAAGGCCTCGAGCAACAGCCACTCCATCGCATCGCCTTTCCGTTGCCTGCTCGCCGCGTTGCTGGCGGCTTCCGTTGCCGGCTGCGTGACGCCGCCGTCCCCGCCCCCCGCGTTGCCTGTGTCGACCGAGGCCGCCAGGGCTGTGCTGCGCGCGGCCAGCTACGCCGCGATTCCCGGTTGGGGCGACGACAATACCCGCGCGGCGTGGCCCGCATTCGTCGCCGGCTGCGCGGCCCTGCTTGGGCAACCGGCCGCCTCGAGCTGGCGCGATGGCTGCGAAGCCGCGGCGGGCATCGATGCCAACGACGACATCGCGGTGCGAGCGTTTTTCGAAGCGCATTTTACCCCATACCAGCTGATCGGCGCCGACGGACGCGATAGCGGCGTCATCACCGGCTACTACGAGCCTCTGCTTCAGGGCAGCCGCGAACGCAGCGAACGCTACCGATTTCCGCTCTACGCGGTGCCCGACGACCTGCTCGTCATCGAGCTGAGCGAGCTTTTCCCCGAGCTCAAGGACAAGCGCCTTCGCGGCCGCCTCGAAGGCAGGCGCGTCGTGCCCTACTGGCCGCGCGCCGACATCGACGCCGGGCGCGCACCGCTTGCCGGCAAGGAACTGGTCTGGGTGGACGATGCGATCGACGCGTTTTTTCTGCAGATCCAGGGGTCCGGGCGCGTGCAGCTGGCCGAGGGCGGCATGTTGCGCCTGGGATATGCCGACCAGAACGGACAACCGTTCCGCTCGATCGGCCGTTTGCTGGTCGACCGCGGCGATTTGCCTCTGGCAAGCGCGTCGATGCAGGGAATCAAGCAGTGGGGCCGCGAGCATCCGGAAGCCTTGCCGGCCTTGCTGGACGAAAATCCGAGCTACGTTTTTTTTCGCGCGGTGACACCGGACCCGGCGACCGCCATCGATGGGCCGATCGGCACGCTCGGGGTTCCATTGCTCGCGCAGCGTACGATCGCCGTCGACCCGGCGATCGTCCCGCTAGGCGCGCCGGTGTTTGTCGCGACCACCTATCCGCTGTCGGATCGGCCGCTGCAGCGACTGGTGCTGGCGCAGGATACCGGCGGCGCGATCAAGGGCGTCTTGCGGGCCGATTTTTTCTGGGGCTTCGGCGACGACGCCGGGCGGCAGGCTGGCCGGATGAAACAGGCGGACAGGATGTGGCTGCTGTGGCCGAAGGGCGCGCCGTTGCCCTACTGACGCCAGCGCGGAGTCAGCCGGCGGCCTCGAGCACGTCGTGGGCCTGCGCGTCGGCGTGGTACGACGATCGCACCAGCGCGCCGACGGCCGCGTGCACGAAGCCCAGCGCATAGGCTTCGCGCTCGAACATCGCGAAGCCGTCCGGATGCACGTAGCGCAGCACCGGCAGATGCGACGCCGTCGGCTGCAGATACTGGCCTATGGTCAGCATGTCGATGCCGTGCGCGCGCATGTCGCGCATCACGGCGAGTATTTCCTCGTCGGTCTCGCCCAAGCCCACCATCAGTCCCGACTTGGTCGGAATTTGCGGAAAGCGCTCCTTGAACGCCTGCAGCAGCCGGAGTGAATTCGCATAGTCGGATCCGGGCCGCGCCTGGCGGTAGAGCCGCGGCACCGTCTCCAGGTTGTGGTTCATCACGTCGGGCGGCGCCTTCGCGAGAACGTCCAGCGCCCGCTCGAGCCTGCCGCGAAAGTCCGGCACCAGCACTTCGATCCGCGTCGCCGGCGAGCGTTCGCGCACCGCGCGTATGCAGTCGACAAAATGCTGCGCGCCGCCGTCGCGAAGGTCGTCGCGGTCCACGCTCGTGATCACGACGTAGGCGAGCTTCAGCGCCGCGATCGTCGCGGCGAGATTGGCCGGCTCGTCGGTATCCAACGGCAGCGGCCGCCCGTGCCCGACGTCGCAGAACGGACACCGGCGCGTGCAGATGTCTCCCATGATCATGAAGGTCGCCGTGCCCTTGCCGAAACACTCGCCGATATTCGGGCACGAGGCTTCTTCGCAAACCGTGTGCAGCTTGTGCTCGCGCAGGATGCGCTTGATTTCGTGGAAGCGCGGCGACGACGGCGCGCGCACGCGAATCCACTCCGGTTTTTTCAACCGCTCGGCGGGCACGATCTTGACGGGGATGCGCGCGGTCTTCGCGTCACCCTTGTGCTTGACGCCGGCGGCGTTGCCAGCCTGCGGCGGGATCGGGGTGTCGCTCATGGTCTTTCGGCGGCATCGATCGCCGCATCGAGCGCGCTGATCAGACGCGTCTCGATGTCGGCTCGCGGCGCGGCGACGCCGATATCGCGCAATTGGGTCACCGCGAGACCGGGGTAGCCGCAGGGATCGATGTCGGCAAAGGGGGCGAGATCCATGTCGATGTTGAGCGCCAAGCCGTGATAGCTGCGGCCGTTCCTGACTTTGAGACCGAGGGCTGCAACCTTCGCCTCCCCACCAGCTTGCCGGACATAGACGCCGGGAGCGCCGACGCGAACCGATGCGACAACGCCATACGAATCAAGCAATTGTATCACGCCGACCTCGATCGCCCGGACCAACTGCCGCACGCCCAGGCGCCGGCGGCCGATGTCGAACAGCAGGTAGGCGATAAGCTGCCCGGGACCGTGGTAGGTGATCTGCCCGCCGCGATCGACTTTGAGGACCGCAATGCCGTTGTCGCGGTGGAGGTGCTCGCGCCGGCCGGCCAGGCCCAGCGTGTAGATCGGCGGATGCTCGGTCAGCCAGATTTCGTCGGGCGTTTCCGGCCCGCGCTCGTCGGTGAAGCGTTGCATCGCATGCCAGGTCTGCGCATAGTCGGTGGGCCCAAGGCGGCGAATCCGCCAGGGCGCGCCCCGCGCTGCCCGCTCGCGCGCGGCACTCACGGCGCTACAGCACCATGACGACGTGCGGATGTCCGGAGAGTTCGCGGTAGAGGTTGTCGAGCTGCTCGCGCGACTTGGCATTGACCGTGCAGGTCAGTGAGATGTAGTTGCCCTCGCGCGAAGCGCGCATTTCCATCGATGCGCTATCGAAGTCGGGCGCGTGGCGCAGGACGACCTCGAGCATGGCCTGGGCGAAACCATCGCGCGTACGGCCGACGATCTTCAGCGGGAACGCGCAAGGGAATTCGAGCAGCGACTCGGCTTCGGACACGGTTTCCATCGCTCGAATATGGGGTCGCCTGCGGCCCGGCGCAAGCATCGCGCCGTCAGCCTGCGTACATGTAGTCGCGGGTCGGCGGGTGCGGCAGTCGTCCGTCCGGGAAAGGCTTGCCGACCAGCAGCTGAAAGAGCGAGATCCAGCCGCGGTCGAACGAGTGCGCCGAGCCGGCGAGATAGATGCGCCAGATGCGGAATTTTTCCTCGCCGACCTCTCGCCGGGCCGCTTCGGCATGCGCTTCGAGCCGGTCGACCCAGTGCCAGAGCGTGCGGGCATAGTGCTCGCGCAGCGCCTCGGCGTCGATCAGCTCCAGCCCTTCCGCGCCCAGCCCCTGGATGACGCGGGAGACGTGTGCGAGCTGACCGCCGGGGAAGACGTATTCCTCGACGAATTCGCCGACGCCGCTGCCCAGGCTGTCGACACCCACGTAGTTCTGCGTGATGCCGTGGTTCATCGCCAATCCGCCTGGCTTGAGGATCCGGTAGATCTTGCCGAAATAGCGCGGATAGTTGGCGATGCCGACATGCTCGAACATCCCGACGCTCGCTATCTTGTCGTACTGGCGATCCTCGGGCAGGTCGACGTAATCGAGCAGTTTGACGTCGACCTGATCTTCGAGGCCCAGCTCCGCGATTTTCGCACGCACGTAATCGAATTGATTTTGCGACAGCGTGATGCCGCTGGCTTTCACGCCGTAGTGCTGCGCCGCCCAGAAGATCAGGCCGCCCCAGCCGCAGCCGACGTCGAGCAGGGTCTCGCCCTCCTTGAGCACGAGCTTGCGGCAGATATGATCGAGCTTTTGCGCCTGCGCCTGGTCGAGCGTGTCGCTTGCGTTCTTGAAGTACGCGCAGGAATAGACCATCCGCTGGTCGAGCCACATCTGGTAGAACGCGTTCGAGACGTCGTAGTGATGCTGGATGTTGGCCCTGTTGCCGCGCGCCGCGTGCCACCAATGCTTGAGGCGCGCCGTCGCGCGATCTCGCCCGTGCACGACGGTACCGACCAGCGCCTCGGCGATCCCCAGCGCGCGCCGCGCCTCGCCGGTGAAATCGAGGTCGTTGTTGACATAGGCGCGGGCCAGTCTGCCCAACTCGGGCGAGGCGAGCGCCCGAAGCCCGTTCCATGTTCGGGCATAGATATTGATCTCGGGCTTCTTGGACAACGCGACACGGCCGCCGTCCGGCAGGACCAGCGCGACCGGGATGTCGCGGCCACCATACCGGCTGACGATGAGCTTCTGCAGCGGCTGTTTCATGCTCGAATCGTGGCTAAAACCGTGCCGGGAACCAAAGGTCATTCTAACAGCGTCGCGGGCCGGCCGACAGCGGGCGGATCGCGTGCTTTGACACCGTCCCGCCCGCCACCTAAGATGCCTGCGCCGAGTCGCGTAGCCGCTGGCAGCCCCCTCGGCGCACGACGATTCCCCGATGTCCACCTCGCGCCCGCCGTCCGCCGATCAAGAGCGGCGATTTCGCGACGCGATGGCGCAGTTCGCCACCGGCGTCACGATCATCGCCGCGCCGCTCAAAGCCGGCGAGTTCGTCGGTTTCACCGCCAATTCATTCAACTCGGTATCGCTGGATCCACCGCTGATCGTCTGGAGCCTGGCGCGGCATTCGCGCAGTCTCGCCGCGTTCGAAAGTGCCGAGCGCTATGCGGTCAGCGTGCTGGCTCGGGAGCAGGTCGATCTCGCGCGCCGGTTTTCGCGCCCGCATGCTGACCGTTTCGCCGGCGTCGACTACCGCTTGGGCGCCGCCGGCGCGCCGCTGATCGAGGGTGCGGTCGCCTGGATGGAATGCCGGCACCATGCGTTGCATCCGGCAGGCGACCACATGCTGTTCATCGGCGAGGTCGAGACCTGCGCCTTCCGGTCCGCGCCGCCGCTGGTCTGGCACGGCGGCAAATACCTGGTGGCGGCAGGCTAGGCGTATCCCGCCTTCACGATGCGGCGACCGCGCGCCGCGGCGCCTCGGCCGCCTTGCTCGCCTGGAACAGCGCATAGAGCTTCTTGAACACCGGCCCAGGCTGCCCACCGCCGAACGGGCGCCCGTCGAGAGTCGTCACGGCAAGCACTTCCTTGGTCGACGACGACAGCCACATCTCATCGGCCGCGAGAGCCTCGTCCTTTGCCACCGGACGCACCTCGATCGGCAGGCGGCCTTCGCGCGCCAGCTCGAACGCCGCATCGTAGGTGATCCCCGGCAGGATCTGATTGTCTTTCGGCGGCGCGACGATGACCCCGTCGCGAACCAGCAGGACGTTCGATGCCGATGCCTCGGTCAGATAGCCGTTGCGGAACAGCACGGCCTCGGTCGCACCGGCGTCGACGGCGAGCTGGCGGGCGAGGACGTTGCCGAGCAGCGAGATCGTTTTCAGATCGCAATGCAGCCAGCGCTCGTCGGGCGCAGTGACGACCGCGACGCCGCGCTCGATCTGTTCGCGCGTCGGCAGCGCCAGCGGGTTGCTCATCATGAACACCGTCGGCTCGACGCCGGCGGGAAAGGCGTGATCGCGCTTGGCGACGCCGCGCGTGATCTGGAAGTAGACGCCCTGGTCGGCGAACGGCATCCGTCCGATCAGGTCACGGATGATCGCCTCCCACTCGGCGTCGGTGTGTGGGTTGCGCAGCCGTACGCCGTCGAGGCTGCGCTGCAGGCGTGCCAGGTGCTGGCGCAGCCGATACGGCCGTCGGCCGTACACCGGCACCAGCTCGTAGACGCCGTCACCGTAAATGAAGCCGCGGTCGAGGACCGAAATCTTGGCGTCTTCAAGCGCGAGAAACTTGCCGTTGAGATAGACGGTCACGATGTGCCTCTCGATGCGGAAGATGAAAGTTGCGTTATTTGAACCATAGCCGAACTGTGTCCCACGCGCGTCCGAACAGGCTCGCCGGCGCAACGTCGGCGAGCGCGAGCAGAGGATAAGCATCGACCGGCTTGCCGTCGAGCGTGACCTTGACCGTTCCGACCTTCTGGCCCTTGAGCACCGGCGCCAGCAGCGGCTCGACCGCTTCCAGCGACAGCTTCAGATTCTTGGCCTGCCCCTTCGGCAGGGTGACATACCGGTCGATGATGAATCCGGCGGGCACCGTGCGATCGACACCCTTCCAGACGCGAAGTGAGCTGACCGGCTGTCCGCTCTGGTAGAGCTGTACCGAATCGTAGAACTGGAATCCGTAATTCAACAGCTTTTGCGCTTCGATCGCCCGCGCCGATTCCGATGCGGCCCCGAGAACGACCGACAGCAACCGACGCTGCCCGCGCTTGGCCGAAGCGATCAGGCAGAAGCCGGCGGCATCGGTGTTGCCGGTCTTCATTCCGTCGACGTACGGGTCGGTCCACAGCAGCCGGTTGCGATTCGGTTGCGTGATGTTGTTGTAGCGGTATTCCTTGATCGAATAGAGCGGGTAGTACTCGGGAAAATCACGGATCAGCGCAGCGGCGAGGCGCGCGAGGTCGTTCGCCGTCGACGTTTCCTGCGGCGCCGGCAAGCCGGTTGCGTTGACGAAGTGCGTATTCTGCATGCCGAGCCGGGCGGCCTCGCGATTCATGCGCTCGACGAACGCTTCCTCCGACCCGGCGACGGCCTCGGCGAGCGCGATGCTGGCGTCGTTGCCCGACTGCACGATCACACCGTGCAGCAATTCGTCGACGGTCACCGCCTTTTTCGGCTCGATGAACATGCGCGAGCCTTCGGCGCGCCACGCCTTTTCGGACACGTTGACCATCTGAGAAGGCGCGATTTCCTTGTCCTTCAGCGCTCGAAAGGCAAGGTAGGCGGTCATCAGCTTGGTCAGCGAGGCCGGCTCGCGCGGCGCGTCGGCATTGTCGGCCGCCAGCGTCTGGCCGCTGACCAGGTCGACCAGCAGATAGGCCTTGGCCGCGATCGACGGCGGCGGAACGGCGGCGGGAAGTATCGTCTGAGCGATCGCCGGACCGGCAAGAATGGCGAGCGCGATGGACAGCAGGCGTCGATATCGGGGTGGCATGGAGAAAAACGTGCGTACAGCGGTCGATTATAGCGCGCCGGCACCCAGAGCCTGGCGCAGCGGCGCACGGTGCGCTCTAATCTAGGCTTGGCCATCGACCACGGGAGTGCGATGCGTTCCGCCACGAAGTTGGGTCTGGCCGCCGCGATGACGCTGCTCGCCGCCTGCGCCACGCCGCCGCCGGCGGGGCCGATTCCGCATGCGGCGGACATCGCGCGAGAATCGGTCGCGTCGTTCGAGCGAGCGTTCGCCAGGTACTCGGTCGAGCATGGGATGCGTGCGGCGTTCCTCGAATATTTCGCCGACGACGGCATCAATTTCGCGCCCGATCCCGGCAACACAAAGGCGCGCTTCCGCGCCCGGCCCGAAGGGATCGAGCCGTTCGTGCTCGACTGGCATCCGGCGATCGCGGCCGTCGCGCGCGCGGGCGACCTGGGATTCACCACCGGGCCATACACGATCACCGGCCGCGCGCCCGCGGTGCGCGACCCTGCGCAGGGCATGTTCTTTTCGATATGGCGCCGCCAGGCGGACGGCCCCTGGCGCGTGATCGTCGATGGCGGTGTGCCGACCCGCGTGCCGGTTCCCGATGCGGCATTCGGCGAGGATCCGCGGCCTTTGCCGGCCGTTGCCAACGCCGCCGACGCGGGCGGGCAGAAGACCTTGTTCGACCTCGAGGCGCAGCCGCTGTTCGGAGAGACGGCGGCGGCGAAAGCCTATGCGGCGCTGCTCGCCGACGACGCGCGGCTGATCATCGGTCCGACTCCGCCCCGGCTGGGGCGTGATGCGATCGTCGCGCAGCTTGCCGAGCGGGGGCTCAAGTTTCGCTGGGAGACGATCGCCGCCGGCGTGTCGCGCTCGGACGACCTGGGGTACAGCTACGGCCGCTTGCATCTTATGGATCCGGCCGCCAAGTCGCCCGGCCACTACGTTCATGTGTGGATGCGCGATCGGGGCGGACGCTGGCGCATCGTCGCCGAGCTGATGCTGCTGCCAGATCCCGCCGGCTAGTCGGGCGACACGCGCGACGGACTAGCGAACGACCAGCCGCCGGCGATCGATCTCGGTGCGCACGCCGTCGACGTTGACGACGACGGTTCGCACGCCGACGCTGCCTGCCGCGAGCGCCTGCGGTGGGATGCTCGCGGCGAACCCCGGCAGCGCGACATCGGGATAGGTCGGAAAATACAACGCCAGCGGCTCGCCACGCCCTCCGGCGTAGGGCCGTCGGTACTCGGCCCGATAGACCTCGCCGCCGTCGGTGACCAGCTCGACATAGGCGACGCCGCGAGGATCCAGCGCCCAGCCGGTGAATCCGACCGCGCCAGGCGGAACGGTGTTTTGCTTTGGGCGATCGACGATGCCGGTCGCGAGCGGCATCGCAGCGATCGTGCCGCGCAGCGCGATGGTGCCGACAGCCGCGATCGCGACGGACGCTGCGACGATGACGACGACCGAGCGCGTCTGCGGCGCGCTCGCAGTGCTGCGGCGGATCGCCGCGAACGCCGACGCGGGCAACGTACCGGCAACGATAATCAGCATTGCGGACAGACACGGCGCGACGAGCTGCGCGTGCCGTGGAATCTCGACATAGCCGTCGCCGAGGATCGATGTGAGGATCGCGTACCACGCGGTCGCCGTCAGGGCGTAGATGACCAGCGCGAAAGGTGCGGGTTGCCGGCGGATCGACGCCAGCAGCGTCGCGCCGGCGCTCACGATCAGCAATGCGAGCGATGCGCCCAGAACGAAGGCGAACGCCGGACGAGGCAGCCTGCCTACCGCGGACGAAAGGCTCCACGCCGCGGGGCCGATGATCGCGCGCACTGCGTCGGCGCCCGCGAAATCGCGTTCTTCGACACTGCCCAGGTAGCCGAGTCGCCAGTCCTGCAATTGCGGCAGACCGCGCAAGACCGCCCGCACAATCGTCAGCGGCTCGCTGACGGCGAGGGCGGCCAGCGTTCGCCGCGGCATCGCGAGCGCCTCGGGACAGGTGGCCGCCAGCGACTCGCCCATGGTCTCGTACCAGCTCGCGCCGGACGATTGCAAACAGCGCGCAGGGAGTCCCAGCCGGCCCGCCGTGCGCGACTGGTCGCGCGATGCGGGGAGGATCGCGCCGAGCACGACATCGGCATTGTTGGCTGCGGTGATCGTCGCAGGCCGGGCGATCATCGCCTGCGCGAGCGCGATCGCAACCGTCAGCAGACCCAGCGCGAGCGCGATGCGGCGCGACGATCGCCGCAGCGACACGAGCACCGGCAGCGCCAACACTGCGGGCAACAGCAAATGCTGCTGCCGCGACAAGCCGAGCACGACAAGCGCGCAGGCGAACCCGAGCACCGGCCAGCGCGAAGGCGGCGGAGTGGCCTCGCCGCCGACGAGAACCGGCAGCAGTCCGATCGAGGCGTACGCGCCCAGAACCGCGCCGAACTCGGTGTACAGCGTATTGAGCCACAGCGTCGTCATCGGATCGGCCAGCACGATCGCGAACACTGCCGCATGGACGAGCGCCCAGGCCGGCCGCCGCTTGAGCGCCGCGTCGAGCCCGAGCGCCACCAGGACCAGCATCGCGCCCTTGACGGCACCGACGATGCGGAGGTCGACCGCGCCGTCGCGCGGCGCGATCGCGAGCGCGGCCGAGACAAAGGCGAGCTCGCTGCTCAGATAGCATTCCGCGGGTCTCGACTCGCCGCGGACATAGCGCGCGATCGGTGCCTGCGGGTGCGCTTCATATCGCGCCGGCTCGGGCAGGTCGGGCCAGAGGCCGAAGCAGGCCGAGGTCCGCCCCATGTCGAACTGGTTGGCGTAACCGAGCATCGGCGAGGCCGCGACGACGACCGCGATGCGCCAGGCGCCGATCGTAAGCAACAACAGTGTCGCCAACCGCGCCACGGCGCCCCAGCGCTCAGGCATCATATCGGCGACATCATGACTGCCGACGGCGGCGCGCATGGTGTGAGGGTCGCGCTTCCGGGCGCGGGCGGCGAGGGGAGCGATCATGCATTATTGGCAAGTTCTGCGGCCGCGGCAATGGATTAAGAATGCTTTCGTCTGGGCCGGCTTCCTGTTCGCCCGCGCCTGGCACGACGTTGCGCTAGCGGAAAGCGTGGCCGTCGCCTTCATCGCGTTCTGTCTTTTGGCGAGCGCCGTCTATATCGGCAACGACTGGGTCGATCGCGACGCCGATCGCGCGCATCCGACCAAGCGTCGGCGACCGATTGCCCGCGGGAGCATCGGCGGCGCGGCGGCCGGTGCGCTCGCCGCCGCCCTCGCGACGGTCGCGTTGGCCCTGGGCGCGTGGGTTGGCGCCGCCCTGCTCGCCGTGCTCGTTGCCTACATCGGCTTGAACCTCGCGTATTCGCTGCTGCTGAAGCGCATCGTCATCGTCGACGTTTTCGCGCTGTCGCTCGGCTTCCTGCTGCGAATTCTCGCCGGCACCGTCGGCGTCGGCATCGCGCCGTCGCCGTGGCTACTGATGTGCGGACTGATGCTGACCCTGCTGCTCGGATTCGGCAAGCGGCGCGCCGAGCAGCCGGGCATCGCCGCGCCGCCGAGCCGTGCGGTGCTTGCCGACTACTCGCCCGCGCTGCTCGACCGCCTGATCGTGGTCTGCGTCAGCGGCACCTTGATCGCATACAGTCTCTACACCATCAGTCCGCAGACGATCGCGTTGCACGGCAGCGCCGACCTGGTCTACACGGTGCCGATCGTCACCTATGCACTGTTCCGGTATCTGTACCTGCTGGGAGGGGGCAGCGCCGCCGAGGACCCGAGCGGCCTTTTCACCGGCGATCGCCATCTGCAAGTGACGGCGCTGGTCTGGCTCACCGCAGTGATCGCAATCCTGCGCTAGACGCGCTGATCGCCCGTCTGGCGCGTCAGTACCCGATGAAGTCGAAATCGATGTCGGGCTTGCGGCCTGAGACCAGGTCGGCGATCGCCTTGCCCGATCCTGCGGCCATCGTCCAGCCGAGCGTGCCGTGGCCGGTGTTCAGATAGAGGTTCCGGTAGCGCGTCCTGCCGATCAACGGCACGTTCGACGGCGTCGCAGGCCGTAATCCCGTCCAGTATTCCGCGCGAGATGCATCGATCGAGGCGCCGAACCATTCGCTCGCGCGCCGGGTCAGCGCTTCGCAACGCACGGTGTTCAAGTCGAGGCTGTAGCCCGAGAGCTCCGCCGTCCCGGCGACGCGAAGCCTGCTGCCGAGCCGGGTGAACACGATTTTCTTGGCGTCGTCGGTGATGCTGACCGAGGGCGCCGCAGCGGTATCGACGATCGGCAGCGTGGCCGAATATCCTTTGGCCGGGTAGACAGGTACGCGAATGCCCAGCGGCGCGAGCAATAGCGGCGTGTAGCTCGACAGACAGACGACGTAGGCGTCGGCGCTCAACACCTCCCGGCGCGGCAAACCATCGCCGGCGGCAACGTGCGCGACGACGCCGGTGATTGCGCCGTCCGCGACATCGAGAGAATCGACCGTCACGCCGAAGCGAAAGACGACACCGCGCGCGAACGAGCGCGCGACCAGCCCCTGCGTGAACTTGCGCGCATCGCCGCTTTCGTCGCTCGCCGTATAGGTCCCGCCGACGATCCAGTCGCGCCGGGGCGCGAGCGCAGGCTCGATCGAAATGCATTCGCCCGCCGTCTTGATTTCGCGCGCGATGCCGTAACTGCGCACGAGCTCCGCCGCCGAGGCGGCTTCATCGAAGTCGGCGCGTTCGGTATAGATCTGCAAAATGCCGCGCTGCAGGTCGTCATAGGCGAGCAAAGTCGTCGCGCGCAACTCGCGCAGCATCTCGCCCGAATATTTGCTGAGGGCGAGTATTTGCAGCATGTTGCGGCGCGTGCGCGAGGGAAGGCACTCGAGCAGGAATTGCGCTCCCCAGCGCCATTGCCGCCAGTCGAGCCGTGGCCGGAACAGCAGCGGCGCGTCCGGCTGGCCGAGCCATTTGATAATCTTCCATGGTGCCGAAGGGCTGGCCCAAGGCTCGACGTGCGAGACCGAGATTTGGCCGCCGTTGGCGAACGAGGTCTCCAGCCCGGCGGCTTTCTGCCGCTCGATGACGGTGACGTCGTGGCCCTGGTCGCGCAAATACCACGCTGACGTCGTGCCGACGACGCCGGCCCCGAGGACGAGTACCTTCACGCGGCGACCGTCAGGCGTAATCCGCCAACGGTACGCAAGTGCAAAAGAGATTGCGATCGCCGTAGACGTTATCGGCGCGGCCGACCGGCGGCCAGTATTTGTATTCTTTGAGACCCGGCACCGGGTAAGCCGCTTGCTCGCGCGCGTACGGATGGGTCCAGTCGCCGGCAACCAATGCCGCGGCAGTATGCGGCGCGTTCTTGAGCACGTTGTCGTGACGATCGGCACGTCCCGCTTCGATCGTCCGGATTTCCTCGCGTATCGAGATCATCGCCTCGATGAAGCGGTCGATCTCGGCTTTCGATTCGCTTTCGGTCGGCTCGATCATCAGCGTGCCTGCAACCGGGAAGCTCATCGTCGGTGCATGGAATCCGTAGTCGATGAGCCGCTTGGCGACATCGTCGACGGTAACGTCGCTCGTATCCTTAAGCGGGCGCAGATCGAGGATGCATTCGTGCGCGACCAGGCCGCCCGGCCCCGAATACAGCACCGGGTAGTGCGGGGCGAGGCGTCTGGCGATGTAGTTCGCCGCCAGAATCGCCGATTCGGTCGCGGCCTTCAGGCCTTCGGCGCCCATCATCGCGATGTACATCCATGGAATCGGCAGGATGCCAGCGCTGCCGTAGGGAGCCGCAGACACAGGACCGATGCGTTCGGCGCCAGCATCGACACCGCCCTGCAGTGTCCGATGGCCGGGGAGGAAACGCGCGAGATGCGCCGCGACGGCAACCGGGCCGACCCCGGGGCCGCCGCCGCCGTGCGGAATGCAGAACGTCTTGTGCAGGTTCAGGTGCGAAACGTCGGCGCCGAATTCGCCTGGTGCGGCCAAGCCCACCATCGCGTTGAGATTGGCGCCGTCGACGTAGACCTGGCCGCCATGGCTGTGCACGACGTCGCAGATGTCCCGGATGCGCGCCTCGAACACGCCGTGCGTCGACGGGTAGGTCACCATGATCGCGGCCAGATCGTCGCGATGGGCGGCGGCCTTGGCCTCGAGATCGGCCAGGTCGACATTGCCCTCCCGGTCGCAGGCGACGACGACGACCCGCATCCCGGCCATCTGCGCCGAGGCGGGATTGGTGCCGTGCGCCGACGCCGGAATCAGGCACACATCGCGATGCGCCTGGCCGCGCGCGGCGTGGTAGGCCTTGATGATCAGCAGGCCCGCGTACTCGCCCTGGGAGCCGGCGTTGGGCTGCAGCGAGACGGCGGCGTAGCCGGTGACGGCGCAGAGCATGCGCTCGAGCCCGGCGATCATCTCGCGGTAGCCGACCGTCTGGTTGGCGGGCGCGAACGGATGCATGTGGGCGAACTCGCGCCAGGTCACCGGTATCATTTCGAGCGTCGCATTGAGCTTCATCGTGCACGAGCCCAGCGGAATCATCGCGCGGTCCAGCGCGATGTCCTTGTCCGCCAGACGGCGCAGATAGCGCAGCATCGCCGTCTCGGAGTGATAGCGGTTGAACGTCGGGTGGGTGAGAAACGGCGTCGTGCGGCGTAAGACCGGAGGCCAGGCTTCGACGATCGCGGGCTCGATGGAGTCGAAATCGGGCAGCGCGGCCCCTTCGGGCGCGAAGATCGTCCACAGCAAGCGCACGCGATCGCGCGTCGTGGTTTCGTCCAGCGAGATGCCGATGTGCGCAGTATCGATCCGGCGCAGATTGACGTGCGCCGCCGTGGCGAGCTCGTGAATGGCGCCAGTGCGCGCACCGGTGGCGATCGTCAGCGTATCAAAAAATGTATCGTTGATGGGGCCGAGGCCGAGCTGCGCGAGGCCCGCGCGCAGGATGCCGGTCAGCCGGTGAACGCGCGCGGCGATCGTCGACAAGCCCTGCGGCCCGTGATAGACCGCGTACATGCTGGCCATCACCGCGAGCAGAACCTGCGCGGTGCAGATGTTCGAAGTGGCCTTTTCGCGGCGGATATGCTGTTCACGCGTCTGCAGCGCCAGCCGGTAGGCCGGGTCCCCGTGGGTGTCGACGCTGACGCCGACCAGGCGTCCGGGCAGGCTGCGCTTGTATTCGTCGCGGGTGGCGAGAAACGCGGCATGCGGGCCGCCGAAGCCCATCGGAACGCCGAAGCGCTGGCTCGATCCGACGACGACGTCGGCGCCCCATTCGCCAGGCGGCATCAGCACGGTCACCGCGAGCAAGTCGGTCGCCGCGATGACCAGCGCGCCCTTGGCGTGCACCCTGGCGGCGAGCTCGCGATAGTCGCGCACGTCGCCGTCGGCTCCTGGGTATTGCAGCAGGGCCGCGAAGCAGTCGGCGCCGGCCGCCGCCTCGGCCGGTCCGACGGAAACGGTAATCCCCAGCGGCCTGGCCCGCGTGCGCAAAACGTCGATCGTCTGCGGCAGCACGTCGGCGGCCACGTACATCGTCGTCGACGATTGCTGGCTGACGCGCCGACACAGCGTCATCGCCTCGGCTGCGGCAGTCGCCTCGTCAAGCATCGACGCATTGGCGATCGCCATCGAGGTAAGGTCGCAGATCATCGTCTGGAAATTGACCAGCGCTTCGAGCCGGCCCTGCGAGATTTCCGGCTGGTAAGGCGTGTAGGCCGTGTACCAGGCGGGATTCTCGAGCACGTTGCGCAGGATGACTCCCGGCGTATAGGTGCCGTAATAGCCCTGGCCGACGTACGAGGTGTAGACGCGATTCTTGGCCGCCAACGCGCGCAATTCCTCCAGCGCTTCCTCCTCGCCTTTCGCCGCCGGCAGTGCCAGCGGCTTGTGGCTGCGGATCGCCGACGGGACGATCGCGTCGATCAACGCGTCGCGCGTCGAGAACCCGAGTTCGCGCAGCATCGCTGCCTGGTCGACATCGTCGGTCCCGATATGGCGATCGACAAAGCCGCGATGCTGCTCGAGCTCGCGCAAGCCGCGGCGCGAGGTCGCGCCGGACGCCGGATTGAGTTCATTCATTTGCATCGCCTTGTCTCCGGACGCGCCGCGCCGATCAGGATTCGCCGGCGGCCGCAATGTAACCGGCCGCGTCGAGCAGCTTGGACGCATCCGCCGGATCGGCGGGCTTGAGCCGATACAGCCAGTTGCCGTAGGCATCTTCGTTGACTTTTTCCGGAGCGGCGACGACCGCGTCGTTGACCGCGACGACAACGCCACCGACAGGCGCGTACACGTCCGAGGCCGCCTTGACCGATTCGACCACGGCGCAGGCCTCGCCCGCCTTGAGCGCTCTTCCAACGGCCGGCAACTCGATGAAAACCAGGTCGCCCAGCGCTTGCTGCGCATGATCGGTGATCCCGGTCGTCAGCGTACCGTCGGGCTCGCTGCGAATCCATTCGTGGCTTGCGGTGTACTTGAGATCAGCGGGAACGTTCATCGAACAGGGCTCCATGCGAGATGGTGAATCGGTGCGCGGGCGGCAGACATCGTCGCCAGGCTCAATCGATCAGGCTCTTGCCGTGACGCACGAACGGCGGCTTGACCACGCGGGCGGCCAGCGGCTTGCCGCGGACGTCGACGTGCACGACCTCGCCCGCCGCAACATGCATCGGCAAGCGGGCGAGCGCGATCGATCGAGTCAGCGTGGGTGAATAGCTCCCGCTGGTCACTTCGCCGTCGCCGCGCGGACTTCGTACCCGCTGGTGGCTGCGAAGGATGCCGCCCTGGTCCTGCAAGACCAGGCCCGCGAGCTGCCGGGAAGGGCGCGCTGCCGCGAGCGCCTGTTTGCCGACGAAATCGCGCGGGCTTGCCAGATCGACAGTCCACGCGAGCCCGGATTCCAGCGGATTGACCGCCTCGTCCATGTCCTGTCCGTACAGATTCATTCCCGCTTCCAGGCGCAAGGTGTCGCGTGCGCCGAGACCGCAGGCCTTGACGCCCGCCGCCTGCGACGCCTGCCAGAAGCCGGCAGCGCGAGCCGCCGGCAGCATGATCTCGAATCCGTCCTCGCCGGTGTAGCCGGTGCGCGCGATCAGATACTCGCCGGCCTGCACGGCGTTGAACGGTTTCAGCGATTCGCTCGCCGCGCGCGCAGCGGGCAGCACCGTCCAGACGCGCTCGCGTGCCTGCGGACCTTGCACGGCGATCATCGCCAAGTCGCGCCTCGGAGTCAGCTTGAGTTCGGGCGCGCGCTCGGCGACAAGCGCGCCCAGCCACGCCAGGTCCTTGTCGGCCGTACCGGCATTGACGACCACACGGAAACGGTCTTCGCGCAGGAAATAGACGATCAAGTCGTCGAGCACGCCGCCGTCGGGCCGCAGCAGGCAGGAATAGAGGGCCTTGCCCGGGACTGTCAGCTTGTCGACGTTGTTGGCGAGCGCGTAGCGCAGGAAATCGCGCACGCCGGTTCCACTGCGCATACCATCACGCGGCTCGATGTCTATCGCAAGCATGTGCGAGACATCGAACATGCCCGCGTCGCGGCGCACCGCATGGTGCTCGTCGATCTGCGAGCCGTAATGGACCGGCATGTCCCAGCCGCCGAAATCGACCATCCTGGCGCCGGCGGCGCGATGAACGGCATGGAGCGGCGTTTGCTTGAGCAACGAACCTCCCAGGCAGCAAAAAGGGCGAAGCCGCGATTTTAGGCTTCGCCCCGTCTGTCCTTTTACCTGAGAGATTGCGGCTTTCGCCTGTCGGCTATGCCGGTGCCCCTTCGGTGGGCCACGCGATCATGCGCTTTGCGCGGCCGCTCTCCAGAGTGATCTACGGCTCGCGCAGTCCTTTTGCCTGAGCGATCGCGGGAGTTACGCCTTCGGCGGCAGCCGGTCCAAAATTGCGGCTGCCCTCTCCTGCACGAGCGCGCCAAGCTTACCGGCCGCGCCCCCGACTGTCAAAGCAAGGGACGCGCCTGCTGGACTACGGCGCGGATGCTTACTTCTTCAGCGTCAGAATCCAGCTGACCAGATTCTTGATGTCGGCGTCGCTGACCTGCGTGTTCGGCGGCATCGGAATCGAACCCCAGACACCGCTGCCCCCCTTTTTCACCTTGTCCGACAGTTTGGCCAAAGCGTCCTTGTCGCCCTTGTATTTGGCGGCGACGTCCTGGTACGCCGGCCCGACGACCTTCTTGTCGATGGCATGGCAAGCGATGCAACCGTCTTTTTGCATCAGCGCCAGCGCCGCCGTGTTATCCAGCGCGGCGTGCGCGCTGCCGGCGGCGAACAAGACGGCGGCGAGCGCAATTCCGTGGCGTTTCATTTTGTCTCCGTTGCAGTAGTGGCAGGTCGGGCATCATGGTACCCGACGCCGTCCGCGCCGCCAACCGAGGACCCTTTCAGGAACCGAGAACGGCGTCGAGTTCGGTGAGGGTGTGCAGAGGCGGCAGGCAAGCAGCGCCACGACAAAGCCATGCGGTCACCGGACCTGCGTCGGGGTCGTGCGGCTTGGCCAGCGCGCCCGGAAGGTCTCGCTGCTGAGCCAGGCTGAGTGTCAAGAGCGACGGACGATATCGGCTTTCGACGTGCCGCTGCCAGGACAAACAAGCGGCGGCGTCGCCGCGCAGCAGCAGCATCGCCGGGGGCTCGATACAGGCGTCGAGCGCGACCAGCAGCGAGGAAAGTCCGCCGGGCCGCGCCGCCAGTTCGCGGCCGAACGCGCGCACCGTGCGCTCGGCGCTGTCGAGATACCGGGGGTCGGAGAGCCAATGCCCGAGCACGATCAGCGACTGGGCAGCGACACCGTTGCCCGACGGAGTCGCATTGTCGTGTGCCGGCTTCGGCCGCAGCAGCAGCCTCTCGTGATCGTCACTGGTGAAGAAAAATCCGCCGTTGGCGCGGTCTTCGAAACGCGCGAGCAGCGCATCGGCGATCTCGGTGGCCCAGGTCAGATCCTGTGCGCGAAACCCGGTCTGCAGCAGCTCGATCAGGGCCGACAGCAAAAAGGCGTAGTCGTCGAGATATGCGTTCAGGTGCGCTCGACCATCCTTGTACGTCGCGAGCAGCCGTCCGTCGCGCCACATTTCGCGGTGGATGAAGTCGGCCGCACGCTGCGCAGCGGCGAGCCACGAAGGCTCGTCGAATACGCGCGACGCGCGGGCCAGCGCGCCGATCATCAGCGCATTCCACGAGCACAGCAGCTTGTCGTCCCGGCCCGGGCGGACTCGCGTCGCCCGCGCTGCGAGCAGCTTGGCGCGCGCGACCTCGAGGCGCGCTCCGACTTCAAGCAGCGGCAGCGAAAGCTCCCGGGCGACCTGGTCGAGCGGCACGGTGACGCGCAAGTGCCAGGCCGCGTGCTCGAAGTTCGGCGGCCGGTCCAGTCCCCAGTGACGCGCCGCGACCGCGTATTCCCCCGGGTCGAGGACGGCCTTGGCCTGATCGGGCGTCCATACGTAGAACTTCCCTTCCTCATGCTCGCTGTCGGCATCGAGGCTCGAATAGAAGCCGCCCTCGGGCGAGCACATTTCCGACTGCAGCCACGCAACGATCGCACGGGCGGTTTTCTCGAACGCGGGTTCGCGCGTGACCCGCCATGCATCGGCGTAGAGCGCGAGCAACGCCGCGTTGTCGTAGAGCATTTTTTCGAAATGGGGAATCGTCCATTCGCCGTCGACGCTGTACCGGGAGAACCCGCCGGCGAGCTGGTCCTGGATGCCTCCATCGGCCATTCGCGACAGCGTTACGCGGACGATGCGCAACGCGTGCTCGTCGCGGGTCGCTGCGTAATGGCGCAGACACAGCTCGAGCTCGGCCGAGTGCGGGAACTTCGGCGCCTGGCCAAAGCCGCCGTCCACCGGATCGAACGACTCCGCGAGCGACGCGTAAGCGGAGGCGGGTGCCGCTGCAGGAAGCGCTGCTGTGTCTTGAGCCGGCTCGGGCAAGGTAAGCGCGAGGGCCGCCTTGAGCCGCTCGTTCTGCTCGGCGATCGCCTCGCCCTGCTCGTGATAGGCCCGCGCGAGTTGCGGCAACAGATCGGCGAAACCGGTCAGCCCGTAGCGCGATGTTTTGGGGAAATACGTGCCGCCGAAAAAAGGCTCCTGCTGCGGCGTCAGGAACATCGTCAGCGGCCAGCCGCCGCCGCGACGCGTCAGCATCGCATGTGCGGTCTGGTAGATCTGATCGAGATCGGGCCGTTCCTCCCGATCTACTTTGACGTTGACGAAAAGATCGTTCATCAGCGCCGCCACGCCCTGGTCCTCGAACGATTCGTGCGCCATCACGTGGCACCAATGGCACGCCGAATAGCCGATCGACAGCAGGATCGGCTTGTTCTCGCGTCGTGCGCGGGTCAGGGCTTCGTCACCCCACGGATACCAGTCGACCGGGTTGTTCGCGTGTTGCTGCAGATAGGGGCTGGTCTCTCCCGCGAGACGATTGGGCATGGCGACAGTCGGACCGCGGTGCGGCCGACGGCTTACGGCGTGACTTCGTCGAAGGCGACGCGCTCGAAATCGGCGCCACGCTGCAGCAGGCGAGTCAAGCGGAAACGCCGTTCCGGCCCGGACACGAGGGTGCGAAAGACGCGGCCGGCGTTGAACGTGCGCGGCGGCACGAGCATCGCGGGCTTGTCATCGGGAGTCGCGCCCAGCACGACGGTCGGTATCGGCGCCTCTTCGACCAGCATCGTCGTCAGCGCGCGCACCGCCATCGCCGTCGGTGCGCCTGCCCACAGCCTGATTCCCAGCGTCAGCTCGCCGTGACCGTCGAGCGCGACGCGGATGACGTGGCCGCAACGCAAGCGCTCGTCGTCTCGAATGATGACCAGCTGGTCCAGATGCCAGCGGTATTGCCCGACGGCGGGACGGTGCAGCATTGCGGCCGCCCATTCGTAATTTCCCTGCCATCGCTCCCACGCCCATGCGCGCTCGGCTTCATCCTTGTTGCGATCGTAATCGGTGAGCGCGCCGAGCGTGGCCAGATGCTGCGTACCCTGATACGAAAGATAGCCGACCAGTTCCTTGCTGTTGAAGGTTCGCCCGGAGACGCGAAAATACGCGGCGCCGAGGCCGCCGGCGCAAAGCTCGAGGCCCGTTTGCGATTCGCCGCCGCCACGCTTCAACGGCAGCGCGTACCAGTGCGCGTCCAGTTGTGACAGCAGGGTCGTGCAGGCTTCGGCCGAGACATCGTGGCCGAGCTGGAGCTCTGCGGGATTGGCGCCATTCGCCAGTCGCTTCAGCCGTCCGCGCACGCTGGAGGCGAGTTTCGCCGGATAGCAGTAACGGGTCGACTGGCTGCCGTGCCGAGGCGCTGCGGCGTTCAGCGTGGCGCCGCCGGGACCGTCCAAATCGACGGTGATCACCGGCCCTTCGGTTTCGCGCTGCTGCGCATACGGAAAGATCTTGCGTGCCCACATCGCCAGCCACCGATCGGTCAGTTCGATCTGGCGCACGGTCATGCTGCAAGGGTCGGCCAGCTCGAGCAGCAGCGCATGCGCGTAGGTCGAGTAGCACGACAGTCCGATGGCATTGGGCATCAGGTCGTCGGACACCGCCGAGACCGCGCACTCGAGGATTTCGGCCAGGCGGAAATAGGCGTGCAATTCCTGCCAGACCGCGGCGCCCGGCGTGCGGCGCGCCAGCCCGTGCACGAGGATCAGCTGCTTGCCGACCCAAAGGCCGCGTTGCAGGACCTTGGCCTTGACGCCTTGCAGCTCGGCGTCGCCTTCGAGCAGCGGTTTCAAGCACGCAGAGTACTGGACCCAAAGGGCTTGCCAGAGCGCAAGCGCCTGATCGGCGGCTTCCTTTTCGCGTGCAGCGGCGGGCTGCGGCTTGCCGGCATAGCGTCGCGCAAGCTCGGTATGCAGGAAGCTCACCGGCTCGCGCATCAGCTCGGCGATGCGGCCGCGCTCGCGCGGCGCGAAATCGGCGTCGCTCACCCGCCGCAACTGCTCGAGTATCTCTTCGTAGTAACGCGAGATATTGGTCAGCGGCAGGCTGCGCAGCCATGCTGCGCAGCCGTCGGCGTCGGCGAAAGCGAGCTGGCCCTGGGGATTCGGGCTCGGTGTCTGCGCGAGCGTGATGTGGTCGGTCACCATGACAGCGCCATATTTGGGGACTTTATAGCACAAGTGCGCCCTCGGACGGGCGGCGGGCCGCCGCGCGGGCCTCACGGGGGCGCGAAGTGTGAATAGTCGCATTTTCCAATGCGCAATCCGCCGGCGCGGCGGGCCGCCGGGGCGTCCAAACTGTGGTCAACAGATGAAGGCATTGACCGACCAACGGCCCACGACTCACCGGAGATGACCATGAACGCCGACTATGCAATGACCCCTTACCGGCGCCCACGAGCGCCCCGCCACTCGCTGATGCGCGGGCTCACCCTGCTGCGGCCAACCGGCCGGCGGGCGAGGGGAATCTTCCATCGCGACGCGTCCTCGCGCCGCTACCGCTTGCCTCCAACCCGCGCTGCGCGATTGTCGCGCAGTCGCGGGGTCTTTTTCGCCCCGGGCAAGCGGGCGCTGTCGGCCGTCGTGCTGGCGGCAGCGCTGGCAGTGGTGGGCGCGATGCTCGGCACGGCGAGATTCGTCGACAGCGCCACCTTCAACGCCAACGCCGGGCCGCGGCTGGTTGCATCGGCCTCGCTCGCACCGGCACCGATCACGGCGCTGCACCGCTAGAGGCGATATCGGTCGGCATGCCGCCTAACGCAGGCCTACACCAGCACGCGCTCGATGCCGCATTGTTAGCGGCCCTGACGTAATCGGGAAGCCACTCCGGGCCGAGAATGCGGCGCGCCATTTCGACCACGATGTAATCGGCGTCGGTGCCGGCGTCGCCTGCGTGGCGAGCGCCCGGCGCGGGCGGGGAAACAGGATCGGCTATTGCCTCGGCGTTCGGTGCACGACGGCAGGGGCTGTTTCGAAATTGCTGCGAAACGGATTGATGTCGATGCCGCCGCGGCGGGTAAAGCGCCCGTACACGGTCAGCCGCTCCGGCCGGCAGCGCGCCGCGATGTCGATATATATCTGTTCGACGCAGCTTTCGTGGAATGCCGCATGGCGGCGATACGACAGCAAGTAGGACAGCAGCGAGGCGCGGTCGATGCGCGGGCCGCGATAGCGCACCATCAGGTCGGCGTAATCCGGCTGGCCGGTGACCGGACAATTCGAGCGGAAGAGCGCGCTGTTCAGCGTCTCGTCGGCGGTCGTCACGCCGACGGCGAGCAATCCCGCCTCGGGTTCGGCCGCATCGGCGACGCCGTGCTCGCTATCCACCGACAATCCGGGCAACGCGGCGATGCCCGGCGCGTCCGACGGTGTCGCCCGGTGCAGGACGACGCCGAGCTCCGCCCGGCAGGTTCGGTTGAGGTCGGCGGTTATCGTCTTCATCAGATGCCCGGCGGTAGCCATCGATTCCTGAGCGAACGAACCCAGATAGAGCTTCAGCGATTTCGATTCGACGGTCGCGGCGGAATCCGCGGGGACGCGCAGTTCGGCGATGGCAAGCTGCGGCTTGCCGCGAGCATCGAGCCAGGTCAGTTCGTACGCGGTCCATAGATCCGCGCCATGGAACGGCAGCGGTCCCCGAAGCCCGAGCGCTTCGCGCTGCGCCCCGCGCTCGATCGCGAACAGCAGGCCCGGATCGTAGCGGTCGGGGTAGCCGGTCGCCTTGCCGAGCGGAGAGGGGTCGAATGGATTCATCGCTGGCTTGCCGGTCCGCTATGTCGCGCAGCAGCGGCCAAAACGCATGCTCCCGGCCACAGCATCGCTGCGGACGATCGGCATGATACGCTCGAACGCAGACACGATCATGAATGCGGCGCGTCGAACCAGCTACGACGATTTTCCCTACCAGAGCGTGCCGCTGCGGCAAACGCATCCCGACCACCTGGCCACCGTCGCATCGCTGTTCGGTTTCGACGCTCCCGACGCCTCGCGCGCCCGCGTGCTGGAGATCGGCTGCGCGGCCGGCGGCAACCTGATTCCTCTGGCGGCGAGCTATCCGCAGGCGAGCTTTGTCGGGATCGATCTGTCCGCCGTGCAGATCGCCCAGGGCGTAGCCGAAATCGAGGCGCTCGGCTTGCGCAACATCCGCCTGCTGGCGATGGACGTGACGGCGTTTGGCGAAGCGGAAGGTGCCTTCGACTACATCATCGCGCACGGCATCTACTCCTGGGTGCCCGCAGCGGTGCAAGACAAGATCCTCGCCATTTGCGCCGCGCAGCTCGCCGACAACGGCATCGCACTGGTCAGCTATAACGCGCTTCCCGGCTGGCGCATGCTGGGGATCGTGCGCGAAGCAATGCTCTACCAGACGCGCGGTGTCGAGGATCCGCCGGCGCGCGTCGCTAAGGCGCGCGCGACGCTCGACTTCCTCGCCGACGCAGTCCCGGACAAGGATTCGGCCTACGGGCGGCTGCTGCGGCTGGCCGCCGAGCACATCCGCCAAAAGCCCGATTATTACGTCCTGCACGAATATCTGGAGGAGACGAACGAGGCGCTGTACTTCGAGCAATTTGTCGATCGCGTTGCGGCGCGGGGCTTGCGCTACCTCGGCGACAGCGACGTGAGGGCGATGCTTGCCATCGGGCTTCCGTCCAAGGTCGACGAAACGCTGAACAGGATCGCACCCGGTCTGATGCGCCGCGAGCAGTTTCTCGATTTTCTGAGAAGCCGGAGCTTTCGCCAGAGCCTGCTGATACGCAAGGGCGCGGCGCTCGATCGCAAACTGTCGCCGGCCCGCGTCATGGCGTTGCGGGTCGCGGCGCCGGTGCAGGTCGGTGGCGCGCCGGTGGACTTGACCTCCGATCGCCCCGAGACTTTTCGGCTGGTCGACGGACGTTCGCTCGAAGCCTCACCGCGCATCGTCAAGTCTGCACTCGCGATATTGGCCGCGCACTGGCCGCTGCCGATTGGCTTCGACCAGTTGCACGAGGAGGCGGCGGCGCGCGCAAGCACAGACGAGGGTGACCCGCTTGCGGGGCGCGAGCTGCTGGCTGCGGAGATCCTCCGGCTGCACCTGGGCGGCGCAGCGGAGCTGCATCGCGCCGCTCCGCCTTTTGTGCTGACTCCGGGACCGCGGCCTGAGGCAAGCGCGATCGCCAGGCGGGACGCGTCGCGCCATGTGGCAAGCGCCAACCTGCGACACGAGCCGATCGCGTTGCAAGAGGGCGAACGCGCGCTGCTGCCGCTGCTCGACGGCACCCGCACACGCGCCGAGATCGCCGCCGCACACTGGCCGGCACTGTCCGAGGCGGAGCGGCTGGCGCGTGTCGATGCGGCGCTCGCATCGCTCGGGCATCAGGCACTGCTGGTGCGCTGATTCACGCAAGGTCCTACGCGATGCGGTCGAGTCGCCGATAACCTATCGCCTCGGCGACATGGGCCGCGGCGATGGTGTCGCTCTCGGCGAGATCGGCGATCGTGCGCGCCACCTTCAGGATGCGGTGGTAGGCGCGCGCCGATAGCGCGAGCCGGGCAAACGCACTCTTCAGCAGCGCTTCAGCGTCCGAATCGGTGACGCACCAGCGCTCGGTCTCCTTGACGTCGAGCCATCCGTTCGCCTTGGCTTGACGACGGCGCTGCCGTTGCGTCGCCGCAGCCACGCGCTCCCGCACCGCGGCGCTGTTCTCTGCCGTGGTGGCCGTCACACGCCGTCCCGGCAAGGCATCGACCGCCAGCGACGGGACCTCGATCTGCACGTCGATGCGATCGAGCAGCGGACCGGAAATGCGCGCGCGGTATCGGGCGACTTGATCCGGCGTGCAGCGGCACCTGCCGCTGGCGTGGCCCAGATAACCGCAAGGGCAGGGATTCATCGCTGCGACCAGCTGGAATCGCGCCGGAAACGTCGCTTGCCGCGCCGCGCGCGAAATATGGATGCGGCCCGATTCGATCGGCTCGCGCAAAACCTCGAGCACCCGGCGGTCCCACTCGGGCAACTCGTCGAGAAAGAGCACGCCGTGATGCGCGAGCGAGATTTCGCCTGGCCGCGGATCGCTGCCGCCGCCGACCAGCGCCACCGCGGAAGCCGTGTGATGCGGCGCGCGAAACACGCGCCGGCCCCAATCGTCGGGACGGAAGGTGCCGGTCAGCGAGTGCAACGCAGCCGATTCGAGCGCCTCGTCCTCGGTCAGTGGCGGCAACAGGCCGGGGAGCCGCTGAGCCAGCATCGATTTGCCGGTCCCGGGCGGCCCGATCATGAGCAGGCTGTGCGATCCCGCGGCCGCCACTTCCAGCGCGCGCTTGGCCTGCGCCTGCCCGCGGACGTCGGCCAGGTCCGGGCCTAGAGTGGACTCGGTCGGCGGACGCCACGCCAGCACCGCAAGGGGCGTGCGGCCGGTCAGGTGGGCGCAGACTTCGAGCAGCGATCCGGCAGGATGCACGATCGCGTCGCGCACCAGCGATGCCTCTGCCGCCGAAGCCGCGGGAAGCACGAAGGCGCGGCCGTCGCGACGCGCGGACAGCACCATCGCCAGCGCGCCGCGAATCGCGCGCAGCTCGCCGGTCAGCGCCAGCTCGCCGGCGAACTCGTACTGTGCGAGAGCCTGCGCCGGAATCTGCCGCGTCGCGGCCAGGATGCCCAGCGCAATCGGCAGATCGAATCGGCCCGACTCCTTGGGCAGATCCGCCGGCGCGAGATTGACGGTGATCCTGCGCGCCGGAAATTCGAATTGCGCGTTTTGCAGCGCCGCCCGGACGCGATCGCGCGCTTCGCGGACTTCGGTCTCGGGCAATCCGACAAGATGAACGGCCGGGAGTCCACCCGCCAGATGTACTTCGACAGTAACCTGCGGCGCCTCGACGCCGCAGAGCCCTCGACTGTGCACGACGGCGACCGCCACTTTCGACCTTTCGATTCCGGTCCAGCCCGATATCAAGACTAGTTTGTCCGCGAGGCGGGCGGACTCGACCGTTGGACCTATCCCGGTCGATGCTCCGGATCCTCGTCGCGCCCTGCACGCTCGCGATATCGGGGGCGTTTGAACGGCGGCATCGCCCGACCTTATACTCGCGCGGTACCAACGCACTCCGAAGAAGCCAAGCCCATGCGCTGCGCCGCTTGCGACGCCGACAACCCCGCCACCGCCAAGTTCTGCAACGCCTGTGGTGCGCGCTTGGGCGTTGCCTGTTCGCGCTGCGGCCATATCAACAACCCCGGCAGTCGCTTCTGCACCGATTGCGGCGGGCAGCTGGCCGCGCCCGCGCGCGCCGGCCACGCCGAGCAGCGGCCATCGACGTACACGCCGCCGCATCTGGCCGAAAAGATCCTCGCCTGCCGCGGCGCGCTCGAAGGCGAGCGCAAGCAGGTGACGGTGCTCTTCGCCGACATCAAGGGCTCGACCGAGTTGATTCGCGCGCTGGTCGAGCGCTGGGAGCTGCCCCGGCTCAGCACGTTCACCGCGTCGCTTCTGGGCGCGGCCTATGCGCTCAGCGGCCGCGTCGCCGAAAGCTTGCCGCTGCTCGAACAGGCGGGCGCGGAACTCGGTTCCGAGGGCGCGGGCACCGAAGCGCGGATCGCCATTCCGCTGAGCGAGGGTTATTTGATGGCAGGCAGGATCGAAGAGGCGCACCGGCTCGCAGCGCTCTCGCTCGATGGCTCGCGGCAGCGCAAGGAACGTGGATACCAGGCGCAGGCGCTGCGGCTGCTGGGCGAAATCGCGGCGCGACGGCAGCCCTCCGACAACGGATTCGCGCAGACCCATTTCCGGGATGCGCAAACGCTGGCGGAGGAGCTCGAGATGCGCCCGCTCGAGGCCCGCTGCCGGCTCGGCATCGGCAAGCTCCAGCTCAATGCTGGCAAAGGGCGCGAGGCCGCGATCGAGCTCTCGGCCGCTGTCTCGATGCTGCGCGCGATGAACATGGACTTCTGGCTGCCTGAAGCGGAAGCAGCCCTTGCGCAGGCCGCCGTCTCGCCGGCGCGCCTCAACGCCTGACGTTGTGGCGTCGTCGGAAGTGCGACGTCGCTAGGTCCGTTTCGCGCTGCCGGCGCGAGATTCGAGCTCGGCCACGCGCGCCTCGAGGGCGTCGAGCTTTTCGCGCGTGCGCAGCAGGACCCGCGCCTGAATGTCGAATTCCTCGCGCGTCACCAGGTCAAGCCGGGACAAACCCGCGGTCAGCATCTGCTTCAGGTTCTTTTCCACGTCGCGCGCCGGGCTTCCCGCGATGGCTGCGGCTACGCGGGAACTGACGTCGTCCAAGATCTTTCGGTCAAGCATCGGCAGCTCCTTGAGGCTCAAGTTCGAGTCTAGCAAACCGGATGCAACTCTGATTCCCCGTCGCGCAGGCACGTCCCAACGGCGTGCGCCGTCTCGATAGTCTGCACCATCATAGGGCAAAAACGCAGTGCATTGCAGCACAAGTTGCGCGCATTTTGTCGTCTAAGTTGCTGATAATTAATAGACTATATTACTGGCATGCGTCGTGCTGAATGATCTCGGACGCTTCGGTCATTCTTCAGTCAAGGAGACAGCATGCACGCACGACTGCGCCGGATATTTTCGCTCGCGGCATCAATCGCCTTGGCAGCGGGCGCCGCACAGGCCCAAACAGCCGCGACCCCAGCACCCGAGGCGAAACCCGACTACACGATTACCGGCAACTTCGGCATCTACAGCCAGTACGTTTTCCGCGGACTCACGCAAACCGACCGCAAGCCCGCATTCCAGGGCGGATTCGATTACGCGAACACCAACGGCCTCTACGTCGGCACCTGGGGCTCGAACATAAGCTGGCTGCATGATGCCGGCGTCTGCAACCACGGTTGCAGTCTCGAGTGGGATATCTACGGCGGCTGGAAGTACGCGATCAACGACGACTGGGGCACCGACATCGGTGTGCTCTATTACTACTACCCGGGCAGCTACTTCGACGGTGCAACCAAGCCCGACACGACCGAGATCTATGGAGCCGTATCGTGGAAATGGGTATCGCTCAAATACTCGTACAGCGTCGACCACACGTTCGGCGTGCCGGACACCGCCGGATACATCGATCTGTCGGCGAACTACCCGCTCAACGATGCATGGACGCTAAACGCCCACGTCGGCCGCCAGGACTATCAGGGCAGCACCAACGGGGTCAGCAACGACGTCTTCGACTACACGGACTGGAAGCTGGGTGTCACCTGGGCGGTCAACGGCTACAACATTGGCGCCTACTACACCGACACCAACGCCAAGGACGCCGGCTACACGCTGGCCGGACGCAACATCGGCAAGGCGACCGGAACCGTGTTCCTGCAGAAGACGTTCTGATTCGAAGCGCCGCAGCGCGCATTCACCTAGGGGCAAACCATGAAACTGGTAACCGCGATCATCAAGCCGTTCAAGCTGGACGAGGTCCGGGAGGCCCTGTCCGCGATCGGCGTGCAAGGCATCACCGTCACCGAGGTCAAAGGCTTCGGCCGGCAAAAAGGACACACCGAGCTCTATCGCGGCGCGGAGTACGTCGTCGATTTCCTGCCGAAGGTCAAGATCGAGGCCGCGATCAAGAGCGATCTGCTCGATCGCGTGATCGAGGCGATCGAAAAGGCGGCCAACACCGGCAAGATCGGCGACGGGAAGATCTTCGTTTTCGAGCTCGAACAAGTCGTGCGCATCCGGACCGGTGAGACCGGTGCCGATGCGCTCTAAGGGGAACATCATGAAGCGATTGTTTGCGTTGATCGCCGTCATCGGCGCGCTCTGCGCGGCGAGGCGCCGGTACTCGCACAGGACAACAAGGCGGCAACGCACGCCGCCGGCAGCAACCGCTCCCGCGGCAGCGCCGGCAGCCGCCGCCGATACCAAAGCGGAGCCCGCGAAGGCCGATGCGAGCGCGCCGGCGCGGCGGCAGCTCCTGCCGCGGCGCCGCCGGCACCGACGTCGCCGCAGCTGGTCGGCGTCGACAAGATCAGCAGCGGCGATACCGCGTGGATGCTCACGTCCACCGCGCTGGTGCTGCTGATGACGATTCCCGGGCTCGCGCTCTTCTACGGCGGCATGGTGCGCAAGAAAAACGTGCTGGCGACGCTGATGCAGAGCTTCGCGATCACGTGCCTGGTCACCGTGCTCTGGGTGATCGCCGGCTACAGCCTGGCGTTCATGCCCGGCGGCTCGTTCGTCGGCAGCCTCGACCGCCTGTTCCTCAACGGCATGCTGTTCCAGAAGGACGCCGGAAAGATCAGCGTGTCGCACCTCGGCGCTCACGATTCCCGAGTCGGTCTACATGACGTTCCAGATGACGTTCGCGATCATCACGCCGGCGCTGATCGCCGGCGCCTTCGCCGACCGCATGAAATTCTCGGCGATGCTCTGGTTCATGGGTCTGTGGTCGCTCCTGATCTACTCGCCGATCGCGCACATGATGTGGGAGCCGTCCGGCTTCTGGGCGAGCCAAGGGCGTGCTCGATTTCGCCGGCGGCACGGTCGTGCACATCAACGCCGGCATCGCGGGCCTCGTCTGCGCCCTGGTGCTGGGCAAGCGTCTGGGCTACGGCAAGGAGCCGATGGCGCCGCACAACCTGACGCTGACGCTGATCGGCGCTTCGCTGCTGTGGGTAGGCTGGTTCGGCTTCAACGCGGGCTCCGCGGTGGCGGCCGACGGCCGCGCCGGCATGGCGATGGTCGTCACCCAGCTCGCCACCGCGGTCGCCGCGCTGGCGTGGATGTTCACCGAGTGGATGGCCAAGGGCAAGCCGTCGGTGCTGGGCATCGCCTCGGGCGCGGTCGCGGGCCTGGTCGCGATCACGCCGGCGTCGGGTTTCGTCGGCGTCACCGGCGCCTTCGTCATCGGGATCGCGGCCGGCGTGCTGTGCTTCTTCGCCGCGACTGTCGTCAAGAGGATGTTCGGCTACGACGATTCGCTCGATGCCTTCGGCGTGCACTGCATCGGCGGCATCGTAGGAGCGCTCTTGACCGGCGTGTTCAACGTCAAGGACATCAGCGGCGCCGATGGGGACTTCATGGTGCAGCTGGGCGCCGTCGCAACGACGCTGGTCTACAGCGGCGTCGGCAGCTTCATCATCCTCAAGGTCATCGACATGGTCGTCGGCCTGCGCGTCTCCGAAGAAGAGGAGCGCGAGGGCCTCGACATCAGTCTTCACGGCGAGCGCGTGGAGTAGGCCGGTACTTTACTTCCGGTCTGGGTTTCTCCTCCGTGGTATTTCGGGGCGCCGAAAAGCGCCCCGTCTTTTTGCAGGACGTCAGCGCCGCGCGCGCTGCTTTTTCGCCCGCGGGTGGGCCTGGTCGTAGATCTTGGCCAGATACTGGAAGTCGAGATGCGTGTAAATCTGCGTGCTGGCAATGCTCGCGTGGCCCAGCAATTCCTGCACGGCGCGCAGATCGCCGGAAGACTGCAGCAGGTGCGAGGCGAACGAATGGCGGAGCATGTGCGGATGCACGTGCCGGGCGAGACCGCGCTTGACCGCCCAGGTCGCGAGGCGCTGCTGGATCGCCCGCGACGTGAGTCGTCTTCCCGAGCGGCTGACGAACACGGCCTCGCCCTCGGACGCAGGCAGTGTCGGCCGCAGCGTCAGCCACGCCTTGAGCGCCAGCCGCGCCGGCTCGCCGACCGGCACGATGCGCTCCTTCGCTCCCTTGCCCAGGACGCGTACTTCGGCTTGCGCAAGGTCGAGCGCCGACAGGTCGAGCCCGGCGAGCTCGGAGACGCGCAGGCCCGACGAATACGCGAGCTCGAGCAGCGCGCGATCGCGCACCGCGAGCGCGTCTTCGTCCGCGATCGCGACCAGGCGCACCGCCTCGTCCGGAGATAACACCGCCGGCAAATGTCGCGCCGACCTCGGTGCCTTGAGCCCTGCGCAGGGATTGTCCTTCAGCGAAGGTTCATGATCGATCGCGAACCGGTAGAAGGCGCGCCAGCCGGACAGCACCCGCGCCAGGCTCTTGCCCGACAAACCCCGAGCGTGCAGCGTCGCGAGGAATCGGCGCAACTCCGACGGCGCGAGCGATGCCAGCGGCGCAGCGCCGGCGAGTTGCCGCAGCATCTGGACGTCGCGGCGATAGGCCTCCCGGGTGTGCTCAGGCCGCATCGCCAGATGGCGCTCGAACGCGGAAACGAGCGCATCGGACGCCGTCGCCCGCGACGCTGTCGGGCGGGCGCGGGACGAAGCGCTCATCGGGATCAGCTTTGCGGAAGAAAACGCGCGGTCGCCACGCTGGCGAGCTCCGAAAGGCGCGTCAGGTGCATCGTCCCCAAGCCCGCGTAGAAGCGGCCGGGATCCTCGCTGCCCAGCGCGAGCAGGCCGAACGTGTGATGCGTGCGCAGCGGCAGCAGCGCGAACGATGCGAGCGACAATCCGCCTTCGAACCATTCGCGCGATTCGAACGGCGCCTGCGTGCCGCAATACGGCGCGCCCAGGGCGCCGGCGTATTCGCGGATCTCCTGGCTGGTCGCGGCGAGCTCGGGCAGATACGACTGCTCGGGCACCCTGCCCCAAAGGCGCAGCGCTACTTGCGGCACGCGAAAGTCGTCGCCAAGACTCTGGTACAGAACGCCCAGCGTCGTCTCCAGATCCGCCGCTGAAAAAAGCGCGAGCGTCGAGCGATGCAATTTTTCGCTGACGGTGTCGTTGTCGGTTCCGAACTGGATCAGCTCGCGCAGCTTCGACTCGAGCTGGCCGTTCTTTTCCCGCAGCGTCACGATCTGCCGTTCGGCGATCGGAATTGCATGCCCGCCGTGCGGATGCGGCACATAGATCTCGGCAAGCAGATCGGCGTATTGCTCGAAGAATTCCGGATGCTGCTTCAGGTAATCGGCGACCGACTCGGCGTTCATCCCTGATTCCTCGCTGGTTTCATTTTTCACGCTTCGACCCGCCACTCGCCTTCGAATACCGTGCGCGCAGGTCCTGTCATCCGCACCGGCTCCCCCGGCCCGTCCCAGCGTATCGTCAGTTCCCCGCCGCGAGTTTCGACGCGCACCGTCGAATCGAGCAGGCCAAGGCGGATTCCGGCAACGACGGCAGCGCACGCGCCGGTGCCGCAGGCCAGAGTCTCGCCGGCGCCCCGCTCCCACACGCGCAGGCGAATGTTAGCGCGATCGACGACCTGCATGTAGCCGGCATTGACTCCCCGGGGGAAACGCGGATGGCGCTCGAGCAACGGACCCTGGGCGGCGACCGGGGCCGTCTCGACGTCGGGGACGACCTGGACCGCGTGCGGATTGCCCATCGACAGCGCACTGATCGTCAGCGGCGCGCCTGCGACCTCCAGCGACTGCGTGACCGCGGTACCGTCGCCGACGAAAGGAATATCGGCGGGCTCGAAGCGCGGCACCCCCATATCGACGCGAACCTGTCCGTCGGCTTCGAGCGCCGGTTCGATGATGCCGCTGCGGGTTTCGACCCGGATCGTCCGCTTGGTCGTCAGGCCCTGGTCGCGGACGAAATGCACGAAGCAGCGCGCGCCGTTGCCGCATTGCTCGACCTCGCCACCGTCCGCGTTGAAGATCCGGTAGCGGAAATCGACGTCGGGCCGCGAGGGCGGCTCGACAATGAGCACCTGATCGCAGCCGACGCCGAAATGACGGTCGGCGAGGCGGGCGATCTGCGCGGGCGCGAGGTCGATCTTTTGCCGGACGCCGTCGAGCAGCACGAAATCGTTGCCCAGCCCCTGCATCTTGCTGAACTTGAGTCGCTCGCTCACGTTACTCGCGCGATAGGTTGTTACGCACGAGCCCGCTATTCCCGATGAATGCCGGCGCGCCGCACGATCGGTCCCCAGCGCGCGACTTCGGTCCTGATCTCCGCGTCGAGCTCGGCCGGAGTGCCCGGCGACGGCTCCATGCCGATCGCCATCAGCTTTTCCCGTATGTCCGGCATCGCGATTATGCGGACCAGTTCGCGATTGAGCCGCTCGACGATGTCTGGAGGCGTACCGGCCGGGGCGAGGATACTGTGCCATGAAGTGACATCGAAGCCCGGGTAGCCGGACTCCGCCACCGTTGGCACGTCGGGCAACGCGGCGATCCGATGCGGTCCGGTCACCGCGACGGCGCGGAGCTGGCCGCTCGCGACGAATTGCTGGGTCGCTCCGGGCAACGCGAAAGACAGCGGAACGTTGCCGGAAAGCACGTCGGTCATCAGTTGCCCTGAGCCCGCGTAAGGTATATGCAGCAGCGAAATATCGGCGAGCGACGACAGCAGCTCGGCTGCCACATGCGTAGGCGTGCCCACGCCGGGGGTCGAATACGCGAGCGTGCCAGGCGCGCGTCGCGCCCGCTCGACCAGATCGGCGATCGTGTCGATATGCGCCGCCGGACTGGAAACGATGATGATCGGCGAGGTCGCGAGCTTGGCGACGGGCGTGAAGTCGCGAAGCGGATTGACTGCGCGGTCGCCGTAGATGCTGACGTTGATGCACATCGCCGCGCCGCCGATCGTCAACGTATAGCCGTCGGGCGCCGAGCGCGCCGCGGCGGCCAGGCCGTTGTTGCCCGCGGCGCCGGTGCGAATATCGATGATCACCGGCTGCCCCAGCGCGGCCTCCAGCTTCTGCCCGACCGTCCGCGCCAGCGTATCGGTCGCCGTGCCCGCCGGAAACGAAATGATGATGTGGATCGGATGGCTGGGGTACGTCGCGGGGTCCGCACTGAATCCGGTGCTTGAGGTCGCCATCAGGAATGCGATGGCGAGGCAGCGAAGCAAGTCAGTCCACATAGGCATCTCCGTTAACCGATTACTGCGTCAGTACTTCGGCCGTCGCGCCAACATCGCCTTGAACAATTCGGGCTCGTCCCACGGCACGTCGACCGGATAGTCGCGTAAATAGCGGCTTCGCGGGTCGCGCAGCCACTCCTGCGGAAAGTGCACGTTCAGATACTCCTCTTTTTGGTCGATGTCGCTACGCGTCGTCAACTCGGCCCCTCTCATCGCGCAGTGCAGCGCCACACAAAGGTCGACGCCTATGCGTGATCCGACGTGCATCCCCGGGGTCATGCGGCGATTGACTTCCAGAAGGTATGCCTTTCCGCTCGAGCGCTCGACGATGTACTCGGTCGCGAACAGGCCGGTCATCCCGAAACCCCGCACCAGTTTCGACGAAAAGTCACGGATTTGATCCGAACGGTAGCAAAGGATCACCGCCCCAGGGCCCTTCACATCGGCGGCTTCCAGCCGGTGCACGGCGAAGCCGCCGACGCGGCTCCCGTTCCAGGCCGCGGTGTTTTCGTAATGCACGTCGCCCGCGATCATCGCCTGCACGAGCAAGGTTCCCGTTTCGGCGTGCATCAATGCCGAAGGATCCTTCCGCGCGAGGCGTTCGAAAGCGGCGGCGATCTGGTCGCCGGATTCGACGATGGCGACGCCCTCACCCGCCGTCGAAAGGTTGCGCTTGAGCACGATCGGATAACCGTGGAGCGTCGCGAACGATTGCGCCGCGGCGAGGGTGTCGATGATCGCGTACGGCGGCACGCGTATGCCCAGCGCCTCCGCCGCCGGCGGCAGCAACGTTTTTTCGACGCTGGTGCGGTAGAAACGCGGGTCGCCCAGCGAGTCGCTGATCAGCGTGGAGAGCTGCAGATGCAGCTCGGGGGCATCCCTCCCGGCGGGGACAGGGCGAGCGTCTGCATCAGTCGAAATGCGGTGTCGTCGCAGGGCAGCACCAGCCGTGGCGCGGTATCGCGCACGAGCTCGGCGAACGAATCGACCCACTGCCTTAGCGTCGCGTTGTCGGGAAGGTGGCGGGCGCGCGCAACGAACCGGCTTTTCTCGGCCAGCATGTCTCTCGGCGCGAGCAGCGAAACCTCGAATCCCGCCCGCGTCAGCGAGCGCGGAATGCGCGCCGTGCCGAACCACTGCGTGGCCGTGGCGACCAGCAGCACCGGCGTGCTCACGAGGACAGCGGCTGCACGTTCTACACGTTGAAACGAAAGTGCATGACGTCGCCGTCGCGGACGACGTAGTCCCGGCCTTCGAGCCGCATTTTTCCCCCTTCTTTCGCGCCCTGCTCGCCTTTGCAGGCGAGAAAGTCATCATAGGCGATGACCTCGGCGCGGATAAAGCCTTTTTCAAAATCGGTATGGATCACACCGGCGGCCTGCGGCGCCGTGCTGCCGTGATGTATCGTCCAGGCGCGGACCTCCTTCGGCCCGGCGGTGAAGTAGGTCTCGAGGCCGAGCAATTTGTAGCCGGCGTGGATCAAGCGGTCGAGTCCGGCTTCGGCAAGCCCCATGTCGGCGAGGAAGATCTGCTTGTCGGCGTCGTCGAGGTCGGCGATCTGGGCTTCGAGCGCGGCGCTGATCGCGACCACCGGCGCCCCCTCGCGGGCGGCAAACTCTTCGACACGAGTGAGCAACGGGTTGCCGGAGAAGCCGTGCTCGGACACGTTGGCTACGTACATTGTCGGTTTCATGGTCAACAGGAACAGCGGCTTCAGGACCGCAAGCTCCTCGGGATACAGGTCGACCGAGCGTGCCGGTCGTGCGTCGTTCAGCGCTGGGAGGATTTTTTCCAGCGCCGCCACCAGCCGCTTCGCTTCCTTGTCGCCGCCCGCACGCGCGGCCTTCGCGTACCGGCTCATCTGCTTGTCGACCGAGGCCAGATCGGCCAGCGCGAGCTCGGTGTTGATCGTCTCGATGTCCGAGACCGGATCGATCTTGCCGGCGACGTGCACGACGTTCGGATCCTCGAAACAACGCACGACATGAGCGATGGCGTCTGTCTCGCGGATATTGGCCAGGAACTGGTTGCCCAGCCCCTCGCCTTTGGAGGCGCCGGCGACCAGCCCGGCGATGTCGACGAATTCGACGACAGCCGGGACGACGCGCTCGGGACGCGCGATTGCAGCCAGCGTCGCGAGTCTCGGGTCGGGAACCTCGACTATGCCGACGTTCGGCTCGATCGTGCAGAACGGATAGTTTTCGGCGGCAATGCCGGCGCGGGTCAGCGCGTTGAACAGCGTCGACTTCCCGACGTTCGGCAGTCCGACGATGCCGCATTTGAGGCTCAACTCGCTCGCCCTTCGCCGGCCGGCGGCGGGCGCGGTACCGTGTGCAGCTCGTGCATCGCGCGCTCGGTATCGCCGCCTGCGAGCCATGGCCAGATCGCCAGCGCCCGCGCGATCGCATCGTCGATCAGCGCACGCTCGTCGCCGTGCGGCGGATGCAGCACGTAGTCGGCAACCTCCTGCTCCGACAGCGCGCCGTCGCGCGGGTGGCCGATGCCGATGCGCAACCGCCAGAAGTCGCCGCTGCCGAGCGACGCGGCGATGTCCTTCAGGCCGTTGTGGCCGGCGGTGCCGCCGCCTTGCTTCAACTTGACTACGCCGGGTTTCAAATCGAGCTCGTCGTGCGCAATCAGCATCTCGCCGGGAGCAACCCGATAGAAGCGCGCGAGCGAAGCGACCGCGAGGCCGCTGCGATTCATGAACGTCTGCGGCATCGCAAGCCGCAGGTCCCCGCCGTCGCCGCCGCGTGACGCGGCCAACTGTGAATGGAACTTCGATTCGGCGCGAAAGCCCGTCCCCAGCGCCTCGGCCAGGCGCTCGATCCACCAGAAGCCGGCGTTGTGCCGCGTCTCTCTGTATTCACGGCCAGGATTGCCGAGGCCAACGATCAGGCGGAACGCATGCGCCATCATGCCCCCGGCAATGTTCGCGCGCCGGCGCCGAAACAGCAAAAAGGCCCGCCGAAAGCCGCGCCGGCGGGCCTTCGCATACGCCAGGCGTTTATTTCTTGTCGTCCTTCTTGGCCGGCGCTTTTTCG
This sequence comes from uncultured beta proteobacterium, assembly GCA_963816615.1. Lineage (GTDB taxonomy): Bacteria > Pseudomonadota > Gammaproteobacteria > Burkholderiales > Casimicrobiaceae > PALSA-1003. The sequence goes on along the minus strand of CAWFLB010000002.1, from coordinate 126,089 downwards.
GCACCCTTTTCCGCGGGCTTCTCGCCGCCCTTTTCTGCGGCTTTCTCGCCAGGCTTCGCACCCTCCGCCCCCGCCACCGCCTCGCCAGCCACCGCTTCGGCTGTCGGTGCCACGACTTCCTCGACCTCGACCACGATCCGCGGCACCAGCGCCGTTGCCACGACCGGGCTTGCGCCGGGTCGGGTTACCGCGACCACGCCCGCGGCAAGCTTGAGGTCGGAGACGTGTATCGATTGTCCGACCGCGAGTTGTGACAAGTCGACTTCGACGAAAGCGGGCAGATCCTTCGGCAGGCACGAGACGTCGAGCTCGGTCAGCACGTGACTGATGATGGCATCGGTGGTCTTGAGCGCGGGCGCGAGCTCGGCGTTGATGAAGTGCAGCGGCACTTTCATGTGGATCTTGCGGTTCTCGTCGACCCGCTGGAAGTCGATGTGCAGCACCTCGTGCCGGAACGGATGCATCTGCACGTCGCGCAGCAGCACACGCTGAGCGGCGTCGCCCAGCTTCATCGTCAGGATCGACGAATGGAACGCTTCCTTCTTGAGCGCGTGGATCAACGCGTTGTGATCGAGCTCGATAGGCTGCGGGCTATCGGCGCCGCCGTAGACGATCCCCGGTGCGCGACCGGTACGACGCAACCTGCGGCTTGCGCCGCGTCCTTCGGTGCCGCGGGGAAAGGCGGTGAATTCGAACTGCATGGCGATGCTCCTGTTGTCTGCGTCCTTCCGTGCGTTTCGCTACGGTCGTACGCGATGGCGACAATGCGGCACGGGGTTCGCGCTGCGGGAAAAGCCTTGAATTATATGCGAAATCCAAGCGAAAGGGCAACTCGGGATGCCGCGAGGGGCCGTCTCGCCCGGCAGCCCTATTCGGTGAACAAAGAGCTCACCGACTCCTCGTTCGAGATCCGCGTCATCGTCTCGGCGAGCAGTTGCGCGCAGGAAAGCTGCCGGATCCGCTTGCAGGCGCGCGCCTCATCGGACAGCGCGATCGTGTCGGTCACCACGATCTCGTCCAGTTCCGATTCCGCGATGCGAGCGACGGCGCCGCCCGACAGGACCGGGTGCGTGCAATAGGCCAGCACCTTCTGCGCGCCGTTGGCCTTCAGTGCCGACGCCGCCTTGCACAGCGTGTTGGCCGTGTCGACGATGTCGTCCATGATCACGCAGGCACGCCCGGCGACGTCGCCGATGATGTTCATGACTTCGGCGACGTTGGCCTTCGGCCGGCGCTTGTCGATGATCGCCAGATCGGAGTCGAGCCGCTTCGCGATCGCCCGCGCGCGCACGACGCCGCCTACGTCGGGCGAGACGACCAGCAGGTTGTCGTAGTTCTGCTTCCACAGGTCGCCGAGCAGCACCGGCGTGGCGTAGATGTTGTCGACCGGAATATTGAAAAAGCCCTGGATCTGGTCGGCATGCAGATCCATCGTCATGACGCGATTGACGCCGACCGTCGTCAGCATGTCGGCGACCACTTTGGCGGTGATCGGCACGCGCGCCGAGCGCGGCCGGCGGTCCTGCCGCGCGTAGCCGAAATAGGGTATCGCGGCGGTGATGCGGCCGGCGGACGCCCGCTTCAGGGCGTCGACCATCACCAGGATTTCCATCAGGTTGTCGTTGGTCGGCTGCGATGTCGATTGCAGGATGAATACGTCGCGGCCGCGGACGTTCTCCAGCAGTTCGACCATCACCTCGCCGTCGGAGAATCGGCCGACGATGCATCTACCGAGGCTGATGTTCATGTGCCGGACGACGGCCTCGGCGAGCTTCGGGTTGGCGCTCCCGGTGAAGATTCGCATCCGCTCGAACGCCATCGTCGCCGCCTATGGAAGACGCGGGCAAGCCGTCCGCACGGACGACCTACCCCACATATTGGTGGCTGGGGAGGTAGGGATCGAACCTACGAATGCCGGAATCAAAATCCGGTGCCTTACCACTTGGCGACTCCCCAAGGGAAACCGTTCGCGCGCGGGAACGTCAACGTGCGGCAAACGACCACAGCGGGTGGCGGTTCAACGCGCGAGCAACAAATCCGGCCGATTGTACGGCGTTTCCACCGGCTTTCTTGCCGATGCATCTTTCGGGAACCGCGCGGACGCAACCGATTGCAGATCGTTGCGACCCTATCCCTCGGGAAAGGCAGATATTTTCGCGGACTGGCCGTGTCGTGTCAATTCAGGCACTGCGCAAACGGCGAGGGTCCGCACCTCGATGCGGCAGCGCTCGCTGCGCCGCCGGTCGATTGCGGAATCGATATGATTTCGCGGGAGCAGCAAGCGCATCGAATCGCTCAGCGCCAGGAATCGACGGCGATGCGCAATTCGACGTCCGGATAATCGAGCGTCAGGCGCTGCGGTCGCGACACGCCGTCACCGCCTCGTTCGTATGCCTGGTAGACGATGTTCCACCCGTCCTGGCGCAGCGTGACCGGCACGCCGTCGCTGCCGGCCTCGACCGCTGCCGGCGCGCCGTCGCGAGGCACGCCCTGAATCCAGAATGCCAACCCTTCGACCGGCAACGGCCAGCCCAGGGCACGTGTGGTCAGCGATGCCCAGTCGCTCGCCGTCTCGACCCTGCCCTCGGGCGTCTGCAGGCGCACGCCGCTCGCATCACCGCTCAAGCGGGCGATCGTCTGGCCGAGAGGATTGCTCAAATCGAGCTCGTCGCGCTCGCGCTCGTGCGTCCAGCGAAAACTGGCGGACAGCGCATCGGTGCCATGCCGCGCCGACAGCCGGCCAGTCAACTCGAACGCCGGGCGCGCAGCGACAGCGCCGGTTGCCTGCGGTCGTTCTATCAGTGTGGAGGCTGTGCAGGCGGCGAGCATCGCCGCGACGGCCGCGGCGGCTGCGCGAGCGCGCATGCCGCGCAGCGTCGGCATCGGTCGCGCGACCGGAACTTTAATGCGCCAGCCGGCGCATCGTCTCGATCAGCACCGGGTTCTCCGGCGAGGCCTTGAGCTGCGATTGCCAGATTTCGTTGGCGCGGTCGCGCTCGCCCTTGGCCCACAACACTTCGCCCAGATGCGCCGCGATCTCCGGGTCGGCCTGGTCGCCGAACGCGCGGCGCAGGAATTTTTCCGAATCGTCGAGGTTGCCCATGCGGTAATTGGCCCAGCCCATGCTGTCGAGAATGAAGGGGTCGTCGGGCGCGATCTGCAGCGCCTTTTCGATCAGCTTCAGACCTTCCGCGGTGCGCGGCGTGCGATCGACCAGCGTATACCCGAGCGCGTTGAGCGCCTGTGCATTGTCCGGCTTGAGCTCGATCAGTCGCTTGAGCCTCGCCTCGACCTCGTCGATGCGATCGAGCTTCTCGGCCACCATCGCGACGTCGTAGAGCAGATCGACCGAATCGGCCTGGCGCTCGAGCGCCGCGGTGAGGATCGCATATGCGCCTTTGTAATCGCCGGCATCGCGCAACAACTGAGCCTCGGCTTGCGCGAGCTCGATCCGCCGCTCGGACGATTCCGCCTGCAATCCGGCCAGGTAGCTCCGCGCCCCGGCGAGGTCGCCCTTTTTTGCCATCATCGCGCCGATGCGAAGCTTCGACAGCCACGCGCGATCGCCTTCGGTAACCTCGCGGTAGCGGGCGATCGCCTCGTCGTAATGCTTGGTTTCTTCGGCCAGCTGAGCGAGGTAGAACGGCACCACGCCCTTGTCGCCGTAGCCCGCCTTGTCGAGGTCTTCGAGCAGACGCTGCGCGGTCACGTAATCCTTCATCTGCATCGATATCGCCGCGACGGCGAATTCGAATTCGCGATCCTCGGGTTCCTCGTCCCACAGGCGCTGGAAGATCGCCCGCGCGTCGCCGTAGCGCTTTTGCTCGACATAGAGCTGCGCCAGCGCGCCCGAGACGGCACGTGCATCGGGAGTCCCGGCCAGAAACTCCTTCATGAAAGCGATCGCGGCTTCGGGCGACCCTTTGGCCAGGATATCCGCCTTCAGCAAGGCCGCGCGGTCCCATCCGGGCTTGAGCTCGAGCGCGCGGTCCGCCGCGCTCTGGGCCGCGCTTGCAATGGCCGGATCGGTGAGCTTGGTGTTGTAGCCGGCGAGCGCGATGGCGAACCAGGCCTCCGGGACCTTCGGGTAGGGCTTCGCCAGATCCTGCACCATTCGAAACGCCACGGCCTTGTCCGTTTGCGAGGCCAGCGCCTGGTTGAGCTGGAGGAATGCCTCCCCGAGCGACTTGTCGTTGGCGGCTGCTTCGATCAGGACGCGCTGCAACTCTGCCTTCAGATCGGAGCCGACGCCGGCGAGGGCGAGCGAGGCCACCATCTGCCGTGCGCGATCGGCTTTCGGGTCGAGCTGCTGCCACAGCCTGGCCGCTTCCAGCGCCAGAGTGCGTTGCCGTGCGAACAGCGCGATCTCGGTCGCGCGGCGCGCAAGGACCGGATCGCGGGCTTCCTTCGCGGCCTCGAAGTACGCCCGCGCGGCCAGGGCCGCGTCGCCGCGTTGCATCGCGACGTCGCCGACCAGAATGCGATACAGCACTTCCGGGGTGAGCTCGTCGACCGGCGCCGGGGAGCCAGGCGCCGCGGTCAGCGCTTCGGATGGCTTCGGAGCGGCGGGCTCCTGGGCGAGGCCCTCGCCGGAGGCGGCGGCGGCGATGCTCAGGCTGACGAGCAGGAGGGAGCGAAAGACGGGAATCACGATAGGGACGCCATGCTCGGTCGGTTCGACTTAGAGGCCCGGACCATCGCCGGACCTCGCTGCATCTTAGGGTATATTGGCCCGAGCACCAAACGCCATTCGACGCTCCAAGATGCCCGAACTTCCGGAAGTTGAAACCACGCGTCGCGGGATCGCGCCTCACGTAGAGCGGCAGAAAGTGACGGCGGTCAGGATCTACGACCGCCGGTTGCGCTGGCCGGTTCCTCGCGATTTGCCCCGTCGTCTGGTTGGCCGCGTCGTCGACCGCGTCGACCGGCGCAGCAAATACCTGCTTTTCCGGCTCGGCCGCGACACGCTGATCGTTCATTTCGGCATGACCGGAAGCCTGCGCGTATACGGCACCGCGCCGGCGCGGCGGCCGCACGACCACGTCGATCTGGAATTCGAGAACGGCACCGTCCTTCGCTACCACGACCCTCGCCGCTTCGGCGCGATGCTGTGGTGGCCCGCGACCGCGAGCGCGCATCCGCTGCTCGAGGCGCTCGGACCCGAGCCGTTCTCGGCCGGCTTCGATGCGGCTTACCTGTTCGCTTCCACGCGCGCGCGCCGCACGGCGATCAAGCTCGCCCTGATGGACAATCGCGTCGTCGTCGGCGCGGGAAACATCTACGCCAACGAGGCGCTGTTTCGCGCCGGCATACGTCCGACGCGTGCGGCCAACCGCATCTCGCGCGAGCGGCTGGCGGGGCTGGTCGTCGCCGTGAAGGAGACGCTTGCGGCCGCAATCGCCAAAGGTGGCAGCACGCTTCGCGATTACGTCGACAGCGACGGTGTCGCGGGCAACTTCCAGCTCCACTACAACGTGTATGGGCGTGAAGGGCAACCCTGCCGAGTCTGCGGCGAGTCGATACGCGCGACGCGGCAGGCGGGCCGAGCCACTTACTATTGCCACAACTGTCAGAGGTAACCCTCCTTAGGTGCTTGTTTTGGCGCGGTTTATGCTACAGTCGCTGCGAGCCAGCGGGAGGACTTTGGCGAACATGACGCAATCGAAAGACCTGGCGGCGCGATTTGAAGCCTACAGCGACTGGCGCCGCCGGTTGTCTACTGGCATCTCGCGCCTGCACGAATGGCTGTCGGAACAGGAACTTGCCGACGGCCAGGCCGACCTGACCGTGCAGCGGCTGCTCGAGCGGCTGCATCAGGACAAGCTGGTCGTCGCCTTCGTCGCCGAGTTCTCGCGCGGCAAGTCCGAGCTGATAAACGCGATCTTTTTTGCCGATTTTGGTCAGCGCCTGCTGCCGTCCGCCGCCGGCCGCACGACGATGTGTCCGACCGAGCTCCTGTACGACTCGACGCGTGAGCCGTCGATCCGGCTCTTGCCGATCGAGACGCGGGGCCGGGACGGATCGGTCACCGAATTCAAGAACTACGCCGACGAGTGGGTGACGATCGCGCTCGACATGTCGTCGGCGGATCGGATGGCCGACGCGCTTTCGCAGGTGTCGCAGACCAAGCGCGTCCCGGTGCCGCTGGCCCGCAAGTACGGACTCTACGACGACGGCGACCCGCTGGCGCCGCTGTCGGCGGCCGACGCCGCCGTCGACGTCCCGTGCTGGCGCCACGCGATCATCAACTTCCCGCACCCGTTGCTGCAGCAGGGTCTGGTGATCCTCGACACGCCAGGCTTGAACGCCATCGGCACCGAACCCGAACTCACGCTCAACCTGCTGCCGAACGCCCACGCCATCCTGTTCATTCTCGCAGCCGACGCCGGCGTCACCAAGACCGACATCGACGTCTGGACCAAGCACATCGTCGGCGAAAGCCCGGCTAGCCGCGAAGGCAGGCTGGTCATCCTGAACAAGATCGACGGCTTGTGGGACGACCTGCGCACCGCCGCCGAGATCGAGTCGGAGATCGCACGTCAAGTTCGCACCAGCGCGCAGCTGCTGATGCTTCCGCCGGCGCAGGTGTTTCCGGTGTCGGCGCAGAAGGCGCTGCTGGCCAAGGTCAACGGCGACGACACGCTGCTGGCCAGGAGCCGCCTGCCGCAACTCGAGGCCGCGTTGTCGAGGGAGCTGATTCCGGCCAAGAGACGCATCGTCGGCTCGGCCACGCAGACCGAGATCCGCGAGCTGGTCGCGGGCACGCGCACGATACTCGACAGCCGGATCGCGGGCATTCGCGAGCAGCTTACCGAGCTGCAAAACCTGCGCGGCAAGAACCTCGACGTCGTCGAGCACATGATGGAGCGGATCCAGCAGGAGAAAAGCCTGTTCGAGCGCGGCATGCAGCGCTACACGGCGCTGCGCACCGTGTTCACGCAGCAGACCAACAACCTGTACGAAAGCATCGGATTGGAAACGCTGCGCGCGACGGCCGCCGACACCCGGGAGCGGATCGAGAAAAGCCCGTTCACCAAGGGCGTGCGCTCCGCGATGGGCGATTTTTTCGCCAAGATCTACGGCAGCCTCGACCAGGGCGCGCGGCAAACCGCCGAGACGCACGAGATGATGCAGGCGATGTATCAGCGATTCGCCAAGGAGCACGGCATCGAGCCGTTCACGCCGCCTCCGTTCTCGATGCTCAAGTATCAGAAGGAGGTCGAGCGGCTCGAGCGCGCGTACAACGTCCATTTCAACACGCTATGGAACATGGTGAGCAAGGCCAAGTTCACGCTGATGAAGCGGTTCTTCGAAACGATCGCGATACGGGTCAAGCACGTCTTCGACATCGCCACCCGGGACCTGGAAAGCTGGCTCAAGGCGGTGATGGCGCCGCTGGAAACACAGGTGCGCGAGCATCATCTGCAGCTGCGCCGCCGGCTGGAGAGCGTCAAGCGGATCCATCGCGCGAGCGACGAGCTCGAGGAGCGCATCTCCGAGCTGGAGCAGGCGGAGGTCGCCGCGAAGGCACAGATCGCGGCGCTCGCCCGCGAGGTCGCGGCGATCGACGCCATCTGCGAGCAGTCCGAACCGCTGCCACTGGCCGCCAACGCCTGACGGCAACGCGGCGAGGCGAAAGTCAGGCCGGCACGTTCCCCGGCTTGGCGGCCACCAGACCGCGATACTTCTGCAGCAACTGGTCCTTGCTTTCCATGCGGTCCGGGTTCACCGGGATGCAATCGACCGGACAGACTTCAACGCACTGCGGCGAGTCGAAATGGCCGACGCACTCTGTGCACTTGTCCGGATCGATCACGTAGATCTCCATACCCTGCGAAATCGCGCCGTTCGGGCACTCAGGCTCGCAAACGTCGCAGTTGATGCATTCGTCGGTGATGATCAGCGCCATCAGGATCTCGAAGGCTGGGCCGAGCGCTCGTGCTGCGCCTTGGCCTTCAGGCGGGCGACGACGGCGGGCGGCACGAACTTTCCGACGTCACCGCCGAAGCGGGCGATTTCACGAACGATCGTCGATGACATGAACAGGTATTGCTCGGCCGGAGTGAGAAACAGCGTTTCGACCTCGGGATGGAGGTTGCGGTTCATGCCGGCCATCTGAAATTCGTACTCGAAGTCCGACACCGCACGCAACCCGCGAAGGATCGTCGTCGCTCCGACCGAGAGCACGAAATCCATCAGCAAGCCGGAAAAGCCCGCAACCTCGACGTTGGCATACGGCGCCAGGACTTCTCTCGCCATCGCGATGCGCTCGTCGGCGCTGAACATCGGGCGCTTGCTTTCGCTGTCCGCGATCGCGACGATCACCCGATCGAACAGCTTGGCGGCTCGGCGGACGAGGTCCTCGTGCCCTTTGGTGAACGGGTCGAAGGTTCCAGGATAAACGACGTTCAGCATGCCCCGATCTCCCCGCTCGGCTTCCCTTCCCGTTCGTCGTCGCCTGGCAGGCGGCGCAGCAGATGATAATGCACCCGTCCCGCCTTGTCGCCGCGCACGATCCCGAAGCCGGCGGGCGCGATGACCGGTGCGGCTGCTTCGACATAAAGCGCTCCGTCCGCACTCACGCGCGCGGCGGCCGCGGGCAGCAGCGCCGCCCACCGCGGATCGGCGAACGGCGGATCGAGGAACACGACGTCGAACCGCCGCGTTTCGTGCGACAGGAAAGCTAGCGCATCAGCGCAATGGGTTTCCAGCGCGGCCGCGCCGAGCGCACGCCCGGTCGCGTCCAGCGCGCGTATCAGCTCCGGCTCGCGATCGACCGCGACGGCTAGCGCGGCGCCTCGCGAGAGCGCTTCGAATGACAGCGCGCCGCTGCCGGCAAACGGCTCCAGCGTGCGTGCGCCGTCGAGGTCCTGGCCAAGCCAGTTGAACAGCGTTTCGCGAACCCGGTCCGGTGTCGGCCGAACGTCGGCGACGGCGGGGAAGCGGATGCGCCTGCCGCGCCAGCGCCCACCGATGATGCGAACCTGTCGGGCTTGCGGCAAGCGTATGCCATGAACGGAAAGGTAGAATTGTACCTTTGCCCTCAGCACCAGCCGATGCTCGATCTGTTCAAGCGCAAACCCGATGAAGGCGAGCGCAGCTGGTCGGAACGCCTGAAAAGCGGTCTCGGCCTGTCGCGCGAACGGATTTCGCGTCCGCTCACCGCGCTTTTCGGGCGCGAAGCGCTGTCGGAGGAAGCGATCGACGCACTGCGCAGCGCGCTGCTCGGCGCCGACGTAGGCATTCCCGCCACCGAACACCTTCTCGACGAGCTTGTCGCCCGCTGGAAACGGACCGGGGCAGACGTTGATGCGCGCAAGGTGCTGAAGTCGGCGCTGCAGGAGTTGATCGCGCCTCTCGAGCAGCCGTTGACCATCGGAGCCGCGCGGCCTTTCGTGATCATGATCGCCGGCGTGAACGGCGCGGGCAAGACCACGTCGATCGGCAAGCTTGCCAAATATCTGCAGCGACAGGGTTACTCGGTCCTGCTCGCCGCGGGCGACACTTTTCGCGCCGCCGCGCGCGAGCAACTGGAAGCGTGGGGCGCGCGCAATCAGGTTCAGGTCGTCGCTCAGCAGGGCGGTGATCCGGCGGCGGTGATGTTCGACGCGATCTCGGCGGCGCGCGCGCGGCGGATCGACGTCGTCATTGCCGACACCGCCGGCCGCCTTCCCACGCAGCTTCCGCTGATGGACGAGCTCAAGAAAATCCGCCGTGTGATCGCCAAGGCGCAGGAAGGTGCGCCGCACGAAACGCTGCTCGTGCTCGATGCCAACACCGGACAGAACGCTCTGGCCCAGGTCGCCGCCTTCGATGCCGCCCTGGGGTTGACCGGCCTAATCCTGACCAAGCTGGACGGTACGGCCAAGGGCGGCGTGGTGGCTGCGATCGCCAAGGCGCGCCCGGTGCCGTTGAAGCTGATCGGCGTCGGCGAAGGGATCGACGACCTCCGTCCGTTCGAGGCCGCGGACTTCGCCGATGCGCTGATCGGCTGAGCCGCCAGGCCTCCGGCCGGGCGCACTGCCGCCGAAACGAGCGTGGCAGCAACGATCGATCGTCAGTTTGCGAGCGCTCACATGGTGCGACGAGCCTGCCTGCCGAGCGTCACCGGGCAGCGCGCTCAACGCCGCTCGGCCTCCAAGCACGCCGTCCCCGGCTCGACGCGGGGGTTCGAAGCGGCCATCCGTGTGCTGAGACAGGCCCGGCCATAAGGGGGAACTTCGTGGCGGCTTAGCACTCTGACAAGTCGAGTGCTAAAATATCGTCAAATCGCTCAGAAGGAGTTGTTGATGCCCACGAATACGCTGGCTTTCCCGACCCCGGCATCGCTGGGGAGCCTGGATCACTATATCCAGGCGGTCAACCGCTTTCCGCTGCTGTCCGCCGAGCAGGAGGTCGAGCTCGGGCGCAGGCTGCAGCGCGACAACGACCTCGACGCGGCCCGCTCGCTTGTCCTGTCTCACCTCAGGCTGGTGGTGGCGGTCAGCCGCAACTACCTGGGCTACGGGCTGCCGCAGGCGGACCTGATCCAGGAAGGCAATATCGGGCTGATGAAGGCGGTGCGCCGCTTCGACCCGGAGCGCGGCGTTCGCCTGGTGTCGTTCGCCCTGCACTGGATCCGTGCCGAGATTCACGAGCACATTCTGCGCAACTGGCGCCTGGTCAAGATCGCGACGACCAAGGCGCAGCGGAAGCTGTTCTTCAACCTGCGCAGCATGAAGCCGAGGCTCGGCGCGCTGACCCGGAGCGAGGCGAACGGTATCGCCAAGGCGCTGGGCGTCAAGCCCGAGGAGGTCTTCGAGATGGAGACACGGCTCTCCGGCCAGGATGTGGCCCTCGACCCGCCGGCCGGCGACGACGGCGAGACGATGACGCCAAGCGCGTACCTGACCGATAGCGACGCCGAGCCTGTGCAGATACTCGAGCGCGAAGAAACCGCGCGCAATCGCAGCACCGGCCTGAAGAGCGCCCTGTCGAGACTCGACAGCCGCAGCCGCAACATCATCGAGGCCCGTTGGCTTCGCGAAGACGATCCGGCAACGCTGCAGGACCTCGCCGACCAGTACGGCGTCTCGGCCGAGCGGATACGACAGATCGAAAGCAAGGCGCTGAAGACGATGCGCGGCGAAATGGGCGCGCTCTAGCGCGGTCGAACCGCGCGCGTTTTCGAAACGCCGGCCACGAGCCGGCGTTTTCTTGCCCCTAGAGCTCGACCTGCGTCCCGAGCTCGACCACGCGGTTGGTCGGGACGTTGAAAAACTCGATCGCCTTGGTCGCGTTCTTGGCCATCGACACGAACAGCCGCTCGCGCCACAGCGCCATCCCCGGCGTCGCCGTCGGGATCAGCGTTTCGCGCGAGACGAAGAACGAGGTCTCCATCATGTCGAACGGCTGACCGCGGCGCCCGCATTCCTCCAGCAGCTCGGGCACGTCCGGGTCTTCCTTGAAGCCGAAAAATGCCTCGAATTGCTGGAAGTTGCAGCCGAGCTCGCGGATGCGCACGCGGTCGGACAAGGGGACTGTCGGGATGTCCCCCGTCGTCAGCGTCAAAAGGACGACGCGCTCGTGCAGCACCTTGTTGTGCTTCAAGTTGTGCAGCAGCGCGTGTGGCGCGCGATGCGGGGTGCTGGTGAGGAAAACCGCGGTGCCCGGCACGCGCATCGGCGGATTTGACGCGATGCTTTCGATGAACAGGTCGATCGGCATGGTCTCGGCGCTCAGGCGCTCGAGCAGGATCGCGCGGCCGCGCTTCCAGGTCGTCAGCAGCGTGAATACGACGCCTCCGGCGACGATCGGAAACCAGCCGCCTTCGGGGATCTTCAGCAGGTTCGACGAGAGAAAGGTCAGATCTATCGCGACCAGCGGCACGACGATCGCGAGGGCGGCCAGAGGGTTCCAGCGCCACAGCCGTGTCAGCACGACGAAGATCAGCAGCGAATCGATCGCCATCGCGAGCGTGACCGCGATGCCATAGGCCGCGGCCAGATTGCTCGACGTCTTGAAGCCGGTGACCAGCAGCAGCACGGCGAAGAACAGCATCCAGTTGATGAACGGGACGTAGATCTGGCCGATCTGGCGCTCAGACGTGTGCATGATCGTCAGCCGCGGGCAATAGCCCATCTGGATCGCCTGGCGCGTCAGCGAGAAAGCGCCAGAAATCACCGCCTGCGAGGCGATCACCGTCGCGGCGGTCGCGAGAACCACCATCGGCAGCAGAGCCCATGCCGGCGCCAGAAGGTAGAAAGGATTCTTGATCGCCGCCGGGTCGGCGATGATCAAGGCCCCTTGGCCGAAATAATTGAGCACCAGTGCCGGCGCCACCAGATACAGCCAGGCGCGACGGATCGGCGCGATGCCGAAATGCCCCATGTCGGCGTACAGGGCCTCGGTCCCGGTCACCGCGAGCACGACGGCGCCCAGCGCGAGGAACGCCGCCAGCGGATTACCGGTCAGGAACCCGAACGCATACGACGGCAGCACCGCCATCAACACGCGCGGATCCTGCCAGATCGCAGCGGCCCCCAGCACCGCGAGCGTTGCAAACCAGACGCACATCAGCGGGCCGAAAAGCCCGCCGACCTTCGCCGTCCCGTGACGCTGGATCGAGAACAGCGCAAGCAGGATCACGAGCGTCACCGGGATGACGTAACTCTTGAGCCCCGGTGCCAGGACCTCGAGGCCTTCGACCGCGGACAATACCGAGATCGCCGGCGTGATCATGCCGTCGCCGTAGAACATCGCGGCGCCGAAAATACCCAGCCCGACCAGCCACCATCGCGCCTGGCGATCGTCGAGGCCGCGCGACACCAGGGCGGTCAGCGCCATGATGCCGCCCTCGCCGTTGTTGTCGGCGCGCATGATCAGCGTCACGTACTTGAGCGTGACGATGATCATCAACGCCCAGAAAATCACCGAAAGGATGCCCAGCACGTTGTCGGCGGTCAGCGGCAGTCCGTGCGGTCCGGTGAAGCATTCGCGCAGCGTATAGAGCGGGCTCGTCCCGATGTCGCCGAAGACGATGCCGATCGCGCCGATGACCAGTGGCGCCGTCGGCCTTCTGGCCGCCGCGGCCGGAGCGGTCGCCGCGCCGGCGCCTTGCCCGCTCAGCATGCTCCTTCGTCGGAGCGACGCGAAAACCGGATGTTGAGCTGCTTGAGCTTGCGGTACAGGTGCGTGCGCTCCAGGCCGGCGCGTTCGGCGACGCGGCTCATATTGCTCTGTTCCCTGCCCAGCAACTGCTCGAAATAGATCCGTTCGAAGGCTTCGCGCGCCTCGCGCAGCGGCAGCTCGAAAAACCGCGCCGTGACTTCGGGCGCAAGCGCGGCCGACGGCGGCAGCGCCGATTCGCCGAGAAGTCGCCGCACGTGCTCGCCGGTGATTTCGGTTTCTATCGTCAATGCGAGATTGGCGATGACGTTGTGCAGATGGTCGAGGTTGCCCGGCCAGTACGCGGCGGAGAGCGCCGACACCGCGCTTGCCTGCAATGTCCCGAGGGTACGCTGGCTGGCGGTGATTTCGCGCCAGAAACGCGCAATCAGCGCCGGCAGGTCGTCGCGCCGCGCCCGCAGCGGCGGCAACATGACCGCGCCAGCGGAAAGGGTCGACAACAGCGCCGGATCGAAGCGGGCTTCGGCGGCGAGGTTGCCGAGTTGCTCGCTGCTGGTGCAGACGAGAATCGTGTCCTGCTTTTCCAGCTTGGGCAGGACGAAGGCGAGCCCTTTCTGCTCGGCTTTCGAATACGCGCCGATTTCGGTGCAGTAGAGCAGGCCGTCGCGCGCCTCGTCGAGCACTTGCGACGGGTTGGCGGCAAGCCGCGCGCCGTTGGGCAAGATGACGAACGGCGCATCCGGAACGTGCAGCGCCCTCGCGGCGATGTCGTGACCTGCGCCTGGTTCACCGACGATCAGAACCGGCCGGTTGGCGCGCAGCAGCTGCTCTATCGCGCGCTCTATCTCGATCACCGGCGTGCTGGTGCCGAGCGCGGCCAGCGATATCCGTCGCGGTCCCTGGCCGGCAGCCGTCTTCAGTGCACGGGTCACCGTCGACAGCAGCTTTTGCAGGCCCACCGGCTTCTCCAGAAAATCGAAGGCACCGACCTTGGTCGCCTCGACCGCTGTTTCGATCGTGCCGTGGCCCGACATCATCACCACCGGCATCGTCAGCTGCCCGTTCGCCGCCCATTCCCGCAGCAAGGTCACGCCATCGGTATCCGGCATCCAGATATCGAGCAGCACCAGCGCGGGTTGCGTGCGCAGCCGATAGTTGCGTGCCTCGCCGGCATTCTCGGCAACGCTGACCTGATATCCCTCGTCCTGCAGAATTTCGGACAACAGCTCGCGAATGCCGACCTCATCGTCGACGATCAGGATTTCTTTCTGCTGCGGCATCACGTGTTGATTCCTTTGAACGGCAGATACAAGGTCACGACGGCCCCTTGCGGGGACCGGTTTTCAATCGTTACGCGTCCATGGTGCTCCTCGGCGATCTTTTTGACGATCGCGAGTCCGAGGCCGGTGCCTTTCGCCTTGGTCGTCACATACGGCTCGAATGCGCGGCGAACGACATCTTCGGAAAAGCCGCCGCCGCGGTCGCCGATCGACAAGGCCAGCTCGTCGCCGCGCACCTTGAGGCCGATATCGTACGCGGGGTCGGACGACTCCGCCTGGGCATCGATCGCATTCTGGAGCAAATTGTGGATCACCTGGCGCAGCCGCGTCGGCTCACCCTGAACGACCGGATCGCCGGCCGCAAGCTCGAGGGACACATGGGGCCGCAGATTTTCGTACAGACCCAGCACGTCGAGCAAGAGCGCATTGATGTCGACCGGCTGCATCCGTCCGGGCCGCGATTGCCGGGCGTAGATAGAGAAGTCATCGACCATATGCTTCATCGCGCTCACCTGCGCGACGATCGTCTGCGTTGCTCGCGCCAGCGCCTCCTCGTCCGCGGGCGCGCCGAGCTTGCCTCCGAGCTTGACCGCCAGCCGCTCGGCCGCCAGCTGGATCGGCGTCAGCGGATTCTTGATCTCGTGGGCGAGGCGGCGAGCCACCTCCGCCCAGGCGGCGTCGCGCTGCGCTTCGGCCAGTTCGGTTACATCGTCGAAGACGACGACGGAGCCGGCCACCGGTTCACCGGGCAGCCTCGATCCGCGCATCAGCAGCACGCGAGTGTGATTGGACACGGTGACTTCGGCCTGGCGCTGCCACTGGCCTTCGCGGCCGCTGCGAAAACCCTCGGCAACCAGTTCGGCGAAGCCGGCGAGGGGCGGCAGACGCCGCACCCAGTCGGAAAGCGGCACATCGATCAGGTCGGCGAGCGGCTGCTGCAGGATCACCGCGGCACTCGGATTCGCAGTGCGCATCCGGAAAGCGCTGTCGAACGCCAGCACGCCGGCGGACAGATTGGCAAGAATGCTTTCGAGATAGGCGTTGGTCGTCTCGATGGCGTTGCGGCTTTCTTCGGCGTTCTGCCTCGCTTCGGCCAATTGCGCGGTCATGGTGTTGAACGACTCGGTCAGCACGCCCAACTCGTCGCGGCTCTGCACCGGATGGCGCCGGCTGAAGTCGCCTTGCGCGACCGCGCGCGTTCCTTCGGCCAGAAGACCCAGCGGCCCGCTGACCTGCTCGGACAGCACCACGGCCAGGCCAAGCGCGGAGAAGAGCGCAAGCAACAGCGTCAAGGTCAGCGTGAGCGCATAAAGGCGCTTCAGCGCAACGCGCGAAAATGTTATCTCCTGGTAGTCGCGGTAGCCGGCCTGCACTTTCTCGGCATCAAGTTGCAATTGTCGGGGCACCGGCTCGACCACCTGCAGCAGCCGCAGTGGCTCGCCGGGATCGGTGGTGTTGACCGGAACGACGACGCGCAGCAGCATGCCCTGGTCGGTGGTCTGATCGATCGCCGAGTAGGGTTGTTGCAGCCTGGCGCGGCGCAGCGCCTGCGCCGGCGGCGGCTCCGGCGTCAGCGTCGAGCCCGAGATTCCGGCGACGCCCAGCACGCCGCCGCCCGAAGTGAAGAGCGCCGCCTCGTAGATCCCCGCCTGCTCGCTGGCGCGATTGAGCCGCTGCGGCATGCTCGCCGCGTCGCCCTCCTGCAAGGTCAGCGCGAGCTGCGAGGCCTTGTTGGTCGTTTCCTTGAGCAGATAGTCGAGTGCGCCGCGACCGAGATTCAATCCTCCTTTGAGTGCCTCGTCGACGCGCACGTCGAACCAGGACTCGATGCTTTTGCCGAGAAACTGCACCGACACGCCGTAAAGAAGCGCGCCGGGAAGCACCGCTACCAGCGCGAAGAGGAGCACCAGCCTGATCGCGAGTCGCGAACCGAACACGCCCGCCTTGAGGTTCTTGCGCAGCCGCCACAGCTGGTAACCGACCAGCCCCATAAGCAGCGCGACCATTGTTCCATTGAGAACGAGCAGCAGGTTGTAGTTGCGCGCGAATAGCTCGGTGTTGGCGCTCGCCGTCGCCAGAAGGAACAGGAATACCGTCCCGAGGACGGCGCAGCCGAGCAGCACGTAGCGCAGCGCGCGCGGGGCGAGAATCCTGCTCACGGAGTGAAGCTCCAGCGAAACCACTCCGATTGCAGCGACCAGTCGCGCGAGGCCAGCGCGTTGATCTGGAACGGCTTCGGCAGCTGGGCGACGTCGAGCCGGAGCCGCACTGCCGCTTCGTACCGCTCGCCCGCGGACAGCGCGTCCCTGCGAATCACCGGGCGGGAGACCACTCGCGCCAGCAGGCGTTCCACTTCGTCGAGCGAATCGAACTGCTGGCCGAGCAGCCCGCTGGTCACGCGATACTGGCGGGTCAGCGAGTTGTAGGTCAATCGGTACTGCACCGACATCTGCACGAGCTTCTGATCGAGCCAGTACCAGCGCGGACGCACGAGCTCGAACTCGAGCACGAGATAGAGCGAGACGCCTTTTTGCAGCGCTTCCTCGAGTGTCGGATTGAACGCGAGATCGAACTGCGCGTTCAGGACGTAGCTATCGTCCTCCGGCAGAAGCTCCGCTGATTTCACGCCGATCGTGTCGGCGTGCGCCGTCGTTGCCGCCGGCAACGACAGCAAAGCGGTCAGGCACAGCAGGCCGGCGAGAATACGGCGCATAGAGGGAGCGGCGAGCCGCGCGATCCTTCCGGAAGGACTCAGCTCTTTTGGAGGAGGGCGTAGAAAAACCCGTCGTGATTGTGCGCTGCGCCCGGGGCCGCTGGCAAGAGTTGTCCGTCGATCGCGCCGTACTCCGGCGGCAATGTGGGTCGAATGTGCAACGCGTCGCGGTGGCGAGCGACGAACGCAGTGATCTGATCGCCGTTCTCGGCACCGAAAATCGAGCACGTCGAATAAAGCAGCGTGCCGCCGCGCTTCAGACACGGCCATAAGGCATCGAGCAAGCGCAGCTGCTGTCCGCCGAAGCCCGCAATGTCGCTCTCGCGCCGCAGCCACTTGCCATCGGGGTGCCGCCGCACAATCCCGGATGCGGTGCAGGGAACGTCGGCGAGGATGCGATCGAATTCGCGGCCGTCCCACCAGCGATCGGGCTCGCCCGCGTCGGCGACGACAAGGTGCGCTGCGAGTCCGAGGCGCGCGAGGTTCTCGCGCATGCGCTCGATCCGCGCGGCGTCGACGTCGAGCGCGACCAGGTCCAGCGCGGCAAGTTCAGCGAGATGCGTGGTCTTGCCGCCTGGCGCGGCGCAGGCGTCGAGCACGCGCATGCCGTCTTTCGGCGCCAGCAGCGGCGCAGCCAGCTGCGCACCGGCGTCCTGTACCGAGAACCAGCCCGCGGCGTAGCCGGGCAACGCCGACGCGGCGGCCTGCTGGTCGAGCACGATGCCGGCAACGCCGACGGGGTGGGCAGCGATGCCCTGCGCGTGCAGCGCGGCCAGATAGTCTTGGCGCGCCATCTGTCTGCGGTTGATGCGCAAGCCAAGCGTTGGCCGCATGTTCCCGGCGTCGAGCACATCCGCGGCATGCTCCGGATACTCGACGAACACGCGATCTATCCACCAGCGCGGATAGGAAAAGCGTGCTTCGGGCTCCTTGGCGATCTGCACGAGCAGCTCGTCGCGCCGGCGCAGGAACGTCCGCAGAATCGCATTGGTCAGGCCCTGGGCCGACGTACGCTTGAGCTGCGCCGTCGCACGCACCGCGGCGTCGACGACCGCGTGCGCAGGCGCAGTCGTATGTATCAATTGGTAGAGAGCGACCCAGAGCAGAGCCTCGACGCTGGCGTCGGTCAGCGGACGTTCGGCGAGCGCGTGGACGATCGCCCTGAGCTCGCCCAGGAACCGAAGCGTGCCGTACGAGAGCTCGTGCACCAGCGCGCGATCCTCTGATGGCAGCGGCGAGTTCGCCAACACCGCGGGAAGCGGATTGCCGGCGAGGACGCGACGAACCATCTTCGCGGCAAGCCGTTGCGCGCGCTCCATCGCGGGGCGCGCGACTAGCGCGACTCGAGTCCGCGGACCCGCATCAGCAGCACCGCGGCGCGACGGCAATTAAGGAGATCCGACATCGAACGCGGTGCCGGGCGCGATCGGATGTCCGGCAAGAAATGCCGCGGCGGCAAGCCGCTTTCCGCTCGCGCGCTGCAGCTCCAGCACCCGGAGCGCGCCGCGGCCGCAGGCGACCAGCAGCCCGGTTGCGTCGGCGCGCACGATCGTGCCGGGAACGCCGACGCTTTCTGCGATGGGCTCGGCCGCCCAGATCTTGATCGTCGCGCCGCGGAACGCTGCAAAAGCGCCGGGGACGGGATTGAAGGCGCGAACGATGCGGTCGATCGTCATCGCATCCTCGTCCCAGTGGATCGCCGCTTCCGCGCGCTCGATCTTGCCGGCATAGGTCGCGGCTGCCCCGTCCTGCGGATGCGAGCGTAATGCACCCGCCGTCTTCAGCGTAGCGAGCGTCTGTACGATCGCCGTTGCGCCCGCCGCGGAAAGTTTCCCCGTCAGCGTGCCCGCGGTGTCGCGCGGCGCGATCGGAACGACCGTGCAGGTAATCACGGGGCCGGTGTCGAGGCCGGCATCCATCTGCATGATGCTGATGCCGGTGTCTTTATCACCGGCAAGCAGCGCTCGTTGGACCGGCGCCGCGCCGCGCCAGCGCGGCAACAGCGAAGCATGGATGTTGATCGCGCCGTGGCCCGGCCAATCGAGCATAGCCTGGGGGAGGATTAGCCCGTACGCGGCCACGATCAGCACGTCGATCCGCGCGCTTGTCGGCGGCGGCGCACCCTTGAGCGTCCGCGGCTGAAAGACCGGGAGGCCGCGCTCGACGGCCAGCGCCTTAACCGCGGACGGCGCGAACTTCAGTCCGCGTCCCTGCGGCCGGTCCGGCCGCGTCAGCACCAGCGTCACCTCGTGACCGGCGTCGAGGATCGCCGCCAGTGCCGTCGCGGCGAACGGGGGCGTTCCGGCGAAACCTACTCGCAGCGCATCGGCCACGCCGGATCAAGGCCCGTTCAGGCTGAACGCGTGTCCACGCTGGCGAGCCGCTGCTTTTTCTTGAGCTTGGCGGCGAGCCGGGCGCGCTTAAGCGGCGACAGATAGTCGACGAAGACCTTCCCGACCAGATGATCCATTTCATGCTGAATACATACCGCCAGCATGCCCTCGGTCGTGAGCTCGAACGGGTTGCCCCCCTCATCCTGGGCGCGGACGGTGATTTGCGCCGCGCGCTTGACGTTGTCGTAGTAGCCAGGCACAGAAAGGCAGCCCTCTTCGCACTCGGCCTCGCCTTCGGCAGCCACGATCGTCGGGTTGATGAAAACCTTGAGGTCGTTGCGCGCTTCGCTGACGTCGATGACGATGACCCGCTTGTGCACGTCGACCTGGGTCGCGGCGAGGCCGACGCCCGGGGCGGCATACATCGTTTCGGCCATGTCCCTGACCAGTTTGCGGATTTCGGGGGTCACCGCGGCGACCGGGGCGGCGTGCCTGCGGAGCCGGGAATCGGGATACTCCAGGATGTCCAATACCATAATTACTTGCAAAATGAATACTC
The DNA here is from genome assembly GCA_963816615.1 of uncultured beta proteobacterium. Taxonomy (GTDB): domain Bacteria; phylum Pseudomonadota; class Gammaproteobacteria; order Burkholderiales; family Casimicrobiaceae; genus PALSA-1003. The sequence goes on along the minus strand of CAWFLB010000002.1, from coordinate 106,097 downwards.
GGGATGCAGAATCCGACCTAAACCCTTATTTTGCGTCGGTTTAGGACGTTTGCAAGTCTCGCACAACACCTGTTCCGGAGAGGCCACATGAGCCTAAACTCGCGGCTGAATTCTACCATAGCGACCCTGCTGTTCTCAGGCGGGCTGGCTGCACTGGTGCTCACCTCGCTGCCGGTGCGCGCTGACGATTTGCAGCTGCAGGACAACCGGCCGGACCGGTACACCGTGCAAAAAGGCGACACTCTGTGGGGCATCTCCGGCAAGTTCCTCAAGCAGCCGTGGCGGTGGCCAGAAATCTGGCGGATGAACCGCGAGCAGATCAAGAATCCGCACTGGATCTACCCGGGTGACGTCGTCGTCCTTGACCGGATCGACGGCAACTGGCGGCTGTCGCTCGACCGCCCGGCCGGCCCGCGCCCGAATGCGCGCCTTTCGCCGTCGGTCCGGGTCGAGAACCTCGCAGGCGAGGCGATTCCAACGATACCGGCCGGCGACCTGGCGCCCTTCCTCACCAAGCCGATCATCACCGCCAGCCGGGACGGGGTCCCCGGCGCGGGCAGGATCATCGCCGCTCACGACAACCGCGTCGTTCGGGGCGAGGGGGATTACGTCTATGCGGTCAACATCGACGAAAAGGCCGGGACGCAGTGGTATATCTACCGGCCCGGCAAGATACTTCGCTCATACGACAGCAACGAGCTGCTCGGTTACGAGCTGCGCTTCCTGGGCACCGCACGCGTCGACCGCTTTGGCGAGGTAGCACGCATCGAGATCACCTCGGCGCGGGAAGAAATCCTGATGGATGACATGCTGCTTCCGGCGCCGCGCGAGGAGCTGGTCAACTACGTGCCGCACGCTCCCGACAAGGCCGTCGACGGCCGCATCATTGCGCTGGATGCGGACGCGCACGAAGTGGGCCGCAACTCGCTTGTCACCGTCGATCGAGGCGCGCGTGACGGGCTCGACGTCGGCACCGTGCTGGCGATCTATCATCCGACGCCGGTGATCGCCGATCCGCGCCCGTCGACCGAGCCCAGCGTCTTTTCGCGCTTCATGAGCGACCCGACGCGCGACATGCTGCAGCCGACCAAGTACCTGAACATCCCGCCGGAGCGCTCCGGACTGCTGTTCATATTCCGGGTATTCGACAAGGTCGCCTACGGCATCGTGCTCAATGCGTCGGAGCCGGTCGTGACCGGCGACCTCGCGCGCAAGCCGTAGCGCCCGACCGCCCAGACGACACACCGGTTCGCCGATGGAGATCGACGCTCGCGTCGAGGCCTGGGCGTCCCTGCAACTCGTGCCGGGCCTTTCGCCTCGCGCGCTCGTTCCACTGCTCAAGGCCTTCGGCGGCCCCGCGGAAGTACTGGCGGCATCCCGCGCCAGCCTCGGCAAATGGGTGCCGGCCGAACTCGCTGCCGCGATCGCGCACGGCGCGGCGCCGGACGAGCTAGGCCGGACGCTCGCCTGGCTGCGCGAGAGTGGCCACTCGCTGCTCGCTTGGGACGACCCCGCCTATCCGCGCGCGCTGCTGACCATCACCGATCCGCCGCCGGTGCTCTATTACGCCGGTCAGCTCGAGTTGCTGAACCGGCCCGCGCTGGCGGTGGTCGGCAGCCGCAACGCTACACCGCAGGGCCGCGAGAATGCCGAGGCGTTCGCCGCAGCGCTGTCGGCGGCGGGATTCACCATCGTCAGCGGGCTGGCGCAAGGCATCGACGCCGCCGCGCATCGAGGCGGTCTGGCAGGCGCCGGCAGCAGCATCGCGGTTGTAGGAACCGGGATTGACCGCATCTATCCGGCGAGCAACAAGACGCTCGCGCACCGCCTGGCGGAGAAGGGCGGCCTGGTGTCGCAGTTCCCGCTCGGCGCGCCGCCGCTGCCGGGAAATTTTCCGCGCCGCAATCGGGTGATCAGCGGGCTCGTCCGCGGGGTGCTGGTCGTCGAGGCGACGCCGAACAGCGGTTCGTTGATCACCGCGCGCTTTGCCGCCGAGCAAGGGCGGGAAGTGTTCGCCATCCCCGGCTCGATTCATTCGCCGTTTTCCAAAGGCTGTCATCGCCTGATCAAGGATGGCGCCAAGCTCGTCGAGACCGCCCAGGACGTACTCGAAGAGCTCGGAGGCGCGCCGGCAGCGAGTTCGACGCGACCATTGGCGGGCCGGGCGGCGCCCGGGGGCGATGCCGCGCGCGTGCTCACGGCGCTCGGGCACGATCCGGTCGGCATCGATACGCTCGCCGCGCGCACCGGCTTGCCCGCGAGCGCCATCGCGGTTGCGCTGGTGGAACTCGAGCTCGGCGGACAAGTCGCGCCGCTGCCTGGAGGAGCGTTCCAGCGCGTTATGTGATACATAAGCGTCCCACGCCGGTTTGCCGGCGTCGCACCCGGCCTTGCTATCATCTGCCGACTTTTTTGCCCGATGCCTCTGAAACCCCGATGACCAAGAGCCTGATCATCGCCGAAAAACCTTCCGTCGCCGCCGACGTCGCGCGTGCGCTGGGGGGCTTCACGCGCCACGACGACTATTTCGAGAGCGACCGCTACCTGCTGTCGTCGGCGATCGGCCATCTGCTCGAGATCGGGATGCCCGAGGACGAAGAGGTCAAGCGCGGCAAGTGGACGTTCGCCCACCTGCCGGCTATCCCCTCGCAGTTCGCGCTGAAGCCGATCGAAAAGTCGGAAACGAGGCTCCGCCTGCTGCTGAAGCTCCTCAAGCGCAAGGACGTGAGCGAGCTGGTCAATGCGTGCGACGCGGGACGCGAGGGCGAGCTGATCTTCCGCAACATCGCCCAGTACGCCAAGAACAGCAAGCCGATCCGGCGGCTGTGGCTGCAGTCGATGACCCAGGGCGCGATCCGAGATGCCTTCGGAAAGCTCCGCAGCGACGAGGCGATGCGCCCGCTGGCCGACGCGGCGGTATGCCGGTCGGAATCGGACTGGCTGGTCGGCATCAACGGCACCCGCGCGATGACCGCGTTCAACTCCCGGTCGGGAGGCTTCCAGCTGACGACCGTCGGCAGGGTGCAGACACCGACGTTGGCGATCCTGGTCGAGCGCGAGGAAAAGATCCGCGCTTTCGTGCCGCGCTCGTACTGGGAGGTGCTGGGTACATTTCGCGCCGCCGGCGGACAGTACGACGGGCGCTGGTTCGACGAAAAATTCAAGAAGTCCGATGACGATGCCGACCGGCGGGCCGAGCGTCTCTGGGACGAGGCCAGGGCCCGCACGATCGCCGCGCGCTGCGAAGGCAAGCCGGGGACCGTCAGCGAAGAGACGAAGCCGTCAACCCAGGCGGCGCCGCTTCTCTACGATTTGACCAGCCTGCAGCGGGAAGCCAACGGCCGCTTCGGCCTGTCGGCACGCACGACGCTTTCGCTCGCGCAAGCGCTGTACGAAAAGCACAAGGCGCTGACCTATCCGCGGACCGATTCGCGCGCGCTGCCCGAAGATTACCTGCCGACCGTCAAGGCGACGATCGAGGCGCTGCGCGAATCCAACGCCTACGCGGTATTCGCCGGCCAGATCCTCAAGTCGAAGTGGGTCCGGCCGAACAAGCGAATTTTCGATGACAGCAAGATCTCGGATCACTTCGCGATCATCCCGACCTTGCAGCGGCCGAAGAGTCTTTCCGAGCTCGAGGCCAAGCTCTACGACCTGGTGGTCAAGCGCTTTCTCGCGGTGTTCTATCCGCCCGCCGAATACCTGCTGACGACGCGGATCACGCGCGTCGCCAGCGAGCCGTTCAAGACCGAGGGCAAGGTGCTGGTCTCGCCGGGCTGGCTCGCCGTCTACGGCAAGGAAGCGCAAGCCGACGACGAAGCGACGCTCGCGCCGGTTCGCCAGGATGAAAAGGTCGCCACCGAGGAAATCAGGGTCGTCGCGAGCCAGACCCGGGCGCCACCGCGGCTGTCCGAGGCGACGCTGCTGTCTGCGATGGAAGGCGCGGGCAAGCTGATCGAGGACGACGAGCTGCGCGAAGCGATGCGCGAAAAGGGCCTCGGCACTCCGGCCACCCGCGCCCAGATCATCGAGGGGCTGATCCAGGAGAAATACGTGCTGCGCGAAGGCCGCGAGCTGCAGCCGACGGCCAAGGCGTTCTCGCTGATGACCCTGCTGCACGGCCTGGGCGTGCCCGAGCTTTTTTCCCCGGAGCTCACCGCGGAATGGGAGTTCAAGCTTGCGCAGATGGAGCACGGCAAGCTCAAGCGCGAGCAGTTCATGCGCGAGATCGTCAAGATCACCAAGCACATCGTCGCGCAGGCGAAGAATTTCGAAAGCGACACGATACCGGGCGATTTCGCGACGCTGTCGGCACGCTGTCCGAAATGCGGCGGCGAGGTGCACGAGAAGTACAAGAAGTTCCAGTGCCAGTCGTGCGACTTCGGCATGTGGAAAATCGTCGCTGGCCGGCAACTCGAAATTCCCGAGGCGGAAGCGCTGCTGACCGAGCGCCGGGTCGGGCCGCTGGACGGATTCCGCAGCAAGCTCGGGCGGCCGTTTTCGGCGATCCTCAAACTCAATGATGCCAACGAAGTCCAGTTCGACTTCGGCGACGGCGGAGGCGATGGCGCCGAGGGCGAAGCCCCCGATTTCAGCGACCAGGAGCCGCTGGGGCCCTGCCCGAAATGCGGCTCACGCGTGTTCGCCCTGCCGGCGGCGTATGTGTGCGAGAAATCGGTGGGCCCGGACAAGAGCTGCGATTTCCGTTCCGGCCGCACGATCCTGCAACGCCCGATCGAGAGCGAGCAGATGCGAAAGCTGCTCGCAACCGGCAAAACGGATCTCCTGCAGTTCGTGTCGTCGCGCACGCGACGGCCTTTTTCGGCGTACCTGGTGCGGCAACCCGACGGCAAGATCGGCTTCGAATTCCAGGCCAGGAAGGACAGCGCGGGCAAGCCGCTGCGCGGGGGCCGCGGCGCCGCGGCGCTGCGCGTGCTCGGCAAGCATCCGAAGGACAAGCAGCCGGTCGAGCTGCACGCAGGCCGCTACGGGCCGTACGTCAAGCACGGCGGCGTCAACGCAACGCTGCCCGATCGCGACCACGCCGATGCGTTGACGCTCGACGAGGCGCTCGCCCTGCTGGCGGCGAAATCGGGCAAGGCGGGCGGACGAAGCGCCAGGGGCGCGAAGGCGTCGCGCACGACCGTGAGCAGCGCCAAGCCTGCAGCCAAGTCGCCGCGGACGGCCAAGACATCGCCGCGCACGGCGACACGCAAGCGCGCGGCTTAAAGCTTTGGCTCAGCTGCGCATCACGCTGGTCGGCTCGCGCTACTTCGGCGCGGCAACGCTCGCGCGGCTGCTGGAGGAAGGCGTCGACATCGCGCGTGTCGTTGTCCCCGCCGCCGACGATCGGCTGGCGCTGGCGGCGCAGAGCGCGGGGCTCGACGTGCTGGTGCAGGACGATCCAAAGCTCGTCCCGGCCGACGCGATCGCCGAAGGAACAGATCTGATCGTCGCCGCGCACAGTCACGCCCGCGTCAGCAGCGAGGCGCTTGCCCGCTCGCGCCTGGGCGGCATCGGTTTTCATCCGTCGTTGCTGCCGCGCCATCGCGGCATCGCGGCGGTCGAATGGACGGTACGCGAAGCCGATCCGATCGCGGGTGGCTCGATCTACCATCTCGCCGACCGGATGGACGCCGGCGCGATCGCCGCGCAGGACTGGTGCTTCGTCAAAAAGGGCGAGACTGCGCGCGAATTATGGGAGCGCGCGCTGGCGCCGATGGGACTCGCTTTGATCGCCGAGGTGATCCGCTACGCCAAGGAGCACGGCACGATACCGGCGCAGCCGCAGGACGAGCAGTTCGCCACCAAGGCGCCGCTGATCCGCGATTAGTATCGGCGCCCGGCTCCCTGCTGCGCGAGTCGCGTCAGTGGCAGACGGTCCCGGGTGAGGTGAACACTTCGCGCGTGATGTCCTTGGTTTGCGCAACGCCGTCGATCGTGTAACTGAACGTTCCTGAATTACCGTCGAAGAAGCTCAGCGTCGCCGTGCCGACGACGGTACCCCGCGCACCGCCGGGGCTGCCGACCGGCGGGAACGGGACGGCGTTGAACGGCGGCCCGTCGGTCAGGCGGGTCAGATCGCCGGTAAACGAGCTCAAGCCGCTCTTGGTCGCGGTCGTCACCAGCCACATCGGCGAGCGGTCGTGATCATAGGTGTACCAGGTGGCGAAAATCGTATCGCCTTCGTGCGCAAGATTGATGCCCCATCCGGACTCCGAGCCCGCAGGGGCGGCCCACCACAGATCCTGGTAATTATTGGTCAACGCCAGGTTGACCTGCGCGCCGAATACGCAGTTCGGCAGAGGGCCGAAAGTTTCTCGGGTGATCGCCTTGGTCTGTGCGATGCCGTTGACCGTGTAGGCAAACGTGCCGTTGTTGGCATCGGTAAAGGTCAACGTGGCGTTGCCGACCGGCGCGCCGGTTGCGCCGCCCGGTGCCCCCAGAGGCGGAAACGGCACGCTGTCGAACGACGGACCTGTGCCCTGGAACAGCGTTCCGGCGTAGACGTCATGCGCGATCCGATTGGCGCTCATCACCAGCCACCATGCCTTCCCGTTCAGGTCATAGGTGAACCATGAGGCGAATATCTGATTGCCCTGGTGTGCAAAGTTGATACCCCACCCCGATTCGGAGCCGGCCGGCGAATTCCACCATAAGCCGCCGAAATTCGTCGACAGGTCGTCGATGCTTTGCGCGGCCTGTACGGCGGCAGCCGCGTCGACGATTCCAGCCCCGCAGATCGCCGTAGTGCAGCTGGAACCGGGCGGAAACGGTTGGGCGCTCGACGCGAGAACGGCGCGCACCTGGCTTGCGGTGAGCGCCGGCGCTACCGCCAGCATCAGCGATATCGTGCCCGACACCATCGGCGCCGAGAAACTCGTGCCATTGCCGAGGTCCAGCGAATCGGTGGTCGGAACCGATTGGCCCAGATTGGAGAGAATTTCGATGCCGTCAAAACCCGCGAAACTGTCGCCTCCGGGCGCGCTGATCGACATCGTGGCGCCGAAATTGCTGTACGAGGCCCTGCCGCCCGCGGATGTGACCGCGCCTACCGAAATGACCCCGGGGCAGTTTGCCGGGGTGTCGTCGGCGACGTCGCCGCCATCGTTGCCGGCAGAGACGACGATCGCTCGCGTAATCCCGTGCGCGAACGCCGACGCGATCGCCTGCTGATAGGCCGGCTCGCATTCGCCCTGCTCGCCAAAGCTCAAATTGATCACCTGCGCCGGTGTCGGATTGGCGGGGACCCCGGGCACGCTCAGCCCCGCCGCCCAGGCGATACCGTCGACGATGTCGGAATCGTCGCCGTAACACTTGCCCAGCACGCGCACCGGAAGGATCCTGGCTGCCCAGTCGATGCCCGCGGTCCACGCCTGGTCGTTACCGTTGGCCGCGACGATGCCGGCGATCGCCGTGCCGTGCCAACTGCTGATCGCAATATCGCAACCGTCGAACGTGTGCGAGGTCGTAAGGTCGGTCCGCGTGATCCAGTCGCCGGGATCGGACGCGTCTGCGTCGCGGCCGTCGCCGTCATTCGCGATGACCGGGTCGGAAACGAAGTCGTAGCCGGGAAGTATGCGTCCGGCCATCCCTGCATGAGGCCGGTAGCCGGTGTCGACAACGGCGACGACGGTGCCGGCGCTTCCGGTGGTGACGTCCCACGCGCTGAAGGCACTGATCGCCGCCGCATCGTCGCGCAGGTAAGTCTGCAGATTCAGGTACTGATCGTTCGGCACGAACTGCGCCCGCATGCGACGGTCAGGCTGCACGTATTCGACGTCGGCGTGACCAGCCAGCCGGCGCGCGATAGCGCGCGCCTCGGACAGCGGCACCGGACGATCGAGCGCGATCACGTGTGCACCGAGCGCCATCGGCCGCACATAGGCAAGCGGCACGCCTCCATCGGCGGCCAGCCGCGACACGCGTGCGGCGCCGCGCACCCACTCCGTTTCGACGCGCGGCCCCGGCGGCGACGGATGGAATTTCACGATCAGTCGCTGCGTTGTCGGCTCGGGCACACCGGAAAGCGTGTCAGCCTCCGCGCGCAGCGGCGCCAACGCGGCCAGCGTCAGCAGGCAGGCGATTGCCGCGCGAATGATCACCGGTTAACGGTCACACATCGAGATTGCGCACTCCTAGTGCATTGTTCTCAATGAATGCGCGCCGAGGCTCGACGTCCTCGCCCATCAAGGTCGTGAAGATCTCATCGGACGCGATGCCGTCCTCGATCTGCACCCTGAGCAGCCGCCGCACCGCCGGATCCATCGTGGTTTCCCAGAGTTGCGATGGATTCATTTCACCCAGCCCCTTGTAACGCTGTATCGAAACCGCGCCTCGGGCCTCGCTCAACAACCAGTCGAGTGCGTCCTTGAACGAGGCGACCGCGGAACTGCGATCGCCGCGGCGGACTGTCGCGCCGGGCCGGATCAAACCGCGCAGCACCTCGGCCGCCGCCCTAATCTGCGCATAGTCGCCGCTCGCCAGGAAATCGGCATCGAGGGACGTGGCATGCGGCGTGCCATGCCGCGTGTGGACGATGACCAGGCGCCGCGCTTCCGCCGGCGCGTCGTAGCGCGCCTGTACGGTAATGTCGGGATCGCCGACCGCGCCCTCCAGCGCCGCGGCGCTCGCCGCCGCCGCGTCCGCCGACGAGAGGTCCATGGCAAGACCCGTCAGCAGCGCGTGCAGCGCAGCCGGCTCGACCAGCCGGGCGACCCGGTCGATCACAGCTTCGGCCAACAGGTATTGCCGCGCGATGTGGTCGAGCGCTTCGATCGACAACGGCGGGAGTCCGTCGCCGGGCACCAGCTCGGCACCCTTCAACGCGACCTTCAGCAGATGCTGCTTCAGGTCGTGATCGTCCTTGAGGTACGTCTCCTCCTTGCCCTGCTTCGCCTTGTAAAGCGGCGGCTGCGCGATGTAGATGTGGCCGCGTTCGACCAGGTCGAGCATCTGCCGGTAGAAGAAGGTCAGCAGCAGCGTCCGGATGTGCGAGCCGTCGACATCGGCATCGGTCATGATGATGATGCGGTGATACCGCAGCTTGTCGGCGTTGTACTCGTCCTTGCCGAACCCGGTGCCGAGCGCGGTGATCAGCGTGACGATTTCCTGCGAGCTGATCAGCTTGTCGAAACGGGCCCGCTCGACGTTGAGAATCTTGCCGCGCAACGGCAGGATCGCCTGGAACTTTCGGTCGCGGCCCTGCTTGGCCGATCCGCCGGCTGAATCGCCTTCGACCAGGTAGAGCTCGCACAGCGCCGGGTCGCGTTCCTGGCAATCGGCAAGCTTGCCGGGCAGGCCCATGCCGTCGAGAACGCCCTTGCGGCGCGTGAGCTCGCGCGCCTTGCGCGCCGCCTCGCGCGCGCGCGCCGCGTCGATGATCTTGCCGCAGATGATCTTGGCGTCAGTCGGGTTCTCCAGCAGGAATTCGTGCAACTTGCTGCCGACGATTTCCTGCACCAGCGGCTGCACTTCGGAGGAAACGAGCTTGTCCTTGGTCTGCGACGAGAACTTGGGCTCGGGCACTTTGACCGAGAGCACGCAGGTAAGTCCTTCGCGCATGTCGTCGCCGGTGGTCTCGACCTTCGCCTTTTTCGCCAGCTCTTCCTTTTCGATATAGCTGTTCAGCGTGCGCGTCATCGCCTGCCGCAGCCCGGTCAGGTGCGTGCCTCCGTCGCGCTGCGGGATGTTGTTGGTGAAGCATTGCACCGACTCCGCGTACGAGTCGTTCCATTGCATCGCCACCTCGACGATGACGCCGTCCTTGTCGCCAACCGCATGGAAGACCTTCGGATGCAGCACGTTCTTGCTCCGATTCATGTACTCGACGAAGCCCTTGATGCCGCCGGTGAATGCGAAGTTCTCGCTCTTGCCGTCGCGCTGGTCGACGAGCTCGATCTTGACGCCGTGATTCAAGAAAGAAAGCTCGCGCAGGCGCCTGGCGAGTATGTCGTAGTGGAACTCGATGTGATCGAACGTCGTCGATGCGGCCATGAAATGGACTTCGGTTCCGCGCCGCTCGGTCGGACCGGTGACGGCGAGCGGCGCGACGGCCACGCCGTCGTGGAACTCCATTTGATGCGCCTTGCCGTCGCGCCATATCCGCAGCTTGAGCCATACCGAAAGCGCGTTGACAACCGATACGCCGACGCCGTGCAGGCCGCCCGACACCTTGTACGAGTTCTGGTCGAACTTGCCACCGGCGTGAAGCTCGGTCATCACGATCTCGGCGGCGGAGCGCTTCAGCTCGTCGTCTTCCTTGATGTCGGTCGGGATGCCGCGGCCGTTGTCGACGACCGAGACGGAATTGTCGGCATGGATGACAACCTTGATGTCGTCGCAGTAGCCGGCCAGTGCCTCGTCGATCGCGTTGTCGAGCACCTCGAATACCATGTGATGCAGCCCGGTGCCGTCGGACGTGTCGCCGATGTACATGCCAGGGCGTTTGCGAACCGCCTCCAGGCCCTTCAAGACCTGGATGCTGGTTGAATCGTAGTCGCTGCCGTTGTCGGCTGGCTTCGGATTAGCTTGGGTCATTCGCGGTTTTCTCGTTTCGCATCACCCTCGAAAACGCCGACGCCGACTGATGTCGGCGCCGCGGGTGGCCATGCTCACTTGCGGCGTCAGATGCGCATCGGCATCACGACATATTTGTAATCGCTTCTCTCCGGCATCGTCACCAGCGCGCTGGAATTGGCGTCGCCGAACGCCAGCACGACCTTGTCGGTACCCAGATTTTGCAGAACGTCGAGCAGATAAGTGATGTTGAAGCCGATGTCCAGCGACTCGCCCTGGTATCCGACTTCGAGCTCTTCCTCGGCCTCCTCCTGCTCGCTGTTCGTGCATATGATTTTCAATTGGCCGCTGGCGAGCACCAGCCTGACGCCACGAAACTTCTCGTTCGACAGGATGGCCGCGCGCTGCAGCGCCTGCAGCAGCTCGGTGCGCGTCAGCTCGATCTGCTTGGTGTGTCCGACCGGGATCACGCGGTTGTAGTCGGGAAACTTGCCGTCGACCACCTTGCTCACGAGCTCGATGCTTCCGAAACGGAAACGGACCTGGTTGGCAAGCAGGTCGATCTTCACTTCGGCATCGCTGTCCTCGAGCAGCTTGCCGAGCTCGAGCACGGTCTTGCGCGGCAGAATGACTTCCTGCCGCTTGTGATCGCCCTCGACGGCGATGCTCGCATACGACAAACGATGCCCGTCGGTCGCTACCGCCTGCAACGAACCCTTGTCGACCACCAGCAGCATGCCGTTCAGGTAATAGCGGATATCCTGCTGCGCCATCGCGAATTCCGCCAGCTTGAGCAAGCCGCGAAACTGGCGCTGCGGCAAGGTGATCGACTGCTGCTGATCTTGCGCGAGGCTGATCCGCGGATAGTCGGTCGCCGGCAGCGTCTGCAGGTGGAAGCGGGACCGCGCGGCGCGCACCGTCATCTTGCTGGCCGAGGTCTCGATGTTGACCATGGCGTCGTCGGGCAGCGCGCGCAGCAGGTCCTGCAGCTTGCGCGCCGCCACGGTGACAGCCTGGTCCTGCTTGCCCGCGAGCTCGCTGTGCGCGGTGATCTGCATTTCGAGATCGGTGGCGGTGACGAACAGCCGGCCATCCTTCTGCTCGAGCAGCACGTTGGCGAGTATCGGCAGAGTATGGCGGCGCTCGACGATTCCTGATACTGCCTGCAGCGGCCTGAGCAGCGCATCTCTGGGTGTCTGTTTTAATTGCATTGTTTTAAACCCAATAACAGCTAATAGGTGTGCGTCGGTTTTCGGTACAACAGCAGAAAAGGCAACCGATTCCGCAGCTTTGACGGGGTTGCGCTGCGGTATAAGTTCTGTTCGGGGTGTGGACGGTTTGGGGGCAAAATGGCGCGCGCCGGCCCGGGTCGGTTAATCAACAAATTATAAACCCGTTCACTCCCGATTCATACAGCCACGAAGGCCGAAGACAGGCCTCAATCGCGCCTCAGTTGCGTAACACCTGCAGCAGAAAATTGACGTCGTGGGTCATCTCCGGCACGGACTCGCGAAGCTTGGCGATCTGCCGGCAGGCATGCAGCACGGTGGTGTGATCGCGACCGCCGAAATTGCTGCCGATCTCGGGCAGCGACAGTTGCGTCAGCTCCTTGGCGAGCGCCATCGCCACCTGCCGCGGCCGGGCGACCGCGCGCGAGCGCTTCTTCGAGTGCATGTCGGAAATGCGGATCTTGTAGTAGTCGGCGACCGTCTTCTGGATGTTCTCGATCGAAATCTGCCGGTTCTGAACGGCGAGCAGGTCCCGCAACGCGTCCTTGGCCACCGGCAGCGAGATCTCCTGGCGATGGAAGCTGGTGTAGGCCAGCACCCGCTTGAGCGCACCCTCGAGCTCCCGGACGTTCGACCGGATATGCTTGGCGATGAAAAAGGCAACCTGCTCGTCAAGCTTCATGCCGGTTTGCGCCGCCTTCGACAGCAGAATCGCGACACGCATCTCGAGCTCCGGCGGCTCGAGCGCGACCGTGAGACCCCAGCCGAAGCGCGAGATCAGCCGCTCCTCGATGCCCGAGATTTCCTTCGGATAGGTGTCGCATGTGATGACGACCTGCTTGCGCGCCTCGATCAGCGTGTTGAACAGGTAGAAGAACTCTTCCTGCGTGCGGCTTTTGCCGTTGAAGAACTGGATGTCGTCGATCAGCAGGAGATCCAGTGTCCGGTAATAGCGCTTGAAATCGTCGAACGCCTTGTGCTGGTACGCGCGCACGACATCCGAGACGTAGGTCTCGGCGTGGATGTAGCGGATTTTCGCGGCGGGATCGTTGGCCAGGATCTGGTTGCCGATCGCCTGGATCAGATGCGTCTTGCCGAGGCCGACGCCGCCGTAGACGAACAGAGGGTTGTACGAAGTCGGGTTGTCGGCGACCTGCATGCCCGCGGCGCGCGCGAGCTGGTTGGCCTTGCCCGCGACAAAGGTCTCGAACGTGAACGCGGGATTGACGCTGGCCTGCTCGCCGCGGCGCGAGGTCGTCATTCCCGGATCGGGCGAAATCGCGGTGACCGCCGGCATGGAAGCGCGCTCGGCGCCCTCCGCCACGACCATCCCCAGCCGCAGCGGCCGTCCGACCGCGACCGCAGCAAGTTCCTCGATGCGCCCGGCGAAACGTTCCTTCACCCACTGCAGAACAAATCGATTGGGAGCGATCAGGCGTAGCTCGTCTCCGGCTATCTCCAGCCGCAGCGGACGGATCCAGGTATTGAATTGCTGCGGCGTCAGCTCCTGCTGGAACGACTCCAGACAGGCCTGCCAGAATACGGGCGTGGACATAGCGGATGGTGCGTGCGGAACCGGCGAGATCAAAAAACAGCGGGCGCCGAACGGTGCCCGTCAGACGCGCATTGTACTCTGGTTGCGGCAAAGTTATCCACAGCGATCCGTCGGCGATTTGCCTTGACAGAGCGCGGTGCAAAACGCTCTAATGTAAGGCTTTTTCGAACGGAAGCAGATCATGAAGCGCACCTACCAGCCGTCGGTCATCCGGCGCAAGCGGACACACGGCTTTCGTGCCCGCATGAAAAGCATCGGCGGCCGGAAGGTCCTGCGTGCACGTCGCGCCAAGGGCCGCGCCCGGCTCGCAGTCTAGTCCGCTGCGAATCCGCGATAGGCTCGAATCAACGGCACCGGTTGCGCGGGGCGGCAGCGTTCGCCAGGCTTTTTCGTCACGGCCGCCGCATCGAAGCCGAACATCTGCAGCTTCTGGTGGCGCCGGCCGGAGGCGCGATCGGCCAAGTAGGATACGTGATCGGCAAGCAACAACTGAACCTGGCGGTCGACCGCAACCGGCTCAAACGCATGCTTCGCGAAGCGGTTCGCCGGCGCCGTCCGGCGCTCGACGCATTCGACATCGTTCTGCGACTGCGGCGGGCCTGTCCGCCGGCGGACATCGCGACGATCGGCACCGAAGCCGCGCGTCTGCTCGACGCCCTGACCCCGGCGATGCCGCGATGAAAACCCTGCTGCTCGGCCTGCTTCGCGGCTACCAGTACGCGCTGCGCCCGCTGCTCGGCGCGAACTGCCGCTTTTATCCCAGCTGCTCGGACTACGCGCGGGAGGCGATCGAGCGCCACGGCGCCGTCCGCGGCATGTGGCTCGCGGCGCGCCGTCTGACGCGCTGTCATCCGTACCATGCGGGCGGGTACGACCCCGTTCCCTAGCCATCACGATTCGATTTCGGCAGTCATGGACACCCAACGCCTGATTCTTTTTGTCATCTTCGCGTTCTCCGCGCTTTTCCTTTGGGAGGCGTGGCAGCGCGAGCACCGGCCGCCGCCACCGCCGGTCACGCAGACCGCTCCGGGCGCACCGGCCGAAGCCCCGGTGCCTTCGGTCACACCGTCGCCCGGTGCATCGGCCATCGCCAACCCGAACGCCGCGCCCGCGACAGCGCCGGCCGGCGAAACGATCTCGATCCAGACGGACCTCTACAGCGCGGACATCGATACCGCCGGCGCGGTCATCACCAAGGTCGCGTTGAACGAACACCGCGATACCGAGGACAAGACGCGTCCGTACCTGCTGCTGCAGAAAAATGGCGACCGGGTCTTTGTCGCACAGTCGGGCCTGCTCGGCGAAGGCCTGCCCAACCATCGGACGCTCTGGCAGCCGCTGCCCGGCCCGCGCGAGCTGGCGCCCGGCTCGGACACGCTGGAAGTCAAGCTGCAGGCGAGCGCCGCCAACGGCGACAAGGTCGTGCAGACGCTGACCTTCCACCGCGGCAGCTATGTGATCGACGTCGACTATGCGATCACCAACGCGGGCACCGCGCCGATCGCGCCGCATGCCTACTTCCAGTTCACCCGGGACACCAAATCGCAGAGCAAGCAGAACTCGATGGCGCCGTCGTCGTACATCGGCCCGGTCATTTACAGCGAGACCGACAAATTCAAGAAAGTCGACTTCGGCGAGCTGGACAAGGATGCCGCCGATCCGAGTCGGAAGTCGCCGTTCACCAAGACCGCCGACAACGGCTGGGTCGGCATGGTCGAGCACTACTTCGTCGCCGCATGGCTTCCGCCCGACGAGCCGAAGACGCCGCGCGAGTTCTATGCGCGCAAGCTCGACAACGGCCTCTACGCGGCGGGCGTGATCGTTCCCGCCCCGTCGATCGCACCGGGCGCGACCGGCGACGTCAAGGTCAAGCTTTATGTCGGCCCGCAGATCCAGGACACGCTGAAGTCGCTGGCCAAGGGGCTCGACCTGGTCGTCGACTACGGCATATTCACCGTCATCGCCGCGCCCCTTTTCGTGCTGCTCAAGTGGCTGCACTCGCTGGTGCACAACTGGGGCTGGGCGATCGTGCTGCTGACGATAATCATCAAGAGCGTTTTCTATCCGCTGAACCACGCCAGCGCGCGCTCGATGGCGAAGATGAAGGTGATCGCACCGAAATTGAAGGCGCTGCAGGAGCAGTATTCCAAGGACAAGCAGCAGCTGCAGATCAAGATGATGGAGATGTACAAGACGGAAAAGATCAATCCGCTCGGCGGATGCCTGCCGATCCTTGTGCAGATCCCCGTATTCATCGCGCTCTACTGGGTGCTGCTCTCCGCCGTCGAATTGCGCCACGCGCCGTGGATCGGCTGGATCCACGATCTGTCGGCGCCTGACCCGTATTACGTGCTGCCGGTCATTTACGCGATCACCGCCTATCTGCAAGTGAAGCTCTCGCCGACGCCGATCCAGGATCCGGTGCAGGCGAAGGTGATGCAGATCATGCCGATCGCGTTTTCGGTCATGTTCATCTTCTTTCCGGCGGGACTGGTGCTGTACTGGCTGATCAACAATTCGCTGCAGATCTTCCAGCAGTGGCACATGAACCGCGTCATCGGGCGCGAGACCGCGGCCGCGGCGGCCAAGCGACGCTAGCGCGATTCCGGGTCCCGCGCTGGCGGACCGCATGTCGACGCCTATCGCTACCGAGGTGATCGCCGCCATCGCGACGCCCGCCGGTCGCGGCGGCATCGGCATCGTGCGCGTCTCCGGACCCGACCTCTCGAGGATCATCGAAGGCATTGTCGGGCGCACGCTGACTCCGCGTGTCGCGACGGCCGCCAACTTTGTCGGCGCGCACGGTGAAACGCTCGACCAGGGACTGGCGCTGTACTTTCCGGCGCCTGCCTCGTACACCGGCGAGACGGTGCTCGAGCTGCACGGCCACGGCGGCCCTGCCGTGCTGGCGCAAATACTGCGCCGCTGCCTGGGTCTGGGCGCACGGCTCGCGGAGCCCGGTGAATTCACCAAGCGAGCCTTTCTCAACGGCAAGATCGATCTGGCGCAAGCCGAGGGTGTCGCCGATCTGATCGACGCGGCGACGGCGACCGCTGCGCGCGCCGCCGCGCGCAGCCTGAGCGGCGCGTTTTCCGCCGAGGTCCACTCGGTCGTCGATGGATTGACCGAACTTCGGGCCTTTACCGAAGCGGCGCTGGATTTTCCCGACGAGGACATCGAGTTCATGCACGCTGCCGACGCGCGCGGCAAGCTCGCCGGCCTTCGCAAGCGCCTCGATTCGATCGCGGCCCGCTCCCGGCAGGGGAGCCTCTTGCGCGAGGGACTCGACGTTGTGCTTATCGGCCGGCCGAACGTCGGCAAGTCGAGCCTCTTGAACCAGCTTGCGGGCGACGACGTGGCGATCGTGACGCCGCACGCCGGCACGACCCGCGATGCGATTCGAAGCACCGTCGAGATTCGGGGCATCCCTCTCCACGTCATCGACACCGCCGGCCTGCGCGAAAGCGACGACCCGATCGAGCGCATCGGCATCGAGCGGACATGGGCCGCGACTGCGCGCGCCGACCTCGCTCTGATCGTCACCGACGCGCGGGACCCGGATGACGGCGGCGACGCTGCCATCGTCGCACGCTTGCCGGATTCGCTCCGGCGGATCGTCGTTCGCAACAAGATCGATCTGGCGAATATCGAAGCGAAGCGCGCGGAGGCCGCGGGAATCACCGAGGTCTGGCTTTCAGCCAAGACTGGCGCCGGCGTCGAGCTGCTCCGCGAAACGATGCTCGCCGCCGCGGGCGCGCACGAAGACATGGAGGGGACGTTTCTCGCCCGCGAGCGCCACTTGCACGCGATTGGCGCCGCGACAGAGAGTCTCGCGACGGCGGCGCGGCATCTCGCTACGACGCCGCCTGCGCTGGAACTGTTCGCCGAGGAACTCCGCGTCGCGCAACAGTCGCTGTCGACGATCACCGGCGAGGTCGGCGCCGATGACCTGCTCGGTGTGATCTTCAGCCGATTCTGCATCGGCAAGTGAGCGCATCGCTGCCGCCGCCGACCGGCGGCCCAGTGGCCTGACCGATTTCGCGCGGCGGCGCCGCGCTTACGTCCAGCTCGGCCCGCGTGCTAGAGTTGTCTTTCCCACTTTGTTTTGCGCGCCGGTTCGACCATGGCGCCCCTTTCCCTCGCCGCATGAACGCTCCGGATCCCGCATCATCGTTTGCCGCATCGCTTGGACCGCTGACGCAGCCGCGCCATCCGAAGCTCTTGGCTTGGGTGCAGGACGTCGCGTCCAGCGCCCGCCCGGACCGCATCGTCTGGTGCGACGGCTCGGAGGAGGAATACGACCGGCTTTGCGCGGGGATGGTTGAGTCGGGGATGTTGCACCGGCTCAATCCCGCCAAGCGTCCGAACAGCTACCTCGCCTGGTCGGACCCGTCCGACGTCGCGCGCGTCGAAGACCGTACGTTCATCTGTAGCGAGCGCGAGGCCGACGCCGGCCCGACCAACAACTGGGTCGCTCCGGCCGAGATGCGGCGCAAGATCGACGCGTTGTTCGACGGTTCGATGCGCGGACGCACGATGTACGTCGTGCCGTTTTCGATGGGTCCGCTGGGGAGCCCCATTGCGCACATCGGCGTTCAGCTGACCGACAGTCCGTACGTCGTGGCGAGCATGCGCATCATGACGCGCATGGGCCGAGCCGCACTCGATGCGCTTGGCGCCGATGGTCCGTTCGTGCCCTGCGTACATTCGGTCGGAGCGCCGCTTGCCCCCGGCGCGCGCGACGTGCCGTGGCCTTGCAATCCCAGCCAGAAATACATCGTCCATTTTCCCGAGACGCGCGAGATCTGGAGTTACGGCTCAGGCTATGGCGGCAATGCATTGCTCGGCAAGAAGTGCTTCGCGCTGCGCATCGCATCGGTAATGGGGCGGGACCAGGGATGGCTGGCCGAGCACATGCTGATCCTTGGCGTCACTTCACCGGAGGGCCGCAAGACCTACATCACCGCGGCGTTCCCGAGTGCCTGCGGCAAGACCAACTTCGCGATGATGATTCCGCCACAGGGCCTCGACGGTTGGAAGGTGACGACGATCGGCGACGACATTGCATGGATCAAGCCGAATGCGGACGGCAGTTTTCACGCGATCAATCCGGAAGCCGGGTACTTCGGTGTCGCGCCGGGAACATCTTACGAATCGAACCCGAACGCGATGGAGACGTTGCGCGAGAACGTCATCTTCACCAATGTCGCTCTCACCGATGATGGCGACGTCTGGTGGGAGGGGATGACCAAAGAGCCGCCGCCGCATCTGACCGACTGGCGCGGACAATCGTGGCAACCGGGGTGCGGGCGCAAGGCGGCGCATCCGAACTCGCGCTTCACCGTGACGGCGAAGCAGTGTCCATCGCTCGATCCGGAATGGAACAATCCGTCGGGCGTGCCGATATCCGCGTTCATTTTCGGCGCGCGCCGCAGCGATACCGTGCCGCTGGTCGTCGAGGCGACCAGTTGGGAAGACGGTGTGTACAAGGCGGCGACGATGGGGTCGGAGACGACCGCGGCGGCAGCCGGTAAGGTCGGCGAAGTGCGCCGCGATCCCTTTGCAATGCTGCCATTCTGCGGGTATCACATCGGCGATTATTTCGCGCACTGGCTGGCAATGGGGCGTGCGGTGGCCAAACCGCCGCGCGTGTTCAACGTGAACTGGTTCCGTACCGACGAACAGGGCAAGTTAGCGTGGCCCGGCTTCGGTCAGAACATGCGTGTATTGAAATGGATCATCGAGCGCTGCCAGGGCAAGGCCCACGCGGTCGAGACCGAGCTCGGATTGCAGCCCGAATACAGTGACCTGGACTGGCGCGGACTCGAGTTCGGTCCGGAGCGATTTGCCCAAGTGATGCGCTTCGACCGGATACGCTGGAGCCGCGAGCTCGACGCGCATGACGAGCTCTTTGCCAAGCTGGGCGCCAAGCAGCCGCAAGCGCTGTCCGCGCAGCGGCGCGCACTCGGCGCAAGGTTCGATCGCTAGTCAGTCAACATCTAGGCGCCAAAAGACCTAGGAGCAAAAGGGTGCGCGACGCGCACCCTTTTTTATCCTGCTCTTGCGCGGCGCTGAGAACTCACCTATTGTTAGTGTAATCGCTTGCCGATATCGATTCCAGCAATCGATTACTGCAATCGATTGCTGTTGATCTAGCCGATTCGCCAGATTACCTGTGTCAGACGCCTCCAAGACACTCAGACCGCGGCGCCGGGCGCCTGCTGACACCCTCGTGGTGAGCCTGAACGACGTCGCGCGCGCGGCAGGGGTATCCACGGCCAGCGCTTCTCGAGCGTTGGCGCGCCCGGAACTCGTAAGCGATGCACTGCGAACGCGCGTGTTACAGGCGGCGTCGCGGCTGGGCTATGTCGGCAACGCCGCGGCGCGGTTTCTTGCAACCCGCAGGTCGGGTCTGATCGGGGCGGTCCTCGGCGGGGAGCACGACCCCGTCGCCGCGTACATGCTGCAGGCGGCGGAGAACACGCTCTCCGCCCTCGGGGTGGGCTTGCTGCTCCGGGTCGCTTGCCCGGAGGCCCCCGCCGCCGCTTGCGCTCGGTCGCTGAGGGCTCGGGGTGTCGATGGCTTGCTCTTTATTGGGGTCTCACCGCCGGCGCAGATGCCGGACTCGAACCGGGCGGTGCCTTCCGTCGCATGCGGGCAGCCGCCTTCGTCAGCCCCAGGCGGGGCCGACGTCGTAACGCTGGAGGACCGCGGCTTGGAGTTAGCGTGCAGGTATCTGCAGCAGCTGGGGCACTCGCGGATCGGTGCCATCGGACGAGGAGGCGCGGCCGGGGATGAGGGGGCGTCCTCGACTCGGGATGGGGTCGCGGTGGTCGCTCACCTTGGGGGTGCCCTCCACGATTCGGAACCGGTGCGAGCCGCCGTCCGTACGCTGATCGACGCCCGCACGACGGCGATCGTGGCGTGCTCGGACGTGGCCGCGGCAGCGGTGGTGCGGGAATGTCGGGCGCAGTCTCGAGCGGTCCCGGATCGGATGTCGGTCATCGGCTGGGGTGACACCGAGTTGGCGCGAAACATCGAGCCCCAGCTGACCTCGGTGCGCGTTCCGTGGCGCGCCAGCGGAGAGGCTGCCGCCCAATACCTGGTCGCGGCCATCGCGGGCCGGGATTTTCGTTGGCCCGAGCTGCCGCTGAAGCTCGTCATCCGGGAGTCGACCGGACGGGCACCCGATTGACGGATGTTTCACGTGAAACCGAGCTTAGTCGGTGATTCACGTGAAACATCGCCAGCAGGCCCTGTTTCGACGGCACAGTTTGACGTATGATATGCAGGGCCAACCCAATCTATCTTTATCGTTATAAAACATGAAGTTCCCTGGACATTTCGACGTCATCGTCGTCGGCGGCGGCCACGCAGGGACCGAAGCCGCGCTTGCGTCTGCCCGGCGTGGCTGCCGGACGCTGCTGTTGACGCACAGCATCGAAACTCTGGGTCAGATGTCGTGCAACCCTTCGATCGGTGGAATCGGGAAGGGACACTTGGTCAGGGAGATCGACGCGCTCGGGGGTGCGATGGCGCTGGCTACCGACGAAGCCGGCATCCAGTTCCGCGTTCTGAACGCGAGCAAGGGGCCGGCGGTGCGGGCGACGCGGGCCCAGGCCGACCGCATGCTCTACCGCCAGGCGATCAGGACCAGGCTGGAAAGCCAGCCGAACCTGACGCTGTTTCAGCAATCGGTCGATGACTTCGTGCTCGAAAACGATCGGATCGTCGGCGTCGTCAGCCAGGTCGGCATCCGCTTTGACGCCACGGCAGTCGTATTGACCGCGGGGACGTTCCTGTCCGGCCGCATCCACGTCGGCCTCGAGCATTACGAGGCAGGGCGGGCCGGCGATCCGCCGGCCAACACGCTCGGCGCGCGCCTGCGGCAACTCGCGCTCCCCGTCGGGCGCCTGAAGACCGGCACGCCGCCGCGCATCGACGGCCGCACGATCGATTACACCGCGCTGGCGGTACAGCCCGGTGACGAACCGGCCCCGGTATTTTCCTTCCTGGGCAGCCGGGCAATGCATCCGCGACAATTGCCGTGCTGGGTAAGCCACACCAACGCGCGCACGCACGAAATCATTCGCGGCGGTCTCGATCGCTCGCCGATGTTTACCGGCGTGATCGAAGGTATCGGGCCGCGCTACTGTCCGTCGATCGAGGACAAGATCACGCGATTCGCCGGGCGTGACAGCCATCAGGTTTTTCTTGAGCCCGAGGGCCTGACGACGCACGAGGTCTATCCGAACGGTATTTCGACCAGCCTGCCGTTTGATGTGCAGCTGGCGATGGTTCGCTCCATCGAGGGACTCGAGCGCGCGCACATCCTGCGACCGGGCTATGCGATCGAATACGATTATTTCGATCCTCGCGCATTGAAGGCAACGCTTGAGACCAAAGCTATCGGCGGACTGTTTTTCGCCGGGCAGATCAATGGCACCACCGGTTACGAAGAAGCCGCCGCGCAGGGTTTGCTCGCAGGCATCAACGCGTCGCTGATGGCCGAGGAGCGGGACGGCTGGTATCCGCGCCGCGACCAGGCCTACCTGGGTGTGCTGGTCGACGATTTGATTATCCGCGGCGTCACCGAGCCGTACCGTATGTTCACCAGCCGCGCCGAGTATCGCCTTCAATTGCGCGAAGACAACGCCGATCTGCGCTTGACCGAAGCGGGACGCGAGCTCGGTGTCGTCGATGATGTTCGCTGGGAGGCGTTTTGCCGCAAACGCGACGCAGTGGCCGCCGAGATCGAGCGGTTGAAGTCGACCTGGGTCAATCCACGCGTCGTCGATCGAGCGAGCGCCATACGGGTGCTTGGACAGGAACTCGATCGCGACTATGCGCTGGTCGATTTGCTGCGCCGGCCCGGCGTCGGGTACGACACCCTCATGAGCCTGCCGGGCGCGGGGGTGGGCGCTGAAGATGCCGACGTCGCAGCGCAGGTGGAGGTCGCCACCAAGTACGCCGGATATATCGAGCGCCAAAACGAGGAAATCGCGCGGCGCGTCGGCCAGGAGGAACTGCGCCTGCCGACAGACGTCGACTATCGCCTGGTCCGGGGGCTGTCGATCGAGGTCCAGCAACGGCTCAACCAGCATCGTCCGGAGACAATCGGTCAGGCGGCCCGTCTTCCCGGCATGACGCCGGCGGCGATTTCCTTGCTGCTCGTCCACTTGAAGCGCGGGTTCGGTGCACCGGCCGCGCGCAAGCAATCGGCATGACGCCGGCCCGGATGCTGGCCGACGGCGTCGCCGCGCTCGGACTCGATGAACTGGTCGGGGCCGACGCGCAGGCCAGGCTGCTCGCCTTTCTTCGCCTGCTCGACAAATGGAATCGTACACATAACCTGACGGCCATTCGCGAACCGGACCGGATGGTGACCCACCATCTGCTCGACTCGCTGGCTGTGCTGCCGTATCTGCCCGCGCGCGCGGGCTTGCGTCTGATCGACATCGGCAGCGGAGGCGGGCTGCCCGGCATACCGCTGGCAATTGTTCGGCCGGACTGGCAGTTCGCGCTGCTCGACAGCAACTTCAAAAAGGCCACGTTTCTGCGTCAGGCGGCGATCGAATTGCCGCTGCCGAACGCCGAGGTCGTCGCGGTCCGCGTTCAGGATTACGTTCCTTCGGCCGGCTTCGATATCGCCATTTCGCGCGCCTTCTCCGACCTCGCAGTGTTCGCCGGCGCCAGCGGCGGCCTGCTCGCTGCGGGCGGACGCCTGGTCGCGATGAAAGGCGTTTATCCGCACGAGGAGATCGCCGAGCTGCCGGCGGGCGTCGGCATCACGGGCACGCCGTCGCTCAAAATTCCCGGGCTCGTGGGCGAACGGCATCTGGTAATCATGGAGCGCGCGGCGTGACCAAGATCATCGCTGTCGCGAACCAGAAAGGCGGCGTCGGAAAGACGACGACCAGCGTCAACCTGGCCGCCAGCCTGGTGGCGATGAAGCGCCGGGTGCTGCTAGTCGACCTCGATCCGCAAGGCAATGCCACGATGGGCGCGGGGGTAGATAAGCGGGCGCTCACTTACACCGTTTACCAAGTGTTGCTTGGCGAGAAAAAAATTGCCGACGTTCGACTGGCCTCGCCTTCCGGTGCCTTCGACCTGGTGCCGGCCAATCGCGAGCTCGCGGGCGCGGAGGTCGAACTGGTCGATCTGCCCGAACGGGAAACGCGACTGAAGGATGCGCTGGCCGAGGCGCTTTCCCAGATGCGGACGGCTATCTCGGAAGTTGCCGGCGAGTACGACTACATCCTGCTCGACTGTCCGCCGTCGTTGTCGCTTTTGACCCTGAACGGGTTGTGCGCGGCCGACAGCGTGCTGATCCCGATGCAATGCGAGTACTACGCGCTGGAAGGCCTGTCCGACCTGGTGCAGACGATCCGCAAGGTTCGCGCGCATCTCAATCCGAGGCTCGAGATCGAAGGCTTGCTGCGCACGATGTTCGACCCGCGCAACACGCTCGCGCTCAACGTCTCGGCCGACCTGCAGAAACACTTCGGCGACAAGGTCTATCGGACGGTTATCCCGCGCAACATCCGGCTTGCCGAAGCGCCGAGTTTCGGCGTTCCTGCGCTGCACCTCGACCGGACGTCGAAGGGCGCGGTTGCGTATCTCGCGCTCGCGGGCGAAATGCTCCGCCGCGACGAGGCTTTGTCGCCGCAACCGGGAGTCGTCAATGGCTAAGCTGAAGGGTCTCGGGCGCGGGCTCGATGCACTGCTGTCGGGAATGCCGGAGACGCCCGGCCGCGAATCGTTGCAGACGATCGCGCTCGATCGCATTCGTCCTGGCAAGTACCAGCCACGCTCGCATATGGACGAGTCCTCGCTCAACGAGCTCGCCGACTCGATCAAGGCCCAGGGCGTCGTGCAGCCGATCCTCGTGCGCCCGGTCGATGCCAACCGGTTCGAGATCATCGCCGGCGAACGGCGCTGGCGGGCGGCGCAGCGCGCCGGCCTGACCGACATGCCGGCGCTGGTGCGGGAGGTTTCCGACCAGGCGGCACTGGCGCTGGCGCTGATCGAGAATATCCAGCGCGAGGATCTGAATCCTCTCGAGCAGGCGCACGGCATCAAGCGCCTGATCGAGGAGTTCGCGTTGACGCACGACGCGGCTGCGCAGGCCGTCGGACGCTCGCGCAGCGCGGTGACCAATCTGCTGCGGTTGACTCAGCTTCCCAAGGCCGTGCAGGACTATCTTTCGTCAGGCGAGCTCGACATGGGGCACGCGCGGGCGCTGCTCGGCTTCCCGGCGGCGCAGCAGGTCGCGGCCGCGGCGAAAGTCGTCGCGCTAGGCATGTCGGTGCGTGAAACCGAGCGCATGTTGCAGGCGGTGCAGCATCCGGCACCGCGCAAGCCTCGGCGCGCGCGGGGAAGGGGCGACGACGCCGACGTGGCGCGGCTGGAGAACGAACTCTCCGACGTGCTCGGTGCGAAGGTGCGCATCGAAGCGAAGCGCGACGGCGCCGGTCGCATCGTGATCTCGTATTCGAGCCTCGACCAGTTCGAGGGAATCCTCGCCAAGCTCCGCTAGTCGTCGTGCGTGAAAACAAAAGCGGCGCCCGCGGGCGCCGTTTCCATGCGCGGGTCCGTCGCTCAACCGAGCTCGTTCAGCATCGTCTGCGCATCGGAGACCTCGAATTTGCCCGGCCCCTCGACATTCAACTTCTTGACGACGCCATCGTCGACCAGTGCCGAAAAGCGCTGGCAGCGCACACCCATGCCGCGCGCGGTCAGGTCGAGCTCGAGCCCGAGCGCCTTGGTATACGCGGCGCTGCCATCGGCCATCATCCGGACCTTGCCCTCGGTTTTCTGATCTTTCGCCCATGCGCCCATGACGAACGCGTCGTTGACCGACATGCAGACGATCTCGTCGACGCCCTTGGCCTTGAGCTCGCCGAAATGCGCGACGTAGCCGGGCACATGCTTGCCCGAGCAGGTCGGCGTGAATGCGCCGGGCAAGCCGAACAGCACGACTTTCTTGCCCTTGGTCAGCGCATCGACCTGAAACTGGTTGGGCCCGACCGGGCAGCCCTCGGTCGCGACTTCGATGTATTCGCTCAACGTGCCGGCAGGCAGCCGGTCGCCGACTTTGATCGTCATGGGTGTTCCTTCCGCGGTGGCGTGTGGCGACGGCCGTCGCGGCCGTGCACGCATGCGGCACACGACGGCGACGGATCATAAATTGTACCGGAAATCCCGCCGGCGACGGTGCGCGGGCGACACTTGTCGCCGCGTGCGCTAAAGCGTAACTTCGGCAGTCCAACCGCGACTACCCGTCGAAGGAGAACGTCATGGCGCAGGCTGCGAAGATGCCTGCGCGTCGCGTGAGCTTGCTGCTCGCGACGCGCAAGGGCCTGTGGCAACTGCACGGCGATGCGATCGCGCCGCAGCTGGCGCGTGGCCGGGCCGCAGTTTCTCGGCCACATCGTGCACCACTGCGTCGCCGACCCTCGCGACGGCAAGACGATGCTCGCGGCGGCGCGCACCGGCCATCTCGGGCCGACGATCTTTCGCTCCGGCGATCGCGGGCGCAGCTGGCACGAAGCCAAGCAGCCGCCTGCGTTCGGCGAAGGCAGCGCACGCGTCGTCGATCACACATTCTGGCTGACGCCCGGACATGCGAGCGAGCCGGGCGTCTGGTACGGCGGCACGTCGCCGCAAGGGCTGTTCCGCTCCGAAGACGGTGGCGCGACCTGGCGGGGCGTGGCCGGATTCAACGAGCACCCGCATGCGCAAGGCCTGGTGCGGCGGCGACCAGGACGGCACGCCCGACGGACCGAAGCTGCATTCGATACTGATCGACCCGCGCGATGCGCGACACATGTACATCGGCATGTCGGGCGGAGGCGTATTCGAATCTACCGACGGCGGCGCCGACTGGCGCCCGCTGAATCGCGGCGTCAAGGCGGACTTTCTGCCGCAGCCGGATCCCGAGTACGGCCACGACCCGCATTGCGTACGCCTGCACCCGATGCTGCCCGACCGCCTGTATCAGCAGAATCACTGCGGCATCTACCGCCTCGATCGACCCGCCGAGCGCTGGGAAGACATCGGTGCGGCGATGCCAAAGAGCGTCGGCCCGATCGGCTTGCCGATGGTCGTGCATCCGCGCGAGCCCGATACGATCTGGGTCTTCCCGATGGACGGCACCAGCGTGTGGCCGCGCGTCTCACCGGGCGGCAAGCCAGCGGTATATCGATCGGTCAATGCCGGGAAGACCTGGCAGCGACAGGCGATCGGACTCCCCAAATCGCAGGCATGGCTGACGGTCAAGCGCCAGGCGATGACCGCCGATGCCGGAGCGCCGGTCGGCGTCTATTTCGGCACCACCAGCGGCGAGGTCTGGGGCAGCCGCGACGAAGGGCGCACGTGGAAATGCCTGGCGTCGCACTTGCCTGAAATCTATTCGGTCGAGACGATGTAGCGGCGCCGACGAAGCCATTCGCCCGACGACGATGCACGTGCTCGTTCCCGGTCCGCTGCGTTCGTATACCAACGATGCGGCGAAGGTCAGCGCCGACGGCGCAACGCTCGCCGAAGTCGTCGGCGACCTCGAACGTGCGCTATCCCGGCATTCGCTTTCGCATCATCGATGAGCAAGGGAGCATCCGCCAGCACATCAAGTTCTTCGTCAACGGCGTGCAGGCGCGAGACCTGTCGCCGCGCCTCGCTGGCGACGACGAGGTGATGATCGTCTGTGCGCTGACCGGCGGCTGAAGCGCCGGCGCACCGTATCTGCCCGCGGCGGCTTTCGTTGACGCGGCGCCGCACAAAACCCTATAATCCAAAGGTTTGCTTCGCTCCGTGGCCACGCCGGATTCGGCACGCTCCCCACCGGGTTTTCCTGTCGGCCGCATCGCGGCTTGGCAGCTCTTCGCGACGGTCGCGATCGCCGCGATCGCCGGCGTGGGGGCCGGGTTGCACGGCGCGTTGTCGGCGTTGCTGGGCGGGCTGGTGAACGTCACCGCTGGGATCGTCTATGCGGTGGTCGTTTGGCTAAGTGGGTCGCGGCGCCAGGGGATACGGTACGGACGATGATCCGCGCCGAAGCAGCCAAGATTATGTTGATCGTGCTCCAGCTCTGGCTGGTGCTGACGACCTACCGGGACGTCGTTGCCGCGGCGCTGATCGCCGCGTTTGTCGTGACGGTGCTGGTTTGGACGGCGGCGATCGTGATTCGCGAGTGACAGCAACCGCAGGGATGGCGATGGCCGCAGCAACCGAACAGGTCGGTGAAAAGCTCGCCGAGCAGCAGGATGCGTCGACCTATATCCAGCACCACCTGACGTTCTTCGCCAAACCCGTTGGCGAATCAGAGGGCGGCTTCTGGACGATCCACTACGACACGATGCTTACATCGCTGATCCTCGGCGTCCTCGTGCTCGGCTTCATCTGGCTGGTCACCCGCAGGGCGACCTCCGGCGTGCCCTCGAAGACGCAGGCATTCGTCGAGCTGACGATCGGGTTCGTCAACGACCAGGTCAGGAGCATGTTCCACCACGACTACAGGATCGTCGCGCCGATTGCGCTGACCGTCGGGCTTTGGGTGCTGTTCATGAACCTGATGGACCTGCTGCCGGTCGACATCATGGCGTGGGTCTATTACCAATGTGTTCCACCTGCATGCGTGGCGCAGCGTGCCCACGGCGGACGTCAACACGACATTCGCGCTTTCACTGTCGGTGCTCGGCCTGATGATTTTCTACAGCATCAAGCATCAAGGGCCTCGGCGGCTGGCTGCACGAACTTTATGCGTCGCCGTTCGGCATCAGGCCGTTGTGGGCCGCGCCGCTGCTGATCGCGTTCAACCTGCTGTTCAATCTGATCGAATACGTTTCCAAGCCGCTGTCGCATTCGCTGCGGCTGTTCGGCAACATGTACGCGGGCGAAATCATGTTTCCTGCTGATCGGCTTGCTGGCGTCCAGCGGGTACCTGGGCCTGGTCGGCGGTGGCGTAGCCCAGGTCGCCTGGCTGGTCGATTTCGACGGCTTCATCGCGGTACTGCAGGCCTACATATTCATGATGCTGACCGTCGCCTACATTGCGATGGCGCACGAGCATCACTAGATCGTCGGTTGCCGCCGACGATCCGACGTCCAATCTCCGTTCAGAAAGGGAAAAGCAAAATGGACAAGCTGCAACTGGTCGCTCAGATTCAGGCCTACACCGGTATCGGCATCGGTCTCATGATCGGCCTCGGTGCGCTCGGCGCCTGCGTCGGCGTCGGCATCATGTGCTCGCGCTTTCTCGAAGGCGCCGCGCGGCAGCCGGAAATGATCCCGGCGCTGCAGGCCAAGGTGTTCCTGCTGCTCGGCCTGATCGACGCGTCGTTCATCATCGGGCTGGGCATCGCGATGCTGTTCGCGTTCGGCAACCCGCTGATACCCGCCGGGCTCAAATAGCCGATGCGGCCGATCGCGGACAGGGGAACCAGTCATGAACATCAACCTGACGTTGTTGATGCAGGCCGCCATCTTCGCGCATCCTGATCTGGGCTTGCGCGAAGTACATCTGGCCGCCGCTGATGCGCGCGATCGAGACGCGGCAGACGCAGATCGCCGACGGGCTCGCCGCGGGCGAGGAGGGCCGTCACAGCCTGGCGAACGCCGAAAAGCGCATCGCCGAGATGATGACCGAGGCCAAGACGCGCGCGCAGGATATCGTCGCGCAGGGCGAAAAGCTGAAAAGCGAGACGATCGAGCAGTCGAGTCTCTGTGCCAAGACCGAGGGCGACCGGATGCTGGCCGCCGCCAAGGCCGAGATCGAGCAGGAAGTCTATCGCGCCAAGGAAGCGCTGCGCGGGCAGGTCGCGCAGCTCGCCGTCGCCGGCGCCGAGCAGATACTCAAGCGCGAAGTCGACGCCAAGGCGCACGCCGATCTGCTGGCGACGATCGAAAAGCAGCTCTAGGCAAGCCATGGCCGAGCCGATCACCGTCGCGCGACCGTACGCCGAAGCCGCGTACGCGCTGGCGCGCGAGGCCAACGCGCTGCCGGTGTGGGCCGAGATGCTGCGGCGTCGCGACCGCGGTCGGCTTCCGATCGCGCGAGTGCGCGCCGCGCTCGACAATCCCAAGCTCGCCGCCGCGGAGAAGGAATCGCTGTTCCTGTCGATCTGCGGCGACAAGCTCGATCGCGGCGGCCGGAGCTTCATCCGCGTGCTGATCGAGGCGGATCGCATCGGCCTGCTGCCGGAAATCCGCACGCTGTTCGAGACGCTGAAGGACGAGGCCGACGGCGTCGCGCGGGCGCAGATCATCAGCGCATTCCCGCTCGACGACGCGCAGCTCGCAGCGCTGCGCAAGGCGCACTGGAGCGCCGCTTCGGCAAGAAAATCGAGGCGACGGTCAGCGTCGATCCGCGCGCTGATCGGCGGGGCGAAGATCATCGTCGGCGACACGGTGATCGACGCGTCGGTTCAAAGCGAATTGCAGGCGATGGCGAACCAGCTGCGAGTCTAATATCGAAACTGACGCGACGCCGCCCGCGATGCGGACATGCGGCCGAAGCGCGAGGAAAAAACATGCAGTTGAATCCATCGGAAATCAGCGAGCTGATCAAGAGCAAGATCAAGAACCTGGACACCGGCGCCGAAGTGCGCACGCAGGGGACGGTCGATGTCGCTGTACCGACGGCATCAGCCGCGTTCACGGCTTGTCCGATGCGATGCAGGGCGAGATGCTCGAGTTTCCCGGCAACACCTTCGGCCTGGCGCTGAACCTCGAGCGCGACTCGGTCGGCGCGGTGATCCTGGGCGACTACGAGCACATCTCCGAGGGCGACACCGTCAAGTGCACCGGCCGCATTCTCGAAGTGCCGATCGGACCCGAGCTGATCGGCCGCGTCGTCGACGCGCTCGGGCAGCCGATCGACGGCAAGGGACCGGTCAACGCCAAGGTGACCGACGTCATCGAGAAGGTCGCGCCCGGCGTGATGTGGCGCAAGAGCGTGTCGCAGCCGGTGCAGACGGGATTGAAGTCGATCGACGCGATGGTGCCGATCGGCCGCGGCCAGCGCGAGCTGATCATCGGCGACCGCCAGACCGGCAAGACCGCGGTGGCCGTCGACACGATCATCAACCAGAAGGGCAAGGACCTGATCTGCATCTACGTCGCGATCGGCCAGAAGGCCTCGTCGATCATGAACGTGGTGAAGAAGCTCGAGGAGCACGGCGCGATGGCGTACACGATCGTCGTCGCCGCGTCGGCGTCGGAATCGGCGGCGATGCAGTACATCGCGCCGTATTCGGGCTGCACGATGGGCGAATACTTCCGCGATCGCGGCCAGGACGCGCTGATCATCTACGACGACCTGACCAAGCAGGCGTGGGCGTACCGCCAGATCTCGCTGCTGCTGCGCCGCCCGCCGGGACGCGAGGCGTATCCGGGCGACGTGTTCTATCTGCACTCGCGCCTGCTGGAGCGCGGCGCGCGCGTCAACGAGGAATACGTCGAGAACTTCACCAAGGGCGCGGTCAAGGGCAAGACCGGATCGCTGACCGCGCTGCCGGTGATCGAGACGCAGGCGGGCGACGTGACCGCGTTCGTGCCGACCAACGTGATCTCGATCACCGACGGCCAGATCTTCCTGGAGACCGACCTTTTCAACGCCGGCATCCGTCCGGCGATCAACGCCGGCATCTCGGTGTCGCGGGTCGGCGGCGCGGCGCAGACCAAGGTGATCAAGAAGCTGGGCGGCGGCGTGCGGCTCGCGCTGGCGCAGTACCGCGAGCTGGCGGCGTTCGCGCAATTCGCATCCGACCTCGACGAAGCGACGCGCAAGCAGCTCGACCGCGGCCGCCTGGTCACCGAGCTGATGAAGCAGCCGCAGTACTCGCCGCTGTCGGTCGCCGAGGAGGCGTTGACGCTGTTCGCGGTGACCAAGGGCTACTTCGACGACGTGCCGGTCGAGAAGGCGCTCGCCTTCGAATCGAGCCTGCGCGCATTCATGAAGAGCAAGTACGCGGCGCTGATGGACAAGCTCGAGTCGAGCAAGGAAATGGACGGCGAGGCCGAGAAGGCGTTCGCCGCGGCGATCGAGGACTTCAAGAAGAACGGCACGCTACTAGGAACGCGACGCGATGGCCGGCTCGAAAGAAATCCGCAACAAGATCAAGAGCGTGCAAAACACGCGCAAGATCACCAAGGCCATGGAAATGGTTGCGGCCTCGAAAATGAAAAAGGCGCAGGAGCGCATGCGCGCGTCGCGTCCGTATGTCGCGCGCATGCTCGCGATCGCGCGCCATCTGGCGCATGCCAACCCCGAGTACCGGCATCGCGTTTCTGCTCAAGCGCGCCGCGAGGTCCGCAACGTCGGCCTGATCGTCGTGACGTCCGACAAGGGCCTGTGCGGCGGCCTCAACACCAACGCGTTGCGCCTGGCGCTGGCGAGCATCAAGGCCTGGCAGGCGAAGGGCATCGGCGTGCAGGTCACCGCGATCGGCAACAAGGGCCTGGGCTTCATGCACCGGCTCAAGGCCAACGTCGTCTCGCAGGTCGTCAATCTCGGCGATCGCCCGCACCTCGACAAGCTGATCGGGCCGGTCAAGGTCCAGCTCGATGCATACATCGACGGCAAGATCGACGAGCTGCACCTGGTCGCGACGCGATTCGACAACACGATGAAGCAGACGCCGGTCGCGAGCCTGATCCTGCCGACCGCCGATCTCGGCGACGAGACCGAGAAGCGCGAGTTTCCCTGGGACTACATCTACGAGCCCGACGCGAAGACCGTGCTCGACGGACTGCTGACGCGCTACATCGAGTCGATGATCTACCAGGCGGCGAACGAGAACATCGCCTCCGAGCAGAGCGCGCGCATGGTCGCGATGAAGGCCGCGTCGGACAACGCGCTGACGATCATCGACGAGCTGCAGCTCATCTACAACAAGACGCGCCAGGCGGCGATCACCAAGGAACTGTCGGAGATCGTCGCCGGTGCGGCGGCGGTATGACATGACGCGTGAATCGGCGAATGCAACATCGAACCGAAGGAAGCATCATGAATGAAGGCAACATCGTCCAATGCATCGGCGCGGTGATCGACGTGGAATTTCCGCGCGACAAGCTGCCGAAGATCTACGATGCGCTGACGCTCGAAGGCAGCCGAACTGACGCTCGAAGTGCAGCAGCAGCTCGGCGACGGCGTCGTGCGCACGATCTGCCTGGGCTCGTCCGACGGACTGCGGCGCGGGATGAAGATCCAGCAACACCGGCGGGCCGATCATGGTGCCGGTGGGCCCGAAGACGCTCGGCCGGATCATGGACGTGCTCGGCCGGCCGATCGACGAGGCGGGCCCGGTCGGCGCCGAAAAGACGATGTCGATCCATCGCGACGCGCCGACGTTCGAGGAGCTGTCGCCGTCGACCGAGCTGCTGGAAACCGGCATCAAGGTCATCGACCTGGTCTGCCCGTTCGCCAAGGGCGGCAAGGTCGGCCTGTTCGGCGGCGCCGGCGTGGGCAAGACGGTCAACATGCTGGAGCTGATCCGCAATATCGCGACCGAGCATTCGCGGCTACTCGGTGTTCGCCGGTGTCGGCGAGCGCACGCGCGAAGGCAACGACTTCTACCACGAGATGAAGGACTCGAACGTCCTCGACAAGGTGGCGATGGTCTACGGCCAGATGAACGAGCCGCCGGGCAACCGCCTGCGCGTCGCGCTGACCGGCCTGACGATGGCCGAATACTTTCGCGACGAAGGCCGCGACGTGCTGTTCTTCGTCGACAACATCTACCGCTACACGCTGGCCGGAACCGAAGTGTCGGCGCTGCTCGGCCGCATGCCGTCGGCGGTCGGCTACCAGCCGACGCTGGCCGCCGAGATGGGCGCGCTGCAGGAGCGCATCACGTCGACCAAGACCGGATCGATCACGTCGATCCAGGCCGTCTACGTTCCGGCCGACGACCTGACCGACCCGTCGCCGGCGACGACCTTCGGCCACCTCGATTCGACGGTCGTGCTGTCGCGCGACATCGCGTCGCTCGGCATCTATCCGGCGGTCGACCCGCTGGACTCGACCTCGCGCCAGCTCGACCCGCACGTCGTCGGCGAGGAGCACTACACGACCGCGCGCCGCGTGCAGCAGACGCTTGCAGCGCTACAAGGAGCTGCGCGACATCATCGCGATCCTGGGCATGGACGAGCTCTCGCCCGAGGACAAGCTCGCGGTGGCGCGCGCGCGCAAGATCCAGCGCTTCCTGTCGCAGCCGTTCTTCGTCGCCGAGGTGTTCACCGGCTCGCCGGGCAAATTCGTCTCGCTCAAGGACACGATCCGCGGCTTCAAGGCGATCGTCGACGGCGAGTACGATCATCTGCCCGAGCAGGCGTTCTACATGATCGGCGGCATCGAGGAAGCGGTCGAAAAAGCGAAGACGCTGCAGTAGCGCGACGGCCATGGCCAATACCATCCACGTCGATGTCGTCAGCGCCGAAGAGTCGATCTATTCGGGCGAGGCCGAGTTCGTCGTGCTTCCCGGAGTGATGGGCGAGCTCGGCGTCTATCCGAAGCACACGCCGCTGATCACGCAGATCAAGCCGGGCGAGGTGCGCATCAAGGTACCGG
The DNA here is from genome assembly GCA_963816615.1 of uncultured beta proteobacterium. GTDB lineage: Bacteria > Pseudomonadota > Gammaproteobacteria > Burkholderiales > Casimicrobiaceae > PALSA-1003. The sequence continues at coordinate 72,226 of CAWFLB010000002.1, read as the reverse complement.
GACAGGCCGAAGAGCAGATCGTTTTTGTCCAGGGCGGCTACCTCGAGATACAGCCCGACGTCGTGACGGTGCTGTCGGATACGGCGATTCGCGCCAAGGATCTCGACGAGGCGAAGGCGCTGCAGGCCAAGCAGGCCGCCGAAGAGGCGATGCAGAACAAGGCGTCGAAGGAAGACATCGCGCGCGCCGAAGCCGAGCTCGCGGGCGCGGTGGCGCAACTCGCGGCGATTCGCCGCTTGCGCAAAGGCCGGGGCTAGCAGGCACGAGACCAGCGCCGGGAGGCGGTGGCCTCGAAGCCGTCCCTTTTTCCAGATGGCCGACTATCGCAACCGTACGTACGAAGAGATCGCCGTCGGCGAAACGCTGACTGTTACGCATGTCGTTACCGTGACCGACGTCGAGGCGCTGGCGCTTGCCGCGGGCAAGGTCGAAGCGTTTCATCTCGAAGGCGGCAAGGCATCAGCGCGATGACCTGGCGGCACAGGGCGCCGCCGCAGTCGCACTGATCGCCGGCGTGTTGTCGCATCGCCTGCCGGGGCCAGGCAGCCGGATAGTCGGCACCCGCTTCCAGTACGCCGGCACGATCAACGTCGGCGACGTGCTGACGGTGACAGTGACCGCAAAGACAAGGCACGACCCTACCCACAGCATCGAATTTGCCTGCCGCTGCGAGAACCAGCGCGGCGAGGTGCTTGCGACGGGCCTCGCCGACGTGACGGCGGCGACCGAGCGGATCACCTATAGCGAGCTGGCGACACCCGAGAGGATTCTCCGCCGCAACGATGGTTTCGCGACGATCTTCGCCGCGTGCGAGTCTTTGCCCGCAGTGGTTTGCGCGGTCGTCCATCCCTGCGATCGCGACTCGTTGCTCGGCGCCATCGAAGCCGCCAGGATAGGACTGATCGTGCCGGTTCTGGTCGGTCCCGCCGCGAAGATACGGGCGGTGGCGAAAACGGAAGGCGTCGACCTGTCGCCATATCGCCTGGTGTCGACCGAGCACAGCCATGCCGCTGCGGCTGCGGCAGTTGCGATGGCGAGCGACGGAGAAGTCGAAGCGCTGATGAAAGGCAGCTTGCACACCGACGAGTTGATGTCGGCCGTGGTGCTGGCCGAAGCGGGATTGCGCACGGCGCGCCACATAAGTCACGTGTTCATACTCGACGTTCCGACTTACCCGCGCCTGCTGATGATCACCGATGCGGCGATCAACATCGCGCCGGGCCTGGCCGAGAAGGCCGACATCTGCCGCAATGCGATCGATCTCGCCCATGTGCTGGGCCTGTCGGAGCCGAGGGTCGCGATCCTTTCGGCCGTCGAGACGGTGAATCCGCGAATCGCGTCGACCGTCGATGCGGCTGCGCTTTGCAAGATGGCCGAGCGCGGCCAGATCGTCGGCGCCATCATCGACGGACCGCTCGGCTTCGACAACGCGATCAGCGCCGATGCCGCCAGGATCAAGCACATAAAATCGCCGGTCGCAGGCCGTGCCGATATCCTGCTCGTTCCCGACATCGAATCCGGCAACATGCTGGCCAAGCAGCTGCAGTATCTCGCCGGCGCAGGCAGCGCGGGCATCGTGCTCGGCGCCCGCGTGCCGATCGTGTTGACCTCGCGCGCCGACCCGGTACGCGACCGGCTCGCCTCGACCGCGGTGCTCAAGCTCCTGGCACACGACCGCCGCAAGACGAGCGCCGCTGGCTCGGCAGAAGTGAAATGATCGACGCGATCCTGGTGTTGAATGCAGGATCGTCGAGCCTGAAATTCACCCTGTACGCCAATGACGCGGCCGGTCCGCGACCGCTGTTGCGCGGCCAGATCGAAGGCCTGACCACGAAGCCGGCGTTCACCGCGCGCGATGCGCACGACACGCTGGTGCAGCAGCGCGACTGGCCCGATCGCGAGTCGCTCGGGCACGCCGCCGCGGTTGCCTATGTGCTCGACTTCGTGCAGGGAGAGCAAGGGCAGCGCCGGCTCGGCGCCGTCGGCCACCGCGTCGTGCACGGCGGCGAGGAGTTCGTCGCGCCGGTGCGGATCGATGCCGACGTGCTGGCCCGGCTCGAGCGGCTGGTGCCGCTCGCGCCGCTGCACCAGCCGCACAATCTGGCGCCGATGCGGGTCATCGCCGAGCGCGAGCCGGCGCTGCCGCAGATCGCCTGCTTCGATACGGCGTTTCACCGCACGCAGGAACCGCTCGCGCGAGCCTTCGGCTTGCCGCCGGAAATCACCGAGCGCGGTGTTCGCCGCTACGGTTTTCATGGCCTTTCGTACGAATACATCGCCGATGTTTTCCCGCGCTTCGATCCGGCTGCCGCGCGCGGACGCGTCGTCGTCGCGCATCTCGGCAACGGCGCCAGCATGTGCGCGATCCGCGCCGGCAAGAGCGTCGCCACGACGATGGGATTCACCGCACTCGACGGCCTGCTGATGGGAACCCGTGCCGGCGCACTCGATCCGGGCGTCGTGCTCTATCTATTGGACGAGCTCAAGATGGACGCGCGGTCGATCGAAAAGCTGCTCTACCACCAGTCGGGACTGCTCGGCGTATCGGGCGTGTCGAGCGACATGCGCACGCTGCTCTCGCGAGACGATGCGCGATCGAGGTTCGCGATCGAGCTCTTCTGCTACCGCGTCCGGCGCGAGTTGGGCTCGCTCGCCGCCGCGCTGGACGGCCTCGACGCAATCGTGTTCACCGGCGGCATCGGCGAGCACGCGGCGCCGATCCGGGCGCGCATCTGTCGCGATGCGGCGTGGTTGGGCGTCGAGCTCGACGAGGCGGCCAACGCCGCCGGCGGTCCGAGGATCAGCGCCGAAGGCAGCGGTGTCTCGGCGTGGGTCATCGCGACCGACGAGGAGTCGATGATCGCGCGGCATACGCTGGCGGCGCTCGAGGCCGCCTGAAGCGCTACGCCGCCTTCTGCGCCGCCGCGGCCGCCAGCTGCTGCTCGACCAGTGTGACCCAATAGCTCGCGCCGATCTCCAGCGCTTCGTCGTTGAAATCGTAATGCGGGCTGTGGATATTGTGGCGTGTCGGGCCCGCTGCCGGCGCCCAGCCAGACGTAGCAGCCGGGCTTCGCCTGCAGCATGAACGCGAAATCCTCGCTGCCCATCTCCGGCGTCGGATCGGTTTCGACGTGCTCGGCGCCGACGACGGCCGTCGCGGCGGCGGCGGCGTGCCGCGTCTCGTTCTCGGCGTTGACGGTCGCCGGGTATCGCCGCTCGTAGCGCACGGTCGCGCTCATCTCGAAAGTCGCCGCGACGCCGGCGACGATCGTGCGCATCCGCTGCTCGATCAGGTCCTGCACCGCGGGATCGAACGTGCGGACCGTGCCGCGCAGCACCACTTCCTGCGGGATCACGTTCCAGGTGTCGCCGCCGTGCACCTGCGTCACGCTGACCACGCCGGCGGCGAGCGGATGAAGGTTCCGCGAGACGATCGTCTGCAGCGCGTTGATCGCCTGGGCGACGAAGAGCATCGGGTCCTTGCCCATGTAGGCCATCGCCGCATGCGCGCCCTTGCCGGTCGCGACGATCTCGAAGATGTCGTACGCGCCCATCAGCGGGCCCGGCCGCATGGCAAACGAGCCGAGCGGCTTGCGCGGCCAGTTGTGCATGCCGTACACGGCGCGCATCGGAAACCTGTCGAACAGCCCCTCCTCGACCATCACCCGGCCGCCGCCTTCGTTTTCCTCGGCCGGCTGGAAGATGAAGTACACGGTGCCGTCGAAGCGCCGCCGTCGCGCCAGCGCCTTGGCGGCGCCCGAGCAGCATCGCCGTGTGTCCGTCGTGGCCGCAGGCGTGCATCCTGCCTTCGTGCGTCGACGCGTAGGCGACGCCCGAGCGTTCGGCGATGTGCAGCGCGTCCATGTCGGCGCGCAGGCCGATCGCGTCGTTGCCGCGTCCGCAGCGAAGCACGCCGACGACGCCGGTCTTGGCGAGCCCGGTATGCACGTCCAGGCCGATCGTTTCGAGCTTGTCGACGACGAACGCGCTCGTCGCCGTTTCCTCGAACGCCGTTTCGGGGTGCGCGTGGATATGATGCCGCCAATCGCGCATCTCGGCGTTGAGCGCGGCAACTTCGGGCACGATGTTCATCGTGTCTCTCACGGAAAGATTCAGGATGCGCGATCTTAGCGCAATCGGTGCGAGCCGTCCGCTGCGCTAGAATGGCGGGCGCCGCTAAGTCCGGATGAACACTTCCCCATCTGCAATCTACGATCTCGCCGTCATCGGCGGCGGCATCAACGGCGCCGGCATCGCGCGCGACGCCGCCGGCCGCGGGCTGAAGGTGCTGCTTGCGGAAAAGGACGATCTCGCCTCGCACACTTCGTCGTGGAGCACCAAGCTGATCCACGGCGGATTGCGCTACCTCGAACACTACGAATTCAGGCTGGTCGCCGAAGCGCTATCCGAGCGCGAGGTGCTGCTGAAGGTCGCTCCGCACATCATCGAGCCGCTGCAATTCGTCCTTCCGCACGAGCCGCATCTGCGGCCGGCGTGGATGATCCGTTGCGGGCTGTTCCTGTACGACCACATAGGCGGCCGCAAGACCCTGCCGTCGTCATTCGGCGTCGACCTCGCGCCAGCAGATGGGGCGCGGGCCTGAAGGACGAGCTTCGCGCAAGGGCTTCGTCTACTCAGACGCGCGGGTCGACGATGCGAGGCTGGTCGTCCTCAATGCGATATCGGCGCGCGAGCTGGGCGCCGACGTCCGCGTGCGGACGCGGCTCGCTTCGGCCCGGCGCGAGAATGGCGCTGTGGCGAGCGACGCTGGTCGACGGCGCCGGCCGCAGCGACGAGGTCTACGCGCGCGCCCTGGTCAACGCCGCCGGGCCCGTGGGTCAAGGATCTGCTGGACCAGATCAGCCCGGATTCGATTCGCGCCGACGTCAGGCACGTCAAGGGCAGCCACATCGTCGTGCCGCGCGTGCATACCGAGCCGCATGCCTACATCCTGCAGAATTCCGACAAGCGCATCGTCTTCATCATTCCTTATCGAGCAGGACTTTTCGCTGATCGGGACGACCGACGTTCCGGTGGTCGAATATCGAGGCACCGAGCATTTCGACCGACGAAATCGATTACCTTTGCTCGATCGCCAACGCTTACCTGGCGCGGCCGATCGCCGCGTCCGACATCGTCTGGACCTACAGCGGCGTGCGTCCGCTTTACGACGACGGCTCGGAAGATCCTTCGGCGGTCACGCGCGACTATGTGCTCAAGCTCGATGCTGCTGAAGGGCGCGCTCCGCTGCTGTCGATCTTCGGCGGCAAGATCACGACCTACCGGAAACTTTCCGAGCATGCGCTCGCACACCTGCGCCCTTTCTTTCCACAGATGAGCTCCGGCTGGACCGATCGCCGCCCACTTCCCGGCGGGGACCTGCCGCCGGAGCGGACTCATCGGCTATGAGCGCGATGCTCGCCGCGCGCCACCCCGGGCTGCCGGCGGCCCTGCTGGCGGCGCTGGCTCGCCGCCACGGCACGCGCGCCCCGGGCATTCTTGCCAATGCCCGCGCGCCGGCCGATCTGGGCGCGCATTTCGGCCACACGCTGTATGCCGCCGAGGTCGACTATCTGGTCGCGCAGGAATGGGCAGCCGAGGCTGACGATGTGCTTTGGCGACGGACCAAATGCGGACTCGCACATGAGCGCCGAACAACGCGACGCCGTCGGCCGATACCTGCGCGATCGCGGCGGCGCCCGCATGAGCGCGATGCGGCCGCTGGCTTCGATGCCAGCCTCGGCGTGCGCGGCGATCCGCGGCGTGCTGGCCGACATCGACGACACCTTGTCGACTCGCGGCCGAATCACCGCCGAGGCCTACGCGGCGATGCAGCGCCTGCGCGCCGCCGGGCTGCTGTTCATACCGATCACCGGGCGGCCGGCCGGATGGTGCGATCACATCGCGCGCATGTGGCCGGTCGATGCGGTGGTGGGCGAAAACGGCGCGCTCTACATGATTCGTGACGAGGAGACCGGGCGACTGCGCAAGCGCTTCGCCGCGAGCGAAGCGGAGCGCGTGGCGCACCGCCGGAGTCTGACCGAGGTCGGCGCGACGATCCTGCGCGAGGTGCCCGGCGCGGCGCTGGCGTCCGACCAGCCCTACCGCGAAAGCGATCTGGCCATCGACTTCTGCGAAGACGTGCCGCGCCTGCCCGACGAAGCGATCGACCGCATCATGTCGCTGATGCGCGAGGCAGGCATGAGCACCAAAATGAGCTCGATCCACGTCAACGGCTGGTTCGGCGCGTACGACAAGCTGGCGATGACGCGGATCCTGTTGCGCGACGAGTTCCATGTCGATATCGATGCCGAGCGCGACCATTACATCTTCATCGGCGATTCCCCGAACGACGCCCCGATGTTCGAATTCTTTCCGTTCGCGGTCGGCGTCGCGAATATCCGAGCATTCGCAGGGCGCCTGGCGGCCTTTCCGGCCTATGTCACCGAGGGCGAATCGGGAGCCGGCTTTGCGGAGCTGGTCGACCGGCTACTCGCGCCCCCCCACGACAGACAGGCGTCGACGAAGCTTACAGTTTGCTAACAACAACTTTCCCGTCCGGACCCCATTCCATTGATAAATCAACAACTTGAGTTCCCGGGTACGAATGATGCTCGCACCGACAGGCGCCGCGGCGGAGGAGGAGCTTGCTCGCCAGCGGGGACTCAGCGGGAGAATCAGACCTAAGGGGGATTACGATGAACCTGCGTCATCTGGTCGGCGCCGCCTTGGCGGCAGCGACCTTGATCGTCAGCACGGTCGGACACGCCGCAATCGTGCTTAACACGTTTACCGATCCGCACCCGACGCTGTCCGGCGGCACGATCGGGTTCGCCTACATCGGCGACGGTTTTGTCGGCAGCGTTCAGGCCGACGGCACCGGCAACGTGCTGTACCGGACCGACCTCAACGGCGGCAGTGTCGCGGTTTTTGCGCCAACGGTGCTGATCCCGGGAGGCAGCCCTTCCTCGGAGCACTTCGTCGCGAGCTCGCTCGGGCTGGGAGGCTTTCCCGACCGTGACGTTTACGTCGCCGCCGCCAACGGGATCATCCACATCGATCATGCCGGGGCGGCAGGGACACCGACCATCACCAGCGTCGACGGCATCGCGGGTAGCAATCTCGCCAGCGCGGTGCGCGGCATCCTGTTCGACGCCATCGGAACGTTCGGCAACGACATGCTGGTCACGACCAGCGGCGGCCAGATCTATCGGGTCGACAGCACCGGCGCGGCGACCTTGCTGGCGTCGACCGGCGAAGACACCGAGGGCCTGGACATCGCACCGCTCGGGACCTTCGGGCCCTATGCCGGCCAGCTGATCGTCGCTTCCGAAGGAAGCGGCTTGCTTCGTGCGATCACGACCGGCGGCGGTGTCACCACCATCAATCCGAACAACCCGATCCCCGGCGCGGAGGAACTGACTTTCGTGCCGCTCAACCTTGGAGTGAGCGGCGATCCGGTGGAAGGCTTCTACGGCGCGAACTACACGCAAAATGTCGTCAAGGGCGATGCCAGCGAGTTCGCGTCGATGCTGGGTGACATCATCGTCACCGGCGAATTCAGCCATATCGTCTGGAACGTTCACTGGGACGGCTCGGCGCCGGTGAATACCAATATCGGATCGTTCCCGAGCCAGCCCGAGGACGGCATATTCGTGACCGCCGCCATCATCAATCCTTGCCCGCCGGGCGAGGTCTGCAACAACGTGCCCGAGCCCGGGTCGCTGCTCCTGCTCGGCGCCGCGCTTCTGGCTCTTGCCGGTGCGGCGGGGATAGGGCGGCGCGGCACGGCGGCGCGCTGAGCGGTCAACACGCTTCCTCGGTGCGCTAGAGCCGAAGCGTCTTCGCCACGCCAAGGGCCCGCTCCTCAAGCGGGCCCTTGGTTTTTGGGTCCGGCGAAAAGCCGGCTATTTCGCCAGGGCGACGATCGCGGCCAGATCGATCTGCTTGATCGCACCCTGCAGCGCGGCGGCATCGACGCCGTTGCCGCGCACCGCGACATTGAAGCGCTCGGCCAGGATGATGCTGATCTCGCCGTTTTTGACGCGGCGGTCATAACGCTCGTGCACGATCTGGCCGTTCACTTTGCTGGTGCGTTCGTAGCCGGTATCGGTCTCCTTTTCCATCGCCGGGTCGAGCCGGGACGCGAGGCCGGCCAGGCCCGCCAGCGAGCCCATGTCGGAAATATCGACGTTCAGCGATGCGCCCGCCCCGTCGGTATAGCGTGCGGTAGCGCTCGACCCATTGATGCCCATCGCCTCGCCGCTTTGCCCGGTCGCTTCGACCCGTTTCATCCCGGCAAGCGTTTCTGGCAGCATTTCCTTGAGCTTGCGGAAATCGACGGGCTCGACGTCCTTGCCGCCGGAGACGATGGCCCCGACGGCGTTCAACGCAGCGGCCAAGTCGCCGCTCGCGTTGCTTTCGCGCGATGGCTGCGTCGTCGCCTTCTGGGCGTCCTCGCCGATTTTCTGCAGCTGAGACAGGGCCTCGCTGACGCGCGCCTTGTCCGACGTGCCCAAGCTGCCCGTCGCGCCGATCCCGGCGAGTCCGAGGCCGGCCGAGGCGCAGCTGCCGAGGACGGTGAAGACGACCGAGACGACGATCGCGCACAGGATCAGGACGATCGTGTAGCCGAGGGATTTTTCCTTCGGGCAGCGCATCAGAACCGGCAAGCCGACATAAAGCAGATACAGTCCGTAGCATCCGGCAAGCAGCGCGAGCATGCCCAGGGCGGGAACGAGCTGCAGAATGCCGGCGATCCACGCCGGCGTGTAGCTGTACGCGGTGAGCTTCAACGCGCGCAGGCTATCGCGCTGGCCACCGAAACTCGGCGCCAGCACATCGACCAGCCAGGCAATCACGAACACCGACACGAATGAAAGCAGGTAGCCCAGCAGCGCCGCGCCTGCCCCGGCGGCGATGCCGGCGTGCACATGGCCGAGCAGGGGAACGTCGTAGCCGATCACCGTGTGGCCGATAAAGCCTGCGATGATGCCCAGCGCCGCCAGCGGAGCGACGTAGCGGCGATAGATCGCGGCCGGGGACGACGGTTCAGCGGCGATGACCGGCCATTCGGCCGACGGAGAGAGCAGAAGGGCCTTGATACGGGCAAGGAGGCGATGCGCAGCGTCGCCGCCGTCGCCGCGAAGGGCTTCCCCGTCACCGGCATTCGGCGCGGCAGCAACCGGCGCCGGCACGACGACCGGCGCACCGCATTGCGGGCAGAACCTCATTCCCTCGGCGACGAGCTGGCCGCACTGGGCACAAAACATCGATCTCTCCGGCGCTTCAGGTGGTCGCGAATTGTGCCTTGGCAGAACGGGCGCTTCAACGGCGCAACCCCGACGTTAATGACGGTAGACGGCACCAGCCGCTGGAAAGGCGTACTGCACAATACTTGACCCCGGCGGCCTGGCCGATCTCCGGTGTGAGCAGTTACTTTCCCAACATGCCAGTCCACTCGACGTGGGTGTTTCGGAGCGGCCTCAAAGGGATCCAAAGCTCGTGCCGCGACAACGAGGTGTGTACCGAACATCTACAGTGTCGGTACGATAATTGCATCGGTTGCCCGGGCGTATGATGGCAACCCCGGATCGCCTGGAATCCGACGCGCCGCGAGAGCGCGGAAAAGCGCGCTGCGGGCGACCGGCAGGGAGGCAGCGATGACGCGGTACGGCTTCAATATTCGCACGCGCAGCGGCCAGCGCGTCGACAACATCTGCATCATGGCGGCGAGTCGCGAAGAAGCGGAACGCCGGCTGCGGCAGATGTACCACCATTGCCAGGTGATCAGCTGCAACAGCGAGTCGGTACGTCGTTCGGACCCGATGGACATCGAAGGCGTCATCAGCATCATCAGCACCACCGATGCGGCCATGGGCGTACCGACGATCGCGCGCTCGATGCTACGCAAATCCGGCGGCCACTAGCTCCTCGACCAGCGCCTTGTAATCGCGCGCGCCCGCACTGGACGGCGCATAGCGAAACACGTCGAGCTGCCGCGCCGGGCTTTCGGCGAGGCTGACGTTTTCGGCGATCCGGGTAGCGCAGATCTCCTCGGGACGAAACGCCAGCGCCATCAGATCGGCCACTTCCGAACTCATGTTGCGTCGCGCATCGAAGCGGGTCAGCACGTAGCGCCGCGGCAACCGCGCCTTGAACACCGGCTCCAATGCGTTCAACGCCCGCTCCACCTGCTGTGCGCCCTGCAGCGCGAGGTAGTCGGCCGATACCGGGACAACAACGACATCGCAGGCAAAAATCGCGTTCAGCGAAAGCACGCCCAGCAGGGGACAGCAGTCGATGACGACCGGCCCGGGTGCGAGGCCGGGGGCGCGCAGCGCGGCCCGCAGCCGTGTCACCACGTTGACCCCCTTGCCCAGCATCGTGTCCAGCTTCGACAAATCGAGGTGGCCGGGACAGACCATGACGCCGCTCGCGGCGATCTCGGTGACCTCGGCAAGCGGGCGTTGCCGCACAAAAAACGAATAGACCGAATCGTCGGCCAGCCGGGGACGGACGCCGAAAACGCCGGAGAGGTGCGCCTGCGGATCTAGATCGATGGCAAGCGGCCGCTGCTTGCGCTGCGCAAGCCCGGCGAGCAGATTGAGGGCGGTGGTCGTTTTTCCGACGCCGCCCTTCTGGTTGAATACTGCGATGACTGTCATTGCGAAGTGGCGCGATGTGCGATGGTCGGTGTGGCGATCGTCGGCGCCGGAGTGCAGGGATTGAGTGGCATGCGCGGCATTTTCGCATGTAACGCACAGGACGCACGATACGAATGGGCCGGTGCCGCACGGTACCGGCGCCTCTGCGCAAAAATGCGATAATTCACGCTCGATGCAATCGTCGCTGCAAATCGCCGTTCTTGCCGCCGGGAGGGGCTTGCGCATGCGCTCGGCGCTGCCCAAGGTGCTGCAGCCGCTCGGTGGCCGGCCGCTGCTCGCGCATGTGCTGTCGACCGCGCGCAAGCTCGCGCCGCGGGCCATTTGCGTCGTCGATTCCGGCGGTGAGGTGCGCGAACGTTTCCCCGACACCGACCTCAGTTGGGCGCGGCAGGATTCGCCGCGCGGCACCGGCGATGCGCTCAAATGCGCGCTGAAGCAGTTGGCCGGCGATGGCGTGACGCTGGTGCTGTTTGGCGCCGATCCGCTGGCGCGGGTGGAGACCTTGCGTCAGGTGGCCGAGCGTGCGCAGCAAGGCATTCTTTCGTTGCTTACTGTGGAGCTCGATGATCCGACCGGATACGGCAGGATCGTGCGCGGCGTGGATGGCAAGGTCGCGACCATCGTCGAGCACAAGGATGCGACACCGGAGCAGCGGGCAATCAAGGAGATCAACACCGGCATCATGGCGGCGCCGACCGCTGCGTTCGCGCGCTGGCTGCCGAGGATCGACAATCGCAATGCCGGCGGCGAATACTATCTTACCGACGTGATCGCGCTGGCCGTCGCCGACGGCATCCCGGTCGAGACGACGCATCCGGCGAGCGCCGACGAGACGCTCGGTATCAACAGCAAACGCGACCTGGCACAACTCGAGCGGATCTATCAACGCACGCAGGCCGACCTGCTGCTCGACGCGGGCGTGACGCTGGCCGATCCCGCGCGCATCGACGTGCGCGGCACTCTCGAATGCGGCCGCGACGTGACGATCGACGTCGGCTGCATTTTCGAAGGCGACGTGGAGCTTGGCGATGCGGTGAGTGTCGGCGCGCACAGCATCCTCAAGGACGTCAAGGTCGGCGCGGAGACGGCGATCGCGCCGTACTCGCATATCGATGGCGCCGACATCGGAGCGCGCTGCCGCATCGGCCCGTACGCGCGCATCCGGCCCGGCACGCGTTTCGCGGATGAGGTCCACGTCGGCAACTTCGTCGAGGTGAAAGCGAGCACTATCGGCGAGCGCAGCAAGGCGAACCACCTCGCTTACGTCGGCGACACGACGGTCGGGCGCGACGTCAACATTGGCGCCGGAACGATCACCTGCAACTACGACGGCGCGAACAAGCATCGCACGGTGATCGAAGACGACGTCCACATCGGATCCGATACGCAACTGGTGGCCCCAGTCACGATCGGGCGCGGCGCGACGATAGGCGCGGGCACGACGATATGGCGCGACGTCGAGACCGGCGTCCTCGCGCTCAACCAGAAAACGCAGATCAGCAAGGCGGACTACCAGCGCCCGCGCAAGAAAGCCAAGGACTAGAAAATGTGCGGCATCGTCGGCGCGGTCGCTCGCGATAACGTTGTTCCGATCCTGATCGAGGGCATCCGCCGGCTCGAATACCGCGGCTACGATTCGAGCGGGCTCGCGGTCATCAACGGCGGCCTCCATCGCCTGGTCAGCACGGCGCGGGTCGCCGATCTCGCCGCGCAGGCAATCGCGACGCAGATCTCTGGACGCACCGGCATTTCGCATACCCGCTGGGCGACGCACGGCGCGCCGACCTCGGCCAACGCGCATCCGCACATCAGCAGCGGCGAGATCGCGGTCGTGCACAACGGGATCATCGAGAATTTCGAGCCGCTGCGCACACGGCTGCAGCAGCAGGGATACGCGTTCGTCACCCAGACCGACACCGAGGTGATCGCGCATCTGATCCACGCGCATTACAACGGCGATCTGCTCGCCGCGGTGACCAAGGCGGTCGCCGAGTTCCACGGAGCCTACGCGATCGCCGCGATGACCACGCGCGAGCCGGGACGGGTCGTCGGCGCCCGCGCTGGCAGCCCGCTCTTAGTCGGAATTGGCGAGGGCGACCATTTCCTGGCTTCGGACGCGAGCGCGCTGGCGCCGGTCACCCGGCGTGTCGTTTATCTCGAGGAAGGCGACATCGCCGACATCGGACGCGAGGGATACGCGATCTATGACGCGGCCGGCGTGCGCGTCGCGCGGGAAGTGGTGACGGTCAAGGCTTCGGGCGACGCAGTCGAGCTCGGTCCGTACAGCCATTTCATGCAGAAGGAAATCTTCGAGCAGCCGCGAGCGATCGCCGATACGCTGGAAAGCGTCGGCGGCATCGGCCCAGAGCTGTTCGGTGCCGCGGCGGCCGAAGTCTTCGCCGGCGTCAACGAAGTGCGCGTACTTGCCTGCGGCACCAGCTACTACTCGGGCATGGTCGCGCGGCTATGGGTCGAGGCGGTCGCAGGCATTCCGGCGCACGCGGAGATCGCCAGCGAATACCGCTACCGCGACAGCGTGCCCAATCCCGATGCCCTGGTGGTGGTCATTTCGCAATCGGGCGAGACCGCGGACACCTTGTCGGCACTGAAGCACGCCAAGTCGCTCGGCCACCACCACACATTGGCGATCTGCAACGTACCGACGAGCTCGATGGTGCGGCAGACCGCGCTGACTTACCTGACTCGCGCCGGCGTCGAAATCGGCGTCGCCTCGACCAAGGCGTTCACGACGCAACTGACGGCGCTGTTTCTGCTGACGCTGACACTGGCCAAACAGCGCGGACGCCTCGACGCGGCGCAGGAAGCGCGCTGGTTGCAGGCATTGCGCCACCTGCCGGCGGCGATCCAGGCGGTGCTGGCGCTCGAGCCCGCGATCATCGCCTGGGCCGAACGCTTCGCCAAAAAGGAGAATGCGCTTTTCCTCGGCCGCGGCCTGCATTATCCGATCGCGCTGGAAGGCGCGCTGAAGCTGAAGGAGATCTCCTACATCCACGGCGAAGCGTACCCGGCCGGCGAGTTGAAGCACGGGCCGCTGGCTCTGGTGGATGCGAACATGCCCGTGGTGGCGATCGCACCTAACGATGCGCTGCTGGAAAAACTCAAGTCGAACTTGCAGGAAGTGCGCGCCCGCGGCGGCGAGCTCTACGTCGTCGCCGACGCCGACAGCCAGATTCCGTCGAGCGATGGCGTGCACGTGTTGCGCTTGCCCGAGCACGCGGGGCTGCTCTCGCCTATCGTGCACACGATCCCGCTGCAGCTGCTCGCCTACCACACGGCGGTAATGCGCGGCACCGACGTCGACAAACCGCGAAATTTGGCGAAATCGGTGACGGTAGAGTGAGAAGCGCCGCAGAACCTGGCGAAGTCGGTGACCGTAGAGTGACCAAACGCTGGCCCGCCGCTTTCCGCGGGCGCAGGCAATGAGGCATCGCACCGAGTTTCGACTTCGCATCCGCCGCGGCGACGATATCGCCGTCGGCCCCGGCAAGATCGACCTGCTCGAGGCGATCGACGCTAGCGGCTCGATCAGTGCCGCAGCGCGCTCGCTCGGCATGTCGTACCGCCGCGCGTGGCTTCTGGTCGACACGATGAATCGATGCTTTCGCACGCCGCTGGTCGAGGCGGAATCCGGAGGCAAGCGCGGTGGTGGCGCGCGGCTGACCCGGGACGGCCGCGACGTGATCGAGCGCTACCGCCGTATCGTGCGTAACGCCGCCCGCGCCGGAGCCGCCGACATTCGCGCGTTGACGCGCAAGCTCGCTGGCTAATTCGCTAGGCGTATCCGACGCTGCGCCGGTCGAGCGACACCGCCTTGATCAGCGCATAAACCTGCTGTCCCTCGCACAGCGGAAGCTCGTGCACCGAGCGGCGCGTGATGCGTGCCAGAAGCGGCAGCTCCCCGACCCGTAGCTGAACATCGACGATCGGGCCTTCTTCGGCCGCGATCGCCAGGACCGTCGCCGGCAGGACGTTCAGCACGCTCAGGCCCGCCGGATGCTCGAGCGCCAGCGCAACGTCGCGGGCGCGGATGCGAACGCGCACTCTTTCGCCGACCAGCGCCTCGACGTTGGGCACGACCAGCTCGCCGCCTTCGAAATGCAACGTGGTGAGCCCATAGGTCAAATCGTGCGCAGCGACGACGGTCTCGAGGACCGACCCCGATTCGTACCGTCCCGTGTGCGGGCGCAGATCGATCCGCCCCATCACCTCATCGACCGGACCGGACGCCAACGCCTTGCCGTCGGCCAGCAGCACGACGGTGTCGGCCAGGCGCGTGATTTCGGCGACCGCGTGGCTCACATAGACGATGGGGATATGAAGATCGTCGCGCAGTTGCTCGATATAGCGCAGCACCTCGCTTTGCCTAGGTACGTCGAGCGAGGCCAGCGGTTCGTCCATCAGCAGCAACCGCGGTTGGGCGAGCAGCGCGCGGCCGATCGCCACCCGCTGTTTTTCGCCGCCGGAAAGTTTGTCGGGCAGACGATGCAGCAGTGATTTCAGTCCGAGCAAATCCACGACGTGCGCCGGATCGATGACGCGCGCCGCGGCCGGCGCGCGGTGCAATCCGTACATCAGGTTGGATTCGACGTCGAGGTGCGGGAAAAGGAGTCCATCCTGAAACACGTAGCCGAGCCGCCGCTTCTCCGGCGGCAGGTCGATGCCGCGAGCGCTGTCGAACAGCGTTACGCCGTTGACCACGATATGACCGCGATGCGGACGGCTGGTGCCGGCGAGCGCATTGACGACGCTGGTCTTGCCCGATCCCGAGCGGCCGAACAGGCCGACGATCGGCGCCTCAGCGCGAAACGCGACCTTGAGCTCGAATGCGCCCAGGCGCTGCTGGATGTCAACGTCGATCATCAGCAGTCGCCTTTCTGCGCGATCGGCGCGTCAGCCATTCCGAAGCGATCAGCGCCGCGATCGACAGGATGACGGCCAACAGCGAAAGACGCAGCGCCTGCGCGTCTCCGCCGGGTGTCTGCACGAACGTGTAGATTGCCAGCGGCAGGGTTTCGGTCTCGCCGGGAATGTTGGATACGAAGGTGATCGTCGCGCCGAACTCGCCCAGGCTCCGCGCGAACGACAGCAGCGCGCCGGTGACGATGCCGGGCAGCGCCAGCGGCAGCGTGATCGATGCGAATACCCAGGCGTGCGAGCCGCCCAGCGTGCGCGCGACGGTTTCGAGCCGGCGGTCGATTGCGGCGATCGACAGGCGGATCGCGCGCACCATCAGCGGGAAGCCCATGATCGCTGCGGCCAGCGCAGCGCCCGTCCAGCGAAACGCGAACACGATGCCGAACCAGTCGGCGAGCCACGCGCCAAAAACGCCGCGGTTGCCGAAGAGCAACAGCAAGGCGAAGCCGACGACCACCGGCGGCAGCACCAGCGGCAGATGAATGAGCGCGTCGAGCAAGGTCTTGCCGGGAAAATCGGCGCGCGCGAGAACGTAGGCGAAAAAGATCGCCGGCGGCAGGCTGAACGCGACGCCGACCAACGCCACCTTCAGGCTCAGGACAATGATGCCGAATTCGGCGCCGCCGGGCATCGTCGCCCCTAGCGCGCCATCGCGAAGCCGCGCCGCGCCCAGATTGCCCGGGCCGCGGGTGAGGCAAGGCTATCGACGAAGCGCTGCGCGTAAGGCGAGCGGCTCGTTGCGACGATCGCCACCGGATAGACGATCGGTGCGTGCGTATCCTCCGGGAACGTATCGACAATACGGACCTTGGATTCGGCGGCCGCATCGGTCGCGTACACGATGCCGAAAGGCGCCTCGCCGCGCGCGACCAAAACCAGCGCCGCGCGCACGTTTTCGGCGCGCGCGACCCGCGACTCGATGCCTGGCCACACGTCAAGCGCGCGCAGGGCATCCCGGCCGTACTTTCCGGCCGGGACACTGTCGGGATTGGCCATCGCCAGGCGTCCTGCGCCCAGGGCAGTGACAAGTTCGAAACCCGGCGCTATCCGCAGCGTTGCGCGTGAATCGGCAGGCGCGATGAGCACCAGTCGGTTGCGCACGAGGTCGATGCGCGTGCTGCTGCGGATGAGCTTGCGCTTGTCCAGGTAATCGAGCCAATCGACGTCGGCCGACAGGAAAACGTCTGCAGGCGCACCGGCCTCGATCTGTTTCGCCAGCGCATTGCTTGCGGCGTACGAGACGACGACTTTTCGACCTGTGGCTGCTTCGAAGTTGCCGACCTGTTCATCCAGCGCTTCCTTGAGGCTGGCTGCCGCGAAGACCGTGAGATCAGCGTCGCGCGCGGACGCGGTCGGCAGTTCTGCCAACACCAGGCCGACCGCGAAGGCGAGTGTCACCAGTTCCCGCATGGATTCTCCCATTCCTAAAACGCGAGAGTAATATACCGTGGAATATAACGGTCGACAATTTGGCTCGCCAAGCCTTGCTCGAGGACAAATGACGGCGGGTTGACCACGCCGACCATACGCCGCATGCTTTGCGGCGCGCTATCGCAGCAATCAAAAGTCGCGCCGGGAGTCGGCGTCGTCGCCGTGATCAGCACAGTATCCGCGGACACACTGGGCCTCGCGATCGGATAGCGAGCCTACGCGCTGATCAAGGCGAGCAACGTGATCGTCGCAATCGATTGAACGGAAGCAATGGCCACAGCGATCATCGCTCGAATGGCCCCTCGGTTTGCCGCCGTGGCGCTAGTCGCCACCGCGTTAGCGGGCGAGGCTCAGGCACAGGGTCCGGGCCCGACGACATTGGCGGTCCGTGGCAACGTCGAGAACGCACTCACCCTGTCGATCGACGATCTCAAGAAACTTCCCGTGCAGCGAATCGAGGACGTGCGTGTCGTGCGCGCAACGGGGAGTCAAAGTACAGTCCCCGAAGTCACGCGGCACTACACCGGATGCCTGCTCCGGGATGTGCTCGAGCGCGCCAAGCCGGTCGAGAGGAAGCGTCTCGACTTGCGCAAGAGTGTCGTCGTCGTGGCGGCCAGCGACGGTTACCGCGCAGTCTTCTCCTGGGCGGAACTCTATCTCTCGCCGATCGGTGACGGCGTCATGGTCGTCTACGAGCGCGACGGCGCGGCTCTTCCCGCCGACGAAGGCTCTCTCGCGCTGGTCTCGTTGAAGGACACACGACCGGGGCCGCGCCACGTCAAGTGGCTGCAGTCAATCGAGCTTCGCGTGCTTGACCCTTAGCGGCCGCCGCTCGGCGTACGCGGGCAGGTGGCACTACGGCGATCCTGCACGTGACCTCAGGCGTCGTGGTCGCTCGCGTTCGGATAGAACAACTGCTCACCGTTGATCTTGTAGCCGGCGATGGCGGTCTGACCGGCGGGCGAGACCAGCCAATCGATGAATTGCTGCCCCAGCTCTTTTTTCACGTTCGGATGCTTTACGGGATTGACCAGCATGACGCCGTACTGGTTGAACAGGCGCTTGTCCCCCTGGACCAGGATCGTCAGGTCGCCGCGATTCTTGAATGCGAGCCACGTGCCGCGGTCGGCGAGGATGTACGCGCTCATCGACGCCGCCGTATTGAGCGCCGGCCCCATGCCTTGCCCGACATCGCGGTACCAGGCGCCCTTGCGTTTGTCGATGTCGATGCCCGCCGTTTTCCACAGCGCCAGCTCCGCGATGTGCGTTCCGCTGCGATCGCCGCGCGATACGAACGGCGCGTGCGCTGCCTCCAGCTTGGTCAGCGCGGCCACGATGTCCGTGCCGCCGCCGATCTTCGCCGGGTCGCTATTGGGCCCGACCAGCACGAAGTCGTTGTACATCACCGGGAAGCGCTTCACCCCTTCGCCTTCGGCGAGGAATTTTTCCTCCGCCGAGCGCGCGTGCACGAAAACTACGTCGGCGTCGCCGCGCCGCGCGACATCGAGCGCCTGCCCGGTGCCGAGCGCGACGACGTGGACCTTGATGCCGGCCTTGTTCTCGAAAATCGGCAGCAGGTAGCTGAACAGTCCCGACTGCTCGGTCGAAGTGGTCGAGGCGACGGTGATGAATCGCTCCTGCGCACCAGCCGCGAACGCGGCCAGCGCCAGCAGGACGAAAAGGCAGACGCGACGCGTGATTACCATGGCAATTCTCCTTCGAGGAAACGTTTCGCTTCGACGGACTGCGGATGCCTGAAAAACGTCTGGGCGCTTGCGCGCTCCGCGATTCTTCCCTGGTGCATAAAGAGGATCTCGTCACCCATGCGGCGCGCCTGACCGAAGTTGTGCGTGACCAGCACGATCTTGGTCCCTGCGGCGACCATCGCCAGGATCACGTTCTCGACCTCGTGGGTCGCGCTGGGATCGAGGCTCGCCGTCGGCTCGTCGAGGAAAATGATCTCCGGCTGCAACGCCCACGCGCGAGCGAGCGCAAGGCGCTGCTGCTCGCCGCCGGAAAGGACGCGGGCCGGATGCGACGCGAGTCGCTCGAGCCCCACCTTGGACAACGCCTCGCGCGCACGCTCGGCGCGGTCTCGCCGCGGAACGCCGGCGATGCCCAGCGCATGCGCTACGTTGGCCAGCGCCGAGCGGCGAAGCAGCACCGGCCGCTGAAACACCATCGCCTGTCGCCGCGGCGACCCAGGTGACTCAGCCGAATTCCAGGCGATCGAGCCCGAACTCGGTGTCAGCAAGCCGTGGCACAGGCGCAGCAGTACGCTCTTGCCCGCCCCGTTGGGCCCGACGATCACCGTGCGCGGGCCGGCATCGATGGCCAGCGATACGTGGTCGACGATGTGCTGGCCGCCGGCCGAAAACGTCACGCGGCTCAGGCGCAACGGCAGCAGCGACATCGGTGCAGACATGTCCATCGACATTACCCGTAGCGTCGTTGCGCGGTTTCCTTGACCAGGTATGCCGCCGCGTTCAGCGCGACGACGATGGCTACCAGGATGGCGCCCAGCCCGAGCGCCAGCGCGAGATCGCCTTTGCTGGTCTCGAGCGCGATGGCGGTCGTCATGACGCGAGTGACCCCGTCGATGTTGCCGCCGACAATGATCACCGCGCCCACTTCGGCCGCCGCCCGTCCGAAGCCCGCGAGCACAATCGTCACCAGCGAAAAGCGCAGGTCCCAGAGCAATGTCGCAACCGACCCGAGCCGGGTCTCGCCCAGCGAGCGAAGCTGCTCGCGGTATTCGAGCCACGCGTCCTCGACCACTTGGCGGGTCAACGCGGCGATGATCGGCGTGATCAGGATCGCCTGCGCGACGACCATCGCAGCCGGCGTGAACAACAGCCCCAGCGCGCCGAGCGGCCCGGCGCGCGAAAGCAGCAGGTAGACCAGCAGCCCGACCACCACCGGCGGCAGCCCCATCAGCGCATTCAGAAGGACGATCGTCGTCCGGCGCGCGGGAAAGCGGCCGACGGCGATCAGCGCGCCGAGCGGGAGGCCGACGACGCTGGCGATGGCGACGGCAGTCAGGCTTACTTGCAGGCTCAAGGCGACGATATCGCCCAGACGGGAGTCGAGCGAAGCAACGAGGCGCCACGCCTCGGCCATCGCACCCGAAAGGCTGGTCATCGCCTGTGCCCCGGGGCCGGCGCGGTCCGGACAGCCGTTGCGGACGGCATATAGGCACACAGAGACCTATGCATCGATTGATCCGCCACTGTCGTGAGATTTCAACATGATAAGGGGTACTACCGGCCGCGCAAACAGGCAATTCAGTGCCTAATCTGCCGAACCTGGCGCAGAGACAACCCGGTCAGCCGATGGCTTCGGGGGCTTGCTGATTTACGGTACGATGAGCGCCCCCGACCCACCGCCTTGACGATGGAATTCGCGTTCATCATCGATCCGCCCGAGGGGCTGAAGGCCTACAAGGACACCAGCGTCGCGATGATGCGTGCCCTGCAGGCACGAGGGCATGCGATCTACCTAGCCGAATCCAACGAGCTTTTCTGGCGCAGCGGCGTCACCGAGGCGCGCGTCAGACGCGCCGAGGTGCGCGCCGACGACCACGACTGGTATCGCGCAGGGGAGCCGTCGATACGTCCGCTGGCCAGGTTCGACGCGGTGCTGATGCGCAAGGATCCGCCGTTCGACATGGAGTATGTCTACTCCACGTATCTGCTCGAGGCTGCCGAACGCGAAGGGGCGTACGTGATCAACGGGCCGCGCGCGGTTCGCGATCACAACGAAAAATGGGCGATCGCCGAGTTTCCCCAGTTCACCGTGCCGACGCTGGTCACCCGCGACCCAGAGCTCATCGCCGGCTTCATCGACGAACACGGCGACGTCATTCTCAAGCCGCTGGACGGCATGGGCGGATCGTCGATCTTTCGCGTGCGACGCGACGACGTCAACCGCAACGTCATCATCGAGACGATGGCGCATTTCGGCGCGCGAAGCGTCATGGCGCAGCGGTTCATCCCCGAGATCAGCGACGGCGACAAGCGCATCATTCTGATCGCCGGCGAGCCGGTGGCGCATGCCCTCGCCCGCATTCCCAAGGCAGGCGAAACTCGCGGCAACCTCGCGGCCGGGGGCCGCGGGGTGGCGCGACCCTTGAGCACGCGCGATCGTGAAATTGCCCTGGCGGTCGGACGCACGCTCGCCCCGAAGGGCCTTTTCGTCATCGGGCTCGACGTCATCGGCGATTACTTGACCGAGGTCAATGTCACCAGTCCCACCGGCTTTGTCGAGATCACCCAGCAGACCGGCTTCGACGTGGCCGACGCATTTGCGCAGGCGCTGGAAAAGAGCGTCGGCGCGCGCTGATGCGCGGCCAGGCGCAGGCTCGTCCATAGCGGTGCGTGCTAAGATAAAGCCAACCGCGCGGGCGAGGGACGTCGCCTGACGGTTCAATGACAAATGCTGCGGAACGGACTCAGCAAGCGGCTCGCCGGGGAGAGAACACCATGATCGGCATCCTCATCGTGGCCCACGGCACCTTGAGCGACAGCCTGATCGGCGCGGTGACCCATGTCCTCGGCAGCCGCCCGCCGCAGTTCGAGGGCATGCGCGTAGCCGCCGCCGACGACCCGCTGGCGCTGCTGCCGCGCGCACGCGAAGTCGTCAAGTCGCTCGACAGCGGCGACGGCGTGCTGATCTTTTCCGACATCTACGGCGCCTCCCCGTGCAACCTTGCGATCAAGCTGCTGCAGCCGGGACGGGTCGAGGCCGTCGCCGGCGTGAACCTGCCGATGCTGGTGCGCGCCTTCACCTACCGCAACAAGGGCATGGATACGATGATCAAGAAGGCGATCAGCGGCGGCTGCGACGGCGTCGTACGCGTCGAGGTGGACCCGATCTATGCAGCAACGCGAAATTGAGATTCTCAACAAGCTGGGCCTGCACGCCCGCGCGTCGGCCAAGCTGACGCAACTTGCGGCGAAATATCAATGCGATGTATCGCTGGCGCGCAACGGTCGCAAGATCAATGCCAAGAGCATCATGGGCGTGATGATGCTGGCGGCGGGCAAGGGCGCGCGCGTCGTGCTCGAGACCGACGGTCCCGACGAGACCGAGGCGCTCGACGCAATCAGCGCGCTGATCGGAGATTATTTCGGCGAAGGACAATAGTGATCGGACCATGCGCGCAACCGAGCGTCGCCGATAGCCGACACATGTCGTCGCATATTTCGCGGAACCAAAGCTCGCGACGCAGGCTCAATGATGAGGCGCGCCGTCCGGCTGCAGCCAGGCGCGCAGGCTCACACCTCAACTGCGACGGGCGACTCGATCATGCAAACTCTCGATATCGGCATCACCAACCGCTTGGGTCTCCACGCACGCGCGGCGGCACAGATTGTGCGTCTGGCTTCGCAATTCCGCTGCAGCGTCTGGCTGATCGTCAATGGCCGGCGTGCGAGCGCGAGGAGCATGGTCGCGGTCATGATGCTGGCGGCCAGCGTGGGCAGCACGATCACGCTGGAAACGAGCGGGCCCGACGAGGCCGCGGCGATGGTCGCGATGGTGCAGCTGATCGGCGAGGGGTTCGGCGAGACGCATTGACCCGGCGGCCCCGCCGGTGAGCTTCGTCCTGCACGGTATCGGCGTCTCGGGCGGAGTCGCCATCGGCCGGGCGCAGCTGGTTTCGCACGCGACGCTGGAAGTCGCGCACTACGGAATACGTCCGGAGCAGGTCCCGGCCGAGATCGACCGGCTGACGATGGCGCTGCGGGCGGTCCAGAAGGAGCTCGAGGCGCTGCACGGCGCGATGACCTCGGGCGACGCCCCGGCCGAGTTCGGCGCCTTCCTCGACGTCCACTGGATGATCCTCACCGATCCGACGCTTTCCGAGGCGCCGAAACGGATGATCGCCGACCAGCTGTGCAACGCCGAATGGGCGCTGACGCAGCAGATGAATGTGCTGGTCGAGCAGTTCGAGTCGATAGAGGACCCGTATCTTCGCGAGCGCAAGGCCGATGTCGTGCAGGTCGTCGAGCGCGTCCTCAAGGTGCTTCTCGGCAAGCGCGGCGGCGTCCCCGCGGCCAGCGCGGAGGACCAGACGATCCTGGTCGCCCACGATCTGTCGCCGGCAGACGTCATACAGTTCAAGAGCCACCATTTCGCCGCGTTCCTGACCGATCTGGGCGGCGCGAGCTCGCATACCGCGATCGTCGCGCGAAGTCTCAACGTTCCGGCGGTCGTGGCGACGCACAACGCGCGCGGGCTGATCCGCGAGCACGAGCTGCTGATCGTCGACGGCGCCAAGAACGTCGTCATCGTCAACCCCGATCGGGCGGTGCTTGCCGAGTACCGGCTGAAGCAGGGCGAGCTCGAGCTTGTACGCAAGAAGCTGAAGCGGCTCAAGACGACGCGCGCGACGACGCTCGACGGCACGGAGATCGAGCTGTTCGCCAATATCGAGCTGCCCGACGATCTGGATCAGGTGCTGGACAACGGCGCCGGAGGCATCGGGCTCTTCCGCAGCGAGTTCCTGTTTCTCAACCGGCAAGGATTGCCTTCGGAAGACGAGCAATTCGAGGCGTACCGGCAGGTCGCCGCCGGCATGCGCGGCAAGCCGGTCGTCATCCGCACGTTCGATCTGGGCGCGGACAAGCACAAGGAAGGTCTCGACGGCCTGGTCCGGGTCGCGCCCAATCCGGCGCTGGGGTTGCGCGCGGTGCGTTTTTGCCTTGCCGAGCCGCGGCTGTTTTTGACGCAGCTCCGGGCGATTCTGCGCGCGTCGCACTACGGCAATGTGCGGATATTGCTTCCGATGCTTGCCTCGACCGGCGAGATCGATCAGACGCTGGCGCTGCTCGCGCAAGCCAAAGGCACGCTGTTGGAGCGAGGGGTGCCGTTCAATCCGTCGATCGAGATCGGCGGGATGATCGAAATTCCAGCCGCGGTGCTGACGATCGAGCCCTTTGCGCGCCGGCTGGATTTCCTGTCGATCGGAACCAACGACCTGATCCAGTACACGCTCGCGGTCGATCGGGCCGACGAAGCGGTGTCGCATCTCTACGATCCGTTGCATCCGGCGGTGCTCAAGCTGATCGCGATCGCGATCGCGACCGCGGACAAAGTGAACGTGCCCATCGCCGTCTGCGGCGAAATGGCCGGCGAGACTCGCCTGACGCGGCTGCTGCTCGGCATGGGCCTGCGCAACTTTTCGATGCATCCGGCGCACCTTCTGGCGGTCAAGCAGCGCGTGCTGATGACCGACGTCGGCGAGGTCCGGCCGCTGGTCAGGCGGCTGTTGCGCGGCGAGGAGCCGGTGAAGGTCGCGGCATTGCTCGAGAAGCTCAACGATTGACATTCGCCCACGCGGCGCTAGACTAGAACCCACGCGCCGATTTGACGATCAGCTTGCGGGCGCAACGGAAGCCTTGTCCAGGCATCCGTAACAAATACGGCTAAAGCGGCGACGGAATTCCGCCCCGATTGGCGCCAAGCTGGTCGGGTTTTTTATTGCCTGGAATTCGCCGCGTGACGAGCAGCGCCTCTACTTTGACTCGATCTCCGACATCGGTGGGCGTGGTCACGCCGCAGCTGGCGGCCTTCGACGCGCCGCTTGCGTTGCGCTCCGGCGCGTCGCTGCCGGCATTCGAGCTCGTCTACGAAACCTATGGCACCCTCAACGCCGCGCGCTCGAATGCGATTCTCGTCTGCCACGCGCTGAACGCTTCGCACCATGTCGCCGGCGTCCACGCCGGCCAGAGAGACAGCGAGGGCTGGTGGGACAACATGGTCGGCCCAGGCAAGCCGGTTGATACCGAGCGTTTTTTCGTCGTCGGCGTCAACAACCTCGGCAGCTGCTTCGGCTCGACCGGTCCCGCCTCGATCAATCCGGCTACGGCTAAGCCCTGGGGCGCCGATTTTCCGATGGTCACCGTCGAGGACTGGGTCGACGCGCAGGCGCGGCTCGCCGACCGGCTGGGCATCGCGCGCTTCGCCGCAGTGATGGGCGGCAGTCTCGGCGGCATGCAGGCGCTCGCCTGGGCGATCCGCTATCCGCAGCGGCTCGGACGCGCGCTGGTGATCGCCGCGGCGCCGAACCTTTCGGCGCAGAACATCGCGTTCAACGAAGTCGCGCGTGCCGCGATCATGACCGACCCCGACTTCCATGCCGGCCACTACTACGATCACGGCGTCAAGCCGCTGCGCGGCTTGCGCGTCGCGCGGATGGTCGGGCACATCACCTACATCTCCGACGAACAGATGGGCGAGCGTTTCGGGCGGCAGCTGCGCGAAGGCCTCAACTATCTCGTTTGCGCCCGAGTTCGAGATCGAATCGTACCTGCGCTACCAGGGAGAGAAGTTCGCCGAGTACTTCGACGCCAACACCTATCTGGGGATCACCAAGGCGCTCGACTATTTCGATCCGGCGTCGGCGACCGGAGGCGACCTGGCGCAGGCGCTTTCGACGGCGCGCTGCCGCTTCCTGGTGATCGCATTCACCACCGACTGGCGTTTCTCTCCCGCGCGCTCGCGAGAGATCGTCAAGGCGTTGGTCGACAACCGGCGCGACGTCTGCTATGCCGAGATCGTCGCACCGCACGGGCACGACGCCTTCCTGCTCGACACGCCGCAGTATCACGCGATCGTGCGCGCCTATCTCGCGCGCGCGGCGGAAGAGGAATCGGCTTGAGTCCGAGCTATTCCACCCGCGCCGACTTTTCGACGATCGCCGGCTGGATCGGCGCGAATGCACGCGTGCTCGACCTGGGCTGCGGCGACGGCAGCCTGCTCGCCTACCTGCGCGAATCGCGTGGCGCGTTCGGCTACGGCATCGAAATCGACGACGCCGGCGTGCTGGCATCGATCGGAAACGGCGTCAACGTCATCCAGAGCGACCTGGAGAGCGGGCTCGCCGGATTCGACAGCCGGTCGTTCGACAGCGTGATCCTGTCGCAGACCTTGCAGGCGATGCGGCACACCGAACAAATCGTGCTCGAGATGCTGCGGGTCGGCCGCGAGGCGATCGTCACCTTCCCGAATTTCGGCCATTGGTCGCATCGTCTGCAGGTGCTGGGAGGACGCATGCCGGTGTCGAAGAACCTGCCCTACCAGTGGTACGACACGCCGAACATCCACCTTTGCACGGTGGCCGATTTCGATGCCTTCTGCGCGGCGCGCCGCTTCGACGTACTCGAGCGCGTGGTGCTGCACGACGCGCGGCGCGTGAGCCTGCTGCCCAACCTGTTCGGATCGTTGGCGATCTATCGCTTCCGGCACGCGGACTAAGGTCAGGGCGCGCCTTTTCGGCGGCGCGCTTCGCTACAATGCCGTCGATGGGTGACTCGAGGCCGCGGCTGGCGAAAGCGCTGTTCAATCGCCGGATGCTGATTTGTGTCTTCACCGGCTTCAGCTCCGGGTTGCCCCTGTACATATTGATCAATCTGCTGCCGGCGTGGCTGCGGACCGAGCACATCGATCTGAAGGCGATCGGCCTGTTCGCGCTGATCGGGCTGCCGTTCACCTGGAAATTCCTGTGGTCGCCGCTGGTCGATCGTTACGCGCTGCCGCTGCTCGGCCGGCGCCGTGGCTGGATGCTGGTCACGCAGGTTGCGCTGATCGCGTCGCTGCCGCTGTTCGGTACGCTCGCTCCGCAGCAGGATTTGTGGACGATCGCCTACCTTGCTACGGCGGTGGCATTTTTCGCCGCGACGCAGGATATCGTGCTCGATGCTTATCGCCGTGAGCTTCTGCCCGAGGTCGAGCTGGGTCTGGGCAACGCGATCCACGTGCAGGCCTATCGCATTTCCAGCCTCGTTCCCGGCGCGCTGTCGCTGATCCTCGCCGACCGCCTGCCCTGGCAGAGCGTCTTCTTCATTACCGCACTGTTCATGCTGCCGGGCATCGTCAATACACTTTTGATCGCCGAGCCCGTGCTGTCGCGCGCCGCGCCGCGCACGCTGCGCGAGGCGGTCGTCGAACCGTTTCACGAATTCATTACCCGCGCCGGATGGCGGCAGGCGCTTCTCGTGCTCGGCTTCATTTTTCTCTACAAGCTCGGCGACAGCATGGCCACCGCCTTGGCGACGCCGTTCTATCTGGACACCGGGTTCACGATGTCGGAGATCGGATTGATCGCCAAGAACGCCGGTTTGTGGGCCAGCGTGTTCGGCGGTCTGCTCGGCGGCATCTGGATGCTCAGGATCGGCATCAATCGCGGACTGTGGCTGTTCGGCGTGGTCCAGCTCGTCTCGATCCTGGGCTTTGCCTGGCTCGCCTACGTGCATCGTCCCGACCGGCTGCTGCTCGCCGGTGTGATCGCCTTCGAGGCCCTGGGCGTCGGACTCGGCACGGCGGCATTCACCGCATTCATTGCGCGCACGACCGATCCGCGCTACACGGCGACACAGTTCGCGCTGTTCACAAGCCTTGCCGCCGTGCCGCGCTCGCTGATCAATGCGACGACCGGGTGGATCGTCGACGCGATCGGATGGTTCGACTTCTATCTGCTGTGCATGGCGCTGGCGCTGCCGGGCATGGCGCTGCTGTTGCGCGTGGCGCCCTGGAATGCGCCGTTGCCCGTCGCGGAAGCCCCAGCGCCGTCCAAGCCATAGCGCAGCCGCGGCGCAAATTCAAGCTTAGCCGGCCGAACGCTCGAGCGCTTCGTGCAGGTCGAGCCATTCGGCCTCGTCGCGCGCGAGCTGCCAGGCCAGATCGCCCCGCCGCGCGAGGGAGGTGATCAGACGCTCCTTGTTGTCCTCGACGTAGGCTTCGGAAGTCGCGAGCCAATCGTCGAGGCCACGCTTCTCGGCCGATAGCAGCTCGATCTGTTGCTCGAGGCGTTCGATCTTTTTCTGCAGCGGCTTGCGCAGCTCGGACAGGCGCTGCCTTTCCGCCGCCTCGGCGCGCTTTTGGCTCCTGCGGTCGGGTGCTTGCGGTGCGGTATCCGCGGTCGCGTTGGCGGATTCGCGCCCGCGCCCGGCCAGGACCCACTGCCGGTAGTCGTCCAGGTCGCCGTCGAAGAGCGACAGCGCACCATCGGCGACCAGCCATAGCTCGTCGGCGGTGGCGCGAAGCAGGTGCCGATCGTGCGCGACGACGATCAGTGCCCCGGTGTAATCCTGCAGCGCCTCAGTCAGCGCTTCGCGCATGTCGATGTCGAGATGATTGGTCGGTTCGTCGAGCAGCAAGAGATTCGGCCGCTGACGGACCAGCAGCGCAAGCGTCAGGCGCGCCTTTTCGCCGCCGGAAAATTCATGCACGGGCGCGCTGACGCGTTCGCCACGAAAATCGAATCCGCCGAGAAAGTCGCGGAGAACCTGCTCTCTCGCGCCCGGCTCGATCTGCTGGAGATGCCACAGGGCGCTCTGGTCGAGACGAAGCTGCTCGACCTGATGCTGGGCGAAGTAGCCTATCGACAAGCCTTGCGCGGTCAGGCGCGCCCCGCTCGTCGGCACGAGCTCGCCGGCGATCGCGCGCAGCAACGTCGACTTGCCGGCGCCGTTCGGTCCCAGGAGCCCGATCCGTGCACCGGCGAGGATGGCCCAGTCGACGCCGGCAAGAACCGGCTTGTCTCCGTAGCCCAGCGTCGCATGATCGAGCTTGAGCAGCTGTCGCGCGTGGATCGTGGTGGCCGGAAATTCGAACGAGAACGGGCTGTCGACGTGCGCGGCGGCGATCAGCTCCATCCGCTCGAGTGCCTTGATCCGGCTCTGCGCCTGCCTCGCCTTGGTCGCCTTGGCGCGGAAGCGATCGATATACGAGCGCAGGTGCGCGATCTGCTTTTGCTGCTTGACGTAAGCCGAATGCTGCAGCGCGAGCGAAAGCGCGCGCTCACGCTCGAATTGAGCGTAGTTGCCGGTGTACATCCGAAGCTTGTTGCCGTCGAGATGCGCGATCTCCGTGACCACCGCGTCGAGAAAATCGCGATCGTGCGCGATCAGGAGCAACGTGCCCGGGTAGCGCGCCAGCCAGTCCTCGAGCCAGAGCACCGCGTCCAGATCGAGGTGGTTGGTCGGCTCGTCGAGCAACAACAGGTCCGAGCGCGACATCAACGCCTGCGCGAGATTAAGACGCATCCGCCAGCCGCCAGAGAAGCTCGCCACCGGCTCGCTCTGTCGCGCGGCGCCGAAGCCGAGCCCGGCGAGCAGAGACGCCGCTCGCGCCCGGGCGCTGTAGCCGCCGATCGCTTCGAATCGGTGATGCAGCTCGGCCAGCCGCTCGCCTCCGGCATGGGGATCGATTTCCGCTGCCGCCTCGGCGTCCTGCAGCTCGCGCTGCACCCGGCGCAATTCGGCGTCGCCGTCCTGCACGTAATCGATCGCCGGCGTCGCGACTGCCGGTGTTTCCTGGGCGACGTGCGCGATCACCCACGCCGGCGGCAGCGCGACCTCGCCCGCGTCTTGGGAAAGCTCGCCGCGCAGCAACGCGAACAACGACGATTTGCCGCTGCCGTTGGCGCCGATCAGACCGACCTTGTGGCCCGGATGCACGGTCAGCGATGCGCCTTCGAGCAGACGCTTGTTGCCGCGCGAAAGCGTGAGGTTGCTCAGGCGTAGCATCGTGCGGCGCTACAGCACATAGTCGTAATCGATGATCAATGGGGCGTGATCCGAGAACCTTCGATTCGTATAGATCGCCGCGGCACGCGCCGTCGCGGCGATGCCTGCCGTCGCGATCTGGTAATCGATGCGCCAGCCGACGTTCTTGGCCCAGGCCTGGCCGCGATTCGACCACCAGGTGTATTGGTCCGGCTCGCGATTGATGCGTCGGAAGACGTCGACAAAGCCCAGCTCGTCGAAAACTCGCGACAGCCACGCCCGCTCTTCGGGCAGGAAGCCTGAATTCTTCTGGTTGCTGCGCCAGTTCTTCAGATCGATCGGCTGGTGCGCGATGTTCCAGTCGCCGCACAGGATCACCTCGCGGCCGGCATCGCGCAGCCGCTCGAGGTGGGGCAGGAATTCGGCGAGAAAGCGGAATTTGGCTAGTTGGCGCTCGGGCGAGCTCGATCCGGACGGCAAATAGACGCTGATCACCGTGAGATTGCCGAAATCGGCTTCCAGGTATCGACCCTCGGCGTCGAATTCGTCGCTGCCGAAGCCGCTGCGCACAGGTACCGCGCGGCGCGCGTACAGCGCGACGCCGCTGTACCCTTTTTTTTGCGCGTGATGAAAGGCGGCGTGGGATTTTCGCGGCGCCCGCAATGCATTCGGCACATCGTCGGGATGCGCCTTGATCTCCTGCAGGCAAACGACATCCCAGGGCTCGATCCGGCTGAGCCAGCGCACAAGGCCCTTGCGCTCCGCGGCGCGGATGCCGTTGACGTTGAGTGTGACAATGCGCATGTGGGTTTTGCGTCGGTCCGGATGACGCTGCGGCGCGGAGTTTACACGACGATGCCGCCCCGCCGCGTCGGCGCCGGCGATGATGGCCGCGCGGTATAATTTGCGGTCGATTCCCGCGCCGCGCAACACCTTTCAATGTCCGATTTCCGGCAGGATTTTCTTGAATTCGCCCTGGCACGCGACGTGCTTCGATTTGGTGCGTTCGTCACCAAGGCGGGCCGCAAGACACCTTATTTTTTTAACGCGGGGCTATTCAACGACGGAGCGAGTTTGGGCGAGCTTGGCCGGTACTACGCCACGGCGTACCTGGCCTCGAATGTGCGTTGCGATCAGCTGTACGGTCCGGCCTACAAAGGCATAACGCTGGCCGCGGTGACGGCTGTCGCCCTCGCCGCAAAAGGGCACAATCTGCCGTACAGTTTCAATCGCAAGGAAGCCAAGGATCATGGAGAGGGTGGGGTGATCGTGGGCGCACCGCTCAAGGGCCGCATCCTGATCGTCGATGACGTCATTACCGACGGCGGCGCCAAACGCGAGGCGATCGAGCTGATACGGTCCCATGGCGCGATCGCTGGCGGCGTGCTGATCGCGTTCGACAGGATGGAGCGGGGCCGCGCCGAACGCTCGGCGGTGCAGGAGTTGGAGCAGGAGTTTGGCGTTCCGGTCGTGGCGATCGCGACGCTCGACGACTTGCTGAAGCTGCTGGCGCGGCGCAGCGATCTGGCGCAGCAACGGCGCGACGTGATCTCGTATCGCGAGCAATACGGCGTTGTCGCCTGAAGCGGCGTGAAGTACCGGATCAAAAAGGCTCATTGTGAAAGTTGACCATTTGCGGTTGTCGGCAGCAGGATCGGCGAGCATGATCGCCATCATCGGTTTCGTCTTCGTCGCAGGCGCGGCCAATGGCGCAGGCGTGTACAAATGGGTAGACGACCAGGGCGTCGTCCACTACACCGATCGCATACCGCCGGAGTCGGTCGGCAAGGGCGCCACGGTGCTCGACAAGCAGGGCCGGTCGGTCAAGACAATCGAGCCGGCGCCGACGGCGGAGCAGCGCAAGGCGATCGAGGCCGAGGCGGAGCGACAGCGCGATGTCGCCAAGGCGAATGCGGAGCAGGCGCGGAAAGACAGGGCACTGACCCAGTCATTCTCCAGCGAGGCGGAGATCGATGTCGCCCGCGCGCGGGCCGTCTCGACGATGGAGTCGCAATTGACGACGATCGGCGCCTATATCGCCGACATGACGCGACGCAAGCAGGATCTGGACAGGCGCAAGGCCGGCTATGGCACCAAGCCCGTCCCCGCGGCGGTGGACAACGAGCTCAATTCGGTCACCGAAGAGCTGGCGCGGCAGACCGCTTTGCTCGCGCAGAAGAAAGAGGCGCTGGCCGCTGTGGGCAAGAAATACGACGCCGACAAAAAACGCTGGCAGGAGATCAAGCAGGAGCAGGACGAGGCTGCCGAACGGCAGCGCGCCGCCGACCTTCAGAAGGCCGCAGCGCCCTCGGCTCCGGTCCGCAGCAAGAGCGCCGCGGCCGCGCCACCCGGCAAGACCCGCTAGCCTTCCGCGCGCGAATCGCGCGCCCGCAAGCGGCGGCACGGCCGCACATCGGCGATAATCACGCCTGGCGGCGCTCACGGCGCCGCATTCCATTCAGGATCGTCAGGAACTTCGTGGCTCAATACGTTTACACGATGAATCGCGTGGGCAAGATCGTGCCGCCCAAACGCGTCATCCTCAAGGACATTTCGCTGTCCTTCTTCCCCGGCGCCAAGATCGGCGTGCTCGGGTTAAACGGTTCCGGCAAGTCGAGCCTGTTGCGCATCATGGCCGGCGAAGATCGCGAATACGAAGGCGAGGCGGTACCGATGCCGAACATGCGTATCGGTTACCTGCCCCAGGAACCGCAACTCGCGCCGGACAAGTCGGTGCGCGAGACGGTGGAAGAGGGCCTGGGCGAAATCCTCGAAGCGAAGCAGAAACTGGAAGCCATTTACGCGGCCTACGCCGAGCCCGATGCCGACTTCGATGCACTGGCCGCCGAGCAGGCCCGCTACGAGGGCGTCATCGCCGCGGCCGGCGCCGACACCGAAGTCCAGATGGAAATCGCCGCCGACGCGCTCCGGCTTGCACCGTGGGACGCGACGATCGGCAAGCTGTCGGGCGGTGAAAAGCGCCGCGTCGCGCTGTGCCGGCTGCTGCTTTCCAAGCCGGACATGCTGCTGCTCGACGAGCCGACCAACCATCTGGATGCCGAAAGCGTCGAGTGGCTCGAGCAGTTCCTGCTGCGCTTTCCCGGCACGGTAATCGCCGTCACGCACGACCGCTACTTCCTGGACAACGCGGCCGAATGGATTCTCGAGCTCGATCGCGGGTATGGCATTCCGTGGAAAGGCAATTACAGTTCATGGCTCGAGCAGAAGGAGCAGCGCCTGGAGATCGAGGCCAAGCAGGAATCGGCGCGCATCAAGTCGATGCAAAAAGAGCTCGAGTGGGTGCGCACGAATCCGAAGGGCCGCCAGGCGAAGGCCAAGGCGCGCATCGCCCGCTTCGAGGAATTGTCCAGCCACGAACATCAGAAGCGCAACGAGACGCAGGAAATCTTCATCCCCGTCGCCGAGCGCCTCGGCGGCCAGGTGATCGAGTTGCACGGCGTGAGCAAGGCCTACGGCGAGCGATTGCTGATCGACGACCTCTCGTTCAGCGTGCCGCCGGGAGCGATCGTAGGCATCATCGGCCCGAACGGCGCCGGCAAGACGACTCTGTTCCGCATGATCACCGGCGCGGAAAAACCGGACAAGGGCAAGATCGTCATCGGCTCGACAGCGAAGCTCGCCGTGGTCGACCAGTCGCGCGAGGCACTGCCCGACGGCAAGACCGCATGGGAAGCGATCTCCGGCGGGCACGACATCCTGACGGTCGGCAAGTTCGAGATGCCCTCGCGCGCGTACCTCGGCCGATTCAACTTCAAAGGCGTCGATCAGCAGAAAATGGTCGGGGCGCTGTCCGGCGGCGAGCGCGGCCGGCTGCACCTTGCCCTGACTTTGCTCAAGGGCGGCAACGTGCTGCTGCTCGACGAGCCTTCGAACGATCTCGACGTCGAGACATTGCGCGCCCTCGAAGACGCGCTGCTCGAATTCGCCGGCAGCGTGCTGGTGATCTCGCACGACCGCTGGTTCCTCGATCGCATCGCCACGCACATACTCGCGTTCGAAGGAGATTCGCGTGTGGTGTTCTTCGAAGGCAACTACCAGGAGTACGAAGCCGACAAGAAAAAACGCCTGGGCGAGGAAGGTGCGCGGCCGCACCGCATCCGGTACAAGGCGCTGATGGCCTGATGGGGCCGTCCTGCGTCGCCGATTGACCGGGACCCGTCTCGCCCCGGATACTTGCGACCGCACCGCTGGTTCGTAGCCAGCGGATCGTCGAAATCCGCCCGCCTATGCGCCATCGCGAAGGGGGGGCCGATACCGTGACCAATATCGAAGACTGGCTCAAGGACCTTGGCCTGGGAGAGTATTACTCGGTCTTCGCCGAAAACGACATCGATTTCGACGTCCTGCCCGATCTGGCCGACACCGATCTCGAGAAGCTCGGCCTGACGCTCGGGCATCGCCGCAAGCTGTTGCGGGCGATCGCCGCGCGCAAGCCCGCGCCCGGGTCATCGGTTGACCGCTCGCCGCAAACACCGTCGACCGAAAGTGCGACGCACGAAGCCGAGCGGCGCCAGGTCACCGTGATGTTTTGCGACCTGGTCGGCTCGACCGAGCTCGCCAACGCCGTCGACCCCGAAGAAATGGGCGCATTGATCCGCCGCTTCCAGGAGACGTGCGCCGACGCGATAAACCGCTTCGACGGATTCGTCGCCAAGTTCATGGGCGATTCCGTGCTCGCCTATTTCGGCTATCCGCGGGCGCACGAAGACGCCGTCGGGCAGTCGGTGCGCGCGGCGCGCGCGATCATCGAAAAAATCGCGCAGACCAGGCGCCCCGACGGGCGGACCGCTCGAGGTTCGGGCCGGCATCGCCACCGGCCTGGTCGTCATCGGCGACCTCGTCGGCGTCGGCGTCGCGCGCGAACATGCGATTGTCGGCGAGACGCCCAACCTCGCCGCGCGCCTCCAGGCGCTGGCGGAACCCAACACCGTCCTTGTCAGCGAGACGACGCATCAACTGCTTGGCGGCCAGTTCGAGTAGCAGCAGCCGCGGCGAGCACTCGCTCAAGGGCTTCGCCAAACCGGTAACGGTTTGGCAGGTCGGGCGCGAGATTGCCGCGTCGAGAGCCGTTTTGCCGCCATCGGCTCCCGGGCCTTAGCTCGGCTGGTCGGCCGCGTCGACGAGATGGATCTCTTGCTCGATCGCTGGCAGCTCGACCCGGGAGGGAACCGGCCAGGCCGTTCTGATTCAAGGCGAAGCCGGCATCGGCAAGTCGCGCATCGTCGATGCCCTGTCACGGCGCATCGGCGACGAGCCGCATGTCCGCGTGCTCTGCCAGTGCTCGCCGTATCACTCGAACACGGCGCTTTACCCGATCGTCCGCCATCTCGAGCTGGCTGCCGGCTTCGCGCCGGAAGATTCCGCCGCCATGCAAGCTCGAAAAGCTGGAAGTCACTGCTCGCCGCGACGGACACCAACGTCGCGCCGACGACCAGTTTGATGGCGGAGCTGCTTTCGATTCCGGCCGCAAGTCGGTATCCGCCGATCGAGCTGCCACCCGGCGCAGCGCAAGGCAGCGATCATCGCGGTCCTGATCGATCAGCTGACCCGGGTCGCCGCGCAACAACCCGTCTTGTTCGTCCTCGAAGACGCTCACTGGATCGACCCGACCACGCAAGAGCTGGTGACGCGCCTGGTCGGCGGCATCGCCAAAACGCGCGTCCTGGGGCTCGTTACGGCACGACCGGAGTATCAGCCGCCGCCGCCGAGCGGACAAGCGATGGAATCGTGCATGCTGTCGCGCCTCAGCAAGGAACATTGCGCGGATCTCGTTGCCGGGACCTTGGCGGAACGGACGCTCGAGCCCGAGCTGATCGACGAGATCGTCGCCAAAGCCGACGGCATTCCGCTGTTCATCGAGGAGCTGACCAGAGCGGTTGCGGAGTCCGCGAGCTCGGACCGGCCGGTCGTGCCCGCAACCTTGCAGGATTCGCTGATGGCCCGCCTCGATCGCCTGGGGCCGGCGAAGGAGATTGCCCAGATCGCCGCGGTGATCGGGCAGCAATTCTCCCGATCGTTGCTGGACACGGTAGCGGTCGAACGCGCGGCCGACGTCGAAACTGGCCTCGCGCGGCTGGTCGATGCCGGACTCGTCTTCGCGCAGACCCGGTCGACCGGGCTCGGCTACCGCTTCAGCCACGCGCTGATGCGCGATATCGCCTACGAGAACCTGCTTCGCAGCCGCCGCCGCGAGATTCACGAACGCATCGGCCGGGCGCTCGTCGAGCAGTTTCCCGGCGGTCGCCGAGACCGAGCCCGAAGTGGTCGCGCATCACTTTGCCAACGCCGGCATCCCTGATCTCGCCTGCACATATCACGAGCGCGCGGGCGATCGCGCCGCGGCCCGCTTCGCCTTCGCCGAGGCCGTCGCCCACTTTCGCGCCGCTCACGCGGAGGCGTGCAAAGCGGTCGATAGTGACGGAGCGCGTCCGGCGCGAGCTTGCGCTCCTGCTTAAACTCGGCCCCGCGCTTTCGATCATCAAGGGGCCGCAGGCGCCGGAAGTGGAGGAGACCTACCGGCGTCGCACATGCTGCGGGAGAGAAAGCCGGCGACCACGCTGGACTGTTCAAGGCGACCTGGGGACTCTGGTTCAACGCCATTCCCAGCCGCAAGCTCGAAGTTGCGCGCGACCG
Source organism: uncultured beta proteobacterium (assembly GCA_963816615.1). GTDB lineage: Bacteria > Pseudomonadota > Gammaproteobacteria > Burkholderiales > Casimicrobiaceae > PALSA-1003. The sequence continues at coordinate 36,030 of CAWFLB010000002.1, read as the reverse complement.
GGCCCAGGAGTTGATCGCGCTCAGCGCGCGAGTCGCGGATCCGGATCTGCAGCTCGAGGCCTTCCATTGCCGCTGGTCCACCGCGCTCTTCCGGGGCGAGGGGCCGACCGCGCTCAAGTACACGCAGGAAGGCGTCCGGCAATACGATCCGGCCCGGCACGCCTGGATGGGTCCCGTGTTCGGCGGTCACGATCCAGGCGTGTGCGCGCATATGTTGCAGGGCGCTGGCGCTCTGCTTTTCCGGCCAAACCGCCGAGGCACGGCAGTTCGCCGACAAGGGTGTTTTGCTTGCCGAAACGCTCGGACACCCGCACAACGTCGCCTTCGCTCTGCAGAACGTCACTGGTCGCTGCATCAAACGCTCGGTGACCGCGAGACGGTCGATCGCGCTGGCGCTGCGCTTGCGCGAGCTTGCGGAGAAGTACAACTTTCCGCCGATGCGTGCACACGCGCTGATGGTCTCCGGCTGGGCGTGCACCTTCGGAACGGGACAGCGACGCCGGCTTGGCGATGATGGAAGCCGAGTTCCCGAGAGCGTCCGCCATCGGGCCGCTGTACCGGTATTACGCCGCGATTCTGGCGGACGCGCGCGAAAGGGCCGGACGGGCCGACGACGCGCTCGAGCTCGTGCGGTGGGCGCTCGGCACGGTCACGGAGCCGGGAGTCGGCATGTTCGTGCCCGAGCTCCATCGCCTGCAGGGCGTCTGTCTGCTGCGCCTCGGCGCCGGCCATGCCGACGAGGCGATGCGTTCACTGCAAACGGCCCTGGACGTCGCCAAGCAGCAAGGCGCCGCGCTGTTCGAATTGAGGGCTGGCTTGAGCGTGGCCAAGGCCGGACTGCGCGCAGGGCCGGCCGTAGCAGAAGGCCTGCAGTCGCTGCGCGCCGTCTGCGCCGAACTTCCGCCGGAATTCGACGCGCCGGAGCTCGAGGAAGCGAAGCAACTTCTTCCGAGGCTAGAGCCGATTCGGCACCGCAAATCGCTCCGCTAGCGCGACGCGCTTGGCGTACAGCAGTGAAAGTTCGGCGCGCCGCACAAACCCGAGCGCGACGTACAGCTCGATTGCGCGCTTGTTCGCGCTCTCGACGTGAAGCATCGGCGTCTGCCCCGCGCGCATCATCCCATTGACAACCCGCGCTATCAGCGCCCGCGCGTACCCGCGTCCCTGAACGTCCGGATGCGTGCATACGGCGCTGACCTCCCTGAATTCATCGATCCACAGCCGCTCACCTGCCATCGCCACCAGGCGCCCCGATAGACGCAATCCGACATACGTTCCCAATTCGATCGTGCGGAGTCGAAACGGTCCCGGCTTGGTGAGGTCGACCAGCGACAGCATTTCCGGAACATCGGCTGGCCCAAGACTCGATGCGTCGACGTCACCCTCCGGCAACGGCGTCCGTTTGCTCCGAATCATCTGTGTCAGGCGTGATTCGTACAGGATTTCCCAATGGGCTGGCAGCTTCGGCATCAATCGCGCGACGGTTGCCATGTCATCGCCGGGATCGACCAGCGCCTCCAGCGCGCTTATGTTGCCAGGCTCCGGCGCGGACAATCCGGCGATCGGCGAAATGTCAGTCGGATATCGGCGTGCCAGCGTTCTCCCCACCGCGAAATGCGCATGCCCCGTGGTCAGGCTCGACCAGAAAGGGTTATCGAGAGCGCGCTGAACGTCGAAAGGAATCATCGCCGGAATTCTGTCAGATGACGCGGCCGTCGTGCACGGCCGCAACGCAGTTTAACGCGACGCCGGCGCGCGGGCGTTATCCGGTGGGCACTGTTCGCGATTGCGGCCAAGATCAAACCGTTGCAAACTCCCCCACCCTTCGATGGGAGCTACCGTGATGATCACCGTCTATCACCTGGAGACCTCGCGCTCCGAGCGCATTGTCTGGCTGATGGAGGAGCTCGGTCTTCCGTACGAGTTGCAGGTCTTTCCGCGCGAGACGACGGGCGCGGCTCCGCACCCGTTGAAGGAGATCCACGCTCTCGGCAAGGCACCGGTGATCCGCGACGGCGGCACTGTGCTCGCCGAGTCGGGTGCGATCGTCGACTATATCGTCCATCGTCATGCCGGCGGGCGGCTGGCGCTGCCGGCCGGGCATCCGGCGTACGCCCGCTACCTCTACTGGCTACACTTCGCCGAAGGCAGCCTGATGTCGCTGCTGCTGATCGCGCTCGTGCTGAGCCGGGTCAAGGAGGCCGCGGCGAGCCCGGTCACGGCGCGTATGCACGAGCGGATGAAACAGATGCTATTCTTCGTCGACACCGAGATCGGCGGCGGCCCGTGGTTCGCCGGCGAAGCATTCACCGCCGCCGACGTGATGATGGTGTTCCCTTTCACGACGCTAAGGAACTTCCTCGACTACGATCTCGCGCCGTACGGCAACATCGGCGCCTACCTTGCGCGGGTCGGGGAGCGGCCGGCGTACAGGAGGGCGATGTCGCTCGCGGGCCCGACCAGAACATACATATGACTGCCCCGGTAGGCGATGCCTGGCGGTATCGCCGGCATTCTAGTAGACAAGGGACCGCCCGGAGGCACAGCTTGGCGTGGCGCCAGTTGTGGCGCCAGGCAATGTCGGGTCCTGACCGGATTTTACGTATTCCTCCGCAGGAGCACGGTTTGCTGCGACGAACTGCGGTTCTGCGCGTCGCCGCAACGCGACCGCGGCGTTCGCTTTTCCTTTTTGGGGATGCCTTCGCGACCCCCGCGCTGGTATGGCGTCCGGGATCGGGCAAGGACGAAGTCGCGATTTCGCTCGCGACCGGCGGCGGCGGCAGCTATGCCGACAACGCCGTGGGATTCCTCGGCGATTTCGTTGCGTACGTGACGACGACCAGCAACGCGACGCAAAGCGATAGTACGAAGAACGTGAGGTATGGCGATTACTTCTCGGTTCGCAACGCCACCGGTCCGGTGACGCCGTACGGACAGGGCCTCGGATTTGCAACACTGGGCTACGCGGTGACGCGGGTCGATGCCACCAAGCCCTGCGCGACCGGCGGCTGCAACGTCACCTTGCAGTACGTGATGTTCGGGCGGAACGAAGACCTGTTCCCGTCGCCACCGGACCCGGGTCCGAGATAGACGGAGGCACGCGGTGGGTTGAACGGACGGTGCGGAGGCCTTCAAGGCTTCCGCACCGTTTTTGTCACGCCGTCGGGTGCTTCGCATTGCCTGCGACACCCGCGACGCCCTCGAGGAAATTCAGCCGCCCAGCTTTTTCCTGAGCATCGCGTTGACCTGCGCCGGATTCGCCTTGCCCCGGCTGGCGGCCATCGCCTTGCCGACCAGCGACTGGAAGGCCTTGTCCTTGCCCGCCTTGTACTCGGCGACGATCGCGGCGTTCGCGGAAAGGACCTCGTCGACGATTTTTTCGATCGCGCCGGCGTCGGAGATCTGCGTGAGGCCCTTCTTTTTGATGATCGCGTCGGCGTCGCCCTCTCCGGTCCACATTGCGTCGAGAACGTCTTTGGCGATATTTCCGGAGATGGTGTTGTCTTGGACGCGCGCGTGCAAGCGCGCGAATTCCTTCGGCCGCACCGGCGCTTGCTCGATCGGGATTCCATCGCGGTTCAGTCTTGCGGAAACCTCGCCGAGGATCCAGTTTGCGACCGTCTTGCCGCTTAGATGCACGCCGACGGGCGCCTGCATCGTCTCCTCGAAATAGCGCGCCGTCTCTCTGTTGGCGGTCAGCTGGAGGGCATCCGGCAACGCGATCGCGTACTCGGAGACAAAATGATGCGCCATCGGCTCAGGCAGCTCGGGCATTTCGGCACGAATCCGCGCGATCCACGCCTCGTCGATCGCCAATGGCGGCAGATCCGGATCGGGAAAGTAGCGGTAATCCTGCGCGTCCTCTTTGCTGCGCATCGAGCGCGTCTCGCCTCGGTCGGGGTCGTAGAGGCGCGTCTCCTGGACGACGGCGCCGCCGTCCTCGATCAGTTCGATCTGCCGATGCACCTCGAACTCGATCGCCTGCTGCATGAAGCGGAAGCTGTTCAGGTTCTTGATCTCGCAGCGCGTGCCGAGCCTGGCCTCGCCTTGCCGGCGCACCGAGACGTTGGCATCGCAGCGAAAGCTTCCCTCCTGCATGTTGCCATCGCAGATGCCGATCCAGCGTACCAGCGCGTGCAGCGCCCTGGCATACGCGATGGCTTCGGCGGCCGTCCGCATGTCGGGTTCGGACACGATTTCGAGCAGCGGCGTTCCGGCGCGGTTCAGGTCGATGCCGGTCATCCCGGAACCAGACGCGCCGAGCGGACCGGTGCCCTCGTGCAGCGATTTCCCCGCGTCCTCCTCGAGATGCGCGCGGGTCAGCGCGATCCGGACCTCGCCGCGGGTCGGCGAAACGATCGCGATCGAACCGCCCTGTACGATCGGTATCTCGTATTGCGAGATCTGGTAGCCCTTCGGCAGGTCGGGGTAGAAGTAGTTTTTGCGCGCGAAGACGCTCCTGCGGTTGATCGTGGCGCCCACCGCGACGCCGAAGCGGATCGCGCGCTCGACCGCGCCGCGGTTCAATACCGGAAGAACACCGGGCAGCGCGATATCGACCGCCGAGGCCTGCGTGTTGGGAGCGGCGCCAAACGCCGTTGGCGCACCGGAAAAAATCTTCGAGGCGGTCGAGAGCTGCGCATGGGTCTCGAGACCGATGACGACTTCCCAGGTCATTGGACTGCCCTCCGCGCTGCGCGCTTCGGGGCTGATTCGCGCTCGGGGCGGCCCTTCGCGCTCATGGCGCGAACTCCGGCGGGACGCGGCGATGCCAGTCGGTCGCCTGCTGGTAGCGGTGCGCTGCGTTGAGGATGCGCGCTTCGGCGAAGTGATCGCCCTGGAGCTGCAAACCGATCGGCAGGCCCGCGTCGTCGAATCCGCAGGGTATCGACATCGCCGGCGCTCCGGTCAGGTTGCCGGCGATAGTGAAAATGTCGTTGAGGTACATCTTGACCGGATCGTCGCTTTTTTCGCCGAGCCGAAACGCCGCCGTCGGCGACGTCGGCCCGACGATCAGGTCGCAGCTTTGGTAGGCGCGACGGAAATCGTCGGCGATCAGCCGGCGCACCTGCTGCGCTTTCAGGTAGTACGCGTCGTAGTAGCCGTGCGAAAGCACGTAGGTGCCGACCAGGATGCGCCGCTTGACCTCGGCGCCGAAGCCTTCGGCGCGGGTTTTCTTGTACATGTCGTCGACATCGCCGTAGACGGCCGCGCGGTGTCCGTAGCGCACGCCGTCGAAGCGCGACAGGTTGGACGAGGCTTCCGCCGGCGCGATGACGTAATAGACGGGCACCGACAGGTGCACGTTCGGCAGGCTCACCTCGACCGTGGTCGCGCCGAGCCGGCGGAATTCGCCGAGCGCGACCTCGATCGCCCGCGCCACGGCGGCGTCGGTCCCTCCGCTCGCATATTCGCGTGGCAGGCCGAGGCGCAGGCCCGCGAGCGGCTTCGAGCTTGCGGGCGCGTCGATCTCGCGTCCGTAGTCCTCGCGCGGCCGGTCGAGGCTGGTCGAGTCGCGCGCGTCGTGACCGGCCATCGCGGTCAACAGCATCGCGCAGTCGGCCGCCGTCTGCCCGAAGGCGCCGGGCGTATCGAGGCTCGAGGCGAAGGCGACGAGCCCGTAGCGCGAGCACACGCCGTAGGTCGGCTTGATACCGCATACGCCCGACAGCGCCGCGGGCTGGCGAATCGAGCCCCCGGTGTCGGTGCCGGTTGCGGCGGGAACGAGTCTCGCCGCGACGGCCGCCGCCGAACCGCCCGAGCTGCCGCCGGCGACGTAGTCGGCGTGCCACGGATTCCTGACCGGACCAAAAAAGGAATTCTCGTTCGACGAGCCCATCGCGAACTCGTCCATGTTGGTCTTGCCGATCAGAATCATGCCCTCGGACGCGAGCCGCTCGACGACAAAGGCGCTGTACGGAGCGACGAAATGCTCCAGCATGCGCGAACCGCAGGTCGTCTTGAGACCCTCGGTCATGATGACGTCCTTGTGCGCGATCGGAATGCCGGTCAGCGGCCCGGCCCCGCCCGTCGCGCGCCTGGCGTCGGCCGCCCTTGCCGACGCGAGCGCTCGCTCCCGGTCGATAGTCAGGAAGGCATTGAGTCGGCGATTGGCTGCATCGATGCGGGACAGCAATCCCTCGACCAGTTCGACGCTGGACAAGCGCCTGGCGGCGAGGGCGTGCGAAAGCTCGATGAGCGGCGCGGTAATCATTGTCGGCGAGTTCGAACCGGCGGCGGTGCCGCCGCAACGACCGGGAATCCCGCTGACGGCGGCGCTCGGCGCGTGCGGGTGCCTTTAGCGTTCAGTGTCCCGGTTTCCTCACTCGATAACCTTCGGCACGAGGTAGAGGCCATCCTCGACCGCCGGCGCGCCCCGCTGGTAGAGCGCGTGACGATCGGTTTCGGTGACCCGGTCCTCGCGCAGCGGCAGGACGACGTCCTGCGCGTGCGACATCGGCGCGATGCCGGTCGTATCGACGGCGCGCATGCGTCCGATCAATTCGAAAATGCGCTCCAGCTTGTCGCGCACGTCATCGGCTTCGGCCGGCGTGATTTCGATCCGGGCCAGATGTGCGATACGCCGTACGTCGTCGACGGAAAGGGCCATTGCTCGGGCGCCAGGCAAACTTACGGTGCAGAAACAAAGCTGAATAGGGTATCATAATCACTTGTCATAAGCACGGCCGCCCCAGGCGAAACGTCGCAACGAAAGTCCCCATGTTCGAAATGTTCAAAGGTTATTTTTCCACCGATCTGGCGATCGATCTCGGAACGGCGAACACGCTGATTTACGTCCGCGGCAAGGGCATCGTGCTGAACGAGCCCTCGGTCGTCTCGATTCGCCAGGAGGGCGGGCCGAACGGCAAGCGCGTGATACAGGAAGTCGGCCTAGCGGCGAAACAGATGCTCGGCCGCACGCCGGGCAACATCACCGCGATCCGGCCGATGAAGGACGGCGTCATCGCCGACTTCACCGTCACCGAGCAGATGCTCAAGCAATTCATCAAAAAGGTGCTGGACTCGAAGTTGTTCAGCCCGAGCCCGCGCATCATCATCTGCGTACCCTGCGGCTCGACGCAGGTCGAACGCCGCGCGATCCGCGAATCCGCGCTCGGCGCCGGCGCCTCGAAGGTGTACCTGATCGAGGAGCCGATGGCGGCGGCGATCGGCGCCGACCTCCCGATTTCGGAAGCCACCGGCTCGATGGTCGTCGACATCGGCGGCGGCACGACCGAGGTCGGCGTGATCTCGCTGGGCGGCATGGTGTACTCGGGCAGCGTGCGCGTCGGCGGCGACAAGTTCGACGAAGCGATCGTCAACTACATCCGCCGCAACTACGGCATGCTGATCGGCGAGACGACCGCCGAGCAGATCAAGCAAACGATCGGATCGGCGTTCCCCGGCTCCGAGGTGAAGGAGATGGAAGTCAAGGGACGCAACCTGGCCGAAGGCATCCCGCGCAGCTTCACCGTGTCGTCGAACGAAATTCTCGAAGCGCTGACCGATCCTCTGAACAGCATCGTCTCCGCGGTCAAGAGCGCGCTGGAGCGTACGCCGCCGGAGCTCGGCGCCGACATCGCCGAGCACGGCATGGTCCTGACCGGGGGCGGCGCGCTGTTGCGCGACGTCGATCGCCTGCTGATGGAGGAAACCGGCCTGCCGGTGATCGTTGCCGATGACCCGCTGACCTGCGTCGTGCGCGGCTGTGGCAAGGCGCTTGAGAACATGGAAAAACTTTCGACGATCTTCACTTCCGACTGACCGGAACGGATCGGGAAGGCCCCGATTGAGCATGCCTGTCAAAACGCATTCGGTCTTGCTCGTTCCGCCCGACGGGGTTCGTCCCCGCCGCTGATCGGCCGGGCTGTTTGATGCGTCATCTCCCGGTCGAGCCGCCGCCTTTTTTCCACCGCGGCCCGTCCCCGCTCACGCGGCTTGCCGTCTTCGGCCTGCTGTCGCTGGCACTGCTGTTCGCCGACACCCGCTACCGCTATCTGGAGAACATCCGGCGCGGCGCCGCGATCGTAATCTATCCGCTGCAGCGCCTCGTGCAGATGCCCGGTGACGCGCTGGCGTATGTCGATACCTACTTTTCGTCGCAGCGCGCGCTGGCGGAGGACAACGCGACGCTGCAGGCGCAGCTGCTCGCCCAGGCGCCGCTGGTGCAGGCCCTTCCGGCGGTCGAACGGGAAAATGCGCGGCTGCGCGGGCTGATCAAGCTCGAAGCCCGGGTCCCGGTGAGCGCCACCGCGGCGGAGGTCCTCTATTCCAGCCGCGATCCGTTCACCCAGAAGCTCTTTGTCGACAAGGGCGAGGCGGCGGGCGTTCAGCCGGGGCGCGCGGTGATCGACAGCATCGGCGTCGTCGGTCAGGTCACGCGCGTGTTTCCTTATATGTCCGAGGTCACGCTGGTCACCGACAAGGATCACGCCGTGCCGGTCAAGGTCGAGCGCACCGGGGTGCGCACTGTCATGTACGGCGCCGGCGCGGCGCGGCCCCCGGAGCTTCGCTACCTGTCGCCCAGCGTCGAGATCGTGCCCGGCGATATGCTGGTGACCTCGGGCATCGACGGTACCTATCCCCCGGAGCTCGCCGTCGCGCAGGTGGTCTCGGTCGAGCGCGAGACCGGACAGAGCTTCGCGCACGTGACATGCAAGCCGCTGGCGGGCATCGACCACAGCGCGCAGGTGTTGATCCTCGCCTCGACCGCATCGGTGCCGCCGCGGCCCGAAGAGCCCGCCGACACCGCCGCGCCGCGCAAGGGTCGCGGCAGGCGCAAAGGCTGACGATCGCGATGCCGCCATTTGTCGCCGCCCGTCCTGAAGAGATCCTGCTGCCGGCCCGGCCGTGGTTCTTCGTGCTGACCCTGCTGATCGCCCTCTTGGCCAATACACTGCCGGTGTCTGGCCTGGCGTTGACACTGAAGCCCGATTTTCTGGCCCTGGTCATTCTCTACTGGTGCATTCAGGAGCCGCGCTTGATCGGCGTCGGCGTCGCGTGGTGGCTGGGGCTGATGATGGACGTCGTCGATGCGACCGTGTTCGGGCAGCATGCACTCGCCTACGCGGTGCTCGCCTACGGCGCCGGCTATTTTCGCCGTCGCGTGCTGCGCTTTCCGCTCTGGCAGCAGGCGGCGCAAGTGGCGGTGCTGTTGTTGCTCAGTTCCGGGCTGGTGCTGCTGGTGCGCGTTGCCGGCGGCGCGCCGCTTCCGCGCTGGACCTACATAGTCGGCTCGCTGACCGGCGCGCTGCTCTGGCCGCTGGTCACCGCGGTGCTGCAATGGCCGCAGCGGCCGCAGCGTTCGCCCGCGGAGCGATAGCGCGACTCGATTATGCGACGCCTGTTCAATCAACGCGGCAGCCACCGCGCCTTCTCGCCGCCCGAGCTCAAGGATCCTGAGCGCGAGGCCTTTCGCTTCCGCCGGCGATTGATGATCGCCGGCGTGCTGATGCTCGGCGCGTTCGGCGGGCTCTTCGGCCGCTTCTTCTACCTGCAGGTGATCCAGCACGGCCACTACCAGACGCTGGCCGAGAGCAATCGCGTCGCGATCGTGCCGATCCCGCCCAACCGCGGTGTGATCACCGACCGCAACGGTGTCGTGCTCGCGCAAAGCTACTCGGCGTACACGCTCGAGATCGTCCCCTCGCGCGTGGCGAATCTCGACGCGACGATCGACCAGCTGGCCAGGATCGTCGAGGTCCAGCCGCGCGACCGCAAGCGCTTCAAGCGCCTGCTCGACGAATCGAAGCGCCTGGACAGCGTGCCCTTGCGCACGCGCCTGACCGACGAGGAAGTCGCCCGCTTCGCGGTCAATCAGTATCGATTTCCCGGCGTCGACATCAAGGCCCGGCTGTTCCGGCAATATCCGTTCGGCGAAATCGCCTCGCAGCTGGTCGGCTACGTCGGGCGCATCAACGACCACGATCTCGAGCGGATCGATGGCTGGAACGAGACGGCGAATTACAAGGGTTCCGACTATACCGGCAAGATCGGCGTCGAATTGTCGTACGAGCGCGAGCTCCACGGCGGCACCGGCGTCGAGGAAGTCGAGGTCGACTCCAGCGGCCGCGCCGTGCGCACCCTGTCGCGCACGCCGCCGGTATCCGGCAACAACCTTCGTCTCACCGTCGACATCAATTTGCAAAAGATCGCCGAGGAGGCGTTCGGAAACCGGCGCGGGGCGCTGGTGGCGATCGAGCCCGCAACCGGCGAGGTCCTCGCCTTCGTCTCGCGGCCGGGCTTCGATCCGAACCTGTTCGTCGACGGCATCGATCCGGCCGCCTGGGAGCAGTTGAACGACTCACCCGACAAGCCGCTGCTCAATCGTCCGTTGCGCGGGGCGTACCCGCCGGGATCGACGATCAAGCCGTATCTCGCGCTGGGGGCGCTGACCTCGGGCAAGCGCACCGCGACACAGACGATTTTCGACCCCGGCTACTATCAGATTCCGGGAGGAACCCACCGCTTTCGCGACGACAAGCCGGGCGGCCACGGCTATGTCGACATGAACAAGTCGATCGTGGCGTCGTGCGACACCTACTACTACATGCTGGCCGGCGAGACCGACATCGACGACACCTACGCGTTCATGTCCCAGTTCGGATTCGGTCAGAAGACCGGCATCGACCTCGAAGGCGAGCTGCCCGGCGTGCTGCCGTCGCGGAACTGGAAGCGCGAGCGCTTCTCCGGCGGCAATTACCGCGAAGAGCACCGCAAATGGTATCTGGGCGATTCGATCTCGGCCGGCATCGGGCAGGGATACAACGCCTTCACGCCGCTGCAGCAGGCCCAGGCGATCGCGATCCTCGCCAACGACGGCGTCGCGATGCGCCCCCGCGTGGTCAAGGCGATCGAGAACACGCGCACCGGCGCGCTGCGTGAATTGCCTGCCGAGCAGACACACACGATCGCGGTCAAACCGCAGGATCTGGCCGTCATCAAGAAGGCGCTGATCGGCGTGCCGCGCGAAGGCACCAGCGCGGCGGCGTTCGTCGGCGCCAAGTATATTTCCGCGGGCAAGACCGGCACCGCGCAGGTCTATTCGCTGAAGGGCGAGCGCTACTCGGCCAAGGTCGACGAGCGGTTGCGCGATCACGCCTGGTACGCGGCGTATGCGCCGGCCGACAAGCCGAAGATCGCGCTGGCCGTGCTGGTGGAGAACGGGGGATTCGGCGCCCAGGCGGCGGCGCCAATCGCGCGGATCGTGCTCGACTACTATCTGCTCGGGCAGAGGCCCGGCACTGGCGCCGGCAGCAAGACCGAGGCGCCCCGCGAGCCCGACGACGAGTCCGACTGATGGAGAAGCTGGGCGCATTGATCGGCAAGGTCTGGCAACTGATCGCGCGCCGGATCGACAGCTACCTGATGGCCGCGGCGCTGGCGATCGCCGGGGTCGGCATGATCACGCTGGTGTCGGCATCCGACCAGAGTGTCGGGCGGCTGAGCAGCCAGGCCCTGTCGCTGGGCTTCGCGCTGGTGCTGATGTGGGCCGTCGCCAACATCGCGCCGCAGCGTCTGGCCCGCGTCGCGCTGCCGCTGTACGTGATCGCCGTGGCATTGCTGATCGCCGTCGCCGTCGGGGGCACGCTGGTCAACGGCTCGCGCCGCTGGCTCAGCATCGGCATCGCGCGCTTCCAGCCTTCCGAGCTGATGAAAATCGCGCTGCCGCTGATGCTGGCATGGTACTTCCAGCGCCGTGAAACCCGTATCCATCTGTACGACTACGCGTTGGCGCTGGTGCTGATCGCCGTGCCGGTCGTCCTGGTGCGGCGCCAGCCCGATCTCGGCACCGCACTGATCATCGGCGCAACCGGTTTCTACGTCCTCTACCTCGCCGGGCTTTCGTGGAAGCTGATCGTCGGGCTGGTGGCGGTTGCCGCCGCGGCCGCGCCGCTGGTCTGGCCGCATCTGCACGACTACCAGCAGGAGCGGATCCTGACCTTCCTCGACCCCAGCCGCGACCCGCTCGGTGCCGGCTATCACAGTTCGCAGGCGTCGATCGCGCTGGGCTCGGGCGGCGTGATCGGCAAGGGCTGGATGAATGGCACCCAGACGCACCTCGATTTTCTGCCGGAGCGCCACACCGACTTCATTTTCGCGGTGTTCGGCGAGGAGTTCGGGCTGATCGGCGTCGCCGTCCTGCTGCTGCTCTACGCGCTGTTGATCGGCCGCGCGCTGGCGATCACGCTTAACGCGTCGACGATGTTCACGCGGCTGGTCTCCGGCGCGATCACACTGATGTTCTTCACCTACGCGTTCGTCAACATGGCGATGGTCAGCGGCCTGCTGCCGGTGGTCGGCGTGCCATTGCCGCTGGTGTCGTTCGGCGGCACCGCGTTGATCAGCCTGTTCATCGGGCTGGGCATCCTGATGAGCGTGCAGGCCAACCGCAAGCTGGTCAGCACCTAATCGAGCGGCCGACGCAACCCGGAATCAGGCGTACCAGACGCGATACGTCGCGATGCCGAGCAGCGCGACGGCCCAGTAGCCGGCGAGCGTCGCCCGCATCAGCGTCTTCCAGCGGCGGACGTGCCAGCGCGCGGGCAGGATGTCGTTCATCTGCAACACCAGCCACAGACCCGAGAGCAGCGTCAGCGCGCCGACCGTCGCGTGTGCGGCGATGATCAGGTTGCCGGCATTGGCGAGGTCGGAGACATGCGCGAGCTTGAACGTGCGGATCGACGGAATCATGATCAACGCGACCAGCGCGGCGTTGACCAGCACCCACATCGTCTGGTTGACGCGATGCGCGTCGATGCTGCCGCGCCGAGCCAGCATCATGCCGAAGGTCAGACCCGCCACCAGCAGCAGCTCGAGCGTGATGTTGATGTCGGCCTGTCGGGTGCCGAGCCCGAAAAAGCCGGGCGCATCCGCCTTGCCGACCGCGCGCAGCAGGAGCACCAGCCCCGCCGCGGTGGCGGCCATCACAACGCCGGCAAGGAGCGCCGTTTTCCTCACGCCACCTCCGGTGCGGGCATGCGCGGCATCCGCGCGCTCCCGTGGAGGGCATTCGCGCCGACGTATAATCCGCGACTATATGTCGCCGACTTCGACCGGTCAAAGCGCGCTCGCCCGACTGCGCGCCGCGTTGATCGTATCGCTGGCCGGCGCCGTGGCTGCCTGTGCGCCGCCGCTCAAGCGCGAGGCCGCGCCCGGAGCGCCGGCTACGCCGCCGCCGCGGCCCGGCGCCTACTATCAGGACGACGGCCCCGGCGCCAATCCGCCGGACAATCTCGACGCGATCCCCGATGCGATGCCCAGGCTCGAGCCGCTGCATCGTTTCGCCAACCGGCCGTACACGGTATTCGGCCACGAGTACATCCCGGCGACCAGCCTGCGCGTGTACCGCGAGCGCGGACTCGCCTCGTGGTACGGCCGCAAGTTCCACGCCCAGAAGACCGCCACCGGCGAGACCTACGACATGTACGCGATGACGGCGGCGCATCCGACGCTGCCGCTCCCGTCCTATGCGCGAGTGACCAACCTCGCCAACGGCAGGAGCGTCGTCGTGCGGGTCAACGATCGCGGGCCGTTTCATTCCGGGCGCATTATCGATTTGTCGTACGCCGCGGCCTATCGGCTGGGCATCGCGCAGAAGGGCAGCGGCGAGGTCGAGGTCGAGAGCATCCTGCCCGGCGCCGCGCCGCCGCAGCTCGCGGGTCCGTTGCCGCCGGTCGCCGCGAGCGAGACAGCGCCGGCGGCCGCGCCGCCGATCGGACTGGAAGTTGGCGGCTATGTGGCGCAACTCGGCGCATTCGCCAACTATGCGAACGCCCAGGAATTTGTCGGGCGGCTGGCGAACCAAACCGGGACGCTCGGCGTCGAACCAAGGGTCCGGCAGGACTCGGGCCTGTATCGAGTCTATGTCGGACCCTATACGACCAGGGAGGAGGCACGCCAGGCTGCCGACCGGCTGCGCGATGCATTGGGGCTTGACTCGACGGTCCGTGGCGAACCGCGGGGGGCCGTGACGCGCTGACCCGATTGCGCCCGCCCGTTCGTTATAATCGCTGCACTGCACTGGCACCGACATCACGGGCGACGCGCGCACCCGCGACGTGCACCGCCGCGGCGCCCATCTTCCATTTTCTAAACCCGGACTCCGATGACCCGATTGTTGATGCGTACCCTGTTCGCGTTCTGCTGTGCGGCGGCGTTCAGCGCCCACGCGCAGCTGACGATCGAGATCATCGGCGGCGGCGCGACGACGATTCCGATCGCGATCGTCCCGTTCGGCGGCGAGTCGAACTATCCGCTCGGCGTCTCGGGCGTCGTCGGCGCGGACCTGTCGCGCAGCGGGCTGTTCCGGCTGGTCGATCCGGGCGGAGTCGTCCCGCGGCCGGCGCGTGCCGAGGAAGTGCGCTACGGCGACTGGACCGGACGCGGCGCCGACGCGGTGGTCGTCGGCAGCATGACGCCGCTCTCCGACGGCCGCGTCGAAGTGCGTTTCACGCTGCTCGACGCGGTCAAGCAGTCGCAGCTCGCCTCGTTCACCTATGTCGTGCCGCCGGCGCAGTTTCGCGCCACCGCGCATCGCATCGCCGACGTCATCTACGAAAAGCTGACGGGGGACATCGGCGTGTTCAGCACGCGCATCGCCTACGTCGCCAAGCAGGGCACCCGCTACGAATTGCTGGTCGCCGACGCCGATGGCTACAACCCTCAGTCGATCGTCACGTCGAAGGAGCCGATGCTTTCGCCGGAATGGTCGCCGGACGGCACGCGCATCGCCTATGTCTCGCTGGAAAACCGCAAGCCGGTTGTCTATGTGCAATCGCTGACCACCGGCGCCCGCCAGCTGGTCGCCAACTTCCGCGGCAGCAACAGCGCGCCGGCATGGTCGCCCGACGGCAGCAAGCTCGCGGTCACGCTGTCGAAGGACGGCAGCTCGCAGATTTATCTGGTCAATGCCGACGGCGGCAGTGTGCAGCGGCTGACGACGTCGGCCGGCATCGATACCGAAGCGAACTTCGCGCCCGACGGCCGGTCGATATTGTTCACCTCCGATCGCGGCGGCAGCCCGCAGATCTATCGGCTCGCTTTAAGCGGCGGCGCAGTCGAACGCATGACCTACGACGGCAATTACAACGTGTCGCCGCGCTTCCTGCCCGACGGCAAGGGATTCGTGTTCGTGCGCCGCGACGGCGGCCGGCTCAATATCGCGCTGCAGGATTTCGCGACGCGGCAGGTCCAGATCCTGACGCAGGGAAGTCTCGACGAATCGCCCAGCATCGCACCCAACGGCAAGCTGATCCTCTATGCGTCCGAAGTCGGAGGCCGTGGTATATTGGCCGCGGTCTCCAGCGACGGTCGCGTCAAGCAGAGGCTGACCGCAACAGCGAGCGATGTGCGCGAACCCGCATGGGGTCCGCTGCAAAAATAGTCCCGCTCGCATTCGCAACGACGACAAAGGAAAACCCAATGACTAAAACGCTGATCGGTGTACTGGCCGCATTGCTGCTCGCCGCATGCTCTACGACGCCGAAGCAGGAAGGTGGCGCGCCCGTCGACGAACGCAATCCGGGCGCAACCACGCCGGGCGCGGCGACATCCGGTGCCGCCGCGGGATCGGTCGCCGGGACCGCCAACCAAGGCGCCCAAGGCAATCCGCTGAAGGATCCGGGCAGCATCCTGTCCAAGCGCAGCGTCTATTTCGATTTCGACGCCTACGCGATCAGGGATGATTACAAATCGCTGCTCGAGGCGCATGCGCGCTACCTGCAGGCCAACCGCGGCGCGCACATGACCATCGAAGGCAACACCGACGAGCGCGGCAGCCGCGAGTACAACATCGCGCTGGGCCAGCGTCGCGCCGACGCCGCCAAGCGGATGATGCTGCTGTTCGGCGCGACCGAGGCGCAGATCGACACGGTCAGCTTCGGCAAGGAAAAGCCGAAGAATTCCGGCCACGACGAGTCGGCGTGGGCCGAGAATCGTCGTGACGATCTCGCCTATCGCGGCGACTAGGTCTTGGCCCGTCCCCCGCTCCGGGCGATACTCGCGCCGCTCGCCGTCCTGCTGTTCGCCGCGCAGCTCGCGGCACCGGCGCGCGGCGCGTTGTTCGATGACGACGAAGCGCGTCGCCGCATCGAAGAGCTCAAGACCCGCGTCGACCTGATCGAGCGTTCGCTCGCGCAGCGCCTTGACGCGCTGGAGGCCAAAAACGCGGGCCTGGCCGACCTGTTTCGCGACGTCGAGCAGATAAAGGCCGATATCGCCAAGCTGCGCGGTCAGTATGAAGTGCTGACCTACGAGCTCGAACAGGCGCAAAAGCGGCAGCGCGATCTCTACCTCGATCTCGATAGCCGCGTGCGCCGCCTCGAAGGCGGCCCCGGTGCCCCGGGAGCGCCGCCGGTGCCGGGCGCGCCCGCGGCGGGTGATGCGGCAGCGCCCCCGGCCGGCCCCAGCGCGCCAGCGGCGGCCGGCGATCCCGCGGCAGAGCAGAAGAGCTACGACGCGGCGCTCGACGCGTTCAAGAGCGGCAATTTCGGCGCCGCCGTCGGGGGCTTCCAGTCATTCATCCGCGCCTATCCGAAAAGCCCGCTCGCGCCATCGGCGATGTACTGGGCGGGCAACGCGCAGTATGCGCAGCGCGAATTCCGCGCGGCGATCGCGACGCAGCGACAGCTGATCGCCACCTATCCCGACAGCCAGAAACTGCCCGATGCCTTGCTCAACATCGCTAGCTGCCAGGTCGAGCTGGGCGATGTTCCGGCGGCGCGGCGCACGCTCGAGGAAGTCGTTTCGAAGTATCCGACTTCGGAGGCGGCGACCAAGGCGCGTCAGCGCTTATCTGCGCGGTGACCGCCGGCGCGGGCGGTATCGGCGCGCGATGACGCGGTTCGCCACCGAGCTTATCGCCTGGCAGCGACGCGCCGGGCGGCGCGGTCTGCCCTGGCAGAACACGCGCGATCCGTATCGGATCTGGGTGTCCGAGATCATGCTGCAGCAGACGCAGGTCGCCACCGTCATCCCCTATTTCGAACGCTTCGTCGCGGCATTTCCCGACGCCGCGTGCCTTGCCGCGGCGCCGATCGAGCGCGTGCTCGAACACTGGAGCGGGCTGGGCTACTACCGTCGCGCGCATCTGATGCATCGCGCCGCGCAGGCGATCGTCGCCGACCACGGCGGCGCGTTGCCGCGTGATGCGGCGGCGATCGCGGCGCTGCCCGGCGTCGGACGTTCGACGGCCGCCGCGATCGCGGCGTTCGCCTACGGCACGCGCGGTGCGATTCTCGACGGCAATGTGAAGCGGGTGCTCGCGCGCCATGCCGGCATCGCCGGAGTCGCCTCCGATGCGGGCGTCGAACGCGCACTCTGGGCGCGCGCCGAGGCGCTGTTGCCGGCGGGCAATATCGAAACCTATACGCAGGCGCTGATGGACCTCGGCGCCACCGTGTGCCTGCGTACCAGGCCGCGCTGCGACGTGTGTCCGGTTGCCGCCGATTGCATCGCCCGCCGAGAGCATCGGATCGTCGAGCTTCCGGGGCGGCGCGCCAGAAAAACGCTGCCGCAGCGCGCAACCACGGTGCTGTTGATCGAGCGACACGGGGAAGTGTTGCTCGAGCGCCGGCCGAACGTCGGCATCTGGGCGGGCTTGTGGAGCCTTCCGGAGCTCGCCGAAGGCGCCGACGCGACCGCGCATTGCCGCGTGCGCTTCGCCGCCGACGTCATGCCCGGCACCGCGCTGCCGTCGATCGAGCACGCCTTCACGCACTTCCGGCTGACGCTCAGACCTCTCCCATGCGCAGTGCGCGCGTGGCCGCATAGCGCGCAATCGCCGGGGCTCTTGTGGCTATCGCTGGCCGACGTTGGCGGCGCCGCGCTGCCGACGCCGATCAAGAAGCTGCTGCGCTCGCGGGGCGAGCCGCGAGCGCTCGCCGCTCAGGGGCGCGGCTCGCGCAAATCTGCCGGAAGCAAGGCGTCGGCGCGGTCCTGATAGCGGGCGCGGAACGCGGCAAGCTCCTTCGCGGCCAGCTCGTTCCTGCCCTCGGCTTTCAGGCGCCGGATCAACACAATCCATTCATCGACGCTGCGCTGCGGAGCTTCGTCAAGCGTCGCCGCCTTGTCTCGCGCGCGCTTGGCGAGTGCCGCCGGCGCGTTCGACGGCTTGGGCTCCTCGCGCGGTGCAAGCGCGCCCGCAGCGGCCGCCGGCGCAGATTCGCGAGCGTCCCCGGCCGCGCTTGCCGGCGCCTGCTGCGCACTGGCACCGGCGCCCGCCGGTGCCGCCTGCTGACGCATCATGGAACTCGCGGGCGCCTCGGATGCGCGGTCGATCGGCGCCACGGCGGCATCCGTCGCACGACTGTCGGACGGCGACGCGGGAAATGGCTGGCTCGTCTTGGCGCGAGCGGCTTCGGAGGCGGCGGGCGCCGATGGCGTCGGGGCCGGCGGCGATGCGCGCTCGACCTTGCGCCCGCCTTCGGTCGCGCGCGACGGCGCCGGCTCGGCAACGATGGCGGCCGGCGCACGCTGGTCGTGCGTCGCGTCTTGCTTTGCTGCGGGCTCCGCGGCCGGTGCGGACGCCGGTTGCGGCGCAGCCGTGGTCATTGTCGGCGCGACCTGCTCGGGCGGCGTCATCTCGACGATGCCGATGGCGACGACCGCAACGACCGCAGCGGCGGCGACCGGCCACCATGCACGCGAGCCTTGCAGGCTCTTCGGCCCGGCGCCGACCGCGCGCCGCGCCGCGGCGGTAATCGCGGCGTCGAGCGACGCCGGCGGATGTTCGCCGCTGGCGGCGCGCCACGCCGCATCGACGTCAGGATCGCGATGTTCGTCGACGGGATTCATCCGGTGTCCTCGCGCAGTGCGCCGCGCAGGTCGGCAAGCTCAGCACGCAATTTATTGGTCGCATAGCGCAGGCGGCTCTTGACCGTCTCGGCGCCCACGCCGGTCAGCGCCGCGATTTCCTCGAGGGTCAATCCGCCTTCCTGCTGCAGCAGGAAGGCGTCACGCTGGGACGCCGGGAGCGCGGCCACCGCATGCTTTAGCCGCGCGCCCAGCTCGCGGTTGGTGGCGCGTGATTCCGGTTCGTCGCGGCGGCTGGCAGGCAGCGCGGTGACGATCTCGGCGTGGTTTTCGTCGTCGGTGGACAGCAGCGTGACTCGGCCGCTGGCGCGATGATGATCGATCAGGCGGTTGTGGGCGAGCGTATACAGCCAGGTCGTGAATTTGGCGCTCGGCTGGTAGGTGGCGCGCACCCGGATCAGGTTCATCCATACGTCCTGGAAAAGCTGCTCGGCGATGCCGGCGTCACGGCATTGGCGCAGCAGATAGCGATAGACGCCGCCCTTGTGCCTCGCATAGAGAGCGTCGAACGCGGCGGCGTCGCCGGCGGCATAGCCGAGCATCAGCTCTTCGTCGCGGGAGTCGGCGCGCTCGCGCATGGCGGGGCAAGTATGCCCGCCGGTTGCGCGCGCAACAACCTCGCGCCAACGTCGAAGCCGCAGTGAGCCTGTGACGCGGGCGGATGTGGGCGGCGCCAGCGCCGCCCGTCGGAGACGATTCAGCGCGGGTCGGGCGTGAATCTGCCGCGGTCGGGAAAAGCATCGGGCTGCCAGCGCGCGACCGGCGGCACGCCGACCGGTACGCCCTGCGCCAGCAGGTTCTGGTGCGAATCGTAGTAGATCGTGATCGTTTGCTCGGGTGTCGCGCTGGCGCGCTCGAACGCGGTGTAGCTCGCGTACGACGATTCGCTGCGGCCATGGCCGGTGCCAAGGCTCGGCTGTGGCGCGGCCGCCGCGTCGGAGGCGAGTGCGCCGCCCGAGGCGGGCTTCGCGGCCTTGGCCATCGGCTCGGCGGCATCGCGCGCGGCTTCGCGGCGCTCGAGTTGCTGCTGCGCGACCGGACGCTCGCGCTCGCGGAACACGGCGACGCCGATCACGCCGACGTTGTCCGGCCGGCCGGTGCGCGCCGCGTACGAGTCGGGCAGCGCCGTGAAGTAGAACGCCGCGGTGCGCGACATGCTCTTGCGCCATCCGGCGATGTCGGCGCTTTCGTACGGCGACAGCACGTAACCGGTCTGCGCCGTCGACGCGGTGTCGCCGGAGATCGCGTTGACGCCGTCGACGCTCATCACCGTCAGCACCCGGCCGCCGCTCTGGTTGCGCACGCGGATTGCATACTCGTTGCCGGGCTTGCCGACGACATAGCGCCGGCCCTGGTACATGTAGGTCGGCAGCACCCGCCCTTCGGTGCGGTCGTAGATCTCGACCGCCGCCGGCTGAGCGGGCCAATGGGCTTCGACGGTGGCGCAGGCGCCGAGCAGCACCGCCCCGGCGGCCGACGCGACCAGCGTCGTCAATACCTTTCCAATGCGTTCCATGAACACTCCTGTTGGCCGCGCGGGAATCGCGGCTTAAGGACTGTAAACGCGCACGCTCGCCTTACGGGGTTAACCGGAATCGTCGCCGAAGAGCGCATGCGATAATCGCCGCCGATGCCCGACCCGAGCCACCTTGCCGCACTCGTCGCATGGCTCGCCTTTGCGCTCGCGTTCGTTTTCGGCGCCGTTGCGAACCGGGTCAATTTCTGCACGATGGGAGCGATCACCGACATCGTTCACGTCGGCGACTGGCGCCGGATGCGGATGTGGCTGCTGGCGATCGCCGTCGCGATCGCCGGCGCCGCGGCGCTCGAGGCGGCCGGGCTGGTCGACTTGTCGAAAACAATCTATACGACGCCGAGAATCGCCTGGCTGTCGTACCTGGTCGGGGGATTCCTGTTCGGTTTCGGCATGACCCTTGCTTCGGGTTGTGGCAGCAAGACGCTGATCCGGCTCGGCGGCGGTAGCCTCAAGTCCCTGGTGGTCCTGATGGTGCTGGCGATATCGGCTTACATGACGCTGAAAGGCTTGTTCGCCGTCTGGCGCGTCAATACGCTGGACCTCGTGCGCTGGGACATCGCTTCCCTGGGCGCTGCGCGCTCGGACCTGGGGAGCCTGGCCGCGGGTTGGGGTGGCGGCGGCGCCGCGATCAAGTTGGGACTCTCGCTCGCGATTGCCGCAGCCATCGCGGTGTTCGTCTTCGCCAGCCCGGATTTCCGCAGCAGCCGGGAGCTCGCGGTCGGCGGCATCGTCATCGGTGCGGTCATCGTCGGCGGATGGTATGTCTCGGGTCATATCGGCTATATCGCCGAAAATCCGAACACGCTGGAGGAAGCCTTC
Source organism: uncultured beta proteobacterium (assembly GCA_963816615.1). GTDB lineage: Bacteria > Pseudomonadota > Gammaproteobacteria > Burkholderiales > Casimicrobiaceae > PALSA-1003. Next base: position 14,861 of record CAWFLB010000002.1, on the reverse strand, counting down.
GTCGCAACCAACTCGGGGCGCGCCGAGTCGTACAGCTTCGTCGCGCCGGTGGCCTACCTGCTGGATTTGTTGCTGTTGTGGAGCGACCAGTCCAAGCTTGTCACCTTCGGCATTGCCGGCGTGCTCGGCATGGCCGCCGGATCGGCCGCGATGGCGCTCGCGACCGGGGCGTTCCGCTGGCAGGGCTTCGCCTCGACCGAGGACCTTGTCAACCATATCGCCGGTGGCGTGTTAATGGGTTTTGGCGGCGTTACCGCGCTAGGATGCACGATCGGCCAGGGGCTGACCGGCATTTCCACGCTGGCGCTGGGCTCGTTCATCGCGTTGGCGGCGATCATCGCCGGGTGCGTCGCCGCGTCGAGATACCAGGTGTGGCGGATGGACAGCGTCACCGGATGAAAGATCTACAATGATCGTGTACGACTTGGTTTGCGCACAGCAGCACCGGTTCGAGGGCTGGTTCGCCTCGACCGAGGATTACGCGCGCCAGCACGATCAGACGATGATTCGCTGCCCGGTGTGCGACGACGACGCGATCGAGCGTCGTCCATCGGCCAATGTTCAGATCGGGCGGGCGCCGTCGCCGGAGGCCGAGCGCGAAACGGCAACGATCTCGGCCGGCGAAGCCGAGGCGCTGAAGCTGATGCGACGTCTGGTGGCCAGTGCCGAGAACGTCGGGCGCGCGTTTCCGGAGGAAGCGCGCAAGATCCACTACGACGAATCGCCGAAGCGCGGCATTCGCGGACAGGCCTCGCCCGAGGAAGCCGAATCACTGCGCGAGGAAGGCATCGATTTCATGTCGCTGCCGGGTTTTCTGACGCGCGATCTGAATTAGCGGCGCTTGCTGCTTTGTGCCGGCAAGAAACGCCGCTCGCCTTTGCGGGAGCGCGCGGGATTCGCTATAATCCGCGCCCCTTGGGTCGTTAGCTCAGTTGGTAGAGCAGCGGACTTTTAATCCGTTGGTCACTGGTTCGAGTCCAGTACGGCCTACCAACAAACGATGAAAACAAGCTTAGCCTCGACGGCAACATTTCTGCTTGCCGCTAGCCTTCTGCTCCTCGTTTCGGGTTGCCAGCAAACGACGCCGCGCGCGCTGCCGGACTCCGCCGGCGCGGCGGCGTGGGACGACTACGTGGCCGCGCTGCTGGAATCGGAGTTCGAAGCCGATCCGCCGACCGCGGTGTGGGCCGGGCGGCACGAGTTCGACGGGCGGTTGCCCGACTTGAGCCGGGCCGGCATCGACAATGAAATTCGCCGCCTGCGTATGCAACGCGACCGCGCGCTGCGGTTCAGGGACGAGGACCTCGACGAGGCTCGCCGCTTCGAACGCGATTACGTCGCGGCCCGGCTCGATGGAAACTTGTTCTGGCTTGAATCAGCCGAACTGCCGTTCCGTGATCCCACCTACTACAGCGGCGAGCTGGATCCCAACGTCTATGTCAGCCGCGAATACGCGCCGCTTGCCGAACGGCTGCGGGCGTACATCAAGTACGCGCGGGCGGTTCCGGCGGCGGCCGAGCACATCCGCACCAACCTGCGCACGCCGATGCCGCGCACGTACGTGCAGGTCGGGCGCACCACGTTCGGGGGTCTGGCGACGTTCTACGAGCAGGACGTGCCGGGGATCTTTTCGGCCGTTGACGATCCGACGCTGCAGGCCGATTTGCGCGAGGCCAACGCGGCGGCGATCGCGGCGATGCGCGGCCTCGATGCCTGGCTGGCTACCCAGGAAGCGACGGCAACCGACCAATTCGCGCTGGGTCCGGAGAAATTCAGCGAGATGCTGCGCAGAACCGAACAGATCGACGTGCCACTGTCGCGATTGAAGGAGGTGGCCGAGCGGGATCTCGCGCGCAATCTCGCAGCGCTTCGCGCCGCGTGCGACATCTATGCGCCTGGACAACGTAGCGAAGCCTGCGTCGCAAGGATGCAGGCGGACAAACCGCAAGGCATCGGCGTCGACCGCGCGCAGGCTCAGCTCGATGAGCTGCGAGCTTTTGTCGAGAAAAACCGGCTAGTGACGATTCCCGCCTCCGACCAGGCAAGAGTCGCCGAGGCGCCGGCCTACGAGCGCTGGAACCTCGCCTTTATCCGGATACCCGGGCCGTACGAAAAGAGGCTTCCCGCGATCTTCTACATCTCGCCGCCGGATCCGGCGTGGAGCGCGGCCGACCAGGCGGCCTACGTGCCCGGCAAGGCGAGCTTGCTCTTCACCTCCGTGCACGAAGTCTGGCCGGGCCATTTGCTGCAGTTCCTGCATTCGAATCGATCGCGGACCAAGGTCGGGCAGATATTCATGGACTACGCGTTCAACGAGGGCTGGGCGCACTACGCCGAGGAAATGATGTGGGAAGCCGGACTCGGACAGGGTGATGCCGAAACCCACATCGGGCAACTCGACGGGGCGCTGCTTCGCGACGCGCGCCTGCTGTCCGCCATCGGGCTGCATACCGGCGGCATGTCGGTCGCGGAATCCGAAACGCTTTTCCGCGACAAGGCGTTTCAGGATCCGGGGAACGCGCGCCAGCAGGCGGCGCGCGGCACCTTCGATCCCGGATACGGAAACTACACGCTGGGCAAGCTGATGATCATGAAATTGCGCAGCGATTGGACGGCCACACGCGGCGGGCGTAGCGCGTGGAAGGCCTTTCACGACAAGTTCCTCAGCTATGGCGCGCCGCCGGTGCCGCTGGTCCGTCGCGCCATGATGGGCGAGACCGTGGGGCCGTTGTTCTGATCGCGCTGGCGGGCGGTCCGGTTGCCTTCGTCGCCCCGCCGCGCGTATAATTTGTCCGTTGACCGATGCACCAACAAGGCATCAACAAAGCCTCAACAAAGCTTCAACAAAGCTTCTGCCAGACAAATCACATCGGGTCGTTAGCTCAGCTGGTAGAGCAGCGGACTCTTAATCCGTTGGTCGTAGGTTCGATCCCTACACGGCCTACCAATCTAAGCAAAGGGCTAGCTTAACCGCTAGCCCTTTTGCTTTTTGGAAGCCATTCAACAACGCCGCGGCTCGGCGGCGGCGACTATCGCCGCCGGCTGCAACCGCTTGTCCGGATAAAGCCGCTGCACCAATCGATTGCCTAGGGCCGATGGCACTGATTATGTGTGCCAAAAAGGAACCCATTTGTGCTTGCCAGCCTCATGATTGAGCCACACTATACCAACCAAACGCTATTAATAATCAAAACTATACGAACCATGAAGTTATTCACCGGATTGAAAAAAATCAGGGAGTTTGAAAGGCTGCAACTACCTTTCCTCAAGTCCGTCGTCGATTTCGATATCGTCATCGAGATCGGATATGCGGAAGAGCAGGGGCAACCGCTAACGCTGAAACAGCTCTTTCTGCTGAATGTCAGGTCGCGCACGACGGTACGCCGCAAATTAGCCAAGCTTATTGAGCAAGGAATCGTAATCCGGCGCAAACATGCGAACGATCAGCGCGCGAGCCTCCTGATCATTTCTCCTTCCACGGTCAAACTGCTGGCAAAGTATGGCGGCACGCTTACATCTATATCGGCGTTGCATTTCAAATAGGCTGCAGCAAAGTCCGCGACGCGCATGCAGAGCATGCATATAAACCTTTTATGGAATCAATCCTTGTTGTTGCGCCGCGTTTTGACTTCGACCTTGGACAGATCGCGATGTAAGAGGCGGCCGCTATGTCTTCACCGCATAGCCCAAAGCAAAACCATCTTCTCGCGGCCTTGCCCGCGGCGGACTACGCGCGCCTCCTGCCCGATCTGGAACTCGATACCGATGACGCTCGGTGACGTCCTCTATGAATCCGGGGCCAATTGCGGTACGTCTATTTCCCCGACCACCTCCATCGTTTCGCTGCTGTACGTCATGGAGAATGGCGCGTCGGCCGAAATCGCGATCGTCGGCAACGAAGGCATTCTCGGCATATCGCTTTTCATGGGCGGCGACACCACGCCGAGCCGCGCGGTCGTGCAGAGCGCGGGGCACGGCTTCCGGCTCAGGGCCGATTTGCTCAAGAACGAGTTCGAGCGTTTCGGTCCGACGATGCATCTCCTGCTGCGCTACACCCAGGCGCTGATCACGCAGATGGCGCAGACCGCGGTGTGCAATCGGCACCATTCGGTCGATCAGCAATTGTGCCGGTGGCTGTTGCTGAGCCTCGATCGTCTGGCATCGAACGAACTGACGATGACGCAGGAATTGATCGCCAACATGCTCGGCGTGCGCCGCGAAGGCGTCACCGAGGCCGCCGGCAAGTTGCAGGACGCCGGGTTGATTCACTACAGCCGCGGCAAGATCACCGTGGTCGATCGTCCGGTCTGGAGGCGCGCGTCTGCGAGTGCTACCAGGTAGTCAAGACGGAATTCGATCGTCTCCTGCCGTACGTCACTACGTAGCTGCTCCTACCCGTCTCTGCGACTATGAACTGACCCTTGGCGGACAGCGCAAGTCTCGGGGCACTACACATTTGCCTTGACAGAATTGTCACGTTTTTGGCGTGCTTTGGCGGGTGAGGGCGCGCCACTGCAGAGGGAAAGCACCGTTGAGATACAGCCCTTAATCCGTTGGTCGTAGGTTCGATCCCTACACGGCCTACCAATCCAAAGAGGGTTAGCCTAACCGCTAGCCCTTTTGCTTTTTGGACCGCGACAAAGACGTGCCGACTCGGCTTCGTGAGCGCTCGCTCGAAGGCCAACTTCCGCACGCTGCCCGCCAGCCGTTAGAATCATGGCCGGGGTAACCGCATCTGGACGGCGACGGCGAGCAGTCCGCCATGCGTAAATCAAGGAGACCTAGCATGACAGGGCTAAAGCGGTTGGGCGGGGTGACATTTCATCACGCCGGCGCGTTCTGGTTCGGCGTGGTCGCGGTGACGGCCGGCGTCATCGCGCACATCCCGATGTACATGATGGGCGGGAACATCGGATACCGGCTGGCCGGCATGCCGATGGACACGCCGATGAAGATCGGCATGGCCGCGATCGTCGTCGGCCTGGTCGTCGAGCCTGTACGGGCTCTATCCGCGCTCGGCCGCGGACACGGCGCGCGCCGCGTCCCGCATCCGCGTCAGCGCGCTCGACGACGCGCCGCTCAACCTCGACCCACGTCGGCCTGCTGCTCGCGATGGCGCTCGCCGTCACCATCGACATCATGAAGCCGACGGCGCTTGCCTTCGTGATGCCGGGCATGACGATCGAGTACGGACTCAAGTCGCCGCTCAACCCGGCGGCACGCATCCCGGTCGCCTATGTCGCGCTCTCCGGCATCACCGGCACCGTGCTCGGCTCGTTCCTCTGGGGCTGGCTCGGCGACCGGATCGGACGGCGCGCGTCGATCCTCTACGCCGGCATCGGTTTCATCGCCACGTCGATCTGCGGCGCGATGCCCGACTTCTCGTGGAACCTCGTGATGTGCTTCATCATGGGAGTCGCCGTCGGCGGCATGCTGCCGATCTGCTACGCGCTGCTTGCCGAAACGATTCCGGCACGTCATCGCGGCTGGCTGATGATACTGATCGGCGCCGACATCGCCGGCGGCTACGTCATCACGAGCTGGCTCGCCGTCGCGCTCGTGCCGACGTACAGCTGGCGCATCCTGTGGCTCATCGGCCTGCCGACGGGCATGCTCTTCATCCTGCTCAACCGCTGGATTCCGGAGTCGCCGCGCTTCCTGCTCGCCATCGGGCGCGACGACGAGGCGCGGGCCGTCATGGCGCGCTACGGCGCGCGCGTCGTCGAGGGCAGACCAGGCCGAAACGGCGGTCGAAGCCAAGGTCCAGAGCCGCTGGAGCGAGCTGATCAGCCCCGGATTCCTCCGGCTGACGCTCGTCGTCGGCTGTCCTCGCGCTGGGCTCGGGCCTCGTGCTGTTCGGCTTCAACCTCTGGATCCCGTCCAACCTGCGCAAGCTCGGCTTCACCGACGCCGACGCGATCCTGCGCAACGCGGCGCTGATCGGCTTTCCGCTCACATTTCTCGTCGCGTGGATGTACGGCTTCTGGAGCAGCAGGAAGACGATCATCGTGCTCTCGTCGCTCACGGCGGCCTCGCTGTTCGGCTTTGTCGCTCGCCGGCGACGCGATCGTGCAGAATCGGTGGCTGCTCTATGTCCTGCTCGTCGTCCCGATCTGGGGGATCAGCTCGGTCGTCGCCGTGCTGTCGGTCTACAGCTCGGAGATCTACCCGACGCGCATCCGATCGCGCGGCACGGGGTTCGCCGCCGGCGCGAGCAAGGCGGGCGGCGTGGCGATCATCGCGCTCGTCGTTTTCGGCATCGCGGCGCCGTCGATCGCGACGGTCGCGCTGATCGGCGCGATCCCGATGGCGCTCGCCGTGCTGCTCGCGGTGCGTTACGGCGTGGAGACGCGCAGGCGCAGTCTGGAAGAGATCACTGCGGAAGAGCTTGCGCGCGCGGGCTGATCGCCTTCTCGCCGAGCGCGCCGGAATCGGCCTCGGGCAGCGAGCAATACTGCGCAAGATGGTGCCAGGGGATATTCCACGGATACAGTCGCCACTCGGCACGCAGGAAGTCCGCGAACTGTCCGACCAGCGAGTCGACGCGCTCGTCGTGGGTCGACTCCGGTCCGGGGACGTCGAAGCGGTGCTCCGAACTCCAGGACGAAGGATCCGCGCGCCGTAAATCGGTACGCGATCGGGATAACGCGCGCTCCGGTCATCAGCGCGAGCTCGGCGAACCCGGCGGCGATCCGGCGCTGCCGCCCGAAGAATTCCACCGCACGGGAATGGTCGAGGTTCTGGAAGGCATCGGGCAGGTTGAAAACAATGCCGCCGCCGTCTAAGAAGCTGCTTGGCTGCGTGCATCTGCCGCGCGAGCTCGAACTGTTTCGCCGCCGGCGTGTGAAATCCCTTCTTCTCGAGCTTGTGGCTCGGGAGGCCGACCTCGAGGCCGTCGTGTCCGCGATGGCGAAGGTACAGTCGGAACAGGCGGGCAGAACAGGCCGTGGACCGGCAGCGAGGATGAGCCCGGTCCCGTTTTGCCGGCATCGATCGAAATGCTCCCACCCGATGACGCGCGTCAGTCTCGCCACGAGCTCGGGTGCTTTCCAGAGATCGACGAAACACAATGCTCGCCAAAGCCGTCCGAGCAAGGAGAGGCCGAGGAATTTGCGCCGCTCGGCGGGCGGCAGGCCGAAGACCGTCGCGAAGTGACGAAGGAACGCGGCTTCCTGCGGGCCAGACCTCCGTTTGCACCGGCGCGCGACTGCAAAGGAACTTGAGCCATCGCGCGTTCATGCGATGCGCGGTCTCGGCGCCTCCGCCGCGCCGTCGCGGCCTCGTCGACGAACCGCTTCGCGCGGTCGAACCGCTGCCGACCGACGCTCCGAGCTGAGATGCCGCTTGAGGTGACGCTCGATCGGTCGATCGATGAGGTGAACCACGGGCGATTCACGTCCTGATCGGCGGTTACTTGAGCGGAATATCGAGCGGGCGCACGCGCTCGGTTGCAGCCCGATGCGCCGCGGGGCTGTCGGCCATCGAGTCGAAGTTGCCGGAGCGATCGGTCAGCAAGGACGCGGCGTACATCAGCGCCTGCGCCTGCGTGCTGCTGAATCCCATCGCCTCGCGAGCTTTCGCATGCCCGGCATCGCTCGCCTGGTAGTAGGGCAGCGCGAGCGATCGGCTGAGCTCCAGCCTCGCCTGCACCTGCGACGAGAAAATCGATCGATGCTCGTCGCGCCTGGCGCGCTGGCGAAAACACCGGTCGATCGTATGCGCGGCCGCGTAGGCCGAGTACATGCCGAACACGACGCCCACCGAGAAAATGGGGTCGACGAAGCCCGCGGCGTCTCCGAGCAGAAAGAATCCCGGCCCGGTAACGCGGTTGGACCGGTACGAGTAGTTTCGCACCAGCCGCACCGAGCCTTCGCAGAACGTCGCGTCGGCCAGCAGCCGCTGCAGCAGCGGCAGCGCGCGGCACTGCCTCAAAAACCAGGCCTCCCACGACTCGTCGCTTCCTTTGGTCTCGCTCGCCCAGGCCTTGGGGATGACGAGACCGATGCTCGTCGACTCCCGCAGCATGATGTGCCAGAGCCATGCCCATCCGTCGCCCTGCGGCAGCGCGCTGACGTAGGTGGTCGGCGGCACTTCGCGCACCGACTGCGCAGGATAGATCTGACCGTCGGCCGCCAGATAGCTCGAGTTCGTGAAATAGCCCCACACGCTCATGAAGCGGAAGCCCTCGTCGAACACGCGCAGTCCCAGCTGCCTGCCGATGACGCCGGTCTGCCCGCTGGCGTCGACGACGTACCGGCACCGAATCCGCGACGCGCTGCTTTCGCCGACCGGCCGATAGCTGACCGAGACTTCGCTCTCGTCGTCCTCCGCCCGCGAAAGATCCGCCCCCAGGACCGCGATCTCCTCGCCGACCCAGGCGCCGGAGGCGCGCGCACGCTCGAACAGAATGTGATCGAAGCGGTCGCGCTCGACATGCAGCGCGGGCCGCGTGTACCCGAAGTCGCCGAACGAAAGACGGCGCATCTCGCCGTTCCAGTCGACGCTGCCCCCGGCCTTCCGCAGGAAACCTTCAGCGGCGATCGCGTCGCTTACCCCGGCGGCATCGCAGTATTTCCAGACATCCGGCAGCAGGCTCTCCCCCACCTGATACCGCGGATGCTTCTGCCGCTCGAACAGCGCAACCGAGTAACCCTTGCCGGTCAGGTAGGTCGCAGCGAGACTGCCCGCCGGCCCTCCCCCGATCACCGCGACGTCGCAGGATTCGGGAACCGTGCTCATGCGGGGAGCTTCTTCACGATCAGATTCCTGACCGCCCGCAATGTCTGGAAGTTTTCGAGAAGGACTTCGTCGGGCGCTATCGTCACTCCGAACGTCTCTTCGACGAACGCGATCAGCTTGAAAATGGCCAGCGAATCGACCAGGCCTTCGCCGATGATGTCGGTATCGGGCGCGACGGCGATCGCTCCCTCCCGGCCCGTCGCCTCCTGCGCGAAGAACCGTGCGAGCGTGTCGAAGATTTGCTGGTCGCTATAGCTCATGTCGCTTTGAAGATCTCCGTATCGGGATGGCTGGCGGCGAACTGGTACCACTCTCCAACGCCGGATTCGAGGTATACGAGCTGCGTTCCGGCGAGGGGACCGGAGATCGCCTCGCCCATTTCGTTCCACATCGACCCGGTCTGCTTCGTCGTACACGCCGCGCGCTTCGGAGTAGCCGAAGACCAGGATGCGATCGCCGACCCGGCGATGAAAGGCCAGCGCCTGCAAGGTCCCGGGCCGGCAGCGCAGGACGATCTCCGCACCGCCGAGCGAGTCGTTCAGCACCGGCCCGATCCGCGCCAATGCCTGCAGCGGATAGGCCCGCGCATTCTTCGCGTTCTCGACGCCGAGGACCAGCGTGTTGTGCGGGAGTCGCGCGTCGAGAGGCCTGACGAGTGTGGCGAGAAACCCGGGCCAGATCCCGGGCGAACCGGGCGATAACTGGCTCCCACGCCCCTGGCGCAACGCCTGGTCGCCGTACAGAACCATTGTCGTCGGATGCATCGCGAGCCACTCGCTCCAGAGACACTGCGAGAGCGGGAGGCGCTCGAGGGCCGTCCCTCGCATCGCGCCCGCCAGCGCGACGCCGGTGAAGGGCGACCAGAGGCTGTTGGTCGAACTGTCTTCCATCAGCATCGTGGCGTTGTATTGCCCTCGCAGACGAAAGTAGAGGCGCTGCCCTTGCGCCTCCGCCCGAAATGCCGACGCGCTGCTGCACATCGCGCAGAGCGTCACGACCACTGGCCCATCGTCGAAGTCAAGGTTCGCGACGTGAGGGTGCCTCATGATCCACCACGGCAGCGCCCAGGCTCGGCGCTGCAGGTAGAGCCCGAGGATTGGGTCGTCGGCGCGAAGGTGGTCGTGCGCGTCGGTCCAGATTGGGTCGTTCAGCGGCTGGCGCCCTTTGTCGACGAGTTGTTTCGCTTCAAACAGGTGCGCTTGCGGCAGTTCGCAGTGCGTGTCGACCGTTTCAACCATCGGAAAGCTCCTCGTGCAGCCGCAGTCGGTCGACTTTGCCGGTGCTTCCGCGCGGAAGCGACCCGCGCACCGCGATCGACAGCGGAATCATATACGCAGGCAGACGTTCGGCGCAAAACGCACGCAACTTGCCGGCGTCCAACGCTTGTCCGGCCCTGGCGACCGCCGCTGCTCGTATCACGTGGCCGCTTTCTTCGTCGGGCAGAGCGATCGCGGCAGCCTCTGCGACGGCCGGATGCTGGTGCAACACACTTTCGATTTCACCCAGCTCGATGCGGTAGCCGCGGCTTTTTATCATGCCGTCCCGGCGGCCGAGAAGATGAAGCAGTCCGGCAGCGTCCTCGCGCACGAGGTCTCCGGTTCGATACCAGAGGGCGCCGTCGCGCCGTCGCCGCGAGCGACGAGAGCATGTGCGGTGGCCTCGGGCATCGCCTGGTATCCGGTCATCAAGCTCGGACCGCTGACGTAGAGCTCGCCCGTTTCGCCCGGCGCGCACACCGGCCCCGCGTCGTTCACGACGAGCAGCTTGCTGTTGGCGCAGGCCGTGCCGATCGGCACCGGCGCCGTCTGCTCGGGCGGGAGCGCGTCGACCGCGTAGGCGGTGCAGACGTTGGTCTCGGTCGGTCCGTACCAGTTCCAGTAGCGCGCGCCGGGGATTTGCTCGCGCAGGCGGCGCAAATGCGCGACAGGGAAGACCTCGCCGGCGAAAATGATCTGGCGCAGCCGCGACCAGTCGTGACGCTCGAGCCCGCCCGAGAGCGCGAGTCGCGCGAGCAGCGACGGCACCGAGTACCAGACGGTGATCTCCTGCGCGGCGATCCAGTCCGCGAGGTTGCGGGGGAAGACGTTGAGACCCGGCGGCACCAGCGTTACGCAGGCGCCCGCCCGGCAGCTCGCGAAGACGTCGAAGACCGACAGATCGAAATGCAGCGGCGCGTGGCTCGACACGACGTCGGTCGGACCGAGCGCTGCAGTCTCGGCCGCCCAATCGACGAACGAGAGCGCGGCGCGATGGCTGAGCACGACGCCCTTCGGCTGTCCGGTCGAGCCCGACGTGTAGAGGATGTACGCCGGACGCGAAGGATCGTGCCCTTCGCCGAGCCGGCACCCCGGTCCGCTGCCGGAACACGCGAGGCCTTCGACCTCTCGAAGGTGAACCCGATCTCGGCCGGCCGCTGCGTCGCGCGAGCGATGCCGACGAAGGCCGGCGGCAATGCGAGCGCGGGGGCGAGCGTCGACCACCGCTTTGACGAGGAGAGGATGCCGCAAAGGTCGCCGTTCTCGACGATACGCGAGACTCTTTTGACAGGCGACGCGACGTCGAGCGGCACGTACGCGGCCCCGGCTCGGAGCACGCCCCAGACGGCGACGATCGCGTGGAGTGACTTGTCGAGGTAAAGGCCGACCCGATTTCCGGGCCCCGCGCCATGTGCGACGAGCTCGCTGGCGAGGCGGGCGGACGACGTCGTCCAGCTCGCGATAGCTGATCGACTCCGCCCCGTCGACGACCGCCGTCCGGTCCGGATACCGGGCGGCGCTTTCGATTAGCAGATGGTCGAGCATCGTTGGATTCGTCAGTGCTCCCTCGGCGGCCGGCACCTTCGCTGATCAGACCCATCGGCGGATAGCCTCGATTGGCCACCTGTCGATGGGCCGCTAGCTTATCCTAACCGTGGTCCGCCATGTCGGATGGGTCCGGCACGTGGCCTTTGCCTACGAGGAAATCAGTTCTTATCTGATGGTCGCCAAGTCGGCTAGTCACCAGACTGTGGGGCGTCCGACGGCCGCGATAGCGGCTTAACTGTTAGGGAGTCCAATCCATGCGGTACCTGATCATTGCGCTTGCAATCCTGCTTTGCCTCGGCGCTTCCCGCTCGCGCGCAGTTCAGCATCGATTTCGGCGCCCCGGGCGTCAGTATCGGCATCAACATGCCCGTATATCCGCACGCTCGTTCGCATACCGGGCTACCCGGTCTATTACGACCCTCAGGTGAATTCGAACTACTTTTTCTACGACGGACTCTACTGGGTCTACTGGGGAGACAACTGGTACACGAGCGAGTGGTACAACGGCCCATGGCAACTGGTCGCGCCGGACTATGTGCCCCAGTTCCTGCTGCTCGTTCCGGTGCGCTACTACCGGTCGCCGCCGGTTTATTTTCGCAGCTGGTATCGCGATGCGCCGCCGCGCTGGGGTGAACACTGGGGCCGCACCTGGGAGCAGCGTCGCGCCGGATGGGACCGGTGGGATCGACGGTCGGTCCCCGCCGCCGCGCCGCTGCCGGTTTACCAACGGCAATATTCCGGCAGTCGCTATCCTCGCGCCGTCGAGCAGCAGCAGGTGATTCGCTCGCAGAATTATCGCTATCAGCCACGCGATGCCGTAGTGCAACAACACTTTCAGCAGCGCAGCCGCCCAGGGCCGGCTTCAGGGGCAACAGGGCCAACAACAAGTCCAGCCACAGGGCAACGCGGCATGCCCCGCGGGCCCGCGTGCAGACGCAACAGCCTGTGCAGCAGGGAGCGGCGCCGCAAGCCGAACAACAGCGCCAACAGATGAATCGACAGCGTCAGCAGCAACAGGAACAGCAGCAACAGCAGCAACAGCAACAGCAGCAATCGACGCAGGGGCAGGGGCGTCCTCCGCAGTCGGGCGCAAATGCAGGGACGTCAAAATGCTCCGCAGGAAAGGGCGCGCACCAACGCAGGCCCGCCGCAGGCCCAGGGCCCCGAGCCCAAGAGCGCGCCGGCCAGGGCAGCGCAAGCTGGCGCCGCAAGGCGGCGGCGCAGAATCACGGCGCCGCAAGCGCGAGGCGGCGAGAACAAGGGGCGCAGCAGGAAGCCAAGGGCGGCCGCAGGGCAAGGGGGAAGACAAAGGCGCACGCAAGGGGCAGGTCAAGCAAGATGAAAACAAGATAGGAGTCAGACTGCGTGATCCGACACGCGGTTCTCGACTGAGGAGGCAAAAATGAGCGCTACCGGATCGACGTCGCAATCGCGCGCCGAGGGCGCGGGATGTCCGCGACCAGTTATCGGAAGTCGAATCGATGCTCGGTCAAGCTGCCAGGGAAACCGGGGAGAAGGCGAGTAGCTTGTTCTCGCAAGTGGAAGCGAAGCTGCGTTCGGCCACCGACGCGGTGCAGAGCCTGCAGGAGGATGCGATCGGCCGCGCCCGAGCCGCGGGCCGGGTTGCCGATGACTATGTCAGCGACAATCCGTGGCAGATGGTCGGTGTCGCCGCTGCTATCGGTTTTCTGGCCGGCGCGCTGCTGAGTCGTCGCTGAGATGCGCGTCGATGCAACTCTGTTCCCGGCGCTGGCTAGTCTCGCCGACACTCGCCTGGTCTAGTCAGCGCGCTCGAGGGAATTCTTCATGCTGAAATGGGCGCTGATCTTTTTTCTGATTTCTCTGGTCGCCGGTTTCTTCGGCTTCACCGGCGCTGCAGCAAGCTTCAGGGGCATCGCCAAGATCCTGTTCTTCATCGCGCTTGCCATCTTTCTCGTCGTCCTGATCTTCGGCGTGTTCCTGGGCACGCTGGTGTTCTGATTCACGCGCTTGACCGCCTGCGCTTCAGGGCGGACGCGCGCGCCGGACTCCTACATCCGATTCAGAGGCCGTCCTATTTTTTGGAACCGGGGGCTCGGTTAATTTCGGGTTTCACGAGTCCGCGGCCGGCTTTTCGGGAGGCTGCCGAGGACACGCAACGGGGGGCCGATCAAACGGTCCTTGTTACGAACCACTCAGGAGCAACCTCAAAAATGAATTCATGGACACAGCTTGTCTTGGCAACCACCTGCGCGATCGGGCTGGCCGCCTGCAATACGATGCAGGGTGCCGGGAAGGACATCGAGCGCGGCGGAGAGAAGATATCGGACGCCGCTGCGCGCGTGCGTGCCGATTGGCGCATCGCCCGCGACCGGCATGAGCACGACTACGACGCGGCGCGCACCAGCTGCTCCAGCGGCCCCGCCGCGCAGCGCGAGGCTTGCCGCGAGCAAGCGCGGGTAGCGTACAACGCCCGGATGAACGAGGCGCGGATTACCTATAAGCGCCGCGAAATGCATAGCGCAATCGGCAGAGGAACGCGCGGAAGACGCCTACGAGGCGGCGCGCGACAAGTGCAACGACTTCCGCAACGAAGACGAAGACCGTTGCATAGTCAGCGCTCGATCGTACCGTACCGCCGGTAAGCGGAAACGGGCGGCGCCGGCGGCCGGCGCGACCTAAGAACGGAGCCTCTCATGTTCAAATTACTGTTCGGGCTCGCCATTGCTGTCATCCTGGCCGGGGGCGCCGCGGCGCAGCCGGCCAATACCGCCGAGCAGGAGGAAAGAACGGTCGGTCCGTATCTGTACCTGACTGACTCGAGCGGCAACAAGGTTCTGCTGAGCACGCAATTCTGGCGCAACGATCCGAAATACGACGACCGCGCATTTCACCGCTTCCTGGATGTGATGGCCGCGCTCGAGAAGCGCGGATTCCGCAAGAACGACAAGGCGGTGATCGACTGGGACAAGCCCGAGCCGGTCGTTCGGTGCTACATCTATCTCGAGGACATGCAGACGGCGAAGAAGGCGAAGGGCACCGTGGTCAGCGATTCCCGCTTGTGGTGCGCTGACAACGGCGCTTCGGAGCACGAAGTCAGGCCGTCCGATACGCCGAAGCACGTCGACGAGGTCATGAAGTATTTCGACGAGTATTTCGCCCGGGCCAAGGCCAAGCTGCACCAGAAGAGCGCCTCGGGATAGAGCCTCCGCTGCGGGCCTACGATCTGGGCGGCAGCCGTGACCCGGTATCTGCGTTACTCGCCGCCAGCACTAATCGGCCCAACCCCAATGAGGGCGATGATCGCGATGGCGATGCTCGGCCTGTCACCGCCAGCTA
>CAWFLB010000001.1:0-921659 GCA_963816615.1 uncultured beta proteobacterium | reverse complement strand
TGAATATTCAACTTGTAGCCTACGAGATTAGGTGCTAGATTTTTCGGGCGCCTGTAGCTGTGCCCAGCCGCACAGCCGCTCCCGCCGGGTAGCTCGTTGTGAAGGGAAGGGCAACGGAGGTACTCGTCTGAATCGAGGAGACATTCATGGCGATTCGACCTCTGAGCTTCATTGGTGACCGCGACGCCCCCACCCCGCTCAGCGCAGTGCATGCGCGCAGACCGATTCTGGGTTCGGGCAAGCTTCCGAAAGATCTGGTGGAGATCGCGAAGACGCGGTCCTACTACGTTCAGGCCAAGGACAAGCCTTCGGCGACTGTCGAGGCGCTGGGCAAGGGCAACGAGCGAGTCTGGCAGGTATCGGTTCCGGTGGACGATGCTGCGGGGTGCGCGGCCGGGACTGACGCTCAAGCGGGAGAAGCCGGAAGTATTCCTCAAGGAAGCCGACAAGGCGGTTGCCTATTCGGGTCGCCGCCCCGACTGGGCCGACGCACTGTTTGTCCCGCGCCGCGCTGCGATCGAAGCACCGCCTGTCCTGCGAAGATTCAACGGTCGGCGCGTGACGCCGCTATGGGTCTTCGGGGCCGACGATCGCTGGCAGTTTCGCGATCCGTCCTGGCCCTGGGGATCTGGTCGGACGTGTATTCAACAATCGCGGGTTTAGCGGGAGCGGCGCGCTGATCGGCGACCGGCTGCTGATCACGGCCGGACACATGGTGCCTTGGGGAGACAGCCCCTGGTGGATGCGCTTTGTGCCGGCGTATTACGACGGCGCTTCTCTGCATGGTGCGGGCGTCGAATCGTACGTCTCGGACGCTCGCGGTTACGACGTGCACGGCAATCTCACCGGCTACGACTGGGCAGTCTGCCGGCTGTACAACCCGCTCGGATCGTGGCTCGGATACTTCGGTTACAACGGCTACGCCGACTCGTGGAACGACCAGCCCTACTGGAGCGTCATCGGCTATCCGGGGGCGATCGCGAATGCCGAGAGACCCTCGTTCCAGGGCAGCATCACCGTCACCGACACCGACGGCGACTCGAACGGTGGCGAGGAGCTCGAATCGGAAACCGCCGACATCACCGCCGGAGACTCGGGCGGGCCGATGTTCGGCTGGTGGGGCAACGATCCGCGCCTCGTCGGGGTGGTCACCGGCGAAGAGGAAATCGATTTTCTCTGGTGGACCGTCGAAAAGGACAACGTGATGTCATCAGGCAGCGGGTTCACCAGTCTCGCGGCATGGGGACGGTCGAACTGGCCTCTATAGCGACGTCGCAGGAGAACAGCATGAAGAAGATTTCAACAGCAGAACTCAAGAAGACGATTCTTGCAGTCGAAGCCGAGCGGTTGAAGCATCCTGCCCCGTTTCGACCGGACCGTGCCCAGCGTGCCGCGCTGCAGAAAAGCCGCCAGGCGTCGGACAAGATGGTGTCCGGATTCCTGAAGGAAGCGGGACTGGACCTGAAGAAGTTCCAGGCGCTGCAGGCAACAGCGGAGCGTGGAGCTCGAGCGCATGGTCGCGCAGCACAAGGCCGACGCGCTCAAGCTCGCCAAGCAGCGCAAGGACACGCTTCATTCGAGCATCGTGGCGCAGAGCAAGGCGTTGGGCGATCTCGGCGCCCGCAGCGATTTTTTCCCGTACCCGACGTTTACCCTGGACACGCCCTTCCTCATCTGGACGATTCCGCTCGCGGACATCGCCGATTCCGCCGCGGTGCCGTTCGGCAGCTGGGCGAAATTCGACTTCAAGACGTCGGACACCCTCACCCAGAAGGTGGGCTTCTACTTCTATTGGGCGAATCCGTACACCGGACTATGCGGTGATCAACGCCGCCACCTTCATGTCGGCGAGCGGTCATCTCAGAGCGCATGCGCCGTGGGGGCTCGGTGTGAACACCAGTGCGGTGTATGCGGACGCGCTGTTCAATCTGTGGTTCGGGTGGCCTACCGGCGTGGTATCCAGCACCTATGACGCCGCCTACCTCGGGTCTATCGGAGCGATGTCCCAAACTTTCCTCGGCCCGGACGTCGAGGCAACTTCCGTTTCGTCCGGGGTGAGCCTCAGCACGACGATGTTCGCCGTCCCGCCGAATGACGTCGTCGTGTTCGAGGTCGCGCTTGCGCTCGACTGCGAGAACGACAGCGGCAATATCGACGCCGATTTCGCGAGCGGCGACTTCCAGATCGCGTGTCCGGTCGTGGTGTTTTCGTTATTGAATAATCCTCCGGGGGCGATGGCGTAACGCAGGACGGTCAGCTCGTCGAACCGCTTCACGAACGCCCCCGGTTCATCGAGTTGACCGTCCTCGCCTGAAACAAACGAAACAGAAAAGCCCAATCGGTGAAGTTTTGCTGATGCGCTGGCTCATTAGACTCTGGTCTTTCCCAAGGGGAGATGAGCCACATGGAAATCCATGCCAAAGATGCGCTCCTGCATCTTGCCGGTCCTACGGTCGGCAATGAAGTCCGCAAACTTGTGCGCGAATTGGTGCGCCTTGCCGGCGTCCGGAGCGTCGCGCCGAGTACGAAGATCCCCCGGCTGCTCTCGATCAATTACGATCCGAATGTGATCCAGGCGCAGACGCTTGTTCACTACGTGCGGCGTGGCTGGCTCGGAGCGCGGCTGGTTTGAACGATTAGACGGAACCGAGATTCAGCGCCGTAGCGTGCTTTGCGGCGACGTGTCGATGTCGAGATACTCCCACGGCGTCAGGAAGTAGTGCACGTTCTTGCGGTAGCCGCGAATCTGCGGCGCGACGACGGTGTTGCTGATCCGGTAGGCGTTCGTGCACCACGGCGCCTGGGCGGAGACGATCCTGGTCATCGACTTCGTACAGCTTGTTGCGTTCCGCGGTGTCGGGCGTGCGGCGGCTCTTCTCGTAGAGCGCGTCGTAGTCGGCATTCCTGAATCGGGACAAGTTGCCGGCGCCGGCGTACGGCCCGTAGAAAAGCCGCATGAAGTCGTCGGAAATGTCTCCGTTCCAGCCGAAGCTCGACAACTGGATCTGGCCCGCATGCGCGGCCTTGAACGCCTCCGGGAACGTCTGAACCGGAAATCCATGCGGATGCCGACCTCGCGCATGCTCCGCAACCACAGGTCGTCGTACTGGCGGTAGACGGCGCCGACGAGCGTGGTCTGGCGGATGGTGAGCGGCCGGCCGTCCGGCAGCTCGCGAAAGCCGTCCCCGTCGCGATCGCGATAGCCGAACTTGTCGAGCAGCGCGCGCGCCGTCGCAGGATCGTACGGCGACAATCCCTTGTATCCGCGCACGTGCCCTTCGACGTCGGGGGGAAGGGGCTGAGTCGCCGGCAGCGCCTGGCCGTTGCGGATGACGCGAATCTCGTCGGGGAGGTTGTACGCGCTGCAGACGGCTCGTCGCAGCGCGATCTTCTCCGGCGTGTAGCCGCCGACCACCGGGTCTTCCATGTTGAAATACGCGAACGTGACGGCGAGCTCGGTCGCGCGCTCGAGGCGCATGCCGCGCGCTGCATACTCGGGAAGCAGATTCCCCTTGCCGTCGATCATCTTCGGCGCGATGTCTCCCGGCACCTGGAGCATGTCGAGCTCCCCGCCGTTGAACATCAGAAGGGCGGGATTTGTCTCCTCGATGATCGCGATGTCGATGCGCCCGATCTGCGGAATACGCTTGCCCTTCATCGAGTCGGCCACTGCCTTGATCGCCGCATCGGCATTCGCGGGCGCCGCGGGAAACCGCTCGTCGCGATATCCTGGGTTGGCTTCGAGAATAATGCGATGGCCCGCTTGCCACTCCTTCAGGCGATAAGGGCCGCTACCGACCGGATGATTCTGCACGCGCCCGCTCGAGTCCGCGTATTTTTCCACTACCTCGCGTGCCACGGCGCGCAACGCCGCGCTGTCGAGAAGCTCCAGGAACGTGTAGTCGGGGTCGATCAGCTCCAGCCGGATCGTGTAGCGCTCGGCGGCGCGCAGGCCCTGGATTTCGGCGTCGTAATCGAAACGACCCGACGATTTGGCCTTGGCCACGGCGGCGTCGAGACCGACGATCTTGTGCTCGAGCAGATCCGAGTTCGGCGAGCGCACGCGCGGATCGACGATGCGTTTCCACGCGTAGACGAAATCCGCCGCCGTCAGTTCGCGCTTCTTGCCGGCAAAGGCCGGGTCGTCGGCGAAATAGATCCCCGGCCGGATGCGGATCGTCCACACTCGCCCGTCCGCCGATATTTCCGGCATGCCGGTGGCGATGCTCGGCACGAACTTGTACGGCCGCGCGAGATAGTCCCAGACGTACAGCGCGTCGAAGATCTTCTGCTCGACCAGGCTCGCGTAGGTCTCCTGGGTGGCGGCGGGATCGAAACCCGTGACGTCGGTCGGAAAGGCGATCCTCAATACCTTGGCGGGATCGGCCCAATCGGCCGCAACGACCGGCGGTGCGGCTGACGCGGCGATCGCCGCAAAGAGCGAGATCAAGACGGTCCGCATCATGAGTTTCTCTCTAGGGGAGGAACGCGAGAAACAGAAACGCCGCGAAGACGACGAGGTGCACGGCGCCCTGCATCATGTGAGTGCGGCCGGTTCCCAGCGTGACGGCGCTCAACAGCAAAGTCACGGCCAGCATCACCAGATCCTTCGGCTCGAGGCCCAGAATCAGCGGTATACCGAGAACAATCGCGGTCACGGCCACGACGGGAATCGTCAGTCCGATGGTCGCCAGCGCCGATCCGAGCGCCAAGGTTCATGCTGGTCTGCAGACGGTTCGCATGCGCGGCGCGCACTGCCGCCCAGGTCTCAGGCAGCAGGACCAGCATCGCGATCACGATCCCGATCACCGCCTTCGGTGCTCCCGCTTGCTCGACCGCGTGCTCGATCAGCGGCGAGAGAAGCTTGGCGAGCCCGACGACCGCAACGAGCGAGACGACGAGCAGGGCGAAGCTCGTCCACGCTTCGCGGTTCGTCGGCGGCGCAGCGTGCGCGTCGGGGCTCGACGCGTCCACCGGCGGAAGGAAGTAGTCGCGATGCCGGACGGTCTGAGTGAAGACGTAAACCGCCCAGAGTGCCGCCGACGTGAAGGCTACGAAAGCAAGCTGCGCAGTGCTGTACGTACCGCCGGAAGTGGTCGTGGTGAAAGCCGGCAGGACCAGCGAGAACGCGGACAAGGCGATCAGCGCGGCAAGCCCCGCGCTCGATCCCTCGACGCGGAACGACTGCTCGTGGTGAACGAGGCCGCCCACCAGGATGCACAGTCCCACGACGCCGTTGCAGATGATCATGATCGCCGCGTAGATCGTGTCGCGCGGCAGGGCGGCGGCGTCGGGACCGCCGGCGAGCATGATCGAGAGAATCAGCGAGACTTCGATGATCGTCACGGCGACGGCGAGAACGAGCGTCCCGAACGGCTCGCCGACGCGATGCGCGATGACCTCGGCGTGGTGAACGGCCGCGATCACGGCGCCGATCAGAGCGGCAGCGCAAACGACCGCAAGCAGCGGACCCACGCCCGCGACCATCCCGCCGACCAGCAGCGCGAACGAAAGCGCCGGGATGAGCCAGGTCCACGCGGCCATGCTCATGCAAAAGCCCTGATTTGGTGGCCGATGCTCATTTTTGTCGTGATTCGATCGAGCGCCCGTCAATGCGCCTGCGGTCGCCCGCCTCCCGCGGCGATCCATTCGTCGACCAGCTTTTCGAGGACGGCGAGCGGCATCGAGCCGTTGTCGATGACTGCCGCGTGGAAGTCCTTGACGTTGAAGCGGGCGCCGAGCGCCGCTTCGGCGCGCGCGCGGAGCTCGCGCATCTTGTGGTAGCCGAGCAGGTAGCCGAGAGCTTGCGCAGGGGTGGAGAAATACCGGTCCACCTCGCTTTCGGCGAACGCCTGATCGACGCCGCCCTGCCGGCTCATGTAGTCGATGGCCGTGTCGCGCGGCCAGTTGTCGGCGTGAATTCCCGTATCCACGACGAGGCGTGCCGCGCGGAAGAGGCGCGCCTGCAGGTTGCCGTAACGCTGGTACGGATCCTTGTAGAAGCCCATGTCGTAGCCGAGCGACTCGGCATACAGTGCCCAGCCCTCGGCGTACGCGATGTTGAAGCTCGCCTGCGAACGCCACGGGTGCAGGCCCTCGATCTCGGCGGCGCGCGCAAGCTGCATGTGGTGCCCCGGCACGGCCTCGTGCAGGAACAGCGTCTCCGTTCGCCATTTCGCCTCGCTCGCGTAGCCCAGCGAGTTGATGGTGAAGTAGGCGCTCGTGCCCAAGGCCAGCGAGCCGACCTGATAGTTCGCCGCGGCGCTGCTGGCCGACTCCGCCGGCGTCATGCTTCGCACCGCGTACGGCATGCGCGGCACGTTGTGGAAGAGCTTCGGGAGCTGCGGGTCGACGCGCGGCGCCATCGCCCGGTAGGCGGCGAGCACCGCCTCGGACGAGTCGAAAAAGAATTTCGGATCGGTGCGCATGGTCTCGATGAACTCGTCGGTCGTTCCCTTGAAGCCCACCTCTTTCGCGATCGCGCCGATCTCCCCGCGCAGAGCCTGGACCTCGGAGAGTCCCAGCTCGTGAATCTGCTTTGCCGAGCTGCCGCGGACGATGCGCGCGCGGATGAGGAACTCGTAGTAACGCGCGCCGCCTGAAAACGAGGCGAGTCCCGCGATGTCCGGCGCCTTCGGTCGGTAGTCGGACTGGATGAAAGCCTTGAAGCGGCGCAGCGCCGGCTGGTAATCGTCGGCGATGGCGCGGCGCGCATCCGCCGCGAGCGCCGCACGCTCCGCTTCGGGAATTCCTTCGGCCATGCGCCCGAACGGCGCCATCAGCGCGCTCTGCTCGACATGCTCGACCAGGTGCGCGTCGATAGCCCCGACGATCCGGTCAAGCACCGGCCTGGTGCTCATCCATCCGCCGGCCATGCCCGGCCGCAACCTGGCGATCGTGTCTTCGGCGAGCTCGGACGCCGCGCGGATCCGTTTGATGTAGTCGCGATAGTCCTCGGACGTGCGGAACGGCGTCACCTGCGGCGGCGCGCGGCAGCACGTTATGCAGGCCGCCCAGCGTCGTGAGCACCAGCGCGTCGGCATCCGTAAACTGCTGCGCCTCGACGGCGAGCTCCATCTTGTCGACGAGCAGCTCGTACGAAACCCGGTCCTGGCCGTGCAGCGCCTTGGCGTCCAGTGCCTTCAGGCGCGCAAGCGCCGCGCGCTCGCGCGCTCGCTCGCGTTCGAGCGTGGCGAGCGACAGGTCCGGCAGAAGATGGTTGTAGCCTGGAACGCCGCGAACGGTCGCCTGGATGGGATTGCGCCGGAACGTCGCGTCGAGGTCTTCGTCCAGCAGGACTTTGAGCTGTGCTGCTGCTTCGGCAGCGGGGTCTTTCGTCTGGGCGTGCACGCTGTTGATCCCGAGGGTGATGAGAAGCGCGAGGAAGATAACAGGTCGCATGCTCCGCAGCCACAGATCGTCGGAGTCTCGGGATTTTACTTTACTCGGTGGGCGTCGGCACAGCGCACCAGACCGCGACCGGCGAGTGCTAAGATCGCCGGCAATCCCATGCCCGCTCTCGCTACCAACCGATGACAACGCTGCTGTTCAAGAACGCGCGCATCTTCGACGGCACGAACGCCGAGTGCGCCGAAGGCATGAACGTGCTCGTCGCCGACGGCCTGATCCAGGAGGTCTCCGCGCGACCGATCACCGCCCCGCGACGCGCGGGTGATCGACGTCGGCGGGCGCACGCTGATGCCGGGCCTGATCGACGCGCACATGCACGCGTACGCAGCGACGTGTCGATGCAGAAGGTCGAGGCGATCGGCGAGCCGTATCGCACCGCGCACGCGATGCGCATGCTCGGCCATGCGCTCGACTGCGGCTTCACGACGGTGCGCGACATCGGTGGCGGCGACTACTCGCTGGCCAAGGCGATCGCCGACGGCCTGGTGCGCGCGCCGCGCTTCTTCTACGCCGGCAAGGTGCTGTCGATGACGGGCGGCCACGGCGACTTCCGCCCGCTGGAGCAGAAGTCCGCACGACCACGAGCTGTGCTCGTGCGGCATCGTCAACTGCGTTCGCCGCGTGGCCGACGGCGTCGACGAGTGCATCCAGGCGGCGCGCGAGCGAGCTGCGCCAGGGCGCGCACTGCATCAAGATCATGGGCTCGGGCGGCGTCGCATCGCCGACCGATCCGATCTGGATGAACCAGTACCGCGAGGACGAGATCCGCGCCATCGTCAACGAATGCGCCGAGCGCCGGACGCTACGTCGCCGCGCACTGCCATCCGGCGAGCGCGGTCCGGCGCTGCGTCGAATTCGGCGTGCGCGTCGATCGAGCACGGCACGCTGATCGACGACGACACGGCCACGGTTCGTCGCGGAGACGCGGCGCCTACATCGTGCCGACGATGGTCGATCATCTTCGCGCTGGTCGAGATGGGACCGCAGCTGGGCTTTCCGCCGCAGAGCCAGGAAAAGGCCGAGTACGCGTACAAGCAGGCGCTATCGGGCATGGACAAGATGCGCAGTGCCGGCGTCAAGATCGGCTTCGGCACCGACCTGCTCGGCTCGACCTACGTGCAGGAGTGCCGCGAGTTCACGCTGCGCAGCGAAGTGTTCACGCCCGCTCGAGCTCCTGCGGCAGGCCACGTCGATCAACGCCGAGATGATGATGCAGCAGGGCAAGATCGGCTGCATCGCGCCGGGCGCCTACGCCGACCTGCTGCGTGGTCGACGGCGACCCGCTGAAGGACATCTCGCTGCTCGCGGCGGACGGGAAGAACTTGCGTGTGATCGTCCGCAACGGCGAGATCGTGAAAGACGAACTGCCGTAGCAAAGAAATGTCCCGCAGGGACCAACCTGCGGGACTTGCTCTAGACCCGGCGTCAAGTTCTGGATGCGAGCGGGCGCGGGCGCAGCCCTCTCGTTTCGGGTCGGTCTGCCCGTTGCAGCATCGCCACCGCGCCCGCTGCCAGAAGAATCGCGACCGACCCCGCGAGACCGGCGTACAGCGAGTGGGTGGCGTCGGCGAGCCATCCCGACAAGACCGGACCGATCGCCTGACCGATCGCGAACACGACGGTAAAGACGGCGACCGCGGGCCCCCACGCCGTCTTCGGCAGCGACGACTTGACCAGATCGGTGACGGCAGTCGGGGCCGTGAACATCGCGGTGCCGAAAAGCAACGCGGAAAGAATCATCGCGGGCAGCGAGGTGCTGACCAGCGGAACCGCCGCGCCGGCACTCAGGATCGCGCCGACGGCGGCGAGCGTCCTGGCGGGGTACCAGCGGGAGCGCGGCCCACGCCATACAAGCGGAGCGAGCATCGTGGCGATACCGAGAGTTGCCCACGTCAACGCGACGTCGAGTGCCGATGCGCCGTGCGACCTCATCCACGCCACGATGAACGTCATGTACGCGATATAGCCGACGCCGAACAGGAAGTAGCTGCCGAGCGCGGCTCGAAATGCGCTCATCTGCCATGGGCTCTTGTGCACGGCGCTCGAGGGTTCCTTGATCCGGCGCGACGCCCGGATGCCCACGAAGGCAAACAGTGCCGAAATGGCGCCGATGGCGAGCCATGCGCCGCGCCACGCGTCGTCGCCCGCGACTGCGAGCAGACAGGGTATGCCCGCGCCCGAGAGCAGAATCCCTGCCCCGGCGCCGCCGAAGTAGATACCGATCGCAGAAGGGGAGAGATCGGGCCGGTCGGGAAAGACATTGCTCGCGAGGACCGCGCCGCAAACGAATACCATCGCGCCGCCGACGCCCGCGACCGCGCGCAAAATCAACTGCGCTATGAATCCTCCGGCAAGCCCCGAGCCGACGAGCGCCAACGCGGTGACCACCATGCCGATGCAGAACATCCGGCGATTGCCCAGTCGCGAAACGTAACCCACGGTCATCAGCGCGCCGGCGAGATAACCGAGCGCATTGGCCGTGTTCAGCGACCCTGCCTGCGAGTAATTGAGGCCGAGCTCGGCGCGCATCGCGGGCAGAAGCAGCGCGTAGGCGAATCGCGCGAACGAGTTGGCCACGGCGGGGCCGAGCGACAACGCGGCGACCACCCAGAAGCGGCGGTCAAAATCCATCATCTGCGAAATACTTGAAATGTTTCGCTGCTGCGCGTGCACGGCTGGCTCCGATCCAATCCACGGCCCGGTGTCGTCGATGCAATGGAGAGCTGCCAAGCGCACCGATGCGCCCGCCTCTCGATGAAGCCGGGATTGCCGTTCAGTCTAGTTTTCAGGTGTGCCAGCGGGACTTCACAACGGCGCCGGTTTTGTTTCGTTTGTTTCACCGCTCCGGTTGCCGTTCGCCACCGGCGCGTGACCGAAGCGTGTCTGCAAAGAACCACGGTGTCTGCATCAAGTCGCCAATCCGCTTCGTCGGCAGAATGCTTCACCATGCAAGCGACCTCGCGAGCCCTCGATCATCTGTTGCGCGCCGCCGGCGATCCCGTCGCCGACCTTCGCGACATCGGTGCCGGTCATCCGGAATTCAAACGAGCGCAGGCCATCCGTGCTGCAACCGGAGTCCTGGCCAAAGTGCCGGACGTGTTCCCTGCGATCGCGCAGGCTGTCCGCGTCGGCGACGATGCTGCGGTATCGCCGCGAATTCGTGCCCACTTCGCCGCGGCCGAAGCCTGGCTCGCGGGCAACCCGATCCTCGCCGCCGAAAGCTATGCGCTGATCCTGAGCAAGTGGCCTCGCGACCTGCTGGCGCTGCGGCTTGCGCAATCGTGCTATTTCTTCCTGGGCTGGCACGACCGCCTTTGCGCGGTCGTCGATGCGGTTGTGCCGGCATGGCCGCGCGATCGGCGCGCGTTCGGCTTTGTCCTTGCCATGGCCTCGTTCGCCCGCGCCGAAAACGGCGACGCAGCCCAGGCCGAAGCGCTCGGCCGCGAAGCCTTGGCTCACGACCCCGCGTGTCCATTCGGCGTGCACGCCGTGGCGCATGCGTTCGTCGAGTCGGGACGGCATCGCGAGGGCGCGCAGTGGATGCGCGATCAGCGCCGCCAATGGGCGAGAGAAAGCCGAATGCGCACGCACAACGCATGGCATCTCGCCATGTTCGATGCCGAGCTGGGCAATGTCGCGTCGGCGCTGGGAATCCTCGATACATGGCTGCTTCCGGCCAGTGCGCAATCGCCACTCGAGGCGTGCGACGCCGCCGCCCTGTTGTGGCGGCTAACGACCGACGGAGTCGGCGACGCGGGACGCTGGGACAAGATTTCCGCCGCATTCGAACGGACGACGACGCCCGGATTCTGGCCGTATGTCGATCTTCATGCGGCGCTCGCGCACTTGACCGCGCGAAACCTCCCACGGGCGCAACGTCTGGTGCAAGCGATCGAGCGATGTGCGGAAGGCGACAACTACGCGGCGTTGCGCGCGCGATTCATCACCCTGCCGGGAGTACAGGCGCTCCGCGCCTGGAGCGACGGCCGCTTCGGCGAGGCCGCCGAGCTTTTCGAGCGCCTGCAACCCGTCCTCGGCGGTGCCGGCGGAAGCCGGGTCCAGCTGGAGATCTTCAAGAGCATCGGGCGCGAGGCTGCCCGTCGTCAACGCGCGCAGGGCGAAACGCACCGGCCGCGGTCGCCGAGGACCCCGGCGCTGCCGGCAATCAGCGTGACGCCGAGGGCGGGTGTTTTTCCCGCTTCCGCCAGGCCGCGGGCGGCAGTCCGAACTCTTTCTTGAAGGCGCGGTTGAACGCCGCTTCGGACTGGTAACCGACGTCTGTCGCAACCCGGATTATCGAAACGTCGCTTTCGCGCAATTGCGTGGCGGCGAGCGATGTCCGCCAGCGGTTCAGATATTGCATCGGCGGCACGCCGATCAGCGCCTTGAACCGCTGTCCCAGCGCGGAGCGGGACATGCCGATTCTTCTGGCGAGCTGTTCGATCGTCCACGGGTGTGCCGGTTGCCCGTGCAGAAGCGACAGCGTCCGACCGACGTAGCGGTCGCGCAGGCCCGCAAGCCACCCCGATTCACCCGGCGGAAGCTCGTCGATGTAATGGCGGATAGCCTCCGCAAACAGCACCTCGGAAAGACGCGCGAGCACGGCGGCTGAGCCCGGCCGGGACGACATGGTTTCGGCGGCAGAGTACCGGATCGAGCTTCGAACCCAGGCTCCCGTGCCGCCCTCGCGCATGCTGATCTTGAGCATACGGGGCAGGCCGAGCAGGATCGGCTCGGCGAGGCGCTTGTCGCAGGCGAGAAATCCGCAGACGAGGCGCGTTGCTTCCCGGTCAGTGCCTTTGGTGAGTGCCGCGACGTCTCCTCGCTTCAAGAGCATATCGAGGTTTTCGCCGGTGATGTCGACCGGCTCGAGCCGTAACGCCGCCTCGCTCGCCGTCGCCAGCACATGCCGATCGCCGGCGGGAAAGAGAATCAGATCGCCTGCAAGAAGCTCGACCGGCTCTCCATCGAGCAGCCGCGCGTAACAGGTCCCCTCCGTCACCAGATGGTAGGGAATGACGTGATCCGCATCCGGCATCAGCGCATCGGCGATCGTCCGGGACGGTGCGGTCAGGTACGAGCGTTGGTCGCGCAATTCCACCTGAAGGAATACCGCGCCCGTGAGCCGCACGGCGCCCAAGACCTCGGACAGGGCGTCCATAAGGACCTCTCAGATTGGCGGAAGAACGAGCATGCCCTTGTCTGAAATGCTCTACAAACCGACCGACATCGTAGCGCATGCTGCCCCGAACCGGCTGCCTGTCGCATGCGCGGGGCTACTTTGATTACAATATTGTCGCTATTCCATTCATTCGAAGTCGACACAGCGAGGGACAGACCCTCGCCAATGTTCATCCGAGGTCGGGGTCTGTCCCCGATTGCATCGATGAAAAGGGGAGAAACAAGAATGAAGCATCATCGGCTCGAAGCGCTTTGCATCAACGCTGTGCTGACCCTGGCATTGCTTGCCGTCGCCGGTGCCGCGTCGGCCAAGTCCGAGATCAAGGGCGCGGCGATTCTCGATCATCCGTGCGGCAAGACGTCGGTCAAGCAGATGGGCCTGACCCACGCCGGCAAGATGGAAGAGGCCAACAAGCTCACGACCAAGGAGATGCAGGACCAGTGGAAGGCGATGCCCGCCAAGGACAAGACGATGATGTCGGGCATGATGAAGGAGATGTCGCAGACCGAGGATCAGTACTCGGCCGACATCAAGTCGAACGGCGTGCTGGTCGTCGACGGCCCCACGGCGATGTTGACCGTAAAGAAGACGACCAAGGACAAGAACGGCAGCAGCACGTCGACGATGACTCAGAACTTCAAGATCGACGGAAACCAGTGCCTGGTCAGCCGGTAGACCGGTAGAGGTCGGCGATCGCGCCGCCCGTGCATCGGGGAGGGAACGGCCATCAACTCCCGCGCCGTTCCCTTTCGATGCACTCGTTGAGCGCCTGTTCGGTCTTCAAATGCGCGACCCGCATCCGATGCGCTAACTCGCCGACATAGAAAGGGATGATGGTCAGCGTCACAATCCCCCATCATCCCGCCCGCGTGGTCCAGCGCCTGACAGCCGGCCGCAAGGAACGATGCACGATAGCTCCAATCCAATCGCCATCGACCGCTTCGCATCGGAATGGCGATGAGTCCGACCCAATCGGGAATTGATGCCTGCCCACCCATTATGCCTCAGCGCAGTCCGGCAATGCGGCTGGTGATGTCGGCGCTGCTGGCGCTCGCCGCCTGCGTGGCGAGCGCGGCATCGCGGGCTCAAGA
Organism: uncultured beta proteobacterium; assembly: GCA_963816615.1. GTDB lineage: Bacteria > Pseudomonadota > Gammaproteobacteria > Burkholderiales > Casimicrobiaceae > PALSA-1003. The sequence continues at coordinate 907,976 of CAWFLB010000001.1, read as the reverse complement.
CGACTATTCGGCGGCGTTCGTCTCGCAGACGGCGCCGAGTTTCATCGAGTTTCTGCAACCGGCGTCGGTCTCGGTGACGATGCTGAACACCGGCACCGCTACCTGGTACCAGGCCGAGGGCGACGTCTTCCTGGCCACGCAGGAGCCGCAGGACAACTATTACTGGTGCATCCAGGGCAACCCGTACGGCAGCCACAGCGGCAACCGCGTTCTGCTGCCGAACGACGTCGCACCGAACCAGGAGGTTACGTTCACATTCGTCGTCAAGCCGCTGGGGTGCGTGTTTTCGGCGCCGTCGCCGCTTCGTTTTCGCATGTTGTCCCAGTTGCACGGCACTTTTGGCGAAGAAACCCCCGATCCGAAGGTCTCGGTGTCGACGGCGTCCGAGTTCGTCGGCCAGCAGGTTCCGGCGATCGTGCCGGCGGGCGCGGTCGTCCTGGTCACCGAGACATTCAAGAACACGACGACGACGACCTGGCAGACGACCGACGGCTACACGCTGCAATCGGCCGGCCCGGCCGGAAACACTATCTGGAAGGTTGGCGCGGTGCCGCTGCCGGCCGCTGTCGCGCCTGGCGACTCGGTGACGTTCACCTTCTATATCACGGCACCGGCGACCGTCGGCACCTATAATTTTCAATGGCAGATGAGCAAGCCAGATGGCACGCCCTTCGGCGGCGTCTCTCCAGCGACCGACGTGCAGGTGATCGCCGCGGGCCCGCCGAACTTTGAAGGGCTGTGGTGGAACGCTCCGGCGGGTTCGGAGCCCGGCTGGGGCATGAACATCGTGCATCAAGCCGACACGATTTTCGCGACCTGGTTCACCTACGACCTGACCGGCAAGGGGTTGTGGATGGCGATGACCGCGTTACCGACTGCGACCGGCACCTATACGGGCACGCTGTTTCAGGCGACGGGTCCGCCGTTCAACTCGGTGCCGTTCAACCCATTGCTGGTCGTTGGCACGGCGGTTGGCACCGGTACGCTCACGTTCACCGATCTCGATACGGGAACGTTCGATTACACGGTGAACGGCATCGCGCAATCCAAGCCGATCACCCGCGAGGTGTTCGGTCAGCTGCCCACGTGCACGTTCGGCATCCTGAGCGACCTGACGCAGGCCTACAACTATCAGGATCTGTGGTGGGCGTCGCCGGCGGGTCTCGAGAACGGATGGGGCGTCAACCTGACGCACCAGGGCGACACGATCTTCGCCACGTGGTTTACCTACGACCTCGATGGCACCCCGCTATGGCTTGCGGTCGCCGCGCCGAAGACCGCTGCCGGCGTCTACAGCGGCAACCTCTATCGCACCACCGGTCCGCCGTTCAACGCGGTGCCCTTCGATCCGACGAAAGTGAGCGCCAGCCCGGTGGGCACGGCGACGTTCACGTTCGCCGACGGCAACACCGGGACGTTCGACTACACGGTCAACGGCGTCACGCAGAGCAAGGCGATCACACGCCAGATCCTGGTCGCGCCGGGAACGGTTTGCCAGTAGTTATTGTGCGCATCGACGGGCCGGCGTAAGAGCCACCGGGAAAAGCGGCCTAAACCTTCGGATCGACCGCAAATACTTCGACCGCGGTCGACTTGCCCCGGAAGGGCACGGGCCCAAGCGGCTCGACCGCGATGCGATCGCTCAATGCCGAGCGCGTGGCCTGGTCGATCAGAATAGTGCGTTGGGCGGCCTTGGTGTGTGTCTCGAGCCTCGCTGCGAGATTGACCGTGTCACCGATGCAGGTGTAGGTCGCCCGCTTGTTGGTGCCGGTGTACCCGGCGACCATCAAATCAGGCCCCGGTCCGACAACTCGGCCTTCACGTATGTGTAAAAAATCGGGGCAGCGATGACGCCCGGGATGCCGAAGGCCGCCTCCATCACGACCATCGCCAGCAGCAATTCCCACGCGCGGCATTCGGTCCGCCTGCCGACGATGCGAGCGTTCAGGAAATACTCGAGCTTGTGGACGACGATTAGGAACAGCAGCGAGCCGATGGCCACCTGGAGGGAGATGGACAAGCTCACGACGACGATGACGGTGTTCGAGACCAGGTTGCCGACGACCGGAAGCAGGCCGGTGATGAATGTCAGGACGATCAGCGTGATCTTGAATGGCAGATTCACCCCAAAAGCCGGCAGGACCACCGCCAGATAGATGCCGGTCAGCACCGTGTTGATCAGCGAGATCTTGACCTGCGCGAACACGACGCGACGGAACGCGTCGCCCAATCGTGTAACGCGCTCGGCAAGCTCCCGCGCCAGCGGCCCCGTGGTCTCGATCGGCAACGCTTCGTGCAATGCGATCATCGCGCCGAGCACCATGCCGATCAGCGCATGGGCCAAGCCCCGGCCCGCGTCCTTGCCCGTCGACCGCAGATCGGCGGCGTGCCCGCGGAACCATTCCGACAGCGAAGCCTCGAGGTCTTCCGGATTGTCCGGAAGCCTTGCCAACATCCAGTCCGGCAGCGCGGGGCGCGAGCTGTCGATGATCTCCGCCATCCTCGCGAACAGCGCCGGCAGGTTTCCGGCGTCGCTGCGGAAGAAGACGATGGCGCCGAAGACCGCAATCGTCACCAGCCCCGCCACGACGATCGAAAGCAGGCCCACCGCGATGAGCTTCGCCCGCTGGTCCGAAAGATGCTTGTTCATCGTCGGCGCGATGACATGAACCAGCTCGTATACCAGCATCCCGGCGAGCAGCGCCGGCAGCAGGCGCAACCTCAGGACGAGGACGAGAGCGACGCCGGTCAGGATCCAGGCCGCGATGGTGTAGCGGGGAGCAACCGTTCGATCGCGAGGCATCGCCGTAAGTCTACGCCGCGCGCCGGAAGGCAGGACGAATCGCGGTGGCAGCGCCGCGGCGGCGCTGCGCCCCGAGCGTCAGATGATCGCCGCCCGCACGCGCTCGCGGGTGAAGGGCACCGTCGTGATGCGCGCGCCGACGGCGTCGTACACCGCGTTGGCCAGCGCTGCCGGTACGGGGGTGGCCGACGCTTCGCCGGCGCCGAGCGGCGGCTGCAACGGGCGGCTGACGAGCTCGATCAGGATCTCGGGCGCGTCGGGAAAGCGCAGTATCGGATAGCTCGCCCAGTCGACGCTGGTCACGCGCGCGCGATCGAACGCCACCTCCTCGAACAGGGTTCGCGACAGGGTTTGCAGGATATTGCCTTCGATCTGGGCCTTGAGCGCAGCCGGATTGATGATCAGACCGCAATCGTGCGCGCATGCAACGCGCCGCACGCGGATCGCCCCCGATGCCTTGTCGACGTCGGCCTCGATCGCCATCGCCACGTAGCTTTCGTTGTGCTTGTAGTGGATGTATGCGAAGCCGCGTCCGATGCCGCCCTGCGGTGCCGGAGAGGGTCGCGCCTGCCACCCGATCAGCGCGGCGGCGCGCCGGATCACTTCGATGCCGCGCGGGTCGGACAGCCCCTGCAGCCGGAATTCGACCGGATCGCGCCGGGCCGCCGCGGCGAGCATGTCGGTGAAGCTTTCGACGGCGAAACAGTTGGCGACTTTGCCCGGCGCGCGCAGGTTGGATGGCCGCAGCGGCGACGACTTGAGCCAGTGGACGACCACTTCCTGGTGCGGCACCGCGTAGGGCGGGTCGCCATTCTGGCTGATGAGCCCGGTCGTGATTCCCGGCGTCTGCGCGACGCCCGCGGCGTCGAGCGCGAGCAGCGGCATGTGCGGAAGACTCGCCGTCGCCTTGGGGATCCACATCTCGGTGCGCCAGGCCGCGATCTTTCCGTCGTCGCCGACCGAACCTTCAAGGGCCAACAACTGCGGCGGCGATTTCGGATCCCAGCCGTGCTCATCCTCGCGCGACCACTGGACGCGCACCGGCCGGCCGACGGCCTTCGACAATAGCGCCGCGTCGGCCGCCGCGTCGTCGTGTCCGTTCATCCCGTAGCAGCCGGAGCCGTCGAGATAGACGACGCGCACGGCGTCCTTGGGCAGCGCGAGCGCTTTGGCGATGGTCTCGCGAAAACGGTGCGTCGCCTGCGACGCGGACCACACGGTCGCCTTGCCGTCGCGAACCGAGGCGACCGCGCATGACGGGCCTATCGACGCATGAGACTGCATCGGCCAATAAAATTCCGCCGTAAGGCTCTTGGCGGCGGCGAGCGATGGCCTCGCATCGCCTTTGTTCACCAATGTCTCGGTCGATTCGAACGGGCCGGCCCGCATCCAGGCGCGGACGCCTTCGGTGCCGAGCAGCGGCGCTGCCCCGGACCACTGCGCCTTGAGCAGCCGCGCCGCTGATATCGCGTCCCATTCGCTTGCGGCGACGACGGCGAGAAAGTCATTGATCCGCACGACGGCGGCACCCGGGATCGGCTTGATCGATGCCTCATCGACCGAGACGAGCCTGGCGCCGACCGCCGGCGGACGAACGACGCGGCCGTGCAGCATGCCGTCGAGCTTGAAATCGTGAACGAATAGGTGCCGGCCGCTGACCTTGCCCGGGATGTCCGGGCGCGGCAGCGGCTGGCCGACAATCCTGTACGACGCCGGATCGCGAAGCCTCGCTTTCGCGTCGACCTTGATGCCGAAACGCTTGTCGCCGACCAGGTCGCCGAAACCGATGCCGGAGCCGTCGGATTTCGGTCGCACCTCGCCGTCGATCGTATCGAATTCCGCTGCCCGCTTGCCGGTGCGGGCAGCCGCTATTCCGATCAATGTCTCGCGAGCGGTCGCCGCGGCCTGCCGGATCTGCACGCCGCCGCGCATGATCCCGCTGCTGCCGGCCGTCGCACCCTGGTCTGGCGTCAGCGACGTGTCTCCCTCGATCATCGCGATCCGTTCGACGCCGATGCCGAGCTCCTCAGCCGCCATCTGCGGGATCGCGATCCTCAAGCCCTGGCCGAGATCGACCTTGCCTGAGTAGATTGTCACCGAGCCGTCGGCGTTGACGGCGACGAAGCCGTCGACCTCGGCGGTGTCGAGCGTTTTGCCGAGCGCCATTTCGCCATGCGCAAGCCGTTGTGCCGCGGCCGGCGCGGACAAGCTGAAACCGACGACGAGCGCGCCGCCCGCTTGCAGGAATTCGCGGCGCGACAAGAGCGTGCTCATGCCGTGGCCTTGCCGGTGGCGCGCAGCATCGCGCGCAGGATCCGATCGTGCGTGCCGCAGCGGCAGAGGTTGCCGGCGAGCGCCTGCTGCGCTTCCTCGCGCGTAAGGTCGGGCTTGCGCGCGAGCGCCGCGGCGCCGGTCATCACCATGCCGGTGACGCAGTAGCCGCACTGCGCTGCCTGTTCGGCGACGAACGCCGCCTGCAGCGGATGCGGCTTGTCGGCCGTGCCGAGGCCTTCGATCGTGGTGATCTTCTTTCCGGCGGCGCTCGACAGGGGCATGCGGCACGAACGCACGGCCTGCCCGTCGACGATCACCGTGCAGGCCCCGCATTGGCCGAGACCGCAACCGTACTTGGCCCCCGTCAGCGACAGGGAGTTGCGCAACACGTAGAGCAGCGGCTCGGCGGGGTCGCGAACTTCGACGGTCCGGGGTTCGCCGTTGACGTTGAGTGTGAAGCTCGGCATGGCAGCCATCTTTCGAGCGCGTCCAAAATCATCGCATCGGCTGGCCGACCTGTCCAGGTACGGGCAATGCTCTACGCGTTCGGTTGAGCCAGACGCGCTTCGGCCGACGCCATCATGGCTTTGAAGCGCGGATGCTCGCGGACCGGATCGAGATCCGGATCGGTCCTGACCCAGTTCAGGACTTCGATCGACATGTTTTCGAATCTCGGGCCGAGCAAGTCGAGCGCGGCATCGAAGTCGTGCAAATCGGTGATCAGCGAGCAAGCGAAGTTGTAGCGCAGGTTTATGTTGTCCGGATCGAGCAGTAACGCGCGTTCGGCCCACTCCTTCGCGCGCTCCGCTTCGCCCAGCGCAGCGAGCGCCCCGACGGCGAACCCCATCGCCGATCCGTTGTCGGGCTCGACGGCAACGATCTTCTCGCAGCGCTCGAGTGCCCGTCGCGCCGCTCGCCGGGCGCCCTCCTTGTCGCCGATCGCCGAATGGCTGCTGACGAGCATGCCGGCCGACCGGAAGTCCGTTTCCACGAGCGTGGCCGCCTTTTCGTAGTGGAAGATCGCCTTGTCGAAGCGGCGCAGCACGTAATTCAACTGTCCCGCAGCCAGGTTCACGTCGTACGAGTCGGGATCCAGACCGAGGGCGATCTCGTTTTCGCGAATCGCGTCATCAAGGCGTGCATTTTGCCTCAGGACCTGCGATTTCGCGGCGTGCGCCTCTGCAAGATTGGGGTCCAGCTCGATGGCCCGCTCGGCCGCTGTCAACCCATCGTCCCCCGTCCTCCCGAAGAAAAATCGCAGGTTGATCTGCGCCCCGGCCATCATCGCCCAGGGTCGCGCATAGTTGGGGTCGATCTCGATGGCACGGCGACACAGCCGGATGATCGCTTCGCTGCGGCGGACATTGCCGAAGTTGCCGGTGATGTAGTATTGGCGCGCCATCAGATAGAGCTTGTAGGCCTCGGGATCGGTGGTCCCGCGTTGCTCGATCGCCTTCTTTTCCTCGGGCAGCAGCTTGAGCTTCAGCGCCGCGACAATCGCCTGGGAGATCTCATCCTGCAGCGCGAAAATGTCGTTTAGCTCACGGTCGTAGCGTTCCGCCCAGACGTGCCCGCCGGTCGCGCCATCGATCAGCTGAGCGGTGATCCGTACCCGGCCGCCGGCCTTGCGCACGCTGCCTTCGAGCAGGTGGCTGACCTTGAGCTGTCGCGCGGTCTGCGGCGCATCGACGTGCTTGCCTTTGAACGAGAAGGTGGTATTGCGCGCAGCGACCCACAGCGCCGAGACCTTGCTCAAGTCGGTGATGATGTCCTCGCTGATGCCGTCGGAGAAGTATTCCTGCTCGGGGTCCCCGCTCATGTTGGCGAACGGCAGAACGGCGATCGACAGTCGGCGCGGCGGCTCCGGACGCCGCTCGCTGGGCTCGCTGCCCGCGGTGGGGTGAACTGCAAAGGCACGTACCGGGCGCTCGAGGTTCTTCACCCTATGCTCGCCCATGTCCTCGAAGGTGCAGGGGGCCTTTCCCGCGACCTGGTCGCGCACCGTCAGCGAAACGGCCACGCCGCCGATCGGCGCGAGCGTCTGCAGGCGCGCGGCGATGTTGACGCCTTCGCCGTAGATATCATCGCCCTCGACGATGACTTCGCCCAGATTGATGCCGATCCGGTACCGGATGCGCTTCGTTTCGGCGCACTCCGCCTCGGCGTGCGTCGTCGCTTCCTGGATCGCCAATGCGCAATTGACGGCGGCGACCACGCTTCCGAATTCGACCAGCGCGCCGTCACCCATCAGCTTGACCACACGCCCGCCCTGCGCGGCGACGCAGGGATCGAAAATCCGGCTTCGGTTGACCTTCAGCCGGTGCAGCGTCCCGGCCTCGTCGACCTCCATCAGCCGACTGTAGTCGGCGACGTCGGCGGAAACGATCGCGGTCAGTCTGCGCTGCATCGGTTGGCTTTCGAACGTCGGTTCGCCACCTTGGCGATCCCTCGCGTCCGAAGCGCTCGGTCGCAAGAGCCTAAGTATCCGTGCGTTCGGTCGGAGGGGTCAACCGGCATCTGAAGCGGAACGGCCGGCCCCGGGAATTCGACGCACGACACGTGCGGTCTGACCCGACTCAGAGCGTCAGCGGCTTGCCGTAGCCGGTGAGCTCGAGGTATCCGCGCCCGACCTTGGATCCGCCACGAGCTCCGTGTAATGCTAGCAGTAGCTCAGAATTCGTGTCCGGATTCCGTCCCGTCCAGGGACTCATCAAGGTCCGGGCCGTAGTCGCGCTGATATTCTTCGCGGTACGCCGTCCTGCCCGCCACCGCTGCCACAGCGCCGCCTTTCATGCTGGCTACGCCGTAATAGCCTTCCCGCTGGTGTATTTTCGCGCGATGCTCACTGTTTCTCGGTTCCGTCATGATTCTCTCGTTAAGGGGCTACGCTAGAACGTACTGGCGTCAGCTTGCGAATTCGCATAGTGACGACCACCTGGCCGTAATGATGTCTGCAGCGCGATCCCGAGGGCGAGGATGATGGGCGCTCCGAACATCATCAACGGCTGACCAGCCGTGGGGTCCGTCCCCGTCAATACGATCACAGGCAACACGATTGAAAGACCGACCAGGATGCCTGCGACGAAACTGCCGGTGTCCCGAAATATTGCCAAGCCCTTCTTCATCATTCGCTCCAGTCCAGGCAATCATCGCCGCCTGCCTCAAGACAGTCCGTGCGTTGACTCGCTTACAGCAAAATAAACTCTCAATGCCGGATGGCGTTCGCTTTGCGAACCCGATTCCGACGCGCGGCGTAGCTATGTGTCCCACCGCATAGACCGCGATCGATGGGTTCGCCCATCATCGGCAGGTGAACTTCGCGCTTGCTTGTCAGACGGGTTGGCAGAAGTTTGTGGTTTCGCCCCGCCGATTTGGTATCAATGAAGAAGGTGGTTCCATGTTCATTCGATCCGCAGTTGTCGATGAACATTGAAATCCTGCGATTCCAATCATGCAAAGGAGTCTTCACTATGAACATTCGTAGAACGGCTTTGGCCGTCGCACTTGCCAGCTCGTTCGCTGCTCCGCTCGCGGTGCATGCGGCAAGCGTCAATATTGATATCGATGTTGCGCCGCCGGCTCCCGTATATGAGCAAATGCCCGCTCGCGCAGGTTACGTCGTCACGCCGGGGTACTACAGGTTCGACTCCCAGCGTCACGAGCACGTCTGGGTCAAAGGCGATTACCAAGCCGAGCGGCGCGGGGAGCACTATGTCGCGTCCGAATGGAGCAAGAAGCAGGACGGTCGCTACCACTTCGACGAGGGACGTTGGGAACACGACAAATAACAGGCTTGTCGTACAACATCACGGCGCCAGCAGGCGCCGTTTTTTTTCGCGCACTTCCCTGGAGGGCGGCGAACGAAAGGCATAGTGTTCGTTGCCGAACAGACAACGGAGGGGATGGCGATCAGGATGTAACAGGTCTCCGGACCACTGGAAAATCAAATAACGAAAAGGCGCATTCCATGCTCTATACGATTGCCGTTGTTTTGATAGTGTTGTGGCTGCTCGGGCTCGTCACCTCATACACCCTGGGCGGCTTTGTTCACATTCTGCTCGTCGTCGCCCTCATCATGATCGTTTTCAGTCTTGTCAGCGGGCGACGGGCGTTATGACGAAGCTCTGACCGCAGAATTACCGCTACGCCCGGGTCTGGAGGCGCGCTCGTGCGGATGCTACCAAGTGGTGAAGACGGAGTTTGATCGGCTGTTGCCGTACGTCGCCGCATAGTCGCCCAAGCAAGCGTTTGGTCTTGCCGCTGTGCTATGCGCGATGCTCGATCATCGCGCTGGGGGATGATCCTCGCGCTCTGGTGTTGTCACGTTCGCAGCGTGGCCTTCTTCCTCCCGCACCATGACGCAGTTGGCCGCAGGCCAGCCGTTTGGAGAATGCGACCGGTCCATTGTTACACGCAACTCGGCAATCCTTATGCCATAGCGGGTCTCAATTTCGTTGAGGATGCCAGTCAGTGCCATCCCGGCCTTCTGGCACAAATCCCGTTCAGCCTTGGCGTATTGCATAAAGCCTTCGCTATCCATGCACATGTTTACCTCTCCCAAGGACGGTCTACATGGTCAGATCACCGGGCACGTCTGTCTGTGCGATTCCGCACATCGGGGCGGCTGATTGCTAGTCGGGTGGCGAAGCGATCCGGCCTGATCGCCGTCAGCGACACGCCACCCTGCGTTCTTTATTCCACGGTGCGGAAAATATTCTCACTGCGCAATGTTCGTTATCGCACAGAACACGCGCAACGGAAGCTTGCGAAACCCGTCTCAGAGCGTCAGCGGTTTGCCGTAGCCGGTGAGCTCGAGGTATCCGCGGCCGACTTCCCGTCCGCGGCGACGAGCCCGAACCGCGCCCTCCCAGTAAACGGTGCCGGTGCTTGCGCGCGAATCAAGCTCCTGATCGTCGATCAGCGGTTCCAGCGCGTACTCGTCCGCGCCGACATCGACCCGCATCGACACCGGATATTCGGCCCCGGTGCGCGGCGAGCGCCAGAGCCGGTCCGGCGTGAACCGGATTTCCGCGGGCTCGAAAGTTCGAGATGTTCCACCCGGCCCGCGAAGCGTTCCACCCGCCCAAAGCGTGCCTTCGGAACGATCGCGCATCCGGAAAGCCATCAGCGCGCCGCCGTCGTCGAGATTGATGCCGATCCAGTCCCAGCCGCTCGCTTCGGACGCCAGCGCCGCGCTCGACCATTCGTGGTCGAGCCAGGCAGTGCCGGTGACCACCGTGTTCCTGCCCTCGACCGCGACGGTGCCCGACACCGCGAGGTGCGGCTGGCTGTAGTAATAGCTGGCGTTCTCGATGTTCCGACCTTTGCTGGAAAATCCTTCGCGGCCCTGCAGGAGGACCGGCTGCTCCGGGGCGAAGCGAAGCCGGAAGTCGAAATCGCGTGCCGCGATCGAGGCGGCATACCGCCCGTCGACGAGCTTCAACGACCAGTCGTCTATCCACACGCTCGTGGTGTCGAGCGCCGCGCCGGCCAGCCCGAAGCCTTCGCGCGCCGCGCGCTGATCGTGACGCAGCCTGCCATAGCGCGGGTCGGCGATGGCAGCATGCGCGAACAGCAACTGGCGGGGCGCAAACGCGCTCGGATTCGACTCGGCAACGCGCGGGCGATTGCGGAAAAACGTCAACTGGATGCCGAACCGGTTGCCGCCCGGGTCCTGCAGCCAGCCGGTGATGTACCACCATTCGCTGCGAAATTCGGGATGGGAGCCGGCGTCGTGCGGGAAGCGCATCGCGTAACCGGCGACGACCGGAGGGTAATCGTCGGCAGCGAGCGCTCGGCTCGCGACGAGCGCGAGCGCGCTCGCGAAAAATCGGCGCCTGTTCAACCGGGGCCTTTGACGCATCGGCGGCGGATCACCAATCCTCCTTGACCGCCAGAATCGCCCGCTGGCTCATCGCCTGACGGCCGCTCGCGAGCGCGGTGAGCATCGACAGCGCAAGCACCGCGAGCGCGGAACCCGCAAGCGCCGCCCAGGGCACCGACAGCTCCATGCCCCAGTGGAACGATTGACGATTCACCACATGGATCAGCACCAGGCTGATCAGCCAACCGAGACCGAAGCCGACGAGGACGCCGACGGCACTGACCGTCACGCCCTCGGCGGCAAGCATCGCGCCGATCTGCCGTCGCGTCATGCCGATATGGCGCAGCATGCCGAACTCGCGCCGGCGCGACAGGACCAGGGCGCCGAACGACGACGACAGGCCGAACAGGCCGATGAAGACCGCGGCAAGCTCGAGTGCGTAGGTAACGGCAAAAGTGCGATCGAACGCCTTGAGCGAAAACTCGCGTATCTCATCCGGCGCTGCGATCTCGAGTCTGTCTCCGCCGGGGACCTCGCGCACGATCATGCGCTGCAAAGCCGCCGGATTCGCCCCCGGCGAGAGCCACAGTGAAGCGCCGGTCGCGGTTTGGTCGCCGGTCAGCGCGACATAGCGGCTGCGCTCGATCACGACGGCTCCCTGCGGGCGCGCGTAGTCCCGCCATACGCCGGCGACGGTGAAGGCGGTGGACTTGCCCGCGATCGGCAACTCGACGATCTTGCCGGCGGCAAATCCATAAAGATCGACCATCGCCTCGTTGGCCCACACCGGGGGAGGCGCTCCGGCAGCCGGGGCTACGGAGTCCCCCACCAACTGGAGTTGCCTCGACAGATCGGCCGCGTCGACACGGCGTGCGATCAGGACGACATTGGGTCGGGCGGGATCGATCAGCAGCTGTTGCTCGCGCTGGAACTCGGCACGGCGCACGCCGGGCAACGCGGCGATCCGCGCCTGGTCGTCGGCGTTCATGTACGGGGTATCTCCCGCTGCCCCCGCTCGCACGTACATGTCGGCCGGCAAGATGCGCTCGAGCCAGGCATCGAGCGAGTTCCGGAACGACGCGACCATGATCGCCATCGATACCATCAGGCTCACGGCGGCGACGATCGCGGCAAGGCTCACCGCGACTTGACCCGGACCGCCGCGCAGCTGCAGCAGCGCGAGCCGCGGCGGCGCGCCTCGCGGCAGAGGCAGCATCGCGAGCAGCATCACCGCGATCCGCGGCATGAGCATCAGCGTGCCGATCACCAGCAAGGCGATCGCGATGTAGCCGAACACCGGCAAGCCCGCGACAGGCGGAAGCAGGGCCGCACCAGCGCCCAAACCGATAGCGGCGCATCCTGGCCACGGCGAGCGCAAGCGAGCGAGCGCGCGCTCGTCGTCGCCCGCCTTGAGCGCGGCTGCGGGAGCGGCGCGGGCCGCCTCCAGCGCGGGAACGAGGCTCGCGAGCATCGCGACCAGCACACCGAGGAGGAAGAAGATCACCAGCGGCAGCGGAGCCGCGGTCAGCGTCGGCGCGACGCCCCGAAAATATCCCGCTCCGAAGTCGCCGCCGATAATCCGGACCGCGGTTTGCGCCAGGATGAATCCGCCGGCGAGGCCCAGCGCGCTTCCCGCGACGCCGACGATTGCGCCTTCGATCACCAGCAATGTCGCCAGCTGGCGGCGCGTCATGCCAAGAACACGTAACAGCGCGAGTTGCGAGCGGCGGCGGACGATCGCGAGGGCCTGGGTCGAAAATATCAGCAGACCTCCGGTGAACAGAGCCACCAGCGCCAGGACGTCCAGGTTGACGCGATAAGATCGTGACAAACTCTCGGCGGCGGCGACCCCTGCCTCGGGCCGCCCGACGGCGACGCCGGCGGGAAGCAGGGCCTGCAGCCGTTCGCGCAGAGCGTCGATGTCGACGCCCGGCCTGAGACGAAGATCGACGCGCGAGATACGGCCCGGCCGGTCGAAAGCGGTTTGCGCGCCTGCAATATCGATTACCGCGAATCGCTGCCGCGCATCGGCAGCGAGCAGGCCGGCAACACGGAAGCTCACGGTGCGCAAGCCGACCTGAAAAGCCAGCGTATCGCCGCGGTCGACGGCCAGCGCGCGCGCCGCGGTGGGACTTAAGAATAAGGTGTCGGAGCGCAGATGATCCAGACGATCGGGGACTTCCGCGATCAATTGCGGCTGCACCGCGCCGGCACGGAAGACGTCGATGCCGACGATCTTCAGTGCATCGTCGCGGCCAGCCAGCTTGGCGTCGATCTCGACCACCGGGCTCGCCGCGGCGACTCCGGGCAGTCGCGCGATCTCGGGATAGATCGCCTGGTCGAAACCGCCGCGCGGGCCACGCACCTGGAGATCGGCGTCCCCGGACAGAAACTGCACGCCGAGCGCGAGCTCGTTGACCGCCGCACCGGTGATGAGCTGAACCGCGTAGCCAAGCGAGACGCCCAGCGCGATGGCGAGCACCGACAACGCGGTACGGGCCTTGTTCTGAGCCAGTGCACCGGTAAGCACCGCCGACGCGGCGGCCAGCATCGGATTGCGCATTGTCAGTTCGGCGGAAGCGCGCGCAAGCCGGTGGCGCTCAGCTGAAGTATGCGGTCGCAGGTTTGCGCAGCCGCGCGCGAATGCGTCACGAGGATGCCAGCCGCGCGACGAGCCTTGATCTGCTCGCGCAGCGCGCGCAGCACCTGGCCCGCGGTCTCGGCATCGAGATTGCCGGTCGGCTCGTCCGCGAGCACGAGATCGGGTCCGTGCACCAGCGCGCGCGCGATCGCTACCCGTTGCTGCTCGCCTCCGGAAAGCTCGCGCGGCATGCTCTCGCCGCGGTCGCCCAGATTGACGCTGGCCAGCACGCTGGTCACGCGCGCATCGGTGTCGGCGGCGGCCATGCCCAGCAGCGACAAGGGCAAGGCGACGTTCTGCGCGACGCTCAGGTAGGGAAGCAGATGGAAAGCCTGGAACACAAAACCGAAACGCCGACGGCGCAGCACCGTCAATGCGTCGTCATCGAGCGTCGTAAGCTCGATGCCATCGAGGACGATCGAGCCGCGATCGGGATCGTCCAGGCCCGCGAGGAGATTGAGCAATGTCGACTTGCCGCTGCCCGACTCGCCCATGACCGCGACATAGTCGCCGGCGGACAATTCCAGGTGCACGTCGGCGAAAACGGTGCGTGGCCGCGGTCCGGCGTAAGACTTGGTCAAGCCGTCAACCCTCAGCATGACTGGCAGCCTAACGGCCGCGCGATACCGTGACAAGGCCGTACTTCAGCGGACGACCGAGGCCTTCGACGCTGCTCCGTCCATGTCGGTACGCGACGCGCGATGCCTGCGAACGTGCCGTGTCAGCCACAGAAGTCCCACAAGTCCGATCAACGCGCCGGGCAGACCGACGATCCAGCGTTCGCGCGTCCTGGCTTTTCCCCGCAGCACTTCCTGCACGAAACGCTCGCCGCGCGTCATCTCGTTGAAGCTCTGCTGGTACGACGCAATGCGCCTTATTTCATCGTCGGACAAAGGCGCGCCCTGGTAACGGGCAGTTTTCTCCATCGCATCGATTCGATCCACTTCGCCTTGAAAGCGCCGGACGTCGCGAGTCGCGCTTTCATAGGTGTCGCGCTCGACCGGTCCGAGAAACTGCGCCGGGCCCGCGCCCATCGCGCGTTCGACGAACGCCAGAAGCGGCTGATCGCCGGTCGGGTTGACCATCAGCCACGCGCACGATGCCAGCAGCGCCACCAGAGCCGATGCGACGACGACATTGCCAGCCGTGCGGAGGTTGGCTCGTCGGTTCTCGGTGCCGACGAAGATAAGCACCTTGACCAGCCCGGCGAGCAGCAGAAACCCGGCGAGCGCCGTCACCATCGCCGCGCCGGTCGGAAGATCGAAGGCATACGAGCCCGCAAGACCCGCCGCGCAGGCCGCGATGCCCGCACTCCACGCGATCAGCAGCACGACAGGCAACTTGCTCGAAAAGATCGACCCGATGACCGCGGGCACGATCAGCAGGCTGAATACGAGTAGTACGCCGGCGGTGACCACCGAGCTGGTCACCACGATGCCGAACGACAGAAAAAAAACGAAGTCCCAGCCCCAGACCGCGAGCCGGTTCCGGCCGGCGGGCGCCGTTTCGCTCGACAGGGCAGTGACCGGGCGCCGTACCAGCCAGTGCAGCATGCCGATCACGGAATACAGGGCGATGAACTTGGCAACGTCCGCGGGATCGACCGTCAGGATGCTGCCCACCAGAATCTTCTTGACGTGCTCCGCCCCCTGGGGCGAGCGATCGACCATCAGTATCGTCGCCGCGGTGGCCACGACATAGAGGATGCCGACAAAAGCCTCCTGGCTGACGAAGCGAGCGAGACCGCGGATCAGCGTCAGCAGCGCCGCACCGATCGCGGTGAACAGAAGGGCGTAACCGAATCCCGCCGCGCTCGCCGCCGGGTAACCGTTCGCGAATGCGACGGTCGCGCCCAACGCCGACAGCTGGGCCAGGGCAAGATCGGCAAAGACGATCCTTCGACGCAGCACGTGCACGCCGAGATACGCATGCATGAGCACAAAAACGACCGACGCCGCGAACGGAAGAGCGAGCAGCGCAAGCGCGTCGTCGATGCCGCTCATGGGCTGCGCGCACCCAGTGCTTTGGCGAGTGTTGCAACGTTGTAGTCGAACAAGGCCAGATAGTCGTCCGTTCCGGCGACGCTGCCGACCGATATCGCGAGGCGAACCAGCGGCACCCCGAGCCTCTGTCCGACGAAGCGCGATGCATCCTCCGGCTCATAGGGCTCATGCACAACGGCGCGTACGCGCGCCTTGCGTCCTTCCGAGATCAACTGCGCAAGGTGAGCCGGACTCGGCGCGACGCCCGCTTTGGGCTCGACGAAGGCGACGACGTCGAGGCGAAAGCGGCGCGCAAAATAGGGCCAGGAGTTGTGATAGGCGATTAGTTTGGCCCCGCTGAACGGCGCCAATGCCCGGGTCCAGAGAGCGCGCCGCGTCTCGAGCTGGGACAGGAATTCCTGACGATTCGCGAGGATTTTTTCCCGTTGCGCCGGAACGATACGGATTAATCCTTCGGCGATGCCCGCCGTGATCGTGATGGCGTTCTCGGGATCCAGCCAATAGTGCGGATTGGCGACGCCGTGCGCATGGCCGCCTTCGTTGACAACGGTCTGTCCGCGAATTTCGAGCAGCGGGATGCCGGTCGAAGCGTCGACATAGGCCTCGCCGCCGCGCATCAGTCGCTTTTCGCCCGTCTGGCCGACGATGGCATCCAGCCAGTAGTCGTAGCCGAGTCCGACACGCACCAGCAGGGCCGCCCGGCGCAATTTGGCGAGGTCGCCGGGGCGCGGCTCGAATGCTTCCGGATCGACACCGGGCGGCACGATCGATTCGACGGTGACGAGATCGCCGCCGACGACCGCGACCAGCGCCGCGAGATCGGTCGTCGTCGCCACCACATGCGTGGCGCCGAAAGCAGGAGCAGCGGCGAGGGCGGCCAGCTGCGCGGCCGCCGCCATCGCCAGGCCGAAAAGCCCGGCCCGCACGACCAATCTACCGGGACGCGACCCAGGTGCTCTTGGGCACGAGACAGTGCACGGCCTTGACCGCGGCCCTCGGCGCCGCCAGACGACAATCCATCACCATGCTGGCGAGGCTGTACGCATCGAGGCGGCTCAGCTTCTTTTCACTCTGCAGCAATTCGATCATTGCCCACGCGGCGTCGTCCATCGCTTTGTTGAGATCGGCGTCCTTGCCCACCGTCACCAGATAAGCCTTGTTCTCCGCATCCGGCAAAGCCTCGATCTTGCGCGCAGCCTTGGCGCCCTTGGCGCTGAAGCAGTGGATGCCCTTGTTGACGTCGACGACCTGGGTGATCCGGCAGTCCCATGTCGCCATCATCATCTTCTGCGCCTGCCCGTTGTCCAGCGATCGTTGCTCGCTAAGCAACTTGCTCGTTTCGCTCATTTGGATCTCGAGCGCCTTGTTCAGATCGCGATCGATGCCGAGCGTGATCCAGGCATCCTTGGTTTCGATGCGCGGCCACTCGAGCTTCATGTTCTTGATCACTTCGACGGTAACGTTCATTTCCTTGTAAGCCGTCTCAAGTGCGGTCAGGTTGATCTCGCCGTTGCCCTGCGCGGCGTGCGAATCGCCGGTCCAGAGCAGCGCGCCTTTGACGAAGACGGGAACATAGAGCGTTGCGCCTTCTCTCAAGTCGCGGACGTCGATGTTGCCGGCGTAGCGTCCCGGCGGCACCGAACTGTATTGACCGGGCTCGGCACGGGCGACGCCGATGGTGCCGGGGAACGGCGCCAATGGAATTTCGATTCCCGGGGCGAACTCGGCGACCTTGCGCTCGAGATCGAGGTAGAAATACTTGACCTGGCCCTCGGGAAACTTGGAAGGAAACTCGCCGAACATGCCCGGCACGTTGAAATTCGTCCCGTAGGCGCGCGGCACGATCTTGTTGATGCGCACCTTGAGGGTGTCACCCGGCTCGGCGCCTTCGATATACACCGGGCCGGTCAGCGTGTGCGGGCCGCGGCCGGGAAAATCGGTTCTCAGTTTCTTGATCTGTTCGATGGTCGTCCCGGGCACGACCTGATTGTGCGAATGCATCATCGTCTCGAACACGATCGAATCACCCGAATCGACATGCAGGACGGGCGGCTGGGCATTGTTGAACCAGCCCCATTGCGTCGTCTCCATCGTCGCCGGCAGCAGATGAACTTTTCCCTGGTATCGCTTGGCCGGGACGACCCGCAGCTGCTCCTGATCCGGCGTCGAAGCCGGAGCAAAAGGCTGGATGGCGGGCGCGGGCTGAGCGGGAGGAGCAGGCGCCACCGCAGGCGCGGGCGCGGGTTGTTGCGCCCCTGCGGTTGAGACCGCGATGCCGAACATCGACCCGACGATTGCGCGCAGGCCCGCGCGCTTGATAGCAGCACAAGATGGATTGAACATCGCAACCTCCCCTAGTCAGCCGTCGCCGGGCGACCTCACACGGGATCGGCTAAGCCTGTGATTCTAGCAGTTCGGCCGCGCGACACCGCGACGAGCGCTTTTGCATAAGCTTCGGCACGGCGATAACATCGGGGTTTGTTTCGAGCGTTGCGTGAAGGGGAAGCGCCATGAATGATCTCTCGCCCCCTCGTGCCGGAATCGCTCGCGTCGATGCAAGCCGCCGAATACGTGCTCCGCGCGGCACCCAGCTCAGCGCGAAGTCGTGGCTGACCGAGGCGCCGCTGCGGATGTTGATGAACAACCTCGATCCCGAGGTTGCGGAAAAGCCCGACGAGTTGATCGTCTACGGGGGCATTGCGCGCGCCGCCCGCGACTGGCGATGCTTCGACAAGATCGTCGAAGTGCTGAAAGAGCTCGGCGACGACGAAACCCTGCTGGTGCAGTCGGGCAAGCCGGTCGGTGTATTCAAGACGCACGCCGATGCGCCGCGCGTGCTGATCGCAAATTCGAACCTGGTGCCTCACTGGGCGACGTGGGAGCACTTCCACGAGCTCGACGCCAAGGGCCTGATGATGTACGGCCAGATGACCGCCGGCTCGTGGATCTACATCGGCAGCCAAGGCATCGTCCAGGGCACCTACGAAACCTTCGCCGAGGCCGGCCGCCAGCATTACGGCGGCGATCTGAACGGAAAATGGATTCTCACCGGCGGCCTGGGGGGGATGGGCGGAGCGCAGCCGCTGGCCGCGACGATGGCCGGCGCCTCCCTGCTGGCCGTCGAATGCAATCCGACGCGCATACAGATGCGCCTCGCGACCGGTTATCTCGATCGGCAGGCGGATACGCTCGATGGCGCGCTGGCGATCATCGAGGACGCTCGCGCGAACGATCGCGCCGTCTCGGTCGGATTGCTCGGCAATGCCGCCGATGTCTATGCCGAATTGGTCCGTCGTGTGCAAAGCGGAGACCGCAAGGCACGGCCCGACATGGTTACCGACCAGACCAGCGCTCACGATCCGCTCAACGGCTACCTGCCTTCGGGCTGGTCGCTCGACGAGGCGCAAACCCGTCGCGCCCGCGACCCGGCCGGCGTCGTCCAGGCCGCGAAGGCTTCGATGGCCTCGCAAGTGCGCGCCATGCTCGCCTTTCACGGCATGGGCGTTCCGACCTTCGACTATGGCAACAACATTCGCCAGATGGCGTTGGAGGCGGGAGTCGCCGACGCGTTCGATTTCCAGGGCTTCGTCCCGGCCTATATCCGTCCGCTGTTCTGTCGCGGCGTCGGGCCTTTTCGTTGGGTCGCGCTGTCGGGCGATGCCGAGGATATCTACCGGACCGATGCCAGGATCAAGGAGCTCTTTCCGGACGATGCGCATTTGCATGCCTGGCTGGACATGGCGCGGACGCGGATCCGATTCCAGGGCTTGCCGGCGCGCATATGCTGGATCGGCTTGGGCGATCGCGCGCGGGCGGGCCTCGCGTTCAACCAGATGGTCGCTTCCGGCGAGCTTAAGGCTCCGATCGTCATCGGCCGCGACCATCTCGACTCGGGGTCGGTAGCCAGTCCCAATCGCGAGACCGAAGGCATGCGCGACGGATCCGACGCGGTCTCCGATTGGCCGCTGCTCAACGCACTGCTCAATTGCGCCAGCGGAGCGACCTGGGTGAGCATCCATCACGGCGGCGGCGTCGGCATGGGATTCTCGCAACATGCCGGCATGGTCGTCGTCTGCGACGGAACGCCCGCCGCGGCCAGGCGCATCGAGCGCGTGCTGACCAACGATCCCGCGAGCGGCGTGATGCGTCACGCCGATGCCGGTTACGAAGCCGCGATCCGGTGCGCGGCGGAGCAAGGGCTGGTCCTGCCGATGGTGAATCGGTAAAGACCGCGCGTCCCGTAAGAATGTCGCGTAGCCGCGGCATCTGTCGGGAACTGCCGAACAGGACCCCGGCGTCATGAAAAACGGCATCACCATCGTCGCCGGAAAGCTTTCGCTTGCCGTCCTTCGCCGGATCGCATCCGGCGGCACGCCCGTCGCGCTCGATGCTGCAACGCGATCGATCATCGAGGCTTCGAGACAGGCGGTGCAAAAGGCCGTCGATCACGGCGCCCCCGCTTACGGCATCAACACCGGCTTTGGCAAGCTGGCCAGGACGCACATCGCGCACGAGCAGCTGGGGCGGCTTCAGACCAACCTCGCCCGCTCGCACGCGGTCGGCACCGGGCCATTGCTCGACGACGCGACCGTGCGGCTCGTCCTGGTGCTCAAGGCCGCGAGCCTGGCGCGCGGCTATTCCGGCGTTCGCCTCGAGGTGATCGGCGCCTTGCTGGCACTCTGCAACGCCGGCGTACTGCCGTCGATCCCGGCAAAGGGTTCGGTGGGCGCGTCGGGTGACCTGGCACCGCTGGCGCACATGACGTTGGCGCTGATGGGCGAAGGCGAAGTCCGCGTCGACGGCGTCGCGGTCGCTGCGAGCGAAGGCTTGCGCCGGGCGGGACTTTCACCGCTGTCGCTGGGGGCCAAGGAAGGGCTCGCGTTGCTGAACGGCACGCAAGTGTCGACGGCGCTCGCGCTGAGGGCGCTGTTCGAGACAGAAGATATTTTCGCTGCCGCCGTCGTTGCCGGCGCATTGTCCGTCGATGCCGCCAAGGGCAGCGACACGCCGTTCGACGCACGCATCCAGGAAGTGCGCGGGCAGCCGGGACAGATCGACGTGGCGGCGAAGTACCGCGCGTTGCTCGCCGGCAGCGAGATCCGGCGCTCGCATCTGGAAAACGATGATCGCGTCCAGGATCCGTACAGCCTGCGCTGCCAGCCGCAAGTGATGGGTGCCTGCCTCGATCTCGTTCGCAACGTCGCCGCAACCCTTTCGATCGAAGCGAATGCGGTAACCGACAATCCGCTGGTTTTCGCGGACACGGGCGAAGTGCTCTCGGGCGGAAATTTCCACGGCGAGCCCGTCGCGCTCGCCGCCGATGTCCTGGCGCTGGCGATCGCCGAAATAGGCGCCCTCTCGGAGCGGCGCATCGCGTTGCTGATCGACGAGACGCTGTCGGGTTTGCCGCCGTTCCTGGTGAAGGAACCCGGCCTCAACTCCGGTTTCATGATGGCGCACGTCACCGCCGCCGCGCTGGCGTCGGAGAACAAGTCGATCGCCCATCCGGCCAGCGTCGACAGCCTCCCCACGTCGGCCAATCAGGAAGATCACGTCAGCATGTCGACATTCGCGGCACGACGGCTCGGCGAAATGGCCGAGAACACCCGCAACATCGTCGCGATCGAACTGCTTGCCGCGGCGCAGGGGATCGACTTTCACGCGCCGCTCAAGACCTCGGAAAAACTGCAGACGGTGCATCGCGCCGTTCGCGAGCGCGTCGCCTTCTACGGCGATGACCGCTACTTCGCGCCCGACATCGCTGTGATGAGTGGACTCGTAGCAAGCGGCAAGCTGGGCGAGCAAGTCGCCGACCTGTTGCCCTCGCGAAACGGCTGACGACACGTCGATGCCGCGCCGTTATCTCGCTCCCCGCGCGATGCTGCCTTCAGGCTGGGCCGATGACGTCCTTGTCGTCGTCGGCGATGATGGATCGATTGCCAGCGTCGCATCCGGCATGGTTGACGTTGCTGCCGAGCGCCTGAACGGGCCGGTCGTTCCGGGCATGCCGAATCTCCACTCGCACGCCTTCCAGCGGGCGATGGCGGGACTCACGCAGAAGGCCGGGCCAGAGGGGGACAGCTTCTGGGCGTGGCGGGAGCTGATGTACCGGTTCCTGGCGCTGCTCAATCCCGATGACGTCGAGACGATCGCTACGCAGGTCTACGTCGAAATGCTGCAGGCCGGCTACACGTCGGTCGCCGAATTCCATTACCTGCACCACGATCCGGAGGGCAAGCCTTACGCCGATCCGGCCGAAATGGCGAAGCGTATCTGCGCCGCTGCCGAAAGCGCCGGGATCGGGCTGACGCTGCTCCCCGTGTTCTATGCCCATGCCAATTTCGGCGGACTCGAACCGACGTCCGGACAGCGTCGCTTCATTACCCAGCCGGAGTCGTTCTCGCGGATGCTCGATGGGCTTGGCCCTGCGTTGCGCAACCGCCCGACGCAACGGCTCGGGATGGCCCCGCACTCGCTACGTGCCGTCGCACCCTCGGAGCTGCAGCGCCTGCTGGAATGCGGCGACGCTGTCGATCGCGCGATGCCGGTGCACATTCATGCCGCCGAGCAACAGAAGGAAGTGGACGACTGCATCGCCGCGCTTGGAACCCGGCCGGTGCAATGGCTGCTCGATAATGCGGGTCTGAGCGAGCGCTGGTGCGTGGTCCATGCGACGCATATGAATGCGGCCGAGACGGCCGGTCTCGCCGGTTCGCGGGCCGTCGCCGGCCTGTGTCCGACGACCGAAGGCGATCTCGGCGACGGCTTGTTCAACGCCAGGCCCTTTCTCGCCCGCGGTGGCCGCTTCGGCATCGGCGGCGACAGCCACGTCTGCGTCGACCCGTTTCTGGAGTTGAGGCTCCTGGAATACGGCCAGCGGACCAAGTTCGAGCAGCGCAATGTGTTCGGTCTCAAGCGCGCCGAATCGTTTGGCGGCCAACTCTATCGCGCCGCCTGCAGCGGAGGCGCTCAGGCTTTGGGCCAGCGCATCGGTGCCATCGCCGCGGGGCAGCGGGCCGACTGGGTCGTACTGGACGAAGGCATCGCGCAGCAGCACGATGATTCGCTGCTCGACAGCGCGATCTTCGGGGCCGTCAAGTCGCCGGTGATCGATGTCATGGTCGGAGGACAGTGGCGCGTGCGATCCGGCGTGCATCCGCGAGCCGCGCACGCCGCCACACGATACCGGGCCACCTTGCATCGGTTGCTCACGTGAGTGCCCGTCGCGGCTGGGATGCGCTGTGGACCAACGTGCATCTCGCGACCATCGACGAGGCGACGGGCGCGCCCGACGGCTACGGGACGATCCGCGATGGCGCGCTCGCAGTCGATGACGGTCGCATTGCATGGGTGGGGCCGCGGCGCGAGCTTCCGTCCGAGTGGCGCGCCGAGACAGAGCACGACGGCAAGGGCGCGTGGATGACGCCGGGACTCATCGATTGCCACACCCATCTGGTGTATGCGGGAACCCGCTCCGACGAATTCGAAATGCGCCTTGCAGGGGCTTCCTACGAAGACATTGCCAAGTCGGGTGGCGGCATCGCTTCGACCGTTCGCGCCACGCGAGCCGCCAGCGAAGAAGAATTGGTCGAGCAGGGCGCGGTCCGTTTGCGCCGCCTGGTCGCCGAGGGCGTCACGACGGTCGAGATCAAATCCGGCTACGGACTCGATACCGCAAGCGAGCTCAAGATGCTGCGCGCTGCGCGGCGCTTGGCGCAAACCTGCGGGATCGAGGTCAAGACGACGTTTCTCGGCGCCCATGCGGTGCCGCCGGAATTCGCCGGACGTCCGGACGACTACATCGCACTGGTTTGCGAGGAGATGCTGCCGGCAGTCGCCGGCACACAGCTTGCGGATGCCGTCGACGCGTTCTGCGAGCGCATCGGTTTCTCACCCGCGCAAACGGCGCGCGTATTCGATGCCGCCAAGGCGCAGCAATTGCCGGTCAAGCTGCACGCCGACCAGCTTTCCGATCTGGGCGGTGGCCGGCTGGCGGCCGAGTATCGCGCCCTCTCCGCCGATCACCTGGAGCACGCGACCGAGAGCTCGGTGCGGGCGATGGCCGGCGCCGGCACGACGGCCGTGCTGCTGCCCGGAGCGTTCTATTTTCTTCGCGAAACGCGATTGCCGCCGATTGCGAGCTTGCGCCAGCACAAGGTACCGATCGCGATCGCGACCGACTGCAATCCGGGGACGTCGCCCTGCACCTCGCTCTTGTTGATGCTCAACATGGCATGCACATTGTTTCGCCTGACGCCGGCGGAAGCGCTGGCTGGGGTCACCCGCAATGCCGCTCGCGCCCTTGGCCTCGAGAGCGAAACCGGCCGGCTGGCACCCGGCCGGCGCGCCGATTTCGCCCTGTGGGACATCGCGCGCCCGGCCGACCTCGCGTATGCGTTCGGCGCCAATCCTTGCGTCGGCCGATTCATGCAGGGCATCGGCGATCCGATGCGACACGTCGCCGTACCAAAATAGTAAGCCTTACAAGGCGAGTATCTTGCTTCGCGCCGCGCGCGGCTCGGGCGATCGCCGCATCGGCGGCGATCGCCGTCCCAAACGGTCGGCGTCAGTGGGTCGCCGTCTGGTCGTGCTTGCCGCCCGGCGTGGAAACGCGCGACACCGTTCGCCCGATCGTCGTCGGGTCGTCATTGCGGGCCAGGTCGCCCAGCGAAACGATGCCTACGAGCCGCTTGGCGTGATTGACCACCGGCAGGCGCCTGACCTGGGACTTGGCCATGTTGCGCGCCACGTCGTCAATGCCGTCGGTGTCGAAGCAGTAGAGCATCTCCTTGCTCATGACATCGGCGACCTTGGTGTCGAGTGACTTACCCAGGGCCACCGCGCGGATGACGATGTCGCGGTCGGTAATCATGCCCACCAGCCTGTCGTTGTCGCCGACCGGCAACGCGCCGGCATCGATGTCGGCCATGATGCTCGCCGCCTCGCGGATGGTCTGATCGGGGCTCAACAGGTGCACATCGCGCGTCATAATGTCGCTGACTTTCATCGCTTTACCTCCACGCCTTTCGACCTGCGGGCAACGTGCCCGCAGCGGCGTGCCCCGATGAAAACCCCTCCTCGGAGCCGCGCCGATGCTGGTCTGACAGCACCTTCGGACGGGTGTTCAAGCGAATTGACCCAACGGCTCGGGGCGGACTCCGGCACGACATTTGAGTTGCTCCCCGCGTACTATCCGATTTGTCACAATCGATGGTTACCCTGACGGCGTTTGCCGCCGCACGCTGCTACGCTCGGGATGCGCACCGGCTCGCGCCCTTGAAACTCGAGAAAACCCTCTATGGCTGGCGATAGGGTATTCAATGTCCTTTTCCTGTGTACGCACAACTCGGCGCGCAGCATCATGGCCGAAGTAATCGCCAACTATGTCGGACGGGGAAAATTCAACGGGTTTTCGGCCGGCAGCCAGCCTGCGACTGCGCCGAATCCTTTGGCGCTGGCAACACTCCAGCGTATGCATTTGCCGACCGACGGCCTGCACAGCAAAAACTGGGACGCGTTTGCCAACCCGGGCGCGCCGGTCATGGACTTTGTGATCACCGTCTGCGACAACGCGGCCGGCGAAGTCTGCCCCGTCTGGCCGGGACAACCGATGACTGCACACTGGGGCGTCGAGGATCCGGGCGAGTTTCATGGGTCCGACATGGAGAAAAGCCGAGAATTCGTTCGCGTCGCCAATGTTCTTAAACGTCGCATCGAGTTGTTTACCAGCTTGCCGGTCGAGAAGCTCGACCGCTTGAGTCTCCAGACACAGCTCAGGGGCATCGGCAAGCAATGACGCTGTCCCGCCGCCTTGCCGCCGAGGCCGTCGGCACGGCCTTCCTGCTGGCCGTCGTCGTCGGATCCGGGATCATGGGAGAGCGCCTGGCCGGCGGCAACGCGGCGATTGCCTTGCTCGCCAACAGCATCGCCACTGGCTGCGGATTGTGGGTGCTCATAACGATCTTTGGACCGATTTCGGGGGCGCACTTCAATCCGGCGGTGACCCTCGCCTTCGCGACTGCCGGCGAGTTCCCCTGGCGTGACGTGGTCCCGTACCTGCTTGTTCAGGTCATCGCCGCCTACGCAGGGGTTGCAGCCGCCCACCTGATGTTCGAGCTGCCGCTGTTTACGGCGTCGGAACACATTCGCGCCGGTCCCTCTCAATGGTGGAGCGAAGTGGTCGCAACCGTCGGACTTCTGCTGGCGATTTGGCTGGGCGCGCGGGTGCGTCCGCAATGGGTCGCTGGCCTGGTCGCCGTGTACATTACCGGGGCTTACTGGTTCACGGCGTCGACGTCACTGGCCAACCCGGCCGTGACCCTGGCACGAGCCGCGACGAACACCTTCACTGGTATCCGACCCGCCGACGTGCCCGGATTCGTGGTTGCTCAGCTCATTGGCGCGCTGATTGCGACCGGATTCGCGCACTGGCTCTATCGATCACCGAACCACGCGCAAGCTAAACGGCGGGAGTCTGTGCGTCCTCCTGGCGAAGGGCGCGGGACGGAACTGTAAGATTCAGGCGCCGCAACCGTTCCCACAGATTTTTGCGGCTGATGCCAATGGCGGCGGCGGTCTTGGCCATCTGCCAGTCGTTTCGAGTGAGCTCTTGCGAGAGGTACTGTCGCTCGCATTCCTCGAGACAGTTGCTAAGTGTCGGTCGCTCGACTCCAACGCAATTGACCGCCACTGCGCAGTCTCCACAAGCCTGTTCTTCGTCGAACAGCAGGTAGGGATCCAACGTGGTGCCGGGCGTAAGGACGTAGGCCCGCTCGATGCAATGGCGCAGTTCACGCACGTTGCCGGGCCACAGGTGATTGAGCAGTGCCTTCTCCGCGCCTGTCGACAAGACCTTCAGCGGCCCTCCGCTCTGCTGCGCTATCTCGCGCAGGAAACGCCGCGCGTACCAGAGGATATCCTCCGGGCGCTCGCGCAACGGCGGCACACGTAGATGAACGACTTTCACGCGATAGAACAAGTCCTCACGAAACATACCTTGCTCGACCAGCTTCTTGAGATCGCGATGGGTGGCGCAGACCAGACGGAAGTCCACTGGAAGGCTTTGCTCGCCGCCCAGTCGCGTGACGGTGCGGTCCTGTAAAACGCGAAGCAGCTTGACCTGCATCGCCAGCGGCATGTCACCGATCTCGTCCAGGAACAGCGTGCCGCCGGTCGCCTGTTCCAGCAGCCCGTGCTTGAGGCGCATCGCACCGGTAAACGCTCCCCGCTCATGCCCGAATAGCTCGGCCTCCAGCAGGCTCTCCGGAATCCCGCCGCAGTTTACGGCGACGAACGCCTTACCTGCGCGTTGCTGGTCCAGGCGGTGAATCTCGCGGGCGACGACTTCCTTGCCGACGCCCGACTGGCCGGTGATCAGGACGGTGGTCGACTGGGTGGCCAGCCGCGGCAGCATGTCTTCTATGCGTCGCATGCCCGGCGAGAGCCCCAGCGTCGGCAGGCGCTCGTCATGAGGCGACGATGGGATGTGTGCTCGCAGCTTGGCGACGAGCTGGTCCAGATCGAACGGTTTGGTCACGTAGTCCGTCGCGCCAAGCTTCATCAACGCGATCGCGCGCTCGATCGTCCCGTAGCCGGTGATGAAGATCCACGGCGGTACGTACAGCTGCTCGGCTTGCAGCTTTGCGAACAGCTCATCGCCATCCCGATCGGGAAGCCGGATATCGCTGACGACGACGTCGTAGCGCTTCTCCTTCAGGTCGGTCGCGGCACTCTGCGCAGACTTGTGCCAGTCGCAACTGAATCCCTCCAGCGCAAAGCGATCGACCAGGGATTCGCCCATGATGTCGTCGTCCTCGACGAGACAAACCTGCACGGCGTTGGATGGATTCATGCGGCGATCGGCAAGGTGACGGTAAAGACTGTTTGGCCGGGTTTGCTCTGTGCCTCGATGCGGCCGCGCAGCTGGGTGGCGAGCTGGTAGGTCATCCATAGCCCAAGGCCCTTTCCCTTGTGGCGTGATTCGGCGAACGGCTCGAACAGGCGCTGCAGCTGATCGTCGGTCAGATTGGCGCCGTCGTTTTCGATACGCACCTTGAGCTCGGTGTCCGAGGGCGTAATAGCCGAGCTGACGCGGCCGTGCTGATCGACGGCTTCGACGGCATTCAGCAGCAGATTGAGCAGTATCTGGCGCACTTCGGTCGACGGCAGGGGAATCGGCTCGGTCACATCATTCTGCCAATCGAGCCGGATATGCTTGCCTTGGACGTTCGGCAGCAAAAGGGTGTGGACGTCCTCGATATCGTGTGATGTCAAGGCGCGGCTCTCGAGGCGTGCCTCCACGAGGAGCGCGGCCACCGTTTCGCGAATCTGGGTGAGGCCGCGTTCCAGCAGCGACATCGTCCGGTCGACAAATGCAGGTGCGCCACTACGCTGACGCTTATAGGTACTGATCGCGTTCAGCATGCCACCGAGCGGGTTATTGATCTCATGCGCGATGCCCGCAGTCAGCCGGCCGATCGCCGCGAGGCGCTCCGAGGCCAGGACTTCCTCCTTGAGTGCCTCCCTCTCTTTCAGGCCCTCGACCATGCTATTGAACGTAGTGCCAAGCTCGGCGATTTCATCTTTGCCCGAGGGCGCCCGGAACGCGATAGTCGCGGCCGGCGCTCGCGCAATCTGCCGGATCGCCGAGGAGAGCCGCAAAAGCGGGCTGGCGATCTGCTTCCCCCAAAGCCAGGCCAGGGGCACCAGAATGGCGAGCGTGATGGCCGTCGAAGCGGCGACCTTGCGAACCGTTTCGAGAAATCGCTGCTGATAGACGTCGCGCGAATACTCGAGTATGACCGTGCCCAACTGCGTTTTGTCGGTGGAGAGCACGGGCACGGCCATGATGGACAGCTTCGGGTCGAGCCCTTCCAGCACCATCGGCGCATCGCTGGGATGTGCGATTATTTCGGCCAATTTGGCGGACAGCGGCCCCAGACTCGCCAGCGCCTGTGTCGACGGAAATCGTTTGGGATCACTCGCGACGTAGACCGCACCTTGAGCATCCACGACCACAATCGCAGGTTGCCCGAGGCGCTTCTGGAGCGCGCGATCGAACGGCGTGGTGATAATCTCGTACGCCTGCCACATGTCGTCGTGCAGCAGCGCAGGCTGCACCGCCCCTGCAAGCGTCTTCCCAAGCGACAACGCGTGGTCGACGAGGTCGCCCTTGGTCGTGTCATTCGTCCCGGAGATCAACGGCACCGCCACCGCCAGTGCGGTAACGACGATCACCACGCTGAGGCTGGCCGGAATCTTGTAGCGATAGCTGACGTTGCTGAGCATCGTCTAGCCTGCGTGCAACATCCGCATGTTCTCGGCGATTCCGGCAAAGACGCTCTCGGGGGCGACCTGAAATCCGTCGAGATTGAGCTTGTGCAACAGGCTCTGCCCTGCGGTGTTGGTCCGCATGGCGACCAGGACTTCCTGTAGTTGCCTGAAGTCGCCCGCGGGAAGTCGTGAGCGGGTCACGAACGGAGGGAAGCCGTATTTGACCGAGCGATGCGCAACGCGAGTCTGATCGGTGATCTCCGGATGATGAATCTTGAGCGTGTCCCAAACGTAACCGTCGACAGAGCCCCCTTGCGCCAGGCCTACGGCGACGGCATCAACGACCCGGCGATGGCCCCAGGTGAAAAAACTCTTGCGGAAGAAAGTCGCTGCGTCTTTGCCAAGTCGATACAACTGTGAATTCGGAACCAGCCAACCGGAATTCGAATCGGGATCCGAAAAGGCGTAGATCTTGCCGCCCAGATCGGCAATCGATTGCGTCGTCTGGTCGCTGCTGGACACGATCACATACGAGCGATACAGCGGTTCTCCTTCATAGGTCGGGACCGCAAGCAGGCGCATGCGGTCGCGATAGCGCACATAGGGAAACCCGCAGATCCATGCCGCGTCGAGCTTTTCGGCCAGAAGCAATTCGCTGACTTCGCGATAGCTGCGCCGCTGCACGAACACGACGGGGCGGCCAAGCTCGCGTTGCAGGTAGGCCTGCCAATCGCGCAGGAACGCGACGTCATCGTCCAGAAAAACAGGCGTGGTGCCGATCGACAGCGGTTGCCGGTCTTCGCTGCGCGCAAGCCGCGAGGTCAACGCCGCGCATCCGGCGGCGAGGCTGTAGCCCAGGAACCTGCGGCGGCGCATCGGATCCCTCCCGCCATCCCCACCGGGGTTACATGGACTCCGCGGGTTCGGCAATCTTTAGGTTACCAAAAATCGCGTCGGAGCGAGCGATTGTCCCGAGCTTGCGCCGACGCGCGTTACCGAGCGGTAACGGCGATCGAGATCGGGTTTGAGAGACCGGTTACCCGCCGGTGACGCCTTCGTGTCCTGTCGGACGCCGCCGATATGGATAAGCCCATGTTTTGGCGAGGCGCTCTCTTCTACCAGTCTCCCCGGCACCCTTCTTGCGGGAAATCGGCGATCCGCACCGCGGCGTTTGGGTGATCAGACGCAACCACGAGGGGGAGATCGATGGGCAATCCAGTATCGCGTCGCGAATTTCTGAAATTCACCGGAGGCGTCGCCGCGGGCGCGGCGGCATTGCCGACCAATGCGGACGCCGCGGCTGCCGCCGCCGATGCCGGCAGCACGGTGCTGCCCTACAAGGCAAAACCTGTCGGCAAGGCTGGCGGCCTGGCGGTCAATCAGGCCGTGACCTTCACGTTCCCCGACGCATCCTCGCCGTGCGCGCTGGTGAAGATGGGCACTCCGGTTCCCGGCGGCGTCGGCCCCAATCGGGACATCGTCGCGTACAGCACGCTGTGCACGCACATGGGATGTCCGGTGGCGTACGACGCCGGCCAGAAGGTCTTCAAGTGCCCCTGTCACTTCAGCATGTTCGACGCCGAAAAGGGCGGACAGATGATCTGCGGCCAGGCGACGGAAAACCTGCCGCGCGTCGTGCTGAGATACAACGCCAAGGACGACGCCGTGACGGCGGTTTCCATCGACGGCCTGATCTACGGCCGTCAGTCCAACATTCTCTAAGAGGGGATCGGATCATGGCGAGCAAAGACCGTGTTGCGCTGCCCCCCGTCAATGCGCAGAAGACCAACCTGACCTGCCACTTCTGCATCGTTGGTTGCGGCTACCACGTCTACAAGTGGGACGAAAACACCGAAGGCGGTCGTGCGCCGCACCAGAACGCGCTAGGCCTGGATTTTCGCAAGCAGCTTCCGCCGCTGTCGGTGGTCATGACGCCGGCAATGACCAATGTCGTCACCGGCAAGGACGGCAGGCGCTACAACATCATGATCGTGCCAGACAAACAGTGCTCGGTGAACCAGGGGCTGTCATCGACGCGCGGCGGCCGGCTCGCGACGGTGATGTACACGCCGGACGGCGTCGGCAAGGAACGGCTCAAGCAACCGCGGATGCACACCGGCGATCAGTGGGTCGACACGAGCTGGGACGACGCGCTCGCGGTCTACGCAGGGCTGACCAAGAAAATCCTCGATAACGATGGCCCCGAGCGGGCTGGTTTTCGACTGCTTCGACCACGGCGGCGCCGGCGGCGGGTTCGAGGGAACCTGGGGCACCGGCAAATTGATGTTCACGGCGATGAAGACGCCGATGGTGCGCATCCACAATCGCCCGGCGTACAACTCCGAGTGCCACGCGACCCGCGACATGGGCGTGGGCGAGCTCAACAACAGTTACGAGGACGCCGAAGTAGCCGATATCCTGATCACGATCGGCGGCAATCCCTACGAGACGCAGACCAACTACTTCCTCGCGCACTGGCTCCCCAACATGCAGGGCGGGACGTTGGAAAAAAAGAAGAAGTGGTTCCAGGGCGAGTCTTTCGACAAGACCAAGGTGATCATTGTCGATCCGCGACGCAGTCCGACGGTCGCGATCTCCGAATCGATCGCCGGCAAGGAAAACGTGCTGCACCTCGACATCGAGCCGGGCACCGACATCGCGCTGTTCAACGGCTTGTTCACCTACGTCGTCGATCAGGGCTGGCACGACAAGGACTTCATCGCCAAGTACACGAAGGACTTCGACGCGGCCGTCCAGGCGAACAAGCTGTCGCTCGACGAGGCGAGCAGGATCACCGGCGTCCCGGTCGCGAAGCTCAAGCAGGCCGCCGACTGGGCGTACAAGCCGAAGGCGAGCGGCCATCGCCCGCATGCGATGCACGTGTACGAGAAGGGCATCATCTGGGGCAACGACAACTACCTGATCCAGTCGGCGCTGGTCGATCTGGTGCTGGCGACGCATAACGTCGGCCGGCGCGGAACCGGCGTCGTGCGCATGGGCGGACACCAGGAGGGATACACGCGCCCGCCGTATCCAGGCGACAGCAAGATCTACGTCGACCAGGAAGTCATCAAGGGCAAGGGCATGATGTACACCTGCTGGGGCGCGAATCCGTTCCAGACGACGCTCAACGCCGAGCAGCATCGGCGCGTCATTCTGCATCGCACGGCCATCGTCAAGGAGGCGATGGCGAACTTGCGCGGTGCGACGACGCAGCAGACGATAGATGCCATCTACGATGCGGTGAAGAACAAGGGCGGCTTGTATCTGGTCAACATCAATCTCTATCCGACGATGCTGAGCGATGGCGCGCATCTGCTTGTTGCCGGCTGCACATCCGGGCGAGACGAACCTCACGTCGATGAACGGCGAGCGGCGGCTGCGTCTGTCGCAGACGGTTCATGGATCCGCCGGGCTCGGCGAAGTCCGACTGCCTGATCGCCGCTGCCATCGCCAATGCGATCAAGCAGCTCTACCAGGCCGAGGGCAAGGCGGACATGGTCGCGCGCTTCAGCGGCTTCGACTGGAAGACCGAGGAAGACGCGTTCAACGACGGCTTCCGCAAGGCCGGCACGGCGGGCGCGCCGCCGATCGACAGCCAGGGCGGCGGGACCGGCTATATCGCGACCTACGAGCTTCTGGTGAAGGCAGGCAACAACGGCGTGCAGTTGCCGATCAAGGAGTACAAGGACGGCAAGCTGATCGGCACCGAAATGCTCTACACCGACGCCAAGTTCGACACAGCCGACGGCAAGGCGATCTTCAAGCAATCGCCGTGGCCCGGTCTGCCGAAAACCGTCGCCGATCAGAAAGCGAAGCACCGCTTCTGGATCAACAACGGCCGCGTCAACGAGATCTGGCAGACCGCGTACCACGACATGTACAACGAGTTCGCGACCGAGCGCTGGCCGATGGCATTTCTCGAAATCAACCCGGACGACGGTCGGGAACTGGGTGTCGCCTCGGGCGACGTCGTCGAGCTGTACAACGACTACGGTTCGACCTACGCGATGGCCTACCTCGAGCCGACGATCAAGAAGAACCAGACGTTCATGCAATTCGCCTATTTCAACGGCATCGCCGGCGACGTGACAACGCCCTGGGTCGACCGCAATGTCGTGCCGTATTACAAAGGTACATGGGCGAGCGTGCGTCGCGTCGGTTCCGTCGCCGACTTCAAGAACACCGTGTCGTTCAAATCACGACGATTCGCGTAGGCAAAGGACTTCAGCGCGAAGCGCGCCGAAACCCAGCTCTCCTCCTCCTAACGCCCGCTTGTCGGGCGTTTTTTTTGAGTCGACTTCTTCAAGCGACCGCCTCGGGCTTTACGTTTTCTTTACAGCGGCCCCTAAAGACTATGCACCGTCTTTACTCGTCATTGTCTATGTTGTCGCTGTCATCTGACGAAAGCAAAAAGCGGTCGCCATGGACTTCATCTACATCGCATTGATCGTTGGTTTTTTCGCCGCTACCTTGGGATTGATTCGCTTTTGCGCGAGGCTGATGGATAAGGGAGGCAGATCATGAACTGGGTCTATTGGCTGAGCGGCCTCGCCGCGCTGGGCATCTTTGTCTATCTGGTCATCGCGCTGTTCAAACCGGAGCTCTTTTCATGAACGCCTCGGGTTGGCTGCAGCTTGGCTTGTACCTGGTTGTGCTGTTGCTCCTTGCCAAGCCCCTCGGGGCCTACATGGCCGCGGTCTACGATGGCCGCGCAACATGGGCGCAGCGCATCGGGGGTCCATTGGAGCGACTGATCTATCGCGGTGCGGGCGTCGATCGGACTCGCGACATGGGGTGGATCGACTACGCGCTGGCGATGCTGTGGTTCAATCTTGCAGGCGCTCTGGCCGTGTACGCGGTGCAACGCCTTCAGCAATGGCTACCGCTCAATCCACAGCAGTTGGCCGCGGTCAGTCCTGACTCGTCCTTCAACACCGCGGCGAGCTTCGCCACCAACACTAATTGGCAGGGCTACGGCGGCGAATCGACGATGAGCTACCTGACGCAGATGTTCGCGCTTGCCGTCCAGAACTTTGTGTCTGCGGCCACGGGCATGGCGGTGCTCGTTGCACTGGCGCGCGGTTTCATCCGCAAGGAGGCCAACGGCATCGGCAACTTCTGGGTCGATCTCACGCGCACCACCGTCTACATCCTGCTTCCGCTGTCGATCGTTTTTGCGCTGGTGCTCGTGGCCCAGGGAGTGCCGCAAACGTTCGACAAGGCCGCCACGGTAACGCTGGTCCAACCGCTGACGTACGACAGTCCGAAGAACGGGCCGGATGGGCAACCGTTGAAGGACGATAAAGGCAATCCGGTCACAGAGAAGGTGACGACAAACGAGCAGACGATACCGCTAGGCCCTGTGGCGTCGCAGATCGCGATCAAGCAGCTCGGCACCAACGGCGGTGGATATTACAACGTCAACTCGGCCCACCCTCTGGAAAGCCCGACGCCGGTGACCAATTTTCTGGAGGTGCTCGCGATCCTCCTTATTCCGGCGTCACTTTGCTACACGTTCGGCCGCATGCTCGGCGATACCCGACAGGGATGGGCGCTGCTGGCAGCGATGACGATCGTGTTCGCGGCGCTGTTGCCCGTTACCTACATCGCCGAACAAACCGGCAATCCGGTGCTGACCAGCCTCGGCGCCGATCAGGTGGCAAGCGCGACCAACCCCGGCGGCAACATGGAAGGCAAGGAAGTGCGCTTCGGCATCGCCAACTCGGCGTTGTGGGCCACCGCGACCACCGCCGCCTCCAACGGCTCGGTCAACTCGATGCACGATTCGTTCACGCCGATCGGTGGCCTGGTCCCGATGTGGCTGATACAACTCGGCGAAGTCATCTTCGGCGGCGTTGGATCGGGCCTCTACGGAATGATCATGTTCGCGGTCATCACGGTCTTTATCGCCGGCCTCATGATCGGGCGCACACCGGAGTATCTGGGCAAGAAGCTGGGCGCCTTCGAGATCAAGATGGCGTCGATTGCGATACTGCTCCCGCCGCTGATCGTGCTCTGCGGCACGGCATTGGCCGTGCTCGTCGATGCGGGCAAGGCCGGTGTCGCCAATCCTGCCGAGCACGGCTTTTCGGAAATCCTCTACGCGTTCTCATCCGCCGGCAACAACAACGGCAGCGCGTTCGCAGGGCTTTCCGCCAACACGCCGTTCTACAACACGGCACTCGGCATCGCTATGCTCTTTGCGCGGTACTGGCTGGCGATTCCGGTGCTCGCGCTGGCGGGTGCCCTGGCGGCAGCCAAGCGCGTGCCCGCTTCCTCCGGCACGCTGCCGACGCATACGCTGCTGTTCGTCGTCGTGCTTATCGGTACGGTGATCACAGTCGGCGCACTGACGTTCGTGCCGGCGCTGGCGCTGGGCCCGGTCGTCGAACATCTTCTGCTCTTCGCCGGCAAGTGAAGCGCCTTCACCTTCGAAAGAATCGATCATGTCGACTGTGACTGCAAGGCAAGCGGGTCTGTCCTGGTTCGTCAATCCGGACGCTGATGAAGGCGGCGCTTCGCGACAGCTTTCTCCGGCTGACGCCCCGCTACCAATGGCGCAATCCGGTGATGTTCGTCGTCTACATCGGCAGCATCCTGACGACCATACTCTGGGTGCAGGCGATTCTGGGCAAGGGCGAAGCGCCGGCCGGGTTCATTCTCGCCGTGACGCTGTGGCTGTGGGTAACGCTGCTGTTCGCCAACTTTGCCGAGGCGATCGCCGAGGGACGCAGCAAGGCGCAGGCAGCGTCGCTGAAGAGCGCCCGCAGGGACACGATCGCGAAAAAACTCGCCAAACCTCAGCGTGACGCACCGCAAACGCCGGTGCCGTCGAACAGCCTGCGCAAGGGCGATATCGTTCTCGTTGTACAGGGCGACCTCGTTCCCGGCGACGGCGAGGTGATCGAGGGCGCAGCGTCGATCGACGAAAGCGCGATTACCGGCGAGAGCGCTCCGGTGATCCGAGCCGCGGGAAGCGACTTCAACACCGTGACCGGCGGCACTCGCGTGCTTTCGGACTGGGTGGTCGTGCGCATCAACGTGAATCCCGGTGAGGCGTTCCTCGACCGCATGATCGGGATGGTCGAAGGCGCCAAACGCCAGAAGACGCCGAACGAGATCGCGCTGACCATCCTGCTGGTGGCGATGACGCTGGTTTTCCTGCTCGCCACGGTGACCTTGCTGCCCTATTCGCTCTACAGCGTCGAAGTGGCGAAGGCCGGCACGCCGGTGACGATCACCGTGCTGGTTGCGCTGCTCGTTTGCCTGATTCCGACGACTATCGGCGGCCTGCTGTCGGCGATCGGCGTCGCCGGCATGGGTCGCATGATGCGCGCCAACGTCGTGGCGACGTCCGGCCGCGCGGTCGAGGCGGCAGGCGACTGCGACGTATTGCTGCTGGACAAGACCGGGACGATAACGTTCGGCAACCGCCAGGCATCGGCACTTTTCCCGTCGACCGGCGTAACCCTTCAGCAGCTCTCCGAGGCGACCTTGCTGGCCTCGCTCGGCGACGAGACGCCGGAAGGCAAGAGCATCGTCGTCTACGTCAAGCGCGCGTACGGGGTCATGCCGCCGGCGCTGGAGCCCGGCAAGTTCACGATCGTCCCCTTTTCCGCGCAGACGCGAATGAGCGGGGTGACCTACCAGGGACGCGAGCTGCGCAAAGGCGCCCTCGACGCGATACGCGAGTGGGTCGTCGCGCAGGGTGGTGTGATCGGCGTCGAGACCACGACGCGCGTCGAGGAAGTGGCACGGCGCGGCTCGACTCCGCTGGTCGTCGCCCAGGGTCGCCACGTCCTCGGCGTCGTCGAGCTGAAGGACGTCGTCAAGACGCACATCAAGGAGCGCTTCGCGGAGCTCCGCAGGATGGGCATTCGCACCGTCATGATCACCGGCGACAACAAGCTGACGGCGGCAACCATCGCCGCGGAGGCCGGCGTCGACGATTTTCTCGCCGAGGTGACACCGGAAGCCAAGCTCAAGCTGATCCGCGAAATCCAAGCTGACGGAAAACTCGTTGCCATGACCGGCGACGGCACCAACGATGCGCCGGCGCTGGCGCAGGCCGACGTCGCCGTCGTGATGAACAGCGGCACGCAGGCGGCGAAGGAAGCAGGCAACATGGTCGATCTCGATTCCAATCCGACCAAGCTGATCGAGATTGTCGAGATCGGCAAGCAGCTGCTGATGACGCGGGGCGCGCTGACCACGTTCTCGATCGCCAACGATGTCGCCAAGTATTTCGCGATCATCCCGGCGGCCTTCGCCAGCACCTATCCGGTGCTCAATGCGTTGAACGTGATGGATCTTGCGACGCCGAACAGCGCCATTCTTTCGGCCGTGATCTTCAACGCGCTGATCATTCCGGCGCTGATTCCGCTGGCGCTCAAAGGGGTCAAGTACCGGCCGGTCGGCGCTGCCTCGATCCTGCGTCGCAACATGCTGATTTACGGCGTGGGCGGCATCCTGCTGCCGTTCGCCGGCATCAAGCTGATCGATCTGCTTGCTGCTTGCGCTGAATCTCGCCTGATACGAGGACAACGAACATGTTTGCGCAACTCATGCCCGCACTGCGAATGCTCGTCATCATGTCGGCGCTGACCGGCGTCATCTACCCGTTGCTCGTCACCGGCGTCGCGAAGCTCGCGTTTTCGCGAGCGGCCGACGGCAGCCTGATCGTAACGGACGGCAAGACGCTGGGATCCGACCTCATCGGCCAGCCGTTCGACGATCCGAAGTATTTCTGGAGCCGGCCGTCGGCGACGTCGCCGCAGCCGTACAACGCGATGGCATCGTCCGGTTCGAACCAGGGGCCCCGCAATCCGGCCCTGGCCGACGCGGTCAAGGATCGGATCAAGGCGCTGCGCGATGCGGACCCGGGCAACACCGCCGCCGTGCCGGTCGATCTGGTCACCGCTTCGGGCAGCGGTCTCGATCCCCATATCAGCGTCGCAGCAGCCGAGTACCAACTGTCCCGTGTCGCCAAGGCGCGGGGACTGGCTGACGGAACAGGTCCGTGACCTGGTGAACGCAAACACCGAAGGCCGCACCCTGGGAGTGCTGGGTGAGCCCAGGGTCAACGTGCTGAAGCTCAACATCGCGCTCGATCGCGCCTCAAAGTGACACAATCGGTGGCCGACCACTGCTACGATCACGCATGCCGAAGCAGCGCCCGGATCCCGATCAACTTCTCGCCGAATTCGAAGCGCAGGAAGCGCGCGCTGCCCGTGGGCGGCTGAAGATCTTCTTCGGCGCCTCGGCCGGCGTCGGCAAGACTTACGCGATGCTGGTCGCGGCCCAGACGCTGCGCCGAGCCGGGACTGACGTTGTTGTCGGCGTCCTGGAGACGCACGGGCGACTGGAAACAGCCGCGTTGCTCGAAGGACTCGAGCGCCTGCCATTGCTCACGCTCGACGTCCAGGGGGCATCGGTCACCGAATTCAACCTCGACGCGGCGCTCGAACGGCGCCCGGCGCTGATCCTGGTCGACGAGCTGGCGCACACCAACGCGCCGGGTGCGCGACATCCGAAGCGCTGGCAGGACATCGACGAGTTGCTGGCGAGCGGTATCGATGTTTTCACCACGCTCAACGTCCAGCATCTGGAAAGCCTCAACGACGTCGTCGGCGGCATCACCGGCATCCGGGTATGGGAAACCGTCCCCGATACGTTTTTCGACGAAGCCGACGATGTGATTCTGGTCGATGTCCCGGCCGACGAGCTGTTGGCGCGGCTCAAGGCCGGCAAGGTCTATCTTCCCGAGCAGATCGAGCGCGCCGCGGGAAACTTCTTCCGCAAGGGCAACTTGATGGCGCTGCGCGAGCTCGCGCTGCGCCGCACGGCCGATCGCGTCGAAGAAGACGTTCAGGCGTATCGCACCGACCAGGCGATCCACCGGATCTGGAAGACCGAGGCGTCGCTGCTCTGCTGCGTCGGCCCGGACCCGGGGAGCGAACACGTAGTAAGAAGTGCGGCGCGTCTTGCCAACCAGATCGGCATCGAATGGACGGCCGTATACGTCGAGACGCCCAGGCTGCAGCGGTTGCCGCCGCGGGAGCGCGAGCGCATTTTGAAGTCGGTGAAGCTGGCGCAAGAGCTTGGCGCCAAGACCGCGATCCTGTCCGGCAGCGACTCGGCCGCACTGATCATCGAGTACGCGCGTACCCACAACTGTTCGAAGCTCGTGTTGGGCCGCTCCGCGGCCACGACAAACTGGCCCTGGGCGCGCGGTATCGGCAACCGCCTCGGGAAGCTTGCGCCCGATGTGGACCTGATCGAAGTCGGCCGCGGGGACGCACCGGTATCCGAGCGATCGGCGGCTGATTCTACGGAGACCGGCGAGGACCCACGGCGCGTCGCCAAGCGAATCAGCTATGTGTGGGCATTGGCGGCCTGTGTTGCCACGACACTGGTGGCAACGCCTCTGCTTCCCTACCTCGATCTCGCCAATATCGTGATGCTCTTCCTGCTCACGATCGTGCTGGTTGCCGTCAGGTTCGGACGGGGCCCTGCCGTTCTGGCTGCGTTCACCAGCGTCGCCAGCTTCGACTTCTTTTTCGTTCCGCCGCGCTTCTCCTTCGCCGTCAGCGACGCACAGTATCTGGTGACGTTTGCGGTGATGCTCACCGTGGCGCTGATCACCGGGCAGATGACTGCGAGCCTGCGCTATCAGGCGCGGGTCGCCTCGTACCGCGAGGAACGTGCCCGGGCGCTCTACGAATTCGCGCGAGACATGTCGAGCCTGCTGCAAACCGACCAGGTCGTCGAGGCCGCGACCAAGTTCATCGCCGATACGTTCCGCACCAAGGTGGCGATCCTGCTCCCCGATGAAAAGGACCGGGTCGAGCCGCACGATCCCGGCGGGCTCGCGCTCACCACGGATCTGCGTGTCGCTGCGCAATGGGCATACGACAAGTCTCAGCCGGCCGGCGCCGGCACCGATACGCTTCCGGGCAGCGAATACCTGTTCATTCCGCTGCGCGCACCGATGCGCACCCGAGGCGTGCTTGGCATCAAAGCCGCAAATCGGCGGATGCTGATGGTCCCGGAGCAGCAGCGCCACCTCGATACCTTCGCCGCCCTCACCGCGATCGCGCTCGAACGCGTGCACTATGTCGAAGTGGCGCAACAAGCGCTGATCAGCATGGAGTCCGAGCGTTTGCGCAATTCATTGCTTGCCGCGCTTTCGCATGACCTCAGGACTCCTCTGGCCGGCCTCGTCGGGCTCGCCGAGTCGCTCGAGCTCACCAAACCCGAGCTTGCGGGATTGCAGCTTGAGACCGCACGAGCGATCGCCGAGGAAGCGCGCCGGATGAGCGCCCTGGTCAACAACCTGCTCGACATGGCTCGAATCCAGAGCGGGGAGGTGAAGCTCAACCGGCAGTGGCAGCCGCTCGAGGAAGTCGTCGGCAGCGCGTTGCAGGCGGTCCGCACCGCCCTGGGCCGCCGACACGTGGAGGTTGCGCTGGCGCACGATCTGCCGCTCGTCGAGTTCGACGGCACGCTTATCGAGCGCGTGCTTTACAACCTGCTCGAGAATGCCACGAAATACACGCCCGACGGAACACTGATCCAGATCGGCGCAGTCGTATCAGGCGACAATCTGCTGGTTACCGTAAGCGATAAGGGGCCGGGCTTGCCCAAAGGGCCAGCAGGACTCGATCTTCGAGAAATTCACGCGTGGATCGCGAGAATCGGCGACGCCGGGCGTCGGCCTGGGGCTCGCGATAAGCCGCGCGATTGTCGAGGCGCATCACGGCCGTATCTGGGCGCAGGACAACCCCGGCGGCGGCGCCCGGTTCTGCTTTACGCTGCCGCTGGGGACGCCACCCGAAATGCCGCCGTCCGAAGAACCCGCGAGCTGAAACTCGCAACCGATCGGATCGAATGAGCGACCCCGCCCCCATCGCGATTCTGGTCGAAGACGAACGTCAGATTCGCCGATTCGTACGCACCGCGCTGGAGACGGAGGGCTGGCACGTTTTCGAGGCGGAAACGGTCAAGCAGGGCCTGGTCGAATCCGGGACGCGAAAGCCCGACGTTGTCATTCTCGACCTGGGATTGCCCGACGGCGACGGCGTCGATTTCATCCGCGATTTGCGCACCTGGTCGAAAACCCCGGTCATCGTGCTCTCGGCACGCGTCGACGAGACCGACAAGGTCGAGGCGCTGGACGCCGGCGCCGACGATTACCTGACCAAGCCTTTCGGCGTCGGCGAGCTGCTCGCCCGCGTCCGTGCCGTCCTGCGGAGGAAGATCGGAGCCGCGGTAGAAAACCCGTCGGTATTTCGCTTCGGTGACGTCGAAGTCGATCTGGTCAAACGCCTGGTCCGAAAGCGCGGCGCCGAAGTCCATCTCACCGCCCTGGAATACCGGTTACTGTCGACGATGATCTCGAACGTGGGGCGGGTGCTTACGCATCGCCAGATACTCCACGAAGTCTGGGGACCATCCTATGCGTCGCAGGAGCACTACGTTCGCGTTCACATGGGCCATTTGCGCCGCAAGCTCGAGGACGATGCCGCCCAGCCGAAGCACCTGGTGACCGAGACTGCGGTCGGTTACCGGCTCGTGCCTTAGCTCTCGACGGCCGATGCCGTGGGAAAGCGTTCGTGCTAGGCAGCCGACTTCAGAAAATCACCCGAGGCCGGCACTGCCGCGGCAGGCGTATGACGGATCGGCAGGCGCACGGTGAACCGGGTGCCGCGTCCGATCTCGCTCTCGACGTCGATCTGCCCGCCGTGCTTCATCACGATCGCGTAGGACACCGACAGCCCGAGCCCGGTGCCTTCGCCGACCGGCTTGGTGGTGAAGAACGGGTCGAAGATCCGGCTCAGGTTTTCTTCGCTGATGCCGGAGCCGGTATCCTCGACGCGGATCCAGACCTGGCTGCCGTCGACGCCGGTGGAAAGCGTGACCTTGCCCTCGGCGCCGATCGCCTGTCCCGCGTTGACCAGCAGGTTGATGAATACCTGGCCCAGCCGCGACGGCACGCATTCGACCTTCGGCAGATCGCCGTAATTGATCTCGATGCGTGCTTTGCGCTTGAGCTCGCTGCGCACGATGTTGAGCGTGCTTTCGAGGACCGCGTGCAGGTCGGCCATCTCCCATGCTTCCTCGCCGCCGGTGCGCGAGAAGTCCTTCAGATCCTGCACGATACCCTTGACGCGCACCAGGCCATCGCGCGACTCGCCGCAGCAGGTCGACGATATCGCCGCGCAGAAAATCGAAGTCGTGACTATCGCGCAGCGCCTCGCCCGGGCCAGCGCCTCGGTCGGAGGCCCCGGCGCGGCGTCGTCCGCGTCGATGTAGGCGTCGAGCAGCCCGAAGACGCGCTGAAGATACGATTCCAGCGTGCCGAGATTCGACGACACGAATCCGACCGGATTGTTGATCTCGTGCGCAACGCCGGCCGCGATCTGTCCGATCGAAGCGAGCTTTTCGGACTGGATCAGCTGGTCCTGCGCTTCCTCGAGCATCGCGTTGACGCGCTGCAGCGTGTCGTTCAACGTCGAAAGCTCGACGATCCGATTGTCGCGCTCGACATTCATCCGATGGTTGGCGATGACCAGCGCGAGCAGGCTCGCCAGCGCCTGGCCCCGGTCGAGGTCTTCGACCGTATAGCGCTGGCGCGACGTCGCTCGATTCACCGCGAGCGCCCCGATGATCTGTTCCTGGACGACCAGCGGCCAGCACATCGCGGAATGCGCGGGCCGGTTGCGCGGTTCGGACACGCGCAGCGGCAGTCCCGCTTCGGCGGCGTTGCCGTTGATCAGGATCGGCTGTCCGGTCGCGACGACGTGACCGAATACGCCGACGCCGCGCTGCAACCTGCTGCCGACGATGCCGGGCGGCAGATCGGTGCCGGCGGCAATCTCGAGCTGGTCCTCGGTGCCGTCGACGATCAACGCGATCGATCCGCTCTCCGCATCGAAGCCCTGGACGATATGGGTGAGGATGTCCTGCCGCACGCGCAGCGGATCGGCGCCGTAGGCGGCGGTCTGGCCGAACTCGTACAGCGCGCGGATCCAGGCGAGGTCGGCGGTCTTGCCTGCCCCTACGGCTACGGCGGGTTCGGTGGTGGACAAAGCGGAGTCAGTCTTCGAGCAGCACGCTGCCATCTTCGGCCCAGCGCACGCGCGTGATTCCCGGCGATTCCAGCTCGAGTCGATCGAGCTCCGCCTGCTGCTCCGAGATGACGCCGCGCTGTCGGCGCACTTCGTTCGCCAGTTGCTGGTTTTCGACCAGCAGCGCGCGGTGCGCGAGAACCCGCACGATCGCAGCCTTCAGCTCGTGATCGGACCAGGGCTTGCTGACGAACTGGAAAATGCCGGCGTCGTTGATCGCCCGCATGATGCCTTCGATATCGGCGTAGGCGCTGATGATGATGCGCGCCGAATTGGGCTTGCAGTTGCCGCGCTTGGTCGAGGAACTCGGCGCCGTCCATTTCGGGCATGCGGAAGTCGGAGATGATCAGATCGACCGGATGATCCTGCAGGTAGGCGAGCGCCTGCACCGGCGAGGTGAAGGTCATGACCTGCGGGTCCGGAATCGCGGGCGGCGCGTCGTGATTGAGACACATCCGACGCAGAGCGTTCAGGACGTTCGGTTCGTCGTCCACGATCAGAAGCTTGGCCATGGTCAATTTCTCCAGCGATTGCGGATAGTTAGGCGCGGCAGAGCAGCTCGACGGCGAGCGGGCTTGCGACGGCCGCGGTTGTTCGGTACAGGCGGAGCAAGCGGCGTGCCAAACAAGGACCGGGTGCCGTCACGCGTGGCGTGGGCCGGGGCGGGCGCGCGCCGGAGGGGCGCTACTCGTCGATGAGCAATCGATATCCGACCCCGGTCTCGGTCAGCAAATGGCGGGGTTGCACCGCGTCGGCCTCGAGCTTCTGCCGCAGCTGCTTCATGTATACGCGCAGGTATTGCGTATCGCTGCCGTGCGTCGGCCCCCACACTTCCGTCAGAAGCTGGCGATGCGTGACCACCATTCCGGCGTGCTTCGCCAGGGTTGCCAGCATCTTGAATTCGATCGGAGTCAGACGGATCTTCTCTCCGTCACGGCTCGCCGCGCGCTTTTCGAGATCGACGATGGCGCTTCCGAAGCGCAAGACCGGCGAGCCTGA
This sequence comes from uncultured beta proteobacterium, assembly GCA_963816615.1. Lineage (GTDB taxonomy): Bacteria > Pseudomonadota > Gammaproteobacteria > Burkholderiales > Casimicrobiaceae > PALSA-1003. The sequence goes on along the minus strand of CAWFLB010000001.1, from coordinate 864,028 downwards.
TTGCGAGCGGACGGCCTGCCGCAACGCCGCGCGGACGCGCGCCAGGAGCTCGCCCACCCCGAACGGCTTGGTCACGTAATCGTTGGCGCCCGCGTCGAGCGCATCGATCTTGGATTGCTCCTGCACTCGAGCCGACAGCACGATGATCGGCATCGGTGACCAGGCGCGGATGCGACGGATCACCTCGATGCCGTCGATGTCGGGAAGCGCCAGGTCGACGATGGCGAGGTCCGGCTTGTGGGTGCCGGCGTCGATCGAGCCGCGCCGGCCCGTCACCGATTCGACGACCCGGTAGCCTTCGACGCCGAGCGCGGCGCGCAGAAAGCGCCGGATCTCGGGTTCGTCCTCGACGATGAGAACGACGGGGCTGGCTTCCGCCACGATCAACTCGCCGCGGCTTCAGGCGGAACCGAGGGCGCTTCTTCGAGCGGCAAAGTGAAACGGAACGCGGTGCCGCCGGCTGGGACGTTCTCCGCCCAGGCCTGTCCGCCGTGCAGGCGGACAATCGCGCGGCAGATTGCGAGCCCGAGACCGAAACCCGTGTCCGTACCTTCGATCGAGCCGCGGTGAAACTTGGCGAATATCCGCTCGATATCGCGCGCCGGAAGGCCGCCGCTGTAATCCTCGACGGTGATTACCATCTCCGCGCCGCGACGCTGCGCATGCACCCTGACGATCGTTCCCGCAGGCGTGTGCTTGGCGCAGTTCTCGAGCAGGTTGCCGAGCGCCTGTTCGATCAGCGTTGCATCGACCTTTATCAGCGGCAGATCGTCCGGCAGCTCGACGATGACGCGATGTGCCGCCATGCGCTCGGAGAGACGCGCCAGCACCGCTCCGACGATCTCGCTGAACGAAGCCCAATCGCGGTCCAGCTTGATCGCATTCATCTCGAGGCGCGTCATCTGCAATACCTTCGCCACGTGCTCCGACATCTCGCGCGCCTGGTCGAAGATGCTCTTGGCCAGGGCCTTGCGCTCCGGGGCGGTCAGCCGCTCGCCGCTCTCGCTCGAGGCTGGACGACGCGCCGGCCATGACTGCGAGCGGAGTGCGCAGATCGTGCGATATCGAGGCGAGCAGGGTGCTGCGTATTCGCTCGGTCTCCGCTTCGATTTCGAGCGCCGCCTGCGCCGCCGCCTGGCGGCGAACGCTCTCGACCAGGCGAGCAATGATCAGCGCCACGGCCAGCATGATGGCGAAGGTGAGCAGGTACTGAACGTCGTCGACGGTCAGCATGCCCTGGGGCGGAACAAACAGCACGTCGAACGCCACGACGCAAAGAACCGACGCGGTGATCGCCGGACCGCGCGAAAAACGCAGCGCGACGATCACCACGGCGAGCAGGTAGACCATCGCGACATTCACCAGGTCGAATCGCGGACGCATCGCGAATCCCGCCAGCGTGCAGAGTGCGGCGGCGCCCGCCGCCCACGCATAGCCGACCCAATGCCGTGTCGGATTCACATCGTGACTGTAGCGCATCGCGGCCATAAATTTGCCGTAAAAATTCGCGCGATCCCGCGCCGCCGCGGCTGGGCTGATCTAGGCTATGTACCGATGGATACGGTCGTCGAAGCTCAACCACCGCTCGAGGCGCAGGAAGCGTCCGCGCATCGCCGCCAGACCACCGCCGCGCTGGCTCTGCTCGCGCTGGGCGTCGTATACGGCGACATCGGCACGAGCCCGCTCTACGCCGCCAAGGAAACTTTCAATCCCGAGCATGGCATTCCGATGACGCACGAGAACATCATCGGCGGCGTCTCGGCGATTTTCTGGGCGCTGATGATCGTCGTCTCGCTCAAATACGTGACGCTCGTCCTGCGCGCCGGACAACCGCGGCGAAGGCGGCATCATGGCGCTGCTGGCGCTGGCCACGTCGGCGGTGCGCGACCGGCCGCGGTTGCGCAACGCGCTGTTCGCGATCGGCGTATTCGGCGCCGCGCTGTTCTACGGGGACGCGGTTCTGACGCCGGCGATTTCCGTGCTCTCGGCAGTGGAAGGACTGGAGGTCGGCACCGAGGCGCTCAAGCCCTACGTCGTTCCGCTCTCGGCCGGCATCCTGATCGCGCTGTTCGCGATCCAGCGCTACGGCACCGGTGTCGTCGGCCTGTTCTTCGGCCCGATTTGCGCTGTCTGGTTCGTCTCGCTCGGGGCCATCGGCGTCTGGCAGCATCGGCAAGGCTCCGGAGATTCTCGCGGCCCTCGATCCGACACACGCGCTCCGCTTCGTCACGGGTCACGGTTTCGCGTCGTTCATCGTGCTCGGCTCGGTGCTGCTCGCGTTCACCGGGGCCGAAGCGCTCTACGCGGACATGGGACACTTCGGCAAGCGGGCGATCCGCGTGGCCTGGTTCGGCGTCGCGGCGCCCGGCGCTGGTGCTGAACTATTTCGGCCAGGGCGCGCTGCTGATCGCGCAACCGGCGGCGATCGCCAATCCGTTTTATCTCGCCTACCCGGCGTGGGCGCTCTATCCGATGGTCGCGCTGGCCACCGCCGCAACGGTCATCGCTTCGCAGGCGACGATATCGGGCGCGTATTCGATGACTCAGCAGGCGGTCCAGCTCGGCTATCTGCCGCGCACGACGATCCTGCACACGTCCGCGCGGACGATCGGGCCAGATCTACGTGCCCGCCGTGAACTGGCTGCTGCTGCTGGTCGTCGCCGCCGCGGTCGTCGGCTTCGGCAGCTCGTCGAGGCTCGCATCCGCCTACGGCGTCGCGGTGATGGGCACGATGCTGGTCACGACGCTGCTCACGTTCTTCGTGCTCCGCTATCGCTGGCACTATGCGCTGTGGCTTTGCGTCGCGGCAACGTCATTTTTCATGGTCATCGATGCCGTCTTCTTTGCCGCCGCGATGCACAAGGTACTCGACGGCGGCTGGTTCCCGCTGGCGCTGGGAGCGATCGTATTCTTCATCATGGTGACCTGGCGCCGCGGGCGGCGAGACGCTGCTCGAGCGGCTGCGCGGCTCGTCGCCACCGTTGGTGGGGTTCCTGAAGTCCCTCTTCCAGCACCCGCCGCAGCGGGTGCCCGGCACGGCCGTCTTTCTCACGTCCAGCCCGGATGCCACGCCCAATGCGCTGCTGCACAGCCTCAAGCACTACAAGGTCCTGCACGAGCAGAACGTGTTCCTGACGGTCGAATTCGTCGACGTGCCCTGGGTGCCGGCGGCACGCCGCGTTTCGAGCGAGCACCTGACCGACGACTGCTGGCGCGTCATGGCGCGTTACGGATTCATGGAACAGCCGGACGTCGCGCTCGCCCTGGAGCTGTGCGCCCCGGAAGGGTTGCAGCTCGACCCGATGCAGGTGAGCTACTTCCTGTCGCGCGAGAAGATCGTCCCCGGGGCCAGCGACAGAGGCATCGTTCGCTGGCGCGACCGCGTCTTCGCGGCGATGGCGCGCAACGCCGGAAGCATCACCGACTTTTTCAACGTGCCGACAAATCAGGTGGTCGAGCTGGGCACCCGCGTCGAAATCTAGAGTCGGCAGGTGCTACGGACGCGGTGCTCGCCTCGGCACGCGGCGTTTGCGCAGCACCAGCGCCGCGCAGACCGCGAGCACGATGCCGAGCATCAGCAGAGCCTGCTCCGACAGCGTCGGGATCGCGCCCGCCGCAACGTTCTGCGTCACCGAGATATTGTCGATGAAATACGCAACGTCGGTGGTGATGCCCGGCCCTCCCGGAGTGCGCGCGTCGAGCTCGCCCGCAAGGATGATCGTCGCCGAGGTGCTGGTCGCGGTGAAATGCGCCCGAACCGTGTGCCAGTTGCCATCCAGAAATTCCGTCAGCAGCAGCGGATTTGCCGGCTCGTTGTCGAGGAACACGCCGAAGCTCCTGCCCGTGCCGCCGCCGGAGGAGTTGGCGAACAGACGTACGTCGACCTGGATCGTGTAGTTGGCGCCGACCGTCAGCCCGGTGATCGTCTGCGACGCGGCCGGGTCGGAATCGGGTTCGCCGCAGGCGTTCAGGCGGATCGAACCCGGAGGATTGCCGTTCGCGCCGTCCCAGGCTTCGTCGCCGCAGCCGCCGCCGAGACTCCAGCCGCTCGCATCCGAATTAAGTGTGCCGTTGGTGATGAATTGGGCGTGAAGGGGACCCGCGCCAACGGCGAAGGCCACCGAAGCCAGCAGAAGCCAGATCCGACGCATGTTATCTCCCTGAAGACATCGAGCGCATCGATCGGAAAGCATCTTTCGCGCGCAATCATACGTCGGGCGCAAGCGGGAGACTGTCAGGCACCGCCCGACGGCGCTCAACCGTGTGTCTTTTTCGCAACAAGGTCGATCAGCGCCGACATTCCGTCGTGGGCGTGGCCTTCGTGAATCTCGGCGTCGTAATCATCGAGCACGAGGATCTCCCAGCCCGAGAACGTGCGCTCGAGCCATTCGCGCGCATACATGTGTTCGCGTTTGGGCGGGCCGCCGGTGCCGTATTCGATCTGTTCCGGCCGATAACCTTCGAGCAGGAACACGCCGCCGGGCTTGATCGCCGACATCATCCCGGCGAACGCGTCGTCGCGCCGGTGCGGTGGCAGGAACTGGATGAACACCGCCACCAGCGCGTCGTACTGCCGGGCGGCCCACGGCCAGCTGTAGGCGTCGCCGAGCTGCTGATCGACGCTGACATTGCGCCTGCTGCGCCAGCCGCTTCGCCTTGGCCAGCGCATTGGGTGCGAAGTCGAACGAGGTGACCTGATGGCCCTGCTCGGCAAGCCAGACGCCGTTGCGGCCTTCGCCGTCGGCCACGCAGAGCACCGAGCCGCCGGGTTTGATCCAATGCGCCTGTTTGCGCAGGAACGCGTTCGGCTCCTCGCCGAACAGATAGTCGTCGCGCCCGAAGCGCGCGTTCCAGGTCTCGAGCGGTTTTTCGAAGTCGGCCATGCTTCCGCAGTCAATGACTGGGGAATCCCATTTTCTTCAGGAAAGGCAACCATCGCGGGTCGTCGTGCAGCGGCCGGAAGAACGGATCGGACGAAGTCATCCACAGGCCAGGATCGCGCTGCGTGTAGGCCCGCTCCAGCCATTCGAACACCCGGTCGCGTTCACCGCGCCAAGCGTACGCCTCCGCGATCTGGTAGGCGGCCTCGTTGCCATGGCGTTCGATCAATTGCGCCATCGCGGCGTCCGACGCTTCCTTGCGGCCGAGCGCATGTTGCGCGAGCGCGATCCCCAGCAACCGAAAATCCGGCAGCGCCTCGCGCTCGGCCAGCTCGAGCGCCTCGGTCGCCCGGCCTTGCGCGAGGTTTGTGGCGCAGAGAAAACAATGGACCAGGCCCGCCTTGGGATTGAGATCGAGCGACGTCTTCAGCGCCGCCGTCGCCTCGTCCAGGCGGCCCGCCAGAAAGCAGCGCAAACCCAGCATACGATGCGCCGATGAGCTCAGCGGATCCAGCGCCGCGGCCTGGCGCAACAGTTCGATGCCAGCGTCCGGGCCGACGAAGATCCGGGTCATGCCGGCGACGGCGCGCAGTACGTCGGCGTTGCCGGGCGCCAAGGCGAAAGCGCGCTGATATTCGGCGTTGGCGGCTTTCCAGTCCCAGTCGCGGGCCTCGTGAATGTTACCGAGACGGACGTGTCCTTCCGCCAGGTCCGGCGCCAGCGCCAGCGCTCTTTTGGCGGCATCGCGCGCCCGTTCGTACCCTTCCGCCACGGGTGCCCAGCCGTACCCGGCCTGGGTGGAGTAGGCCTGCGCCAGGCCGGTCCAGCCGAGCGCAAAATCCGGGTCGAGCGCGATCGCCTTCTGGAAGTAATCGACGCTCCGCGCCAGGTCGACCTCCGTCATCCGGTCGATGAAATAGCGCCCCTGAAGGTAGAGCCGATAAGCCTCGGGATTGTCGGCGCGGCCGGTTGCCGCCGCCTGCACTTCGGCCTTTGCCTTCGCGTCCGCGACTGCGCCGAGACCCTCGCCCAGCAGCGCCGCCCGCAGCTCCTTGACCACCGACTGCGCGATGTCGTCCTGGACGGCAAAGATGTCATCGAGCTCGCGGTCGTAGGTCTCCGACCACAGGTGCGAGTCGGTCGCGACCTGGATCAGCTGCGCCGTGATGCGGACCCGCTTGCCGGACTTGCGCACGCTGCCTTCGAGGACGGTGGCGACGTTGAGCTTTTGCGCGACCGTCGGGATGTCGATGTCCTTGCCCTTGAAGAAGAACGCCGACGTTCGCGATGCCACGCGCAGGCCGCGGATTTTCGCCAGCACGTTGAGCAACTCCTCCGAAAGACCGTCGGCGAAATACTGGTTCTCCTCGTCGCGCGACATGTTGATGAACGGGAGCACGACGATCGACGGTATCTCGCGGTCGAGCGGCGCGAGCGTCGTCTTGAGCGGTGGAAAGCTCTGCGGAAGATCGGGATGGCAGAGCTGGAACACCGCTTCGCGCCGCGCCAGATCCTTGAGCCCGTGCTCGCCCAGCGCCTTGGCGGTGACCAGCGGCGGCAGGTGATCGCGGCACAGATCGTGCGTCGACTCGGACAGCAGCGTCTGGCCGCCATGACCGGCCGCCAGCAGGCGGGCGACGCGATTGAGCGGGCGCGCCGAAATAATCGCCGTCACGGAATTCGGCCGCGCCGGTATGCAGCGCCATGCGCACGCGGAGCTTCGCCGATTCCGGCCAGCGCTCGGCGTGGATCGCGCGTTGCGACTCGAGCGCCGCCGCCAGCGCATCGGGCGCGGTGTGGAACGCCGCGCAAAAAGCATCGCCGCCGGTCTTGAACACATGGCCGCCATGGTGCGCGATGCACTGGCGCACCAGCGCATCGTGCCGCGGCAGTGCCGCCTGCATCGCCGCCTGCTGCGACTCCCACAGGCGCGTGCTGCCTTCGATGTCGGTGAACAGGAACGTCACCGTACCGGTCGGCAAGGACGGCGTCGAAGCGTCGGCGTGCGTGCTGGAGGTCATCGAGTCGTGAGCGGATCGGCGACGGCCGAGTTCGTTCGCTGGCACGAGGTTTGCGTCGATAAGACTATCATGCGGGTGCGTCGCCGAAAAAGACCACTGATTCGATCGATCGGGCCTCTCACCATGGATCGTCGTCATCGCTTTGCTTCGATAGTCGTCGGCCTGCTGGTCTCGACCGGCGCGGTCGCGCTCGACGTCAACGTCGTCGGCCTGTTTCCGAACAAGGCCGTCGTGCAGATCGACGGCGGCGCGCTGCAAACGCTGTCGGTCGGGCAGAAGACTCGCGAAGGCATCGTCCTGCTGTCGGTCGAGCGCGACGGCGCGACCTTCGAAATCCGGCGGACAGCGGATGGCGCTCGGACTCGGGCCATGCGCGCATGCAGCCGACCACGGCGGCATCCGCGATGGCCACCGTCGACGAACGCGGCCATTTCGTCGCCGACGGCCAGGTTAACGGCGTGCCGATCCGCTTCACGATCGATACCGGCGCCACGTTCATCTCGCTTCCGGCCAGCGAGGCGCGCCGCCTTGGACTCGACTACCTGAAGGGCCGGAAAGCGGTGATGGAAACTGCCAACGGCATCGCCGCCGCTTACCGCGTCAAGCTCGACACCGTCCGCCTCGGCGATCTCACGGTGAACAATGTCGACGCGGTCGTCATGGAAGGCGACAGCCTGCCGGTCGCATTGCTCGGCATGAGCTTTCTCAATCGCATGGACATCAGGCGCGAAGGTCAGATCATGACGCTGACCAAGCGCTACTAGTTCGCGGGGGCGCACGCCCAACCGCAAGAGCGAGAGTTCAGCAGGCATCGGTCAGGCGGATACTCAGAATGCGAGTTCGCCCAGCGCCTGGATGAGCTTGGTCCGCTGCGCAACGTCGGTCATCGGATAGGTTTCCAGCCAGCCGCGGATGGAGAAACCGGGCTGCAGCGTCCGGATCTCCTCCGCTTCCCAGGCCGCGGCCGCTTTGTCGCCGGCCAGTACGTCCAACGCCGCCATGTAGACATGCGTCTCCAGGTTGACCGGGTTGCGCGCCAGCGCTTGCTGCAGATTGACCCGCGCCTGCTCCAGGTCGCCGAGAAACAGATACGCGCGTCCGAGCAGCAGGAAGTAGAGGTCGCCCGCCTCGGGATCGAGACGCATCGCGGTACGCAGTAACGGCACCGTATCGGCAGGACGCCCGATGTAGGTGTCGACGCCGCCCATCAGCGCGTAGCCATCCGCGAACGACGGGTAAAGCCGAACGACGGTCTTCAGATACTCCAGCGCCTGCTCGTGCTGACGCCGTTCCATGTGCACGAAAGCGAGCACCCAGTAAGTCTCGCGAATGTCAGGATTGATCTGGTGTGCGGTCCGGGCCATCTCAAAGGCGCGATCGAGAGCGGCGGGGCCGTCTTCGGTCCACTGATTGCGGTAGTCCGCGGCGTAAGTCAGCGCGAGGCCTGCATAGGCTCGAGCGAAGGTCGCGTCCAGCGCGATCGCGCGCCGGAACATGTCGCGCGCGGTCTCGTTCTCCGCTTTTTGCCGGACGAGCAGCGCCGATTGCCCGCGCTGGAAGTATTCATAGGCCTCCAGATTGCGCGTATCGCGCTGCGCCACACGCCGCAGTTCGGCCTCGCTGACCTTCGTCGGCAGAATCTGGAGAATCTTCGGCCCGAGCTCGTCCTGGATCGCGAACAAGTCGCTCGTCGCGCGATCGAATCGCTCGGACCACAACTGTTTTCCCGTCTGGGCGTCGGTGAGATAGACGTTCAGGCGCAGGCCCTTGTCGACGCGCTGGACGGATCCCGACACGACATAGCGGATCGGCGGAGCGTCGACCGGCGTCTCGGCGCGCGCTTGCCCGCCCAAGGGCGCAACGTCGATGACCTCGAGGCCGGACACCTTCGAGAGATCGCCGATCAGGTCCGCCGTGATGCCTCGAGCTAGCAGCGCCACCTGCGGGTCGTCGCCCAGCACCTCGAATGGCCTGATGGTAACGGTCGGCTGCACGGTACCGGCGGCTTCGGTGTCCGGAGTCGTCAGCTGGCCGGGCGGGACGCCGGAGCCGCGCTCGTCGTTGCTCCACCAGATTCCAGCGGCCGCGAGCAGCACGGCGAACATCCCGGCTGCAGTTATCCATGCAATGCGCCGCTTGTGTTGTGCATGGCGCGATGCGGAAGCCAACCGAATCGCCTCGGAGGCGGTCTTCTCCGCTTTGACCACCGGAGCGATCAACCGGTACCCGCGCTTTGAGATCGTCTGGATATACGCCGGCTTGTCCGGGACATCGCCCAGTGCCTTGCGCAACTTGATCACGACCTGGGTCAGCGAGTCGTCGCCAACGACCACGCCCGGCCAAACGGCGGAAAGCAGCGCCTCGCGGCTGACGACCTGTCCGGCGCGATCGGCAAGAAACATCCAGCACCGACATGGCCTTGGGCTCGAGCTTCACGGTTTTGCCCGCGGACGAAAGCTCGTTCAATGCGGGCTCGACCGTCCAGTCGCCGACCTGCAGCCTGTCGCCGCCGGAAAAGGGCGGGATCTCAGTGCCGACTGACATGATCTGGCTTCAAGGCAAGTTCGTTCGATCGACTGATTTGCACCGTGTTGCGCATCCTTCGCCAAAGTTTAGTCGTTTCTTCGGGACTTTTTTACGCTCGCTCACGTTCAATGCGCTTGCTACGGCACATCAGATTAACGTGTGCTTATCGAGGAGGTGTCCTGTGAAACGGTTTGTCATGCTTATGGTCGTAGGGTGCGCATCGGCGCTGGGCTTGCCGCCCTCGGCGGCGATGGCGCAGCAGCTTGTCATCAAGTCGCTGGCCGAAAAAAAGGTGACGGAGTTGCCGCCCGGACCGCTGTTCTGGCGGCTGGAGAATTTTCCCGCGCTCGGGGAGGCGCAGGCCGCCGCGGGTCCGACGGCGCTGGTCGCCCAGGCCGGCGGCAAAGTCTGGCTGTTCACGCTCGGGCCCGCGGGTGGCGTATCGGCCGGTGGGACCAAGGTCGCCGAGGTCGGGCCGGTCCCCAGCGTGGTTGCGACGCAGTATCTGCTCAGGATCAACGAGGCAAGCGGGCCCCCGGGCAGCGTAACCGCAGTGCACTCGCATCCCGGCTCGGAAGCATTCTACGTGCTCGCCGGGGAGACAAGCAGCCGCACTCCGCAAGGGGTGAAGCGCATCGGGGCGGGCGAGGGCGCGACCGGGCATGGTGCCGATACGCCGATGCAAGTCTCGAGCAGCGGATCGACCGATCTCCACTCGCTGGTGATGTTTGTGGTCGACGCCACCAAGCCGTTTTCATCGCCCGCGAACTTCCCCTGAACCGCTGTCAGGTCAGATCTGGGGGGTCCGCGACGCGCGCGCGCCGCGGCACCCCCGAGCCTGAAAGCGCAGTCGCGTCGCGCGCCGATCAACAGCCTGCGTAGGACACGCGCCCGTATTGATCGACGTACGGCGTGCAACCGCGAATCGCGCGCATGTCATAGTCGTACGCGGTGTTGCTTTTCCGCTGCGAGTTGGCGAACTGTGCCCGGTTATAAGCCTGGCCCGCCTGATTGGCTGCGTTGATGCTGGCGCGCAGCGATTCGTTGGTCACTCCGGTCGGCAGCGATGGGCCCGTGTAGCCGGCGGCGCGAAGCTGTTGCATGTAGCGGTAATACGTCAGCGCTGCGTTGCGGGCGGCCGCGTCTCCCTGTGCCTGGTATTGCATCTGCGCGCGGATGCCCCAGGACATGTCCATCGGGGGGTTCTGCGCATGCGTCACGGCCGGGGCGAGTACGGCCAAGCCAAGAACCAACGCAACGACGTGGGTGATTTTGAATGTGCGGTTCGACATGACGATCTCCTTAGGTTGACGGTTGACTTTGGTTCAAGGTGCGGAAGCGTCCAACCTCTTGCCGCTACCTTGGAGCGAAATGTAGGCGCCGACCGTTAGGCAAACGCTAGCAGGCTCAAGCCGGCCCGCCACCGGTGTGGCGGCCTTCCAACAGGGGGGCGCCGCGGCTAGCCGCGGCCGGTCAGGGCGAGATCGACGGCATCGGCCAGCGAAAGCTTCGCGCCCTCGGCCCACAGCGCGGCGGCGCGCTTGGCGCCCAGACGCTTGGCCACGCGCGTGCGCACGTCCTTGACGGTGTCGACATCGCCGGCCGCGAGGGAGCCGATACTTCGTTCCCAGAAACGCGCGGCGAACGACATCAACCGGCCCGCAACGGCCGCGTCGCCGAGCACGACCAGCGACGCGGGCAGGTTCCATAGCGCCGTGGCCAGCCAGAAATGGGCGTGTCTATCCCAGGCAAGTTGGACGCAGCGGCGGCCGGCGACGACGGCTTCCTGCCAGTGCTCCTGCCCGGATTCCAGGTAGCCGATCATGTTGGCCACCGCCATCAGGTCGGCGACGGAATTGAGCGTGGCGAAATATTCCCCACACTCGGCTAGCAGTTCGCGCGCTTCGTCGTACCGTTTCAAGCCGACCAGGCACCCGACGCGCTGCAGCAGCACCCGATAGGCCCACCGTGGGTGACCGGTCTGGCGGTAAAGCGCTTCCGCGCGCGCGAACAATGCATTCGCGGCCCGATGATCGGCGTCGACCGAGCCGTGCTTGAGAGCGACCGTCGCCTTGACGCGAAGTGCGTCGGCTTCGATCTGCGCGGCGCCGGCGCTCGCCGCGAGCGCGAGCGCTTCATCCAAACTCTCGGCGACGGCTGCGTCGCGCTGATCCCGTTCCCAATCGACCCGCGCCAGGGTGACCAGCGCTTCGGCGCGGCGCACCGGCTGGTCATGCGCTTCCCGCAGCGCGCGTTGCGCATAGTCGCGCGCCTGCTCGGTGTCGCCGGCGGTCAAGCTGAGTTGCGCCGAGAATGTTCAGGCCCGCGTGAAGCCCGGGATCGTCATTCGGGCAGGTCGCCAGCGCCTGCTTCAGCAGTCTCAATTCGTCCGGCAGGATCCCGTGTGCCTCCCAGTAGGGCCGCAAGGCCACGCCCAGTTCGAGCGCGTAGGCGGGCTCCGCATCCTGCACCGCCGTAATCAGCGCTTGCTTCAGATTCGGAAATTCCCTCTCGGCGATCGAGCTGTCGTCCCTGGAGGCCTGGCGTGCGGCCTCCAGGAAGTAGGCGCGATGACGTCCCCGAAGCTTGCGCGCGTCGATATCGAGCCGCTCTTCGGCAAATTCCCGCAGCGTTTCCAGCATCGAGAAGCGCATAGCGCCGGACTCGTCCGCGTCGGCCTGAACCAGCGATGCCGACACGAGGGTCTCCAGCTCGCTGCGCGCGTCCACAGCTTGGCAAACCGACTCGACGGACGCGGATGTCCAGCCGCCGCGAAACACCGACAAGGCGGCAAAGAATTGCTGCTGCGGACCGCTCAGCAGCTGCCAGCTCCAATCGATCGTCGTTTGCAGAGACGCATGACGCCCGTAGCGAGCCCCGCGGTGTCCCTGCCGCGTCAGCAAGTCGAAGCGCTGGGTGAGCGCTGCGCACATTTCGACCGGGGAGTAGCTGCGGATGCGCGATGCGGCGATCTCGATCGACAAGGGCAAGCCTTCGAGCGCGCGGCAAAGCTCGATCAAGACCTGGCGATTGTCGTCGTTGAGCGCGAAGTCGGCGCGCGCGCCGCGTGCGCGGTCGACGAACAAGGCGAGACTGGGCGTGGCTGCGGCTTCAGCCGCGTCCATCGAGACCTGGGGCACGGGAAGCGGGTCGAGCACGAATACATGCTCGCCGGGGACGTTCAGGCTTCGGCGCGACGTCACCAGGCAGCGCAGGCGCGGCAGACGTTCGAGCAGGTTCAGCACGACAGGCGTGCCGTCGTCGACCAGTTGCTCGAAATTGTCCAGCACGAGCAGCACGTCCTGCTCGTCGAGAAATGCGCACAACTGCGCCAGCGGATCCTCCTGCGACGCTTCCATGCGCAGCGCGCCGCGAATGCAATCCGAAATCAGATCGGCATCGCTGCATTCGCTCAACGGCACGAACGCCACCGCGTCGAAACCGGTTGCCGTGCGCGCCGACTCGACCGCCAGACGCGTCTTGCCGAAACCGCCCAACCCGACCAGCGTCACCAGCCTGTACTGCGCCAGGGCATCAAGCAAGCGGCGCTGGTCATTCTCCCGCCCGAAGAAAACGCTCACATACGATGGCAAGCTGCGCAGTGGAACACCCCGCCCAGCGGGTGCCGCAGGCGATGCATGGTTGCCGGGTGCAGGCAGCCGATCGATGCGCGCCTTTTCGAGCGCCATGCTGTCTCGCGCCTGCGCGCGTGCGTGCAGCGCATCGAGCCGCATGCGTTCGTCCTCAACCCACTCGTCGAGGAATCCCGGCAGCAGATCGCCGCGATAGCGATCCAGGGCTTGGGCAAAGGCCCCTTGCCGAACCAATTGCTCGAATTCGCCGACGTCGCAACTGACCGCGTCCGCCGTCAGGCCGACGGTCTGGCGATCAGCGCTTAAGACCGAGTTCGGTGGCAGGCCGGGCGGCTCCAGCAATCGGCGGAGCGTCGAAAGAACCTGGCGAAGCCGATTGCGGCCGACGTCCAGCTCGACTCCCGGCCAAAGCAGCTCGATCAGCTCCTCGCGCGCATGACGACGCTCGGGCTCCAGCGCCAGGCGCGCCAACAGCATCGCGACGGGCCGGCTCGGGAAGCGGGCGATGACGGAGTTTCCGTGGTCGCGCGCAAGCCGCCGAGTAGCTGTATTTGCCAGACTGCCATCCGCGGTATTCCCGGCCGGTGACTGGTGATTCCGACGGCTTCAGACGAGCGCGTATTGTAAAGCGCGACAGCCCGAAACGCGCCGCTGGACAAAAACGCTTAGCATTGCGCCAACGGGGGAGGCAATGGGAAAAAGCCGGTTCGGAGTCGTCGGGGCTTTCTTGTTCGCGGTGGCCGTCACGGCGCTGCTGCTTCATCTGTGGCAATCGCAGCTGATCGCGCCGTCCGGCGTTGGCCGGACGGCGTTTTCCGAAGAACACGCGTTTGCGACGCTGTCGGGATTGCTCAAGGAGCAGCGACCGCATACGGCCGGCTCGCCGGAAAACGGCGTCGTGCGCGACCGCATTATCGCCGAGCTCAAGTCGGCCGGATATATGCCGGAAGTGCAGGCGGCGTTTCAATGCGATCCCGCCCCGCGCAATCCCGGCTGCACCGCGGTCGAGAACATCGTCGCCGTGCACAAGGGAACGGGCGACGGCAAGGCGGTGCTCGCGAGCGCGCACTACGACAGCGTGCCGGCGGGTCCCGGCGTCAGCGACGACGGCGCGGGCGTTGCCGTCGTGCTCGAGCTCGCTCGCGCCTTCGCCGCCAGGACGACCCGGAACGACGTCATCTTTCTGCTCACCGACGGCGAGGAGACGGGCTTGCGCGGTGCGCGCGCGTTCGCAGAACACCATCCGTTGATGCGCCACGTGGGGGTCGTCGTCAATTTCGAGGCGCGCGGCGCGTCGGGTCCGAGCATGATGTTCGAAACGGGTCCCGGCAACGCGCGGTTGATGGATCTGTTTGCTCATGCCGTGACGCGCCCGTCGGCCAGCTCGGTCAGCTACGAAGTCTACAAACTGCTGCCCAACGACACCGATTTTTCGGTGTATCGAAAACTAGGATTGTCAGGCTTCAATTTCGCGTTCTCGAATTCGGCATCGCTCTATCACTCGGTCCGCGATAATCTTCACTACATCGACCGCCGATCGTTGCAGCACGCCGGCGAACATGCCTTGGAGGTGACCGGCGCGCTCGCCGATACCGACTTCGCGACGTTGAAAGCCTCGTCCGATGCCGGTTTCTTCGACGTTTTCGGCCTCGTCACCGTGCTGTGGCCCGCCGCGATCAACGTGCCTATCGCGCTGGTCGCGTTGCTGGGCCTCGTCGGCCTGGTCGTCGTGCACCGGGACGCCTTCACATTGCGTACGACGGCCTGGGCGGTGTTTGCTTTCCTCGCGGTACCCGTGCTGCTGTTTGCCTTCGGATGGGTTCTGTCCTATCCGCTGGGGATCTGGCCCGGCGTGCATCCGCTGGATCATCCGCAGCCATGGCCCGGTCGCGTCGCGCTCGCGACCGCCGGAATATTCGTTCCCTTGATCGTTGCCGCAAGCGTCGGGGCGCGCGTCGATGCACGTGCATTGCTATTGGTGAACTGGGTCGTGCTTGCGCTGCTCGCCGTCGGCGTCGCGCTCACCATCGGCGGCGCGTCGTATCCATTTCTCTGGCCGGTATTCGGCGTCGCGATCACCGGATGGATCGAGACTCTCGTTCGGAAACGCTCCGCGCGCTCGCTGCGGGTGACCGCGCTGGTAGGATTCGTTCTCGCCGCGTTCTTTTTGCTTGCTTTCCTGCTTGGGCTCGAGCTGGTGCTCGGCTTCGATTTGAGTCAGTACAAGATTCTCACGCTGATTCCGTTCTCGTTGGCGTTGGTGCCGGTCTTCGCCGCAGGTCCTGGCGATCGATCGCGCACCGCGTGGGCTTTGTCCGCGCTGTGCGCCGTGGTCGTCGCGGGTTCGGCCGCGGTCGCCAGCCAGACTCCTGCGTATGCGGCGAGCCATCCGCGCGGCCTGAACATCGTCTACTACGACGACCAGGCGGCGAAACCGCGCTGGCTTATCGGCTTTGTCGGCGCACCGGACGAAGGATTTCTGAAGGCTCAGGGATTTCCGCAACAAGACGAGGAGTACCGCCAGCTCGGACTGTTGAAGGCGCGAGGGCGATTCAAGGACGCAACGGGCCCGCACCTGCCGGCGCCGAGCTTTACCGTCAAAGAAATCGCGACAGCAGGGTGGCACGACCGTGGTGCGAGGAACGTTGCGCAGCGGCCGCGGCGGCTTTCAGGTGGGCGTCGGCATCGCGCCACATTCGGGCATCCGGTCGATCCGTGTCGAGAACCAAGACGCGGCCGGCGCCGAGCAACTCAACGGCAAGGAGCCGGCGTTCGTCCGATTGTGGGGCCTGGGGGCACGCGAGGTGCCAATGGAAATCTCCTTCGATGCGGCCACTGCGCCGAATCTGACCCTGTTCGAACGCTCGCCGTTGCCGGAGTCGGAAGAAGCGCGCGCGCTTGTCGCGGCCAGGCCCGCTGATGCGGCTCCCGATTACAACGGCGATTCGGCGCTGGTCTTCGTCGTGATTGATCTGCGGTCGCAAAGCCCCGACAGACCCTAGCCCGCCCTTGAAGGCTTACTGAACGTTCAGGTTTGCTGTCGGATGGGCAATGCCATTTCTGGGCCCCAAAGGCGATAATAACGATTCAGTAATCGCTGTTATCGCGAGCTTTGGCGTTTGTGATCTCGCAGCGGTACCGCATTGAAAGATTCGTCATGAACGAACAGACGGCGCCGGTGAGCGCGCATGGCCCCCGGGGTTCAGGCCGCAACCGAGGCAGCGCGGCGGCGAGAGGCTGGTCCCGAATCGTCGTGACAGCTCGCGATGGCATCAAGGACACGATCGCGGGGCTTTTGGCGTCGGTGGTTTTGATCGCCAACATCGTCTCGTTCGGCGCGCTGATGTTTCCGGGGGACCTTGGCGCCGGCATTCCGACAGCGATCTGGGCGATGCTGGTGGGCAGCGGCATCGGCGGCATCTGGATTGCGTTGGCTACGTCGCTGCCGCCCCTCGCGACAGGCATCGATTCGCCGACCGGAGCCGTTCTGGTGTTGCTGAGCGCGAGCGCCGCGTCCGGCGTCTTCGCATCCGGTGGCAGTGCGCAGACCGCGGTTCAGACCGTGATGCTGATTTTCACAGCCGCCACCATCCTTTCCGGTGCATTGCTGTATGGTCTCGGAGCCTTCCGATGGGGATCGTACTTCCGGTTCGTGCCCTATTTCGTCGTTGGCGGATTCCTGGGCGCTACCGGCTGGTTCCTGATTGCCGGCGCTATCCGAATGACGACCGGCCACACCCTGGCTTTCAGCAGTCTGGGCTCGAGCTGGACCGAGATTTCGGTCGCGAGGCTCGGTGCCGCCGTCGTTGCGCTGATGGTATTGCTGGCCGTGCGCCGTTGGGCGAGGTCACCGTTTGCCATGCCCGCCGTACTTCTCATGATGTGGTTCGTGGGTACTATTGCGCTGCGCCGCCTTGGACTTTTTGGCCCTGAGCACGGCTGGTACCTGCCTTCGCTTAAGGGCTTGACCGAATGGTCACCATTTGAAGCCGCTCGCACAACGCACCTTACGTGGTCGACGATGTGGAGCCTCATCCCCGAGTTGCTCGCTGTGACGGTCGTGGCGCTGATTTCGCTCGTGACCAAGGTATCGAGTATCGAGGTCACACGACAAGCGGCCGGCGATCTCGATCGCGAGTTTCGCGCACACGGCATTGCGAGCCTGATTGCCGCGCCGTTCGGTGGCATCCTCGGCAGTCTCCAGGTAGGCACCAGCCGTTTGCTCGAGCATGCAGGTGGCGCGACGCGGATGAGCGGGGCTATGTGTGCCGTTTTTCTCGGCGCCGTGGGCGTTGCGAATTTGAATCTGCCGGGACTGATACCTGTCCCGCTTGTCGCTGGCCTCGTACTCTATCTTGGCTATACGTTCATCATCGACGCCCTGGGGCGACCCTATGCTCAGCGCGCGTGGCTCGATCTGCTTCTCGCCGTCGGTATCATGATCGTGTGCATCCAGTACGGCTACCTGATCGGCGTGCTGTTCGGTCTGGTGGGTGCCTGCGTGATGTTTGCCATCAACTACGCGCGTCTGGGTGTCGTGCGCCGACACGTGACGCGCACGATGTTCGCAAGCTATGTCGACCGATCGGCGGACGTATCCAAACACTTGCGCGATACCGGCGACGCTATCCAACTCTACTGGCTTTCCGGTTACATTTTCTTCGGCTCTTCCGAGAGCGTGTTCGAGCGCGTCCGCAGCGACATCGAGTCGCTGGCACCGGGCAAAGTTGCTTACGTGATCCTTGATTTCGGTATGGTGTCCGGCGCCGATTCCTCCGCCATCGCCGGCCTCGCCAAGTTGCGCAATTTTTGCAATAAGCGTGACGTCACGCTCGTTTACTCGTCGCTCCCACCGGCCATGCGTGCGAGCCTCCAACTCGGCGGCTTCTTCGGCGGCAAGAGCGGACACCGGGCCTTTTCCGACCTCAATCTCGCGCTGGCGTGGTGTGAGGACAGCCTGGTTGCCACGGCAAACCTCGATACGGAGAAGGGGCTCGCCAGCTTCGAGTCGTGGCTTCAGCATCAACTCGGTACGGCCGTCAGGGCCGCAGACCTTGTTGGCTATCTCGAGCGCAAGGATGCCGATGGGCCACAAATCCTCTATCGGGAGGGCGAGCCCGCCGACACGGTCGATCTCGTCGCCGCCGGCAACCTTGCAATCGACATCGCTATGGCAAACGGCGAGAGCCTGCGCGTGAGGCACATCACGACGCACACAGTCCTGGGTGAGATGGGCTTCTTCAGGCACTCCGTGCGATCCGCCACAGTATCGTCGGACGGGCCGGCCACCATCTTCACCATGAGCCGCACCAACTTCGAGCGCATGCGGATGGAGCGCCCGGATCTGGCTAGCGCCTTCGACGAGTTCATCATGCGAGTTCTTGCTGACCGTATCGATTTCGCAAACCGAACAGTCGCGGCCCTGAGTGGCTAGGTTCTCCTGCGTAGCCGTTCAAATTGCCTGGTCACCAAAGTACGATGCGCTCTTCGGGCGGCAGGTACATCTTGTCGCCTTCTTTCACGCCGAAGGCCTGATAAAACCCCTGCTGGTTGCGCAGCGTCGCCAGTCCACGCACCTGTTGCGGCGCATGGGGGTCGACCTTGATCAGGCGGATCGTTTCCGCTTCGCGCGACTTGCCGCGCCACACTTGCGCCCACCCGTAGTAAAGGCGCTGCTCGCCAGTCAGGCCGTCGATCACCGGCGCCGTTCTGCCGCCAAGCGACAGCTCGTACGCGTCGTAGGCGATCGTGAGCCCGGCATTGTCGGCGACGTTTTCGCCGAGCGTCAGCGCGCCGTTGACGTGGAAGCCCGGCACGGGCTCGTACTGGTCGTACTGCGCCACCAGCGCTTGCGTCTTGTCCTTGAAGCGCTTGAGATCGTCCGCGGTGAACCACTGATGCAGGTTGCCTTCGCCGTCGAACTGGCTGCCGCCGTCGTCGAAGCCGTGGCTGATCTCATGTCCGATCACGGCGCCGATGCCGCCGTAATTGACCGCATCGTCGGCAGCCACGTTGAAGAACGGCGGCTGCAGGATCGCCGCCGGGAAAACGATCTCGTTCTTTTCCCGGCTGTAGTAGGCGTTGACCGTGTAGGGCCTCATGCCCCATTCATTGCGGTCGATCGGCTTGCCAAGCTTGGCCAGGTTGCGTTGGTACTCGAATGCCTGTGCCCGCATCCAGTTGCCGATCAGGTCGTCCTCGGTCACCTTCAGTTTCGTGTAGTCGCGCCATTCCTTCGGGTAGCCGATCTTCGGACTGAACTTGGCCAGTTTCGCCTTCGCTTGCGCCTTGGTCTCGGGGCTCATCCAATCCAGCGCGTCGATGCTCTGCCGGTACGCCTCGAGCAGATTGCCGACCAGCTTTTCCATGCGGACCATGTTCTCCGGCGGAAAATGCCGCGCAACGTAGATCTTGCCCAGCGCTTCGCCGATCGACGTGTCGACGAACTCCACGCCGCGCTTCCAGCGCGGGCGGTTCTCCGGAATGCCGCGCAGCACCGTGTCCTGGAATGCGAATCGCTCATCGGCGTAGGCCTTCGCCAGGTATGGCGCGGCGTCGTTCAGCAGCTTCCATTTGAAATACGACTTCCACACCGGCACCGGCGTTTCAGCCAGAAGCCTTGCGAAGCCGCTCAGGTAGCTTGGCTGCGCGACGATCATATAGTCGGCGCGGAAATCGATTCCCGAATCGACAAGCCAGCGTTTCCAGTCGACGCCGGGCGCGAGAACCGCGAGCTGCGCCAGTTCCACCTTGTTGTAGGTCTTGACCGGATCGCGATTCTCGACCCGCGTCCATTGCGCCTTGGCCAGTTCGGACTCGAGCGCGAGGACCTCGCGCGTGGATTTGGCGGCATCGACCTGGCCAGCCATGCCGAGCATCTTCTCCACGTGCTTGGCGTAGCGTTCGCGCGCGTCCTTGAACTTGTCGTCGAGGTAGTAGTCGCGATCGGGCAAGCCGAGGCCGCCCTGGCGCAGATCGACGACGTATTTGCTCGAGTCTCGGTTGTCCTGATGGACGACAGGCGCGAACGGTGCGTCGATGCGAAGGACGTTAAAGCTCGCCAGCAGTGCCGCGACGTCGCCTTTGTCCTTGACCGCGTCGATGCGCGCGAAAAGAGGGACGAGCGGCTTGGTACCCACTTCCTCGATCCTCGCCTCGTTCATGAAGCTGTTGTAGAGATCGCGGATTTTCTGGTTCTCGGATCCCTGGACGGCATCTGTCGACTTCGCCGCGTCCTCGATGATCGCCTTGAGCTGCAGCTCCGTATCTTCGCGGAGCTTGTCGAAGGAGCCGTAGCGCGCCTTGTCGACCGGCATCTCGAAGGTGTCGAGCCATTTGCCGTTGACGGCGCGGTAGAAGTCGTCCTGCGGCCGAACCGCGGGGTCGACATAGCGCAGGTCGATGCCCGAGCCCAGTGCCGAAGGCGCGTCGGCTGGCGTCGCGGCGCTCGCCGGTTCGGCGGCGAGGCCGTGCCCGGCGATCAGCGCGAGGGCTATGGCGGCAGGTCGATTACTTGTCACAGGCTTTGCTCCACATCGCCTCGAGAGCGACTTCCAGGTTGCGGGCGAAACGCGGGGCGTCGACCAGCGGCGAGGCGCGCATTTTCGGGCGCAGCGCCGAACGCAGCCGCGCCAGGCCGTCGACGTCGGCGGCACGAGACAGCGCCCGCGCAACGTAATCGTCGACGTCGGTCGCGATCCAGTCGTCGAGCCCGATGCACGCGAGCAGGCTCGCCCCTTGGCGCGAAACCAGCGTATCGCCGGCCAGCGTCAGCGTCGGTACGCCCATCCACAACGCTTCGCAAGTGGTGGTCGCCCCCGGATACGGAAACGTGTCCAGAATGATATCCACGTCGGCGTACGCCTTAAGGTAGTCGTCGCGGGGCAGATGGCCGACCATTGTCAGCCAGCCGGGCGCGATGCCGCAACGGTGCAGCCGGTCGGCCAGGCGTGTGCGCGCCGCCGGGTAGTGCATCTGGCGGTTCAGCAGCAGCAGCCGCGCACCGGGCAGCGCCGCCAGAATCCGCGCCCAGGCTGACAAGACTTGATCGTTCAACTTCAGCGCATTCTGGAAACAACCGAAAGTGACGCGGCCGCTGCGAAGCGCAGGCAGCGGCGTCGGTTCCAGGCGCGCGGTGTCGGCAGGCGGCGTGAAGCAGAACCGCGTATCGGGCAGATGCCAGATCGTTTCGGTGAATTGCTCCCGGGTCGATTCCGGCACCGATACCGGATCTGCCAGCAGGTAGTCGATCGTCGGCACGCCGGTGGTGGCGAAGTAGCCGAGCCAGCTTGCCTGCACCGGCGCCGGTCTCCAGGCGAAGATCGGAAGGCGGTTGTGCGCGGTATGCCCGGCGAGATCGATCAGGATGTCAACACCGTCGCGGTGGATCCTGGCCGCCGCGGCTTCGTCGCTCGAATCGGCAATGTTGTTCCATGCGGCAAAGCGTGGCTTGAGCCGTGCCGAGGTTTCGTCCTCGTTGGATAGTGTCGCGTACGCCACCAGCTCGATCCGCGCGGGGTCGAGATGCGAGATTATGCTTTCGACAAAGTATCCGACCGGGTGCGTTCGAAGGTCGCCCGACACCAGCCCGACGCGCAGGGGCCGCGCATTCGCACCGCGAACGTTCGCATCGGCCGGCCATCTCTCGAACGGCTTCGCTCGCGCCATGACCGCGGCGCCGTAGCACTGCGATTCGGCGAGCCTCTGGGCCGGCGAGTACGCCGGGTGGAAGCTCAACAGGAACAGAAGGCCGCTGTGCGCCTCGGCAAAGTCTGGCCGTAGCGACAGCGCCTTGCGGAAGCTGTCGATCGCGGCGTCGAGGTTTCCCTGCGCCTGCAACGGGGCGCAGAGGTTGAGCCAGGCCAGCGCATGGTCGGGCTGGATAGCCAGCGCTTTCCGGTAACACGCGACCGCGGCATCGACATCGTCCTGGGCATTGAGCGTATTGCCGAAATTGACCCAGGCCTCGACATGATTCGAATCGACGGCCAGTGCGTTGCGATAGCTTTCGATCGCTTCCGGCAACTTGCCTTGCGCGGTCAGAACATTGCCGAGATTGCAGTGCGCCCACGCCAAATCCGGCTTGATCGCGATCGCTTGCCTGAAGGACGCCACGGCCGCGTCGCGTTTGCCAAGCTCGCCATAAAGGAGGCCCAGGTTGCTGTGCGCCTCGGCAAAGTTCGGCATCAGTGCGACCCCCTTTTCCATGCTTGCCGCCGACGCGGCGAGCTTCCCCAGGCCGCGGAGTGCCTGCGCGAGCGTGAAATACGCTTCGGCATAATCCGGCCGGATGGCGAGCGCGCGCTCGATGTGCTCGATCGCTTCCGCCGGCCTGCCTTGCGCCAGGAGGGCACCCGCCTGCCTGAAATGTGCGGCGGCGTCGCCTTTCACGCGTCGCGTTGCGCCGATTTTCGCGCGGCGTGGAAGCCGACCGTCCCGGCCAGCACAGGGCGTCCGACCACGTCGGAAAAGCCGAGCTCGGAGAGCGCGCTCGAGAGCTCTGTCACCGAATAGAACATTCGGATGGCATCGACAAAATAGGCGCGACATCGCAAGGCCGCCGAGCCGCTGCCGAAGGCGCGCGAGATCAGTACCAGGCAAATCTTGAGGTAAAAGCAGTAGACATTCTCCACCAGCTTGACGTGGGGACGCAGCATGTCGCAGTGATAGAAATGCCCGCCTGGCTTCAGCACGCGATGGATCTCCGAGAATACCTTGAGCGCACGCAGGTGGCGCGTCGCCCATTGCAGCGTCACTACGTCGAAATGGTTGTCGGGGAAGGGAAGCTCGTGGACATCGCAAATCACCGAATAGATTCGCAGGCCTTTTTTTTCGGCGAGCCGCCTGCCGACCCGCTGCATCGCCTTGCTGCGGTCGACTGCGCAGACTTCAAGGTCGGGTTGCCTCTTCAAGAGGTCGATCCCGATGACGTTGGTGCCCGCGCACACGTCGAGGACTCTTGCATCGGGCTTGATGTCCATCGTGGACACGAAACGCCGCCGCAGCGAGTCGATGAGGCCGAGGGTCGCGAAGACGTTGGCGCGGTCGTAGTACTCGGCCACGTCGGAGAAAACCTCGTCGATCTCGTTGCTCCAGATCGATTGGAACGCCCTTTCCCGGGCGTGCTCCATTTCGGTATAGACGTGGTTCATGCGGGGACATTATCGAGCATAGAACGTCGACACAAACTACCGGAAGCCTGCATCCCGACCTGCGCTATCCCTTCGATGGGACTGCCTCCGGCGCGCTTGCATCGCGACGCGCGAACTTCTCCATCGATACCGAATACTCTCCCGTTGTCGCGTTGTGACGCACGCAATATTCAGTCGGATAGAATCCGGCCGCGGCGACCGCCTTCGGCGCTTTGATCGGCGTGCAGCCGTTGGGCTTGCTCAGCATGTGCGCGCGCGTGACCATCGCTTCATAAAAGATCACCTTGCCGTCGTACACGCCGTAGATCCAGCTCCGGGTGAACGGCTCCTTGCCGAATTCAGGCCCGGTGGTGTCGATCAGGTGATTGCCCATCGCCGGAACCACCGCCTCGACGTCGACATAGTCCGGGGCCAGGTAGTTTGCGGGTAGCGGCTTCCTCGCCGTCTTGAATTGGTCACAGCGGACCATTTCGGGACCGCAGGGTCCCGGCTCGATCGCGAAGACGTCGGCGATCGGGCCCATCTCGAAGTGAACGTCGAAGTGTGGAAAGTTGTAGACGCCCGGAGGAATGTGCCCGGCCGGGTTCCAGTTCAGCAGAACCCATTTGAACGGGATGTCGGTTCGCCGGGCCACCGCGTCCGGCAAAGGAATGACGAACTCGTGCGTGTGCTGACACTTGGTGTCGGCGACTTTCGCGCCGTCCTTGTCGCGGCCGAAGCAACGATGCTCGTCGGAATCGATCGGCAAGCCCTCCAGCGCGCTCGCGGACCAGACGACGCCTATCGACGTCGGTGTGCCACCGCTTTCAAGTTCGGCGTAGCTCGACACCGTTCCATCGCCCATCTTCAGTTGCCAGCCCGGCATGCGGCCCGCCGACGTAGCGGCACGCTCACTCGAACAGCCGGCTGCCGCCAGCACAATGACGGCCAGGAACATCGTGAAACGAACAGCCATATGAATTCCTCCCTGTTGACGAGCCCGATTACCCCTATTCCGCCGCGCCAAGCGGCGTCTTCTTCAGCAGTTTCGAACCTTGAATTCGACGCGCCGATCGAGCGCATCGCGCAGATCATCGGTGCCGGAGCCGACGAGATTCTCGCGGAAACCCATGCCGACCGATGTCAGGCGGCCCACAGTCTCCGGCGCCAGAGCCTCGATCCTGCGTTGGATCGTGACCGCTCTTTGCAGCGAGAGCGTGTCGTTGTACTTCTCCGCCCCGGTGCGGCTGGTGTGCCCGACGATGTTGAGACAGGCTTTCGACGCCGCGACTTCGCGTGCGACCAGGCGCAGCCAGGTGTTGTACGGGCCGCTGACTTTCGGGTCCGCGAGGAAATCGAGCGAGCCCGGGCGGAACAGGAATTTGACCGACAGACTGTTGGTCGCAAGACCGAGGGCGACGATTTTCGCGAACGCTTTCTCGGCCTCGTCGGTGCGCCCGAGCTGGCTGTCGACCAGATAAAGGCCGTTGAGCACGCGCAATTGCTGTCCCTCGGGACGCGATGCGGCCGACTCGTAGTAGCGCAGCGCCTCGGCGTAGTTGCCGGCTTCATACAGCTTCGAGCCTTCGGTGATCAGGGCATTGATCGGCAGCCGCGACATATAGAACTCGTCTGCGGCGCCCCCGGCTGGCGTCTCCGCCGTCTTGATCTGCCCTTCCACGACGCGGTCCTTGGTTAACGAAGGACTGTCGCGATAAAAGGCGGTCGGCGTCGTGTCGATGCCTTCGCTGCGGACCCTCGCCGCGGATTGCGCGACGACGAACCCGGTCTTGATATCGGTCAGCGACAGGCTTATGCGGAATGTTCCGCCGGCGCCCTTCGACGCATCGATCGGCGTCAAGGTCCCGGCCAGGACAAACTGCGCCTTGCCCACGGTGTTCGCGCTGACCGGGGCGACGTCGAACTGCGCAAACTTGTCTGCGGCACGTTGCAGCAGCCGTGAATCGAGCGCTTTCGATGCGGTCGTCTGCTGACCGGTATTGCCGTCGATGGCGGGGTCGACCGCGATGATGCCACGGGGCACGTCGGACTCTTTCTTGAGGATGCCGGGTGCGACGTTGAACGCCGGCAACCTTCGCGCTTGTACGAGCAGGTCGTCGATCGCGTAATCGACACCCGCGTCAAACGACAGCTCGGACGACGGCGCCGCCGGACGCTCGGGCGGCGCGGGCGTTGCGCACGAAACAAGCAGCATCACGGCAATCAGGCTGGCGGCAGTCAGCCCATGGGTCATGCACCGCGGAGGATTCAGCGACATGAGCTTGCGAGCTCCTTCTTTTCTTCGGTGGATAGCGTTTCGCCCAAGGTTGCCTTTTCCATGATGCGGCTGCAACGCGGGCTGCTGCGGTCGGATGCTGCAGCTGCGGGAGCGGGTGCTGGCGGAGATGGTTCGGTCTTCGGCTTGATCTTCGGGGTCGTCTTTGCCGTCGCCGCGGCGGGCGGGGCGGTTTCCGGCTGCGTCGAATCGGGCGTGGGTGCGCTTGCCGCAATACCTGCGGCGGCAGCGGCAGGTGTCGGCTCGGGCTTGGGCGCGATGGCTGGCGGGGCCTGCGATTCGACCGCGGCCTTATCCGAAGCCGGCGGCGCTGCCGCCTGTTTCGGCGTCGTCGGAGGTACTGTGGTTTCGATCGTTGCTTGAGGGCTCGTCGAAGCGCTGGGCGCGGTCAGCTTGTTGACAGCGAATAGCGAAACAGCGCCAAGCGCGATCACCGCGATGACAACAAACAACACTTTGCGCGCTGTCTCGCCAGGACGGCTCGATTTGGCGGGAGTGTCGGCGGCAATCGCGCTCGCCGCATTTCGCGGCGGCTTTGGCGGCGCGGGAATGTTGGCGGCAAATTGCGCGGGCTCATCGGCAGCAGACGCGAGATCGAGCTTGAGCTTCTGCAGGACCGTCGCGCTCGGCGCGACCGCGTACAACTCGTGCGCGCGCCCGTGCTTGTCGTCGGGAGCACCGACATGCCTGAACAGATCGGCGTACGCGGCATCCAGGCTGCCGACGGCGTCGAAGAAGGCTCGCGAAGCCGTGATCTGACCGGGCTCCGCAAAGTCCATGATCCGCTTGGCGGCGTTGATGCCGTCGCCGACGAAATTGGGCCGCGCTTCGAGATCGGTCGACTCCTTGACCGATCCGAGATGAAGGCCGGTGCGCAGGCGATTCGAAGGGAAGCCCGCCTCGCCGGCCGCCCGACCGAAATCCTCCGCGATGGCGAGCGCCATGTAGAGGGCGTGCTCGGGACTGGACGTAAACGCGATCAACGCTCCGTCGCCGGTGTCCTTGATGCGGTAGTCGACGTCAGGGAGCGTTGCGAGATTCCTGCGCAACACCGACGACAGCGTCGCCTTGGCCGCGTACTGCTCGGCCGCCGTCCCCTTCGAATATCCGACCAGGTCGGTGAACAGGAAGCTCGCGACGAGCGCGCGGCTCGTCGGGTGCCGCTCGGTTTCGGTCACGGAGAATTCATCAATGGAAGTCTCGCGCCTGCGATGTCGCTGCGCCGGGAAATAGTCTAGCGGAAAAGGCTAGCGGGGGCGACAGTCCAGAAACTGCAATCAACGCGATAGGACGGTAGAACGTCTCGGAATCAGCCATTCGGAGGAACCACCAAGCAGCAGGCGCCGATTTCAGTCGGTTGCGGACCCGGCAGCGTTCCATCGATCAAGTCGAATACAGCGTGGCGGCGAAGACCACCACGTGGTACGCCAGGAGAATCACATACAGTGCCGCGATTAGAGCGATAACCATGAGCAGCCGCCGCGGCTTCCTCAACCCGAAGACCGTGTCCAGTGCCACATAGATGTACCAGCCGACTACTGCAGCCTCCAAGCCCGATACAACCAAGTCCATCGAATGATGCATCGGCGCTGGCAATCCGCCAGCGGTGCTAAAACGCAAAACGATCGCGAGCACCGGAAAAAGTACGCACAGCCAAATCAGCGCAAACGCAAAAAAGTGCGTGGCGAACGTCAGCAAATTCTTAAACGGCTCGCGGCGGTCGATCAACAGTGCACCGAGTATCAGCGCGAATGCGGGCACCATCACGACCACCAGCGACTTGGCATGTACCGCTTCAAGAGAGTTGAACACCTCCGCATAGGAATCATTTGAGGCCGTAACGTCAGGCCGGTGTTGTGCGAGCAATCGCGTGGTAAGCCAGGCGATCGAATCATCGGAGAGGTGGATCCGCAATGGCCAGGTCAGAATACCGAGTCCGCTCGCGGATTGAACAAGAAAGAAGGCAACATTGACCCAAAGAAACAGCGACAGCGGAGAGAGGTAGCCCACACGTCTGCCGCGAATCCAGTCGGCAGTCAGCTGCCCCGGGGGCGACACGAGTGTGCGTAAGCTGGCGAGCATGCGGCCAACGAACGAGCGCGTCTTCCCAGTCGAAGTCTTGCCGCCCGCGATCGGAGCGATCGCGAGAATTCTTTCCTCCCCGCAGGAGCCGCAATAGCGAGTCGTCGCCGTTGACCCACAACTCGGGCAGATCCACGAGGATTCCGGTGCGCCCATGTGGCGGCGTTCTAGCCCGAAAGTTTCATATCGACGCGCAAGGCAAAGATCCCCGCTTGCTAACCCTGTTGGTCGGGAAACGGTAAACCGATAATTCTCGCGCATTCCGCGATAAGCCGATCTTGAATCTTCTCGTCGCGAGCGGCAGCCATCGGCGCACGCGGCTTGCGATGATAAAAGAACTCGCCGCTGACCATCGCCTCGGGATCGTCACTCGTCGCCAGCCACGCCTGCGTCTCCGCGCCCGCATCCAGATCGTCCGGCGCGCCGCGGCCGCCCATCTTGGTCGGCACCCAACCTGGATCGACCGCGTTGGAAAGAACATCCGGCCACTTGCGCGCGACGGCGAACGCCAGCATCACGTCGTACAGTTTGGAGTCGGCGTAGGCGCTCGAGCTGTTCCACTTCCGCTCGCTCCAGGTGAGGTCTTTGAGGCTCGGGTCGCCGCTCCGATGCAATCCTGAGGTGAGGTAGACCAATCGCTTCGGTTTGCGGATCAACGCGGTGAGGATGTAGGGCGCCAGCGTGTTGACCGCGAACACCTGCGGCAGCCCGTCCACGGTCGCGATCCGGCGCGGCTGCAGATAGACGCCGGCGTTGTGGATCACGGCGTCGAACGCGCCGAGCGCGTTGACCTGTTCGGCAATCCGCTTGCACTCCGCGATACTCGAGAGATCGCCGGCCACGGCCGTCTCCGCCCCGGGCACTGCCGCGAGCGCTTCCTTCGCGCGCTTGTCGTTGCGCGCATGCAGGACGACGCGATGGCCATCCTCGACCATGCGTCTCGCGGCGATCTGCCCGAGGCCGTCGGCCGAGCCGGTAACGAAGACGCGAGCCATCTTTCCCAACCCCGATCGAATCTGAAGATTTCCAATATACTTCGCGCGTCCGGTTGGTGTCGACTTCGCGGCAAGCAGCGAGGAATCATGGGCAACGACTCAGTGCGTCGCAACGCGTGCCGAATGCCGGGCGGGAGACCGCGTTAGTCGCGGGCCCGGTCATGAACATCGTCGTCGACGTCGTGCGTCACCTGGTTCCGTTGCTGCCGCTGTACTTGCTCAACGGCAGCATCGCGAGCTACCTTCTGCTGACCGCGTTCGATCTGTCGCTGGGATTGATGTTGATCGTCGGCACGACGCGCGATCGCAAGGATCCGACGTCGGTCGATCCGCGTTCGCGCTGGCTGGTGATGCGCTTGCTCGCCGTGGTCGTCATCGCCATTTTCCTCGCGATCGCGGCGGCGATCGTCACGCTGCCGATCGCCGCGCCCGCGTTCATCTTCGGCCTGGCGACCGGCGTCGATTGGTGGGACACGGTAACCGACAAGCACTTCTGGATACCGGTCGCCGGCATGTCGCTGCTCGCCGCGGCGCGCGCTCAGGGTTTGTTCGAGGCGACGACAACACCGGGACAACGAGGACAGCCGACGCGCGCGGGGCCGGTCATCGGCGACCTGGAGGGGGATCGCCGGCGCTCGCTCGCGGACAACGCCGCGCAGGTCACCTTGATCGCGACCTTCGTGGCGCTGTGCTATGCACTGCTCAGCTTCGGGCGCTGGGGCTCGTATGCGCTGCCTATCGTCTACGCCGCCCTGCTGGTGTTCTACGACGCGCGACCGGACATCGCGCGCCGCATCTTCCCGAAGCTATGGCAGCAAACCTGACGGCCCGAACACGACCCGCGCCTCCCGCCGCCGCCTGTGATATCGTCGGCGCAGGAAGCGGTTGATCGATCCAAAAACACCTTCGCAAACCGTCGCTCCCAGACCCGCGCCGCACCGGCGCGTCCAACGCAGGAGGAACCATGGCTGCCTCACTTCAACGTCTCAAGGCCGTTGCCGTTGGCGCGTGCCTGATTTCGCTGGCCGGCTGTGCCGCGATGAATCCGGGTCCCGGCAAGCGCGAATTGATGGTCGTCGGCAACGATGAGAAGGTCGGCATCACCGACGCCGGGGCCTATGCCTTCAGCGGGCCGGGGAAGGATACCGTGTCGATCATCGACATCGGCACCGATCCGCTGGCGCCCAGGATCCTCGTCAACCTGCCGCTGATGAACTCGATTTTCGGGCCGCCGGTGAATCTCGCGATCACCCCCGACGAGAGCCTCGCGCTGGTCGCGAGTTCGATGGACGCGGAGAAGGACGGTGCCGTCTGGAAGATGGTGCCCGACAACAAGCTCTTTGTGATCGACCTCACCACCAATCCGCCGGCGCTGATAGACACCGTGACGGTCGGCAAGCAGCCTTCCGGTCTGTCGATCAATCGCGCCGGCAATCTCGCGTTAGTCACCAATCGCGCCGACAACTCGATCGGCGTGCTGCGCATCGCGGGCAAGAAGGTGACGGTGATCGACACGGTCGTTATCGGCGAGATGGTGACGCACGTGGTGTTCACGCCGGACGGGAAGCGCGCGATGGCCGGGAAGTTTACGGGCCACAAGCTCGCGATGCTCGAGGTAAACGGGGAGAAGGTCACGTATACGAAGCAGGACATACCCGTCGGCTTGTGGCCATACAACTTCGATATCGCGCCTGACGGAAAGCTTGCGCTCTCCGCCGATAACGGGAATGGAGGCCGGTCCGATGGCAATGTCGACACGGTGACCGTGATCGACCTCGAGGCGAGCCCGCCGCGCGTGATCGACAAGGTCGTCGTCGGCGATTCACCGGAAGGCTTCGCCATCAGCCCGACCGGCAAGCTTGCGGTGGCGCTGCTGCTCAACGGCAACGACGCGGCCAAGAACGCCTGGTTCTACAACCGCAACGGCAAGGTCGTCGCGCTCAAGATCGACGGCAAGAAAGTGACGCGCAGCAACGAAGTCGAAGTGCGCGGCCTGCCGGAGGGTCTGGTATTCAGCAACGATGGGCGCTATATCTATGTCGGCAACTATCTGGACCGCGACATCTCCATTCTGCGCGTCGACGGCGACCAGATCGTCAACACCGGGAAGTCGCTGACGCTTCCCGGCCAGCCGGCGTCGATGCGGGGTCGCACGCGCTAGCGGTTCCGCGCGAACCTGTCAGCCGACCAAGTCTTCCACAGGCGCCGTCGAGCCTGCGATCGGTTAAGAGTGATTGCCGATCGGCCGAGGGCAGGCTTGTTGACAAGCATGCTCGTTGGGCGCAAATTGTGCGTAGGTGCGACGTGGCAGGAGGAGGTGTGATCATGAAGACAGTGGTGGCGGCAACTGCGTTGGCCATTTTCGGGTTTGTGCCGGCAATAGGCTCCGCATGCGAATACAGCGACGACTCGTCGGCGTCCGCGGCTCCGCCGGCGCAGCTGGCGTCGGCAGCGCCCCTGGCCGCGAGCAAGGTCCCAGCGCGTACGGCCGCGCAGGTCCTGGCGCCAAAGGCGTTGAAGCCGGTCGCGGACAAGACGAAGCCCGCCGCGCCGGACCGAAAGGTCTCGGTGGTGACCAATAACTAGCGTCCTCAAGCGCTCGATCAAGCCCGCCTCGCGCGGGCTTTTTTGTGCGCAAGATTGAAGCAGGCGGCCGCAACTTCACCTGAGCCGCAGTAAATTAACCGAGCGGCCATGACGCGGTCGCGACCTTTGGTGCGCCGAACCCACCCGAGCGTATACCTGTTCCTGATCGTTCCCTTCGGGGCGATGGGCGGGTACCTCTCCGTCGCGATCGGCTATCAACTCACGCAGGCCGGCGTCGGCGTGGAAGAAGTCGCCGCGCTCGTCGCGGCCAGCTATATCCCGCAGACCTGGAAGTTCCTCTGGGCGCCGGTGGCAGACACCACGCTGTCGCGCAAGACATGGTACCTGGGCGCGGGCCTGGTGAGCGCGTTGGGCATTTTCGTGACTGGAGCGGTTCCCGCAGATGCCGCATCGCTGCCGTTGTTGTATGCGGCGGTGTTGATCTCGAATGTCGCGTCCACGTTCCTGGCGATGGCGACCGAAAGCCTGATGGTCTACAACACACCACCGGAATTGCACGGTCGTGCCGGCGGCTGGTTCCAGGCCGGCAACCTCGGCGGCAATGGCCTGGGCGGCGGTGCCGGGCTGTGGATGGCGCAAACCCTGCCCGACCCATGGATGGCCGGCGCCGCGGTCGCGGTGGTATGCGCGCTGTGTGCAGCGGCGCTTTGGTTCGTGCCGGAGCCGCCGCCGCTGGCGCGAACGGGTCACTACGGTCGCATGCTGGTCGAGGTGTTGAAGGATCTGTGGCAAGTGGCGCGGTCGCGCGTGGGCATTCTCGCGCTCCTCATCTGCTTTCTTCCCATCGGTTCCGGCGCCGCGACCAATCTGTGGGCGGCGGTGGCCGACGACTGGCACGCCAGCGCGAACACCGTGGCGTTGGCGACAGGGGTCTTCAGCGGCATCGTGTCGGCACTCGGTTGTCTGTTCGGTGGTTTCGGCAGTGACCGAATGGACCGCAAAACGGCGTATGCGCTGTACGGTCTGCTGATGGCGGTATGCACCGTCGCAATGGCCATGGCGCCGCGCACCGAGACGATGTACGTCGTGTTCACGCTGGTCTATGCGTTTATCCAGGGGCTGACCTACGCCGGTTTCACGGCGGTGGTGCTCGAAACGATCGGCCTTGGCGCGGCGGCGACCAAGTACAACTTGTACGCTTCGCTGTCGAACATGCCGATCGCCTACATGACGCTGGTCGACGGCTGGGCGCACACCCGCTGGGGTGCGGCTGGGCTGCTCAACGTCGAGGCCGCGTTCGGCGTGGTCGGCATCATCGTGTTCATTGCCGTCGCGAGCGCGTTGCCGCGGCGAGCGCTGCCGGCGTCATAAGTCTGAACGGTCAGACGTCCGTCGTAAGGGATTGCTTCAAAAGCTGCGCAGAACGGCCGATCCTCCCCGGTGGCGCCGTGCGCATGGGACCGACACGGTGCTCAGCGCGCTGTTGGTGGCGATGCAACGCGGCCAGGATCAGCTGTCGCGTGAAACCGACATGACCCTCCGGATCGTGCAACAGACAGAGGTCGGCGCTGCCGGCGTCTTCAGGAGGGTAGTAAACGCCGCAATTGGGGTTGATCTCCAGCATGAAAGGCGTGCCACCAGGGTCGACACGCAGGTCGCAGCGGCCGAAGCTCGCGCCCTTGATAGCGAGAAAAAAACGGGCAGAAACATCGCGCAGGCGGGCATCGAGCTGCGGATCGTCGACCGGCAAGGCCGACATCTCCTTGTATTTCACCCACTTCATGTCCGAGTGCTTGAAGGTCTCGCCTTCAGGAAAGCGGTATTGAATCGGCGTGTAGGTTTTCGGACGCGCCGGATCATCGGGGTTCTCGGCCACGAGGACCGTACACTCGGTCCCTTCAATGAACTCCTCTATCAACGCAGCCCCGTGGCGACGGACGATCTTGCGTGTCTGCTGCCGAAGGCTGGCTGGCGAACAAACGCGGGAGCGCCGGGAAAGATCGACGCTGGAATAGCTGCTGTAGTGTTTCACGAAAAGAGGAAAGCGCAACATGTGAGCAGCCAGTTCAACGTCGGCCTCGCAGCGTGCCAAGACGTGAGCGGGCGTGGCGATACCCTCGGTCGCGCAAGCCGATTTCATCGCTTCGCGCGAGGGCTCATAGAACTCAGACGTCGCCCCGGTGAAGGCGACACCATGCTCTTCCAGCGTCTTCACGACCTCGATGCCCGGGGTGTTCTGGTCCGCGGCCCCATCGCAAAGATTGAAAAAGAGATCGAAGCCTTGATCGATCCGACGAGTCACCTGCTCGACCGACGTCGCCTTCTCGAGGCACTCCACCTCCCAGTGCGCGTCGGGGAAAAACGGCCTTGGATCGCACGGCCAGTCATCGGCGGGAAAGGGGTCGGCGAGAAGATCCTGGTTGGTCAAGAGGCAGATGCGCATGTACGTTCGCCGCTGGATCAGTGAGTGAAGGCGCCAGGCACCGAAAGTCCGGCAATACTACCCCTCCCAGCGTCGTTTTAGCACGCGCGGTACTCCTTCGCGGCGCTCTGCTATGCGGTGCTCAGCCACCGCTCTAAGTGTCCCAGCGTACAGACGCCGATCGTTGCAAACAAGATCATCTCTTTGCTTTTGGTGCAGGGCTCTGCTTTCCCGCGCGCCGATAGCGAGGGGCCGGAGCGGCCACCAACATCAATGTACGCTTTGCACGAAAGCCGCCGATGTTCGAAAAACGAAACGATTCCATCCTTCTCGACGATGCCGGCAAGGCGGATCGCGACGGTCGAACTGCGCGAGGAAGCATTGCTCAAGACGGGCGCCCTGCAGAACGCGATTCTGACCAGCGCCAATTTCTCGATCATCGCCACCGACGAAAAAGGCATCATCCAGCTGTTCAACGTCGGCGCCGAGCGCATGCTCGGCTATCGGGCCGCCGAGGTCGTGAACAAGATCAGTCCCAGCGACATCCACGACCCGCAGGAAGTGACGGCGCGCGCGCAGGCGTTGAGCATCGAGCTCGCGACCACGATCACGCCCGGCTTCGAGGCCCTGGCTTTCAAGGCGTCGCGCGGCATCGAAGACATCTACGAGCTGACCTATATCTGCAAGGACGGCAGCCGCTTTCCGGCGATCGTGTCGATCACCGCGCTGCGCGACGACTACGGCGACATCATCGGCTACCTGTTGATCGGCACCGACAATTCGGTGCGCAAGCAGGTCGAATTGGAACTCCACGATGCGATGGCCATCGCGGAAAAGGCCAACCTCGCGAAATCGGACTTCCTCTCCAGCATGAGCCACGAGCTGCGCACGCCGCTCAGCGCGATCCTCGGTTTTGCCCAGCTGATCGAATCCGGCGCGCCGGCGCCGACGCCGTCGCAGAAGCGAAGCATCGATCAGATTCTCAAGGCGGGGTGGTACCTGCTCGACCTGATCAACGAAATCCTCGATCTCGCGCTGATCGAGTCCGGAAAGCTGTCGCTGTCGCTGGAGCCGATATCGCTTTCCGAAGTCATGCACGAATGCCAGGCGATGATAGAGCCGCAGGCGCAGAAGCGCGGCATCAGCGTGACCTTTCCCCAGATCGAGATCCGGTACTTCGTCAAAGCCGACCGGACGCGGGTCAAGCAGGTGCTCATCAACCTTCTGTCCAATGCGATCAAGTACAACAGGGTCGGCGGAACGGTCGTCGTGGACTGCATCGCCAGCACCCCGGGACGCATTCGCATCTGCGTCAAGGACACCGGCGAAGGACTGACCCCGGACAAGCTGGCGCAGCTTTTCCAGCCGTTCAACCGGCTCGGACAGGAGGCGCAGCGTCGAGGAAGGCACCGGCATCGGCCTGGTCGTGTGCAAGCGGCTGATCGAATTGATGGGGGGCGTCATCGGCGTGGAAAGCACCGTCGGGAAGGGCAGCGTGTTCTGGATCGAGCTGAACCTGACGACCGAGCCGCAAGCGTGCAGCGGGGGCACCCGAACCGACGCGATTCCGCCCCGGCGCCCGTTCAGGCGAACGCGCAAATGCGCACCCTGCTCTATGTCGAGGACAACCCGGCCAATCTGATGCTGGTCGAGGATCTCATCGCGCGCCGGCCCGATATCCGCTTGCTGAGCGCGAGGGACGGCAATCGCGGCATCGAGATTGCGCGCGCCTCCCGGCCGGACGTGATCCTGATGGACATCAATCTGCCCGGCATCAGCGGCATCACGGCGCTGAAAATCCTGGCTGCGCGACCCGGCTGACGGCGCACATCCCGGTGGTTGCGCTCAGTGCCAATGCGATGCCCCGCGATATCGAGAAAGGTCTGGAGGCAGGATTCTTCCGCTATCTCACCAAGCCGATCAAGGTCAACGAGTTCATGGAAACGCTGGACGTGGCGCTTGAACTTCGCGAAGACGCAATCGGCCCGCGCAGGCAAGGAAGAAACAGCATGATGGTCAGCGACCGCGACATTCTTGGCGCCAGCATCCTGATCGTCGACGATCAGGAGTCCAACGTCAGCCTGCTCGAGCAAATGCTGAGTGAGGCCGGCTACACGCGCGTCGCCTCGACGATGAATCCGCAGGAAGTCTGCGCGCTGCATCGCAAGAACCGCTACGACCTGATCCTGCTCGACCTGCAGATGCCCGGGCATGGATGGATTCCAGGTGATGGAAGGCCTCAAGACGAACGATGCGGACGGCTACCTTCCGGTCCTCGTGATCACCGCCCAACCGGGTCACAAGCTGCGCGCGTTGCAGGCCGGCGCAAAGGATTTCGTCAGCAAGCCGTTCGATCTGGTCGAAGTCAAGACGCGCATCCACAACATGCTGGAAGTGCGGCTGCTGTACAGGAAACTCGAGAATTACAACAAGGTGCTGGAACAGACGGTGCAGGAACGGACCGCCGAACTGCGCGAAAGCGAGGCGCGCTATCGCAGCCTGACCGAGCTCGCCTCCGACTGGTACTGGGAGCAGGACGAGAACGGCAACTTCACCAAGGTTTCCGGCCCGGTCGCTGGAAATGCTCGGAATCCGGGTCGACGCCCTGAGCGGCGATGCCAGCGATGTTCCGGTGGCAGGCTGGAACGAGGCGGAGCGCGAGACACTGCAGGCGACGATCGCGGCCCGGCAGCCCTTCCTGGATTTCGTCTTCAGCCGCGTCAATGCCGATGGCTCGCAGCAGAAGTTTCAGGTGAGCGGGGAGCCGATGTTCAACCAGTCCTGCCGCTTCATCGGCTATCGCGGAATCGGCGTGGAGCTCGATCGCAAAGAATAGAGCGCAGTTCGCGATGTCATCACCGCATAGTCCGAATCAGAACCATCTTCTCGCCGCCCTGCCCACGGCGGAATTCGAGCGCCTGGCCGCGCACCTGGAACTGGTCCCGATGCCGCTCGGCGAGATCCTCTACGAACCCGGCGGCCAGTTGCAGCACGCCTATTTCCCCACGACCGCCATCGTGTCGCTGCACTATGTCACGGAGTCCGGCGCGTCGGCCGAAACCGCGGGCGTGGGCAACGAAGGCGTCGTCGGCATTTCGCTGTTCATGGGCGGCGATACCACGCCCAGCTCGGCGGTCGTGCAGACCGCGGGCCACGCCTACCGGCTGGAGCGACGCTTGCTGAAGCAGGAATTCAATCGCGGCGGCCTGATGCAGCGTCTGCTGCTGCGCTACACCCAGGCGCTGATCACGCAGATGAACCAGACCGCGGCCTGCAACCGGCACCATTCGGTGGAGCAGCAGCTGTGCCGCTGGCTGTTGCTGACCCTCGATCGATTGCCGTCGAATGAGCTGGTCATGACGCAGGAACTGGTCGCCAGCATGCTCGGCGTGCGCCGCGAAGGCATCACGGAGGCGGCCGGAAACTTGCAGCGCGCCGGCCTCATTCGTTACCGCCGCGGCCACATCGCGGTGCTCGAGCGGTCCGGACTGGAGGCCGCGCGCGTGCGAGTGCTACGCCGTCGTCAAGAAGGAATTGGCGCGCCTGCTGTCCGATGTGCGGTACCGCCAGGACGCGTCCGCGATCGCCGCTTGACGGGCCCATCGCGCTTTCAACGACTCGGTGGTCGCGTTCTATAAGCGACGACTCGTGGCACGCAAATAAAAAGGCCCGCTTGCGCGGGCCTTTTCACTGCTTGAATCCGATCAATCGAGCGACTTGATGTTCGAGGCCTGCTCGCCTTTCGGACCGGTCGTTACGTCGAACGAGACCTTCTGGTTGTCTCGCAGGCTCTTGTGGCCTTCACCTGTGATCGCGGAAAAATGGGCAAAGAGATCCTTGCCGCCGGAGTCCGGGGTGATAAAGCCGAACCCTTTGCTGTCGTTGAACCACTTCACTGTACCTGTACCCATGTCTTGAAGCTCCTGTGAAATACGAGTGGACGGGCTTTTGCCCGATGCCGGAACTTCAAGGGAGGGAGACGAAGACCTGAGGAATACCGCGAAGCGGCAACGACCGACCGGCATTTTCACTTACTTGACGAACCTGCAGTCCATGCATACACGCATATTGCCGGCGTTGCAAGGTATTTCGGCGAAGTGTCGACCTCAAGGCGGCGATCACGGCCAGGCAAATCCAGTCGCGCCGGCAGCCACAACGGGCCCTACTTGTTCATCAACAGCCCCGGCAGCCAGAGCGTCAACGGCGGCCAGACGGTGATCGCCAGCAGCACCAGGAGCAGCGGCACCAGCCAAGGCAGGATCGCGCGCGAGATCTGCTCGAAGCTGACCTCGGCGATGCGCGCCATGACGAAGAGCACGACGCCGATCGGCGGGTGAATCGTGCCCAGGATCAGGTTGAATATCATGATCAGCCCGAACTGCACCGGGTCGATCCCGAAGCTGATCGCCGCCGGCACGAGGATCGGGATCAGGATCAGCATCGCCGCCAGCGCCTCCATGAAGCAGCCGACTGCGAGCAGCACCAGATTCGAGACCAGCAGGAACACCACCGGTTGGTGGATCGCCGCGACAATCGCCGGCGCGAGGGTCTGCGGAATGCGCGAGATCGACATGCACCAGCCCAGCGCGCCGGCGACCATGACCAGCACGGCCACGATACCCGTCGTCTCGGCAGTGTTGATCAGGATTGCCGGCAGATCTTTGACCGACAGCGTCCGGTACACGACGAAACCGAGGAACAGCGCCCACAGGCAGGCGACCGCGGCAGCCTCGGTCGGCGTGACCAGACCGCTGAACATGCCGCCGAGCAGGATCACCGGCGTCATCAGCGCCCACCAGGTTTCCTTCAAAGCAAGCCACACGTCGCATAAGCCGCCGAACGAATGACGCGGCAGCCCCTGTCGCGGCGCGATGATCGCCACCAGAGTCATCAGCGACAGTCCCATCAGCACGCCGGGAATAACGCCGGCGAGAAAGAGCCGCCCGATCGACACGTCTGCGCTGACGCCGTAGATCACCATGGGCAAGCTTGGCGGGATGATTGGGCCGATGGTCGCGGCGGCTGAGCTTATCGCCGCCGCCGTTTCGGGACGATAGCCGGCTTTTTTCATCGCGCGCACTTCGACCGCGCCGGTCCCTGCCGCGTCGGCCACCGCCGAGCCCACCATGCCGGCGAAGATCATGCTCGACAGGATGCTGGCGTGCGCATAGCCGCCGCGCAGCGCTCCGACGAGCGAGGTCGCGAAACGGACGATGCGGTCGGTAAGCTTGGCCGCGCCGAGCAGGTTGCCCATCAGGATGAACAGCGGGGCGGCGACCAGCGGAAACGAGTTCATCGCCTGCGCCATCTTCTGCGGCACGATCGACGCGGACAATCCGCTGAAGGCGACGAATGCGAGTGCCGCCAGTCCCATCGACGCGAACAGCGGCATGCCCATCAGGATCGCCACCAGCCAGACGCCGACGATCTCGATCATCAGGTGGATCATTCGAGGGCTGCCTCTTCGCCAATTGCGGGCGGAAGCGACCGCGGCGGCCGACGCAGCGTCTGGATCAAGTCGACCGCGCCCTGCAGCGCGGTGATCGCGCCGCCCAGCACCATCGGCGCATACATCCACGCCATCGAGATCGGCAGCGACGTCGCTTCGAGGTCGTGATTCTTGCCGATCAGCCCGACGCTGTACGCCATGACGAGCGCGCCGAACAAGGTCATCGCGGACTGGATGACCAGCTCGGTCGCTTGGTGCGCTCGCTCGGGAAGCTTGTCCTGGAAGAAGCGGATGCGCACGTGGATGCGCTTGCGGGTCGCGACGATCCAGCCGAAAACCGCCAGCCACACCATAAGGAACCGGGAAAGCTCGTCGGTCCAGATCAGCGGCTGGCCGAACGACCGCGTCGCGGCGCCGAGCGACACAACCGAGAGCAGCGCGACCACCAGCGCGCAGCAGACGAGCTCAAACGTGCGGTCGAACGCCCCGGCGAGGATGCGAAGCGGCGGCGTTCCGGTGCGCGGGGTGAACAAGCAGTCGGCTCCGCGCGGCAGGAGCTGTACGGGTCGCCAGGCGCTCAGGTCAAATCGCGGCGATGCGCTCCCAGAGTCCCTTGCCCCATTTCGACTCGAACTTGGCGGGCACGCTCGCCAGCACAGGCTTGCGGAAGCTCTCGATATCGGGCTGGATCACTGTCATTCCGGCGGACTTGAACGTGTCGGCGAGCTTGCTTTCCTGCGACAGGATATCGTTGTCCTGCGTCTGGCCGTGCGTCTCGACCGCGGACTTGAGCGACTGCCGCTCCTTGGCGTTGAGCGCCTGCCACGCGGCTTCGTTCACGACGATCAGACGGGGCGTGATGATGTGTCCCGTCAGCACCAGGTACTTCTGCACCTCGAAAAACTTGCCACTCTGGATTGTCGGCAGCGGATTCTCCTGGCCGTCGACCGCGCCCTGGCTCAACGCCAGGTACAGCTCGCCGAAGTTGAGCGGCGTCGGCCGCGCGCCCCACGCCTCCGCCATCGCCCGGAACGTGTCGACTTCCGGGATGCGGAGCTTGAACCCCTTCATGTCGTCGACGGTGTGGATCGCCTTCGACCCGGACGTGACGTGCCGCTTGCCGTAGTAGGTCGAGCCGATGACCCGCATCGACCGCTTGGCGACGAGCTGGGTGTTCATCTCGTCGAGCACCGGCGAGTTC
Source organism: uncultured beta proteobacterium (assembly GCA_963816615.1). Classification (GTDB taxonomy): domain Bacteria; phylum Pseudomonadota; class Gammaproteobacteria; order Burkholderiales; family Casimicrobiaceae; genus PALSA-1003. The sequence continues at coordinate 823,886 of CAWFLB010000001.1, read as the reverse complement.
AATACGCGGCGCACGTGTTGCGGATCACGCCAGATGTAGGGCGCCTCGAGGATCGAGAATTGCGGCACGAACTGGCCGAACTGCGCCGCGCCCTCGTCGACGATCTGGATCGCGCCCGACGACGCCGACTCGATGACGTCGCGCGACGAGCCCAGTTGTCCGGCGGGGAAGGTCTGGATTTCCACCGCGCCGCCGGTTTCTTCGCGCACCTGCTTGGCGACGCGTTCCATCATTGCCACCGTCGGGTGGTTGGTCGGCAGCACCGTCGCCCAGCGCAAGGTCGTCGCAGCACTTGCCCGCCCAGTCAACGCACCGGCCGCCATGCCCGCGAGCCCCGCGCCGATCCACCTGCGCCGCGTCCAACGCATCGAATTGCTCATGGCCGTCCTCCTCCTGGCATCGATCAAGCTCTCGCTTCGCACGATACCAGAAAGCGGGACTGCCCAGGAGCAACGCAGGCTCTACACAACGCCCGCCCGGCGGCCTACAATTATCGTGATGGTTATCGGATATCGATAATGCTCACACCGATTCTCCGGACGGCTTGGCCCGTGCTTGTCGCAAGCACATTGGGGCTGCAAGTCGCTTATGCGGATATCTACACGTGGGCCGACGCGTCCGGATCCGTCAACGTCAGCAATCTCGCCCCGCCGCAGGGTGCGCGCGTGATCAGCGTCACGCACACCAGCGCTGCAGTTGCGGCGCGAGAGAACGCTGCCCGGGACGCGGCGCGCCGGGCCGAGACTCAGGTACTCGAGGAGCGCGTTCGACAGCTCGAGGAGGAGGTATCTGCCAGGCGGCAAGCGCCGCCGCAGGTGGTCTATCGGGATATTCCGGCGCCGCCCCCGCAATACAGGATCGATTCAGCGCCGCCGCCCGTGCAATACACTGTCTATTCGTCTCCGCCGGCCTATACGATGGGATGCGATCCCGGATGGATGGGCTGCGGGTTAGGGTGGTTTCCGAATTTCTATTCGACCGGTGTCGTCTTCGTGCGCGCGCCAGGCTTTCGGCGATTTTCGTCCATCCCTGTCGGGCGCCACTTTGTCGGACGGCCGCCGATGCGCTCGTTCGGCGGCTTTGGCAGAGGCTGAAACGCGGGTTCGCGAACGCTGAGTCCCGGCGTTCGCCGCGCTTCCCGCGACGACGACCGATTACACGCAAACGCTAATCGACGCAGGCGCCTACTTCGCCCTGGGCTTCGCCTTCCACAGGCCCAGGACCGCGCCGGTCGGGTCGACGATGATCGACAGCCAGCCCATGCCCATCACCTCGGTGACATCCTTCATCACCGTGCCGCCCAGCGATTTCACCTTCTTGGTCGTCGCCTCGATGTCGTCGACCAGCACATAGGCGAGCCAGAACGACTGCCCGCCGGGCATCGGATTCTTCATCATCCCGCCGCCGGTGCCGTCGCCGACGCTGATCATCGTGTAGTTGCCGCCCGCCGCCGGGTTCGGGACGTCTTCCAGCTTCCAGTCGAACAGCTTGCCGTAGAAGCTTTTCGCCTTGGCGACGTCGTTGGTTTCGAGCTCGACGTGTACAAAAGGATTGGCCATTGTTCTTCTCCAGATAGGTCGATGAGGGCTAGTGCGTAATAAAGCGGCCCAGCCGATCGAGGCAGCCGTTCCAGCCGTGTTGATGCTTGTCGCGCGCCTCCGAATCGACGAACCGTTGATGGGCCAGGACCAGCTCGGTACCGTCGCCCGAAGGTTTGAACTCGAGCGTCACCAGAGATTCCCGTTCCGGCGTGCTTTCCCAGGCCCAGGTGTAGACGAGCTTCTTGTTGGGAACGACTTCGCGGTACACGCCGCTGACGCGATGCGTTTCGCCGTCCGGCGCATGCATGACGATGCGATAGCGACCGCCCACTCGCACGTCCATCGTGACTTCCGATTCGCCGAAAGCGTCGCTCGGTCCCATCCAGTGCTTCATTTGCTCGGGGTCCGTCCACGCCGTGTAGACCGCGGCGACGGGGGCTTGGTAGACCCGCCGGATGTGGAGACTGGTCTTGTCTTCGGTTGCGGTTTCCATGCTCGGTTCTCCTTTTGCTCCAGAAACGCGCCCAGCCGGTCCAGCCGCGTATTCCAGAATTCCTCGTTGCGCTCGAGCCAATCGAGCGCGTCTTTCATTGCGCCACTCTTGAGCTGACAGCTGACCACGCGGCCGGACTTCTTGCGCTCGATCAACCCCGCATCCTCGAGGACGCCGAGATGCTTGATGACGGCCGGCAGCGACATGGCGAACGGCTCGGCCAGCTCGCCCACCGATCGCTCGCCGCGGCGCAGCCTGACCAGCACCGCGCGTCGGGTGGGGTCGGCCAGCGCGCTGAAGACCGCGTCGAGCCGGCTCGCTTGATAGTTAACCATAAGGTTCAGTATGCGCGGGAGTTCGGAGCCTGTCAAGAGATCGCGCCGGCTTTGTTTCCGGATCCCGCCGGGTCTTGGCCAAGCCTGCACGCTGTAGAGCCTGGCACCGCACGTGCGCCAGGCGATCGATGCCGTAACGCTGATTATCGGCTGGCGGCCACGCGCCGGAAAATTTCGGTGGATACAAGCAACGATAGTGCGCTGATCGCTACACTGCTGATAGCAGCGCGATCTGCCGCGCGACGGTCAAAATTTACACGAGGCGCTGCCCTCCAGGCACCTTCCTCGCAGACCGGTCCTGATTTGACAGCGAATTTTCGCACTGGCACGCGATATGCACGAAGACCCATGCCATGCCCAGGATGCAATCAGCTAACCGCGACCCCACTGTTGAGCCGGTACCTGCGTACGCTACAGAGGCAGAAATCGAGCTCGCGCAACGGTTGCGGCAACAACTCGAGGAGCAATACCTCGGGTCATCGGGAGCGTCGTCTCCCGCGGGCGATCGATCCGACAAAAAGAGCTGAACCGCCGTTCCTAGCGCATGCCGACTTTGGCATGCGCGATGACGCCGGCCGCTTCGCGCGGAGCGGAGCGCCAGTACTGCTCGGGTGCGCGAACTTCGGCACCCAGGGCTGCGGCCGCATGCCACGGCCAGCGCGGGTTCCAGAGCATCGCGCGCGCCATCGCGACCAGGTCGGCGTCGCCCGAGGCAATGATCGTCTCGGCTTGCTTCGCTTCGGTGATCAGTCCTACGGCCATCGTCGCGATGCCGGTCGCACGCCGTATCTCGCGCGCGAGATGGACCTGGTAACCGGGTCCGAGTGGAATCTTTTGCGCCGGTGAAATGCCGCCGCTGGATGTGTCTATCCAGTCGCAGCCGGTCGCCTGCAGGCGCCGGACCAGCACGACCGAATCTTCGATAGTCCAGCCGCCGCCGACCCAGTCGGTGGCCGAAATGCGCACGCCCATCGGCTTGTCGTGCGGCCAGGCGTCGCGTACTGCGGCGAAGACTTCGAGCGGAAAGCGCATGCGGTTGTCGAGCGAGCCGCCGTACGAATCGTCGCGAAGGTTCGATAGCGGCGACAGGAATTCGTGCAGCAGGTAACCGTGTGCGCAGTGCAGCTCGAGCGCATCGAGGCCCAGCCGCGCCGCCCGCTTCGCGGCGGCGACGAATTCCCGCCTGATGCGCGCGATGCCCGCGGCATCCAGAGCGGCCGGCGGCGTTTCGTGGTCGAGCTGCGGTATCGCGGAGGGCGCCACCGGCGTCCAACCGCCATGAGCTGCCGGAATCAGCTGGCCGCCTTCCCAAGGCACCTGCGACGAGCCTTTGCGTCCCGCGTGCGCGAGCTGGATCGCCACCGGCATCGGCGGAGCATGCTTGCGCGCGATCGTCAGGCGCTCGCCTATCGCCTTTTCGCAGGCGTCGTCGTAGAGGCCGAGGCAGCCGTAGGTGATGCGACCGGTCGCCGACACCGCGGTGGCTTCGATCGTGAACATCCCCGCGCTCGATTGCAGCAGCTGGCCCCAATGCACAAGGTGCCAGTCGGTCGCGCAGCCGTCGACGGCCGAGTACTGGCACATCGGTGAGACGACGATGCGGTTGGTGAGCGTGAGCTTGCGAAGCTTGTACGGCGTGAACAGGGCGGAGGCCATCGCGATGTCGGGAAATGTACGAAACGACGAGCGTAGCCGATTTTTGAGCTTGTGCAAGTCGCTGCGCTATGCCTTCCGGCACTCGCCTCGCCGGCAGACGATTCCGTGTCGCGAGCGATAGGTGATCGTTCCATGATTCGCGTCTCGCGCCCGCGCAGAGTCAACGGCGCCGGCCAAATCTCGGCGCGCATGTAGTCGCCCGGCGGTACCGAAACCGGGTGCGGCGGTCAAACGACGCGTCGTCAAATGGCCTTGTTCGCCTCGATTGTTTGCCACAATCGCCTCGATTCGCAACAGGCCGTTCCGTCGCTGCACCTGCGATAATGTGGGGTGCTGCGCCGACGAGGGCGCTCACTCGACGGACGAAGAGTTGCCAGAAAACCTTGCCCCGGCCAAACCTGCTGTTCCAGGCGAGGAACGCACGCGCCAGATGCGGTTCGTCCGTCGCATCCATCGGATGCGAACTTTGGGCCTCGCGCTCGGATTCATATGTGTCGCGTCGGTGCTGTACGCTCACCAGTCATCGTCGGGGTGGTGGATCGCTCTCGCCGTCAACGCATTCGTGTGGCCGCATGCGGCCTGGCGACTGGCCACGCACAGCGCTCATCCGACGCGGTTCGAAATCCGCAATCTGATGGTCGACTCCGCGCTTGGTGGTGTCTGGATCGCGGTCATGCAGTTCAACTTGCTGCCGAGCGTCGTGTTGGCGACGATGCTGTCGGTCGACAAGATTGGCGTCGGCGGCCTGCCGTTGCTCGCACGCACCTCCGCCTTGTTGATCGTCACATGCGCCGTGACGTCGGCGTTGCTCGGGTTTCCGGTGCAAGTCGCGACGTCGATGGACGTCATGCTGGCTACCCTGCCGTTGCTGGTTGTCTATCCGCTGGCGATCGGCACGGCGACTTATTCGCTTGCCAGCAAACTGGCGCGGCAGAACAGGCGGCTGGATGAATTGGGCCGCACCGACGCGCTGACCGGCCTCGCCAATCGACGGGAATGCCTTTCGCTGGTGGGGACAGAACTGGCGCGCCACCAGCGAAATGGCCGGCCTGCGGTGCTGGTGATTCTGGACATCGATCACTTCAAGGAGATCAACGATCGTTATGGGCACCCGATCGGCGACGAGGTGCTGTGCGGAATCGCCAGGGTCCTGCGCGAGTCGAGCCGCAGGAGCGACTCGGTCGCACGCTACGGCGGCGACGAATTCGTCATGATGCTGCCCGAAACGACGTTGCGCGGCGCCGAGGAGGCATCGCGCCGCCTCCGCGCCAGGCTCGAAGGCGTCAGGTTCGATAGCGCGGCGGACCTGCGCTGCACGGTGAGCCTCGGCGCGGCCGAAGCAAGCAAGGAGATGGACGTCGGCGCCTGGGTGCGGGAGGCCGACGCGGCACTCTATCGCGCCAAGCTGGCGGGGCGCGACCGCTTTGTTGCCGCAGCGCCGGTCGCCGCTCCGCGCTAAACTTGCTAATTGTCGTTTGGCGGGACCTTTCGTCGGAGGAGAGCACATGGGGACTGCATTGATCCGTCTCGTCGGCGTAGCGATCGTGTTTGCGGCGCTGTGCGCGACGAGCCTGGCGGCCGCGGCTGAGATCGGCCAGATCAAGACGGCGAAGGGCCAGGTCACGATCGAGCGGGACGGCCGCACGTTGCCGGCGGACGATCGGCGACGCGGTTGCAAAGCGCCGACGTCGTGAAGACCGGTGCCGACGGCGCGGTCGGGATAACGATGGACGACGATTCGCTGCTGTCGGCGGGTCCCGGCAGTGTCTTGTCTTTCGATCGTTATTCGTTCGAGCCCACGACCGGCCAGGGCCGCTTCGACGCCTCATTGAACAGGGGCACGCTTGCGGTCATCTCTGGCCGCATCGCCAAGGGCTCTCCGGACGCCATGACCGTGCGCACGCCGACCGCGATACTCGGCGTGCGCGGAACCGAATTCGTCGTCAGCACCGAATGACCGAGCCCGTGCAGACGGCCCGTCTCGCCGTCTCATTGATGCTGAGCTGCGCGCTCGCCGCTGGCTGCGTGAGCAGCGGCACCGTCGTGCTGCTCCCCGAGAAGGACGGCCACGCGACCGCCGTCGTGGTGAAGGAAGGGGACAAGGAGCTCGTTCTCGACCAGCCGTACGCTGCCGCGACAGGTGATGCCCTTGCGGCCGCGCGCTTACCGCTCGAGCTCGCAGGAGGTGGAGGCTCAATTCGGCGCGGCGCTGGCGGCGCAGCCCGCCCGAGCCTCGGCATTCACCCTGTATTTCGTCCTCGGCAGCGACGAGCTGACCGACGAGTCGAAGCAGGACGTCGACCGCATACTCGCCGAAATCGCGCGGCGGCCGGTGCCTGACGTACTGGTCGTGGGACACACAGACGCAGTCGGCAACGATCAGTCCAACGACGCTCTCGGGTCAGCAGCGCGCCGACAGCATGCGCGCGGCGCTGATCGGCCGCGGCATCGCGCCGGAAAACGTCCGCGCCATTTCGCGCGGCAAGCGGGCGCTGGCGATCCCTACGGCTGACGGCGTCGCCGAGCCGCGCAATCGTCGCGTCGAGATCCTGGTGCGCTAGAAAAGCGGTGCGTCGCTGGCGGTCCGCGCAGGCGCACGGATTGCTACGCAGTGACCGCGCGATCCCATCCAGCGCAATGCCAGCACGGTGATGTCGTCGGTGGCTTCGGCGCCGGCGGCGAACGAGCGAAGGTCGGCGCACAAGGCATCGACCAGCGCATGCGCGCCGCTGCCCGCGATCGCAAGGCCGGCAAGCCTCTGCCGCAGTCGCGCGCTGCCGTAGCGCTCGCCGGCCGGATTCTGCGCGTCGGCCACGCCGTCGGTGACGAGGAGGAGCGTCTCGCCGGGATGCAGCCGTCGCGACGCGCCTTCGTAGGCGAAACCGTCGACCGAGCACAGCGGCGGTCCGGCGCCGTCGGTCAGGCGTACGACGCCGGCGCCGCCTTGTGTCAGCAGGTACGGGTTCTCGTGTCCGGCGTTGCAATAGTCGAGCTCGCCGGAGCGCAGGTCCAGCACGCCGGCGAAGACGGTGACGAAAAACATCTCCGGGTTGTCGCGCGATACTTCGTCGTTCGCGGCGCGCATCAAGTCGGCGATCGGCGAGTCGGGGCTGCGCAAGGTCGCGCTCTTGTACAAGGCTTTGCTGACAGCCATGAACATGCTGGCCGACACGCCTTTGCCTGCGACATCACCGACGAGAAAGAACAGGCGGTCGGAACCGAGCAGAAAAAAATCGTAGAGGTCGCCGCCGACCTCGCGCGCCGGGATCATCGCCGCGGCGAGCTCGACCCGGGAGTCGTCGCGCAGAAAGTCGGCACGCGGCAGAAAGCCGGTCTGGATGCGCTTCGCCGCCGCCAGCTCGCCGTCGATGTACGCCGCCTGCTCGCGCTGCGCCTGGACCAGCTGCTCGAGCCGCTTGCGCTGCCTGCTCGCCTCGCCCAGGCTGAGCAGCAGCAGGAAGCTGAACAGGATCAGCAGTCCCGAGCGCGGGTGCGGCGGCGTCGAATACCAGCCGCCCCAAAAAGAACGCGACGAACGCGGCGGCGACCGGCAGCGCCATGCACGCCGTCGCGAGCAATGCGGCGTTGCGTGGTTTCCAGCGCGGCGTGACCGCGATCAGCATCAGTCCGAACAGCGCGAAGAGTGCCAGCTCGAGGCGTGGCGCCCATCGCGGCCGCTCGAGCCAGGTCTGGTCGAACAGGTTCTCCAGCACCTGAGCCTGGATTTCGATTCCCGGCATGCGCACGCCCAGCGGCGTGTTCTGATAATCGGCGACGGCGAGACCGGTCGTGCCGATCAGCACCAGCTTGTGATCGAAGCGCAGCGGATCGACCTTGCCATCCAGCACGTCGATCGCGGATATGGAGCGGTGGGAGTCGCGCCGCGAGAAATAGATGCGGAGTTCGCCATCGTCCTCGGTGGGCACGACGAAATCGCCGACGGCGATCGACTCGAACGACCGGGCCTTCGACGAACAGTCGAACCGCGCTCGCATGCAGCGCGACGCGCAGCATCTCGATCGGCAGCGATGGTACGAAGCCGTCGGCGATCCGGGCAGCCAGCGGAAGGCGGCGAATGACATCGTCAAAGCGGCCGGCCGAAATCAGGCCATGCCCGGTCGCGCTGCGATCGAGCAGGTCGATGTTGGTCAGTGCTCCGGCATAGTGCGGCAGGCCGACCGCTACCGAGGCTTGCACCGGATCATGCTGCGCACGGTCGACGACGACGAACGGTGGCGCGCGCGGTTGGCGAGACGTCGATGAAGGTGTACCGGCGAGCCCGAGAACCACCGGCGCCTCCGCGATTGCGCGTGCAAGCTCGCTGTCGCTCGATGGCAGCGTCGCGAGGCGATCGGCGAGCGCCGGATCGGCTTGCATTGCCTGCGCAAGCAGTCGATCGGGCGACAGGCGGTCGGGCTCGGGCATCAAGATGTCGATGCCGATCGCGGCCGGTCGCTGCGCGCGCGATGCCGCGGATCAGCTCGGCCAGCACGGTGCGCGACCACGGCCACTGTCCGAGCTGCGTCGAGGCTCGTCTCGTCGATCTCAACCACCGTGACCGGTGACGTTACGACGCCGCGCGGTTTCAACAGCTGGTAGGTGTCGAACCAGGTGGATTGCAGTCGCGTGTTCCAGTGCGGCTGCAGCCAGATCAGCGTGGCCAGAGCGACGAGCAGGACGACGCCGATCGCCGCGATACGACGGTACGGCGACGCTGCGGCCGCAGTCGCCGCCGCAGCGGAACCGTTCACCAACGAATTTCCATTCCGTCGTAGGCGGCGCTGACCAGCAGCGGATCTCCGGTGCGCGTGATCTCCTCGAGGCGCCGCGTTTCCGCGAGCACGCGGGCGATCGCATCGTCATCGTGCATCGGCTCGTGATGGAACAGGCACAGGTGTCGCGCCCCGGCCATCTGGCAGAGCTCGACGCCGACGATGTTGCTCGAATGCCCCCAGTCCGCCTTGACCGACATCGTGTCCGCCAGCGAGTACATCGCGTCGAAGATCACGACGTCGGCATCGCGAAAGAACTCGACGAAGCGCGTCGGTTTCGGCGGCGTCGGCCAGCTTGTGCTCGGAGTCGGTCGAGTAGACGACCGTCTTGCCGTCGGACGTGAAGCGATAGCCGTACGAGTCTCCGCGCGTGCCGCTGCAGCATCAGGCTGACGCGCAATCCCGGCGATGTCGTATTGCTGCCCGGCTCGAGCCGGACGAACTCGATGTCCGCGCGCAGCGCCGAAAAATCCACCGGGAACGACGGCGGGCTCCTGCTGCCGCCGCAAGGCCGTCTTCGATCACGGCGTGGCCGCCGTAGATGCGGATGCGGTTGCCCGGGATGTACGCCGGCGCGAAAAACGGGAACCCCATGATGTGGTCCCAGTGCACATGCGACATGAAGATGTGATAGGTCTGCGGCGACGCCGGCCCGTGGCGCGCGATCGCCTTCTGAGCGAACGGACGAGCGCCGCGTGCCCAGGTCGCAGAGCACGTATTCCGGGCCGCCGGTCTCGATCTCGACGCACGAAGAGTGGCCGCCGTAGCTGCCGGCCGACGGCCATTCCGAGGGTGTCGACGTAGGCGTTCGATCTCGTCGTCGGAAGCGAACGTGCGACCCGCCGCGCCGCGCAGCGCCGCGAGGACCTTGTGCCGGACGCCCGACGCGGTCAGCGCGACCGGCAGCGATCCGCGCGTGCCCCAGAAGCGAACGCACTTCATCGGCTGGCCGCCTCGTACGCAGCCAGCGCCGGTGCCGATATGGCCTGCAGCGCGTCGCGGACCGAGGGAAACACTTCCACGACGTGCCCGAAGCGGGCGATGTCGAAGATCTCCGCGACGACCGGCTGCATGGCCGCGACGGCGATCCTGGCGCCCTGCGAGCGCAGCTCCTTCGCCGCGATCATCAGAACGCGCAACCCCATGCTGCTGATGTATCCGACCCCGGAGAGCTCCAGGACGAGCGCGCTCCGGGCTTTCGCCGCCTCCTCCACCAACGGCGCCAGCGCCGGTTGCAACCGTGTCGATTGGGTGTGATCGATAGGGCCGACAGGCGCCGCCACGACGACGTCGGCAAATCGCAGACTCGACAATTCCACGGTGCCCCCTGGCTCACGCCGACGCTGATCGGAGCCGCTGCGGCGATTATAAGCGCCCGCTCGCCGCCGCAAGCGCCAAGCGAATGGAGGCTTTGCCTGGAATGCGGCAGCCGCGAGACAATAGCGTCGCCCCCCACCTAGGGCGGGCAGAACGTTTTACTGGACCCCGGCTATGACTACCGACACCGAAAAGCATCCGACCGCGACGCTTTTCAACTACACGTACACGTTCAAGCAGCCCGACCGGAAAACCAAGGCTCCTCCGGCGCTGAAGAAGATCGTCATCGTCGGCGGCGGCACGGCCGGCTGGATGGCGGCGATGATCCTGGCCAATGCGCTGATCGCCAAGGGCGTCGAGATCTCGGTGCTCGAGTCGCCCGCCGTCGGCATCATCGGCGTCGGCGAGGGCTCGACGCCGTGGCTGCGCGGCTTCTTCGACAGGCTCGGCATCGAGGAATCGGAATGGATGCCGGCGTGCAACGCGACCTACAAGTGCGGCATCACCTTCGACGGGTGGTCGACCAAGCCCGGCTTCGAGAGCTACTTCCATCCGTTCGCCTCGATGCTCGACAACCTGACGATGACGCAGTTCGTGCACAACGCGCAGGCGCGCGTGAACGGCGCCGACGTGCACGCGCATCCGAACCGCTTCTTCATCGCCTCGCACCTCGCCGACAGGCATATGGCGCCGAAGCCGAGCCGCAACTTTCCGTTCGACGTCTGGTACGGCTATCACTTCGACGCCGTGCTGCTCGGCCAGTTCCTGCACAAGAAGGCGATCGAGCGCGGCGTGAAGTACAAGAGCCTGCCACGTCAGCGACGTGCAGCTTGAACGAGCGCGGCGACATCGCCGCTGTCGTCACCACGGAGGCGAAACGATCGCGGCGGATTTCTTCGTCGACTGCACCGGCTTCGCCGGGCCTGCTGATCCAGAAGGCGCTGGGGACGCCGTTCGTGAGCTTCGCCGAGCAACCTGTTCAACGATGCCGCCGTCGCGATGCCGACGCCGATCGGCGACGACATTCCGTCGCAGACCGTCTCGACCGCGATGAAGCACGGCTGGGCGCTGGAAGATCCCGCTGACCAACCGCTACGGCAACGGCTACGTCTACAGCTCGTCGTTCTGCTCGGCCGACGAAGCCGAGCGCGAGTTGCGCGAGACACCTGGGCATGCTCGATTCCGACACGCCGGCGCGCCATCTGAAGATGAAGATCGGCCGCGTCACGAAGCACTGGAACCGCAACTGCCTCGCGGTCGGGCTGTCGCAGGGCTTCATCGAGCCGCTGGAAGCGACGGCGCTGCTTTTCATCCAGCGCACCGTGACGAGCTTCGTCGAGTTCGCTCGAAGCGGGCGACATGAGCGAGGCGCGCGCAGGAGCGCTTCAACCAGCGGGTCAACGATCACTTCGAAGGCACGCGCGACTACATCGTCACGCACTACAAGACCAACACCCGCACCGACACCGACTACTGGCGCGCCAACGCGCAGAACACGAACCTGTCGGACTCGCTGCAGCAGCTTTACGCGCTGTGGATGTCGGGCAAGAGCATCGCCGCGGAAGTCGGCCGGCAGGCAGATCGGCAAGGGTTATCCGATCTTTTCCTGGTACTGCATCATGTCCGGGATGGGCATCTTCCCGGACGCAGAAGGACTTGCGCCCGGCCAACGGCAAGGCGGCCGCGCTACAGCATGGAAGAGATCGACAACCTGCTGCAGCGCAGCGTGCAGAACTTCCGCACGCAGAAGGACGTGCTGGCGAACATCCCGAAGAAGGTCGAGGAGAAAGCGCTGCAGATCTACTTCTGGTAGGCGGCGGCTCGGAAGCGTCGCGTGGGAGCGTCAAGCTGCCTTGCGCAAAGTCAGGTTGATGCGATGCGCGCCGGCGAACGGGTGGTATGCCGCCTTCAATGGCAATACGCCGTGGTAGTTGAGCCGTGCCGGGCCGCCCCAGACCACGACGTCGCCGTGCTGAAGGGGAACGCGCAACGCTCTGTCCGCTCGCCGCTTGCCGCCGAACTGGAAGGTGGCGGGCACGCCGAGCGACACCGATACGATCGGCTGGCCGAAATCGCGCTCGTCCTTGTCCTGGTGCAGTGAAAGCCTGGCGCCCGGCTGATAGCGGTTGATCAGGCAGGCGTCCGGTGCGAACCCTTCGAATCCGGCGGCGGCTGCGGCGTCGCATGCCAGACGAAGAAACGGCTCGGGCATCACCGGCCAAGGTCGCATGCTCTCGGGATCGATCCGGTCGTAGCGATAACCGCTGCGATCGGTTATCCAGCCGCAGGTTCCGCAATTGGTCATCGCGACCGACATCGCGAGCCCCCCGGGCGTAACCATATGGCGAAAGGGCGCTTGCGCAACCGCGCGCTGCAGCTCGGTGGCGAGCGCATCCGACGCCGTGCCGGCGAAGCCGCGAAGCAGCACGGCGCCGGTCGTCAGGCGCTCGGGCCGCGAATCGACGTCGGGATCGGGCTCGAACAGATCGCCGCTCATCGCACCATCCTCACGCGGCATCGTGGAAGATGATGCCCAGCGTTTGCCGACGGCCGCGGCGCACGCGGCTTACGCCGTGACGCATGTTGACGCGGTACACGCCGCGCGCACCGCGCACCGGTCGATGACGGACGCGAACACCACGGCATCGCCCTGGCCAAGCGCGACGACTTCCGGCCGCGACTGCATGCGAGGCCGCTGCTCGGTCATGACGAATTCGCCGCCGGCGAAGTCCGGCCCCGGCGCGGACAACAGGATCGTCGCCTGCAGTGGAAACACCTCGTCGCCGTAGAGGTCCTGATGCAGGCAGTTGTAATCGCCGGCGCCGTAGCTCAGCAGCAGTGGCGTGGGTTTGGTCTGGCCGGCGGCATGGCAGCGCGCGATGAACGCGCGATGGCCGGCCGGGTAGCGCACTTTGACGCCGAGCTCCGCATTCCACCGGTTCGCGATCGGAGCGAGGGACGGGTAGAGCGCGGTCCGAAGCTCGGCAACCAGCGCCGGCAGCGGATAAGCGAAATACTTGTATTCGCCGCGACCGAAGCCATGGCGCGCCATGACCACCCGGCTGCGGAAGCTGTCGTCGGCCGCATACAGCGCGGCCATAGCCTGACACTGCGCCGGCGTCAGCAGGCCACCGATGATGGATGAGCCCTGAGCGTCGAGGTCCTCGGCCAGAGCGGCCCAGTCGATCGCGGCCAGACGCGTTCCGACGTCCGCCGGAGCGATCGCTGCGACGGCATCGTCGCGTGCGTTCATCCCGCAGCCTCGCGCTCGAGCAGCGCGCGCTTGCGCTCGACGCCCCAGCGATAACCGGCCAGCGCGCCGTCGTTGCGCACCACTCGATGACAGGGAATCGCCACCGCCAGCGCGTTGGCGCCGCACGCCTGCGCGACGGCGCGCACCGATTTCGCCGCGCCGATTCGCTTGGCGAGACCGGCATAGCTCTCGGTCCTTCCGGGCGGAATTTCGCGCAGCGCTTGCCAGACCCGCTGCTGGAAGGCGGTGCCGCGCACGTCCAGCGGCAGGTCGAGCCCGAGGCGCGGCGCCTCGACCAAACCGATGACCTTCGCAACCAGTTGCTCGAAACCGGCATCGCCACCGGTCAGCTCGGCGCGAGGAAATCGGTCCTGCAGGTCGCGCGCCAGCGCGTCGGGGTCATCGCCGATGAGGATCGCGCACACGCCGAGCTCGGTCGCGGCGACCAGGATAGCGCCGAGCGAACACTCGCCGACGGCGAACCGTATGGTGGTATCGACGCCGCCGGCGCGATAGCGCGAAGGCGTCATGCCCAGGACCCCGTTCGACTGCGCATAGAAGCGACCGTTGGAGTTGTAGCCGGCGCCGTAGATCGCCTCGGTCACCGTGTCGCTGCGCTCGAGCCCGGCACGCACTTTCCGGGCCCGTTGCGCGGCGGCATACGCCTTGGGGGTCAGACCGGTCGCCGCTTTGAACAGGCGATGCAGGTGATAGATGCTCAGGCTCGCCTCCGCGGCCAGTGTCTCGAGGCTGGGCGGTTGCTCGGCGCTTTCGATCAGGCGGCACAGCCTGGCTATCGTCGCGGCGTGCTGCTCGGAGCGCGGCGGCTGGTCGGGCCGGCAGCGCCGGCAAGGCCGAAACCCGGCGCGCTCTGCATCGGCTGCGGTTTCGTGAAAGGCAACGTGTTCGGGCCGGGCGCGGCGCGCGGCGCAGGAAGGACGACAGTACACACCGGTCGTGGCGACCGAATAGACAAACCCGTCGCTGGGTGCCCGCTCGCGCGCCAGGACCGCCGCCCAGCGCGGGTCGGCCATCGTCGTTGCGGCACGAGCCGCGGTTTTCGAGGTCGTCTTCATGTTGCGTCCTTTCAGCTCATCGTGATCGATGGCTGAAATTTAATCCTCGGTACAAGTCCATGCACTCCGCGTCTTGCTTTCGAATCCGGACCGGCGCGATCGGGGCATGCCGGGCGCGTATCGTGTGCCGCGGGCCGAGTAAACTATGAAAGCCGGCTTTAATGCCGGTTCCGCTCTCTCCCGTGACCGCCGCCTCGCGCCAATGAATCCATCCCCGCAGCAGATTCCGGAATGGCACGGCGTCGATGACGCAGTCTTCCGCAATGACATCATCACCGCCTACCGTCCCGCGGTGCTGCGTGGGATCGCCCGACATTGGCCCGCGGTCCAGCATGGAATCGAGTCGACCGAGTCGATCTGCCGGTATCTGAACTCGTTCGACAGCGGCAAGCCGGTCGATGTGCTGCTGGCGCCGCCGCACGTCAAGGGCCGGATCTTCTACAACGACAAGATGACCGGCTTCAATTTTACCCGCGAACGGCAATCGATTTCCGCGGTCAACGACAAGCTGCTGCGCTATTCCGCGTTCCAGAACCGGCCGTCGCTCGCCGTGCAGAGCGCGCTGATCGCCGATTGCCTGCCGGGGTTTGCCGAACAAAACAGGTTGCCGATACTGGAGGATGCGATCCAGCCGCGGATTTGGCTGGGCAATTCGATCATCACGCCCGCGCACTTCGACGAGTCGAACAACATCGCCTGCGTCGTCAGTGGCCGGCGCCGCTTCACATTGTTTCCGCCCGAGCAGGTAGCCAATCTCTACGTCGGCCCGCTCGACTACGCGCCGACGGGGACGCCGATCAGCATGGTCGCATTCCGGGAGCCCGACTTTCAGCGCTTTCCGCGCTTTCGCGAAGCGCTGGCGGCCGCACAGGGCGCCGAGCTCGATCCGGGCGACGCGCTTTACATCCCGACCTTGTGGTGGCATCACGTCGAATCGCTCACCAAATACAACGTGCTGGTCAATTACTGGTGGAAAGGTGCGCTCGCGTCGGATGCGCGACCCGATTCGGCGCTGGGCTGCCTGTTGCACGGACTGCTCGCGCTCAAACCCCTTCCGCCCGAGCACCGCGCGGCATGGAAGGCAATTTTCGACTATTACATCTTCAGCGCCCAAGACGATCAGGCGGCGCACATTCCCGAGTTCCGCCGCGGCGTGCTGGGCACGATGTCGCCGGAGTTGGCCAAGCAGCTGAAGGCCTTCCTCACCCAGCAGTTGCAACGCTGACAGTGCCGGAGACCGCGCGCGTCCGCTCGACCGGCGGCTCGTCGCGATTCTTAACTGTGGTCGTCGGACTGCCTCCTGCGTGGCGGTGCGCAACCATAGTGGCGGACTGCGACTCCAAACGGCATGCATCGGTCCTGCGTTGCGGAACCGGCACTGGGCGCCGCCGCACATACCCACCGGCCTCGTGCGCCGACTGCGAGCGCGCTGCGCAACATCGCGGCCCGCAAGTGGTTGGCAGCAGCGCTTCTGCTTTGGGGATCGTTCTCCGCCTCCGGCAGCGCGGGGCGCGAGTGGCATTTCGACGTCAGCCTCGACGGCTTCCCGATCGGTACCCACGACATTTCCCTTCGGGAGAACGGCGACGCGCGATCGGCAATGAGCGACATGCGCTTTCGCGTGTCGCTGCTCGGCTTCGAGGCCGGCAGCTACGAGCAGCACGAGGAGGAAACCTGGCAGGGGGATTGCCTGACCCGGATCGACACGAGGACGGTGGAAAAGGGTGCGGTCACGACAGTCGCCGGGCGGCTCGAGGGCAGCGGCTTCGTGATCGACGGACCGAACGACAAGCAGCGGCTGCCGGCGTGTGTGATGAGCTTCGCCTATTGGAATCCGCGCGTTCTGAAGCAGGCCAAACTGATCAATGTCCAGACCGGCGCCTGGACGCCGGTCACCGTGCACGAGATGGGGACCGAACCGTATACGGTGCGCGGCACATCGGTCGAGGCGACGCACTATCGGATCGAAACGGCGAAGAATCGCATCGACGTCTGGTATTCGCCGCAAGGCGAGTGGATCGGATTGCGCTCGACCTCACACCAAGGGCATGTCCTGAATTACCGGCTGAAGTGATGCGGTGCCGCGTACCCGCCGGTCCACGCGGTGAATGATCGCGCTGACACTCGTAAGCTTGGAGCTGACACCGACATGGCATCGTCGGGCCTCGCTCGACGATTGTTTGCCAGCGGAGTAATGTTGCATTTCGGCGCAAGTAACCGGCGACCCAATCCGGAGGGGCGATGGGGAAGGACACGATCGTGAAAGAGCATGAACGCGCGCGGGAATCGACGATAGAAGCGCTGCGCGAAGCCGAAGCTCGTCAGCTCGCCGAGGATCGCGACGATCCGGCGTCGCCCTATTTCGTAGGCGATGCCAGGGAGCGCATCGGCCGCAGGCGTTTCCTGGCTGGATCGATCGCCGCTGCCGGTATCGCGGCCGCCCTGTCTCGTTCGGCGAGTGCGGCAGCGCCGCTCGGCGCGGTCGAACACGAGGTGCCCGCCGACGCCAGCAAGGTGCAGGGCTATCCGCTGGACGACACGAGCTACGGCTCGCGTTCGCAGTTCGAAACCGAGGTGCGAACCCGATTCAAGACGGCCACGCAGCAATCGTCATGGACATTTACACCGCTGGACAAGAGCTGCGGAATCATCACACCGTCGGGTCTTCACTTCGAACGCAGTCATGGTGGCACCGCGGTGATCGACCCTGGCAAGCATTTCCTCTACGTGCACGGGCTGGTGCGGGAGCCGAAAAAATTCTCGATGCGGGACATTCGCCGCTTTCCCTCGATGTCGCGGATCATGTTTCTCGAGTGCTCGGGGAACGGCCTCACCGAATGGTCGAAACCCACGCTGAGAACTGTGCAGGGGACGCATGGCCTCACGTCGACGTCGGAGTGGACCGGCGTTGCGCTTTCGACGGTGCTCAACGAAGCAGGCGTGCGCCCCAACGCCAAATGGCTGCTGGCCGAAGGCGGTGACGCGGCAGCGATGACGCGCAGCATCCCGATGGCGAAGGCGATGAAGGATTGCTTTCTCGCTTACGGGCAGAACGGCGAAGGCATACGCCCCGAGCAGGGCTACCCGCTGCGGCTCATGATCCCGGGCTTCGAAGGCAACATGAATATCAAGTGGCTGCGGCGGCTGGAGATTTCGGACGCGCCGTTCATGACTCGCGAGGAAACGTCGAAGTACACCGACTTGCGGCCGAGCGGCAAGGCGGTGCAATTCTCATTCGAGATGGAGGCAAAGTCCGTCATCACCTATCCTTCCGGCGAAATGGTTCTGGACGGCCCCGGCTTCTACGAGATTACCGGTCTTGCCTGGTCGGGTCGTGGCACGATCAAGCGCGTCGAGGTGTCGACCGACGGTGGCAAGACCTGGCGGTCGGCAGCGCTGCAAGGGCCCGTACTGCCGATCTGCCACACGCGGTTTCGCATTCCGTGGACGTGGGATGGCAAGGAAGCGGTGCTGCAGAGTCGGTGCGTCGACGATACCGGCTATGTCCAGCCGACCCTGGGACAGGTGATCGCCTTGCGCGGGCTCGATGGCCCGCTCGGATCGATCTACCACCTCAACGCCATCCAAAGCTGGCAGGTCGCGGCCGACGGGAAGGTCTCCAATGTCCACTACTACTGAGCGCGTGCTCGGCGTGATTGCGGCAGCGCTGCTTTGCGCGGCCAGCGCTTCCGCCGAGGGACAGAACTCCGCGTACGGGTTTGGGACCACGCCATCGCCGGACGATCTCGCCAAATTCTATTCGCCGCTGCCCGATGGTCGCGGACTGCCCCCGGGCTCCGGATCGGTAGCACAGGGCAAGGTGGTCTACGAGCAGCAATGCGCCACCTGCCACGGCCCCAACTTGCAGGGTGGCATCGGCGATCGGCTTATCGGAGGTCGCGGCACCCTGGCCAACAACGATCCGACCAAGGCGCCGGTGAAAACCATCGAGAGCTACTGGCCTTATCCAACGACGATATTCGACTATGTCAAACGCGCGATGCCGTTTGCCACGCCGGATAGCCTTTCCGACGATCAGGTGTACGCAGTGACCGCGTATATCCTTTCCGAGGCCAAGATCGTTCCGCCCGACACGGTCATGAACGCATCAACGTTGGCCGCGGTCAGGATGCCCAATCGGGACGGATTCATCCCTGACCCGCGGCCGGAAAGATTTCCGCCCGTCGCCAACGCGCCGCACCAGTCCCTGGCCCTGCCGCCCGCTGCGAAATGACGCTGGAGCGCCGGCTCGACTGGCGAGCGCGCGCTACCGTTCGGAATCCTTGCGCGGCCCAGGCTTGCCGCCTGCTCCCCCGGATTCGCGCCCACCTTGGCGCGGCCCGCTGCTCTCGCGCCTGCCGCCCGAGGGTCGGTTGTCCGGCCGCACTTGCGGGCGATTGACTGCCGGCGCCCGGTCGACGCGATCGCGACGCTCGCTTC
The DNA here is from genome assembly GCA_963816615.1 of uncultured beta proteobacterium. Lineage (GTDB taxonomy): Bacteria > Pseudomonadota > Gammaproteobacteria > Burkholderiales > Casimicrobiaceae > PALSA-1003. The sequence continues at coordinate 805,003 of CAWFLB010000001.1, read as the reverse complement.
CTCGGCGATCGACTGGCCGCCCTACCGGTCGATCGAAGCGCTGCGGCGGCCGGTAGTGCCGCGGCGGCGGCCGATTCACCCAATAGCTGCGATTGCGGTACCACGGCCGCCCGCGATAGTAGCGGTCCCAATAGCTGCCGATCGAAAACGTGATGATCGGGAGCCCGATGACCGCGCCGTAACCGAGGATAGGCACGCGGCCACTCTGGTAGGGGTAGACAAGGCTGCCTGCATAGACCCAGCCGCGGTTGTCGCCGAAGACCACGTCGCACCAGCTGTAGTCGTCGATGCAGCCCATCACTTGCAGGCCGGCGCCGGGTGGCAGCTGCGCGACAACCGGATAACTGCGGTCCGGCCCGGCGCGGACGTTGGCGGTACGGTTCGTGTACGCCTCCTGGGCGAGCGCCGCGGCAGGCAGCGAGCAGACAAAGGCTGCCAGCATCAGGCTAGAGCGAATGTTTGTCATGACGTGCTCCCTTCTAGTTGTTCCGGTAACGGCGCGAGCTCCTTCCGGCCGAACTGCTAGCATCTGCCTCGCAGCATACGTGAGCTCCATCGCCCGCGATCGAACAGGCTCGATTACGCCGACGGCGACATCAACAACGTTGGAATGGACGAAAATGACTACACGCGTTGCGCCGATCACGCCCGGGTCCCGGCCGGAGCTCGCGGCGATCGAGGGCTCGATCCTCGCCGAGCGTGGCGAGATTCTTCTGCTCTACCGCGTCCTGCTCAACAGTGCACCGCTCGCCTCGGGCTGGGAGCGGCTGTTGACGGCGGTGCGCAACCGCAGCTCGCTGCCGGCGCATCTGCGCGAGCTGATCATTCTCCGCGTTGCGGTGCTCAATCGCGCGCCGTTCGAATTCGACGCCCATCTGCCGGTGGCGCGCAAGTCGGGTGTCAGTGAGGCGAAGATCGCGGCGTTGCGTGCCGAAGGGATCGGCGACGTGTTTACGCCGCTGGAGCGGTCGGTATTGATGCTGACCGACACCATGACGCGAAACGTCCAGGTTCCCGATCGGCAATTCGAACCGCTGCGCGAGCACTTCGATGCGCGCGGACTGGTCGAACTGGTCGCCACTGTCGCGGCATACAACATGGTCTCGCGCTTTCTGGAAGCGCTCAGCATCGGGCATTGACTCCTCATTTGGCCGACGGCCGCTACCAGCGGCAGCCGCCGTCGCCGATCGTGCTCGCCACCAGCGCTGGCACCGCGAGCAGCCCCATGCCGGCGTAGGCGGTGCGGCAGTCGGGCTTGATCGCCTTTTCCAGCGCGATGCTTTCCTTCGATTTCCTTTCCGGAGGGGGCGGCAGCGCGGGCAGGATGCCACGCGTCCCGGTCGCTTCGCTTGCGATTTCTCGCGCCCGCTTGCGCGCGGCGTCGAGGTCGAGGGCGGGTGGGCCATCGCCCGACGTTGCTCCGGCATCGCGCCTCGGCTTGAAAATATCGTCGTCGTCAGCCGGGGCGCCCAAGCGCAATCGAGGCAGCTCCGCATCCGTCTTCGGTCCGCCACGCGCATCGGGCACAGACCGTGGCGACGCCGCCTCGGATGCGGGCGCCGGCCGCGCGCCGGCTGGCGGAGCCGCCCGCTCGATCGGCGCCGCGGCGGCATCCGGCGGGGCGGCAATCGGCGCCGCGACTGCGGGCAGTGCGAGGGTCGGCGCAGGAGGCGCGAGCTGACGCTCGATCTGCGGGGTTGTCAGCCGGTCGAGGGGCGCCGGCAACACCGGAGCCACAGGCGATGTCAGCTCGACCGGCGGTGCCAGCTCGTGCTGTGCAGCGGGCGCCGCAAGACGCCCGATCGGCGCCTCGGGAAGGGCCGGCGTGACCGGCGGCGCGAGCTCGACTTGCGGTGCGAGCTCATGCTGCGCAGCGGGCGCCACAAGACGTTCGATCGGCGCGGCCGGAACAAGCGGGATTGCCGGCGGCGCGAGCTCGACCGGCGCGGCGAGCGCCGGTGGATTCGCGGGCGGTTCCAGCCGCTGGATCGTGGACGGTGCGATCATCGGCGGGGCGAGCGGCCTATCCACTTCCTGCGGCGCCCGCAAATCGATGCGAGGCAAGGGCTCGACCGCTTGCAACGGCATCGGCGGCGCAGCCCGCTCCGCTTCGCCTGGCGCGGCCGGCGCCGGTTCCGCGGGAGACGTGGGGGTGGCCTGCGCCGGCTCGATCGCCGGCACAGGCGTCTTCTGCGGCGGCGCCGGCGGCGGTGGCGGTTCGTCGCGACGGCGGAGCAGGTCCTGACCGACGCTCGAGCCGACACCGGGTCCCGACCGCAAGCCGAGATCCGGCGCCGCGGGCTGGCGACGCAGCGTGACATCGAGTACGTCGTCGAGCCCGCTTTCGCCCCGGCCGGCGCCGCCCCCGTGCGAGGTCCCGAACAGAACGACGACCGTGGCGTGCAGCAGCATCGACAGCAGCACGAAGCGCGCAAGCGCCGGCGAAGGCCCCTCGCTGCGCCATCGCCCCTGCCGTGCTGGATTTCGTGATCGGATCAACATCTGGTCGCCGTGCGCTTGCATGCCGAACGGCTCCTAGCTTACCGCGTCTGCTGCGCGGCCAGCCCGGTGGGCAACCGCGCTGAACCCCATCCACCCCGTCCCGGGCACGGGATTTGCGGAGCCCCTGGTGCAGATAGCGCGGACCGAAGGGCCGCAATGACCGGGACCGAGACCTCATATCGCCCCGGGCGCTGGGCCGATTGGCGAGCAATATCAACGACGGATCGAAGCACGGGCAGTGCTGAAACGCCGTTAAGGGAACCGGATTCCGGTGACGTAGTGCGTCGCAATGCAGCGTATTTGGTGCTGGCGCGACGGGGCTGGGGCGAAGCCAGGCCCGGACGGGTGGCATCAGGAGACGAGATGCGGAACTCGCTTTATAGACGGCATGCGCAGTCGCTCGATCGCTGGGCGGGCGGCGGCAATGGCAGGACCGCGATGGCGCGCGTGCTCGGCACGATCGGCTCGCTCAAGTCGGCACGCGATCGCGCGCTTCCGGCGCGCCCCCGCGAGCTCGCCGGCTCGACGACCCAAACAAAACGGCTCGAAGCCGAGGCTCCGAGCCGTCTTCGCTACCTGCGCCGCGATCGGCAGCGCATGAGCTGCGTTAACGCAGACTTGTCTTGGCGCCGCCGGCCGCGCGGCTGATCGCATCACCCAGCTGGTCGGCTTGCGGGTTGTGCGCGCTTGCCGTCATCAGGATGTCAGGCGGAGTGACGCTGCGTCCGTAGTAGGCCTGGTTCCAGTTGTCGGCGACGCTGACCACGGTTCCGTTCAGATTCAGACCGCCATAGACGCCCTTCGAACGGCTGAACGCGACCAGGTCGGCAGTGATATCGCTGTTCGCTCCCGCACCGATCGGCCCTGCGGCGACACTGGCGTCACCCCCCAGCTTGACCGAGCTCGTCATCAACGAATTCAAGCCGCGGTCGGTCATGACCAGTGTGACGGTTTCGGAAACGTCTATGCCGGCCTGGAAGCCTACGCTGGCGGTGCCGACGTTATAGAACGCCGGACCTGACCACCGGCCGTTTTGCGCATTGCGCGAAAACAGCACCGCGCGGCCACCCGAGCCGCCGAATATCCAACCTGCGCGGACGATCTTCGGTGCGATCAGCACCGCCTTCGCATCGCCCAAGTGTCGCTGGAACCACGTCATGTCGGGATCACGGACGAAATTCGAAAATGTCGTCTGTGCGTCGCGGACCAGCTGGTCCTGTTCCGACTGCGCGAATGCGGGAGCGGTCGCGGTCGCCAGCGACGCGAGGGCGACCAGACCGATCCATCGTGCAGCGTTGCGTGTTGGGATTGTACGAGTCATAGGGCTTCCTTTCTTAACGGGCGGACGCCGGCGCGACCGTCGATGGCGCCAGGCGACCGCGCTATCGCGCTGCCGAAGCGGCGAACGCAACCACCGATGCCGCTTTTACCATCCGCCAAAGGGCGCAAGGTGCCGGCATCGATCCCCAGCATGCGCGGATAGGCGTCGCGGCGGTATCGGTCGAGCGCTGATTCGCCTGTAGGAGCAGGTCAGACAACGCAAAAGGTTCCGTGCCGCGCACCTCTATGAATCACGCAAGGTGATGTCGGCGACGACGGGAACGTGGTCGGAAGCCGCGCGCGCCGCGGCGCTGCCGTGCGCCCACAAACGGAGCAACAGTGCGCGCGGCTCGACCCAGATCCGATCGAGCGCCAGCAGCGGCGCGCGCGCGGGAAAGCTCCGCGGCGACGGCGTCGCCTGGAAATGGGCGTGCAGCCACCGCAGCGGCCTGCCCCATAGAAACCATTCGTTCAGGTCGCCCATCAACAGCGTCGGATGCGGCGTCTCGGCCTCGAGCGCATTGAGGAGGCTCCGCACTTGTGCGCGCCTCTCGGCTGGGCGCAACCCCAGATGCGTAGCCAGGATGCGCAGCAGCACGCCGTCACAGTCGACGACGGCATCGAGAGCGCTTCGCGCCTCGCGCCGGCCGTAGGTCAGATCGATATGCGTGCATTCGACGATAGGATGCCGCGACAACAGGCAGTTGCCATGCGCGCCGGCGACACGCCATCGCGCGGGGCCGGCGACCGCGTGCATGCCGGTGCCGTCGCGCAGTGCCGCCAGCGTGTCGATGCCGTCGTGTTGCACGCCGACCTCCTGCAGCGCGACGATGTCCGCGTCGATTTCGCCGAGCACGGCGACGATGCGCTCGGGCGCGAATATTCCGTCGCTTCCGACCGCGTCATGGATGTTATAGGTCGCGACGGTGATCGTCGAAGACGCCATCGCCGCTGGTCAGTGGGTATGCGACGCGCGCTGGCCGGTCGCGTCGCCTTCGTCGCGAGTCCGCAACCTGGCGCGCACCGCCAGCGTTCCGCCGATCGCGATGCCGGCCACCAGCGCGAGCAGTGCGAATGACAGCGGTCCCGGGTGGCGCACGGCCGCGACGATGCGGTCGACGAAAAACACGATCAGGACCGTTCCCGGCGCGAGCCCCAGAACAGTGCCGATGACAAAGTCGCGGAAGGCGAGATGCGATGCGCCGGCCACGAGATTGATGATCGTAAACGGCGCGATCGGCACGATGCGCACGAACAGCATCGCGAGCAGGCCGCGGCTGGCGATGCGCCGCGACAGGTCGTTGATCCGGCGCCCGGCGAGCCGGCGCACCGCGTCGCGCCCGAGCTTGCGGCCGACGGCGTAGACGAACATGGCGCTGAGCGTCGCGCCAAGCAGCGAGTAGAGCATGCCGAGCCAGGGACCGAACACGATGCCGGTCGCGGCGATCATCATCGTCACCGGCACGACCGCCAATCCGCCAAGCACGAAACCGCCGATGACGATCAGCGGCGCGAACGGGCTCGATTCGAACCGGTCGCTCGAGTGGACCAGCGAGTCGACGTTGATCCATTCGCGCAGCGGCGTATAACGCCATGCCAGCGCCAGCGCGGCGAGCACGAACAGGATCAGCGCGAGCGCCACGATCCGCCCGGAAGCAGGCTTGCGTTCGTGTCGGGCAACCACGTCGGAGAGCAGGCTGTCGACGTCGACCGGCTCTTCGGGATCGATCATCGGCTGATCGGCAAGCACGCCGCTCCACTCGTCTTCCGCAGCGACGCCGAGCGGGCGCAGCGACCGGCCCTGGTCGCGCAGCGATTCGATCGCGCCGATCAGCGACCCGCCCCTTTCGCACGCGGCGGCGACAACGGCCGGGTCCTCGGCGAGATGCTCGCCGAGCAGCCGGGAACGCAGCGCCGCGATCGCAGCGCGCACCCGCGGCTCGCCTTTCGCCTCGATCGCGAGATTCAATTCGGTGTCGAGGCTCATCGAGCGCGCCGACAGGTTGACCGAACCGACCGAGAGCAGTTCGTCGTCGATGACCAGTACCTTGCTGTGCACGTTGAGGCAGCGGGCTGCGGGCGGGGCATCGTCGCCCAGCCACGGGCAATAGAGCCGGTAGCGATGGTGGATATCGGCCTGCACCAGCCGGCGGTGCACGCGCGCCCGCAGCACGCCCATCGTCGAGACCTCGAGCCAGCCGCTCTGCGTCATCGGCGAAACGATGACGACTTCGGGGCCGGTCTCGCTGGTCAGCCGGGACTCGAAAGCGTCGGCGATCAGACGCGAGGTGAAATATTGATTTTCGGCGAAGATCGACTTGGTCGCCGCGGCGATCGCATCCAGATGCAATTGCTTGGCTTCGGTGATCGCCGGCGCACCGTCGAACTCGGGTTCGGTGCGCACGATCGCGACGTCGATATCGGTTATCGAAATGTCGGCGCAGGCCGGCCACGCGACAGGCTCGGGCGGTCCTGCGGGCGGGCGGACCGTCCAGCCGGTCGCGCGATGCCAGCGCTCGCGCGCCAGCTCTTCCAGCGCGCCGGCCGCTTCGCCGTCGACCAGCACCCCGACATCGTGGAAAGGCGGGTAGCGGCTGCCGTCGGGATTGTGGCGTGCCGGGTCGGCGGGCAGATGGCGCGGCGTGTCCCAGCGGTTGAAAGTCAGGTCGAAGCCGCTGACGAACGCCAGCGCCCCATCGACGACGACGAGCTTCTGGTGGTGCGATGCGCTGGTGGGGTGATGCGCGTCGAGCTCGAAATGCAGCCGGCTCCGCGTCAGCCAACCGAACTTGAGGCGCCCCAGCCACTCGCGTTCGAGCGCGAACAAAAGCGCGAAATCCCAGCTCAGCACATAGATCTGCAGTTGCGGGCGCGCTGCCAAAAGCGCATCGAGGAACTCGCGCAGCGGCTCGGGAAAGCCGTCGTTCGCGCCACCGGGAACCAGCCACATGCGGCTGTCGATATCCCAGCCGAGAATGAAGATTTCCCGCTGCGCACCGGCCAGCGCGGCACGAACCGCAGTGAAGTATTCGCTGCCGTCGACCAGGAATCCGACGCGCGCCGCGTGCACCAGCCGCCAGCAATTGCGACCCGGCACCAGCAGCCGGCCCGGTTGTCCGGATGTACCGGCCTCCGCGTCGGGGGCGCCGGGTCCGGATGGCGACATCGTTGCCGGCGCGTCGTTCACGCGGTCGACCTCCGCCATCGCTTGTGAGAATGGGCGATCACGACCATCGACCGCAAGCAAGGAGGGTGCCGCGACGAAAGTCATTGTTTTATCAAGCGCAGGCGCTGGACATTGGCCAGCGCTCGCCTGCAAGAACTGCTCGCCCGCGTAAGAATTGCCCGGTAGCTTTCTGGAGGACAGCCGCATACCGTCTTGGTTGCACCGACGGCGGCGGCAGGTATTATGACCTCCCGGCGGCGTAGACCGCTGGCGCGGCCAGTGTTTGGAGGAGGAGCTAGCGCAATGCATGCCACGCGAGACTCGACGTTTCCCCGTTTGCTGCTCGAGCACGCGCGCACGCGCGGCGACCATCCGGCGACTCGCGAAAAAGACCTGGGTATCTGGCAGACCTGGACCTGGAGCCAGGTGGCGGACAATGTACGGGCGCTGGCTTGCGGGCTGGCCGCGCAGGGCTTCCGGCGCGGGATGCATCTGGCGATCATCGGAGATAACCGGCCGCGCCTGTACTGGGCGATGACCGCGGCGCAGGCCCTGGGCGGTATTCCCGTTCCGATGTATCAGGATGCGCCGGCGGCGGAATTCGTCTACGTGCTGGATGACGCCGAAATCGCGTACGCGCTGGCCGAGGATCAGGAGCAGGTCGATAAGATCCTCGAGGCGAAGTCGCAGGTGCCCACGCTGCAGCATATCTACTACGACGATCCGCGGGGCTTGCGCAACTACGAGCAGGTGTCGAGCCTCGATCGCCTGCTCGACATCGGACGAGAATTCGACCGCGCGCACCCGGATTTCTTCGACGCCGAAGTGGCCAAGGGCCGGCCCGACGACGTGTCGGTCATGCTGTACACGTCGGGCACGACCGGCAAGCCGAAGGGGGTTTGCCAGACGCATGCAGCGTTCATCGTCGCGGCGCAGGGCGGCTGCACCTTCGACAAGTTGCGCGCCGACGACAGCATCCTGGCCTATCTGCCGATGGCCTGGGTGGGCGACCATCTTTTTTCCTATGCCCAGTGGCTGGTCGCTGGCTTCACGATCAATTGTCCCGAATCGGCCGATACCGTGATGACCGACCTGCGCGAAATCGGACCGAGCTACTATTTCGCGCCGCCTCGCATTTTCGAGAATCTGCTGACGCAGGTGATGATCCGGATGGAGGATGCGAGCGCGCCGAAGCGTTGGCTGTTCCGCTATTTCACTGCGGTCGCGCGCCGCTGCGGCGCCGAGATCCTCGACGGCAGGTCGGTCGGCGTGCTCGATCGCTTGCTCTACGCGATTGGCAACCTGGTCGTGTACGGACCGCTGCGCAACGTGCTCGGCATGAGCCGCATCCGCGTCGCCTATACCGCCGGCGCGGCGATCGGTCCGGACCTGTTCCGCTTTTATCGCTCGATCGGCATCAACCTGAAGCAGCTCTACGGTTCCACCGAGACCTGCGCCTACGTCTGCCTGCAGCCGGACGGCGGCGTCAGGTTCGACACCGTCGGGCAGGCCGCGCCCGGCGTCGAGATCAAGATCGCCGACAACGGCGAAGTGCTGGTGCGCGGTCCGATGCTGCTGAAGGAGTACTACAAGCGGCCGGACGCGACTGTCGAGTCGATCGACGGCAACGGCTACTTTCGTACCGGCGACGCCGGTTTTTTCGACGACACCGGCCAGCTCAAGATCATCGATCGCGCCAAAGACGTGGGAAAGCTCGCGACGGGCGCGATGTTCGCGCCGAATTACATCGAGAACAAGCTCAAGTTCTTCCCACACATCAAGGAAGCCGTTGCTTTCGGCCATCAGCGCGACAAGGTGTGCGCGTTCATCAACATCGACATGGGCTCGGTCGGCAACTGGGCCGAGCGGCGCGGCATCCCCTATTCAAGCTATACCGACCTCGCCGCCAAGACCGAGGTGCAGGCGCTGATCCGCGAGTGCGTCGAGCAGGTCAATGCGGAGCTCGCCGGTGAAGGCTCGCTCGCCGCGTCGCAGGTGCAGCGCTTCCTGATCCTGCACAAGGAACTCGATCCCGACGACGACGAGATGACCCGCACCCGCAAGGTGCGTCGCGGCTTCATCGCCGAAAAGTATGCGGCGCTGATCGAAGCGCTCTATTCGGACAGGACGGTGCAGCACGTCCAGACGCAGGTGAAGTTCGAAGACGGCCGCACCGGTATCGTCGCCGCCGACCTCGCGATCGCCGAGGCGAAGACGTTCGCCGCAGGCGCGGCCAAGGCAGCGGCCTAGCGCCTGTGAACATGACGGCAGTCCGTGCGATCGGCGATCCGGTTCTAGAGCTCGATGGCGTGTCGCTGGCTTTCGGAGGCGTCAAGGCGCTCAACGACATCACGCTCGACGTGCGCGAGCACGAGATCAGGGCGATCATCGGCCCCAACGGCGCGGGAAAGAGCTCGCTGCTCAACGTCATCAACGGCGTCTACCATCCGCAGCAGGGGACGATCACCTTTCGCGGCAAGCCGCGGCACGACATGGACACGCACGAGACGGCGGCGCTCGGCATCGCGCGCACGTTCCAGAACATCGCGCTGTTCCGCGGGATGAGCGTGCTGGACAACATCATGACCGGCCGCAATCTGAAGATGAAAGCAACCGTATTGGAGCAGGCGATCTGGTTCGGACGCGCCAGGCGCGAGGAGCTGGAGAACCGGGCCAAGGTCGAGGAGGTCATTGATTTCCTCGAAATCCAGCATATACGAAAGACGCCGGTCGGCAGGCTGCCCTATGGGTTGCAGAAACGCGTTGAGCTTGCGCGCGCGCTCGCGGCGGAACCTTCACTGCTGCTGCTCGACGAGCCGATGGCCGGCATGAACGTCGAGGAAAAGCAGGACATGTGCCGGTTCGTGCTCGACGTCAACGAGCAATACGGCACGACCGTCGTCCTGATAGAGCACGACATGGGCGTGGTGATGGACATTTCCGATCGGGTCGTCGTGCTGGACTACGGGCGCAAGATCGGCGACGGCACTCCCGACGAGGTGCGCAACAGCAAGGCCGTGATCGATGCTTATCTGGGCGTGCCTCATTAACCGGCGATAAGCGATGCAATTCTTCTTCGAAGTCCTGATCGGCGGCCTCCTTTCCGGCGTCATGTATTCGCTGGTCGCGCTAGGCTTCGTGCTGATCTACAAGGCCTCCGGCGTTTTCAATTTCGCGCAGGGGTCTCTGGTTTTTTTCGCGGCGCTGACCTTCGTCGGGCTGATGGAGCATGGCTTGTCGTTCGGCCTCGCGCTGCTGGTGACGCTGCTGGCAATGATCCTGCTCGGCCTTCTGATCGAAAAGTTCGTCCTGCGACCGCTGGTCAACCAGCCGCAGATCTCGCTGTTCATGGCGACGATAGGCCTGAGCTTCCTGATCGAAGGCCTGGCGCAGCTGCTGTGGGGAGCGAACGTTCGCGGCCTCGATATCGGCATCCAGGACGAGCCGCTCGCATGGATTGCCGACCCGACGGGCATCAACGTATCCAAGTTCGACCTGGCGGCCGCCGGCATCGCCGCGGTCCTGGTCACGATGCTGGCGCTTTTCTTCAGCCGCACCCGCATCGGCCGCGCGTTGCGCGCCGTCGCCGACGATCACCAGGCGGCGCTGGCGGTGGGCATCCCGTTGCAGCAGATCTGGGCGATCGTCTGGGCGGTCGCCGGATTCGTCGCGCTGGTCGCCGGCCTTTTGTGGGGCGCGCGCAACGGCGTCCAGTTCGCGCTGACCTTCGTTGCGCTGAAGGCGCTTCCGGTGCTGATCCTCGGCGGCTTCGATTCGGTGCCGGGCGCGATCGTCGGCGGACTGATTATCGGGGCCACCGAGAAGCTCGCCGAAGTCTACCTCGGCCCGTACGTCGGTGGCGGCATCGAGGGCTGGTTCCCGTACGTGCTCGCGTTGATCTTCCTTTTGGTGCGTCCTGAAGGCCTGTTCGGCGAAAAGATCATCCGCCGGATCTGACGACCCTCTCCATGCTCTATCGCGAAGCCGGACAGTTCAAGAGCAGCTACGCCGCGGACTCGGCGATCCTGCCGATCCGGCAGGATCGCATCGGTCTCGCGCTGATCCTGCTGGTCGCCTTTGTCGTCATTCCGCTCACCGCGTCACCCTACCTTTTTTCGGCGCTACTGATTCCATCCCTGATCCTTGCGCTGGCGGCGCTCGGGCTGAACCTGTTGACCGGGTATGCGGGGCAGCTGTCGCTGGGCACGGCGGCGTTCATGGCCGTCGGGGCCTTCATGTCGTACAATTTCATGTTGCGCATACCGGGCATTCCGCTGTTGCTGGCCTTCGCGGGCGGCGGCGTCATGGCGGCTGCGGTGGGCATCGTGTTCGGGCTGCCGAGCCTGCGCATACGCGGCTTCTATCTCGCGGTTGCCACACTCGCCGCGCAGTTCTTCATTCTCTGGTGTCTGACCAAAGTGGGCTGGTTCACCAACTACAATCCGTCGGGCGTGATCACCGCGCAGCCGATGGTCATCCTGGGCTACGAGTTCGATACGCCGCGGGAGAAATACCTGCTGGTGCTGGCTATCGTCACGGTGATGGCAGTCGCCGCCAAGAACATGGTCCGGGGCAACATCGGCAGGCAATGGATGGCGATCCGCGACATGGATGTCGCCGCCGAGGTGATCGGCATCCGGCCGATGCGTGCCAAGCTGCTGGCCTTCGCCGTCAGCTCGTTCTATTGCGGCGTGGCCGGTGCGCTGTTCGCGTATGCCTATCTCGGGACGGTCGAGCCCGAAGCCTACAATCTCGACCTGTCGTTTCGCATTCTTTTCATGATCATCATCGGCGGCGTCGGAACGGTGCTGGGCGCGTTCCTCGGCAGCGCGTTCATCGTCCTGCTGCCGATCGCGCTGAGCGTCGGCGTCGCCTTTCTCGACAACACGCTGCATCTGAATGTCCCCAGCAGCGTCGGCTCGAACCTCGAGCTGATGGTATTCGGCGGGCTGATCATCTTCTTCCTGATCGTCGAGCCGCACGGGCTGGCGCGCATCTGGCAGATCAGCAAGGAAAAATTGAGACTGTGGCCGTTCCCGTACTGAGTTGAAAGTGTTTACCTTCGGACGACGAACCACGTCGCCGATCATAGGAGGAAGTCATGAAGTGGTTCCTGCAAGCGCTGATAGGCATGCTGTTGGCGGGCGTCGCAAGCATCGCGACCGCCCAGAACGAGCAGTTCATACCGGTCCTGTCGTACCGCATCGGGCCGTACGCCGCGGGCGGCTCCGGCTACTTCGGCGGCGCGATCGACTACTGGACGCTGGTCAACCTGAACGGCGGCATCAACGGCGTCAAGATCGTCTGGGAGGAATGCGAGACCGAGTACAACGCGTCGCGCGGCGTCGAATGCTATGAGCGGCTGAAGACGCGCCATGGCGGCGCGAGCACCGTCGAGCCGCTGTCGACCGGCATTGCCTACGGCCTGTTCGAGCGGGTGGCGCAGGACAAGATTCCGATGACGACCAACGGCTACGGCCTGGCGATCGCCGCCGACGGCCGCGCGTTCCCGTGGGTGTTTCCGCTGGGCACGACCTACTGGGACCAGGCCGCGGCGATGATCGCTTATCTCAGCCAGAAGGTCGGCGGCGAGGCCAACCTCAAGGGCAAGAAGATCGTGTTCATGTATCACGATTCGGCCTACGGCAAGGAGCCGATCCCGGTGTTCGACGCGCTGTCGGCGCGCGATGGGTTCGAGCTGACCAAGATTCCGCTGACCCCGCCTGCAACCACGCAGGAATCGCAGTGGCTGCAGGTGCGGCAGCTCAAGCCCGACTACGTGATTCTCTGGGGCTACGGCGTGATGAACCCGGTCGCGCTCAAGACCGCCGCCAAGCTGGGCTTCCCGCGCGACCGTATCCTGGGCGTCTGGTGGGCGGCTTCCGAGGAAGACGTCATTCCGGCCGGCGATGCTGCCAAGGGCTATGTCGCGGCGGCCTTCTCGGCGCACGGCACCAACTTTCCGGTGATGCAGGAAATCGTCAAGAAAGTCTACGGCGCGGGCAAGGGCAACCTCGAGGACAAGGCGCGCGTTGGCTCGATCTATCACACTCGCGGCATCACCTACGCGATCATGATCACCGAGGCGATCCGCCAGGCGCAGAACCATTTCGGCAAGGGCAAGGTGATGTCGCCCGAGCAGGTGCGCTGGGGCCTCGAGCATCTCGACCTCAGCGAAGCGCGGTTGAAGGAGCTGGGTGCTTCCGGCCTGTTCCCGCCGGTCAAGACCAGCTGCGCCGACCATGAAGGCTCGGGCATGGTCAAGTTCGAGCAATGGGACGGCAAGGCATTCAAGTCGCTGACTCCGTTCATGGCGGGCGACCGCGCGCTGACCAAAAAGATGGTCGAGGAAGGCGCCGCCAAGTACGCGGCGGAAAAGAAGATCACGCTGCGCGATTGCGGCAAGGAAGGGTAGTCGTCCAATGGTCCAGGTGGCCTCGATGCCGGCACAGGTCGACCCGGCGGCGCCGATCGCGCTTTCGGTCAACAACATCGAGGTCATCTACGACCATGTGATACTGGTCCTGCGCGGCGTGTCCTTGCAGGTGCCGAAAGGACGCATCGTTGCGCTGCTGGGCGCGAACGGCGCCGGCAAGACGACGACGCTCAAGGCCATATCGAATCTGCTCTCGGCCGAGCGCGGCGACGTCACCAAGGGAACGATCGAATTCGAAGGCAAGCGGGTCGACAAGCTGACGCCGAACGAGCTCGTCCGCCGCGGCGTCTGCCAGGTGATGGAAGGACGTCACTGCTTCGCCCACCTGACGGTCGAAGAGAATCTGCTGACAGGAGCGTTCACCCGCAAGGCCTCGCGTGCCGAGATCCGGGCCTCGCTGGAAAAGGTCTATCACTATTTCCCGCGCCTGAAGCAGCGAAGGGAAAGCATGGCCGGCTACACTTCCGGCGGCGAGCAGCAGATGACCGCGGTGGGCCGCGCGCTGATGGCGCGACCGTCGATGATTCTGCTCGACGAGCCGTCGATGGGGCTCGCGCCGCAGATCGTCGAGGAAATATTCGACATCGTCGGCAACCTGAACAAGCAGGAGAACGTGAGCTTCCTGCTTGCCGAGCAGAACACCAATGTCGCGTTGCGCTTTGCCGATTACGGCTACATCCTGGAGAACGGTCGCGTGGTGATGGATGGCGACGCACGTGAGCTGGCGCAGAACGAAGACGTCAAGGAGTTCTACCTGGGTTTGTCGACCGTCGGTCGAAAGAGCTTTCGCGACGTCAAGCACTATCGCCGCCGCAAGCGCTGGCTCGCTTGATCGATCGACGTAAAGCTGCTGCGCGTCCCGACTGCTTCGTTGTGTCCTCGCTCGACCCTCGCTGTACATTCTTTGTACTACCTCGGGTCTCGCTGCGGGTCGCCTTGCATTCGGGCCTGCTCGCGACGCTTTCCGTGCGATCGACCGTCATGGACGCTTCCAGAGCGCGATGAGCGATCATTTCGATACGCTCGAAACGCGCGATCCCGAGATTCGCGAGCGCGCACAGCTCGCGGCGCTGCGCGCACAGATCGCCTATGCCCGCGCGCACGCGCCCTGGTTTGCGCGCACGCTCTCGGGAGTCGATCCGGCCGAGATCGACACGCGCTCGGCGCTCGCTTCGCTTCCGGTCGTGCGCAAGTCCGAGCTGCTCGAGCTGCAGAAGGCCGATCGCCCGTTCGGCGGTTTCGCCGCGGCCGGATGGGGACGACTCGGCCGTGGCGCGCGGCAGGTGTTCGCCTCGCCGGGCCCGATCTACGAGCCCGAAGGCGACGGCCCCGACTACTGGCGGCTGGCGCGCGCCCTCTACGCTGCGGGCTTTCGCGCCGGCGACCTGGCGCACAACTGCTTTTCGTACCATTTCAGCCCTGCCGGCTCGATGCTGGAGACCGGACTCCACGCGCTGGGCTGCACGGTGTTTCCCGGCGGAACCGGCCAGACCGAGCAGCAAGTCCAGGCGATGGCGGAGCTCAAGGCCGCCGGCTACGTCGGCACGCCGTCGTTCCTGAAAATCATCCTCGACAAGGCCGACGAGCTGGGCGTACGGCTTACCGCGCTCAAGAAGGCGCTGGTCTCCGGCGAGGCGTTCCCGCCGTCGCTTCGCGACGCGCTGCGCGGGCGGGACATCGAGGCGTATCAGGTGTACGCGAGCGCCGACCTGGGCTCGCTCGCCTACGAATCGGCGGCGCGTGAGGGCCTTATTGTCGATGAAGGCGTTTTGGTCGAGATCGTGCGGCCCGGGACCGGCGATCCGGTCGCGCCCGGCGAGGTCGGCGAAGTGGTGGCAACGCCGCTCCATAACCGCGACTACCCTCTGATACGCTTCGGCACCGGAGATCTGTCGGCCGTGCTTCCCGGGGCGTCTCCCTGCGGCCGCACCAACATGCGTATTCGCGGGTGGATGGGCCGCGCCGACCAGGCTACCAAGGTAAAGGGTCTGTTCGTGCACCCGGCGCAGGTCGCTGGCATTGCGCGACGCCATCCGGCAATCGAGCGCGCCCGGCTGGTCGTCGACCAGGCCGACGGGAACGACCGCATGACGCTGCATGTCGAAGTCGCACCCGGCGCGACGCTGCAGTCCGAATCCGTCGTCGCGACGATGCGCGAGCTCACCAAGCTTCGCGGCGAACTGGCCGTGCACGCGCCCGGCGAACTCGCCAACGACGGCAAGGTGATCGACGATATTCGGAAGTACGATTAGCGCCGCGCTTCGCATGCTACGATAATCTCCGGAGCATGGACCGCGACATGACCAGAACGACGTCGGCGATCGACCCGCTGGCCCCGCTGGCCGAGCAGACGCTGCGCGACATCGCGGCGACCGGCGTGGTGCGCAACTTTCCCAAGAACACGATCCTGATCAACGAAGGCGACACCGCCGACTCGCTGTTCATCGTGCTGTCCGGAAGGATCAAGGTTTTCGCCAGCAACGAGGCGGGTCGCGAAATCGTGCTGAGCTTTTTCGGCCCGGGCGAATACGTCGGCGAAATGTCGCTCGACGGCAGTCCGCGTTCCGCGTCGGTGATGACCGTCGAGCCGACGACCTGCGCGATCGTCAACCGCGCCAGCGTGCGCGAGTTCCTGCTGGCGCATCCGGACTTCGCGATGAACCTGATCGGAAAGCTGATCCAGCGCGTCCGCGTCACGACCGAGAACGTCAAGAGCCTCGCGCTGACCGACGTCTACGGCCGGCTGGTGCGCCTGATCACCACGCTGGCCGTCGAGCGCGACGGCGTGATGGCGGTTCCCGAAAAGCTCACCCAGCAGGACATCGCCGAACGCGTCGGCGCGTCGCGCGACATGATCAGCCGTTTGCTGAAGGATCTGGTGACCGGCGGATATCTGAGCGTCGCCGACAAGAAGATCACGATCCTCAAGAAGCCTCCGAACGCCTGGTAGCCGGCAGCGCGCTTCCGCTGGCCGGCGCGGCCTCCTCGAAACAGACGCCGTTCTCCGGCGTCCCGGATCGCCTCATTCCTGTTCGTTTCCTCCGGATTGCCCTGGAGCGTGAATTTTGCGCACTTTTTGCGCCGAACGCGCCGCCGCGCCGGCGGGCGTTGTCGCCTACGATTTGCTCATCCGGCTGCGAATGGTTCGCCGCCGGTGAAGCGGCGAAGTCGCAGGTTGGTGCAACGCCGCCGCAACAAGCGTCTGGTAAGGAGCTGCAATGTTCACACCGCACAGTTCGAAATCGACCATCGACCGAGTCGCCGCTTCGTTGAAGTTCGCCGTGGTACTCGTGCTTCTCGGCCTTATCGTCGTCGCGACCGAGCGTCCGATGCTGTTGTCGCCGGCCGGGGCGGTCACCGTTTCCCACGACGCAGCCTATGTGACCGAACGGGCGAAAACGCGCGCCGGCGCCGCACCATCGGCGAGCGCGGCGGCAACGCCCGCGGCAGACGGCTTCGTCTATTTTCCGTCGCAATTCAGCGCACCGACCGGCCCGGTCGAGGATCTGCCGTCTCAGTTCTGACCTGTAGCGACGCCACCGCCTGCCGAGAGCGCCAACAGAGCGCGGCAGGCGTGCCGGGGTTCTAGGTTCTGGCCGGGCGCAGCGTGACCAGCGCGACGCCGGCAAGAACCAACGCCGCGCCGGCAAGCTGGATCCAGTGCACGGCCTCATCGAGCAGCCATGCGCCCAGCCCGATCGTGAAAAGCGGCCCCAGCGATCCGAGCAGCGAGGTGCGGTTGGCGCCCATGCGTTTGATCGCTTCCGCGATCAAATAGGTCGGCAGGACCGTCGAGAACACGGCCATCGTCAGCGACAAAAGATGAATGCGCAGCGGAACCATCAGTGCGGTCAGCGGCCTCGTCGCCAGGAAATGGACAAAAATGAATAGCGCCGACGCCAGCATCGCGAGTGCGATGAATCGAAGGCTGCCCAACCGCGCGATAACCGGACCAGCGCCGACCAGATAGCAGGCGTAGAGGAACGAGGCGGCGAACACCAGCGCGCCGCCAAGCCAGAGCGCGGCACGATCTCCCGCGACATCGAGGTCGCGCGCGAACACCAGCAGGATTCCTGCGTACGACAGGACGAGCGCGACGACGATGCGCCCGGTGATCCGCTGCTTGAAGAAGATCGCCGACAGCACGACGACGATCGTCGGGTACAGGTAAAGCATCAGCCGCTCGAGCGCCGCGGTGACGTACTGCAGGCCCATGAAGTCGACCAGGCTCGAGAGGTAATATCCGATGAAACCGAGCCAGGCGATCGCCAGCCAGTCGCGGCGCGCCAGTGGTTTGGCCTGGCGTACGCGCGACGCCCACCATGCCATCAGTGCGAAAAACGGCACCGAGTAGATCATGCGGAGCGTGAGCAGCGTGACCGCGTCGATCGGGGTCCAGGCATAGGCCATCTTGATCAGGATCGCCTTGAAGGCGAAGCCCAGCACCCCGACGACGGCGAAGGTCGGCCCGACGAGGTCGGCGCCGCCGCGGCGGCGCAGTCCCGCTAATCCCAATTCACCAGACCCGCGTACGCGGTGCCGAGAACCAGCAGACCGAAGGCGATGCGGTACCAGGCGAACGGCACGAAATCGTGATGCGCGATATAACGCAACAGGGCGCGGATGGTAAAAAAAGCGCTGACAAAGGCGACCGCGAAGCCGACGCCGATCATGGACAGATCGCCAGCGGCCAGCAGATGACGATTCTTGAAGAAGTCGTACCCGGTCGCGGCGAATAGCGTAGGGATCGCGAGAAAGAACGAGAATTCGGTCGCCGCCTGCCGCGAGAGCCCGAACAACATGCCGCCGATGATCGTCGCTCCGGAGCGCGACGTGCCGGGAATCAGCGCGAACGCCTGCGCGACGCCTATTTTCAGCGCGTCGAGCCAACGCAGGTCTTCGATGCTGCGAATGCGCACGCTGTCGGGCCTTTGCTTTTGCCTCCGCTCGGCCCACAGGATGACCAGCGCGCCGGCGATGAATGCTGCGGCGACCGGCACCGGCGCGAAAAGCCGGGCCTTGATCGCGGCGCCGAAGGCGAGCCCCAGCAATGCGGCAGGCAGGAAGGCGATCAGCAGATTGAGCGCGAAGCGCTGCGCCGCCGGCTCGTGCCGGAGACCCCGCACGACTGAGTAAAGACGGGCGCGGTATTCCCAGCACACCGCGACGATCGCGCCGGCCTGGATCACGATCTCGAATAATTTTGCCCGATCGCCGGTGTAGTGCAGCAGCGATCCGGCGACGATCAAGTGTCCGGTTGACGACACCGGCAGAAATTCGGTCAGGCCCTCGACGAGGCCGAGGGTCGCTGCGACGAGGAGGTCGAGTAGGGTCATTGCATGCGCGTGTGACAAAAAAGACGGGCGGCTCGCGCCGCCCGGCTTCGAACTTGCTTCAGTCCCGCCGCGATGCGACCCGTCGGACTGAGGTGCTTGATTGTACGCCCAAGGCCTGTCCGCGCTGACGCATGCCTGGAGTCCGACGCTGTCAGAACTGCGCCTTGCGCCGGCGTGTCGGGCTGCGTGCTTCCGCCGGCGGCGATGCCGGCAGAACCTGGTCGACGTCGACGACGGCGCCGGAGTGTGTCGCACGATAGCCGGGCAGCGCAGCGATCAGCTCGCGGCATGCCGCGCTCGCGAGGTAGTCGATCAGCGAGGTCACCCGCGCGTCTTGCAGGTGATCGCGCCGCAGCGCGAGGCAGTATTGCTCGGTGGCAAGCGGCACGAAATCGAGACGATATTGCGCGGCAGCTGCTTCGATGCCGAAGCCGACATCGGCCTGGCCGGCGGCGACCGTCGCGGCGACGGCCAGATGCGTGAATTCCTCCTGGTCGTAACCGGCGATGCGAGTCGCCTCGATCTTCGCCTCTCGCAACAGCCGGTCGAACAGCAGTCGCGTGCCCGAAGTCGGCTGCCGGTTTACCAGCCGTGGCCCGCCAGGAAGGTCGGAAAGCGCGCGGATGCGCAATGGATTTCCGCGCGGCAGCATCAGGCCCTGGCGCCTGTCGGCGAAGTGGATGATCGCGTGCCGATGCGCGTGCAGCCGCTGCCGGTACGGTGCGACGAGATCGGCGCCGCCGTGAACATCGACGTGGAAGCCGGCAAGCTCACAGCGGTCGGCGACCATGGCATCGATGCTGTCGATGCTGCCGCGAAATTGCACGTCGAGCTGGACAAGGCCAGCGTTCGCCAGCGCATCTCGGACCGCGACAAGAGCGAGATCGTGGCTCGCGCTTAGCGTCAACCGACCCGGGCCATCGGGCGAGAGGCCGAGCTGGCGAGCGAGACGCTCGCGCAATTTCAGGCAATGCGGATCCAGCGCCGCCCGCAACTCATCGTCGCAGCGAAGCAGCAGCTCGCCCAGATCGGTGAGCCGCGTACCGCGGCCGCGGGTCTTGTCGATCAGCGGTCGCCCGAGTTCCGCGCTCCAGCTTTCGAGCAGGCCCCAGCCGTTGCGATAGGAAATGCCCAGCGCGGCACAGGCGCGCTGGATCGAACCGAGTTCGCGTATCGCGCGCAGCAGTTGCAGCAAGAGCGGGGCAGCGCGCGCCCGCTCGCCAGCCAACCATGCCACCGTGATGTCGATCCTGGCCATTGCCGCATGCGCCGCAAGCGCCAACGCGCCCCGTCAGGCTGCCGCGGCCACCGGGGCGGCGAAGACCCAGAAATCGTCCTGCGGGAGCTCCAGGTAGCAATCGCTGCCGCCGACATCGGGAACCGGCGTCCCGTAGCAGCGCAGCCGCAGCGCGCCGAGCTTGAACAGGTGCTCCCTGCGATCGCCCAGGAACATGCCGGTCACCAGCTCGGTGCGCAGCCGGTTGTCGCCCGCGGAATTGGCGATCCGCGTCCGCTCGAGCCGGATGATGCCAGTGGCCGCGTCGCCGGTCTTGATCGCTCGCCGCGCGCGGCGCCCCATAGCCGCCAGCCGTCGCCTTCGAGCAGCGCGCGGCCGTCGGCGATCTCTCGCACCTTGCCCCGGCAGATGATTGTTGCTGCCCATGAACTCCGCGGTGAACTGCGTCTGCGGCCGGTTGTACATCTCCTCGGGCGTGCCCTGCTGCTCGATCTGGCCGAGCAGTTGAGCAGCAGGATCTTGTCCGACATCGCCATCGCCTCGGTCTGATCGTGCGTCACCACCAGCGCCGAGAGCCCGAGGCGCACGATCAGCTCGCGCAGCCACGCCCGCGCCTCCTCGCGCAGCTTGGCGTCGAGGTTGGACAGCGGCTCGTCCATCAGCACCACCGGCGGGTTGTAGACCAGCGCGCGCGCGATCGCCACGCGCTGCTGCTGTCCGCCGGAGAGCTGATGCGGCAGCCGCTGCGGCAAGCGCGCCCAAGCCGAGATTGGTCAGCGCCTGAGTGACCCGGCTGTCGATCTCGCTGGCCGGCGTGCCGCGCAGTCGAAGTCCATAGGCGACGTTGTCGAACACGCTGCGGTGCGGCCACAGCGCGTACGACTGGAACACGAGGCCGAGATTGCGCTTCTCGACCGGCATGTCGACGCCGGCAGCGCTGTCGAAGAGCACGGTATCGCCGATCGCGATCCGGCCCCGGCTCGGCTGCTCGAGCCCGGCGACCGAACGCAGCAGCGTCGTCTTGCCGCTGCCTGAAGCGCCGAGCAGCGCCACCACCTCGCCGGGGTTGAGCGTCATCGAGACGCCCTTCGAGAATCTGGTTGTCGCCGTACTGCAGGTGCAGATCGTCGACGACGAGCTTGCTGGCAGGCTTATTCATGGAGGCGCACTCCGAAGCGCAGCGCGACCGCGAGACCCACGGCGACCAGTGCGATATTGATCAGCGACAGCGCGGCGACCTGGTCGATCGCGCCCGCGCCCCACAACGAAACGAGCATCGAGCCGATGACCTCGGTGCCCTGCCCGAGCAGGTAGACGCCGGTCGAGTATTCGCGCTCGAAGATCATGAACACCAGAAGCCAGCTCGCCAGCAGTCCGAAACGGATCAGCGGCATGGTCACGTCGCGCATGACCTGCGCGCGCGACGCGCCGGCGGTGCGCGCGGACTCCTCGAGCTCGGGCCCGATCTGCAACAGCGCGCTGGAGATCAGTCGCAGGCCGTACGCGAGCCACACCACCGTGTAGGCGAGCCACACCGAGAAGATCGTGTTGCGCAGCTCCTTCAAGCCCGGCACGAACAGGAAGATCCAGAGAAAGGCGAGACCCGCCAGCAGTCCCGGGACCGCGCGCGGGATCAGCACCAGGTAGTCGAGCACCCGCGCGATGCCGCCCTGCTGGCGGTGGCCGGCAAGGCCGATCGCCGTATAGCAGGCGACCGCGAGCGCGCCGCCGATCGTGCCGATCAGGAACGTGTTGACGATGGCGCGCACCTGGTCGCTCTGGTCGAACACCTGCTGGAAGTTGGCGAGCGTCAGCACGTCGCCCAGCTTGATGCCCTCGCCCCATTGCTCGACGAACGCGCGCAACGCGATGCCCGAGATCGGCACGACGATGGTGAACACGAGCCACAGCGCGACGATGGCCAGCGCCAGCCACTTCCAGCCGCCGAGCGGCAAGAGCTTCTGCCGCGTCGCCTTGCCCTTGACCGAGACGTACTTGCCGGCCGTCTTGAGCAGCCAGCGCTGCAGCAGCACCAGCGGAAAGGTGACCGCGACGATGCACACCGCGACCGCCGCCATCAGGTGATACGACGGCGTGCCGAGCTTGTTGGTGAGCTTGTACAGATACGTCGACAGCACCAGATGGCCTTCGGGATCGCCCAGCACCAGCGGCAGGCCGAACAGCTCGAAGCCGAGGAAGAACACCAGGACGCCGGCGTAGAGCAGCGCCGGCATCGTCATCGGCAGGCTGACGTTGAGCGCCACCTGCAGCGGATTGGCGCCGACGACGCGCGCCGCCTCCTCGACGTCAGAGCCCAGGCTCTTCAGCGCCGCCGACGAATACAGGTAGACGTGCGGCACGTGCGTCAGCCCCGCGATGACGGCGATGCTGGTCAGCGAATACACGTTCCACGGCACGTCGCCGACGAGCTCCTTGGCCCACAGCGAATAGAAGCCGACCGGTCCCATCGAGACGACGTAGCCGAACGCCAGCACCATCGGCGAGACGAACACCGGGATCAGCACCAGCACTTCGATGATCCGCTGCCCCGGAAGATCGGTGCGGGTAAGCAGGAACGCCAGTGCCGCACCGAGCGGCAGCGCGATCAGCACCATGCCCGCGGCGATCACGACCGAATTGAACAGCGAGCTCCAGAAATCGGCGTCGGCGAAGATGAACGCGTAAGCGTCGACGCCGATGTGCCGCTGCGGATTGAAGAACGGCGCGTTGAGGAAGCTCTGCCAGAAGATCAGCGCCAGCGGCGCGAGCACCACCAGCGCGGTGATCGCGACCACTGTCGTGCGCGGCAGGCTGAAGCTGCGGGCGATCATTGTTGGATCGTGGTTGCCACCCCGGGGTCCCGCCCGCGGCTTGGATTCCGGACGCTGCCTGCTGCCTATCGCCGGCTGGGGCCCGACTCGATCCGACTACCGAATCCGCCGGTTCATTTGCGCGCGAGCGCGGTCTGCCATTGCTTGAGGAAAGCGAGCCGCTTGGTCTGGTCGAGCCCCTGCAGCAGATCGGTGCTGACGGCGATCGGCTTGACCGCGCTGCCAAGCTCCTTCGCGAACCCGATGCCCGAGTCCTTGCCGGTCATGTCGGTGCGCACCGAGTAGAGCTCCGCCTGCTCGGCGGTGATCGTCTGTCCGCGCTTGGACAGCACGTAGTCGAGCCACAGCCGGCCTGCATTCGGGTTCTTCGCGTTCTTCGACACGAAGATCAGGCGCGAGAGCACCAGGTTGTAGTCGGTCGTGAACGCGACGCCGATCGACGGATCCTTTTTCGCCCGCGTCAGCGCGTACGAGCCGAGGACGTTGTAGCCGATCAGGTTTTCGCCCGAGGACACGCGCTCGATCATCGTTCCGGTCGACGATCTGCACCTTGAGCGCCGCGCGCGCCCAGCGCCTTGACCAGGTCCCAGAATTGCGGATCGAGCTTGGCGTCCTGATTGGCGAGCATGAAGCCCACGCCCGATTTTTCCGGCGTCGTACGCGGTGATCTTGTTCTGGTATTTGTCGGCCTTGGTGTTGAGCAGCTTGACGAAGTCGGCATGCGTCTTCGGCACGTCGTCGGCCGGGACCAGCCGCTTGTTGTAGACGATCGCGATCGGCTCGAATGTCGTCGCGTAGATCGTGTCCTTCCAGTGTGCCCACTCAGGCAGCGCCGCCGCTTCCGGCGACTTGTACACCGCTGCCAGGCCGTCGGCGGCGAGCTTCATCTGCAGGTCCATCGACGAGCTCCACACGGCGTCGGCCGACGCCGCGTTGGCGGCGCTCTCGCTGATGAAGCGGTTGTAGACCTCGGTCGAATTCAGATCGGTGTATTCGACCTTGACGCCCGGAAACGCCGCCTCGAAGTCCTTGATCAACGGCGTCACGAGCTTGGCGTCGGTCGTCGAGTAGACGACGACCTTGCCTTCCTTCTTCGCGCCGTCGACGATGGCCTTGTAGTCGGCCGGATAGCCGGCGGGAACCTGCGCCTGGGCGCTTGCTGCGAGCGCGACGGCGCCAAAGACGAGCGACAAAATCCCGGTCAAGCGCATTGGAGCTCCTTCTGGTGATGGTCAGGGCGCCGGCGACGCATCGGCGGCGGGCGGCTCTGGCGGCCAGTTTACACGGTTCCAGCCCCGACGTTGCGGGAGCGAAGGTGGCGAGAGCCGCGTGCGCTTGGAGCGATCGGCAGTTGCGAATTCAACCTCCGTCGCGTGCCGGCGCAGTGCGCAAACCCTCGACCGCCGTCCTCAAACTCGCGACCTCGTCACGAAGCTCGGCGACGCTTTGCTTGATGGCGGCGACCTCGGCCTGCAGCGTGGCATCTCCCGCGGGCGCGGTTGTCGCATCGACCTCGGCAGCCCCCTCGGTCGGCAATCCGGACAGCAAATGCATCCAGCGGTTCTCGCGGGCGCCGGGCAGCCGCGGCAGCATGACCACCAGCGCTCCTGCGCTGCGCTGCGCCAACTCGTGCAGAAAGCCTTCGACCGCCGAGCCGTCGGCGAACTTGTGCAGGCGCTCGCAATTGATGCGAAGCTCGCCGACCGTCTGCGGTCCACGCAGCATCATGGCGGCAAGCAGGGCGACCGCCTGCGAAGGCAGTCCCAGCACGCGTTCGACATTGTGTGCATAGCGCATCACCCGGCCACCGCTCGACTCCACGACCAGCGACGCGGCACGCAGCCGGTCGATGCCGGCCTGAACCTCCGCTTCGCTCGCATGCAGCACCGGGTCACGACTGGTCTTTTGATTGCACCCCGCGGTCAGCGCATTGAGGCTCAGCGGATAGATGTCCGGCACCGTGTGCTGCTTTTCGACCAGGACGCCAAGAATGCGCGCGTCCAGCAGCGAGAGCGTCGGAACGGCGTCAGTCATCGCTTCGTTCGCGCCGCTTGTGCCGCCGGACATTCTCACTTGCGGCCATATTTCGCCGTGAGCGTCGCCTTGCCGATGCGATTGGCATTGATCATGTAGCCGGCCAGCGCTCCGCCCGCGTCCTGGTCGGCGTCGATATGGTCGGCCTTCAAGGCGTAGATGGTAAAAATGTAGCGGTGCGGCCGGTCGCCTTTGGGCGGACAGGGTCCGCCATAGCCGGGTTTGCCGAAATCGGTGCGCGACTGCACCGCGCCGCGCGGGGCCTTGCCGCTTGCCGGATCGCCGGCGCCGGCGGGAAGCGCATCGACGTCGGCCGGGATGTTGAACATCACCCAGTGCCACCAGCCGCTGCCGGTCGGGGCGTCGGGATCATAGACAGTCAAGGCGAAGCTCTTGGTCCCGGCTGGGGCGTTCTTCCACGCCAGCGACGGCGAAACGTTGCCGCCGTCGCAGCCGAATCCCTTGAACACCTGAGCTTCGGCGATCGTCGCATTCGGCTTGATCTCGGCGCTCGACAATGTGAACGATCCGGCGGCAAACGAGGCACCGGGCATCAGTGCGACGACGAGCAGCAGACGGCGAATCATATGGCCTCCTTTGAGACGTTTACCGGAAGAGACGCAAGTCTAAACCGGCGCCGGCCGGAACGCGTTGCCGTTCCTGCGGGGCCCGGCTGACAGGGCTTGCGCTATCATGACCGGCTGAGTGGACGCCCCTCGCCACCCATTTTTCGAAAACTCATGGCCAACCCTCCCGAAGTCACCAACATGGCGCTGTTCTGCGATTTCGAGAACGTCGCGCTCGGCGTGCAGGACGCCAAGTACGAGCGCTTCGACATCGGCAAGGTGCTCGAGCGCCTGCTGCTCAAGGGCAGCATCGTCGTCAAGAAGGCCTACTGCGACTGGGATCGCTACAAGGCATTCAAGGCGCCGATGCACGAGGCGTCGTTCGAGCTGATCGAGATTCCGCACGTCCGCCAGTCGGGCAAGAACTCGGCCGACATCCGCATGGTGGTCGACGCGCTCGACCTTTGCTACACCAAATCGCACGTCGAGACCTTCGTCATCATCAGCGGCGACTCCGATTTCTCGCCGCTGGTGTCCAAGCTGCGCGAGAACAACAAGGTGGTGATCGGCGTCGGCGTCAAGAATTCGACCTCCGACCTGCTGATCGCGAATTGCGACGAGTTCATCTTCTACGACGATCTGGTGCGCGAGCAGAAAAAGGCGGAGTCGCGCAAGGCGGGTGCGAGGAAAGCGGCGGCCGGGGGCGCGAAGAAAAAAAGCGCTGAAGCATCCGCCGGGCAGGTCGACAGCAGGGACGGGGCCGGCGCCGCGGCGCCGGCGCGTCCCGATGCGAAGCAGGCCGACGCCGGCCGGCAGCAGGAGGCGATCGACATCATCGTCAGCACGGTCGAGGCGCTGGTGTCCGAGCGGGGCGGCGACGACAAGATCTGGGGCTCGATGGTCAAGCAGGCGGTCAAGCGCGTCCGGCCGGGCTTCAATGAATCGTATTATGGATTCCGCTCGTTCAACGGCATGCTCGAAGCGGCGGAGCAGGCAGGAGGCCTTCGACTGGAACGCGACGAAAAGTCAGGCGGCTATATCGTCCGACTTTCCGCGCACGAGGAATGAACGCGATGTTCGGCAGCCTGGTAAGGCTGGGCGGAACGCTGTCGCTGGCGCTCGGCTGCGCGACGATGACCGCTGCGGCCGAACCCAATCTGACCGTTACCGTTGCCGGACGCGCGACGACCTACGCGCCGGCGAGCCTGCTCGGCATGCCGGCGGCGACGACCGTCAGCGTACCGAACGACGTCGCGTACAAGCGCGACATGAGCTTTCGCGCGGTCCCGGCGGCAAGCCTGCTCGCCGGCGTCGGCCCGGACGACACCCTCCGATTTGTCGCCAGCGATGGCTTTGTCGCGACGCTTCCGGCGTCACTGCTGCTGGCGCGAAGCGGCGCGACCGCCTATCTCGCTGTCGAACCGGCGGATGCGCCCTGGCCGGCGCTGAAGCCGGATTCGCCCGCGAGCGCCGGGCCGTTCTATCTGGTGTGGCTGAACCCCGAGCGCGGCGGCATCACGCCCGAGCAGTGGCCGTACCAGGTCGCTCGCATCGAGGATGTGCCGCCGCTGCTCAAGCGCTACCCGATGCTCGCGCCCGGGGCGTCGGCGCACGACGCCGCCGAGCGCGGCTATGCGGTGTTCGAAAAGAACTGCTCGGTCTGTCATACGCTGAACCTCGGCGGCGACGCGACGGTCGGTCCGGACCTCAACGTCCCTTACAATCCGACCGAATACATGCGGGTCGACGCATTGCGGCGCCTGATTCGCAATCCGCAGTCGCTGCGCCGCTGGCCGGCCGCGAAGATGCCTGCGTTCGAAGCGAAACTGCTGAGCGACCGCGACCTGACCGACCTGCTGGCCTACCTGCGTCACATGGCCGACCGCAAGGTGACGGTGCCCGCGATCAAGTAGCGGTCCCGAGTTCCCGGCGCGCAACGGTTTCGCGGCCGCGCGCAAGCTAGATCGCGAGCTTTCGGATGCTTTACCGTTTCGCCGCCGACGCCGTCCTGGCAGCGCATCTTGCGTTCATCCTGTTTGTCGTTTGCGGCGGTCTCCTGGTGCTGCGGCGGACGGGCTGGGCCTGGGTGCATCTTCCCGCTGTGGCGTGGGCTGCATGGGTCGAATTCAGCGGTTGGATCTGCCCGCTCACGCCGCTCGAGGTCGCGCTGCGCCACGGCGCCGGGGAGGCCGGGTATGGCGGCGATTTCGTCGAGCACTATCTGCTGGCGCTCCTCTACCCGGGCGGGCTGACGCGCGAGCTGCAAATGCTGCTCGGCGCTGTCGTGCTGCTGGTCAACCTGGCTGTCTATTGGGTGTTATGGCGCCGCCGGCGATGACCACTCGACACCAAGCTTTTGCATCAGCCGACGCGCGTTGGCCGGCGCCTCGACCTTGTCGGTATTGTCGAAATAGCAGAACACGTCACGTTGCCCGGCCGCGGGCGCGGCCTCGCGCGAGATGCGCTCGATGCCGGGCGGCTCGCCGCCGTCGGCCCACGCCCGGATGCGCTGCGCCCAGCGTGTCAACACCGGCTCGATGTAGGCGCTGCGGTAGAGCTCCTCGTCGCCGTGCAGGCGGATGTAGACGAACTCCGCGGTGATGTCGCCGAGCTGCGGCCATTTGCCTGCCGTGTCGGCGATCACCAATGCGACGCGATGACGGCGCAACTGATCGATCAACCTCGGGTCGACGAAGCTGTCGTGGCGCACCTCCAGCGCGTGGCGCAATGCGCGCACCGGTCCGAAGGCGAGGCGCGCGCGTCCGGTGACCCTTGCGTCGTGGCGCCGTGCGAGTTTCGATGCCGCGTCGGTATCCGGTGGCAGCGACGCCAGGAATCGCTCCAGCAGCGATGGGTCGTAGCGCATCGTCGGCGGAAGCTGCCAAAGGATCGGGCCGAGCTTTTCGTGCAGGTTGGCCAGCCCTGAGGCGAAGAAATTGGCCAGCGGCGCGTCGATGTCGCGCAGCCGCTTGATATGGGTGATAAAGCGCGGAGCCTTGACGCTGAAGACGAATCCCGGCGGCGTCTGTTCGCGCCAGGTCGCGTAGTTTTCCGGCCGCTGCAGCGAATAGAACGAGCCGTTGAGCTCGATCGAAGGAAACACGCGCGAGGCGAATTCCAGCTCCCGGCGTTGCTGCAGTCCCTTCGGATAGAACACGCCGCGCCACGGCGGGTAGCGCCAGCCGGAGACGCCGATGCGGATGGCGGCGGTCGTGCGGCGCATCGTCTGGCTTCTTTGCAAGGTGTGGTGGCTCTATCTCCTCCCGGGATCCAGTGCGCCGGTTAAGTTCGCTATGCCTTGCTGTAGATCTCGGCGCCTTTTTTCACGAACTCGATCGCCTTCGATTCCATGCCCTTTTCCAGCGCCGCCGCCTCGTCGACGCCCAGCTTCGCCGCGTAGTCGCGCACGTCCTGCGTGATCTTCATCGAGCAGAAATGCGGGCCGCACATCGAGCAGAAATGCGCGAGCTTGGCGCCGTGCTGCGGCAGCGTCTCGTCGTGGAATTCGCGCGCCTTGTCCGGGATCGAGCCCCAGGTTGAACTGATCCTCCCAGCGGAACTCGAAGCGCGCCTTCGACAGCGCGTTGTCGCGGACCTGCGCGCCCGGATGACCCTTGGCCAGATCGGCGGCATGCGCCGCGATCTTGTAGGCCATGATGCCGTCCTTGACGTCGGCCTTGTTCGGCAGGCCCAGGTGCTCCTTCGGCGTCACGTAGCAAAGCATCGCGGTGCCGTACCAGCCGATCATCGCCGCGCCGATCGCCGACGTGATGTGGTCGTAGCCCGGCGCGATGTCGGTGGTCAGCGGGCCCAGCGTGTAGAACGGCGCTTCGCCGCAGAGCCGCAGCTGCTCGTCCATGTTGTGCTTGATCAGATGCATCGGCACGTGCCCGGGCCCTTCGATCATCGTCTGCACGTCGTGCTTCCACGCGACCTGCGTCAATTCGCCCAGCGTGGCGAGCTCGGCCATCTGCGCCTCGTCGTTGGCGTCATAACCGGATCCGGGGCGCAAGCCGTCGCCCAGGCTGAAGCGAGACGTCGTACGCCTTCATGATCTCGCAGATTTCCTCGAAGTGCGTGTACAGGAACGACTCCTTGTGATGCGCGAGGCACCATTTGGCCATGATCGAGCCGCCGCGGCTGACGATGCCGGTCATGCGCTTCGCGGTCATCGGGATGTAGCGCAGCAGCACGCCGGCGTGGATGGTGAAGTAATCGACGCCCTGCTCGGCCTGCTCGATCAGCGTGTCGCGGTACATCTCCCAGGTCAGCTCCTCGGCCTTGCCGTCGACCTTTTCCAGCGCCTGGTAGATCGGCACCGTGCCGATCGGCACCGGCGAGTTGCGGATGATCCATTCGCGCGTCTCGTGGATGTTCTTGCCGGTCGACAGGTCCATGACCGTGTCGGCGCCCCAGCGCGTCGCCCAGGTCATCTTTTCGACCTCTTCCTGGATCGACGAGGAGACCGCCGAGTTGCCGATGTTGGCGTTGATCTTGACCAGGAAATTGCGGCCGATGATCATCGGCTCGGCTTCCGGATGATTGATGTTGGCCGGGATGATCGCTCGGCCGCGCGCGACTTCGGCGCGGACGAACTCGGGCGTGATGAGCTCCGGAATCGCCGCGCCGAAGCTCTGTCCCGGATGCTGGCGCGTCACGAGCTCGGGCAGCGAGCGCAGCATTTCCTCGCGCTTCAGGTTCTCGCGGATCGCGATGAATTCCATCTCGGGCGTGACGATGCCGCGCCGCGCGTAATGCATTTGCGTGACATTGGCGCCGGACTTGGCGCGGCGCGGCTGGCGCTGCAGGTCGAAGCGCATGCCGGCGAGCTCGGCGTCGGCAAGACGCGCCCGGCCGTAGGCGGAAGTGAGGCCGTCGAGCTCCTCGCTGTCGCCGCGCTCTTCGATCCAGCGGGCGCGCAGCGGCGGCAAGCCGGAGCGGATGTCGATCTTCGCCGCCGGGTCGGTGTAGGGCCCCGACGTATCGTAGACGACGATCGGCGGATTGACTTCGGCGCCGAACGACGCCGGCGTGTCGGCTTGCGCGATCTCGCGCATCGGCACGCGCAGGTCGGGCCGCGAGCCCTCGACGTAGATCTTGCGCGAATTGGGCAGCGGCTGCACGGCCGCGTCGTCGACGTGCGCGTCGCGGGCGAAAAACTGGTCGTTGGCGTTCATCGTGCAACTCCTTGCGAGTTGGATCGTTCGCAAGGGGCATCGGAGGCGCTTCCCTGCGGCAGGATTATCTGCATCAGGTTCGAAGGGTCTCTCTCACCCGGCGCGCGGCTGCGCGTCAGGACCCCCAGCACTCGCATTGTCGGTCAAATCGCGCGCCGGTTCAATGGCGCCCGGCATTCTGGCGCAGCTTTCAGTCGGCGGCGGCCGGGACTGCGGCGTGCTCACGCCGCGCCGTCAGCCACTGCGTGAACTCCTCGAAGTAGGTGTAGACGACCGGCGTCAGATAGAGGGTCAGGGCTTGCGAGACGATCAGTCCGCCGACGACCGCGAGCCCGAGCGGCCGTCGCGCCTCGCCCCCGGCTCCCAGCGCCAGCGCGATCGGCAGGCTGCCCATCAGCGCGGCCATGGTCGTCATCATGATCGGCCGGAATCGCGTCATGCACGCCTCGTAGATCGCGTCGTGCGGCGATTTGCCTTCGGTGCGCCGGGCCTCGATCGCGAAGTCGATCATGATGATCGCGTTCTTCTTGACGATGCCGACCAGCATGATCATGCCGACGAAGGCGTACATGTTGAGATCGATGCGGAAAAGCCAGAGAGTCAGCAGCGCGCCGAAGGCGGCGGTCGGCAGTCCCGAGAGAATAGTCACCGGATGGATGAAACTCTCGTACAGAATTCCGAGCACCAGGTAGATGACGAATATGGCGAGCGCGAGCAGGACGCCCATGCCGGCCACCGACGATTGGAAAGCCTGCGCATTGCCCTGGAAGGTGCCGTTTATCGTCGGTGGAAGCCGCATCTCCGCGGTGGCTGTCTGAATCTCCGCAATCGCCTGCGAAAGGGCGACGCCTGGCGTCAGGTCGAAGGAAATCGTCACCGACGGAAGCTGGCCGAGGTGCGTGATCGCAAGCGGGCCTATCGTGGGTTTGAGCGACGCCACCGAGTTGAGCGGCACCAGCGCGCCGCTGTCCGAGCGAACGTACAGCAGCGAGAGCGCCGAAGGATCGGCCTGGAAGCGCGGTTCCAGCTCCATGACGACCCAGTATTGATCGGTCGGCGCGTAGATCGTCGACACCTGGCGCGAGCCGTAGGCGTCGTAGAGCGTGTTCTCGATCGACTGCGCAGAAACGCCCAGCGCGGAGGCGCGGTTGCGATCGATCGCCACGGTCACCTGCGGCTGCGTGATCTGCAGATCGGTCGTCACGTCGACGAGTCCCGGCAAGGTCTTGAGCTTCGCGTCGACTTTGGGCGCCCACTGATAGAGCTCGCCGGTGTCGGTCGCCTGCAGCGTGTACTGGTAGAGGCTCTTGGTCAGCTGGCCCAGGCGAATCGCCGGCACGTTCTGCACGAAGGCCTTGATGCCGGGAACGGTGGCGATCGCCGGCCGCAGTTCCTGCAGCACGACGTCGGCCGTCGGGCGTTCGTCGTGGGGCTTCAGGGTGACGAACATCCGGCCGTTGTTGAGCGACGAGGCCGAGCCGCCGCCGCCGACGAACGACATGACGCTCTCGACATGCGAGTTGCCGCGGACGATGTCCGCCACCTGCCGCTGCAGCTTGGACATCGCATCGAACGACACGTCCTGCTCGGCTTCGGTGAATACGAACAGCTGCCCGACGTCGTCGCTGGGCAGGAAGCCTTTCGGCATGTACACGAACAACGCTCCGGTCGCGACGAATAGCGCGGCGAAGCCGAGCATCGCCAGCCGACGGTGGGCGAGCACGGCGGTCAGCGTCCTGCGGTAGCCCTCCAGCAGGTAATCGAACATGCGTCCGGAGAACGCATAGACGCGCCCGTGGGTCTCTTCCCGCTCGGCTTTGAGCATCCGGCTGCACAGCAGCGGTGTCAGCGTCAGCGAGACGAAGCCCGAAAGCAGCACGGCGACGATGATCGTCACCGCGAATTCGTGCAGCAACCGGCCGATGATGCCGCCCATGAACAGGACCGGGATGAACACCGCCACAAGCGACAGCGTCATCGACACGATGGTGAAGTTGATCTCCCGCGAGCCGTCTAGCGTCGCCTGCAGGCGCGTCTTGCCCATCTCCATGTGCCGCGTGATGTTCTCCAGCATCACGATCGCATCGTCGACGACGAAGCCGACGCACAGCGTGAGCGCCATCAGCGACAGGTTGTCGAGGTTGTACCCGAAGACGTACATCAGCGCGAAGGTGCCGATGATCGACATCGGCAACGCAAGACTCGGGATCAGCGTCGCGCGGGCGCTGCGCAGGAAGACGAATATCACGCCGACTACCAGGCCGAGCGCCAGGATCAGCGTCATCTGCACGTCGCGCACCGATTCGCGAATCGACTGGGAGCGGTCGTACAGTACCCCGAGCTTGATCGACGGTGGCAGCTGTGACTGGAACGCCGGCAAGACTCGCTTGATGCCATCCACCACTTCGATAGTATTGGTGCCCGGCTGCCTCTGAACGGCGAGAACGATGCCCCGCGTGCCGTTGTACCAGGCCGCGATCTTGTCGTTCTGCACGCTGTCGAGCACCTGGCCGATCTGGTCGAGCCGCACCGGCGCGCCGTTGCGATAGGCGACGATCAGCGACGCGTACGTCGCGGCGTCTTGCAGCTGCCCGGTTGCCATCACCGACGTGGCCCGATCGCGGCCGGAAAGCGAGCCGGTCGGGAGGTTCACGTTGGCATTGCCGATAGCCTGCTCGACGTCGGTGAGCGCGATGCCGCGCGTCGCCAGCGCATTCGGATCGAGTTGTACGCGCACGGCGTACTTTTGCGACCCGAATACCTGCACCTGCGCGACGCCGTTGACCGTCGAGATGCGCTGCGCGAGGTTGTTCTCGCCGTAATCGTCGACGACCGAAAGCGGCTGTGTCTCCGAAGTGAGCGCGAGCAACAGTATCGAGAAGTCAGCCGGGTTCACCTTGCGCAGCGTCGGCGGCGTCGGCATGCCGGTGGGCAGCGATCGCGCGGCGGCGGAGATCGCCGACTGCACGTCCTGCGCGGCGGCGTCGATATTGCGCTCGAGCGAGAATTGCAGCGTGATCGAGGTGGTGCCGCTGGTCGAGGTCGAGGTCATCGAGTCGATGCCCGCGATGGTCGACAATTGCTTTTCGAGCGGCGTCGCCACCGCCGAGGCCATCGTGTCCGGACTCGCGCCGGGCAGGCTTGCCGACACCTGTATGGTCGGGAAGTCGACGTTGGGCAGCGAATTGACCGGCAACAGCCGGTAGCCGATCAGGCCGAAGATCAGAATGCCGATCATGACCAGCAAGGTCATGACCGGCCGCCGGACGAAGAGGGCGGCGATGTTCACGACGTGCGGCCGGCGTATTGGCGGTGTCGACCCGGGTGCCGGGCGCGAGCCGGAGCTGACCGACGGTGACGACCTGCTCACCGGCTTTGAGCCCGCTGGCGACGACCGTATCGTCACCTTCGGTGCGCAGCGACCTTGATCGGCCGCATTTCGACCGTCTTGTCGGGTTTGACGACGAACACGTACTGGCCGTCGGGACCGTTCTGCACCGACACCGCGGGCGTCACGATCGCATCCTGCTGCTCGGAGAGGGTCAATGCGACGTTGACGAACTGCCCGGGCCACATCGTTTTATCCTTGTTGGGAAACGTCGCCTTGAGCTTGATCGTCCCGGTCGTGAGGTCGGCGCTGTTATCGATGAAGATCAGCTTGCCGTCGATCGGCGTCGGGACGTGGGCAACGGTCGCCTGCACGCCGAGGTCGCCCTTGGCCTGATGCAGGCGCACGTCGCTCAGGCTTTTTTCAGGCACTGAAAACGAGACGTAGATCGGCACCACCTGGTTGATGGTCACCAGCGGACCGGTGTCGTTTGCCTTGACCAGATTGCCGCGCTGGATCGCGATCTTTCCGGCATACCCGGTGACCGGCGATCGGATCGAGCAATAGTCGAGCTGCAACCTGGCGCTGGCGACCGCGGCCTCGTCGGCGCGCAGCGTAGCCGCGGCGCTCTCCATGTTGGTCTTCACCTGGCCGTAGGCGTCGGGCGAGATGAATTTCCTGTCCAGCAGATCCTTGTAGCGCTTCTCCTGGTCCGCGGCGCGGTCGAGCAGCGCCCGGTCACGCAGCAGGTTCGCCTGCACCTGCTGGAGCGCTGCGGCGAACGGCCGCGGATCTATCTCGAACAGAAGCTGCCCCTGGCGGACTTCGTCGCCGTCGTTGAAATGCACGCTGTCGATCTGCCCATCGACGCGCGCCTTGACCGCCACCGTGGTAAACGGCTCGACGTTGCCGATCGCGTACAGGCGTACCGGAATGGTCTTGGTGACCACCGGGGCGATGGTGACCGGAACCGCGGGCGGCGCCTTCCGGACGGCGGCTCGGGATTCCTTGTTGTATTGCGCGGCCAGCCCGACGGCCACCGCGACCACGGCCAGCGCGGCGGCTATCGCGAAGAGCTTCTTTCGTCGGGCCATAGGTGCGGTATCTTGGGCTCGGGCGTCGAGCTTCCGGCGGCGCCGCCGCGCTGCGGCAGCGTGGCGTCGGAGCCGCGTTTACATGTTCATTGCCGCGGGACAACTAACTATTGTCGCGCAATTGGCGCTGCCCGTGCGGCCGCGAAACATCCTGTAACAGCGCCGCAACCGCCATGTAGGCTACGGCGGACGCGCGGCGGTTCGCTATAATCCGCGAGCCAAAAGCGGGCGTGGCCAAAGGCGCGAGGGGCGGGCGCTTAACAAGTGTGGCGCCGACAATGCGGGTGTAGCTCAATGGTAGAGCAGAAGCTTCCCAAGCTTACGACGAGGGTTCGATTCCCTTCACCCGCTCCACCGACCACAGTCGGCCTGGACTCCGATCTAGCCACGCCATGACCGATGATCGCCGCGCCGCCGCGATAGCCGCCGCGACGGCATGGTTCGACCAGGGCTCGCTCTGCGCCGAATTGCGACGCCGGGTCGCGTTTCGCACGGAAAGCCAGGATCCGGCGCGCGCCGCGACGCTGGCGAGTTACCTCACCGACGACATCGGGCCGAGCGTCGGGCGCTGCGGCTTCGAATGGTCGACCTGGCCCAATCCGGTTGCCGGCGCGCCGCCGATGCTGTTCGCGCAGCGCCGCGAGGATCCCGCGTTGCCGACGGTACTGATCTACGGCCACGGCGACGTGGTCGCGGGCCACGACCAGCAATGGGACGACGGACGCTCGCCGTGGGAGCTCGCCGTCGTCGACGGCAGGTGGTATGGCCGCGGCACGGCCGACAACAAGGGCCAGCACACGATCAATCTGGCCGCGCTCGCCCGGGTTCTCGCCTCCCGCGGCCGGTTCGGGTTCAACGCCAAGTTGCTGCTGGAAATGGGCGAAGAGATCGGGTCGCCGGGCCTGCGACTCGCCTGCGAGCAGCGCGCGGAATCGCTCTCCGCCGACGTGCTGATCGCCTCGGACGGCCCCCGGCTCCGCGCCGCGGCGCCGACGATTTTCCTGGGCTCGCGGGGAGTGTTCAATTTCGATCTGAGCATCGACCTGCGCGAAGGCGCTCACCATTCGGGCAACTGGGGCGGTTTGCTGGCCAATCCCGGAACGATGCTGGCCAACGCGATCGCGACGCTGGTCGACGGGCGCGGACGGATCCTGGTCGACGCCTTGCGCCCGGCGCCGATTCCCGCGTCGGTCAGGAGTGCGCTGGCGAAGGTCGAGCCGGGGGAACCCGGCGGACCTGCGATCGACCCGGATTGGGGCGAACCCGGCTTGAGCCCCGCCGAGCGAGTCTTCGGCTGGAACGCGCTCGAGGTACTGGCTTTTCGCACCGGCAACCCGGATCGGCCCGTCAACGCGATCCCACCGCGCGCCAGCGCCCACCTCCAGCTTCGTTTCGTCGCCGGCTGCGACTGGCGGACGTTCGTTCCGGCGTTGCGAGCGCACCTGGACGCGCGGGGGATGACGATGGTCGACGTCCGGCCGGCGGCGACCAAACCGATGGAAGCCACCCGGCTTGATCCGTCCGATCCGTGGGTGCGCTGGGCCAGCGGATCGATCGCCACGACGGTCGGTGCGCCGCCCGTTATCCTGCCAAATCTCGGCGGAGCGCTCCCCAACGATTGCTTCGCCGACGTCCTCGGCCTGCCGACGATCTGGGTGCCGCACTCGTATCCGGCTTGCTCGCAGCATGCGCCGAACGAGCACATGCTCTCCGCCGTTGCCCGCGAAGGGCTGCAGATCATGACGGGCTTGTTCTGGGACCTGGGCGAAGCGGGAACGCCGCCGCGACGGCCTGTTCAGGGCCGGATGTAAGCCCAGCCCTGCTGCTGGCGCTGCATCAACTCGACCACCCCGGCCGCCACATAGCCGATCCCGGGCAGCATGTCGGCGTGCGTGAGCTTCTGGCCGCGCATCGTGTTGTCGCACGCAAGGATTTTGACGCCAGCCTTGCCGGCTTCGTCGATCCGGTTGCCGACGACCGAATCGGATTTCAGCATGCCGATGCCGGGACCGTAGGCGACGATTTCGATGTCGACGTTCGATGCGCCGATGTCGGTCTGGATGTTGTGCGCGTTGTTGAGCGCGAGATTCCATTTCGCGGGCTCGGCGTCGCTCACCTGGATGACGACCCGGCTGCGCTGGGCGGCGTTCTGCCCCTGCGCGCCCACGATGCCGGCGGCGAAGCACAGCGTCGATGCGAGCAGCGCGGCGGCGAACATCGAAGGTCTGGTCACAATGGCTTCTCCTGGATTTCGGTTTCGGGCGGCGTCTCGTCCGCCGCGCAAGCGAGCATTATCGATGTTTTGACACTCCGAGGGGAGCTTCCGCTGCTGGCGGCGCGCCGGCTCGCCGGATAAAATGGCGCCGATGACCCGGCCCGCCCACATGCCGATGGCGGCGATCGCGCTGGTCGTCGCCGCCTGCGCCTGCTTCACCAGCATCGATGTCACCGTCAAGCACTTGAGCCAGCGTTATCCGGTGCCGGTCCTGGTGTGGGCCCGATGGGGCGTGCAGGCGCTGCTGATGTTCGCGCTGCTGGCGCCGCGGATGCGCTGGAACCTGGTGCGCACCACGCGGCCGGTCCTGCACCTGGTGCGGGGCACGGTGCTGATCGCATCGTCGCTGTGCTTTTTCAGCGCGGTCAAGTATCTGCCGCTCGCCGAGGCGACGGCGCTCAATTACACGAGCCCGATCCTGGTGACGCTGCTCGCCGGATGGCTGCTGCACGAGCGCATCACTTTGCCGCGCTGGGGCTTCGCGGCCGCCGGCTTCGTCGGCATGCTGCTGATCGTCCGTCCGGGGATGGGCATCCTCGATACCGCCGCCCTGTTCGCGCTGGCCGCGGCGGCGGCTTATGCCGGCTACCAGATCCTGACCCGCCAGCTCGCCGGCGAGGACCTGCGGGTGCTGCTGTTCTATCCCTGCCTGTGCGGCGCGGTCCTGATGTCGATCGTGGTCGCGTTCCTCCACGACGAAGGCTGGTATCCGACGTCGGACCTGAGCTTGTTCCTGGGCATCGGCGTCATGGGATCGGTCGGCCATTGGCTGTTCACGCGGGCGTTCCGGCTGGCCTCGGCGTCGGCGATCGCGCCGTTCACGTACGTGCAGATCGTTTTTTCGACGATCGCGGCCTGGGCTCTGTTCGGAACCTTTCCCGACGGGTGGGCGCTGACCGGCATGGTCGTCATCGCCGGCAGCGGCGTCGTCCTGACCTGGTACGAGCGTTGGCGCGCGAGCCTCGCGCCCGCCGAGCCCGCCGCGGTCGACTGAAACCGGCTCGATCGGCTAGAATTGGCCTTACCGCCTGACCAGTTCGGCGTCCGCCGTACACCGTTGGAAACCTGCTAGGAGCAACCCACGATGAGCAAGACTGCGAGCCGGATCGGCTTTATCGGGCTGGGACTGATGGGCCATGGCATCGCCAGGAATCTGATCGCCAAGGGATTCCCGCTGACGGTACGCGTGCACAGGAACCGCAAGCCCGCCGAGGACATACTGGCGGCCGGTGCCACTGAGGTCAAAACCAACGCCGAGGTCGCGCGCGCTTCCGACGTCGTGATCCTCTGCGTGACCGGCTCGCCGCAGATCGAGGAGATCATCTATGGGACCGACGGCATCCTGGGCGCCGCGCGCGAGGGGCTGATCGTCGTCGACACATCGACCGCCGAGCCTTCGTCGACGGCAAGAATTCGCGACGACCTGGCGCGCAAAGGCACGCGCTATGTCGACGCGCCGCTGGCGCGCACGCCAAAGGAAGCCGAGGAGGGCCGGCTGAACACCATGGTCGGCGCCGACGACGCGACGCTCGCCGAACTGAAGCCGGTGCTGTCGGCGTACTGCGAGAACATCGTGCACGCGGGTCCTCCGGGCCACGGCCACATGCTGAAGCTCGTCAACAATTTCATGGCTCAGGCGATCGCGACGGCAACCGCCGAGGCCTGCGCGGCCTGCGCGAAGTCCGGCGTGTCGATCAAGAAGCTGCACGAGATCATCTCGGCCGGCGGCGTGAACTCCGGGATCTTCCAGATGATGGTCGGCAAGATGCTCGAAAGCGGCGATCTTTCCGGGCTCAAGTTCACGCTGGTCAACGCGATGAAGGACCTCCGCTATTACACCCACTTCGTCGAATCGCTGCCGTCGCCGGCGATCGTCGGCGAGGCCGTGCACCAGAGCCTGGTCAACGCCAACATGCTCGGTTTCGGCGACAAGTACGTCGCCTCGCTGATCGAGGCGCAGGAAAAGCTCGCCGGCGTGAAGATCGTGCCGCGATAGCCGGAGCGACGCCGCCGCGCCGGACGGGGCGTCGGATGCACGAGACTCCCGCGCCGCGGTATGCTTGAATGGGTAGACGATTCGCAGGAGGCAATCGAGTCATGGCTGCGCCTTCCCTCTGGGACAATCCGCTCGGCACCGACGGCTTCGAGTTCGTCGAATACGCGGCGCCGGATCCGGCGGCGCTCGGCCGGCTGTTCGAGCAGATGGGCTTTGCGGCGATCGCCAAGCACCGCAGCAAGAACGTACTACTGTACCGGCAGGGCGACATCAACTTCATCGTCAACGCGGAGCCGGGAAGTTTCGCGCAGGGCTTCGCCCGCGTGCACGGCCCTTCGATTTGCGCGATGGCGTTCCGGGTCAAGGATGCCGGCCGGGCCTACGCCAAGCTGATCGAGCAGGGCGCGTGGGGCGTCGAGGCGCATCCGGGTCCGATGGAGCTCAACATCCCGGCGATCAAGGGCATCGGCGATTCGCTGATCTATCTGGTCGACCGCTATCCGGTCGACGGCGCCGGCGTGTCGATCTACGACATCGACTTCGTGCCGATCGCCGGCGCCGGGCAGCGTCCGGCTGGCGCGGGGCTCTCGACGATCGATCACCTGACGCACAACGTGCATCGCGGACGGATGGACGAATGGGCGAGCTTCTACGAGCGGCTGTTCAACTTCCGCGAGGTTCGCTATTTCGACATCGAGGGCAAGCTGACCGGGCTCAAGAGCAAGGCGATGACCAGCCCCTGCGGCAAGATCCGCATCCCGATCAACGAAAGCTCCGACGACAAAAGCCAGATCCAGGAATATCTGGTCGCCTACCACGGCGAGGGCATTCAGCACATCGCGCTAGGCACCGGCGACATCTACGACACCGTGCATGCGCTGCGCCAGCGCGGCGTCGCGTTCCAGGACACGCCCGACACCTATTACGAGGCGCTGGCGACGCGGCTTCCCGGGCACCAGGAAGACACCGCCCGCCTGAAGAAGGAGCGCATTCTGCTCGACGGCGCTCCGGCCCAGAACGAAATGCTGCTGCAGATCTTCACCACCACCGTGATCGGGCCGATCTTCTTCGAGATCATCCAGCGCAAGGGAAACGAGGGTTTCGGTGAAGGCAATTTCCGCGCGTTGTTCGAGTCGATCGAGCAGGATCAGATCCGCCGCGGCGTGCTCAAGGCCTGAAGCCCGCCTGGCGCACCTCGCGCCCGGATCAACGCGCCGACGCGGACCTCCATGCTGACGCCTCTCGGTTTCCGCCTGCTGCGCCGTCTTGCCGACGGCGAAATCCATTCCGGCGAAGCGCTTGCGAGCGCCGTCGGGATGTCGCGCGCGCGCGTGTCGCAAGTCCTGAAGGAAGCGCACACCGCGGGACTCAAGCTGGAAAGCATCCGCGGCCGCGGCTATCGCCTCAACGATCCGGTGCCATTTCTCGACCGCGAGGCGATCGTGGCGGTGCTCGGCCCGGCCGCCAAAGCGCTGAAGATCGAAGTCGTCGACACCGTCGATTCGACCAGCAGCGAGCTCAACCGACGTGCCGTGCGCGAAGACGTGCATCGCCGCTTGCTGATTGCCGAGTGGCAGACGGCGGGTCGCGGCCGGCGCGGGCGCGGCTGGACCGCGATTGCCGGCGGCAGCCTCACCTTTTCGCTCGGCTGGCGCTTCGAGCAGGGCGCGGGTTTTCTCGGCGGCCTTTCGCTGGCCGTCGGGGTAGCGCTGGCGCGCGGGCTGGAGGGCGCAGGCATCGACGATGTCGAGCTCAAATGGCCGAACGACCTGACCCATCGCTTTTGCAAGTTCGGCGGCATTCTTATCGAGTTGTCCGGCGATGCTCTTGGACCTTCGCTGGCGGTGATCGGCGTCGGGCTCAACGTGCGGCTGCCGCCCGCTGCGCGGCGCGGCATCGCACAGCCGGTCACCGATCTCGCGACGATCGCGCGCGGACGCATCGTCGATCGCAACCTGCTGCTCGCCGCGCTGGTGCGGGAATTGACCGCGATGCTGGACCGCTATGCGGTCGATGGCTTTGCGCCATTCATTCCCGAATGGCAGCGGCGCAACGCCTTCCGCGGCAAATCGGCGAAGATTGTCCTGCCCGACGGCAGCACCGCGTCGGGGGACGTCGTCGGCGTCGATGCCAGCGGTGCGCTGGTGCTGGACCATCGCGGCAGGCGCTTGCGTTTTGTCACCGGCGAGGTGTCGCTACGTCGACCTTGATCCGACCAGAAAATGGCGCTGCCGAAGATCGGGCTTCCGGCCCTCGCGCCGGCAGTGGATAATCGCCGCATCGCGCCGGCTTCCATCCTGGCGAGGATCTAGGCTCTGATGAGAACGCTGGTCTTTCTTCTGCTGCTCGCCAACCTGAGCCTGTTCGGCTACGTCAGGCTCGACAGCCTCGGCACCGGCGAGGCCGTTCGCCTGTCGCAGCAGGTCCAGCCGGACAAGATCAAGCTGCTGACGCCGCAGCAGGTGGCGGCGCTCGGGCCGGCCAAGGTAGCATCGCTCGCCGACGTGTGCGTCGAATGGGGCCCGCTGTCGGATACCGACCGCAACCGCGCACTGGCCAGTCTCGAGCCGCTGGA
The DNA here is from genome assembly GCA_963816615.1 of uncultured beta proteobacterium. Lineage (GTDB taxonomy): Bacteria > Pseudomonadota > Gammaproteobacteria > Burkholderiales > Casimicrobiaceae > PALSA-1003. The sequence continues at coordinate 763,130 of CAWFLB010000001.1, read as the reverse complement.
TCTTTCGCGGCTGTTGAGCCAGAAAAAGGTCGAGGTCATCGCCAACTACTGGGTCTATCTTCCGCCGGCGCCCAGCCGCGCTGTGGCCGACCAGCGTCTGGCCGAGCTCAAGGCCAGCGGCGTCAAGGATATTTCGGTCGATCGAAAGCGGACCGCAGCGCATCGCCATTTCGCTGGGGGTCTTCCGCAGCGAGGACGCGCGCGCAGGCCGCCTCGCTGCGCTGCAGGCGCAGGGCCTGACCAATGCCAAGCTCGAGCCGCGCACGCAGTCGGTGCAGCAGACGGTCGCTGGTGGTGCGCGATCCGACCGCGCCAGGCGATGGCCAGGCTCAAGGAACTGCAGAGCGAGTTCCCGGGCAGCGACATCAAGATCGGCGCGTGCGACAAGACAGGCTTGAGCGCCGCGCCGGCGCCGGAGGCGGGAGCCTCGATCCGCGAGGCGACGACGGCGGACGATATCGAGCTCGCCCGCGCGCTGTTCGTCGAATACGCGCGCTGGCTCAACGTCGATCTGTGCTTTCAGGGCTTCGCCGACGAACTTGCGCACGCTCCCTGGCGCGTACGCGTCGCCGCGCGGGCGGCTGCTGCTCGCCGGGCACGGACGCCGATGCATTCGCCTGCATCGCGTTACGGCCGCTCGCAGAATCCGGCGTCGGTGAAGTCAAACGGCTTTACGTGCAGCCCGCGCGCCGCGGCGAAGGCTGGGGCGGGCGGCTCATCGCCGAGGTCCTGAGGGCCGCGCGCGCGATCGGCTACGCGAGCTCACGCTCGATACGCTGGAATGGATGCATGCGGCGCGCGCGTTCTACGAACGCGCGGGATTCGCCGGATGTCGCCCCGTACTACGACAATCCGCTTCCCGGCGTCGTCTACATGTCGCTTCGACTGCGCGACGCACCCGGCCGCTGACCCCGCCCAGATGGGGCACCACTCGTTTCTCGATCAGGGCGAATCGGATGCGCTCGAAGCGCAGATCGCCGCCCTCGAGGCGCAAACCGGTGTGCAGATTGTCGCGGCGGTGATCGGCAAGGCCGATAGCTACGTCGAGCTGCCGTGGAAGGCGTTCGCGCTCGGCGCATCGCTCGCCGGCGCTGGTGCTGGTCGTCTCCGACACGATGTGGCCGCGATGGGTCACGGCGACGCGCTGCTTGTTCACGGTTGCGATCCTTGGCGCCGGTGCGGCCAGCGCGCTCGCTGGCGATGTTCGCGCCCGCCTACGCGCGGCTGTTCCTGCGGACGAGCGCGGCGCGACCTCGAAGTTCGTCACTACGCGCAGGCGTTGTTCCTGCGCCGCGAACTGTTCGGCACGCGCGAGCGCAACGGCATCCTGCTGCTGGTGAGCTGTTCGAGCGCAAAGTCGAAATCCTGCCGACGTCGGCTTGCACGCGCGGTTCGATGCCGAGCCGACTGGCGCACCGTGATCGACGCGATGACGCCGCTGTTGCGCGCGCGTCGCTGCTCCGGCGCGTTGCAGCAGGGCTCGCGCGCGTGCAGGCGATGTTGGTCGCCGCCGGAAGGCTGTCCGCCGCGGCCGGCGGAGAACGAGCTTCCCGATCGCCCGGTCCAGGAACGGGGCGCGTCATGAGCGCCGTCGCGATGCGCTTGTCTCGCTCGCACTCGCGGCATCGCTGGCGGCCGACGCCGTGTTCGCGGCGGACGTGCCGTATCTCACCGGTCGCGTCGTCGACAACGCCGAGATCCTCGAGCCGGCGACGCGCGAGCAGCTCGCCGCGACGCTCAAGGCGCACGAGGACGCGACCAGCGACCAGATCGCCGTGCTGACCGTGCCGACGATCGGCGGCGAAGCGATCGAGGAATACGCGACCAAGGTGTTCGACACCTGGAAGCTGGGACAGAAGGGCAAGGACAACGGCGTGCTGGTCGTCGTCGTGCCGAAGGATCGCAAGATGCGCATCGAAGTCGGCTACGGGCTCGAAGGCACGCTGACCGACGTCGCAGTCGAGCCGCATCATCCGCAACGTGATGACGCCGCGCTTCAAGGACGGCGACTACGACCACGGCATGAGCGACGGCGTCGACGCGATCATCGCCCAGCTCGAAGGCAGGGGCGGCACGGTCGCCGGCGACGCGCCGGCGGCGTCGGCCGCGAGCAGCGCCAGGCCACGGTGCATGATCGACGGGACCGGATCTCGCCGTGGCCGATGCGCATCCTGCTCGGCGCGTTCATCTTCGGCATCATCGGACTGTTCACCGTCGTCGGCGTCATGACGCCGGGCGTCGGCTGGTTCCTGTACGTGTTCCTGATTCCGTTCTGGGCGATGTTTCCGATGATCATCGTCGGGACGCGCGGCGCGCTGCGGCCTGCTCGGCACCTACGTCGTCGGCTATCCGATCGCCAAGCTGATCCTGTCGCGCCAGCCGTGGTACCAGAAGGCGGCGCAGGATCTGAAGACCAAGGGCAGCGCGAGCATCGGCGGATTCGTGGTGAGCGGCGGCGAGCGGCTCGTCGGGCGGGTCTCGTCATCGCGGCGGCGGCGGCGGATTCTCGGGCGGCGGCGGCAGCTCCGGCGGAGGCGGCAGCTCGGGGAGCTGGTAGACCTCGGGTCGGCGACGCTAGCAGCGGGCCATCAGCGCGAAGCGCCGCGCAGGCGCACGGTCCTGCCCAGGAAACGCGGGCAGCGGCTCGCAGCGAATATCGCGATAGCCGGCGTCGGCGACGAGCTTGGTCGCCTGCTCCTCGTCATACCACGTGGCCTCGCGCACCTCGTCCTCGCGCCCGGTCACCCGTGCGCCGCGGCGTCGCTCGAAACGGCTGCGAACCTCGCTGCGCCGTGCGGCTACGTCGATCCGTGTCTCGGACCGGCAGGCGATGCGCGAGCCGTCGGACAAGGACAGCATCCGCCATTCGACTACCGCCGCTCCCGGCGGATGCGCGGCTTCGGCGGGCACGAAAAGATCGATCAGCAGCGCGCCGGGTTCGATCAGGTGCGCGCGGATTCGAAGCAGCGCATCGAGCGCACGGCGTCGATCGCCCAGCCGCTGAAACGTGCCCTCGGCGAAAAACGCGGCTGCATAGCGGAACGGAAGGTTGAGCGAGCAGACGTCCTGTCGAAAAAGCTCGGCTGCGCAACCCGCTGCCTCGAGGCGCGGAGCGGCAGCGCGCCAGGGACGCGGCAGAAGCTTCGACGCCATGCAGCGCAAAGCCGGCCTCGAACAGCGGGATCAGCAGCCGGCCATGACCAGCCATCGCCTGGAGCACGACGCCGGCATCGCGCGGCAGCCGCGTCTCGTACCAGGCGATCTCGGCCGGGTCGGCGCGCGGGGCAATGGCGTCGTCGAAGCACGCGCGCAACGAGCCGTTCGTCGGCGCGAGCAGGTCAGCCGCGGTGCCGAGCGACTCAGGCTTTTGCATCCAGCACCGCGCGTCCTGCGTCGGCAATGGCGTCGATCCAGCGATGCGCGGCAGGCACCTCGCCGGTCCAGCGCAGGAAGCCGTGGATCATGCCGCTGCATCGGATCAAGCGCACGGTGATGCCGGCTGTCGCGAGTCTGTCGCGCGTAGTCGAGCGCGTCGTCGCGCAGCACGTCGTATTCGGCGACGGCGATCACCGCCGGCGGCAGGCCGGAGAGATCGGCTGCCGCCAGCGGCGACAGGCCGACGGCGCTCTTCGCTGCGCCGGCGCGATAGGCGTCCCAGTACCACGCCATCTGCGCCGCCGTCAGATGGTAGCCGGTGGCGAACTCGCGATACGACGCGCGCGAACAGGTCGCATCGAGCGCAGGGTAGAGCAGCAGCTGCAGGTGCGGTTGCGCAGCGCCGTCGGCAGCGCAGCCGCAAGGTCAACGCAGCGGCGAGATTGCCGCCCGAGCTGTCGCCTGCCACAGCGAAGCGCATGCCGTCGGCGCCGAGCGCCTTTGCGTTCGCTGCGGGCCCAGTGCCATGCGGCTTCGAAGTCGTCGAGCGCGGCCGGATAGACGTGCTCGGGCGCGCATCGATAGTCGACCGCGACGACCACGGCGCGCAGCCGATTGGCGAGGATGCGGCACAGCCGGTCGTGCGACTCGAGCGAACCGGTGACCCAACCGCCGCCGTGCGCGTAGACGACCAGCGGCAGCGGCTCTGCCGCTGCTGGCCGGTACACGCGCACCGGAAGCGGGTCGTGCTCGCGGGGAGCAACGCGTCGGTGATCGAGGCGACCGGCTCGGGCTCGCCGCCCAGGCGCACTGGTGCGGCCTCTGCGGTGGCGCGCAGTTGCGCGACGTCGGGAGCTTCGGCGCCGACCGGAACGTTGAAGACGGTGTCGAGCAGACGCTGGATATCGGGGTCGAGCATCGCCGCCATCGGTAAACCAGTGCGAAGATATTACCCGAATCGCGCCGGTCGGTTGACACGCAGTTGACAATGGCGCGTCCAGCCCTTACCTTAAAGCCAGCGCCGATTTGATTCGGGGGTGACCCCGCAGCTTGCGGGCGCTCTACAAATGCAGCTAAAGCGGCTTTCGACCGAAACCCGCTCGGCGGCAAGCTGAACGGGTTTTTGTTTTTCTGGCGACACTATGACGACGACCGACAAGACCGCGCTGCTGCAACGCCTGCTCGGCGAGCGCATCCTGATCCTCGACGGCGCGATGGGCACGATGATCCAGGCTGACAAGCTCGGCGAGGCCGACTATCGCGGCGCGACGGCGTGCGGGCTGCAGCGATCACGCGCACGACCTGAAGGGCGACAACGACCTGCTGGTGCTGACCCAGCCCGACGTCGTCCGCGAGATCCACGACGCGTTCCTCGAGGCCGGCGCCGACATCATCGAGACCAACACCTTCAACGCGACGCGATCGCGCAGGCCGACTACGGGCTCGGAGGCAGGTGCGCGAGATCAACCTCGCGGCGGCGCGGATCGCGCGCGAATGCGCCGATGCCTGGACCGCGAAGACGCCGGACAAGCCGCGCTTCGTCGCCGGCGCGCTCGGGCCGACCAACCGCACCGCGACGATCTCGCCCGACGTCAACGATCCCGGGTTCCGCAACGTCAGCTTCGACGAGCTGGTCGCCGCATACACCGAAGCGATCGACGGCCTGGTCGAAGGCGGCGTCGACCTGCTGCTGGTCGAGACGGTCTTCGACACGCTCAACGCCAAGGCTGCGCTGTTCGCGATCGACGCGTACTTCGAGCGCACGCGGCGCGCGCCTGCCGATCATCGTCTCCGGCACGATCACCGATGCGTCGGGGCGCACGCTGTCCGGCCAGACGACCGAAGCGTTCTGGAATTCGGTGCGCCACGCGCGGCCGCTCGCGGTCGGCCTCAACTGCGCGCTCGGCGCGGCGCTGATGCGCCCGTACATCGAGGAGCTCTCGCGCGTCGCCGACACGTTCGTCTCCTGCTATCCGAACGCGGGCCTGCCCAATCCGATGAGCGACACCGGCTACGACGAGACGCCGGAGACGACCGCGCGCCTCGTCGGCGACTTCGCGGCCAACGGCTTCGTCAACATCGTCGGCGGCTGCTGCGGCACGACGCCGGAGCACATCCGCGCGATCGCCGAGGCGGTGAAGAATCTGCCGCCGCGAAAGCTGCGCGCCGAGGAAACCGCCGACGCGGCCGCGGCCTGAAGCCGACGCTCCCCGGCCTCGGGCGAGACGAACGACAACACCTGGCACCTTCGTCCATGTCCCGCGCGATGCGCCTGGCCGGCCTCGAGCCGCTGACCATCGACGACGATTCGCTGTTCGTCAACGTCGGCGAGCGCACCAACGTCACCGGCTCGCGCGCGTTCGCCAAGCTGATCCTCGCCGGCGACTACGCCGGCGCGGTCGAGGTCGCGCGCCAGCAGGTGCAGAACGGCGCGCAGATCATCGACGTCAACATGGACGAGGCGATGCTCGACTCGCAAGGCGGCGATGGTGAGCTTCCTGAACCTGATCGCCGGCGAGCCCGACATCGCGCGCGTGCCGGTGATGATCGACTCGTCGAAGTGGGACGGTGATCGAGGCGGGCCTCAAGTGCGTGCAGGGCAAGCCGATCGTCAACTCGATCTCGATGAAGGAGGGCGAAGCCGAGTTCCTGCGCCAGGCGCGGCTGGTGCGGCGCTACGGCGCGGCGGCGATCGTGATGGCCTTCGACGAAAAGGGCCAGGCCGACACGTTCGAGCGCAAGATCGAGATCTGCCAGCGCGCTACGACCTGCTCACGCGGCAGGTCGGCTTTCCGCCGGAGGACATCATCTTCGACCCGAACATCTTCGCCATCGCCACCGGCATCGAGGAGCACAACAACTACGCGGTCGACTTCATCAACGCGACGCGCTGGATCAGGCAGCACCTGCCGCACGCCAAGATGTCGGGCGGCGTGTCCAACGTCAGCTTCTCGTTTCGCGGCAACGACCCGGTGCGCGAGGCGATCCACACGGTGTTCCTCTATCACGCGATCCAGGCCGGGCATGACGATGGGCATCGTCAACGCCGGCCAGCTCGGCGTCTACGACGAGCATCGACCCGGAGCTTGCGCGAGCGCGTCGAGGACGTCGTGCTCAACCGCGCGCGCCGACGCGAGAACCCGACCGAGCGGCTGGTGACGTTCGCCGAGACGTACAAGGCCGCAGGGCAAGGAGGTCGTCGAGGACCTGGCGTGGCGCGACGGCGAGCGTCGAGGAGCGCCTGTCGCACGCGCTGGTCAAGGGCATCACGACGCTACATCGTCGACGACACCGAGGAGGCGCGGCGAAGATCGAGCGCGCCGATCCAGGTGATCGAGGGGCCGCTGATGGCCGGCATGAACGTCGTCGGCGACCTGTTCGGCGCCGGCAAGATGTTCCTGCCGCAGGTGGTGAAGAGCGCGCGCGTGATGAAGCAGGCGGTCGGCGCATCTGATCCCGTACATCGAGGCGGAGAAGGCGAGGTCGGGCGACGCCGGCAAGCCGAAGGGCACGATCGTCATGGCCACGGTCAAGGGCGACGTGCACGACATCGGCAAGAACATCGTCGGCGTCGTGCTCCAGTGCAACAACTTCGACGTGATCGACCTGGGCGTCATGGTGCCGGCGCAGAAGATCCTCGACACCGCGCGCGAGCGCAACGCCGACATCGTCGGGCTGTCGGGGCTGATCACGCCGTCGCTCGAGGAAATGGCGCACGTCGCGCACGAGATGCAGCGCCTCGGCATGACGCAGCCGCTGCTGATCGGCGGCGCGACGACGTCGCGCGTGCACACCGCGGTCAAGATCGCGCCGAACTACGCGGGCGTCACCGTCTACGTGCCCGACGCGTCGCGCGCGGTCGGCGTCGCGAGCAACCTGCTGTCCGACGAGCTCAAGGACGGCCTACGTCGCCGAGGTCGCCGCCGACTACGAAAAGATCCGCGTCCAGCACGCGGGCAAGAAAGGGCCCGCGCTGATCTCGCTCGCCGCGGCGCGCGCCAACGCGTTCGCGCCCGACTGGGCGCACTACGCGCCGCCGCGTGCCGGCGCTGATCGGCCGCCGCGAGTTCCGCAACGCCGATCTGGCCGAGCTCGCGCAGCTACATCGACTGGGGCCCGTTCTTCCAGACCTGGGAGCTGTCGGGGCCGTTTCCGGCGATCCTCGACGACCCGGTCGTCGGCGAAGCCGCGCGCAACGTGCTACGCCGAAGGCCAGGCGATGCTGCAAGCGCATCATCGAAGGCCGCTGGCTCACCGCGAACGGCGTGATCGCGCTGCTGCCGGCCAACGTCGGTCGGCGACGACATCGAGATCTACGCCGACGAGTCGCGCAGCAACGTCGCGCTGACCTGGCACAACCTGCGCCAGCAGAACGAGCGGCCGTCGGGCAAGCCCAACTACTGCCTGGCCGATTTCGTCGCGCCCGAAGGACTCCGGCGTCGCCGACTACGTCGGCGCGTTCGCGGTGACCGCCGGGTCTGGGCATCGAGAAGAAGCTCGCCGAGTTCGAGGCGGCGAAGGACGACTACAACGCGATCATGCTGAAGGCGCTCGCCGACCGGCTGGCCGAAGCGTTCGCCGAATGGCTGCACCTGATGGTGCGGCGCGAGCTACTGGGGCTACGCGCAGCGACGAGACGCTCGACAGCCGCGGCGCTGATCCGCGAGGAATACCGCGGCATCCGGCCGGCGCCCGGCTATCCCGGCGTGCCCCGACCACGCGGTCAAGGCGCCGCTGTTCGACGCTGCTGCAGGCGCCGGCGAGATCGGCATGTCGCTGACCGAGAGCTACGCGATGCTGCCGGCGGCGTCGGTGTCGGGGTTCTACTTCGCGCATCCCGAGGCGACCTACTTCGCGGTCGGCAAGATCGGCGACGACCAGGCGGCGGACTTCGCGCGGCGCGGCGGCGTGCCGGTCGCCCCGCGGCTCTAAAGTCTGCGCGATCGATGCGCTGCTGCCCCCGCACGCCTGCCATGATGGTCGTCTGCCTTTGCGCCGCCTGGTGCGACACCTGCACCGAGTTCCGCGTCGCGTTCGACCGCATTGCGGCCGGGCGTCCGGGCATGCGCTTCGTCTGGCTCGACATCGAGGACGATAGCGCGGTTTGCGGCGACATCGACGTCGAGAATTTCCCGACGCTGGCGATCTATCGTGATGAGACGCTGCTGCACTTCGGCGTATCGCTGCCGCAGGAAGGCACGGTGGCGAGGCTGGTCGATGCGATGGCCTCGCGTCCGGGCGGAGCGGCTGCAGGGCCCGACGCGGTCGTTGCGCTGCCGCAGCGCCTCAAGCAGCGGCGTTAGCGCTTCGAAAGCTATTTCCAGCCTCCGACCGCCTGCCGCGCTGGCTCGTTGAGCGGACGCGCGACCAGCCCGCTTTGCGACACGACGACCTGGTAACGCGCGCCATCGCCCATAGGGACGTAGACGGCACTTCCGTAGAGCGCGTCCGCCCATGGCACGTAGCGCCGCCACGCGCGCAGCAGCGTCCATACGTCGACGCGGTCCGGCGGGTTGAGTGCGTAGACGGTGCGCTCCTGATCGCGTTCGCGTGCGATGTCGGTGTAGCGCCCGCTGATGCGCTCGAGCCGGTAGGCGGTGTCGAACCCCAGCAGATCGGCAAAGGGCTTCCATTTGAGCACCCGCGCGTCGACCTGCCATTCGTCGCCGGACAGGGCGAGCTCCTGCGTTTCGCCGGAGGGATAGGTGAGCAGCGCCGCGTAGCGTTGGTCGCCGGCGCGCTTGAACTGGGCTTCGAGCGCAGGCTGCTCGTGCGTCAGCCGGTGATACGTCAGGAGGTTGACGCCGAGCAGGCCGATGCAGACCGCGGCCACGAACAGCAGCAGCGACCAGGTTCCGTGCATCGCGCAGGCGCCGAAACGCCGGTGCCGCAGGCGTCTGACCGCGAGCAGCAGGAAGAGCAGACCCGCGACGGCGAAAACACTGATAAGCGCCCCCAGCAGCATGCGTCGGCTCAAGCCTCCATTCGACTCGCTGCATTATCGCACCGCGCGATCGGCAGCGGCCGGCCCGCGATCGAGTGAGCATTTTGATAGAGTACGAGGCCCGGTTTGGCGCAAGCCGCCCGGACCGGTCCGCGAAAAGGGTCCTCGATGAACGGCAACATGATGCAGATGCCGCTGCTGATTTCGGCGCTGATCCGCCACGCCGATCGTTACCATGGCGACGTCGAGATCGTCTCGCGTCCGGCAGTGGACGAAACCCACCGCTATACGTACCGCGACCTGCATCGCCGGTCGCGTCAGCTCGCCAACGTACTCACCGCCCTCGGTGTGCGGCCTTCGGCGCGGGTCGGGACGCTGGCCTGGAATACGCACCGGCATCTGGAGCTCTATTTCGCCACTTCCGGCATCGGCGCGGTGATCAACACCGTCAATCCGAGGCTGTTCCAGGAGCAGATCGAGTACATCGTCAACCACGCCGAGGATGAGATCGTGTTCTTCGATCTTCCGTTCGCGCCGTTGGTGGAAAAGATCGCGCCGCGCTGCCGCGGCGTCAGGGCATGGGTTGCGCTGTGCGACCGCGAGCGCATGCCGCGCATGTCGGTTTCCGGGCTGCCGCTCTCGTGCTACGAGGAGCTGGTCGCCGCGCAGACCGACGACTATCGACGTGGCCGCGAATTCGACGAGAACACCGCGGCGTCGCTTTGCTACACGTCGGGCACGACGGGCAATCCGAAGGGCGTGCTGTTTTCGCATCGCTCCACCCTGCTGCACACGTTCGGCATCAGCCTGGCCGACAGTCTCGCCGTTTCGTCGCGCGACGTGGTGCTTCCGGTCACGCCGATGTTCCACGTCTTTTCATGGGGACTGCCGTACGCGGCGTGCATGGTCGGAGCCAAGCTCGTGCTCCCCGGCGCGCAGCTCGACGGCGCGAGCCTGTATCGAGCTATTCGAAGCGGAAGCGGTGACGTTTACCAGCGGTGTTCCCACCGTCTGGCTGGGCTTGCTGCAATTTCTGGAAACGCAGAAAGTCGCGCCGAGCACCCTCAAGCGCGTCGTCATCGGCGGGTCGGCCTGCCCGCCGGCGATGATCGACAAGTTTGCGGCACTCGGCATCGAGGTGATCCACGCCTGGGGCATGACCGAGACCAGCCCCGTTTCGACGACGAACCAGCCCAAGGCCAAGCATCTGTCGCTGCCCGCGGACAAGCTCCGTCAGCTTCGCACCAAGCAGGGCCGACCGGGTTTCGGCGTCGACCTGAAGATCGTCGACAGCGAAGGCAGAGAGCTGCCGCGCGACGGCGTCGCTTTCGGCGATCTGATGGTGCGCGGTCCGTGGGTCGCCGCCGGGTACTTCAAAGGCGATGGCGGCGATGTGCTGCGCGACGGCTGGTTTCCGACCGGCGACGTCGCGACGCTCGACGGCGACGGCTTCGTGCAGATCACCGACCGCTCGAAGGACGTCATCAAGTCGGGCGGCGAATGGATCAGCTCGATCGACGTCGAAAACGTTCGCGATCGCACACCCGGCGGTCGCCGAGGCAGCGGTGATCGGCATCGCACATCCGAAATGGGACGAACGGCCGCTGCTGGTGATCGTGCGCAAGGAAGGCCAGGACATCAGCCGCGACCAGATGCTCGACTTCCTGCGCGGAAAGCTCGCCAAATGGTGGCTTCCCGACGACGTCGTGTTCGTCGACAGCCTGCCGCACACCGCGACCGGCAAGCTGTCGAAGCTGACGCTGCGCCAGCAGTTGCGCGACTACTGCTGGCCGGATGCCGCGACCGCCCCCGGGCGGTGAGGCGGCGGCCGCTCCGCCGTGTGCCTTTAGTCCACCTTGCCGATGAAATCGCCCTTGCTCAGCTCGATCCCGTTGTGGCGCAGGATGTCGTAGCCGGTCGTCACGTGGAAGAAGAAGTTGGGCAGGATGAACTGCAGCAGGTAGTTCTGCCCCGTGAACTTGTGCGGCTCGCCGCGCACCGGGCGCACGATCTCGCGGCCTTCCGAGCCGTCGATCTGTCCAGCCTTCTGCTCGCGAAGAAATTCGATCGTGCGGTCTATCCTGGCGATGAGCTCGGCGAAGGTCTTCTCATTGTCTTCGTACGACGGCGGTTCGGCGCCCCCCAGCCTGGCGGCGCCGCCGCGGGCCATGTCGCTCGCGATCTGCACCTGGCGCGACAACGACAGCATGTCGGGGTACAGCCGGGCGTTCACCAGAACCGTTTCGTCGATCTTGCGAGCTTGCGCGTGCGCGGCGGCCTTCTGCAGGACTGCCTTCAGGTTGGTGAGCATCCGGATGAATACGGGCACGCTTGCCTGGTACATCGATAGCGCCATGGTCATCTCCTCGGTTCGGGAGCCGGATTGTAGCAAGCGGCAGGCGAAGGGCGCCGCTTTTCATCGCGCGCGCTGCCGGCCATAATGTCCACTTGTCTGCAGCGACGGAGGTCAGCGTGGGCGCACCGGGCGAATCGAAGTGGCGCCTGCATGGCGTTCGAGTCGTGCACGCCGACGAGCTCGACGTCAACACGCCGCAGACGCCGGGCATGAATCGCGCGGCGGCGATCACGGCCGCGCGCGCCGGTGCGGAGAAGCTATGGGCGGGCACCGTGGTCATCCACCCGAAGGCCAAGACCGGCGCGCACCATCACGGACCGGTCGAAAGCGTCATCTATGTCGTCAGCGGCAAGGCGCGCATGAAATGGGGCGATCGGCTCGAGTTCACCGCCGAGGCCGGGCCGGGCGATTTCATCTATGTGCCACCTTACGTGCCGCACCAGGAGATCAACGCCAGCGACGATGCGCCGCTATCCTGCGTGCTGGTGCGCAGCGGCCAGGAGCCGGTGGTGGTCAATCTCGACATTCCCGCGGTCGAGCCGAATCCGGAGCAGGTGCACTGGGTGGACAACATTCACCCGGCGCCGAAATCCTGAAGGAGCTTTGGCGCCGATGAGCGATTTCTATCACCAGGGCAGCCGCGAGCTGCAGGACCGGTTCGACACGCGGCGGCTCGCCGACCGCATCGAGCAGCGCCTGGTCGCCGACCGCGTCGGCGACGCCGACCGCGCTTTCATCGAGGCGCGCGACATGTTCTTCCTGGCGACCATCGACGAAGCCGGCCAGCCGAGCTGCTCGTACAAGGGCGGCGCGCCGGGATTCGTGCGCGTCGTCGATCCCCGGACGCTGGCGTTTCCCAACTACGACGGCAACGGCATGTTCCTGTCGATGGGCAACGTCGCTCAAACCCGCAAGGTGGGAATGCTGTTCATCGACTTCGAGCGCCCGCGACGGATGCGCCTGTCGGGCGAGGCGAGCATTGCCGAAGACGATCCGCTTGCTCGCCGGTTATCCCGAGGCGCAATTCATCGTGCGCGTTGCGCGTGACGCGTGTCTTTCCCGAACTGCCCGCGCTACATCCACCAGTACCGGCTGGTCGAGCGCTCGACCTACGTGCCGCAGAGCGGACACTCCGACGCCGGTGCCGAACTGGAAAAGAAGCGACTGGGCCTGCGACGTGCTGCCGGAAAAGGACCCGGCGCGCGGCTAGAGCGCACAGGCGGGCAGGACGGCGCGACGCGCCTAGCGGACCTCGAGCCCGCGCTTCTTGTGCCAGTCGGCGATCGACTCGTTCGGGTATTCGCGGAAATGCTTGTGGCCGCGGCCCTTCGGCACGTCCGCACCACGGCGCCGCGAAGTCGAGCATGATCGAGACGTCTTCGGGCGGCTTGGGCAGCGGCGTGTCGATCGCCGACGCGAACGGATAGACCCATTCCGCCCAGCGCGGGTCCCAGACCCAGAGCGCGCTCGCGCATTTGGCGCAGAAGTGGCGCCGCGCCTTCGACAGCGTCGGTTTTTTGGCGCCGCCCTCCTTGATGCGCGCGCGGTAGACGGCGATGTTCTTCGCGCCGCGCACCTTGAGTGTCTTAGTGTCGCCCATGATATTGATCGCGTAGCCGCCGCCGCCGGCGGTCTTGCGGCAGATCGAGCAATAGCAGCGCATGTACGGCTGCGGCGTATGCGAGTCGACGCTGAACTTGACTGCGCCGCAATGACAGGACCCTTTGAGCTTCATCGTCGTCTCCTTTGGATCGGTCGGTCGATCATAACGCGGACCGCCGCCGTTTCCCACAGCGGCCGGCCGCTCACTTCTGTCGGGGATCGAGCGCGTCGCGCAGCCCGTCGCCGAGCAGATTGAACGACAGCACCAGCAGGAAGATCGACAGGCCGGGCCAGATGGCCATCCACGGCGCGTTGTCGATGTAGTTCTTGGCGGTGTTGAGCATGCTGCCCCAGGACGGCGCCGGAGGCTGCTGTCCGAGGCCGAGGAACGACAGGCTCGCCTCGGCGATGACCGCGGCGGCGATCGCCAGCGTCGCCTGGACGATCAGCGGTGCAACGACATTGGGCAGGATGTGGCGCAGCGCGATGCGCAAGTGCGAATTGCCGACCGCGCGCGCCGCTTCGACGTAGTCCTCGACCTTGACCGCAAGCACCTGCGCACGCGTCAGGCGGATGAACACCGGCGTCGCCGAAATGCCGATCGCGATCATCGCGTTGGTGAGGCTCGGCCCGAGAAACGCGGCCAGCGCGATCGCGAGGATCAGAAACGGGCAGGCGAGCATCGCGTCGGTGATGCGCGAGATCAGCGCGTCGACCCAGCCGCCGACGTAGCCCGCGAGCAGGCCGATCGGCACACCGAGCGACAGCGAGATGCACACCGAGACCAGGCCCGCCAGCAGCGACGCGCGGGCGCCCCAGATGACGCGCGACGCGACGTCGCGCCCGATCTCGTCGGTGCCGAACAGGTGCAGGCGCTCGGCGCCTTGCGCACCGCGCTCCAGCTCGTCTGCAGCGGGTCGTGCGGCGCGATCCAGGGCGCGAACAGCGCCAGCAGGACGAAAAACACGACCACGCCAGCCCGAGCATCGCGCCGCGGCGGCGCAGAAGCGGCGCAGCACGCGCTGTCCCGGCGTGAGCTCGCGATAGACCGGAAGGTCGGCGGCGATCGTGGCCATCGTCGTTGGTTTCGGGTCAGCCGCGCAAGCGCGGGTTGACCACGAAATAGGCCATGTCGGCGAGCAGGTTCAGCACGATGTACGCGGTCGCGGTGAACAGCACGACGCCCTGCACGACTGCGTAGTCGCGATTGAACACCGCGTCGACGATCAACTTGCCGAAGCCGGGGATCGTGAACACCTGCTCGGTGAGCACCGCGCCCGAGAGCAGCGTGCCGAACTCCAGCGCGCCCAGCGTGATGACCGGAATCAGCGCATTGCGCAACGCGTGCTTGAGCACGACGACGCGCTCCTCGAGCCCTTTGGCGCGCGCGGTGCGCACGTAGTCGGAATTGAGCACCTGCAGCATCGCGCTTCGCGTGTGGCGCATCAGCACCGCCGCGATCGCGTTGCCGAGGACGAACGCCGGCATGATCATGGCCGCCAGATTCGCCTTCAGGTCCTCGAACGGGCTGACGTAGCCGGACGCCGGCAGCCAGCCGAGCGTGACCGAGAAGAACAGGATCAGCATGATGCCCAGCCAGAAGTTCGGCGTCGACAGTCCCCACAGGGCGAAGATATTGGCCGCGTAATCCCAGACCGTGTCCCTGGCCACGGCGGAGACGATGCCGGCGGTGATTCCGATCGACAGCGCGATGACGATGGCCAGCGCGGCGAGCTCCAGCGTGACCGGGAGCTTTTCGAAGATCAGCTCGCGCACCGGCTTTTGAATGCGCACCGACTCGCCGAGGTCGCCCTTGAGGACTCCGCCCGCCCAGTACAGATAGCGGACGGGCAGCGGCTTGTCCAGATGCATCGTCTCCCGCAGGTGCGCGATCACCGTCGGGTCGCGGTCCTCGCCGGCGAGGATCAGCGCGGGATCGCCGGGCAGCAGCTGCTGCAGGCCGAAGATCAGAATGGAGACGAAGAACAGCGTCGGGAACAGCGTGGCCAGGCGCTGAACGAGATAGTTGAGCATGTTGCTAAGCGATCATCGCGGTGACAGTGCCGACGCTTTCGGCGCACAAAGCGCCGCTCGTTGCGCGCACGTGCCGGACGTCAGTTCATCCGCAGTCCCTGGACCCTCACCAGGCCGTCGGGAATCATGCGCAGCCCCGAGAGCTTGGCGGTGTGGGCCCACAGCCAGTGGCGATGGAACAGGTACACGATCGGTCGGTCCTTGAGCACGATCGCGGCGATCTGTTCGAAGACCTTCCCGCGCTCGGCCGGATCCAGCGTGGTGCGCGACCGGTTCAGCAATTCGTCGACCTCGGGCTTGCAATAACCGGCGTAATTGAGCGGCTGCTTGCATGCGTCGAAGCTGAACAGGTTGCCGTCGGGATCGGCGCGGCCGCTCCATGCCAGCACGTAGGCTTCGAACTGGCCTTTATCGGCCATGTCGAGCGAGGTCGCGAATTCGGTCGCCTGCAGCTTGACGTCGAATCCAGCCTCCTTGGCCATCGCCTGCACAACTTGCGCGATTTTCTGCGCATCGGAGGTCGTCGGCGTCACGAGCGTAAAGGTCGGATTGGTAACCCCGGCCTCGCGCAGCAGCTCCTTGGCGCGGGCGACATTGCGCTTCGGGATCGGGACGTTTTTCGCGTAGTAGGCGTTGCTCGGGGCGACCCACTGATTGCCGACGTCGGCTTCGCCGTCCATTCCGACCTGGACGATGCCGTCGCGGTCGAGGGAGAGCTCGAAAGCTTCGCGCACCCTGGCGTCGCGGCCCAGAGGATTCTTTTGCGACAGATCGCTTTTCCCGACATTGATCGTGATGCCCTGGTAGCCGATTTCGGTGATCTTGGCGACCTTGAAGCGGCTGTCGGTCTTGAGCTGAGGCACGTCGGAGGCCTGCATGCGCTCGATGAAGTCGAGTTGACCCGCGCGCAGGTTGGCCAGCCGCACGGTCGCGTCGGGGATCGGCGTATAGACGATGCGGTCGAAGTGGATCTCGCCCTTGTTCCAGTAGTTCGGATAGCGCTCGACCACGATGCGGTCCTGCGCGACGCGCTCGACGAAGCGGAAGGGCCCCGAGCAGACCGGCTTGGCGCCGAACTTGTCGCCTTCGGCCTGCGCCGCCTTCGGCGAGACCATCATGCCGGCGCGATCGGCCAGCGCGGCGAGCAGAGGCGCGAACGGCGCCGACAGGTTCAGTCGCACGGTCAGCGGGTCGATAACGTCGACGCTCACGACCGGCGCGAGCTCGCCGCGCCGGTTCGAGCCCGCCATCGTCTTGTGCCGTTCGATGTTGTACTTGACGGCCGCGGCGTCGAATTTCTCGCCATCGTGGAAAGTCACCCCGCTGCGCAGCTTCAACGTCAACGCCTTGTGGTCGGCCGACCATTCGTAGGAGGTCGCCAGTTGCGGCACGATATTGAGTTTTTCGTCGATGTCGACTAGCTTGTCGCACAGCGAGGCGAATACAATGCGGCCGACAAAGGTTCGGGCCAGCGTCGGATCGAGCACGTCCGGATCCTCGGCGAGGCCGAAGCGCAAGGTTTGCGCCGCCGCCGCGCTCGCCGCGATTGCCGCCACCAGCGCGATGCCGAGACTCGCCGTCCATGATTTCGTATTCATCGCTTGCTCCTCTTGCCGTTTCACAGGGGATGGCCGGGTCGATCCGGCGTCCGATCTTAGCGCTATTTCGATCGTTTCGACCAACGATCAGCCGCCGCGGAAGGCCTGCTGCAGCCTCGAGAGCCGTATACCTGCCTCGTCCGGCGCGGCGCTTTGGGTCGGCGCGACCGATACCGCGATTTCGCGCCAGAAATGACAGGCGACCGCGTGACCGCGTTCGTCCGCGAGCTCCGGCGTCTCGGCCGCGCAGCGCGGCTGCGCGTACGGACAGCGGGTGCGAAAGCGGCAGCCCGACGGCGGATCGATCGGGCTCGGCACGTCGCCTTGCAGTATGGTCCGCTGCGCCCGCGCGCCGGGCACCGGCACCGGGATCGCCGAGAGCAGCGCGCGCGTGTACGGGTGGCGAGGAGCGTCGAACAGCGCGCGCACGGGCGCGTACTCGACGATGCGGCCCAGATACATGACCGCCACGCGCGCGGCGATGTGCTTGACTACCGCGAGGTCGTGCGCGATGAAAACATAGGCGAGACCGAGACGCTGCTGAAGGTCCATCAGCAGATTGACCACCTGCGCCTGGATCGACACGTCCAGCGCCGATACCGGCTCGTCGCAGACGAGCAGTCGCGGTTCAACGGCCAGCGCCCGAGCGATGCCGATTCGCTGCCGCTGCCCGCCGGAAAACTCGTGCGGATAACGCTCGGCGTGCTGCGGCGCCAGGCCGACCAGTCCGAGCAGCTCCTCCACCCGTTCCCGGCGCCGGCCGGGCGCGAGATCGTACAGCGCCAATGGCTCGCCGACGGTCTGCGCGACGGTCATGCGCGGATTGAGCGACGCGTACGGGTCCTGGAAGATGATCTGCAGCGCTCGCCGCTGCGCACGCATGGCTTCCGGGTCGAGCGCGAACAGCTCCATGCCATCGAAGCGCACGCTGCCGGCGGTCGGCTCGAGCAGGCGGAGCAGCAGGCGGCCGGTGGTCGACTTGCCGCACCCGGACTCGCCGACCAGTGCCAGCGTTTCGCCGGCGGCCAGCTCGAAATCGATTCCGTCGACCGCGCGCACGGCGCGCTTGCCCCGGCGCAAGAAACCCTGCCGCAGCGGGAAATGCTTGACCAGCCCGCTGACCTGCAGCAGCGGCGCGCGCGCAGCGGCCGTCGTCACGCCGGCACCAGTTGATCGGGGTCGAGAGGTGCGCGCCAGCACGCCGACCGATGGCCATCGCCGACGTCGAGCAGCGGCGGGTCCTCGCGCCGGCAACGCTCGAATGCGAACGGGCAGCGCGGATGGAAGCGGCAGCCTTCGATCGGAACCATCGGGTTAGGAACCTGACCTTCGATCGCCGCCAGCCGGGTCTGCTCGACATCCAGGCGCGGAATCGAGCCGAGCAGCCCGACCGTGTACGGATGCTGCGGCAGAGCGAACAAGGCGGCGACGCTCGCGCTTTCGACAATGCGCCCGGCGTACATGACAACGACGTCGTCCGCGAGCTCGGCGACCACGCCCAGATCATGCGTGATCAGGATGATCGCGGTGCCGGTCTCCTCGCGCAGTTGCCGCATCAGATCGAGGATCTGAGCCTGGACGGTGACGTCGAGCGCGGTGGTCGGCTCGTCGGCGATCAGGAGCGCAGGCTTGCAGGCGAGCGCCATCGCTATCATCACGCGCTGGCGCATGCCGCCGGACAGGCGGTGCGGATAGTCGTCGAACCGTTCCTCGGGTGACGGGATGTGCACGCGGCTCAACATCTCCAGCGCCAGCGCCTTCGCATCCGGCTTGCTCGCCGGGCGGTGGCGGACGATGCCCTCGACGATCTGATCGCCGATCGTAAACGCCGGATTGAGCGAAGTCATCGGCTCCTGGAAGATCATCGAGATTCGGTCGCCGCGCAGCTCGCGCATGGCCGACGGCGCCAGTTGCAGCAGATCGACCCCGTCGAAGCGAACGCTGCCGCCGCCGATCCGCCCGGGCGGCTGCGCGACCAGGCCCATGATCGACAGCGCGGTCACGCTCTTGCCGCAGCCCGATTCGCCGACGATGCCGAGCGTGCGTCCGGTCTCGAGGCTAAAGTCGACGCCGTCCACCGCCGCGAACTCGCCGCCGCCTTCGACGGCGAACAGCGTGCGCAAAGCGCGGACTTCGAGCAGTGCGCTCATCGCCGGCGGCGCGACGACTGGAAGCGCTCGACCTCGGCCTCGATCGCGGCGCGGTCGGTGATGCCGGCCGGACGCGCCGCGCTCGGCAGGCAGGCGAGGAACGGCTGAAAGCGCTCGAGGCTCACCTCGTACAGTCGCTGCAGCTCGGCGACAGGCTCCGGGTGATCGTCGACCCGGAGATCCAGCAGCGGGTAGGATTCCGTCGTGTAAACCAGAAGCGCCGCGGCTTGCTTGCCCCGCTTGTCGCCGCCCGCTGCGTCGCCGGCCGCCATCGCCGCCAACAGCCGCTCGGCGAACGGGTGGCCCGCTTGTGCCTGGTAAGCGCGCGCGGTCTGATCGAGCACGTCGGGGCCCGCGAGCATGTTGCCGGCGACCGAAAAGCCGTCATGCGCCCGGTGACCGCACCAGTCGATGCACAGCGCGCCGGTGTGAGCCGCGGCCCGGCCGGCGCGGTCGATCAGATGCAGCTGCCGATGCTCGCGCCCTTCGTCCTCGGCGACCAGCCGCGCGACGGCTTCGGCGGCGGAGACGCCCCGCTCGATCAGGTCGAGGCCGCGCGGACCGTAGCCTGGATTGACCAGCGCCTGCGTCGATAGCGCGCCCACGCCGCTTCTCGCATGCGGGCACAGCGCACCGACGGCGAAAAACCGGCTGGCCACCGCGACGCCGAAGGCTCCATCCGGGTCGCGCGCCACGATCGACCAGGTCACGGCGGCATTCCGCGCCGCCGCTCGGCGCCGAGGTGATCTACGCTGGCGCCCGTCATCGTTGCCGGGTCAGGCGCGTTGGCCTGCGGCAGTGCGCGGCGGATCAATCGAGGCAGGAGAACCCGAGAAACTCGGCGGGATCGTCGGCGTAGGCGTGACCGAAGCTGACGCGGCCGCGACCGCGCAACATCAGCTCCTCGCGACGGATCATGAGCTCGGGTTCGCCTTCGATGGTTATCCAGCTGCCGTTCGAGCTATGGTCGATGAATACGAATTTGTCGCGGCGGCGCTCGATGCGGGCATGCATGCGCGAGGCCTTCCGGTCCGCGATGACGACGTCGCTCTGCAGGTCGCGGCCGAGCGTCAGCACCGAGTGCGCTTCACCGAGCTCGATCTTGCGCAGGCCATGCACCAGCTTGACCATCGCCGGCGCCAGCGCGACGCGAGGCGACACGGCGGTCAGCTCGTCCTCGGAGTCCTGCCAGAGGATCTCGAACAGTCCGACGTCGCGCTCCTTGCCCTTGACCGTCTGCGCGGCGTGGTCGCGCGTCCTGCCGCGCAGCACCGGCGAGAGCTCGGCGACGGTCTGAGCGGTGGTGAAGATCTGACCGCCGGCGGCGAACGAGGTCATGCGCGCGGCGACGTTGACCGCGTCGCCGAAGACGTCGCCGGCATCCTCGATCGTCGGTCCGGCGTGAAAGCCGATATGCATAGACAGCGCCGTGCCGCGGCTGGTTCGTTGCGACGACACGCGCATCTGGATCTCGATCGCGGCCTGCGCCGCCGCGTCGGAAGTGGGAAACGTGGCCAGCACTTCATCGCCTATCGTCTTGACCACGTGGCCACCGGTGTCGCTGCACACGCGCTTGACGATCGCGAGGCAGCGATCGATCGTCTGTTGCGCGTCGGCGTTTCCGAGCATCTCGTACAGCTTGGTGCTGCCGGAAACATCGGCGAACAGGACGGCGAGGTTGCGCGTGGAGGTGGTCATGCGGCGGTGCCGGGCGGATCGGCGCAAGTATAAGGCAAGACATCGGCGATAAGCCCCGGCCGGGAGGGGTTGTGTCGAGTATTCA
Source organism: uncultured beta proteobacterium (assembly GCA_963816615.1). Lineage (GTDB taxonomy): Bacteria > Pseudomonadota > Gammaproteobacteria > Burkholderiales > Casimicrobiaceae > PALSA-1003. The sequence continues at coordinate 742,288 of CAWFLB010000001.1, read as the reverse complement.
CGTTGACTAGACCGGGGGGGCCGGCCTAGTATGCCCGGTACGTCGCCACCGCTTCGCCCACTAGGAAACCTCTGAATAAGTCCCGCGTGGTCGCGACGGCGACTTGCCGGGATGAGCTGCACGAAGCGACGCGAAGCCAATGGTAGCTCCCATTGGCGAGCGGCGCGACACAGCAGATCGCCCGGCAAGCCCCGTCCCTCCGGGTTTCGCCGCAATGGCCTCATCTGCGTTGTTGCGCGGCTTGCGAATAGAGTGAACTATTCGCTGCGCCCTCATTTGCCAACTGAGGCCTAGCATCTGAAGCCATTGCGCCAGAAACGCGACTCATGTGGGACTTGTTCAGAGGTTCCTTAGCCTGACGGACCCCGTAATGAAAAGATCGTTGACCCGGCTCGCCTGCTTTTTATTCCTGATCGCCGTGCCCTGCTATGGCGCGGAGACGAGCACGGTCACACTGCTGTTCGGCCAGCCGAAGCTGTTGCGCGGCACGACCTGGTTCAACCTGAAGGAAGGCGTTCGCCTGCGCGACGGCGACGTCATCGACCTGCCGCAGTCGGGTCAATTGCAGCTCGAATTCACCGACGGCGGCGCGGTCAGCGTCATCGGACCCGGCGCGCTCTACATCGTCGCGGCCTCGCCGCGCGACGCCAAACAGCCGGGATCGGCGGAACTCCTGCTCACTCGCGGCTGGCTCAAATTCGCGACCAAACCGCCGGCGCCGCGGCTCCGCGTGCGAACCGGCTTGGGCACGCTGGCCGCCTCGGATGCTGCTGCGGTCGTTCATGCCGGCGACGCCTTCGAGGTGTTTGTCGAGACCGGGACCGGCCGCCTGTCGGACGTCGGCAAGCTCGAGCTTGCCGGCGGTGAGATCAAGGCTGGCGGATTCGCGAGTCGTGCTGCCGGCAAGGCGGTAGCCACCGAGCGTCGCCCGCCGGCCCCTTTCGTCGCCGCGCTGCCTCGGGACTTCATGGACCCGTTGCCGCTGCGCGCGGCCCGGTTCACTTCGGCGAAAGTCGATCCGGTCGCGGATCACGAAGCGACGTTCGCCGAAGCGCAGCCCTGGCTGACCGGCCCGTACCGCGCCAGCTTCCTCAAGCGCTTCCAGGCGAGGCTCGACGACCCGGCCTTCCGCGACGCGATGGCGACCAGCGGCAAGGCGCCGCCGGAATGGAGCGCTGCGACACCGCCGCCGAAGGTGGAAACACCGCCGCCGGCGCCGGCCGCCAAGGCGGAACCCGAGCGGAAATTCCGCTGGCCGTGGGAAAAATGACCCCAATAGGCGCACACACTTGAAGCTGATCTGGAAATTCAATCTCGCCATACTGGCCGTCGCCGCCGTCGCGTTCATTCTGGCGGCAGTCGTGTCCTACACGGTGCTGCACGCCAACGCCCGCGACGAAGTCTTGCAGAACGCCCGCGTGATGATGGAATCGGCAAATGCCTCCAGCGATTACACCAACGCCCAGGTGCGACCGCTGCTCGAGACGCAGCTGAAATACAAGTTCATTCCGCAATCGGTCCCGGCGTTCGCAGCGACCGAGCAATTCAACGAGCTGCGCAAGAATTATCCGGACTACACGTTCAAAGCGGCGACCCTGAACCCGACCAATCCGCGCAACCACGCCACCGACTGGGAAATCGACATCGTCAACCAGTTCCGCCAGTCCGCGGCCAAGACCGAGGTGATCGGCGAGCGCGCCACGCAAGCCGGGCGTTCTCTCTACCTCGCGCGGCCGATCCAGATCAAGGATCCGGCTTGCCTGACCTGTCACAGCACGCCGGATGCGGCGCCGCGAACGATGGTCGAGACCTATGGATCGGCCAACGGCTTCGGCTGGAAGGTCAACGAGATCGTCGGCGCCAACATCGTGTCGGTGCCGACGTCGGTTCCGGTTCAGCGCGCGAATTACACGTTCAGGATTTTCCTGCTATCGTTACTCGTCGTGTTCGCGTTCACCATCGGGATGCTGAACCTGATGCTCTATTGGTTCGTCATCCGCCGCGTCAAGCGCCTGTCCAAGCTGGCGGACGAAGTCAGCCTCGGCAATCTCGACGCCGGCGAATTCCAGACCCGGAGCAAGGACGAGATCGGAGTCCTGACCGAAGCGCTCGGCCGGATGAAGACAAGCATGGTGCAGGCGATCAAGATGCTGGATGCGCACGGCTAGAGCGCTTTCGGCGACAGACGAATCGAGCGAACGATGACTGAACCTACCCGTATCGGCAAATACGCGATCGAGAGCGTGCTCGGCAAGGGCGCGATGGGCGTCGTCTACAAGGCATTCGATCCGGGCATTGAGCGCGTGGTGGCGATCAAGACGGTGCGCAAGGACCGCGTCGACCAGGACCTGATCGAGCAGTCGATGGCGCGGTTCAAGAACGAGGCCAAGGCCGCCGGCCGGCTGCTGCATCCGAACATCGTCAGCGTGTACGAGTACGGCGAGGACGAGGCCAACGCCTTCATCGTCATGGAATATGTCGAAGGCACCGGACTGCGCGAGTACCTGGCGCGCAAGGCGAGCTTCGATCTGCCGCACGTGGCCTCGATCATGACCCAACTGCTGCGCGCGCTCGACTTCGCGCACGAGCGCGGCGTCATCCATCGCGACATCAAGCCGGCGAACCTGATCCTGACCGCGGACGGCACGCTGAAGGTCGCCGACTTCGGCATTGCGCGCATCGACACATCGAACCTGACCACGCTCGGCATGGTGATGGGAACGCCGTCGTACATGTCGCCCGAGCAATGCCAGGGGCAGCCGGTCGACAAGCGCTCCGACCTGTTCAGCGCCGCGGTCGTTCTCTACGAATTGCTGGCCGGCGAAAAGCCGTTCGCCGGCGCGACCGAGACGATCGCCTACAAGATCTGCCACGAAAGCCCGCGGCCGCCGTCATCGGTATCGCGGCTCAACCTGTCTCCGACGATCGACGCCGTGATCGCGGTCGCGCTCGAAAAAAATCCCGATGCGCGGTTCCAGAACGCACGCGCGTTCAGCCGCGCGCTGCGCGAAGCGTTGAATGCACCGATGCAGCAGAATCCGGACGAGACGGCCGCGACGCAGATCAATACGGCCACCGTGCCGATGCGGCCGTCGATCGCCGCGCCGCCGGTTTGGGAGGACACGGTGCTGCGCACCGTCGAGCGTCAGCTGGCGCACTACGTAGGCCCGATGGCCAAGGTGATGACGCGCAAGGCGTCGACGCAAACCACCGACCTGGCGCAGCTGTACGCCTTGCTCGCCGAAAACATCAGCGATCCGGCCACACGGGAGAAATTCATCGGCGGGATCCGCAGCGCGACGAATCCGGATGCGACCTCGCCTGGCGTCTCCACTGGCACCAACACGAGGCAGCTAAGGCAGGCGGCGCTCGAGCAGAGCTTCGTCGATCAGACGAGCAACCAGCTCGCCGTCTACCTGGGGCCGATCGCCAAAGTCGTCGCCAGCCGCGCGGCGCAAAAAGCCACCAGCCGGCAGGAATTCGTGCGCCTGGTCGCCGGTCATCTGGGCGACCAGGAGCGCGACACGTTCCTGAAGGAGATCGGCTTCGAAGAAGCCTGACCGGGGGGCTAGAGCCGCTCGATGACGGCGGCGATGCCCTGGCCGCCGCCGATGCACATCGTGATCAGCGCATAGCGCGCCCCGGTGCGCTGCAGTTCGTACATCGCCTTGATCGTCAGGATGCACCCGGTCGCTCCGATCGGGTGCCCGAGCGCTATTGCCCCCCCGTTCGGGTTGACCTTCGCCCCGTTCATGCCAAGCTCCTTGCTGACGCCGAGCGCCTGCGCGGCAAACGCCTCGTTCGATTCGATGACGTCGATCTGATCGAGCGTGAGCCCGGCCTTGGCCAGCGCCCGCTTGATCGCGCTGACCGGCCCCAGCCCCATCACCTTCGGATCGACGCCGGCGTGGCCGTAGGCGACAAGGCGCGCCATCGGCTTCAGGCCCTTTTTCGCGGCCGCCGATTTTTCCATCAGCACCACCGCTGCCGCCGCATCGTTGATCCCCGACGCGTTGCCGGCCGTGACGGTTCCGTTTTCCTTGGCGAAGACGGCGCGGAGCTTGCCCATGCCTTCGGCGGTCGAATCCCCCCGCACGTGCTCGTCGGTGTCGAAAACGGTCGGGCCTTTCTTGCTTTTCAGCTCGATCGGCAGGATCTGGCTTTTGAAATGCCCGGCCGCGATCGCCGCCGCGGCGCGCTTGTGGCTTTCGACGGCAAAGCTGTCCTGCTGCTCGCGCGTGATGCCGCAGCGGGTCGCGACGTTTTCTGCGGTGACGCCCATGTGGATCGCATCGAAGGGGTCGGTCAATGCGCCGACCATCATGTCGATGTCCTTGGCGTCGCCCATGCGTGCTCCCCACCGCTGCGTGACGTTCGCGTAAGCCGCCCGGCTCATGCTCTCGGCGCCGCCGGCGACCGCCGCCTCGGTGTCGCCGAGCAGGATGTACTGCGAGGCGCTGATGATCGCCTGCAGGCCGCTGCCGCACAGGCGGTTCAAGGTCAGCGCACCGGTGTCGTGCGGCAGGCCGCCGTTGACCGCGGCCACGCGCGACAGGTACATGTCTCTGGCCTCGGTGTGGATGACGTTGCCGAAGACGCACTGTCCGACGTCCTTGGGATCGACTTTGGCGCGGCTCAGCGCTTCCTTGACTACCTTCGCGGCCAGCTCGGTCGGCGGCAAGTCCTTGAGGCTGCCGCCGTAATCGCCGATCGCCGTGCGCGCGCCGCCCAGGATGACGACTTCTCGTTGCTCGCTCATGAGTTGACTCCGGTGATAGAACGTCGATTATCCCGCGAATACGACCGCGGGGTGCGGTCAGCGGTTCACCGGTCCGGACTTGGGCGAGCAAAAGGGCAAGCCGCTGGAAAGTGGCGCGGTCGCGCCGGGCTGAATCTTTTAGGCGGCGAGTGTCCGGCTGATGCAGTACAGGCCCTCGAGCACCAGGTTGTCGTGCAGCTCGAACGGGATCGTCAGCCGCGGTGCGAGAGCGCGGGCAGCGCCGCCCGATAACATGCAGACCATCCCGGACGTCTTCGATTCATGCAGCCGGTAGACCCGCTCGATCGCGCCGGCTTGCGCATGCTGGCATCCGCTGGCGATCGCGTCGACCGTCTGCAGCGGGTTTTCCACGTACTCGCCGTCTGCGTCGGGCAGCGCCGCCGTATGCTGGTGCAGAGCGCGCAGCATCAGGCCGACGCCCGGCAATATCACGCCGCCGCTGAATTCTCCCGACGAGGTCAGGTAATCGATCGTCGTCGCGGTCCCGCAGACGACCACCAGTGCAGGCTTCGCCCCGAGCAGCTGGCGCGCGCCGATCAGCGCGGCCCAGCGGTCGCTGCCGAGTTGCGCCGGGTTGCGGTAGCGGTTGACGACGCCGCACTGCTCGTCTTGCGGAATCAGCCAGTACGGCGCGGGCGCGTCGGGCCAGGTCTCCAGCACCCGGATCATCGTGGCGCGCACCCGCGTGCCGGCGACGTTGGAGATGACGATCTGCCCCGGCGTTGGGAACTTTGCGAACTGCGCCGCCAACCCGGAGATTTCTTCGAGCAGGACGTGGCCGGAGTCGAGCCGGTTCAATCGCGCCTCGCCGCTCGAGTGGGCGCGAAACAACCCCCACTTGAGGAAGGTGTTGCCGATGTCGATCAGCAGATCGTAATCGGGCTTGCGGGCGGCGCTCATCGTTTTCTCGTCCTGGATCGCGGGTCAGATCGGGTCGAGCGGAAAGATCGGCCGGGTGAGCTTGCGGTAACGATACACCGACAGGTCGGCGTTGGTGACTCCGGCGCCGGCGCATTCGACGATATGCGCGGCGATCGGCTTGAAGCCGGCGCGGTAGTGGATGCGCGACTTGAGCATGATGTAGCGCTTGCGGGAGGGGTCGATGCCGCAGTGGGTGAACACGCCGACATCCATCGGCTCGTGCGCGCGCTCGGTGACCACGATGTCGACCTTCGCGCCTGCGTTGTCGATCTTCAGCACCGCGGTGCGGCCGAGGAACGTGCGGATCCCCGTGTACATCGGTCCGGTGATCGTGAACTCGCCGTCGGTGATCGCGCCGACCTTGCCCGAGACCTCGAGCGGCTCGCCGCTTCGGCCGATCGACGGCATGTCGGTGTGACCACCGAGTGAAAGACTGACCGGATTGCCGCTGCCGGCAGCGATCATTTTCGCCACTGAGGCCGGATCGCGGATCGGCGCGATCGCGACGTCGTCCAGCCGCTGGCGCAGGATCTCGGCGACGACCGCCATGACGTCCTGCGCGCCCCCGAGCCGCAGTTGTCGCAGTGATCGATCAGCAGCACCGGTCCGGCTGTGGTCGACTCGCCCAGGCGACGCGCCGCCGCGACCGAGTCGGCGAGCGGCGCCGCGGAGAACACGTATTCTGCGCGCCGCCCCCACGCCATCGCGAGCATGCCGTCGCAAACCTCGCGCGCCGCGGCTGCGCCGTCGCGTTTGGCGTCGCCGACGACGATCGCCGACACGCCGGTATACGGGGTGTCGGCGTGCGGAAACGACGGCAGCAGGCTCGCCGCGAGCACCTTGCCGCTCGCTTCCATCTCGCGCGCGTAGCGCAGGATGTCGCCCGAAGGCCCGTCCTCGGGGGCGTGGCGCATGACCGAAGCCAGCAGCGGCAGCCAGCCCCATGCCATCACCGGCTCGATCTCGCCGTCCAGCGTGCGCACGAGAATTCCTCCGGCCAGCTTGCCGACCTCGTACATGTCGACGTGGGGGTAGGTCTTGTAGCCGGTGATCACCGTCGCGTTGGCCGACGAGCTCGGCCGAAAGATTGGTGTGGTAGTCGAGCGTCACCGCGATCGGCAGCTGCGGCGCGATCGCGCGCAGACGCCGCACGATCTCGCCTTCGGCGTCGTCGCAGTCCTCGACCACCATCGCGCCGTGCAGATCGAGCAACGCGGCGTCGCAGCCGGCGCGCACCGCATCCTCGAGCGGGCGCACCAGCGCCTCGAACGTCGCGCGCGAAGTCTTGTTCGACGGCCAGGCTTCGGCGGCGACCGGCGTCACGATCTCCGCGCCTTCGCGCATCGCGCAAGATCGAGATAGGCGCCCATCGGCGTGTTGGTGCCGGCGAAGCGCGCGCGCGCCGCCTCGCCGAACGCGGGTCCGTTGCCGTGGCCGAAAGCGATGAGCGGCGTCGGCAACGGCGAGAACGTATTGGTCTCGTGCTTGATCAGCGCGATGACATAGCGGCGCGGCATGCGGGCTCGCGGGCGGAGTCAGCTCGGAAGGAACGCCGGCCCCATCGGCTTCAGACGCAGGCCGGGACGAAGCCGCCGCCAGGAAAACATGGTCGGATCGGCCTTGGCAGGGCCCGGCGCCACGACGACCAGCACTTCGCGCGCGATCGGCTCGAAGTCGGCGCGAAAATGAACCGAGCTCTTGAGCGCCAGTATGCGCTCTCGCCTGGGCTCGATGCCGACGTGGCGGAACATCTGTTGATCCGCTGCCTGGCACTTTCGCGACGCCAGCACGACGCGCACGCCGTCCTTCTCCAGCAGCGCCATCGGGCCCAGTTCCATGCGAAAGCCGTGGAACATCGGGCCGGTGCATGTGAACCGCCCATCGCCCAAAGCCAGCACGCTGAATTCGCCGCCGAGCGGCTGGTGCCCGGGCACGCCGGACGTCTCGCCGAGCGCGAAGATCGCCTTGCGGCCGATGCCGACGACGTGGGCCTGCGCCGCCGATGCCGGATCGATCAACAGTCCCAGCACGGCTCCTGGTGCGCGCCGCGCGAGCAGCGCCGCGAGGAGCCCGGTGGTGTCGCCGTTGCCGCCGGCGCCCGGGTTGTCCTGCGTGTCGGCGAGCACGACCGGCGCGCCCGGTTCGCCGCGCTGCATCGCGCGGACCACCGCAGCGTCGGGCTCGAAAAGCTGCATCGAAAAATCGCCTTCGGCATCGGCCACGGCATGCGCCAATTCAGCTACCGCGGCCGATACGCGGCCCGCGTCGGACCCGTAGCCGAATACCGTCATCCCGCATTCCGGAAAATCGGCCATCGGGAATCCGGGAGCGAACGAAAGCGCGGCGTCGTGATCGCGCTCGAGGCGATCGAGCAGTGCGTACAGGCTGCGGGCCGGCTCGATCAGCGTGCATTGCGACGGCAGGCCGGTCAGGAAATCCAGCGGGTGAAACGAGCTGGCGGCCGGCTTTCCCTGGCGCAAGGTCCGGTCGAGCAGACGCGCCGCGCGCTCGCCGGTTTGCGCCATGTCGACGTGAGGATAGGTGCGATAGGCGACCAGGCCGTCGCAATGCTCGATCATCGCGCGGGTGACGTTGGCGTGCAGGTCGAGGCTGGCGACGATCGGCGTCTTCGCTCCGACGATTCCGCGCACGCGCGCGAGCAGTTCGCCTTCGCCATCGTCGAGGTGCTCGGCGACCATCGCGCCGTGCAGATCCAGGTACACGCCGTCGACGGGAATCGCCGCGGCAAGGCGTGCTAGCATGTCGCCGACGATGCGTTCGTACGCGTCGCGCGTCACCTGGGCGGACGGCGAGGCGGCGCCCCACACCAGCCCGACGGTTTTGTGCCCGAGCGCGTGCAGCGCGGCGATCGCCCCGGCCGCCGGGATGTTGGCGCCAGCGACGCGCGGCGCGATGTCCGCGCCGTAGGTCAGCGGCGGCCAGCCGCCGCCGTGCTCGAAGGCGGCGTAGTCCGCCTTCGACGGCGCGAACGTGTTGGTCTCGTGCTGGAACCCGCCTACCGCGATGACGCTCAAGGTTTCTCCCGTGCAGCGCCGCTCGCTGCCGGGCGAGATTAGCCGGATTCACCGGGACGCGCAAACCGCACGGCGGTGACGCGCCATGCAGGAGGCAGCATGAGTGAAGCGATCTGGCGCTGGAGCGCGACTCGCGTCGCCACGGCGATCCGCAAGGGCGAGATTTCGGCCCGCGAAGCGGTCGACGCATCGCTTTCACGGATGGTTGCGGTCAACGGCAAACTCAACGCCGTCACCGTCGACCTTTCCGCGGCGGCGCGTTCCGCGGCCGATCGTGCCGATCATGCGCTCGCCGCGAAGTCGGATGCCCCGCTCGGACCGCTGCACGGCGTGCCGGTGACGATCAAGGAAAACGTCGACCAGGAAGGATGCGCGACCACCAACGGGGTCGTCGCTTTTCGCGACCTGATCGCCCCCGCGGACTGCCCGGCGGTGGCGAACCTGAAGCGGGCCGGCGCGATCATCATCGGCCGCACCAATACGCCGGCATTCAGCTTTCGCATCGACACCGACAACGAGTTGCGCGGCCGCACCTACAACCCGTGGTCGAAGACGCGCACGCCGGGCGGCTCGTCGGGTGGCGCCGCCTCGTCGGTTGCCGCCGGCATCACGCCGCTGGCGCACGGCACCGACATCGCCGGCTCGATCCGCTTTCCGGCCTACGCCTGCGGCATCGCCGGCATCCGGCCGTCGTTCGGCCGCGTGCCGTCGTACAACCCGACACAGACGGCGGAGCGCTCGCTGTCGTCGCAGCTGATGTCGGTGCAGGGGCCGCTCGCGCGGTCGGTCGACGACCTGCGCCTCGGGCTCGCCGCGATGGGGGCGCGCGATGCGCGCGATCCATGGTGGGTGCCGGCGCCGCTCGACGGACCACCGCCGCCGAAGCCGATCCGTGTCGCCGTCGTCACCGCCGCTCGCGACCTGGCAGGGACGACGCTGCATCCGGACGTCGCCGCCGCGATCGGGCGGGCGACGCGCTGGCTCGCCGATGCCGGTTATGAAATCGTCGACGAGCGCACGCCCGGATTCACCCGCGCTTACGAGCTGTGGTTCGAAATGCAACTCCCGGAGTTTCGCGAGTACCTGCTGCCGCTGATCGAAAAGGAAGGCGACCAGGGCATCCGGACCGCGGTGCGGTTGATGCTGGAGAACCTGCCGTCGCGCGACGCGCTCCCGTACATGAAGGCGCTGGCCGAGCGTGCGCGTCTGGTGCGCGAGTGGACGGCGTACCTCGACCGCGTGCCGCTGGTGCTGGCGCCGGTGTCGACGGAGCCGGCATATGCCCTGGGATTCGACCTCGAAAGTGCGGCGCGTACCGCCGAGGTGTGGCGCGAATGCGCGACCTTGATGGCGATACCGGTGCTCGGATTGCCGGCGGCAGTGGTCCCGGTCGGCGTAGCGGACGGCTTGCCGATCGGTGTCCAGCTGATCGGGGCACGATTTCGCGAGGATCTCTGCCTCGACGCAGCCGCGGCGATCGAGGCGCGCGCCGGCGTGCAGACACCGATCGATCCAACGTGGTGAAAGCGGTCTCGATGGCTTCGGTGCCGTGGTGCGGTGGCGATCTCGCGCGCGCCGTTCGGCGCACCGCGGCCATTGCCATCGCAACCGCTGTTCGGCTATCGTGCGCGTTCGAACCTCGCGGCCAGGCCGGCTCGGTTTACAGGAGAATTCGATGACGATTTCGCGTTTGCTCAAGACGGCGGCGATTGCCGCGGCCGCCGGACTCGCCGCCATGGCGGGCACGCCGAACGCGCAAGCGCAGGTGACCGTGCGCGCCGTCATGCATTCGGACCTGAAGATCCTCGATCCGATCTGGACCACCGCCTACATCCAGCGCAACTACGGGTACATGGTCTACGACACGCTGTTCGCGACCGACGCCGACGGCCAGGTCAAGCCCCAGATGATCGAGCGCTATGAAGTCAGCCCCGACCAGCTCACCTACACGATGACCTTGCGCGACGGGTTGCTGTGGCACGACGGCAAGCCGGTGACCGCCGAAGACTGTGTGGCCTCGATCAAGCGCTGGGGCGCGAAGGACACGATGGGGCAGAAGTTGATGACATTCGTCAAGGACATGCCTGTCGTCGACGGCAGGACGTTCAAGATCGTGCTGTCTTCGCCGACCGGCCTCGTGCTCGCGGGCCTGGGCAAGCCGTCGTCGAATGTTCCGTTCATGATGCCCAAGCGGGTCGCCGATACCAGTCCGAACGAGCAGATATCGGACACGACCGGGAGCGGTCCTTTCGTGTTCAAGCGCGACGAGTGGAAACCCGGCGACAAGGCGGTGTTCGTCAAGTTCGACAAGTACAAGCCTCGCGCCGAACCGCCGTCGGGCCTGGCCGGCGGCAAGGTGGTCAAGGTCGACCGGGTCGAATGGAAAGTGGTGGCCGATCAGCAGACGGCGATGAACGCGCTCTTTGCCGGCGAGGTCGACTATATCGAGCAGCCGCAGCATGACCTGCTGCCGCTGATGAAGGCGGACAAGAACGTCAAGCTGGTCGACGTCAACCCGCTTGGCAACCAGTACGCGCTGCGGTTCAACATGACGGCCAAGCCGTTCGACAACGCGAAGATCCGGCAGGCGGTCCTCTATGCGCTCAATCAGGAGGATTTCCTGAAGGCGACGATCGGCGACCCGCAGTACTACAAAGTGTGCAAGGCGATGTTCGTCTGCGGCGCACCGTTGGCTTCGACCAAGGGCATGGACGGCCTGCTCGAGTCCAACTTCGCCAAGTCGAAGGCGCTGCTGAAGGAAGGGGGCTACGACGGCACGCCGATCGTGTTGCTTCATTCGACCGACCTCCAGGTGCTGACCAATCTCGCGCCGGTGGCGAAATCGCTGCTCGAGAAGGGCGGGTTCAAGGTCGACATGCAGTCGATGGACTGGCAATCGGTCGTCGCGCGGCGGGCGAAGAAGGATCCTCCGGCGCAAGGCGGCTGGAACGCGATGATCACGTCGTGGGTGTCCGCCGACATCCTGAATCCGGTGTCTACGGCCTTCCTCAACGCGAGCTGCGACAAGGCGCCGTTCGGATGGCCGTGCGACGCCGAGCTCGAGCGCTTGCGCGACCAGTTCGCGCGCGAGACCGATCCGGCCAAGCAGAAGGCGATCGCCGAGGCGGTGCAGGTGCGCTGGACGCAGTATCCGACCCACGTTTTCCTCGGCCAGTGGTACCAGCCTTCGGCGGTGCGCAAGAACCTCGAAGGAATCATCGTCGCGCCGGTGCCGGTGTTCTGGAACATGACCAAGTCGGGCGCGTAACGGCCGCTTTCGCCCTTCTCGACTGCTCGGCCCGCCGCAGCGCCGGCGCCGGAATAGGGTAAGGTGGCGGCGGGCGCCGCCTTGCGCCGCCTCGTAAGCCACGCCGCCACCACGACATCGAAAGCCGCAACGCGCGGGCCCTGCCCATGTTCGCCTATATCGGACGACGCCTGCTCGCGACGATCCCGGTGATGGCCGTCGTCGCGGTGTTCGTGTTCATGATGCTGCGGCTCGCATCCGGTGACCCGGCCGCGATCATCGCAGGCAACGCCGCCACCGCGCAGGATGTCATCGACATCCGGCAGAAGCTCGGGCTCGACCGGCCGATCGTCACGCAATTCTTCATTTGGCTCGGCCATGTGCTGACCGGCGATTTCGGCGAATCGTTCTTCTACAAGAAGCAGGTGGCCGACATCATCGCTGATCGCGCCGGCCCGACGCTTGCGCTCGCCGCCTGCACGCTCGGACTGTCGGTGCTGATCGCCGTGCCGTTGGGCGTCGTCGCCGCGTACCGTCAGGGCACGTGGCTCGACCGGCTCGTCATGGGCTTTTCGGTGCTCGGCTTTTCGGTGCCGGTTTTCGTCATCGGCTACGCGCTGATCTACCTGTTCGCGATCCGGCTAAACTGGCTGCCGGTGCAGGGATACCAGCCGATGGGCGACGGCGTCGGCGGATTTTTCGCTCACCTGATACTGCCGAGCCTTACGCTTTCGGTGATTTATGTCGCGCTGATCGCGCGCATTACGCGCACCAGCGTTCTCGAGGTGCTCGGCGAGGATTACATCCGGACCGCGCGCGCCAAGGGTTTGTCCAACCGCGTCGTGCTGATGCGGCACGCGCTGCGCAACGCGGCCGTGCCCATCGTCACCGTGATCGGGATCGGCGTCGCGCTGCTGATCGGCGGTGTCGTCGTGACCGAGAGCGTGTTCAGCATTCCCGGCCTCGGTCGGTTGACCGTCGACGCGGTGCTGGCGCGTGACTATCCGACCGTTCAGGCGGTCATCCTGCTGTTCTCGCTCGCCTACGTGCTGATCAACCTGCTGGTCGACGTCGCCTATACGCTGCTCGACCCTCGGATTCGCTATTGATGGAAACGCTGCACGATACCGCAACGCTCGATGCGGCTGCGCCGCCGATACTTGCCGCCACGGCCGGGCGGCGCCTGCTGCGCAATCCAGGCGTCGTCGTCGGCGCGGCGATCCTGTCGGTGATCCTGCTGCTTGGCCTTGCCGCGCCGTGGCTGGGCACCGTCGATCCGGTGGCGATCAATCCGTCGGTGCGGAACAAATTACCCGGATTCGAGGAAACGGTGCGCAACGACGACGGCAGCACGACGACGATCGTGCACCGCATGGGCACGGACACGCTGGGCCGCGACGTCTACAGCCGCACGCTGTACGGCGCGCGCGTATCGATGCTGGTCGGTGCCGCGGTCGCGGCAATCAGCGTCGCGATCGGGCTCGCGATCGGGCTCACCGCCGGCTACGTGCGCTGGCTCGACGGCCCGGTCATGCGACTGATGGACGGGCTGATGGCGATCCCGGCGATCCTGCTGGCGATCGCGCTGGTGTCGCTGTGGACTGCGGGGATCGCGGCGGTGATCCTCGCCATCGTCATCCCGGAGATTCCGCGGGTCGTGCGCCTGGTGCGGTCCATCGTGCTGTCGGTGCGCGAGGAGCCCTATGTCGAGGCGGCGATCTCGGTGGGCACGCCGACCCTGCCGCTGGTGATCCGCCACATCCTGCCGAACACGCTGCCGCCGCTGATCGTGCAGGCTACCTACATCGTCGCCTCGGCAATCCTGGTCGAGGCGATCCTGTCGTTTCTCGGCGTCGGCATCCCGCCGGAAACGCCGACCTGGGGCAACATCATGGCCGAGGGCCGGGCGCTGTTCCGCATCTTTCCGCACAACATCCTGTATCCGGGAATCTTCCTTGCACTGACGGTGCTGGCGGTGAACATGCTTGGCGATGGGCTGCGCGACACGCTCGATCCGCGCCGGAAGTTGCGGACCTGAAGATGGCTTCGGCGCTGCTCGAGGTCGACGATCTGTCCATTGCGCTGCCGAGCGGCGCCGAACGTCCGAATGCGGTCGAAGACGTGAGCTTCGACGTCGCCGCCGGCGAGATCGTCTGCCTGGTCGGCGAATCGGGCTCAGGAAAGTCGGTGATTGCCCAGTCGGTGATGGGGTTGCTGCCGCCAGAGTTGCGGGCCAGCGGCGGAGTGGTCCGGCTCGACGGTGAAAATCTGCTCGCCGCCGGTGAAGCGAGACTGCGGGAGCTCCGCTGCACCCGGATGTCGATGATCTTCCAGGAGCCGATGACGGCGCTCAACCCGGTGATGCGCTGCGGCGAGCAGATCGACGAGGTCCTGGCGACGCATACGGCGATGAATGCCGCGGAACGGCGCGCGCGCGTGGTTGCGATCATTAACGATGTGCACCTGCCCGACGCCGAGCGGATGATCGAATCGTATCCGCACCAGCTCTCCGGCGGTCAGCGCCAGCGCATCATGATCGCGATGGCGCTGGTGCTCAATCCGAAGCTGCTGATCGCCGATGAGCCGACGACCGCGCTGGATGTCACGACCCAGGCCCAGATCCTCGCGCTGATCAGGGAGATGCAGCGCCGGCACGGCACCGGCGTGCTGTTCATCACCCACGATTTCGGCGTTGTCGCGGAGATCGCCGACAGAGTCGCGGTGCTGCGGCGAGGCGAGCTGGTCGAGTTCGCCCCGGTTGCGCGAGCTGCTGGCGCATCCGCAGCACGAATACACCCGCATGCTGATCGCCGCCGTGCCTGGCGTCGCGCCGCCGCGGCGCCAGACGCGCACCGGGCCGGTCGTCCTGGCGACCGAGGGACTTTCCAAGACCTATGCGCGCGGCGGATGGTTGAAGCGACGCGGCACCGACGTCGCCGCGGCTGCCGACGTCACACTCGAGATCCGGCGTGGCGAGACCTTGGGCATTGTCGGCGAGTCGGGTTCAGGCAAGTCCACGGTCGCGCGCTGCATTGCGCGGCTGATCGAGCCATCGGCCGGGCGCATCGTCCTCGACGGAGAGGACATCGCACGGCTCGACGCCGATGCGCTTCGTCCGCGGCGGCGGCGCGTCCAGATCGTGTTCCAGGATCCGTACCGTTCGCTCAATCCTCGCCGCACCGTCGGCGACGCGATCATCGAAGGCCCGATGAACTACGGCGCGACGCGCGGCGATGCGCTAAGCACCGCCCGCGAGCTCATGGGCCTGGTGCGGCTCGACGCGCGCGCCCTCGACCGCTATCCGCACCAGTTCTCCGGCGGCCAGCGTCAGCGCATATGCATCGCGCGCGCGCTGGCGATCGGCCCGGACCTGCTGATCGCCGACGAGGCGGTCTCGGCGCTGGACGTGTCGGTACAGGCGCAGGTGCTCGCCTTGCTCGACGAGATCCGCCTGCGGCTCGACCTCGCGATGCTGTTCATCACGCACGACTTGCGCGTCGCGGCGCGCGTCTGTGATCGCGTCGCCGTGATGCAGCGCGGGCGCATCGTCGAGCAGGGACCGGTCGCCGAAGTCTTCGGCGCGCCGCGGCACGAGTACACGAAGGCGCTGTTCGCGTCGGTTCCCGGCAGGCGCTGGGCATTCGCCAGCGATTCGGTGCGCGACGCCTAGCGCCGCCTATCCACGTCGTAGTACTTCCACTGGTTGCGCTGGAAGGGGTTCTGCTTGTAGCCCCTGAGCCACGGCTGCGCGAGCACGCTTGCGTACGCATTCAGGTCCATCAGCCACGGCGCGTAATTTAGCACCGACTCGGTCATCTGCCGGTAGAGCGCCGTACGAGCGGGTCCGTCGGGAAGATTGAGCGACGCCTCGTAGGCGCGATCGTAGGCCGGCAAGCGGAAGCGCGCGTCGTTCGACGTGCCGATGTTCTTGCTGTACAGCGGGCTCGCGAAGGCGTCGCCGTCCGGCGAATTCGATATCCACGACAGCCCCCACATCTGCAGCTGGCCGGCTTCCGACATCTTGTTGAGCTCCGGCCATTTCTGCGTGAAAAACACCATGCGAACGCCGATCGCATCCATGCATTTTTTCCACAGCTCGTTGTCGACGCGGTCGATCGCCGACGGCGTGTTGGCCTTGGTGATCTGCAAAGGTTTGCCGTCGGGCGTCTCGCGATAGCCGTCGCCGTCGCGGTCCTTGTAGCCGAACTTGTCGAGCAGCGCGCGTGCCGCCGACGGATCGTAGAGGTCGGTCGCGGGCAGCGTCGGATCGTGCCCCGCGAGCCCAGGCGGCACCAGCTGCGAGGCGGGCTTCGCCTGACCGTGGCGCAGCACCTCGATTTCGGCTTTCCGGTCGTAGCCCATGACCATCGCGCGGCGGAGCGCGATTTTCTCCGGCGTGTAACCGCCGACGACCGGGTCGTCCATGTTGAAAAAAACGAAGCTGAGCGAGGGCTCGGTCTGCCGGTGCAGCCTGACGCCGCGCCTGGCGTACTCGGCGCGGAGCTGGCCCTTGTCGAGCACGTTGTCCGCCAGGGCGCGCGGCAGCTCCAGGTAATCGAGCTGTCCGCTGTCGAACGCCAGCAACCGCGGCTGGTCCTCCTCGATGACGTTGATCTCGATGCGACCGACGATAGGCAGCTTTTTTCCAGCGTTGTTCTTCGCAATCGCCGCATCCCCCGCCTCGCTCCCCTCGCCTGGCGCCGGATAGGTCTGGTCGCGGAAATCCGGGTTCGCCTCGAGGACGATCTTCTGGCCCCGCACCCACTCCTTCAGCCGGTAAGGCCCGGTGCCCACGGGATGCTCCATCGCTCGATTCGACGCGTCGGCATGCGCCTCGACAACCTCGCGGGCGACCGCCGATAGCGCGGCGTCGGCGAGCCAATGCGCGAACGTGTAATTGGGGTCCTTGAAGCGCACCCGCAGCGTGTAGCGGTCGATCGTCTGCAGGCCCTCGATCTTCGCGTCGTAGTCGAAGCGCCCCGACGTGCGCGCGCGGGCAAGTACTTCGTCGAGTCCGAGCAGCCGGTGATCGAACACGTACAGCCAGTACGAGCGTATCTTTGGATCGAAAATCCGCTTGATGCTATAGACGTAATCCTCCGCCGTCAGTTCGCGCCGCTTGCCCTTGAACGCCGGGTCCGATGCGAAATAGGTTCCCGGCTTGACCTTGACCGTGTAGGTGCGGCCTCCATCGGTTATCTGCGGCATCCCGTCGGCGGTGTTGGGAACCATCCGCACCGGGCGCGCGAAATAGTCGTAGGTATAGAGCGACTCGAAAATCGATCTGCAGATATCGAATGAATATGAATCGCTGATCGCCTGCGGATCGAACCCGGATTCTGCGACCGACTGCGAGACGTGCAAGGTCTTGGACATGTCGGCCGCGGATGCCGGCAGCGCGGCCAGCACGCCGGCGACCGCGAGCATCGGCGCCAGCGCAATCAGGCGCGCGAGCGCCGGAAGCGACGAGCGCGGACGGCGATCGATCGGCGTATCGAAGGTCGACATCGCGAGTCAGACCCTGGCAAGCGCGCGCCGCAGCCGCGCGATGCCGTCGGCAAGCCGGTCGATGTCGGCCGCGAAGCACCAGCGCACGAATCCTTCGCCCTCGGGGCCGAACGCGCTGCCGGGCGCCAGCCCCAGGCGAGCCTCGCGCACCAGCCGCTTGCAGAATTCGAGGCTGTCGGTGACGCCGGCGACGCGAAAGAAGACGTACATCGCGCCAGTCGGCGCGGCGGCGCTGACGCCCGGAATCGCGTTGAGCTCTGCAACCAGGAAGTCACGCGCGGCCCGGTAGCGCTCGAGCGTCTGCGCGATCGTCGCCTCGCCTCCGTTGATCGCCACCACGGCGGCGCGCTGAACAAATGTCGGCGAGCACGAGGTGTTGTATTCGATCAGCTTGCCCAGGTCGGGCAACAGCGCGCTCGGCGCGACGATCCAGCCCAGCCGCCATCCGGTCATCAGCCACGCCTTCGAAAAACTGTTGGTGCTGACAACGCGATCATCGGGATCGCCGAGGTCGAGGAACGACGGCGCGCAGGCGCGCCCGGCCGGCGCGTCGTAGTACAGGCGCTCGTAGACATCGTCGGCGATGATCCAGATGCCGTGCTTGCGGCAATGCTCGAGTATCGCGGTTTGATCGACGCGATCGATCGTCCAGCCGGTCGGATTGTTCGGCGAATTGATCAGCACCGCGCGCGTGCCGGGCGTCAGCGCGTCGAGCAGCCGGGCTACGTCGAGAGTCCAGCCGTCTGCGCCAAACGACAATGCGAGTCTGACCACGTCGGCGCCGAGGATCTTGGGAATTTCGGTCAGGTTCGGCCACAGCGGCGTGACGCAGACGACGCGGTCGCCGGGATCGATCAGCGCTTCGACCGACAGCATCAGCGCCGACATGCCCGACGCCGTCACCGCGATATTGGCGGCGGCGACGCTCCGGTGCCAGTGCGACACATAAGCGGCGATCGCCTCGCGCAACTCGGGAATGCCGAAATTCTGGGTGTAGAATGTCTCGCCTGCATCCAGCGAGGCGATTGCCGCATCCCGGATATACGCTGGCGTTACCTGGTCCGGTTCGCCGAACCAGAACGGCAGGATGCCGGAATCGCCCATGCCGACGTTGGCGACTTCGCGGATCTGCGAGGTCACGAGAGAACGCACGGCAATGCGGGCGTGCGCGTCGATGTCGAGGTGGGGAACGGTCATTGCGAATGCGCTCGCCGCAGGCGGGCGTCGCCAGCGCCTTTATACTGTGCGCCCGGCGCCGGGGCAAGGATACAGCCTCCCGCTGCTATAATTTCGCCAACGGCATTGGACCCCTCGACATGAGCTACCTCCGCAGCGCGATCGCCATCCTCATTTGCGGAGGTCTGGGGACGGCGATCGCGTGGCTGCTGGTGTCGCCGCTGGGTTTCGGCGGGTTAGCCACCGGGCTTGTGACGGCATTTGCCGCGATGATCGCCGCCACGCTGCTGTTCGCCTGCGGGGTCGCCGTCGGCCGGGCGCTGCACCTTTTCAAATAATTCGGCGCCGACCGGGGAAGACTCGGCCGGCTCTCGCGGCGCCGGAATGCGTCCGACGCCACCTCTCGACCGAAAGGTCCTCCCCGCTCGACGTCCGATCCTGCTAGCGCAGCGTGGCAGCAACCTGCGCCGGCGCGATCGGCTCGGCCGCGCCGGCAAAACGATCGTCGGGCCGCGCGCGTTCCATCACCAGCACCGCCAGTGCCAGCAGGATGCTGAAAAGCAGGCCTATGGCAATGGCCTCCACGGCCAGCGCCGCGAGATCGCGCCATACGCGAGGGGCGATAGCGTCGGCCCGATTCGTTGTGTGCATCGTTTTCCTTGCCGCGTCGCGGCTCGTTCGGCCGCAACGCCATTGAATGCCAGCGCCGGGGCAATCGCGCGACTCGGCGATGGCGCACCCACGATCAATCATGGCCGAATAATGGCAGTCGGGACTGCCGCGGCGTAGCACGCCGGAGCTGCGGTATAGTCGAATCGCCATGAGCCGCCGCATCGCCATCGTCGAGGATGAGCCCGCGATTCGCGCCAATTACGCCGACGCGCTGGGCAAGCAGGGCTACGAGGTCGCCACCTACGCGACCCGTCGCGAGGCGATGTCAGCGTTGCGCACACGGCTGCCCGACCTCGCCTTGATCGACATCGGGCTGGGCGACGAGATCGACGGCGGATTCGCGCTCTGCCGCGAGCTGCGCGCAGTCTCGGAGTCGTTGCCGATTATTTTTCTTTCGGCCCGGGACTCCGACTTCGATGTCGTCGCCGGCCTTCGCCTGGGCGCCGACGATTACCTGACCAAGGACGTGAGCCTCCCGCACCTGTCGGCACGGATCGCCGCGCTGTTCCGGCGCAGCGACCTGCTCGCCGCGCCGCACGCGATCGAGGAGGTGATCGAGCGCGGCCCCTTGCGGCTCGACCTCAAGCGGCTGACCGCCTTCTGGGCGGGACGCCGGGTCGACCTGACGCTGACCGAGTTCTGGATGGTGCACACGCTGGCGAAGCATCCCGGCCACGTCAAGGACCGCGACAGCCTGATGCGCGACGCGAGCATCGTCGTCGACGACAGCACGATCACCTCGCACATCAAGCGCATTCGCCGCAAGTTCGCCGCCGTCGACCCGGCGTTCGATTGCATCGCGACCGTCTACGGCATGGGCTACCGCTGGAACGCGAACGAGCAGTGAGCCGCTTTCGAATCGCGCTCGGCATCCGGGCACAACTGCTGCTGGTGCTGATGGTCTTCCTGACGATACCGTGGCTGGGCTACGAATATGTCCGCGAGCTCGAGCGTTTCCTGCGCGACGCGCAGCAGAAAACGCTGGCCGGAACGGCCCAGGCGGTGGCGACGGCCTTGCACGACCGGCCCCGCCTTTTCGAGGCGCCGGCGGGGGCGCGCGAGTCGCTCGCCGCGCAGCGCGCGCTCGACGGCGCGCCGGAAATGGACGTCGCAGCAGAACCTCCGCGCAGCGCGGGAACCAACGTCGCGCCGTCGGCGGAAATCGGGCAGATCATCCAGGGGCTGTCGCGGACGACCGCGCGGATCTGGGTGATCGATCGCCAGCTCGATGTGCTGGCACGTGCGGGTAGCCTCAAGCGGCCGCCGCTGCCGGAGACCGACTCGCCGGACTCCGCGATCCCGCGCCTGTGGCGATGGATCGAGCGCGAGACCCTGCATCCGTTGTACACGCTGATCCTGCGGCAGCCGACCGATGATTTTGTCGACGAGCTCGCGGCGCACGTCGCGATCCCTGCGCGCGAGGTCGATGGGGCACTGTCGGGCATCCTGACGATAGACCGGCGGCTGACCGGCGACGGCAAGGCGGTGGTCGTCTCGGCCGCGCATCCGATCTGGGTCGGCGACCAGGTCAAAGGCGCGGTGATCGTCGAGGAAACGACCAACGCCGTGCTGGCCGAGCGCAACCGCGCATTCGAACGCCTGTTCAATATCGTGCTCGCCGCGCTGCTCGTCGGGTCGGTGGCGCTGACCTTGTACGCGTCGCGATTGACGGCGCGCATCCGGCGCCTGCGTGACCAGGCGGAGGCGGCGATCGACATGCAGGGCCGCATCCGAGGGACGGTCGCGCCATCCGCAGCAGGCGACGAGATCGGCGATCTGTCGCGCAGTTTTTCCAGCGTGGTGACGCGCTTGTCGCAATACGCGAGCTACCAGCAGAACATGGCGAGCAGGTTGTCGCACGAATTGCGCACGCCGGTCGCGGTCGTCCGCTCGTCGCTGGACAACCTGCGCGCGGCAGCGCTCCCCGACGACGCGCGTGTCTACATGGAGCGCGCGCAGCAGGGCCTGACGCGCCTGACCCACATCCTGACGCGGATGACCGAGGCGACACGGCTCGAGGAAAGCCTGGGCGACGCGCAGCGCGAGCGCTTCGACCTTGCTGCGGTGGTTGCAGGTTGTGTCGACGGCTACCGCGCCGCGTACCCTCGGCACGAGTTCGAGCTCAGGCTGCAGCCAGGGCCACTGCCGGTCGATGGTGCGCCCGAGCTGATCGCGCAGCTCCTCGACAAACTGGTCGCGAACGCGATCGAGTTCGGCGTTCCGGGGACGCCTGTCGTCGTCGCGCTCGAGCGCGACGAGGGCAGCGTCAGTCTTCGGGTGGAGAACGAAGGTGCGCCGCTGCCCGCCGGAATGCACGAGCGCCTGTTCGACTCGATGGTCTCGATCCGTGCCGATCAGAAAAGTGAAGAGCCTCATCTCGGGCTGGGACTCTACATTGTTCGCCTGATCGCCGAATTCCACCGCGGCCGGGTCAGCGCGTCCGATCGCGACCAGGGTGGAGGCGTCGTTGTGAGCGTGAGCCTGCCGCTGGCCGCATAGCGCTCGGAGCGCGATCTGTAGCACGCTCTGCGCTCCCGCACATCGGCGATAATGACGCCTTTTCGCCATCGCCCCCTGCCATGCCCGCGAATCTGTTGCAACACCCGGTGCTCGCCGCGGCATTGCTGCTGTCCGCGTCCAACCTGTTCATGACCTTCGCCTGGTATGCGCATCTGCGCAACATGCAGGGGCGTGCCTGGTGGGTCGCCGCGCTGGCGAGCTGGGGCATCGCGCTGTTCGAATACCTGCTGCAGGTGCCGGGCAACCGTATCGGCTATACGGTGCTCTCGCTCGGACAGTTGAAGATCATGCAGGAAGTCATCACGCTGACCATTTTCGTTCCGTTCGCCTTCCTCTATATGGACCAGCCGCTGAAACTCGACTATGTCTGGGCGGCGCTCTGCATGATGGGCGCCGTGTATTTCATTTTCCGCGCATGACCGCGCTGCGCGACCTGCTGGCGAGCGCAGCGCAGAACGCCGCCGCCGGCAGAGTCGACGACGCGCTCGCCAAGTATCGCGACGCGCTCAAGCGCTCGCCGGCGCTGGCCGAAGTGCATTACAACGTCGGCGTCCTGCTGGCGCGCAAGGGCGAATTGGCCGGTGCCGAAAAAAGCCTCGATGAAGCGCTGCGCCTCAAGCCCTCGTGGGCGCAAGCTTATCTCGCGCTCGGCCACCTTTGTTTCCGGCAGGCGCGATACGCCGACGCCGAGCGCTCGTTCGGCCGCGCGGCCACGCATTCGCCGCAATCGGTCGAGGCATTGTTCAACCTCGCGACGGCGCGCGATCGGCAGCGACGATGGGGCGATGCGTTGCCGCCGCTCAAGGCGGCGCGCGAGATCGCCCCCGACAACGAGGACATCTGGTTCGCGCTGCGCGGACATCTGCTGCTGTTCCATCGGGACGAGGAAGCGTTCGAAGATTTTCGCCGCTTTGAGACGAAAGCGACGCTCTCGGCGCGCGTCGTCGCCGCGGGACTGCTCTCGGCGCGCATCGCTCCGGGGATCGACTACGAGACGAAATATCTGCCGCTGGCGCTCGACTGGTCGTACCGGGCGGGAGAGAGCGCGTATGCGGCGGTCGCGGTCGCGCAGGCGCAATATTTCGACGTCACGCGCGACGCTTTGTTACGCATCTACCAGGCGCACGATCGGGTCCGCCAGGCCGAGCGCGGATCGATCGCCGACCTCGCCGCGCCTACGCTTCCTGCCGGGGCCGCCGGACGGCAGATTCGCATCGGATACCTGTCGGCCGATTTCCGTTCGCATGTGATGGGCCGACTGATGCTCGAGGTCATTCGCCGACACGATGCCGAGCGCTTCGCCGTGCACGCATATTCGCTGGCGGTGCGCGAGATCGAGGACGAGGTCACCGCGCAATTCCGCGCCTGCTGTTCGGGCTTCCGCCGGCTGGACGACATCGACGACGCGAGCGCCGCGAGGCTGATTGCCGGCGACGGCATCGACATCCTGATCGACCTGATGGGGCATTCGGGATCGTCGCGCCCGGCGATACTGCTGTACAAGCCGGCGCCCATGATCATCACGCATCTTGGCAACCACGGCCCCGTCGGCATGCGTCAGGTCGACTTCAAGCTGACCGACCGTCATGCCGACCTGCCCGACGCGGGCCGCTACCAGATCGAGGCGCCGCTTGCGCTCGATGGCTGCGTACTCCCGTTCCGTCGGATCGCCGCCGCGCCCGAGTCGACGATAACCCGGGCCGGCCTGGGGCTGCCCGAAGAGGCGGCGATATTCGGCGTCTTCGTGAGCCTGCTGAAACTCTCGCCGCGCTGCCTCGCGCTGTGGAAGCGGATCCTCGACGCCGTTCCCGGCAGCGTGCTCGCCTTTTCACCGCAGCGGCAGGCGCAACACGCGCTTTATATTCGCCGGCTGGAGAGCTTCGGCATCGCCGCCGACCGGATCGTGTTCATCCCCTGGGCCCTCGACGACGCGATCGATCGCGCGCGTTACCGGCTGATCGACGTCGTTCTCGACACGCTGCCGTACACCGGCGGCGACACCACCGCAGCTGCGCTCGACATGGGTGTGCCGGTCGTCACCCGCGTGGGCGAGCGGCAGGCGGAGCGGATGACGTTCAGCCTGCTTGCGCATCTCGGAGTCACCGCGACGGTCGCGCAAGACGACGACGACTACGTGGCGATCGCCTGCCGGCTCGCGCGCGACCGTTCCTGGCGCGATGCGGTTGCCGCCGACATCGTCGCGGCGCTGCCGCGCTCGGGGCTGGCCGATCTCGACCGGTATACGCGCAGCCTTGAAAGCGCGTACGAGCGGGCAATGACGCTGACAGGCCTGCAGTCCGCGTGAGCGACCGCATGCATCTGCACATCCTCGGCATCTGCGGCACGTTCATGGGCGGCATCGCCGCGATCGCGCGCCAGGCGGGCCACACGGTCACCGGGTGCGACGCCAACGTCTATCCGCCGATGAGCACGCAGCTTGCGACCCTGGGCATCGCACTGACCGAGGGCTACGACGCGGCGCAGCTCGACACGGTTGCGGCGAGCGCCGACGTATTCGTCATCGGCAACGCGATCTCGCGCGGCAATCCGCTGCTCGAGGCGGTACTGGACGCGAACCGGCGCTACATTTCGGGCCCGCAGTGGCTGGCCGAAAACGTGCTGCTGGACAGGTGGGTGCTGGCGGTGACGGGAACGCACGGCAAGACGACGACCAGCGCGATGCTCGCCTGGATACTCGATCAGGCGGGCCTGGAGCCGGGCTTCCTGATCGGCGGTGTCGCGCCCGATCTCAAAGTGTCGGCCCGGTTGTCGGAGAGCGCGTTTTTCGTGATCGAAGGCGACGAGTACGATACCGCGTTCTGCGACAAGCGCTCGAAATTCGTCCACTACCGGCCGCGCACCGCGATACTCAACAATCTCGAGTACGACCACGCCGACATCTTCCCTGATCTCGCGGCCATCGAGACGCAATTCCATCATCTGGTCCGGACCATTCCGAAAACCGGGAGGCTGATCGTCAACGGCGGGGAAGCGAGCCTCCAGCGTGTGCTGGCACGCGGTTGCTGGAGCGAGGTCGAGCGATTCGGCTTCGCGGCGGTCGCCGATACCGGTGCGGACTGGACGATCGCCGTCGACGGCACGATCAAGCTCGGCGGCGCACCGCAGGGCGTGCTCAAGCCGTTCGCGTTGCTCGGACGGCACAACCAGCTCAATGCGTTGTCGGCAATCGCCGCCGCCAGGCACGCCGGCGTGCCGGTCGCGCAGAGCCTGGCCGCGCTCGCGGCGTTCGGCGGCATCACGCGGCGGCTGGAAGTACGCGGCAAGGTCAACGACATCACCGTGTACGATGATTTCGCGCATCATCCGACGGCGATCGCAGCGACGATAGCGGCGCTCCGACGCGACGTCGGCAACCAACGCATCATCGCCATCGTCGAGCCGCGGTCGAACACGATGAAGCTGGGAACGATGAACGCGCGGCTGCCGGCGAGCCTGGAGCAAGCCGACCGTGTCTATTGCTACGCGGCAAATCTCGGATGGGACGCTACGGCCGTGCTCGCACCGCTGGGCGATCGTGTTCGGGTCGACAGTGATCTCGAGACGCTGGTCGATGCGATCGTGCGCGACGCGCGGCCCGGCGATCACTTGTTGGTGATGAGCAACGGCGGCTTCGGCGGCATACACGGGGAATTGCTGGCGAGACTTTAGCGGGCCTATGCGCTGAACCCGTTTTCGCCAGGTGCAAGCTCTTTTGTGCACCGCAGCGGGCTTTGCCGTGCCTTCAAGGGTAGAATTCGGCCCATGTCCTGGCGAAGTCGCCTGCTGCTGCAATCCTGATCGCGCCACCCGGCGACGAGCCGGATCCGCGCATCGACATCCCGACTGTCCGGTCGCGTCGCGCTCCCAAAAGGAGCCTGAGCGTTGCCACCGGACCGCGACGACCGAGCAACCCTCCGGTCGACCAACAAGGAGTCAAAACATGACACACCGTATTCCTCACGCCGCCAAGCCGGCAAAGGCCGAATCGAGTGCGGCCTACATCGAAGCCGAGAAGACCTTCAGTGCGCGCAATTACGATCCGCTGCCGGTGGTGGTGTCGCACGGCGAAGGTGCCTGGCTGTGGGACCTGCACGGAAGGCGTTTCCTGGACATGATGAGTGCGTATTCGGCCGTCAGTCACGGTCATGCCCACCCGCGCATCGTCACGGCGCTGGTCGCGCAGGCGCAGCAGCTGGCGGTGACCTCGCGCGCGTTTCACAACGACAAGCTGCCGCTGTTTCTCAGGCGGCTGACCGAAGTGACGGGACTTGCGCGCGCGCTGCCGGCGAACGGGGGCGCCGAAGCGGTCGAGACGGCGTTGAAAGCGGTGCGCAAGTGGGGATACAAGGTCAAGCGCATTCCCGACGGCCAGGCAGAAGTCATCGTATGCACCGGCAATTTCCACGGCCGCTCGATCACGATCGTCGGGTTCTCGTCTGAGGCGCAGTACCGCGACGGCTTCGGGCCGTTCGCGCCGGGGTTCAAGGCGATTCCGTTCGGCGATCCGACCGCGCTCGAGGCTGCGATCACGCCCAACACCGCGGCCTTCCTGGTCGAGCCCGTGCAGGGCGAGGCAGGGATGATCGTGCCGCCGCCCGGCTATCTTGCCGAGTGCGCTCGCATCTGCCGGCAGCACCGTGTGCTGCTGATCTGCGACGAGATCCAGACCGGCATGGGGCGCACCGGCAAGTTTCTCGCCTGCGAGCACGACGGCGTCGTGCCGGACGGCGTGATCCTGGGCAAGGCATTGGGTGGCGGAGTCCTCCCCGTATCGGCGTTCGTCGCGACCGAGGACGTCATGCAGGTGTTCGCGCCGGGCGACCACGGCAGCACGTTTGGCGGCAATCCGCTCGCCGCCGCAGTCGGGCTCGAGGCGATCGAGGTGCTGTTCGACGACAAGCTGATCGAGCGCTCGGCCGAACTCGGCGCCTACCTGCTCGCGCAGCTGAAGACGGTGCGCAGCTCACTGATCCGCGACGTTCGCGGCAAGGGGCTTTTCATCGGCCTCGAGGTCGACGCCCGGCGCACCGATGCGCGGGCGGTCGTCGACCGCCTGCTGGCGCGCGGCGTCATCTCGAAGGACACGCACGGCACCGTCGTTCGCTTCGCCCCGCCGCTGGTGATCGATCGCGCGCAGATCGACTGGGCGGTGGAGCAGGTGCGCGCGGTGTTCACCGAGCTGGACAACGGGCTGCGCAGGGCAGCGTAGCGCGACATTGGCGGGTCGGACGCGGCGCTATACTAGGCCGTGCCCAAGCCCACGCTCGCCGACAAGCTGGTCGTCGCGATTTCGTCGCGAGCGCTGTTCGATCTGACCGAGAGCCATCGCGTCTATACCGACGCCGGCGTCGACGCCTATCAGCGCTACCAGATCGAGCACGAGGAGCAGCTGCTGGCACCGGGCCCGGCGTTCGTGCTGGTGAACAAGTTGTTGCGGTTGAACCGCGCCGACAAGCAGTACGTCGAGGTGATTCTGCTGTCGCGCAACAGCGCCGACACCGGCCTGCGCGTATTCAACGCGATCAAGCACTACGGCCTCGATATCACCCGCGCCGCGTTCACCAAGGGCGAGCCGACCTCGCGCTATGTGCCGGCCTTCGGCGCGCACCTGTTCCTGTCGGCGGATACCGAGGACGTCAAGCGTGTGTTGAACGACGGGTACGCGGCCGCGACGATCGTGCCGTCGACGGTGGGCAAGAACGAATCCGACGAGCTGCGAATCGCCTTTGACGGCGACGCGGTGCTGTTTTCCGACGAAGCCGAGCGCGTCTACCAGGAAAGCGGGTTGGCGGCGTTCGCCCGAAGCGAGACCGACGCCGCGCTGCGGCCGTTGTCCGGCGGGCCATTCAAGGAATTCCTCGCCGGCCTGCATCGCATCCAGAGCGATTTTTCCGACGGTGCAAGCCCGATCCGGACCGCGCTGGTCACCGCGCGCAGCGCACCTGCGCACGAGCGCGTGATCCGGACGCTGCGCGCCTGGAACATTCGCATCGACGAGGCATTGTTCCTCGGCGGGCTCGACAAGGGCGAGTTTTTGCGCGCGTTCGGCGCCGACATCTTCTTCGACGATCAGCGCACGCACGTCGAGTCCGCGTCGAAGCACGTTGCGACCGGCCACGTGCCGCACGGTATCGCGAACGAGTAGAGGTCGGCCGCGGGCCGGGGCCTTGCTCAGTCGACGATCCGGCCGAAGAACGGATACTGCGGATCGTTGTATCCGGGCGTCGATGGATGCCCGGGCGTGACCAGCGAGTCGATCAGCGCTTCGTCGTCGGCGTCGAGCATCTTGCCGTCGCGCGCTCAGGTAATCGTCCCACTGCTCGATCGTGCGCGGTCCGCAGACCACCGAGCTGATGATGCGATTGGAGAGTACCCAGGCGAGCGCGAACTGCGTTGCCGACAGCCCCTTGGTCGCCGCGTGCGTCTTGATCTTCTGCGCCATGGCGATCGATTCGTCGCGGAACTCGGTCTCCATCATCCGCCGGTCCTTGCGCGCAACGCGCGAGTCCGGCGGCGGCGCGGCGCCCGGCGCATATTTTCCGGTGAGCACGCCGCGCGCCAGCGGACTGTACGGAACGACGCCGATGCCGTAGTAGTCGCAGGCCGGCAGGATCTCGACCTCGGGCATCCGGTTCATCGCGTTATAGTAGGGCTGGCAGACGACCGGCTGCGGCACGCCGAGATCGGCACATAGCGCCACGACTTCGGCGATGCGCCAACCGCGATAGTTGGATACGCCGAAGTAGCGGATCTTGCCTGCGCGCAACAACTCACCGACCGCCTCTATCGTCTCGACCAGCGGCGTGTCGGTATCGTCCTTGTGCAGGTAATAGATGTCGATATAGTCGGTCGCCAGCCGCTTCAGGCTGTCTTCGCAAGCGCTGATGATCCAGCGCCTGGACAAGCCGCCGTCGTGCGGCGCCTTGGTCATCACATTGCCGACCTTGGTGGCGAGGATCCACCGGCGCCGGTTGGTCGCGATCGCCGGGCCGACGATCGTTTCCGAGGCGCCCTTCGCGTAGACATCGGCGGTGTCGATGAAGTTGACCCCCGCGTCGAATGCCGAGGCGATGATCCGCTGCGCGGAGGCAGCGTCGGTGCGGTCGCCGAACATCATCGTGCCGAGGCACAGCACTGATACCTCGAGGCCGCTGTCGCCGAGACGGCGGAATTCCATGGTTTGACTCCGGAATGGAAATGCTCCGCCATCGTGCAGCAAACGCAACGGTCCTGCAACGAGGGCCTGAATAGGCTCTTAAGCGCGGCCACGGTATAATCCGCGCCTCCTCCGCAGCAGCTCCCGCTTCCATGCATGTTTTTTTCGAGGACGACGGCGCGTTCAAGGCCGGCACGGTCCTCGCCGACAACGACACGTCGCTGCAGATCGAGACGGCGTCGGGCAAGCGGATGAAGATCAAGGCAGCCAACGTGCTGCTCCGATTCGCCGATCCCGCGCCCGCGGTGATGCTGGCCGATGCGCAGTCCCTGGCCGGCGGCATCGACCCCGCATTCCTGTGGGAAGTCAGTGGCGGCGGAGAGTTCGGGTTCGTCGATCTGGCCACCGAATATTTCGGACACGAGCCGCGGCCAGGCGAAGCCGCATCGCTGGCTTTCTGCCTGCACGCTTCGCCGATGTATTTCTACAAAAAGGGCAAAGGCAGGTACAAGGCGGCTCCGCCCGATGCGTTGAAGGCCGCGCTGGCGGGCGCCGAGCGCAAGCGGCGCGAGTCCGAGGAAGTCGCGGCGCTGGCCTTGGAGCTCAATGCCGGCCGCCTGCCGCCGCCGATTCGCGATGCGCTGCCGATGCTGCTCTTTCATCCCGACAAGCAGTCGATCGCATCCCGCGCCGTGGCGGCGGCGTGTGAAGCAGCGCATACCAACGCGCTGGCGTTGCTCGCGGCGTGCGGCGCGATCCCATCGACGCACGATTATCATTTCGACCGTTTCCTGTTCGAGGCGTTTCCACGCGGCACCGGATTTCCCGATTACGGCACCGTGCCGGACGTCGCACCGCTGCCGCTGTCCCTGGCCGAGGCGTTCTCGATCGACGATGCATCGACGACGGAGATCGATGACGCTTTTTCGGTCCGCGCGCTGCCGAACGGCAACCTGGAGATCGGCATCCACATCGCCGCGCCTGCCGCCGCGATTGCGCGCGGCTCCGCGCTCGATGCCATCGCACGCGCCCGGCTGTCGACCGTCTACATGCCGGGGCGCAAGATCACGATGCTGCCCGACGAGGCGATCGGGCGCTTTACGCTGGCTGCCGGCGCGCCGCGTCCGGCTTTGTCGCTCTACATCGAGACCGCGCCCGACGGGACGCCGATCAAGCAGGCGACGCGGCTCGAGCGCGTGCCGGTGGCCGCAAACCTGCGCCTCGACGCTATCGGTGAGCAATTCGTCGCTCCCGCATCGCCCGGCGAGCCGCGCTGGACCGATGAACTGCGCGCGCTGTGGCGATTGGCCCAGAAGCTCGAGTCGGCCCGCGGCAAGCCCGATCAGCCGCGCGTCGACTATACGTTCCTGGTCGACTGGGCCGCCGCGGCCGGCGGCAGGATCGCGATCGTGCCGCGCCCGCGAGGGTCGCCGCTGGACAAGCTGGTCGCCGAGCTGATGATTCACGTCAACAGTAGCTGGGGCAAGCTGCTGCACGAAGCGGGTGCGCCGGGACTTTATCGCACGCAGCAGGCAGGCAAGGTGAAGATGAGCACCAAGCCCGAGCCGCACCAAGGCCTCGGCGTCGCGCACTACCTGTGGGCGAGCTCGCCGCTTCGCCGCTACAGCGACCTGGTCAACCAGCGCCAGTTGATCGCCGCCGTTACAGGCGACCCGGTGCCGTACGTCGACGGCGACGCCGAGCTTTTCGCGGTGCTCGGCGATTTTGAAGCCACCTACGCCCAGTACGCGGAATTCCAGAGCCGGATGGAGCACTACTGGTGCCTGCGCTGGCTGGAGCAGGAAAAGCTCGGCGAAGCCACCGCGAGCGTCGTACGCGACAATCTGGTGCGTTTCGACGCGCTGCCCCTGTATGTCCGGGTCGCCGATATGCCGGCCGCCGCCGGCCCGCGCGTTCGCCTGGCGCTCGGCCGGATCGACCTGCTTGCCGCGACCGTCGAGGTCCGCTACGCCGGGGCGGCGCCCTGTTGACCGTCGTCGGAGATATACTGTTGTCATATGCCCAGGGGCACGCGAACCAACGCGGCGGTCTCGCCGCCGACCGCCGCGCGGAAAAAACCGGCAGCGCGGCCGCGCGCATTGGTCGTCCACACCGAAGCGCGGACGATGTCGCTGCCGTTCCTGTTCCCCGCCGGCACGGCGGGCAGGCCGCTGCTGGTCAAGGCGATCGCCGCATCGGTCGTGCTGCACCTGGCGGCGCTGGCTGTGCACTTCAGCCCGCTGGATCTGGCCAAGTTCGATCGCGACGGTCCGCCGCTCGAAGTCGCGCTGGTCAACGCCAAATCGACTTCTAAGCCGACCAAGGCCGAGATCCTCGCCCAGGCGCACCTGGACGGCGGGGGCAACACCGACGCCAACCGCCGCGCGAAAAGCCCGCTGCCGGTGCTGCCCAGGGAAAGCGCCAGCAACAAGCTCGCAGTGGCGACGCAGAAGGTCGATACCCTCGAGCAGCGGGCGACCGAGATGATGGCCCAGCTCAAGGCCGCGGCGCCGGTCGCGGTGCCGCAGCCCAAGCCCACCGAGGCCACCGAGCAAACCGACCTGCCGACGGCGGCCGAGCTGATGCAGCGTACGCTGGAGTCGATGCGGCTCGAGGCGCAGATCGCCAAGGAGATGGACGCGTACCAGAAGCGGCCGAAGCGCCGCTTCGTCGGCGCCCGGGCCGAGGAGTACCGCTTCGCGCGCTATGTCGAGGACTGGCGTCTCAAGGTCGAGCGCATCGGCAACCTCAATTATCCCGAAGCGGCGCGCGCGCAGAGGCTCTATGGGAGCCTGCTGCTGACGACGGGCATACGCGCCGACGGCAGCGTCGAGAGCGTCGTCGTCGAGCGCTCGTCCGGCAAGCGGATCCTCGATGTGGCGGCCAGCCATATCGTCGAGATGGGAAGTCCGTACGCGCCGTTTCCGCCCGACATCCGGCGCGACACCGATATCCTGTATATCACGCGCACCTGGACGTTCGCGCCAGGCAATTCTCTGACCTCGCAATGAGCGGATCGGTGCGCGCGTGACCGGCGGCAGAACATCGCCGACCGGGCGGCGACCGGCAGCCGGGACCGCCGACTCCGGATCTTCGTCGCCGCGGATCGAGCCGCGCCGCGCCGTGGACCGCTACGCGGTGATCGGCAACCCGGTCTCGCACAGCAAATCTCCGCTGATTCACGACGCGTTCGCACGGGCAGCCGGTCAGCGCATGCGCTACCAGCGGCTGCTTGCGCCACTCGACGGCTTCGCCGCGACCGCGCAGGCGTTTGCCGAGGCAAACGGCCTCGGCCTCAACGTCACGATTCCGTTCAAATTGGAAGCGTTCGCGCTGGCGAGCGAGCATAGTGCGCGGGCACACGCCGCGCGCGCGTGCAACACGCTGGTGTGGCGGGGCGATCACTGGCTCGGGGACAACACCGACGGCGCGGGGCTGGTGCGCGACCTGGTGCAAAACCTCGGCGAGACGATCGCCGGACGCGATCTGCTGGTGCTCGGCGCGGGCGGGGCGGCGCACGGTATCGTCGGGGCCTTGCTCGCCGAAGCGCCGCGACGGCTGGTCATCGCCAACCGCACGCACGCGAGGGCCGTCGAACTGGCGGCGCGATTCGAGCGCGACGGTCCGATCGGCGCGCAGGCGCTGGACGCGCTCGCCGGACAGCGATTCGACATCGTCGTCAATGCGACCAGCCTCGGGCTCGGCACGTCGGTCCCGCCCGGCCTGTGGCCGCGGCGATTGTTCGCCCCGCGAGCGCTCGCCTATGATCTGATCTACGCCGACCAGGCCACGCCGTTCCTGACCTGGGCGAGCGCGGAGGGAGCATCGCGCGTGACCGACGGACTCGGCATGCTGATCGAACAGGCCGCCGAGAGCTTTTACCTGTGGCGGGGCGTGCGGCCCGAGACCGGTCCGGTATTCCGGCTGCTTCGCGCGGCGCGCCGGGAATAAGGGTGCGAACGGCGCTGCGCTGGGCCGTATGGGCGATGCTCGCATTGCTCACCGCGTTCCTGTTGCTGCAGGCGTGGTACGCGGTCCACATCTGGTGGTGGCGCGATCACGCGCCGCGGGAGACCGCATTCATGTCGGTGCGGCTGGCCGAATTGAGGAAGTCGAGCCCCGCCGCGCGACTGCAATACACGTGGGTGCCATACCAGCGCATTTCGGTGCAGCTCAAGCGCGCGATGATCGCGGCCGAAGATGCGAAATTCGTCGAGCACGAAGGGTTCGACTGGGAAGGGATCCAGCACGCGATGGACAAGAATCTGCGCAAAGGCCGCGTCGTCGCCGGCGGATCGACGATCTCGCAGCAGCTCGCGAAGAACCTCTTCCTTTCCGGCGAGCGAAGCTACTGGCGCAAGGGCGAGGAGGCGATGATTACCGTGCTGCTCGAGGCGATCCTCGACAAGCGGCGCATTTTCGAGATCTATCTTAACGTCATCGAGTGGGGCAGCGGCGTATTCGGCTGCGAGGCCGCCGCGCGCCGGTATTTCGGCACCTCGGCGGCCCAGCTCGACGCCGAGCAGGCGGCGCGACTCGCGGCGATGACGCCGAACCCGCGTCGCTACGAGCGCAATCCCGGATCGAAAGTTCTGGCACGCAGGATTCCGATCATCATGACCGGCATGCCGGCGGCGGAGTTGCCCTGACACGCATTGTGGGGCAGGATGCGCGGCATGCCGCCAGCCTTTCGCGCGCTACCGGTCATTCTGCGCATCTGCGCAGACATCGACAGGCTCTTTGTCGTCGAAGTCGGCCCGTTCGGCCGGCAGCTCGCCGAGGACGCCCGCGCCGCGTGGCTCGCAACCGGCAACAAGATCAAGCCATCCGACGTCGAGGAATACGTCGGGCTGCTGGCACAGCACATCGCCGACACCGAACGGCGGGATGCATTCGTCAGCGAAGCGCGCGCCTGCATTCATCTGTGACGACGTCGCGCATCCGCCGATGCGACAAAGGGGAAAGCCATGCTGCTCAATCGTTCGATCACCACGCAATTCACGGTCGTCTTCGTCCTGGCGCTGGTTCTGATCGTCGGCTCGTTCTACCTGGTGCTCGAGAGCGTCTACCACAGCCAGCTAAAGGCGCAGGCGGAGACGGTCGCCGACAACGTCGATGCGTTCGGCAGCTGGGTTTCGCAGTATGGCCGCGTCTGGGTGCGGGATAACGACAAGAGTTATCTTGGCCAGGTGACGCTGGTCGCCGCGCCGGATCCCGCGCAAGCCACGCCCGCCGTCGATGGCGCCGCACCGGCGCTCTGGCACTTCTATTCGAAGAACCCGGCGCTGGCGCAGCGCGAATTTTCCGAAGTCGTGGAGAAGTCGGCGTCGCCAGCGAAGTTTCGCGTCACGTCGCACAACTTCATGAACCCGGTCAACAAGCCCGACGCGTTCGAGGCCAAGGCGCTGGACGCGATCCGGAGCAAGCACCTCGCCGAATACTATGAAATGCTTCCCGACACCTACCGCTACGCGCGCACCCTCTATGTGAAGGCGTCGTGCCTTTCGTGCCATGCCAGCGCCGAGAATGCACCCGCCGACGTCAAGGTGCGTTACGGCACCGAGCGAGGTTTCGGCTTCCGCGAAGGCGAAGTCGCCGGCATCATCAGTGTACGTCTGCCGACGCGCTCGTTCTGGTCGGTCGCGACGAGCGTCATCGGACCGTTGCAGATCGCGCTGCTGGTGAGTGCGTTCCTGGTTGCGGTCCTGTTCATCCAGTTCGCCGTCGTGCGGCCGGTACGCCGGCTGACTGCTGCAGCCGGGCGCATTTCGGTCGGCGAACAGGCGGACCTGGGCGTCGGGCGGATCGCGCGCAAGAGCGGCAACGAGATTCATCAACTGATCCTCGCGACCGAACGTCTGCGGGCGAGCCTGATGCTGGCGATTCAGCGCAGCAGGCGCCAGCCGCCGCCATCTGCGTAAAGTCGCGCGCCATCACCGGGAATAAGACGGCGTAGCGCGTGTTAGCGGTGCCGTACCGTGATCGAAGCCTATGGCTGTACAACCGACAACGAGGAAACGATGAAAACGATGAAAACGAAGATACGCACGCTTGCATTTCTGTTCGCCGCGATCGCATTTTCCGGCGTCGCGCTGGGTCAGGCGCCGGGCAAGATGGCCGGCGACGTGATGACCGACAGCGCGGGCATGACGCTTTACATGTTCGACAAGGACGCCGGCGGCAAGAGCGCCTGCAACGGTCCTTGCGCCGCGATCTGGCCGCCGCTGCTCGTCGCCGGCGATGCCAAGGCGTCCGGGGACTGGTCGATCGTCGCGCGCGACGACGGCACCAAGCAATGGGCGTTCAAGGGCAAGCCGCTCTATCACTGGTCGAAAGATCAGAAACCGGGCGATAAGACCGGCGACGGCTTCAACGGCGTCTGGCACGCCGTCAAGGGTTGACGTCGAGGCAGCCGGGTCCGGCGAACGACAAGTGCATTCGCAGCGCTCCTTTCCGCAGGGAATAGCCCCGGCTTTCCGCCTGTTCCCCTGGACGTGCCCTGGTTCGCGCGCACGAGGCGGGAATAATGCGACGCTTCCGGCAGTCAGACGCGTAGGGAGTCGCGATGCCTGACTCGCTGCCTCACCCGGACCTGGTCGCGGCGCTGCCGCGGTTGCGGCGCTACGCGCGCGTGCTGACCGGCGATCTGAATCGCGCCGACGATCTTGTGCAGGACACGCTGGCACGGGCCTGGGAGAAGCGACGACTGTGGCAACCGGGCAGCGATCTGCGAGCCTGGTTATTCACAATCATGCACAACGTTCATGTCAACCAGTTTGCCGTTCGCCGCCGCGAGCTCGCGGAGAGCTCGCTCGACGCCGACGACGGACCCGTCGCCGGCTGGGAGATTCCGGTGCGGGCGACGCAGTCCGATCGGGTCGAGCTCGCCGAGGTCTTCGCGCAAATCGGCCGCCTTCCGGTCGAGCAGCGCGAAGTGCTGATCCTCGCCGCGGTCGAAGAGCTTCGCTACGAGGAAATCGCGCGGGTGCAGTGCGTTCCGATCGGAACGGTCATGTCCCGTCTCAACCGCGCGCGGGAAAAGCTGCGGCGCATGGCCGATGTATCGCCGTCCCCGCTGAAGGTGATCAAATGAGCTCGAACCTGCCATTGTCCGACGACGACATGCACGCCTACGCCGACGGCAAGCTGCCCGAGGAGCGCAAGGCGATGCTCGCGGCCGCGCTCGAGCGCGACCCGACGCTCGCTGCGCGCGTCGCCGCGATCCGCAGGCAGAACGCCGAGCTGCGCGACGCGCTCGATCCGTGGCTGGCCGAGCCGTTGCCGCGCGAGCTGATCGCCGCGGCGCAGCCGCCGCGGGGCAGGAAGCGGGCGCGCTCTGGCTGGGAAATGCCTGCGCTGGCGAGCGCGGCGGCGCTGGTCATCGGCGTCGGCCTCGGTTGGATGGGCCGTGGCGAGCAACTGCAGATCCAGGGCACGCCAACGACGTTTCCGCGGCAGGCTGCGCTTACTCACGCGCTGTATGCGACCGATGTCAATCGTCCCGTCGAGATCTGGGCCAACGAAGAAGAGCGGCTGGTGCGGTGGCTTTCGAAGCGCTTGAATTTCCCGTTGCACGCGCCCAACCTGCATGCGATGGGCTACGACCTGGTCGGGGGTCGGCTGGTCGCGGGCAACGAAAAGCCGGGCGCGCTGTTCATGTACGAGAATGCCGACAAGCAGCGCATTTCGCTGCTGGTGCGCAAGGACAAAGAGCATACGTCCGAGACCGCGTTCCGCTACGCGCTAGAGGACGGCGTCGGCGTTTTCTACTGGATCGACGATGCCTGCGGTTACGCGTTGTCCGGCAGGGTCGACAGGGCGCAGCTGCTGGCGATCGCGCGCGTCGTGTACGGCGAGCTCGCTGCCGCGGAAGCCGCTCCGCCGAAACCGTAGTCCCGGCCGTCGACGCCAAGCGCCCCCCGGCGCCGCGGGCATCACAATCGCCAGGCAAGCCGCGGCGCGGAAAGATCCGATCTAGAGCGTGACCGAGCCGCGGCGCGTCGTCAGCATCGCGGCGACACGCGGCGCCGCATCGAAAGTGACTTTCAGCGTCTCCCCCAGGCCGAGTGTGACCAGCACCGCGCGCATCGATCCGGGTTCCGGATGTGCAGCGGCCAAGGCGGCCACCCGCAAGCCGGCGTCGGTCATGTCATCGGCTGGGTGCCGGGCATCTTCCCACTGGATCAGCGTCGGCAGCACCCCCGCACCTGGCCGGGTGCCATCGTCGGGAATGGTGATGCGCCAGCGGAAGCTGCCGCGCGACATCGCATGCACCGGGCCGGGATCGATCGCACTGGCGCGACGCGCGGCTTCGATATCGTCGGTACGGGCGGCCCAGTGGATCAGCCGCGGTCGCTGTCCCAGCAGCGCGCGCATCGCCGGACGATCCAGGTCGAACCATCGTGGCCGCTCCGGTGCCGCCGCATCGGGGTCGATCGCAATCAACTCCAGATAGCAGCGCTCGCCGAGCTTGAGCACGCTGTTGTGCGTTCCCATCGCGACGTGCTTGCCGCCGCGCTGCGGCCGAGCTCCCAGCAGCGACTCGAGATAGTCCTCTCCCTGATCCAGCGTCTCGGCGGCGACGATCAGGTGGTCGAGCGTCGCGCCCAGCCGCTGCATCAGGCGTCGGTGCGCTCGGTGGCGGCGAAATCGAGCTCGATCTTGGCGCCGTTGGGGTCGAGGAAAAACACCTGCCACAGACCGGTGTCGACCTGCTGGCGGCAGTCGTATTTGACAGCGCGCGCTTTCAGCGCCGACAAGGTCGCGGCAAGGTCCCTGCCGGTGAATGCCATATGGTCGATAACGCCGGGCTTCAACTCGCTCCGCGTCCGTCCGCCGACGATGTGCAGTATCGGCTGGCCGCCGGCATACAGCCACGCACCGGGAAATCTGAGTGCCGGCCTCGGCCCAGGCTCGAGGCCCAGCAGCTCGCCGTAGAAGCTCACGGTCTCGTCGACGTCGTCGGTAAGCACGGTGAAATGGTTCATGCCGGCCACTGCCATCGGTTGTCTCCTCGCTATCGTCTCAGCGGATCTGATCGGCGACGAAAGCACCGAGCAGCGCCGTCGCGTCGGGCGGCTGCGGATCATTGTACGGGAAGGCGGCGTCGCCGCCGCTCCAGGCGTGGCCCAGGCCGTCGACGCGAATCATGCGAACCAGCGTGCGCGCGCCGTCGACGTACTCGATCGTGGTCGCCGTGCGTCCCGGCGCCAGCTGTTGCGTCGTCTCCCGGTCGGGCGGCGGCAGCTCGTCGGGAGGCGTCGGCTGCGCGTCGAGGCGCCCGTTGAAGACCAGGTACTGGCGCACCAGTTGCCGCGCGTTGCGAATCGCGACGACATGGTCGTCGCCGCCGTGCATGACCAGCAGCGGGACAGGGAACGCACGCCGAGGCGCAGCCTCGCGCGCGGTCGCGGCGATCTGCTCGGTCGCGGTATCGGCCCCTTGCGACAGCACCTGCATCGCGGCCAGCGGCCCCGACGCGGCGCCGCAGGCGACGGCGGAGTGCACGGCCACGCCGGCGAACAGCGCCGGATAGCGAAGGCCCAGCACGGTGGCGAGACAGCCACCGGCGGACATCCCGGCGGCGAATATCCGCCGCGGGTGCACGCGGTACGCGCGGCGGACGGCGCGAACCTGCGCGGCGACGATCGCCGCTTCGCCGCGGCCGGCACTGGTCGGCTTGTCGAACCAGTTCCAGCAGGTCCAGCTATTGGCCTTGCTCGACTGCCGCGGCAGCAGGACCAGCCATCCGTTGCTGTCGGCGAGCGCCGCGATGCGCGTGGCCGCGGCGAAATCCTCGGGCGTCTGCCGGCAGCCGTGCAGCAGCACCACCAGCGGCCGCCGCCTCCAGCCGCCGTAGGCACGCGGCACGTAGACCAGGTATTCGCGCGACGGCCACAGCCACGGCATGATCGCCAGCCAGCCGCGCCACGACATCCTGCTGTCGGCCACGAAATGGCCGGGCTCGACGGGCTTGCGCCGGAACAGGCGCGCCGCCCATTCGCGCGCGACGGACCAGAGCTTGGCTATCATCGATGCGATTGCGACGCGACGCTTTGCGCGAGCGCGGCAGTCAAATCAGCACGATGTCGTACTGTTCCTGCGTGTAGATCGACTCGACCTGCAGCGAAATCGGCTTGCCGATGAAATCGCCGAGCTGGGCGAGGCTCTGCGACTCCTCCTCGAGGAACAGGTCGATCACCGATTGCGAGGCGAGGATGCGAAAGGCGCGGGCGTTGAACTGCCTGGCCTCGCGCACGATCTCGCGCAGGATCTCGTAGCAGATCGTCTGCGCAGTCTTGATTTCACCGCGGCCGCCGCAGGTCGCACAGGGCTCGCACAAAACGTGCGCCAGGCTTTCGCGGGTGCGCTTGCGCGTCATCTCGACAAGGCCCAGCTGCGTGAAGCCGTTGACCGTCAGACGGGTGCGATCGCGCTCCAGCGCCTTGTTGAATTCGGCGAGCACCGAGGCGCGGTGGTCGGCGTTCTCCATATCGATGAAGTCGATGATGATGATGCCGCCGAGATTGCGAAGGCGCAGCTGCCTGGCGATCACCTGCGCCGCCTCGAGGTTGGTCTTGAAGATCGTGTCGTCGAAACTCCGGCCGCCGACGAAGCCGCCGGTGTTGACGTCTATCGTGGTCATCGCCTCGGTCTGGTCGATGATCAGATACCCTCCCGACTTCAGGTCGACGCGCCGCGCCAGCGCCTTCTGGATCTCATCCTCGACTCCGTGCAGATCGTACAGCGGCCGGTCGCCGGCATAGTGCTCGATGCGATCGAGGATGTTCTGAGTGTACTGCCCGGCGAATTCCTGCATTTTATGGAACGTCTCGCGGGAGTCGACCAGGATGCGCGAGGTTTCCTCTGTCGCCATGTCGCGCAACACTCGCTGCGCCAGGTTCAGATCCTGGTAGACCAGCGATTGCGCCGGCACCGTGCGCGACTTCTCGGTCAGGTCGCGCCATAGCTTGGTCAGGTATTCGATGTCGTTCTGCATTTCCCGTTCGCTGGCCGTTTCCGCCATCGTGCGGATGATGAAGCCGCCTGCGAGCCCTTCCGGCAGGAGCTTCTGCAGCTTCTCGCGCAGGATCTCGCGCTCGGCTTCGTCCTCGATGCGCTGCGAGATGCCGATGTGCGAG
Source organism: uncultured beta proteobacterium (assembly GCA_963816615.1). Taxonomy (GTDB): domain Bacteria; phylum Pseudomonadota; class Gammaproteobacteria; order Burkholderiales; family Casimicrobiaceae; genus PALSA-1003. The sequence continues at coordinate 702,132 of CAWFLB010000001.1, read as the reverse complement.
TCCTGCGGCAGGTAGACCAGCAGTCTGCCGGCAAGGCTGATCTGCGTCGACAGGCGCGCGCCCTTGGTGCCGATCGGATCCTTGATGACCTGGATCAGCAGCGACTGGCCTTCGTGCAGGATCCGCTCGATCGGTCGGTTTTCATGGCCGTTCTGCCGGTGCTCCCAGATGTCGGCGATATGCAGAAACGCGGCGCGCTCGAGACCGATCTCGATGAACGCCGACTGCATGCCCGGCAGCACCCGGGCGATGCGGCCCAGATAGATGTTGCCGACCAGGCCGCGCGCGCTGGCGCGCTCGATGTGCAGCTCCTGCACGACACCCTGCTCGAGCATCGCCACGCGCGTCTCCTGCGGCGTGACATTGATGAGAATGTCGTGGCTCATGGCGTGGGTGCGCTGCGCGGACTTGGCCGGCAGCTCGGGTTCGTCCTGCCGGTGTGGCGCCGCAGCCGATGCCACCGGCGGCGTCGACTCGGCCGGAGCAGTGTACAGCAGGGCGTCGTCAGGCTTCATAGGACATGGAAGCCTATCTTGGCCAGAATCTCGGCGGTTTCGTAGAGCGGCAGGCCCATCACCCCCGAGTAGCTGCCTTCCAGCCGGCTGACGAAGGTCGCGGCGCGTCCCTGAATCGCGTAGGCACCGGCCTTGTCGAACGGCTCGCCGGTCGCGATGTAGCGCTCGATTTCGTCGTGCTCGACGGTACGAAAGGTAACGCGAGACACCGACAGTCCGAGCGCGATCTGCGCGTTCCAGCGGATAGCTACGGCGGTCGCGACGTCGTGCGTGCGCCCGGAAAGGCGCGCGAGCATCGCGGCTGCGTCGGCTGCGTCGTCGGGCTTGCCCAGCACGGCGCCGTCGACGATCACCTCGGTGTCGGCCGCGAGCACCGGTTTCGGTGCCAATTCGCGGCGGCCCATACGGTGCCAGCCGACGGCGGCTTTGGTGCGCGCGACGCGTTTTACGTATTCGAACGGAGCTTCGTCCTTGCGCGGGACTTCGACGATGTCGCGCCGGCGCCCCGGCGCCTCGCGCAGCAACAACTCCTCGAATTCGACGCCGATCTGGCGCAGCAATTCCTGCCGCCGCGGGCTTTTCGAAGCCAGATAGACCGACGGACGCTCGGTCAGCGTAAAGAGCGCGCTCATTCGCGGTGGTACGGATGTCCCGACAGCATGCTGGTCGCCCGATACAATTGCTCGGCGAGCACTATCCGTGCAAGTCCGTGCGGCAATGTTAGCGCGGAAAGCGCCAGCACGGCATCGGCATTGCGCTTGACCTCCGGATCGAGCCCGTCGGCGCTGCCGATGACGAATGCGACGGGCAGCGCGCGCTCACGCCAGGCGTCAAGCTTCGCGGCGAGCTTTGCGGTGGTCCACGACTGGCCGCGCTCGTCCAGCGCGACGACGTGATAGCCATCGGTCACGCCGGCGATGCGGGCGGCTTCGGCGGCGAGGATCTGGGCAACGGTTTTGCCGCGGTCGCGCGGCTCGGGCTTGAGCTCGATGAGATCGAGCGCGAAATCGCGCGGCAGCCGACGCGCGTAATCGACGTAGCCTTCAGTAAGCCAGGCAGGAAGCCTCGCACCCAGCGCGACGAGGCGAAGCTTCATCGCGCTCTCTGCTCGGGGCTAGGCCGCGACGGAACGGGCGCGGCGCCGTGGTGCCGGCGGCGTCCAGAGCTCTTCGAGATTGTAGTAGGCGCGTACCGCGGGCTGCATGATGTGCACGACGATGTCACCCGCGTCGACCAGCACCCATTCGCCCGATGCTTCACCTTCTACGCCGACAATGGTCGAGCCGGCCGCTTTGAGCGAATCTCTCACGTGGCGGGCCAGTGCGCCGACCTGCCGGCTCGATTCGGCGGTGGCGATGATCAGCGTGTCGTAGAGGCTGGTGAGCTTGCGGACATCGAGAATGGTGATGTCGCGGGCCTTGATGTCTTCGAGGGCGGTGATTGCGGTCTTCTGGATCTTGTTAGTGCGCATCCGGAACGGATCGATAGAGTTGGTTGCGTTCAATATAAGCCAGAACGGCGGCGGGAAGCAAACCGCGGATCCGCATCCGCGCGTCGGCGCCGCCGGCAAGCGCAGCGCGCAGCTCGGTTGCCGATATCGGCTGCGGCGTCACCGGTTGGCGGATGATCGCTCCGGCGAGCTGGCGCGACAGCCGCATCGGATCGGTGGTCAATCGCCGCTCGCACTGGATCCTCACCGCCGGCTCCAGCGCTTCGAGCAGCAGCGGCTTGTCCGGCCGATCGACGATGATGAAATGCGCGAGCGTGAAAAGCTGCTCCCAGCGTTTCCAGCCGGCGATCCCCGCGAAAGCATCGCTGCCGACGATCATCGCAAGCGGCCGGCCGGGGTGCTCATCGTGCATCTCCTGCAGCGTCTGCACCGTATAGCTCGGCCCGGGCCGCAGGATCTCGCGATCGTCGGCGACCAGGCCGGGAAATTCCGCGCAGCCCAGCACCGTCATCGCCAGCCGCGCCTCGGCCGACGCCACCGGCGGAGCGCGGTGCGGCGGGACGTTGGCCGGGATCAGGCGCACCTCGTCCAGGCGCAGTGCCTCCCGCACCTCGGCAGCGGCGCGCAGGTGGCCGTAGTGAATCGGGTCGAACGTTCCGCCCAGGATGCCGATCGCGCCGCTCATCGTCGGTCTGTTCGCGGGCGTTTCGCTTCGGCGCGGCGGCGGAGCGCGCGTTCAGATCGCATTGCGGGGCACGCCGGCAATGCGGGTTTCCTCCAGGTCCAGATCGACCTGCAGTCGCCGCAGCACTTCGTCGTTGATCACGTCGGTCTCGCGCATTTGCATCAGCTCGGCGCGTTCGGCGGCAATCGTCGCCAGCCAGATCCTGCGTTGCGTCGCGTGCTGCGCATCGAGCAAACTCTTTCTTTCGGCGTTGGCCGAATAGCGCTGCAGTCGCTGCTCGTATTGCCCGAGCAGCGAATTGGCGAATGCCGTCTCCTCAGGGGATTTCAGTCGCGGCAGCCGCTTGCGCAGGCTCTCGATCGCCGCCTGGGCGGTGGCGATGCGCGCGGCGCGCTCTTCACGCTCGGCTATCCGGTCGCCGCGGATGTCCAGCCAGCGAATCAGCCAGGGAAGCGTCATTCCGTTGACCAGCAGGGTGACGATGATTACGCTCGCCGCGAGCAGGATGATGAGCTCGCGCCCCGGAAAGGGCGCGCCGCTCGCGGTGACGTATGGAATCGAAAGCGCGGCGGCCAGCGTGATCGAGCCGCGGATGCCCGCCCACCCGGTCAGGAATACCGCGCGCGGGCTGTGCACGCCTTCTCGTTCGCGAATGCGCCGCGACAGCAGCAACGGCAGGTACGCGGCCGGAAATACCCACAGAATGCGAAGCACGATCACCGCGGCGGACAGCGCCAGCGCGTAGCCGGTGAGCTCGACCGCGCTCGCGCGCGAAAGCGCGCCAATGATCGAATGCAGCTGCACGCCGAGCAGCACGAACACGACGCCGTTGAACGCGAACAGAACCATCCGCCACACTTCCCACGAATGCGCGCGCGTCGCGGCGTCGAGGTTGCGCAGGTCATGCGCGCCTGCGTAGAGTCCGGCGCCGACGACGGCCAGGATGCTGCCGACGCCCAGCGCTTCGGCGGCGAGATACGCCGCGTAAGGCGTCAGCAGCGAGATGACCGTCTGGATCGTCGGATCGTCGGCGCAGAAGCGCCGCAAACCGACCCGCGCCTGGCCGATCGCCCAGGCGATCGCAAGCCCGAGCAGGAAGCCGCCGCCCGAGGAGACGAAAAACTGGAGCACCGCGCTGCCCCAGCTGAAGGTGCCGGTCATCGCCGCCGCGATCGCGAACTTGAATGCGATCAGCCCCGAAGCGTCGTTGATCAGGCTTTCGCCGTCGACGATCGTCGACACGCGCGACGGAATCGAGAGCCTCGAGGTAACCGCTCTGACCGCGACGGCGTCGGTCGGTGAGATCACGGCACCGAGAGCGAATGCCGCCGCCAGCGGCAGATCGGGAACCAGCCAATGCATCAGATAGCCGACGGCAAGAACGGTCAAAAATACCAGGCCGAAGGCGAGCAGCAGCACCGGCCGCATCACCTTGAGCAGATCCCGCTTGGGGATCAGCCAGCCGTCGGCGAAAAGCAACGGCGGGATGAACAGCAGAAAAAATATGTCCGGCTCGATGGAGAGCGAGCCAAATCCCGGAAGGAACGAAAGGCAGACGCCGCCGGCGACGAGCAGCAGGGGCAGCGGCGCGCCGATCCATTTCCCGATTGCCGCCACCGCGGCGACGGCGAGGAGCAGCGCCAGCGTGATTTCGATCAGTTCCATGGACGGATGTTAGCGAAAGCTTTCAGAAACTGCTGCCCTGGGTAGCGAGAAAGGCGATCTCCTCCGTTGTCGACTCGCGGCCGAGCACCGCATTGCGGTGCGGATACCGGCCGAAGCGGCGGATGATCGCGGCGTGCTTCTCCGCCCATATCAATGGATCGGCCAAGCCGGTTTCGTCGCGCAAGCGCGCGAACAGCGCCAGCGACCGGTCCTGCGCGACAGCGGATTCCGAATGCTCGAAAGGCATATAGAGGAACCAGCGCTCGACCGGAATCAGCTCGAGATCGCACGCGTGGTCGACGACGGCGGTCGCGGCGGCAAGCGCCAACGCGTCGCCGGCGAATGCGCGCGGCGAGTCGCGGTAGCAGTTGCGCGTGAACTGGTCTAGCAGCAGCACTCGCGCCAGCGCCGCTCGCGGTGCCGTCCAGTCGTCGAAGCCGCCGCGCAGCGCGGTCTCCATCGGCGCGCCGAAGCGCAGCCGGATCTCGGCGTCGAAAGCGGCGTCCTTGCGAAACCAGCAGTCGCGCGTCGTGCCGTAGACCGCGCTTTGCCGATCCCCGAACCAGAAGTCGAGTATCCCCTGTTGCGTCGCTTGCGTCATTGGCGGCTCGTCGTGGGGGAGAGTCTCATGAACGCGACAACCGGCGCCGCGTGGCTGACTCGCATGGCGCCGCCGCGATCAGCGCGGCGACGGCCGGCTAGCCGAGCTCGCCAGCGGAAATTTCCAATAGACCTCGTCGATCGTCTTGCCGGCGTCAGCCAGGAGCTGCGCCTTCAAAGCCTCGCCGAGAGCGTACGAATCCGAGGTGTCGAACGGGCGGGTGCTGCCGGGCAGGGCCCGCAAGAACACGACGGCGTGATCGTCGTCGACGACGACCGAGCTCACCTCGGCGCTCACGTTCTGCTCGGACAAGAACTTTCGCGCGCCGTGCTCCAGGTCGACGTCGGCGATATCGATCAGCAGCCGCCGGTTGATCGAGGCCAGGAATAGCGCCATGCCGCCGAGCAGAACGCCGACCGCGATCGCGACCGCAGCGTCGAACGCCGGATGCGGGCCGAACGCGAACGACACGCCGGCGACCACCAGCGTCAGCACGATCCCGAGCAAGGCGACGGCGTCCTCGAGGACGACCGCCAGCACCGTGGTGTTGTGGCGGTTGGCGAGCAAGCCTTTCCAGCCGCCGATCTCCCGCATGGCGACGACGAGCGTGAAGGATTCCAGCAGCAGCGCGAACAGCAACAGTCCCAGCACCAGCGCCGTGAACGGCTCGACCGGCGCGCGCTGGATCAATGCGTGCGCTCCGTGGTAGACATTGAGTCCGCAACCGACAAAAAAGACGCTCACTGCCGAGACCAGGGCCCAGAAGTATTTTTCCTGGCCGTGCCCGAACGGGTGCTCGCTGTCGGCCGGCGCCTTGCCGCGAACCTCACCGGTTCGCAGCAACACCTGGTTGGCGACGTCGGCGAGCGAGTGGATCGTCTCCGCGAACAGCGTCGGCGATCCGGTGACGAACCAGCCGAAACCCTTGGCCGCGGCAATGGCCGTGTTGGTGCCGATCGAGATGGTTACCGATGTCGACATCAGGTGCCGCGCGGTGCGGCAGGGGGCATCAGCTGCGGATCTGACCGCTGCCGAGCACGATCCATTTCTGGCTGGTCAGGCCCTCGAGGCCCACGGGCCCGCGCGCGTGCAGCTTGCTGGTCGAAATGCCGATCTCGGCGCCCAGGCCGTACTCGAAGCCGTCGGCGAAGCGTGTCGAGGCATTGACCATCACCGAGCTCGAATCGACCTCGCGCAGGAAGCGCATCGCGTTGCCGTGATCCGAGGTGACGATCGCATCGGTATGCTGCGATCCGTAGCGGGCGATGTGCTCCATTGCGGCATCGAGGCTAGTCACGATGCGGACGGCGAGGATAGGCGCCAGGTACTCGGTCGCCCAGTCCTGCTCGCTCGCCGGATTCATCGCGGGAACGAGCGCGCGCGACGCGGCGTCGCCGCGGAGCTCGACGCCCTTGCCGGCATAGATCCGCGCCAGCGGTACCAGCACGCGCTCGGCGATGCGCTCATGCACCAGCAGCGTCTCCATCGTGTTGCAGGGGCTGTAGCGCTGCGTCTTGGCGTTGTCTGCGATGCGGATCGCCATGTCGACATCGGCGTGCTCGTCGATGAACACGTGACAGACGCCGTCCAGATGCTTGATCACCGGCACCGTCGCTTCGTCAACCACACGCTGGATCAGGCCTTTGCCTCCGCGCGGAACCAGCACGTCGACGTAGCGATCCATCGTCGCGAGCATCCCCACTGCGGCGCGGTCGCTGGTCGCGATCGCCTGCACGGCGTCCTCGGGCAATCCGGCAGCGGCGAGCCCCTCGTGCATGCATGCCGCGATCGCCTGATTCGAGCGCATCGCTTCCGACCCGCCGCGCAGGATTGCCGCATTCCCCGATTTGAGGCAGAGCGCGGCGGCGTCCGCCGTCACGTTCGGTCGCGATTCGTAGATAATGCCCACCACGCCGAGTGGAACGCGCATCCTTCCCACCTGGATGCCGCTCGGCCGGTATTTGAGGTCGGTGATCTCGCCGACCGGATCGGACAGTGCGGCGACTTCGCGCAGTCCGTCCGCCATAGCCGTCACCCGTTGTGCGTTCAGTGCCAGCCGGTCGATGAAGGCGTCATCGTCGCCGGCCGCGCGCGAGGCCGCGACGTCGGCCGCGTTCGCGGCGAGCAAGGCGTCGGTGTTTCGCGCGATCGCCGCCGCGGCGCCTTCCAGCGCTTCGTTCTTCGCTTTGGTCGGCGCCCGCGCGACCAATCGCGCCGCGGCGCGCGCCCGTTCGCCGACCCCGCGCATGTACGCGGCAAGGTCGAGGTGGGGTACGCTCAAGTTCGTCATGACCGCATTCTAGGGCCTGGCGCGAGGCCCGGCTAGAACCGGTGCGCGTCGAGCGTCATCACTCCGGTCGGCGTCCCCACCAGAATCACGTCCGCGCCGCGATTGGCGAACAGGCCGTTGGTGACGACGCCGACAATGTTGTTGATGCGCGCTTCGAGCTCGGTCGGATTCAGAATGCGAAGGCCCTCGACGTCGAGGATCACGTTGCCGTTGTCGGTGGTGAAGCCGGCGCGCAGCTCGGGTTGGCCGCCCAGCTTGACCAGCTCGTGCGCGACGTGGCTCCTGGCCATTGGAATCACCTCGACAGGCAGCGGAAAGTTGCCCAGAACGCCGACCAGCTTGGACTGGTCGATGATGCAAACGTACTTCGCGGCGACCGCGGCGACGATTTTTTCGCGGGTGAGCGCTCCACCGCCGCCCTTGATCATCGCGCCGTGCGCGGTCGCCTCGTCGGCGCCGTCGATGTACACCGGCAGGGAGTCGACGCTGGTGAGTTCCACCACAGGGATCGAGTGCTTGCGCAGCCGTTCGGCGGTCTTGAGCGAGCTCGCGACCGCACCTTTGATCCGGCCCTTGACGACGGCGAGCTCGTCGATGAAGAAATTGGCGGTCGAGCCGCTGCCGACGCCGATATAGGCATCGTCGATCACGTAGCGGATCGCCTCGCGGGCGACCATCTGCTTGAGCTCGTCCTGGGTCGGCGCGGAAGGAAGCTTGCTCATCGAGCCGTCATCGTAACAAAACCGGGTCCGGCCGACGATGCATCAGCGCCGGTTCACGTTCCGGTGATGGTGACGCTGGTGCCCCATCGGCGCCAGCGCCGGTCGAGGGGATCGAACGACAGGCTGCGGCGAGCCGCGTCCCAGTGAAATGGCCGGGCGTCGAGCGGGTTTTTGCTATCGGGGCCCGCGCGCTCGAGAAACCGCGGCACCTCTCGCAACGGAACCGCGGCGAGCCTCAACTCGAGCTGGGTCCGAACGAGGTTGACGTACGCCGCTACGCCGTGCGCGTGGGCGATATAGTCGACATGCAGCGGCAGATGCCGGCCGAGCAGCGACTTGCCCAGCGGATTGTAGAGCCAGCCGGGACCGATCGAAGCGAGGTCGCGGTAGTCAGACAGCAGCGCCTCGCGGGCGGCGACGAAACGCACGGTCGGCTGCGCCGCGAGCGCGGCGAGGTCGGCATAGAGCTCGGCGCTTCGATTGATCGTGGCATTGCGGCGATAGAGTAGATCGTAGAGAGGTGTCTCCTTCAGATGGCGATCGGCCCAGGATTCAGGCTCGACGCTGATCGCCGGATCGGGCCAGCTCGCCAGCATGCGCACCGTCGGCACATACGCCATCCTGAAGGCTTGCGCCATGCTCAGCTCCGTGTCCGTCATCGGCGCGAGCAGCGCGCGCAATGCCGGCCGGCAGGCCGCGGCATCGAACAGGGGTGAGGCGATGAGCTCGCTGGCAAGGCGCGCATCCTCGCCGAGAGCGCGGAATGCGGACAGCTTGTCCCCCACCGTCCCGGCCCCTGACAGCATCCGCCGCCAGAACGCGCCGTCGGACTCGAGGAAGCCGCAGGCCGCGGTTGCGCGCTGCTGTTGCGCGTCCAACGCAGCCCCGGTCATCAGGATCGCGTGCACGCGGCCGAGATTGCTGCGCTCGACGTCGGCGCGCCACTGGTCGGCGATCGGAACGGCGGCGAACCCCGGCAATCGACGCAGTTCCTCGTAACGATCGATCAACAGCCGGTTGCCGGCGACGAGCGCCCGGACCGCGGGTTCGCGAGCGCGCGCGAATGGCAGGCAGGGCTCGCTGAAGATGTCGCAGGCGGCGTCCAGGTCTCCGGCGAAGGCGATGCGATCGTCCTGGTCCGGATCGCTTTCGCGCTCTGGGCGAGGTGCGCGCCGGCGAGCGAACGGGTCGGCCGGCCGCGCCTCGTCGCGCTCCGCCGCCAGCCGCATGCCTTCGGCGATCGGGGCGATGCGCTGCGGCGCGGTCAAGCCCAGCAACGCGATGTAGGCATTGCCCTCGGCGGCGATCGGGGACGACTCGTAACGGGCCATCGAGCGTGCTTGCGCCGAAATTTCCGGGTCTCGCAGGTTGACCAGAACGAAGAGCAATAGCGCGGCAACGACGACCACGGCCAGCGTCGTGGCAGCGATCGTCGCGACCCGAGCAGGTCTCGCCACGCCTACCGCTCCGGCGCGGCCCGAAGGCTACTTCTTTTTCGGGATGTAGAGATCGGTGATCGTCCCGGCGAAGGCTTCCGCCGCCATGCCGATAGTCTCGGACAGCGTCGGATGCGGATGGATGGTCTTGCCGATGTCTTCGGCGTTGCAACCCATCTCGATGGCCAGCGCGACCTCGGCAATCAGGTCGCCCGCGTTCGGGCCGACGATGCCGCCGCCGATGATGCGGTGCGTGTCCTGGTCGAACAGCAGCTTGGTCATGCCTTCATCGCGGCCGAGCGAGAGCGAGCGGCCGTTGGCGGCCCAGGGAAACGTCGCCCTGCCGTAATTGACTTTCTGCGACTTGGCCTCTTCTTCCGTCACGCCGACCCACGCCACCTCGGGATCGGTATACGCCACCGACGGAATCACGCGGGCGTCGAACCAGGAATTTTCACCGGACGCAGCCTCGGCGGCGACGTGCGCCTCGTGCACCGCCTTGTGCGCCAGCATCGGCTGCCGCGCGACATCTCCAATGGCGAAAATATGCGCGACGTTGGTTCGCAACTGGTTGTCGACGGGGATGAATCCGCGGTCGTCGACGACGACACCGGCACGCTCGGCGTCGAGTTTCTTTCCGTTGGGCGATCGTCCCACGGCGACCAGGACCCGGTCGTAGACTTGCGGCGTGGTCGGTGCCTGTTCGCCCTCGAACCAGACCTTGAGACCGTCCTTCTGCGCTTCGACCTTGGTGACCCGCGTCTTCAGCATGATTTTTTCGTAGCGCTTTTCCATCCGCCTCGCGAATGGCCGAACCAGATCGGGGTCGGCGCCCGTCATCAGCTGATTCAGCATCTCGACGACGGTGATCTTCGCGCCGAGCGCCGAATAGACCTGCGCCATCTCCATGCCGATGATTCCGCCGCCGATCACCAGCATGTGCCCGGGCATGCCCTCGAGCTCGAGCGCACCGGTCGAATCGACGACGCGCGGGTCGTCCGGGATGAATGGCAGCTTCACCGCCCGCGAGCCTGCGGCGATGATGCAATGCTCGAACTTGACGACCTGTTTCTTGCCGTCGGCGCTCACCTCGATGTGATGCGCGTCGACAAAATGCGCGACGCCGGTGACGACGTTGACTTTGCGCTGCTTGGCCAGCCCCGAGATGCCGCCGGTAAGCCTGCGGACCACGGCTTCCTTCCAGCCGCGCAACTTGGCCAGATCGATCGCCGGCTTGCCGAACGTCACGCCGAAGTGGCTCATTTCCGCGGCTTCGTCGATCACTTTGGCGGCGTGCAGCAGCGCCTTCGAAGGAATGCATCCGACGTTGAGGCACACGCCGCCCAGCGTCGGATAACGCTCGACCAGCACCGTTTTCAGGCCCAAGTCCGCGGCGCGGAACGCACCACTGTAGCCGCCGGGGCCCGAGCCGATGACGACCATCTGGCATTCGATGTCGACAGTGCCGCGATATTCGTCGGCAGCGCGCGTGGCCGCAGTCGCTGCCGGTGCGCGTTGCGGCACCGGCGCGGTCTTGGCTGCCGCGGGCGCGCTTGGCGGGCCGGGCGCCGGTCCGGTCGCCGCAGGCGGCGCCGCCGGCGCTTCGGCCGCCGTCGTCTCGAGCGTCAGCAGCAGCGCGCCTTCACTGACCTTGTCGCCGACCTTGACGCCAAGCGACTTGACCACGCCGCCGGCAGGCGACGGAACGTCCATCGTCGCCTTGTCCGACTCGAGCGTGACCAGCGAATCCTCGGCCTTGACGGTGTCGCCCGGCTTGACCAGGACCTCGATCACGGGCACGTCGGTGAAGTCGCCGATGTCGGGAACCTTGACTTCGATCGTGCTCATCGCGTCCTCGATCGGATGCTGCAGCAGCGCGTCGACACGCAGGCGGGCAGCGTCGTCATTGGATCTCGCGCGCAAACTCGCGTCCGAGCATCCAGTTCCGGATCGCCTGCGTCGTCGGCGCCTCGCGGCCCAGGTAGCCGTGCTGAGACATCGCCTCGCAAGGCTCACTCTGCGGGGGATCGCCGCCGCTAACGCTGACCAGGGGAAACTTCTTCGACAGGCGTTCTGCGCCCGAATACGGACTGGAGCGGCACCCGTCGTCGCGATGGTGGACCAGCAACACCGGCACCTTGATCGAGCCGAAATCGAAGGCGGAGAGGCCCGTCCCCGTGCGGTCGGCGTTGGTTACGGTCGAGCTGAGGACGGCGCCCTGCACGATGTCGCCGAGACTCGCTGCCAGAGCGGCCGCCGAAATCGTGCCGCGACTCGTGCCGAGCAGAAAAATCTTCGCGCCCGGAAACCGCCGCTTGAGATCGGCTATCAGCGCGCGGATGTCGGTCGCGTGATCCTGCCCCAGGCGGAACCGGTCGCTCATGCCGCCTGGAAGCTGGTCCGAAGGCGAATCGACGATGACGTCGGCGATCTCGGCGTCGGTCATCTGGTCCCTGATGCGAACGAGAAAATTCGCCGTCGGCCCGAACTTTACCGGTCCCTTTTGCGCGCGCCGTTCCAGGCCGATGGCGCCCAATGCGCCAACGAAGGAGATGACGACGACCTTGGGTGCCGCGGCCTTGTCCTGGTCGAGCAGATAGGAGAGGGTGACGCCATTGCGCGTTGGAATGGTGACCAGTTCCTCCGCGGCGGAACAGGGACACGCCAACGCAGCGAGCAGCAGGGCGGCGAACCAATGTCTCATGACGGAACTTAGAGCATCGTGCGGCGCATGTCGGCCAGCAGCGAGGCGAGATAGGTGTTGAAGCGCGCGGCCGCCGCGCCGTCGATCACGCGATGGTCCCAGGAAAGCGACAGCGGCAGGATCAGCCTGGGAGCGAACTGCTTGCCGTCCCAGACCGGTCGCATGCTCGACCGGCATACGCCGAGGATCGCGACTTCGGGCGCGTTGATGATGGGCGTGAAATACGTTCCGCCGATCCCGCCAAGGCTGGAGATCGAAAAGCATCCGCCCTGCATGTCGGCCGGACCGAGCTTGCCTTCGCGCGCCTTCGCCGAGAGCTCCGCCATTTCGGCGGCAATGGCCAGCACGCCTTTCTGGTCGGCGTTCCTGATCACGGGCACGACAAGACCGTTCGGCGTGTCGGCGGCGAAACCGATGTGGTAGTACTGCTTGAGCACCAGATTGTCGCCGTCGAGCGAAGCGTTGAACTCGGGAAATTTCTTCAGTGCCCAGACGCAGGCCTTGATCAGGAAGGCGAGCAAGGTCACCTTGATACCGGCCTTTTCGTTTTCCTTGTTGAGCTGCACGCGAAACGCCTCGAGCTCGGTGATGTCGGCGTCGTCGTGATTGGTGACATGCGGAATCAGCACCCAGTTGCGGTGCAGATTGGCGCCGGCGATCTTCTTGATTCTCGACAGCGGCCTGGTTTCGATCGGGCCGAACTTGGCGAAGTCGATTTGCGGCCACGGCAGCAAGCCGAGCGCCGCGCCGCCGGCACCAGCGACGGCGGTCGCGACCGAGGCGCCACTCATCGTTCGCTTGACGTAGTTCTGCACGTCCTCCTGCAGGATGCGCCCGGCCGGGCCGCTGCCGTTGAGCTTCGACAGGTCGACTCCCAGCGTACGCGCGTAGGCGCGAACCGACGGCGACGCGTGCGCCTTGCGGAAAGCGGTCTCGTCGATCGGCGCGGCGGGCGCTTGGATTTGCGCTGTCGCCGATGGCGCGGACGGGGCCGGAGCCGGCTTGTCGGCGGAGGTTGGTGGCGGTGAGGCAACCGCCGGCGGTGGCGCCGCGGGCGGTCGTGCGGCAGCAGGCGCAACCGCGGCAGCCGGCGCGCCGGCCGCGGTCGAGTCCAGTGTCAGGATCAGGTGGCCTTCGCTGACCTTGTCGCCGACCTTGATCCCGACCGATTTGACCACGCCGTCGGCGGGCGCGGGAACGTCCATCGTCGCCTTGTCCGATTCCAGCGTGACCAGCGAATCCTCGGCCTTGACGGTGTCGCCCGGCTTGACCAGGACCTCGATCACCGGCACGTCGGTGAAGTCGCCGATGTCGGGAACCTTGACTTCGATTGTGCTCATCGCGACCTCAGAGGCTGGAGCGGCAACGTCCGCCAAAGCCGTTCACGCGACATCAGACCGTCCACGGCGCAGCCTTTGCCGCGTCGATGCCGTATTTGGCGATCGCTTCGGCCACTTTGCCCGCCGGGAGCGTTCCATCGTCGGCCAGGGCCTTCAGCGCCGCGACGGCGATGTACCAGCGATCGACCTCGAAAAACCGGCGCAGCTTTTCGCGCGTGTCGGACCGGCCGAAGCCGTCGGTGCCGAGGACGACGTAACGCCGCGGGACGAATTCCCGGATCTGCCCGGCAAATGCGCGCACGTAGTCGGTCGCGGCGACGACCGGCCCCTGGGTATCGGCCAGCCGTGCGGTTATGTGCGGTACGCGCGGCTTGTCGGTCGGATGCAGCATGTTCCAGCGCGCCGCGGCGTAGCCTTCGCGCGCGAGTTCGGTGAACGAGGTGCAGCCCCAGATGTCCGCGTCCACGCCCCAATCCGCCTTGAGCAACTCTGCCGCGGCGATCGCTTCGCGCAGGATCACGCCCGAACCGAGCAACTGGACCCGCAGTCCCTTGCCCTTCGCGCCGGCGCGGCCGGCGGCGCCCTCGAACAAGTACATGCCTTTGATGATGTCGGGTGCGGCGCCTTCGGGCATTGCCGGCTGCGCATAGTTTTCGTTCATCACCGTCAGGTAGTAATAGATGTCCTCCTGGTCGGCGTACATTCGCCGCAGGCCGTCCTGGATGATGACGGCCAGCTCGTAGCCGAAGCTTGGATCGTAGGAGACGCAATTGGGGATCGTCGCCGCGTAGACGTGTGAATGGCCGTCCTCGTGCTGCAGGCCTTCGCCGTTCAGCGTCGTGCGGCCTGCGGTGCCGCCAAGCAGGAAGCCGCGTGAGCGCATGTCGCCGGCCGCCCAGGCCAGGTCGCCGACTCTCTGAAAGCCGAACATCGAATAAAAAATGTAGAACGGGATCATCGGCACGCCGTGGGTCGAATAGCTGGTCGCAGCGGCCATCCAGTCGCACATCGCCCCGGGCTCGTTGATGCCTTCCTGCAGCACCTGGCCGCTCTTGCTTTCCTTGTAGAACATCAGCTGATCGGCGTCCTGCGGCGTATAGAGCTGGCCGAGCTGGTTCCATATGCCGAGCTGGCGGAACATTCCTTCCATGCCGAAGGTGCGCGACTCGTCCGGCACGATCGGCACGATGTGCTTGCCGATGTTCTTGTCGCGCAACAGCGTCTGCAGGATCTGCACGAACGCCATCGTCGTCGAGATTTCGCGGTCGTCGGTGCTTTTCAGGAAGCGCTCCAGCGCCGCAAGGCCGGGCACCGCGAGCGAAGTGGAGGTTTTGCGGCGCGCCGGCAGAAATCCGCCCAGCTCCATCCGCCGTGCCTTCATGTACTCTGCCTCGGCCGATCCCGGCGGAAACTTGACGTACGGGATTTCGTCGAGCTTGTCGTCGGGTACCGGAATCTGAAAACGGTCGCGAAAGTGCCGGACCGAACCGCCGGACAATTTTTTCTGCTGATGCGTGATGTTCTGGGCCTCGCCGCCTTCGCCCATGCCGTAGCCCTTGATCGTCTTGGCGAGAATGACCGTCGGCTGGCCCTTGTGATCGACCGCCGAGTGGTACGCCGCGTAGACCTTGTGCGGGTCGTGGCCGCCGCGGTTGAGGTTCCAGATTTCCTCGTCGGAGTAGTCGGCCACCAGCGCCTTCAGCTCCGGCGTGTTGAAGAAGTATTCGCGCACGTAGGCGCCGTCCTTCGACTTGAACGTCTGATACTCGCCGTCGACGCATTCCATCATCCGGCGCATCAGGATGCCCTGCTTGTCGCGTGCGAGCAGCGCGTCCCAGCGCGAGCCCCAGATGACCTTGATGACGTTCCAGCCGGCGCCGCGAAACTCGGCTTCGAGCTCCTGGATGATCTTGCCGTTGCCGCGCACCGGGCCGTCGAGGCGCTGCAGATTGCAATTGATGACGAAGATCAGGTTGTCGAGCGTCTCGCGCGCTGCCATGCCGATCGCGCCCATCGATTCCGGCTCGTCCATTTCGCCGTCGCCGCAAAAACACCAGACCTTGCGGCCCTCGGTCTTGGCCAGACCGCGGTCCTGCAGATATTTCATGAAGCGCGCCTGGTAGATCGCCATCAGCGGGCCCAGGCCCATCGACACCGTCGGGAACTGCCAGAAGTCCGGCATCAGCCAGGGATGCGGATAGGAAGAGACGCCCTTGCCGTCGACCTCCTGCCGGAAGTTATCCATCTGCTCGTCGGTGAAGCGGCCGAGCATGTGGGCGCGGGCATACACGCCGGGTGACGAATGGCCCTGGACGAACACCAGATCGCCGCCGTGCTCGGCCGACGGCGCGTGCCAGAAATGATTGAAGCCGGTGTCGTAGAGCGTCGCCGCCGAGGCAAAGCTGGCGATGTGACCGCCTACGTTGGTGTGCTTGTTGGCGCGCACGACCATGGCCATCGCGTTCCAGCGTACGTACGAACGGATGCGGTGCTCGATCGCCTGGTCGCCGGGAATCCGGACCTGCTTGTCGACCGGAATCGTGTTGATGTAGGCGGTATTGGCCGAAAACGGCATGTAGGCCCCGGATCGGCGCGACTTGTCGATCACCTGCTCGATCAGGAAATGCGCGCGATCCGGCCCTTCGTGCTCGATCACGCCGTCGATCGCGTCGAGCCACTCGCGCGTTTCTTGCGGGTCGAGATCCGGTTTGATGTCCATGCGCCACTCCTCTTTAATGCTCAATCCGTCGCGTCCCGCGACTTTTCGATTGTATGCGTCACGCCAGGACACCGCATCGCTGCGACGCGGTGCCCGGCAGCGCCCGGGTCATCCGAGGATACCACATCGTGGAAACCATTTCCAAAATGGTCCGACCCCCGGGCGTCGCTACGCCGGCGTTTGCAACGTCCGACTTTCGGTGACGATTCCCCGCACCGGCGCATCGTGCGGCGCCGCCGGCACCCGGTCGACCATCTGCAGCTCGAACGCGCCGGCGATCCGTGCCGAGTCGCTTCGCAACGCCGGGATCAGCCGGTCGTAATAGCCGCCGCCGTAGCCAAGCCGCCGACCGGCCGCATCGAAGGCGACGCCAGGCACCAGCACCCAGTCGATCGCCTCCGCTCGGATCAGCGCGCAATGCGGCTGCGGTTCCGGTATGCCGCGATATCCGGGCATGACATCGCGCGAAGGCTCGGTCAGCCGGCAGAGCTCCAGCGTCCGGGTCGCGGTGTCGACCCGCGGCAGGACGACGGTCTTGCCTTGTTCCAGCGCGGTCAGCAACAGAGGCAGCGTGTCCCATTCGCTGCCGAACGACAGCGTCAGCAACACTGTCTTCGCCGCGCGGAAATCACCGCGCGCCGCAAGCGATGTCCCGATCGCCGCGCTGGCGGCGGCGCGAAACGCCGGCGGCGCGCGATCGCGTTCGGCAAGCACGCGCTCGCGCAGCGCGCGCTTGGTTTCGCGCAGCGCATCGGCAGCCGGCGGCGAATGAACAGAGGGAGATTGCGACATGTTTCGGATGTTACCGCATGCGGTGCCCGGGCCCCGGTGCGACTATAATGCCGGCTCGTCCTGTTGCGCAGCGCACATCCCGACCATGAATCACAGCCACCAGCACCACCGTGCGCGCCGCGCGCGGCTGATCGCGGAAATGCGCCGCCAAAGCGGCGGCGGCATCGCCGCGATTCCTACCGCGCCGGAAACGATACGCAATGCCGACACCCACTATCCGTACCGCCCGGACAGCCATTTCTACTATCTCTGCGGTTTTCCCGAAGCCGAAGCCGTCGTCGTGCTCGTGGCGGGTGCGGACGAGGGCGATTCCAGGCAGATACTCCTGTGCCGCGACAAGAATCCCGAACGCGAGATCTGGGACGGCTTTCGCTACGGGCCCGACGCCGCACGCGAGATCTTCGGCTTCGACGAGGCGTATTCGATCGGCGAGCTGCAGCCCAAGCTCACCGACTGGAGCGGCGACCGGCCGGCCGTATACACTCCGATCGGCCTCTATCCGGCGTGGGACGAGCAGATCACCTCGACCCTGAACGAAGTTCGCAGCCGAGTTCGCACAGGGGTAGCCGCGCCCGAGGTAGTCGTCGACGTGCGCGCCGCGCTTTCGGCTATGCGGCTGACCAAGGACGAGCAGGAGCAGAAGCTCTTGCGGCGCGCCGCCGAAATCTCCTGTGGCGCGCACCGGCGCGCGATGGCGCGCACCCGCGCCGACTGGTACGAGTACCAGGTCGAGGCCGAGTTAGTGCACGAGTTCCTGCGCTCGGGCGCGCAGGCCGTCGCCTACCCGTCGATCGTCGCATCCGGCCCGAACGCCTGCGTGCTGCACTATCGCGACAACAACCGCCAGATGCAGTCCGGCGACCTGCTGCTGATCGATGCCGGGTGCGAGTACGAAGGATACGCGTCGGACGTGACGCGCACCTTTCCGGTCGGCGGGAAATTCAGCGGCCCGCAGAAGGACGTCTACGAACTGGTGCTGGCGGCGCAGCTCGCCTGCATCGACGCGGTCGCGCCCGGCCGCCCGTTCCATGCCTACCACGAGGTCGCCGAGCGCGTGCTGGCGCAGGGACTGATAGATCTCAAGCTTTGCGAGGGCTCGCTCGACGCCGTGCTCGAATCGGGCGCATACAAGCAGTTCTATATGCACCGCGCCGGGCACTGGCTCGGACTCGACGTGCACGACGTCGGCCTGTATCGCGTCAACGGCGAATCGCGCCTGCTCGAGCCGGGCATGCTGCTGACAGTCGAGCCCGGATGCTATATCCGTCCGGGCGACAAGGTGCCCGAGGAATTCTGGGACATCGGCGTGCGCATCGAGGACGATGTGCTGGTCAGCGCCTCGGGCAACGAAAACCTGACCGCCGCGGCGCCGAAGACGGTGGCCGACATCGAAGCCCTGATGCAGCACTGACAAGCTACCGCTGCCGGCCCGTCCGATACCGCTGCCGCTTTCGACCGGGCACCCCATGCCATGTTGAACGATGTGGTCATCGTCGGCGCCGGACCGGTCGGCGCGACCTTGGCTCTGGCGCTGGCCGACGGCGCACTCGATGTGGTCAGCCTGGACGCACGTGCGCCAAACTCGCTGATGCGGGGGGATCGCTCGCTGGCGCTGTCGCACGGCGCGCGGCTGATTTTCGATCGACTTGGCGTCTGGAGCGATGTCGCGGCCGCGCCTGGAGCGGTAACGGCGATTACCGCGATCGACGTATCGCAGCGCGGCGGCTTCGGCGCGGCGCGCCTGGACGCGCACGAGCACGGCGTTCCGGCGCTGGGCTATGTCGTCAGCTATCGAGCCCTGCAGACGGCGCTCGACGCGGGACTCGTGCGCGCCGGTCTCGCAGTCGACCACGGCGTCACCGTCACCAAGGTCGACGCGACGCCGGCGTATGCGCGCATCCGCGGTGAGCGCGATGGTGCCGCGTGCGAATGGACCGCGCGCGTCGCCGCCGTCGCCGATGGCGGCGGCGATATCGTCGCCGGCAACAGCCGCCATCGACACGATTACCGGCAGGTCGCGCTGGTCGCGAAACTGTGGAGGGACGAGCCGCACCGAGGCGTCGCTTTCGAGCGCTTTACGCCCGAGGGGCCGATGGCGCTGCTGCCGGAAGGGGATCATTACGGCCTGGTCTGGACGACGACGCCGGCGCAGGGCGCGGCACTGGCGGAGATGCCGGACAACGAGTTCCTCGCCGCGTTGGCGACCCGATTCGGCGCGCGCGTGGGGGGTTTTTCGAAAAGCGAGGACCGGCGCACATTTCCGCTGGCGCTCGAATTTGCCGGCGCCGTTGTCGGTGCGCGGACCGTTCTGCTGGGCAACGCCGCGCAGGCATTACATCCCGTGGCGGGCCAGGGATTCAACCTGGGCGTGCGCGACGCATACGAGCTGGCGCAGGCGTTGCTTGCGACGCCGCGCGATCAGCTTGGCGCGGCCGATAGTCTCGCCGCCTACGCGCGCCGCCGGCTCCGCGACCGCTGGGCCGGGATTGCGTTGACGCACGGGTTGCTCAATGTGTTCGACGGCGATGCGACGCTGCTTAGCTGGCCGCGCGGGTTGGCGCTTACTATGCTCGATGCGCTGCCGCCACTGAAACGCATTTTCACGCACGCGATGCTTCACGGAATTCATTGACACGCAAAACCAAGCGCGTACGAGGTCAAGCAAGAATGATTCCTGCGCGGCGAACGGCGCTGCTGCCAAAGCCGCCGAAACGCGAGCACACCGCACAATATTTTATTGGCGGTGACGTCGGCGCGGCAAACTCGGTATAATCCGTTCCCCGCCGCAGCGTCCGCAACTATTTCCAGTGCAGATCGGTCCGCATCGCATTTCGATTCCGTTGGTCGTCGCGCCGATGGCGGGAGTCACCGACCGGCCGTTCCGGCAGCTTTGCAAGCGCCTCGGCGCGGGTCTCGCGGTGTCCGAAATGGTGGCGTCGAACCCTAAGCTGTGGAACACGGCCAAGTCCCTGCGGCGCACCGATCACCGCGGTGAAGTCGAGCCGATCGTCGTGCAGATCGCGGGCGCGGATCCCGCGATGATGGCCGACGCAGCGCGGTACAACGTCGAGCGGGGCGCGCAGATCATCGACATCAACATGGGTTGCCCGGCGAAAAAGGTCTGCAACGTCGCGGCGGGGTCGGCTTTGCTGCAGGACGAGCCGCTGGTCGCCGCGATCGTTGCGGCGGTCGTGGCCGCGGTTCCGGTTCCGGTGACGCTAAAGATTCGCACCGGCTGGAACCGCCAGAACAGGAACGCGGTGCGCATCGCTCGCATTGCCGAGGACGCGGGCGTGGCCGCGCTGTCGGTCCACGGGCGAACCCGCGAATGCGGCTATGTCGGGCCGGTCGAGTACGAGACGATACGTTCGATCAAGCGCGTCGCAAACATCCCGGTGATCGCCAACGGCGACATCGACTCGCCCGAGAAGGCGCGCGAGGTCCTCGACCGCACCGGCGCCGATGCGGTCATGATCGGGCGCGCGGCGCAGGGGCGACCGTGGATTTTCCGCGAGATCGGCCATTTTCTCTCATGCGGCGAGCGGCTGCCGCCGCCGCGAGTCGACGAGATCCACCGGCTGATCGTAGAGCACCTGGTCGACCACTACGCGTTCTACGGCGAGGTCGATGGCGTGCGCATTGCACGCAAGCACCTCGGTTGGTATACAAGCAAGCTCGTCGGCGGCGATGCATTCCGCGCTCAAATCAACCGGCTGGAAAGCTCGGCAGACCAGGTCGCCGCCGTCGACCGTTATTTCGGCCGCCTTGCGGCCGCTGGGGAACGCCTCGTCTATGCGGCGCAGGCGCAGATAGAAGCTTCGTGGGTGGAGGAGGCCCTCGCAGCGTGAAACGAACCACTCGCATGAACGGCGGCAACGAAATTTGCCGCAGCGTCGAAAAATCGCTCGAAGAGTATTTTCGCAAGCTCGACGGCGAACAGCCCCATAGCATCTACGACATGGTGATCGCGAACGTCGAGCGTTCGCTGCTGAGCTCGGTCATGCATCGCGCCGGCGGCAACCAGACGCAGGCCGCCGACATGCTGGGCCTCAATCGCAACACGCTGCGCTCGAAGCTGTCGAAGTACAACATAAGGTAGTGTCCGGTCCTCGCGTGCTGAAGACGGCGCCGCGCTCGCTGTTCTCGCGCGGCGTGCGTGTTGCACCGGCCGGGTGCGCGCCATGAATCCCGCCATCGCCAGGGCACTGCTTTCGGTCTCGGACAAGTCCGGCCTGGTCGAATTCGCGCGCGGCCTGACAGAGCTCGGCGTCTCGCTCCTTTCTACCGGAGGCACGGCCAAAGCACTTGGCGCCGCCGGCATCGAAGTGACCGAGGTCGACGCGTACACGGGCTTTCCCGAAATGCTAGACGGGAGAGTCAAGACGCTGCATCCCAAAGTGCACGCAGGCATCCTCGCCAGGCGCGATTCCAGCGAGCATGTGGCGACGCTCGCCGCGCATGGCATTCCTCCGATCGATCTGGTTGTCGTCAATCTCTATCCGTTCCGCGAGACGGTCGCCAGGGCGGGCTGCACGCTCGACCAGGCGATCGAGAACATCGACATCGGCGGCCCGACGCTGGTCCGCGCGGCGGCGAAGAACTACGCCGGCGTCGGCGTCGTCGTCGATCCGGACGACTACGCCCCATTGCTGGCCGAAATGAAAATGAACCAGCGCCGGCTGAGTGATGCGACGCGATTTCGCCTCGCGCAAAAGGCGTTTTCGCACACCGCCGCCTACGATGGCGCGATCAGCAATTACCTGACCGCGCGCGACGCGGCGGGCGCGCCGCGGCCGTTTTCCGAGCGCTTCAACTGGCAGGGAACCAAGCTGCAGGACTTGCGCTACGGCGAAAACCCGCACCAGCAGGCTGCGTTCTACCGAGACGAGAAGCCGGCGGCGGGAACGATCGCGATGGCTCGCCAATTGCAGGGCAAGGAACTTTCGTACAACAACATCGCGGACGGCGATGCGGCGTGGGAATGCGTGAAGACTTTCGGCGAGACGGCCTGCGTGATCGTCAAGCACGCCAATCCCTGCGGGGTCGCGGTGGCCGCCACGCCTCTCGAGGCGTACCGCAAGGCGCTCGCGACCGACCCGACGTCGGCTTTCGGCGGCATCATCGCGTTCAACCGCGAGGTCGACGCGGAAACCGCGGACGCGGTCGGCGCGCAATTCGTCGAAGTCCTGATCGCGCCGTCGTTCACTGTGGAAGCGCTCGAGCGCAACGCGAAAAAGGCCAATGTGCGTGTGCTCAAGATTGCGCTGGCGATGGTTCCGGAGCGTGCGTGGGATTCGAAGCGCGTTGGCGGCGGCATGCTGATCCAGACGCCGGACGTCGATAACCTGGAGGTCGGCGAGCTCAAGGTCGTCACGCGGAAGGCCCCGACGGCCGCGCAGCTTGCCGACCTGCTGTTTGCCTGGCGCGTCGCCCGTTTCGTCAAGTCGAACGCGATCGTCTACAGCGCGGGCGGCGCGACGCTCGGGATCGGCGCCGGCCAGATGAGCCGTGTCGATTCGACGCGCATCGCCGCGGTCAAGGCGGCCAGCGCAGGACTGTCGCTCGCCGGATCGGTGGTCGCGTCGGACGCCTTCTTTCCGTTTCGCGACGGCCTCGATGTCGCGGCCGACAACGGCGCGGTCGCCGTCATCCAGCCCGGCGGCAGCATGCGCGACGCGGAGGTGATCGCCGCGGCCGACGAGCGGCGGATCGCGATGGTGTTCACCGGCATTCGCCATTTTCGCCACTGACGCCGTGCGCCGCGTCCCGCTCCGCCCGCGCAGCTTGTCCAGCAGGCGATGAAGCTGCTGGTCATCGGCGGCGGCGGCCGCGAGCACGCGCTGGCGTGGAAGATCGCGCAGTCGCAGCGCGTGTCGCAGGTATTCGTCGCGCCCGGCAATGCGGGCACCGCCCGCGAGCCCGGCGCTGTCAACGTGCCAGCTGAGGCCAATGCCGCGCTGGTCGAATTCGCGCGGCGCGAGCGGATCGCGATGACCGTCGTCGGCCCGGAAGCACCGCTCGCGGCGGGCGTCGTCGACGCCTTTCGCGCCGCGGGGCTGAAGATATTCGGACCGACGCAGCAGGCGGCGCAGCTGGAAAGCTCGAAAGACTTCGCCAAGGCGTTCATGGTCAGACACGGCATTCCCACAGCCGCGCATCGGACGTTCGCGGAGGCGTCGCTGGCGCATGCCTACGTCGACGCGCACGGTGCGCCGGTCGTCGTCAAGGCGGACGGCCTGGCGGCGGGAAAGGGTGTGGTCGTTGCGACGACCGAGACGGAGGCGCACGCTGCGGTCGACGCCATGCTGGTCGAGCATGCGATTGCGATCCAGCACACGGCTGCCGGGGCACGCGTCGTCATCGAGGATCTTCTGGTCGGCGAGGAAGCGAGCTTCATCGTCATGGCCGACGGCAAGCACGTGCTGGCGCTTGCCTCATCGCAGGACCACAAGCGGCTGTCCGACGGCGACCGCGGACCGAACACCGGCGGCATGGGGGCCTACTCGCCTGCGCCGGTGGTGACGCCCGAGGTGCACGCGCGCATCATGCGCGAGATCATTGTGCCGGCGGTCAACGGAATGGCCTCGGACGGCGTGCCGTACACCGGGTTCCTGTACGCCGGCGTGATGATCGATGCGGCAGGCAAACCGTCGACGCTGGAGTTCAATTGCCGGCTTGGCGATCCGGAGACGCAGCCGATCATGATGCGGCTCAAATCGGATCTGGTCGATCTCCTCGAGCACGGCGTCAACGGCACGCTGGACCGCGTCGACGCCGAGTGGGATCGCCGCGTAGCGCTCGGCGTCGTTCTGGCCGCCGCCGGCTACCCGGGCGAGCCGCGGCGCGGAGACATCATCACAGGCGATGACAAGGCAGGAGACGCATGCAAGGTGTTCCATGCCGCCACGTCGATCGCCGATGGCAAGGTCGTGACCAGCGGCGGCCGCGTGCTATGCGTCACTGCGCTCGGCGACACCGTGCGCCATGCCCAGCGCAATGCCTACGCCGCGGTCGAGCGCATTCATTTCGACGGCATGCAGTACCGTACCGATATCGGGCACCGCGCGCTGGCGCCGCGCCGCGGCTAGAGACTGCTGCCTTCGTTCCATGGACATCGAGCGCGTCGCCGAATATCTGATCGGGCTGCAGCAGCGCATCGTCGGCCGGCTGGAGACGATCGACGGCACGCTGTTCCGGCACGATGCCTGGCGGCGTGCGGAAGGCGGCGGCGGGGTGGCGCGGGTAATCGAGCGTGGCCGCGTATTCGAGCGCGGCGGCGTCAACTACTCGCGCGTCTCCGGCGAGCGACTTCCACCTTCGGCGAGCGCCGCGCGGACGCAGCTCGCGGGCTGCGCATTCGAGGCGATGGGTATTTCGCTGGTCCTGCATCCGGCGAATCCGCATGCGCCGACCGTGCACATGAACCTGCGCCTGTTCGTCGCGACCAAGGCGGGCGCCGACCCGATCTGGTGGTTCGGCGGCGGCATGGACCTTACGCCCTATTACGGCTACGAAGAGGATGCCGTGCACTTCCATCGCTGCTGCCGCGAAGCGCTGGCGCCGTTCGGCGGCGAGTACTATCCACGCTTCAAGCGCTGGTGCGACGACTATTTCCTGTTGCGTCACCGCAACGAGCCGCGGGGAGTCGGCGGAATCTTTTTCGATGATCTGAACGACCGGGACTTCGCTCATTGCTTCGCGCTGACCCAGGGCGTCGGCGAAGCGTTCGCCGGCGCGTACGAGCCGATCCTGCTCCGGCGCAAGGATCTGCCGTACGGCGAACGCGAGCGGGAGTTCCAGACCTACCGGCGCGGGCGATATGTGGAATTCAACCTGGTCTACGACCGTGGGACATTGTTCGGCCTGCAGTCGAACGGTCGCACCGAGGCGATATTGATGTCGCTGCCGCCGCTCGTCAGCTGGCGTTACGACTGGAGCCCCGAACCGGGTAGCGCCGAGGCGAAACTCTACAGCGACTTTCTGGTTGCCCGCGACTGGCTGGGCGAGGCGCCGCGATGAATAGCGATTCGGACGCTTCCGGCCTTCGCGAGACCGGCCTCGATTCCGAGGATGTCTTCCGCGGCCAGCTGCTGCACCTCAAGCGCGACACCGTGCGTCTGCCCGACGGCAGCGAAGCGACGCGCGAATACATCGTGCACCCGGGGGCGGTGATGATCATACCGCGGCTGCCCGACGGCAAGCTCCTGTTCGAGCGGCAATTCCGCTACCCGCACCAGCGCGTGTTCATCGAGTTCCCAGCGGGCAAGATCGATTCCGGCGAGGACCCCTTGGCGACGGCAAAGCGCGAGTTGGTCGAGGAGACGGGATATACCGCTGCGCGCTGGGCCTACGTCGCGACGATGCATCCTTTGATCACCTATTCGACCGAGCACATCGCGATTTATGCCGCGGATGACCTCAGCTACGTCGGCGCGCGACTCGATGCCGGCGAGTTCGTCGAGACTTTTACCGCAAGCCTTGAGGATGCACTCGGCTGGCTCGATCGCGGCGAAATCACCGACGCCAAGACGATGCTGGGCCTCTTGCTGCTGGCGCGGGGGATCGCCGCGTCGCGCAACGCATGAGCGTCGCCGGACCGCTCCAAGGCGCGAATCGCGCCCCCAATGGGGGCAGCGCAGCGGCGTCAGCCGCAAGCGTGGGGGGGCCATGAGCGTTGCAAACCCGATCGCACGGCGGCTGGTCATTGACGGTCTCGTGCAGGGCGTCGGATTCCGCTATGCCTTTGCCGACGAGGCGCGCGCGCGCGGATTGGCCGGATGGGTGCGCAATCGACGCGACGGACACGTCGAAGCACTGGTCAGCGGCTCCCCGCCGGCGGTCGAGTCGATGATCGCATGGGCGCGCATCGGTCCGCCGGCCGCGCGCGTTTCCTCGGTCGACGTCGAGGAAGCGATCGCGGCGTCCGGCGCCTTCGAGATCCTCGCCACGCTCTGAGAGCGTAGCCGGCTAGATCGTCTCGCCCAGATACGCGGCGCGAACCTTCGGATCCGACAGCAGCTGTCCCGCCTCTCCCGACAGCGTGATCGTGCCGCTTTCCATCACGTAGCCGCGATTGCTCACCTCGAGCGCCAGCTTGGCGTTTTGCTCGATCAGCAGGATCGTCACACCCTCGTCGGCGATCGTCAGCACCGTCTCGAAGACCTTCTGCACCATCAGCGGCGCCAAGCCCATCGACGGCTCGTCGAGCAGCAACAGCTTGGGCCGCGACATGATCGCGCGCGCCATTGCGAGCATCTGCTGCTCGCCGCCGGACAGCGTGCCGGCGGTTTGCCTGCGCCGCTCCTTGAGTCGCGGAAAGAGCGCAAAAACCCGCTCGATGTCGTGCCTGATTTCGTTGCGATCGCTGCGGCTATACGCGCCCATCGCAAGATTCTCCTCGATCGTCAACGCGCCGAACACGCCGCGTCCTTCGGGCACCATCGACAGGCCCTTGCGCACCAGCTGGAATGCCGGCTTGCCGGTGACGTCGCTCCCGTCGTAGACGATCGTGCCGGCCTTCACCGGTTGCAAGCCGGTGATGCCTTTGAGCGTCGTCGTCTTGCCGGCACCGTTGGCGCCGATCAGGCAGACGAGCTCGCCCCGGCGCACCACCAGGTCGATGCCCTTGACCGCATGAATGCCGCCGTAGGCGACTTCGAGCTTGGTGAGCTCGAGCAGCACCGGCCCCTCCATCAACGAGCTTCCCTGACATGCAGCGAGACTTCACCACCGAGGTAGGCGGCGATCACCTTTGCATCCTTTTGCACGTCGGCCGCGCTTCCCTCCGCGATCTTTCGTCCGTAGTCGAGCACCAGCACGCGGTCGCAGACGCTCATCACCAGCTTCATGTCGTGCTCGATCAGCAATATGGTCGTGCCGTCGCGCCGGATGTCCTCGAGCAGACGTTTGAGCGCCTGCGTTTCGGTCGCGTTCATCCCGGCGGCGGGCTCATCGAGCGCCAGCAGCTTCGGATCAGTCGCCAGCGCGCGCGCGATTTCCAGCCGGCGCTGGTCGCCGTACGCCAGGTGCTTGGCCAGGTCGTTGGCCCGCGGCGCGACGCCCACATAATCGAGCAGTTGGTAGGCCCGGCTGGTGATCGCCGCTTCCTCGGCCAATGTCGAGCGGTCGCGGAAAATCGCGCCGAAGACGCCGGCCCGCGTGCGCACATGCCGGCCTATCATGACGTTCTCGAGCGCCGACAGGTTCTGGAACAGGCGGATGTTCTGGAAAGTGCGCGCGATGCCGCGCTCTGCGACTTGGTTCGGCTTGAGCCGATCCAGCGGGGCACCGTCGAACGTGAAGTGGCCGCCGTCCGGCTCGTAGATGCCGGTCAGCACGTTGAACAGAGACGTCTTGCCGGCGCCATTCGGCCCGATCAGGCCGTAGATCTCGCCACTGCGGATGCTGAAGCTCACATCCGCCAGCGCCTGCACGCCGCCGAAACGCTTGCCTATATCCTCGGCGGACAGCAGCGTTCGCTCGCTCATGCGGCTACCTGCTTTGCCACCTCGAGCTCGCGTTTGCGCACTGCGGACGGCCACAGTCCGGCCGGCCGGAACAACATGATCGCGACCAGCGCGACGCCGAACACCAGCAGGCGGATCGTCTCGGCATCGATCAGCACGCGGCCGAACAGCGCGAGCTGCAGCGGTTCCATCGTGTAGCGCAGCACCTCCGGCAGCAGCGTCAACAGGACCGCGCCGAGGATAACGCCCGGAATATTGCCCATGCCGCCCAGCACGACCATCGCGAGGACGATGATCGATTCGAACAAGCCGAAGCTTTCCGGGCTGATGAACTGCTGCGTCGCCGAAAAGACCGCGCCGGCGATGCCGCCGAACGAGGCGCCCATAGCGAACGCGAGGAGCTTGACGTTGCGCGTGTTGATGCCCATCGCCTTGGCCGCAATCTCGTCTTCGCGTATCGCCTCCCAGGCGCGACCCAGCCGCGAATTCTGCAGTCGGAGGTTGACGACGATGACGCCGATCGTCAGCAGCAGAAGCATGTAGTAGTACTTCTGCGGGCCGGTGAAGGTAATTCCGAAGAAGGATTCGGTGCTGGCGAACGAAAACCCGCCGATGCGGAACGGATCGATCAGGTTGATACCTTGCGGTCCGTTGGTGAAGTTGATGGGGGAATTCAGGTTATTGAGGAAGATGCGGATGATCTCGCCGAAGCCGAGCGTGACGATCGCCAGGTAGTCGCCGCGCAGCTTCAAGGTCGGGGTGCCGAGCAGCACGCCGAAAAAGCAGGCGATCCCGGCGCCGATCGGCAGGATCGCCCAGAACGGCAGGTGGATCCCGAACTGCGGCGATGCCAGCAGCGCGTAGGTATAGGCGCCGACGGCGTAGAACGCGATGTACCCCAGGTCGAGCAGCCCGGCGAAGCCGACGACGATGTTGAGCCCCAGCGCAAGCATCGTGTAGACCATCGCGAAGTTGAGGATGCGCACCCACGCCTGGCCGGCAAGCCCGGCGACGAAAGGCAGCACGCCCAGCGCGATCGCGACCAGAGCGACGCCGGCCCAGACCTGCAGCGGTATCACGGTGCGGTCGGCGCGAGTCATGCGCCGGCCTCGCTACAAGCCGCCGGGCTCATGCGCGATCGGCGACGCGTTCGCCCAGCAACCCGGACGGACGGAAGATCAGCACCAGGATCAGCACGAAGAACGCGAACACGTCCTGGTAGTTGCTTCCGAACAGGCTCACCTGCCCATCGTTCGCCGCGCATTGCTGCTGCAGCGTATCGCTTAACGAGGACAGGCCGCAGACGTTCGTCACGTCGCCGATATAACCTGCCCCAAGTGCCTCGATGATGCCGAGCAAGATGCCGCCCAGCATCGCGCCGGCCAGGTTGCCGATACCGCCCAGCACCGCGGCGGTGAACGCCTTCAGGCCGAGCAGGAAGCCCATGTAGTAGTGCGCGATGCCGTAGTAGCTCATCACCATCAAGCCGGCGATGGCAGCCAGCGCCGCGCCGATGACGAATGCCGCCGAAATGATGACGTTGATGTCGATGCCCATCAGCCCCGCGACCTGCGGGTTCTGCGCCGTCGCGCGCATCGCCATGCCGAGGCGCGTGCGCTGCACGATCAGCACGAGGCCGCCCATCAACAGCGCCGCGAGGACGACGATTATCATCTGGAGGTCGGTCATCGCTGCCCCGAAGAAGAAGTGCGGCGTCGGCTGGATCAGCGTCGGAAACGTTCGATAGTTGCGGCCCCAAACCATCAGCGCGACGTTCTGCAGCACGATCGACATGCCGATGGCCGTGATCAGCGGCGCGAGCCGCGGCGCGCTACGCAACGGCCGGTAGGCGACCTTTTCCATGCTGTACGCGATCGCCACGCAGACCAGGATCGCGACGAAGAGCCCGGCGAGGATGATCACGACGGCCGGCAGCGAAGCATGAGAACCGATCAGGCCGTTGATGACCGACAGCGAAACCATCGCGCCGATCATCACCACTTCGCCATGCGCGAAATTGATCAGGCCGATGATGCCGTAGACCATCGTGTAGCCGAGCGCGACCAGCGCATAGACGCTGCCGAGCGTGAGGCCATTGATGATCTGCTGCAGGAAAGTTTCCACGAAGCAGCCTCCCGTCGTGCGGCGGCGGCCCCGCCGATGGCCGATTCTCCACTGTGGCCAACGCGGCGGCAATCCCCCCGCAGAAACAAACGAGCGGCGGAATGGAAACGGCGCCCCGGAGGGCGCCGCTTGGTCTTGCGGGAGCGCGCGGACCAGCGCCGCGTCGCCCTATTTCTTTGCCGGCGCTTCCGACTTCATCGCATCCGGTGCCGCCGCCGGTGCTGCCGCAGGGGCGCGCTGCCAGCTTCTCTGTTTTGCCACCGACGTTCATGGCCATCGGCACCAGCGCGCCATCCTTGACGGTGTACAGCGTGATCGCGCCGTTCTTGGTGTCGCCGTGCTCGTCGAATTCGACCTTTGCCGTGATGCCGTCATAGGAGATCTTGGCAAGCTCGGGCAGGTACTTGGCCGGATCGGTCGAGTTCGCCTTCTGCATCGCCGCGATCAGGGTCATCGCCGCGTCGTACGAATACGGGGCGTAGACCTGGATCGGGCCGTATTTGGCGGTGAAGCGCGTCACGAAGTCCTTGGCATTCGCCATCTTTTCCGGCGGAACGCCCGCCTGCGTGCAGTACTGGCCTTCGGCCGCGCCGCCGGCGAGCTTCGGCCACTCGGCAGAGCACACGCCGTCGCCGGCGATGAACTTGGCCTTGATACCCAGTTCCTTCATCTGCTTGACCATCGGACCGCCTTGGGCGTCCATGCCGCCGTACATGATCAGGTCGGGGCTCTTGGCCTTGATCTTGGTCAGGATCGCCTTGAAGTCGGTCGCCTTGTCGTTGGTGAATTCGTGCGCGACGATCGTGGCGCCCGCGGCCTTGGCAGCCTTCTCGGTTTCTTCGGCCAGGCCCGAGCCGTAGGCGGTCTTGTCGTCGATGATCGCGATCTTCTTCGCGCCCAGCGTCGAAACGGCCTCCTTGCCGATGACGCTGCCTTGCTGGACGTCGTTGGCCATCACGCGAAATGCCGTCTTGAACCCCTGCAACGTGTACTTGGGATTCGTCGCCGACGGGGAAATCTGCGGAATCCCGGCGTCGCTATAGAGCTTGGAGGCGGGAATCGTCGTGCCCGAGTTCAGGTGGCCGACGACGCCGGCTACCTTGGCGTCGACCAGCTTCTGCGCGACGATGACACCTTGCTTCGGATCGGCCTGGTCGTCTTCGGCGACGAGCTCAAACTTGACCTTCTTGCCGTCGATCATGATGCCCTTGGCATTGGCATCGTCGATCGCCATGCGGGCACCGTTTTCGTTGTCCTTGCCCAGGTGGGCCTGCGGTCCGGTGGTCGGCCCCACATGGCCGATCTTGACGACGACTTCAGGCGCGGCCGGCGCGGCCGCCGGAGCCGGGGCTTCGGCGGTCTTCTTCGGCTCTTCCTTGCCGCAGCCGTAGGCGGTCATCAACGCTGCGGCGACGAGGGTCAGGCCGAGCGTGCGATTGAATCTCATGAATGTCCTCCACTAAGGGGGGTGATCGGAAAAACGGGGAGCGCGAAATTATGGGCGGGCCGGGGTATGCTGTCAATCGCGCTGCCGCACCCGAACGTCTTCAGCACCGCTCGGCGTGTGCGCTTCATCGCCGCTGTCCGCGATTGCCGCCCGATGCCGGGCATTTCGTCGGTTTTGGCTTGTGTCGACGGCCGCTGGAAGCCTAGACTCGCGCAATTTTTGAATCCGGCCATGCCGGCAGCTGCATCCAACCGGCAGGACAGGGCGCCTTGAGCTCCCAGGGCCGCGCGATCGGGTACGAAGGGGACATATTGGTCATGGCACGCTGGCTTACCCGGCGCCGCGCCGTCGGCGTCCTGGTTGCGATTACGGTGGTCGGCGCCCTCGCCGCCGCCATTGCCGTAAGGACGAGCAATCGCGCGACCGCGGCGACGGGAGACGGGCCGCCGGTCGTCCTCGAGTTCAACCCGGCCGACCTGGCTGCGGTCGAGCCTCACGCGCTTGCGCGCTGGCTGCCGGTGTCCGGCGCCCTGCAGCCGGTCAACCAAACCACGGTCCGATCCAAGGTGTCCGGCGAACTCCGCCAGGTCGTGGTGCGGGAGGGCGAGACGGTCCGCGCAGGACAGACGATCGCCCGGTTCGACACGGCCGATCTGGAAGCGAAGCTTACCGACCGCATGGGTGCGCTGGAATCGAGCCGCGCGCAGCTCGCCCTGGCCGAAAAGACGCGAGCGCAGAACCTGGCGCTGCTCAAGCAGAATTTCATCTCGCAAACCGCGTACGACAGCGCGGAGAGCAACCTTTCGGTGAGCCAGGGCACGCTCAAGTCCAACGAGGCGCAGGTCCAGCTGGCGCGTAACGCGCTGCGCGATGCCGTGGTGACGGCGCCCTTGTCCGGCACCGTGGCCAAACGCCATGTCCAGCCCGGCGAGAAAGTGCCCTTCGACGCTCCGCTCGTGACCATCGTGGACCTGTCGGAGATGGAGCTCCAGGCGATGGTCCCCGCCAACGATATTCCGGAGCTCAACGTCGGCATGAAGGTCGCGCTCGCCATCGACGGTTTCGGCGAACGCCACTTCACCGGCACGATCGATCGCATCAACCCGACGACGGAAGCCGGCACGCGCGCCATCCTGGTGTTCGTCCATGTGCCGAACCCCGACGCGGCGCTGCGCGGCGGCATGTTCGTGACCGGCCGCGTCACTCTGGCGGCCGGGCGCCCCTGTACCGACGCTGCCCGCAATCGCGGTGCGGACCGAAGCGGGGCAGAACTTTGTCTGGACGATCGAGAACGGCAAGCTCGCACGCCGCCTCATCACCGCCGGCCGCCGCGATGACAGCGCCGGCCGCGTCGAGATCAAGACTGCGCTCCCATCGGGCATCCCGATCCTTGCCGCCCCCTTCGATAACCTGAAGATCGGGTTGCCGGCGGCGGTTCGGGCGGCAACCGGAGCACGGAACGGGACCGCCGGCTGACGCCGGCGCCAACAGGCGAAGGGAAGCGCACATGTGGATTACCCGCGTTTCGATCAAGAACCCGGTCTTTGCCACCATGGTGATGGTCGGGATCGTCGTGCTCGGCCTGTTTGCCTATGCGCGCCTGGGCGTCGAGCAGATGCCGGACGTCACTCTGCCGTTCTGCAACGTCATCACCGTCTATCCGGGCGCCTCGCCGGAAGCGGTCGAAACCGACGTCAGCAAGCCGATCGAATACGCCGTCAACACCGTGTCGGGGGTCAAGCGGATCTACTCGAATTCGCGCGAAGCCCAAAGCCAGGTGTTCGTCGAATTCCGCCAGGGCACCGACATCACCCGGGCGATCCAGGACGCGCGGGACAAGATCGCGCTCATCCGGTCGAGTTTTCCCCGCGACGTCAAGGATCCGCAGGTGGTTCGCGTGGATGTCGAGGACAACCGGCCGACGGTTTCGCTGGCGGTCCTTTCGCCGACGGTCGATCTGCGCGAGCTCACCTCGCTGACCGATCAGACGATCGTCAAGGCGGTGGAGAACATTCCGGGCGTGGCGCAGGTCGACGTCAACGGCCGCGTGACCCGGCAAATCCTCATCCAGATCAAGCCCTCGCAGCTGGCGTCGCTCGGCATCGGCGTCGATCAGGTCATGACGGCAGTGCAGAACGCCAACCAGGACGTGCCCGCCGGCCGCATCACGCGCGGCCAGAACGACTCGGTGGTGCGGGTCGAGGGCAAGATCAAGGACCCGGCCCAGTTCGGCCGGATCATCGTCGCGCAGCAGGGTGGGGGACCCGTCTACCTCTCCCAGGTCGCGGACGTGATCGACGGCGAGAAGGAGCTCGACTCGATCTCGCGCATCAATGGCCGGCCGTCGATCACCATCGATATCCGCAAAGCGCAGGACGCGAACATCGTCGAGACCGGCCGCGGCGTCCGCGACGCGATCCAGGCACTGAAAGCCCGCCTGCCGCAGGACGTCGAAGTGCAGGTGGTCTATTCCCAGGCGGAGCAGGTCGAGGCCAGCGTGGCGCGAGTCAAGGCCACGATCCTCGAGGGCGCCGCCCTTACGGTGCTTATCGTGTTCCTGTTCCTGCACTCGTGGCGCAGCACGATCATCACCGGCCTCACGCTGCCGATCGCGGTCATCGCCACTTTCATCGCCCTTTACGCCTTCGGCTTCACCCTCAACATGATGACGCTGATGGCGCTGTCGCTCTGCATCGGGCTCTTGATCGACGACGCGATCGTCGTGCGCGAGAACATCGTGCGCCATCTCGGGATGGGCAAGAGCCATCCGGCAGCGGCGCGCGAGGGAACCGACGAGATCGGGCTTGCGGTCATGGCGACGACGTTCGCGATCGTGGCGGTGTTCGTGCCGATCGCGTTCATGAAGGGCATCGTCGGCCAGTTCTTCTTCCAGTTCGGGCTGACCGTCGCGGTGGCGGTGCTGGTGTCGCTGTTCGTGAGCTTCACGCTCGACCCGATGCTCTCGTCGGTCTGGCACGATCCGCCGGGCTCGCGCTTCTCGCGCGTGCCGTGGCTCGGCCGGTTCATGGACCGCGTCGAGGACGCCGTGCAGTGGTTCCACGCCGTCTACGGGCGGCTGCTCGAGTGGGCGATCTCCGAAAAGAGGCGCCGGCTTTACGTCCCGACGGTCGGCATCTTCGCCGCGCTGCGCACCGGGAGCTCGGCGCCGCTGCGGCCCCGCTGGGTCACGATCACCAACCGCGGCATCGTGCTGTGGACCGCACTGCTGATCTTCCTGGGCAGCTTCGGGCTGCTGCCGTTCATCGGCAAGGAGTTCTCGCCGCAGGTCGACGAGAGCTTCATCTCGCTGCGGCTCAACACGCCGGTAGGCACCAGTCTCGAGTTCACCGACAAGAAGGTGCGCGAGGCCGAGGAGGCGCTCAAGCAGTTTCCCGAAATCCTGCTGGCGATGACAACGGTAGGCAACGCCTGGGATGGCCGCAACTACGCGCGGATCAATCTCAAGCTCACGGATCGCAACAGGCGCGCGCGCACGCAGAAGGATCTCGAGCGCGACATACGAAACGCGCTCAAACCTATTCCGGGCATCGAGCTCGCACTGGGCTACGATCGACCGATCTGGGTCAACCTGATGGGGCCCGATCCGGACACGCTGACGAAATTGATCAACGAGTTCGCGGCGAAGGTGGCCAAGATCCCGGGGATCGCCGACATGGAAACCTCGGAGAAAGCCCTGAACCCGGCGCTGTCGATCCGGCTCAACAACGACGCGGCCGCCGATCTGGGCATCTCGGTGCAGCGGGTCGGCGCGACCGTCCGTCCGCTGCTCGCCGGCGAGACCGTGAGCTATTGGCTCGGGCCCGACGGACAGAACTACGAAGTCAACGTGCAGCTGCCGCGAGAAGGGCGTCAGCTCGCCTCGGACCTCGGGAACCTGTATCTGTCGACCAACAAGCGCGGCCCCGACGGGGAGCTGCGCATGGTGCCGCTGCGTCAGGTTGCTGACATCGTCGAGAGCACAAGCCCGCAGATCATCAAGCGTCAGGATTTGCAGCGGCGCGTGGCGCTCTACGCCAACGCCGAAGGCCGTCCCTCGGGCAACGTCGGCGACGACGTCAAGAAGATCGTCGACTCGACCGTGCTTCCGCCGGGATACCGGTTCGCCATTGCCGG
Source organism: uncultured beta proteobacterium (assembly GCA_963816615.1). GTDB lineage: Bacteria > Pseudomonadota > Gammaproteobacteria > Burkholderiales > Casimicrobiaceae > PALSA-1003. Next base: position 667,042 of record CAWFLB010000001.1, on the reverse strand, counting down.
GCAGCAGGAAGACACGCAGGAATCGATGACGGCGCTGGTCGCGGCGCTGGGACTGGCGATCATCTTCATCTATCTCGTGCTCGCTTCGCAATTCGCGAGCTTCACCCAGCCCATCGCGATCATGGCCTCGCTGCCGTTCACGCTGATCGGGGTGCTGCTGGCGCTGATACTGACCGGAACCACGCTCAACATCCTGTCGATGATCGGCTTCGTGATGCTGATGGGTCTCGTCACCAAGAACGCAATCCTGCTCGTCGACTTCGCGAACCGCTCGCGCCGCGGCGGCGCGTCGCTGCACGACGCGCTGCTCACCGCCGGGCAGGTCCGGCTGCGGCCCATCATGATGACGACGGCGGCGATGATTTTCGGCATGCTGCCGCTGGCTCTGGGTCTCGGCGAGAGCGGGGAAACGCAGGCACCGATGGGCCGCGCGATCATCGGCGGAGTGCTGACCTCGACGCTACTCACGCTCGTTGTCGTGCCGGTCATCTACACGTACCTCGACCGGCTCACCGAATGGCGCCGCGCCCGGAAAGCGCGGCACGCCGCGCGCATCGCCCGCGCAGACGCGCCTGCTCCGGGCGATTGACGTGCGATAATAATCACGGCTGCGGCACCCGTCGCAGCTCGAATTACGAAGGCTGTTCGACCGACGCGCTTGCGACGGTCGACGGCGCATGACGCGGAAACCGGACGATGGATTTCGAGCAGGCGCGGTTCAACATGGTCGAGCAGCAGATCCGCACCTGGGACGTGCTCGACCAGCGTGTGCTCGACCTCTTGTTCGAGCTGCGGCGCGAGGAGTTCGTGCCTGCCGCGTACCGCGCGCTCGCCTTCGCCGACCTGGAGATTCCGCTCGGCGATGGAGAGCGCATGTGGCCGCCAAAACTCGAGGCGCGCGTCCTGCAGGAGCTCGAACTGGATCGCAACGATGCCGTGCTCGAGATCGGAACCGGCAGTGGATACCTGACGGCGCTGCTGGGGCGCTGCTCTGCCGCGGTGACGACGGTGGAAATCGTTCCGCGCCTGTCGGCCGAAGCGGCGACGAAGCTCGCTCGCGCCGGCATCGTCAATGCTCAACTCGCGGTCGGGGACGGCGCGCGTGGATGGCAAGACGGCCAATACGACGCGATCGTGCTCACCGGCTCGACGCCGGTCCTGCCCGACGCCTGGCTGAAGCAGCTCAAACCGGGGGGCCGGCTGTTCGCCATCGTCGGCGATCCTCCGGTGATGACTGCACGGCTGGTGCACTGGACGGCGCCGGGCGCGTTCTCGACCCAGGACCTGTTCGAGACGGTGATCGCCCCGCTGCGCAATGCCGCGCAACCGGCGCGCTTCGTATTTTGAATCCGCTCCGGCAGCAAGCCGGCTCGCGACGAGCGAGCACGGCCCAGCCTTATCCTCGACCGACTGACTGGACCGCTACGATGGTGAACAGGTTGCTGGCGATCGTGTTCGGTGCCGCCTTGAGCGGTGGGCTGTCTCAGGCTTCGGCCGACGACCTGCTGCAGATCTATCGCGACGCGCTGGCCAGCGATCCGGTACTCGCATCGGCCCGCGCCAACTGGGCGGCGACTCAGGAAAACGTGCCGCAGGCGCGTGCCGGGCTGCTGCCCTCGGTCGGTCTCGCCGCCAATGCGACCGAAGAGGACTTCTACGAAAAGATCCACGTCGATCCCGCGCAAAAAGTCCGCGAGAGGTTTCCGCAGCTCGCGTATACGGTGTCGGCCAGCCAGCCTCTGTATCGCCCGCAGAATTCGATCGCGCTGTCCCAGGCGAAACAGCAGGTCGGCCAGAGCGACTTCGTGCTCTCATCGGCGCAGCAGGATCTGATCGTCCGCGTGACCCAGGCCTACTTCGACGTTCTGCTGGCGCGGTTCAACATCGAGCTGACGGAGAGCCAGAAAGCGGCGGTCAGCGAAAACCTGGCTCAGGCGAAGCGCAACTTCGAAGTCGGCACCGCCACGATCACCGATACCAACGACGCGCAGGCGAAATACGACCAGATCGTCGCGCAGGAGATCGCCGCGCGCACCGACCTGGACAACAAGCTCGCGGCGCTGCGCGCGATCATCGGCCGTTTTCCGACCGAGCTGAAGCGGTTCGGGGACAAGTTTGACCCTCACCTGCCGGCGCCCAACGCGCTGGATCCCTGGGTCGAGCAGGCGCTGAACCAGAACCTTCAGGTGCGCATCGCGCAGGCGAACTTCGACATCGCGACCCTGGAAGTGGAGCGGCAGCGCGCCGCGCACTATCCGACCGTCGACCTGGTCGCCAGCATCAACCAGGGATATGCCGGCGGGTCTGCGTCGACGTCGTCAGTGTCGTCGGCCGCGTTCGATTCGCGGCTGGCGCAAATCGGCGTGCAGCTCAACGTCCCGCTGTATCAGGGCGGCGCGATCGAATCGCGCGTGCGTCAGGCGATCGCCAATCAGGATCGCGCGCGGCAGGATCTCGAAGCGGCGCGGCGCAGCGCGCAGCTGCTCGCTCAGACCTCGTTCTCTGGTGTGACCAGCGGCGTCGCGCAGGTCAAGGCGTTCGAGCAGGCGCTCGCTTCGGCGCAGGTTTCGTACGAGTCCAACAAGCTCGGTCTGGAGGTCGGCGTGCGCACCAACCTCGACGTTCTCAACCAGCAGCAGCAGGTGTTCCAGACGCGATTCAACCTGACCCAGTCCTACTACAATTTCCTGATCAGCCAGCTCAAGCTCAAGCAGGCGATCGGCACGCTGACCGATGCCGACCTGGAGCAGATCAACCGCGATCTGCGCGTCTAGGGCCTGACGCGCCTTGCGGCGTGCAGACGAGCTGCGGCGCGAGCCACGACCACAAGCGTCCGGCGGCGCCTTGATGCGCGGCATGGAACGCCCGCGCCGCACTGCCCATCGCTTGCCTGCGCGCCTGGCTCGACAAGATTTCCCGCGCGGCGTCGACCAGCGCGTCGGCATCGGTGACGATCCGGGCCGCGCCTGCGGCGACGGCCCCCGCGCTCGCCTCGGTGAAATTGAAGGTGTGCGGGCCGATCAGCACCGGCACGCCCAGAGCCAGAGGCTCGATCAAATTCTGGCCGCCGAGCGGCACCAGGCTTCCCCCGACAAAGGCCAGGTCGGCCGCCGCGTAATAGGCGAAAAGCTCGCCCATCGAGTCGCCGACGACGACCCGCACATCGGCAGGCACCGGGAGGTTGTCGCTTCGCCGCGCGAAGGGTATCCCGCGCTCGCGCAGCAGTTCGGCGACCGCGGCAAAGCGCTGGGGGTGGCGCGGCACGATGACCAGCAGCGCCTCGGACGGCAACGGCGAGCGCTCGAGCGCGTCGAGCAGCAACGTCTCCTCGCCTTCCCGGGTGCTCGCCGCGACCCACACTGGCCGGCCCGATCCAAAGCGCTGCGCGAATTCGGCGCCGAGCGCGCGAGCGCTTTCGGGAATCGTGATGTCGAATTTGAGATTGCCGGTCACCACGGTCTTGCGCGCGCCCAGTGCCGCGAGGCGCGCCTCGTCGGCAGCCGATTGTGCGGCAACGCCTGCGAGGCGCGAGAGCATCGGTCGGGTCAGCGCGGCAACGCGCCGGTATCCAGCCGCTGAACGCTCCGACAGCCGCGCGTTGATCAGATAGACCGGAATATTCCTCGCGGCGGCGGATGCGATCAGGTTGGGCCACAACTCTGTTTCGAGCAGGAATCCGGCGGCCGGGTGAAAATGATCGAGAAACGCCTCGACTGCGAACGGCAGGTCGTACGGCAACCATGCCTGCATTACGGTGTCGCCATAAAGCGCACGCCCAGCCTCGCGGCCGGTCGCGGTCATGTGCGTGAGCACGATCGCGCTATCCGGATAGCTGCGGCGCAAATGCTGCAGCAGGGGCAGCGCGGCCCGCGTCTCGCCGACCGACACCGCGTGCACCCACCAGACAGCGGTTGCAGGTGCCGCCGCACGATAGCGGCCGAAGCGCTCTCCCCATGCTTGTCGATACCCCGGTTCGCGACGTCCGCGCCACCACAGGCGCAGCGGCAGCAGCGGCAACAGCGCCGAGCCGGCCAGCGTGTAGAGAGCGCGAGCGACGTCCATCAGCAGGCGGGCAAGCTGCGCAAGAGCGCGCCGATCGCGGCGATGACTTCGGACGGTGCCGGAACGAGCCCCGTTCCGCCAAGATCGCGACAACGCGGACTGGCACGAGCGACGCCGGCGAGTCGCGGATCGGTCGAGACGAACAGCGCAACCGTCGGCGCACCGAGCGCCGCGGCCAGGTGCACGAGCCCGGTGTCGACGCCGCAAACGACTTCGGCGCGGGCGAGCAACGCGGCCAGCTCGGGGAGATCGCGGCGCGCGCAGATTTCCGCGCCCGGGATTGCAGCTGCAAGACGAGTGCTGCGTTCGGCTTCCGCGCTGCTGCCCCACGGCAGCAAAACGGCGAGGCCGGCCTGCGTGAAATGCGCGGTCAATGCGCGCCAGTGCGCTTCGGGCCACAACTTGTCGGCCCGGCTGCTCGCATGTACGAAGACCGCATAGGGCCTGTCGGGCGAAGCGAGCAGCGGCGGCGGGACCAGGTCAAAGTGCGGCGGTCCCTCGAGTGGATAACCGAATGCGGCTGCGGCGAGCTGCCGGCAACGATCGATCAGATGCTGCGCGGGATCGATCGCGTGGCGGTGGCGGTAGGTCAAGCTTGCCGCCGGCTCGCGGATGCTGGCCCGGTCGGGACCGTGTACCGGGCCGCGCGCCAGCCACGCCAGCAGAGCGCCTTTGAGCTGCTCCTGCAAATCGAGCACCAGATCGTAGCGCTCGTGGGTCAGCGCGCGGCGGAATGCCGCCGCCTCGCGCCAGGTCGCGCGATCGAGCATCCCGTGCCGCCATCGCCGCAGCGCAACCGGAATCACGCGATCGACGCCGCGATGCATCGCGACCAGCGCCGCAAAAGCTTCCTCGGCGACCCAGTCGATCGCAATGCCGGGACGGTTGCGCCGGATGTCGTGCACGATCGGCAACGCGTGCACGATATCGCCGAGCGACGAAGGACGGATGATCAGGGCGCGAGTCATCGGGTGCGTCGGGTGCGGACCGATGCCGGCGCGATCGTCACGGGCAGCGGGCGGATGACTTGGCGGTGCGTTGCACGTAGAATGGCCGGCGCTGCGCCGCATGTCGCATCGAAAGAAGATTCCCCGCCGACGCCCGACGCGTTGTCTGATCCCAGCCGCGCTTGCCCTTGCCTGAATTCAGCCTCGTGGTGATCACGCGCGATGCCGGTGCGCAGCTCGCGGCTTGCCTCGATTCGGCGCGCTTCGCCGCCGAGATGCTGGTCGTCGATTCCGGCAGCCGGGATGATACCGTAGAAATCGCCCGCGCCCGCGGCGCGCGGGTGATCGAGCAGCCATGGCTGGGATTCGGACCGCAGCGGCGCTACGCGGTGGCGCAGGCAGCTTACGACTGGGTGCTGTGCCTCGACGCCGACGAGCAGCTGTCGCCGGAGCTCGCCCTCGCCGTCGGGGCGGCCTTGCAGCAGCCTGGCCATACCGCGTTCGAGATGGCCCGGCGAAACCGGTTTTTCGGACAGTGGCTGCGTCACGGCGAAGGCTATCCCGACTGGACGCTGCGCCTGTTCGACCGCCGGCACGCGCGCTGGAGCGATGACGTCGTGCACGAACACGTCGTCGCCGATGGACCGGTTGGGCGCCTCGACGGCGATCTGCTGCACGCTTCGGCCGAATCGCTCGATGATTATCTCGCCAAGCAGAATCATTACACGACGCTTCAGGCCGAGGCGATGCACGCGCGCGGCGAGCGGTTCTCCTGGATCCGGCTGATCGGCTCGCCGCTGGTGCGCTTCGTCCGCTTCTACCTGCTGCGCGGAGGCTTCCTGGACGGCGCCGCCGGTCTGGTACACATCGCGATCGGGTGTTTCGCGAGTTTCTGCAAATACGCCAAGCTGCGCGCGCTCGAGCGGCCGGTGGAAAAATCGGGAGTACAGCGTTGACCGGATGCGTTACCTTGTCGGCATGAAGATCCTGGTCACCGGTGCCGCCGGTTTTGCCTCCGGCCGCTCGCGCCCGAGGCGCTCGCTTAACCCGCTGCGCGGGTTAGCCTTCGCCGAAACCGGCGGCCGCACTACGTCGGCATGAAGATCCTGGTCACCGGTGCCGCCGGTTTTGTCGGCATGCATCTCGCGCTGCGGCTGGCGCGCGACGGCGCCGAGGTCGTCGGCGTCGACAACTTCGATCCGTACTACGATGTCGCACTGAAGCGAGCGCGGGCGCGCGAGCTCGCGAGCGGCGGGGTGCAGTGCATCGAGCTCGACCTCGCCGACCAGGCAGCGACGGCGGCGCTGTTTGGCGACGGCCGCTTCACGCACGTCGCGCATCTGGCCGCGCAGCCCGGCGTGCGGTATTCGCTGCTCAATCCGGCCGCCTACATCCGCAATAACGTCGTCGCCTTCGGCACGGTCATCGAGGGCTGCCGCAACACTGGCGTCGAGCACCTGGTGTATGCATCGAGCTCCAGCGTGTACGGCGACAACCATGCGCTGCCGTATTCCGAGGACCAGAACGTCGATCATCCGGTCAGTCTGTACGCAGCGACCAAGAAGGCGGACGAGCTGATTGCGCACAGCTACAGCCACCTGTACCGGCTGCCGACGACGGGCTTGCGCTTTTTCACCGTCTACGGACCATGGGGCCGGCCCGACATGGCGACCGCGCTGTTCACGCGCGCGATCCTCGAAGGCAAGCCGATCAAGGTGTTCAACTTCGGCCGGATGCGGCGCGACTTTACCTACGTCGACGACATCGTCGAAGGCATCGTCCGTGTGCTGGCCCGGCCACCGGAGGCGGGCGCCGGCGGCTCGGCCCCGTACGCGATCTACAACATCGGTAACCATACGGCGATCGATCTCGAATCCTTCATCGGTGAGCTGGAACGACTGCTTGGCCGGCGCGCGATCCGCGAATATCTGCCGCTGCAGCCGGGCGACGTGCCGGCGACTTTCGCTTCGATCGACAGGCTCGCGGCGGCGACCGGATTTGCGCCGACGACGCCGCTCGCGACGGGATTGCAGCGCTTCGTCGCCTGGTATCTCGAGTACTACACGGCGAACGGAGCCGCTCGCGCGACATGATAGAATCCGCGGCCCCGAGCAGCACTGCCGCTCGTTGCGGCGCGCGCATGGACCTCGCATGATTCTCGTTACGGGCGGAGCCGGATTTAGTTTCGGCATAACGTGCTTCGCACGTGAGCCTGCACTGAAACCGGCTTCGCACCTACCATGATCCTCGTTACAGGCGGGGCCGGTTTTATCGGCGCCAATTTCGTGCTCGACTGGCGCGGCCAGGCCGACGAGCCGGTCGTCAACGTCGATTTGCTGACCTACGCGGGCAATCTCGGGAGCCTGGTCGCCCTCAAGGACGATCCCGGCCACCTGTTTGTGCGCGCCGACATCGGCGATCGGGCGGCGATCGATGCGCTGCTGGCAACGCACCGTCCCCGCGCGATCGTCAACTTCGCCGCCGAGAGTCACGTCGACCGTTCGATCCACGGCCCAGCCGCTTTCATCAGCACCAACATTGTCGGCACGTTCGCGCTGCTGGAGGCGGCGCGCGCCTACTGGTCGTCTCTGCCGGAACCGGAGCGTTCGCGCTTTCGCTTTCTGCATGTGTCGACCGACGAGGTGTATGGTTCGCTTGCGCCCGAGGCTGACGGATTCTGCGAGTCGACGCCGTATGCGCCCAACAGCCCGTATTCGGCGTCGAAAGCGGCCTCCGATCACCTTGTGCGGGCCTACCATCACACCTACGCCCTGCCGACGCTGACGACCAACTGCTCGAACAACTACGGGCCGCTGCAGTTCCCCGAAAAACTGATCCCGCTGATGATCGTCAACGCGATCGCCGGCAAACCTTTGCCGGTCTACGGCGACGGCCAGAACGTGCGCGACTGGCTGTACGTCGGCGACCACTGCGCCGCGCTTCGGACGGTACTGTCGCGCGGTACGCCGGGCGCGACCTACAACATCGGCGGCAATGCGGAAATGACCAACATCGACGTCGTGCGCACGCTTTGCCGCGTGCTCGCCGCGCAGCGTCCCGGCCGCGACTACGCGGCACAGATCAGCTTCGTTCGCGATCGCCCCGGACACGATCGCCGTTACGCGATCGACGCATCGAAAATTCGCAACGAACTCGGCTGGGCGCCGCGCGAGACGTTCGAGTCGGGACTGACTCGGACCGTGCGCTGGTATCTCGACCATGCGGCGTGGGTGCAGGCGGTGAGCAGCGGCGAATACCAGAAATGGATTTCGCTCAACTACACCGACGAGCCGGCATGACCAACCGCAAAGGCATCATCCTGGCCGGCGGTTCGGGGACACGGCTCTACCCGGCGACGCAGGTGCTATCGAAGCAGCTGCTGCCGGTATACGACAAGCCGATGATCTACTATCCGCTGTCGACGCTGATGCTTGCCGGCATTCGCGAAATCCTGCTGATCTCGACGCCCGAAGACACACCCCGCTTCGCCCAGCTGCTCGGCGACGGCCAGCGGTGGGGGATCGATCTGCGCTACGCGGTCCAGCAGACGCCGAATGGGTTGGCGCAGGCGTTTGTCATCGGCCGCGACTTCGTGGGAGGCGCGAATTCGGCGCTGGTGCTGGGCGACAACATCTTCTACGGCCACGACCTGCAGCCGATGCTGGCACGGGCCAAGGCGCGGGCAACGGGCGCGACGATCTTCGCCTATCCGGTCGCCGATCCAGAGCGCTACGGAGTCGCGGAATTCGACGCCGAAGGGCGCGTGCTGAGCCTCGCCGAGAAACCGCGGCGGCCGAAGTCGCGTTATGCGGTTACTGGCCTCTACTTCTACGACAATCGCGTGCTCGACATCGCCGCCGGCCTCAAGCCCTCGGCGCGCGGCGAATTCGAGATTACCGACGTCAACCAGTCGTATCTTGCGCTCGGCGAGCTCGCGGTCGAAGTCATGGGACGTGGCATGGCCTGGCTCGACACCGGGACCCACGAGTCGTTGCTCGAAGCGGCGCAATACATCGCGACCATTGAACGGCGGCAGGGACTCAAGATCGCCTGTCCGGAAGAGATCGCCTACCGCCAGGGCTACATCGATGCCGCCACGCTGGAAAAACTCGGGCAGGCGATGGCGAAGAACGGCTACGGACAGTATCTGCTGAGCCTGTTGCACGGTCCTGCGGTGCGCTGAATCGGCTTCCGATGAAGGTCACGCCGACCGAATTGCCGGAAGTGCTGCTGCTCGAGCCCAAGGTCCACGGCGACGAGCGCGGATTTTTCTTCGAAAGCTACAATCGCCGCACGATGGCGGAGGCGGGTCTCGACGCCGACTTCGTGCAGGACAATCATTCCCGTTCCGCGCGCGACGTGCTGCGTGGATTGCACTATCAGATAGAGCATGCCCAGGGCAAGCTTGTACGGGTGGTCGTCGGCGAGGTGTTCGACGTCGCGATCGACCTGCGCCGCAGTTCGCCGCGGTTCGGCCGCTGGTCGGCGGCGACGCTGTCGGCGCAGAACCGCCGCATGCTCTGGATCCCGCCCGGCTTCGCGCACGGTTTCCTGGTCGTCTCGGACGCCGCGGAGTTTCTCTACAAGACGACCGACTACTGGTATCCGCAACACGAACGGACCCTTCTGTGGAGCGATCCGACGCTCGGCATCGAATGGCCGCTGCAAGGCGTGCCCATCGTCGCGGCCAAGGACGCGGCCGGTTGCACGCTGGCGCAGGCCGACGTCTATCCGTGAAACGACCGGTGATTTTGCTCACCGGCGCCGCGGGCCAGCTCGGTTTCGAACTGGCCCGCGTCCTTCCGGAACACGGCGAGCTGGTCGCCGCCGACCGCGTCGTGCTGGACCTGGCCAATGCCGACGCGATCGCAGCGACCGTGCGACGGGTGAGGCCGCAGATCATCGTCAACGCGGCCGGCTATACCGCGGTCGACCGTGCCGAAAGCGAGCCCGCGCTGGCCGACGCCATCAACGCCCGCGCACCGGCGATCCTGGCCGAGGAAGCGAAGCGCCTGGACGCGTTGCTGATTCATTATTCGACCGATTACGTGTTCGACGGCAGCTCCGCAGAGCCCTACCGCGAGGACGACCGGCCGGACCCGGTGAACGTCTATGGCACGAGCAAGCTCGCCGGCGAGCGCGCGATAACGGCCGCCGGAGGTGCGCACCTGATACTGCGCACCAGCTGGGTCTACGGCTGGCACGGCCAGAATTTTCTGCTGACGATGAAAAGGCTCGCAGCGACGCGAAACGAGCTTCGCATCGTCGCCGACCAGTTCGGCGTACCGAACTGGAGCCGGACGCTCGCCGAAGCGACGGCGAGACTGGTGAGCCGCGGCGCCGCGGCTCTGGCGAACAAGAGCGGCATCTATCACTTGAGCGGCCGCGGACGCGCTAGCTGGTTCGATTTTGCGCGGGCGATTTTCGACGATGCCACTTTTCCGCGCGTGCTGCCGATCACGACCGCCGAATATCCGACGCCTGCCCGCCGGCCGGCGTCGGCGGTACTCGCCACCGTCAAACTGGAGGAAGTCTTTGGCATTGTGCTGCCGGACTGGCGCCAGACGCTGGCAGCGTGCAAGGCGGCAGCGTCCTAGCGGCAGCGGCGCCTAAGCTGCGCAGGGCCGCGCACGCCCGACGTTGCAGCCGCCCTCCAGTTTCTAGTGCAATCCGGCGGCGTATTGCGCGACCGCCGCGATCGCCTGGTCGTTCATCCGCCCGGCAATCTGCGCCATGATCCTGCCGTTGACGTCCTTGCCTTCCTTGTCCGCGCCGCGCTCACCGGCCTTGAAAGCGCGCAGCTGGGCCAACGCGTAGTCGGCATATTGCCCGCCGAGGCGGGGATAGCGCGAGGGAATGCCAGACCCGTCCGGCGCGTGGCACGCGGCGCAGGCCGGTACGCCGCTGGCGGTGTCGCCGCCGCGAAACAGCTTTTGCCCGGCCGCGGCGAGCTCGGCGCTCTTCGCTGCCGAGCCCTTGGGCTTCTGCTGCGCGAAATAGGCGCCGAGCGAGCGCATGTCCTCGGGGGTCAGCGCGGCGGCCATCCCTGCCATGATCGGATTGCTGCGAACGCCGCTTTTGAAATGGGCAAGTTGCAGGGCGATATAGTCCGCCTGCTGACCGGCGAGGTTCGGGTTCGCCGGACTCGGACTGTTACCATCGCCGCCATGACAGGCAGAGCACACCTGGTTGACGATCTGCTGTGCTTTGGCGAGATCGGGTTTGGCAGGGGCCTCGTCGGCCCGCGCCGGTGCGCCGGCCAGCGCGCCGAGCGCAACTGCAACGGTCACCGCCGTCAGCAACAACGCGCGTTTCATCGTTCGATGCCCCCTGGATTCCGCGGCCCGGCGGTACAGTCCGCGCATCGGGCATCGACAGCGCGCAAACGCGACGCAAGCCGACCGCATATTGTACCGAATCCGTCGCGCCCGGCCCAAGCTTCGACATGCGGACGAGCGCGGTGAAGCACCCGTTCCATCACGCGGAATTCCTGACCACGGCGGCCGACTGGCACCAGCTTCCGGCCGAGGGTGCGCCCGAAGTAGCGTTCGCCGGGCGATCCAACGCCGGCAAGTCGTCGGCCATCAATGCGCTGGCGCAGCGAACGCGGCTGGCCTTTGTCAGCAAGACGCCGGGGCGAACGCAGAACATCAACTTCTTTCGCCTGCGCTCAGGGGCGCTCCTCGCCGACCTGCCCGGCTACGGCTACGCCGAAGTTCCGGCGGCGATGCGCCGGCACTGGCAGCAGTTTATCGCTCGCTATCTTGCCGAGCGCGTCCCGCTTGCCGGGCTGGTGCTGGTGATGGATGCGCGGCGGGCGATGACCGACCTCGACCGGCAAATGCTCGACTGGTTTCTGCCGACGCTGCGGCCGACTCATATCCTGCTGACCAAGGCCGACAAGTTCACCGTCGCCGAACAGCGACGCATACTCGCCAGTGTGCATCGCGAATTAGGGCAGGACTACGCGGCGCATGCGGATCGAATCAGCGTTCAGCTGTTTTCGGCGACGCGAAGGCTCGGTCTCGCGGAAGCGGAGGAGGCGGTGGTTGCATGGCTCGCGCCGTTTGCCGCGGATACCGCGATTGAGTCGGCACAAAAAGAAGGGCCCCGACATCAAGGGGAGTGAGTCGGGGCCTCAAGAACGCCCTTCGATTGGTAGGGTTACGCAACCGAAGGGCACCCGCTCAGGGAGGAAAGCGGGAGACGATGCTATCGTCTGCAGAATATGACCGGCCGCCTGACAAAAGAGTTCCACCCGCGCTCGATGATTTGCCGATCGCGCTTCGACTCTCGTTCGGACGCGGGTTGCCCGCGGCGCTGTGCGCGAGCTACGATGCGCTTCCAGCTAGCCGCATGAACCGGCGTTGAGCTTCGCTAAGACGATGAACTTTACTGGAAAATTTCCCGAGCGTCGGCAGCGCCGCATGCGGCGCGACGACTTCTCGCGCCGCTTGATGCGAGAGCATCGACTGTCCAGCGACGATCTGATCTATCCCGCCTTCGTCCTCGACGGCAGCCGTCGCGAGGAGCCGGTGCTTTCGCTGCCTGGGATCTCGCGCAAGAGCATCGACCTGCTGTTGACCGACGCCGAGCGCTGCGTGGCGCTCGGCGTGCCCGCGATCGCGCTGTTCCCGGTCATTCCGACCGCCCAGAAGTCGCTCGATGCGGCCGCCGCCTGGGATCCCGAGGGCCTGCTGCCGCGAACGGTGCGCTCGCTGAAAGCACGATTTCCGGCGCTGGGCGTCATCACCGATGTCGCGCTCGATCCCTATACCAGCCATGGGCAGGACGGTCTGCTCGACGATACCGGCTACGTCGCCAACGACGAGACCGTCGCCGCGCTGACGCGGCAGGCGCTGTGCCACGCGGAGGCCGGCGCCGACGTGGTGGCTCCATCTGACATGATGGACGGGCGCATTGGCGCGCTGCGCGCGGCGCTCGATCGTGCCGGACACGACAGGGCGCGGATCCTTGCGTACTCGGCGAAATATGCGTCGGGATTCTACGGACCGTTTCGGGACGCCGTCGGATCGGGCACCGCCTTGAGCGGCGGCAACAAGTACACCTATCAGATGGACCCGGCGAACGGCGACGAAGCCCTTTGGGAAGTCTATCTGGACCTGCAGGAAGGCGCCGACATGGTGATGGTCAAGCCTGGCCTTCCTTACCTGGATGTTCTGCGCCGGGTCAAGGACAGCTTTGGCGTGCCGACCGCGGTGTACCAGGTCAGCGGCGAGTACGCGATGCTCAAGGCCGCTGCCGCCAACGGATGGCTCGATGAGCGCACCTGTGCGATGGAGACGCTGATCGCCTTCAAGCGCGCCGGCGCCGATGCGATCCTGACTTACTACGCGCTTGCGGCCGCCGCCTGGCTCAACGAGTGAACAGGCCCTAGGGCGCCGGATCCGCCGTGCTGGCGGCACTCGCCAGCAGTGCCTCGAGGTCGGATAGCGACAGGCGTTCCTCGTCGTTGCGCCGCGGACGGTTGCGACGCTGCTGCGGCGAAACGATGTCGAGCCGCACCGCGGTTGTCCCGCGTCCGGCATTCAGGCGCGCGAGCGGCGCCGCGCCGCGCGTCGGCGAGGCAGCCGTGTATTCGATCCCGGCATTGATCAAGCCGAGCTCGACCGCCTTCGGATCCTCGGCTTCGAGCTCGAGCCTGACGTCGCTGTGGGCCGTCGCCCAGCCCGCCGCGACGCCGCCGACCAGCATCGGGCGCCATGGCGCGAGGCGCTGCATCCAATCGAGCGCGATCATGCGCTGTGCGCGGAGCGATGCCGCCTGTGCGTGCGGCCGGAACAGGCTGTTGTAATCGCGCAGCGCCTGCTGGATCTCGTCGTTGCCGGGCAGGGCCTCGCGCTCGCTCAAGCCGAGCTCGCGGCAGGCCTTTCGCTTCGCCGCCGCCCAGTCGGACAACCCGTGTTCGGCGATCAGACGCGCGGCCGCCTGCGCGATGCGCGCGCGGTTGCGGGAAGCCGGCGAGGAAGCGATATGCGGTGGCAACGGTCAGAACAGTTGATTGCGCACCTCCGGCGGCGCGCGGCCGCCGTCGGTAGCGAGTGCGTCGTCGCGCTTGCGTGGCATGAACTCGGAGAAAAAATATTCGGGGATACCGCCGCGGTCGTCGTTGTCGCGCAATCCGGAATCCGCGTTGACGCGTACGACGACGACGCCGTCCGGCTGCTTGAGCGGAGTTTCGGGCACGCCCTTGAGCGCCTTGGCCATGAACGCCATCCAGATCGGCAGTGCGGCGACCGCGCCGGTCTCGTTGTTGCCGAGTGTGCGGGGCTGGTCGAATCCGATCCAGGCGACACCCACCATCGAGGCATTGAAGCCGCAGAACCAGGCATCGACGCTGTCGTTGGTCGTACCGGTCTTGCCGGCAAGATCGTGTCGCCCGAGTTGGTTGGCGCGCGCCCCGGTGCCGGCTCGGACGACGTCCCGCAACATCGTCGTCATGATGAAGGCGTTGCGCGGATCGATCGCCTGCTCGGCGTTGACGCCCGCCACCGCCGGCGTCGCCTTGGACAGCACGTTGCCGCGGCTGTCGACGACGCGGTCGATCAGATAAGGGGTCACGCGATAGCCGCCGTTGGCGAATACCGCATACGCGGCGACCATCTGCAGGGGCGTCGCGGCTCCGGCGCCCAGCGCCATCGTCAGGTACGCCGGATGGAGCTTCGGATCGAAGCCGAACCGGGCGATGTAATCCTGCGCGTACTGCGGTCCGATCGCCTGCATCACGCGCACCGTCACCAGATTCTTCGATTTCATCAGCGCAGTGCGCAGCCGCATCGGCCCGTCGAAGGTCCCATCGTAGTTCTTCGGCTCCCAAGGCTCGCCCCCGGTCTGCGCCGCATCAAAAGACAGCGGCGCGTCGTTGACCACCGTCGCCGGGCTGAAGCCCTTTTCCAGCGCGGCCGAGTAGATGAACGGCTTGAAGCTCGAGCCCGGCTGCCGGTATGCCTGGGTCACATGATTGAACTTGTTGCGGTCGAAGTCGAAGCCGCCGACCAGTGACAGGATCGCCCCGTCGTTCGGCCGGACCGAAACGAAGGCCGATTCGACCTGGGGCATTTGCGCAATCTGCCAGTTGCCCTTGTCGTCGCTGGTGACGCGGATCAGCGCCCCGCGCCGGATACGGCTGGTCGCCGGGGCTTTGTCCGACAATGCCCGGGCGGCGAATTTCAGTCCTTCGCCTGTGATGACCAGGATGTCGCCGTCGCTGCGCACGACTTTCACTGACGCGGGAGTCGCTTCCAGCACGATCGCCGGCTCGAGGTTGTCAATGTCGCTCAGGTCCTGGAAGGCCGCATCGAGCGCGTCATCGAGCTTGGTCGGGTCGCTGGGCAGGCTGACATACGCCTCGGGACCGCGATAGCCGTGCCGCCGGTCGTAGTCGCTCACGCCTCGCCGGACGGCGGCGTAGGCGGCGACCTGGTCGTCCTTGCGCAAGGTCGTATAGACGGTCAGGCCGCGCGTATATCCCTCCTCGCCGTAGCTCTCGAAGACCACTTGCCTGGCCATTTCGGCGGCGAACTGGGCATGAGTGTCGTATTCCTGCAACGTCTGGTGGACCGCCAGTGGGGTGTTCTGTGCCACGACGAACTGGTCGTCGCTGATGTAGTGGAGGTCGTGCATGCGCCTCAGCACATAGAGCTGGCGCCCACGGGCCCGCTTGGGGTTGGCGACCGGGTTATAGGCCGAGGGCGCCTTGGGCAGGCCGGCCAGCATGGCCGCCTCGGCGATGCTTACCTCCTGTAGCGGTTTCCCGAAGTAGATCTGGGCGGCCGCGGCGAACCCGTAGGCGCGCTGCCCTAGGAAGATCTGGTTGATATAAAGCTCGAGGATTTCGTCCTTCGACAGGCTGGACTCGATCTTGTAGGCAAGCATCACTTCACGTAGCTTGCGAGTGAGCGTTCGCTCACGGGTCAGGAAGAAGTTCCGCGCCACCTGCATCGTGATCGTGCCCGCGCCCTGCGGGGCCCCGCCGCTGACGTTGGCCAGCGCCGCCCGCAGCACCGACAGGTAATCGACGCCACCGTGCTGGTAGAAGCGCTCATCCTCGGCGGCCAGGATTGCGTGGCGCATGACATCCGGGACTTCCTTGATTTTGACGATCGCCCGCCGCTCTTCCCCGAACTCTCCCAGGAGAGCCCCTTCGGCCGACACGATTTTGAGGGGTATCTTGGGCTGGTAGTCGGTCAGCGTCTCCAGCGACGGCAAAGTGGGATAAAGCAGTGCCAGAACAAAGGCCGCCAGCAGGGCCCCGACCACCCCCAGGCCCGCCACCACAGCCGCAAGATAGATCAGCCAGCGCTTTAGCATGGGTGAATTAAAGTTACTGGGGCCCCGGGCGGGAGCCGCGATTATATGCAGGGTTAGGAGCCAAGATAAACTTGAAAAAACAGTTTTACATGGTTTATATTTGCTGCTACTGTTTAATGTAATTTATATGAAGTGCGCCTAAAGTTCCCATGCTGAAGGAAAAACTCGATTCCGCGTTTGCTTTTTTGCAAACGAAGGCGCCGCCGCTGATCGGCGTGGACATCAGCTCGTCGGCCATAAAGCTGGTCGAGCTGTCCGAGACCGGCAAGGGAGCCTATCGGCTCGAACGCTATACGATTGAACCTCTCGCCAAGGATCTGGTCACCGACGGCAACATCGTCAACCTTGACCAGGTGAGCGAGGCACTCCGCCGCGCGCACAAGCGGCTCGGCAGCCGCAACAAGCATATCGCAATGGCGCTGCCGACGGCGATGGTCATCACCAAGAAGATCATCGTGCCCGCGGGCCAGACCGAGGAGGAGCTCGAGCTCCAGGTCGAGGCCGAGGCCAACCAGTACATCCCATTCGCGCTGGACGAAGTCAACCTGGATTTCCAGATCCTCGGTCCGGCGCCGAACAATGCCGAGGATGTCGAGGTGCTGATCGCGGCTTCGCGCAAGGAGAAGGTCGACGACCGTGTCGCCATCGCCGACAACGCGGGACTCCGGCCGCAGGTCATGGACGTCGAGTCGTACGCGACCGAAGAGGTCTTCCGCATGATCGCCCCTTCGCTGCCGGCCAACGGCCGCGACCAGAACGTGGCGCTGGTCGACATCGGGGCCCACGTGATGCACTTCTACGTCGTGCGCAACAACCAAATTCTGTTCTCCCGGGACCAGGCCTTCGGCGGCAACCAGTTGACCCACGATATCCAGCGCGCGTTCAACCTATCGCCCGAAGAAGCGGAATCAGCGAAGAAAAATGCCGGCCTGCCGGAGAATTATGACGCCGATGTGCTGCAGCCATTCATGGAGACCCTGGCGCTCGAAGTGACCCGTGCCCTGCAGTTCTTCTTCACGTCGACGTCGTACAGCCAGGTCGACCAGGTCGTGCTTACTGGCGGCTGCGCCCTGTTGTCAGGCCTCGACGAGCTGGTCGCCAAGCGCGCCGGCGTCACCACGATCGTCGGCAACCCGTTCGCCAGCATGACGATGTCCGACCGCATCCGGCCGCGCCAGCTCGCGGCCGATGCGCCCCTGCTGCTGATCGCCTGCGGCCTCGCGCTGCGCGGGTTCGAATAGCCATGGTCCGCGTAAACCTTCTGCCGCACCGCGAGCAGAAACGCCAGGCGCGCCAGCGCCAGTTCATCTCGATGGCGATCGGTCTTGCAGTGCTCGGCATCGCGATTGTCGGCCTGGTGCACATCGTCATCGCGGCCCGGATCGAGAACCAGAACGGGCGCAACGCGCTGCTGAAGACCGAGATCGCCAAGCTCGACGAGCAGATCAAGGAAATCGACAAGCTTCGCGAGCAGACGCAGGCGCTGCTCGCGCGCAAGCAGATCGTCGAGACCCTGCAATCGAACCGGACCGAAGCAGTGCACCTGCTCGACCAACTGGTGCGGCAGTTGCCGGACGGCCTCTACCTCAAGTCGGTCAAGCAGGTAGGCGCCAAGGTGACGCTGACCGGGTATGCGCAGTCCAACGCGCGGGTCTCGACGTTGATGCGCAGCATCGAGAGCTCGCCGTGGCTGACCTCGCCCGAGCTGATCGAGATCAAGTCGGTGCCCCTCGACAAGCAGAAGGTCAACGAGTTCACGTTGAGCATGCAGATGAAGCGTTCGACCGAAACAACGGCTCCCAAGGGCAAGCTGCCGGCCGCTGCGGCCAAGGCGTCGACGGCCGCACCGCAAGCGAAAGGGCCGCCGACATGACACTCGACGACATCCGCCGCCTGAATTTCCGCGAGGCAGGCAACTGGCCGCTGCTGCCGAAGGTCGTGGTGCTCGGGCTGGTGGTCGTGCTGATCCTGGTGGCCGGCGCGTTCTTCGACTGGAAGGATCAGCTCGACGCGCTCGATCGCGCCCAGGACGAGGAAGCGAAGCTGCGCGTGTCGTACTCGGAAAAGAAGGCCAAGGCGGTCAACCTCGAGCTCTACGTCCAGCAGTTGAAGGAGATCGAGCAGGCGTTCGGCGCGCTGCTCAAGCAATTGCCGAACAAGAGTGAAATGGACGCCCTGTTGACCGACATCAACCAGGCCGGGCTGGGCCGCGGGCTGCAATTCGAGCTGTTCCGCCCGGCGACGCGAGAGCGAATCGCCGAGTTCTACGCCGAACTGCCGATCACGGTGAAGGTCACGGGCACATATCATGATATGGGCGCATTCGCCAGCGATGTGGCGCAGCTTCCTCGTATCGTCACGCTGAATGACATTGGCATCGTGAACGACAAGGGCACGCTGGTCATGGACGCGACCGCCAAGACTTTCCGCTACCTGGACGACGACGAAATCGCCAAGCAGCGCAAGTCGGCGAAGGACACCAAGGGCAAGAAATGAGTCCGCGATTGGCCGCCTGCGGCGTCGCCGCCATCCTCGTCGCCGCGTGCGGCGGCGAAAGCCATCAGGACTTGCGCGCCTGGATGCAGGAGCAGGGCAAGGGAGTCAGGGGCAAGCTCGATCCGCTGCCGCAGGTCAGGCCGTACGAGCCTTTTACCTACAACGCATTCGACCTGGCCGATCCCTTCAAGCCGCGCAAGATCGAGCCGGTCAAGGGAGGCAGCAAGCTCGCGCCGGATTTGAACCGGCGCAAGGAGCCGCTCGAAGCCTATCCGCTGGAGTCGCTGCAGATGGTCGGGACGTTGCAGCGGGGCAAGAGCACATTTGCGCTGGTCAGAACGACCGACAAGGACGTCTATCAAGTCAAGGTCGGAAACTACATGGGCCAGAACTTCGGCGTCATCGTCAGCATCGGGGACGGCGACATTCGGCTCAAGGAACTGGTGCAGGACGGTGCCGGCGACTGGACGGAACGAAGCAGTACGCTCCAGCTCGCCGAAGCGGACACTAGACAGGAGCGACGCAGATGAGGGCCATGCGATCCACAGAAGCGAAACGCGGGCACTGGCCGAAACGGGCCGCCATTGCCGCCGTTGCCTCGCTGCTGCTGTTCGGTGTCGGGCAGGCGCTGGCGCAGGCCGCGAACAGCATCGAGAATCTCGCGGTGTCCAAGGGCAGCTCGGGACGCACGATCGTCCGATTCACGCTGAAGGCCCCGTTGCCCAATCCGCCGGCGGGCTTCGCGATCAACAACCCGCCGCGAATCGCGCTGGATTTCCCCGATACCGGCAACGGCATGGGCCGCTCCGCGCAGGAAGTCGGCGACCCGGCGCTGCGCAGCGTCAACATCGTCCAGGCCGGCAATCGTACGCGAGTTGTCTTCAACCTGAACAAGCCGCAATCGTTCGAAACTCAGGTCGAAGGCAATACCGTCGTCGTCACGCTGAGCGAGACCGCCAGCGTCGCGGCCGAGGCGCCCACGGTGTCGCGCTTCGCCGAAGCGCGTCCGGGCGAAGCCGCCCACGCACTGCGCGACATCGATTTCCGGCGCGGGCGAAACGGCGAAGGGCGGATCATCGTCGACCTGTCGGATACGACCACCGGCATCGACATCCGGCAGCAAGGCAAGACGCTGATCGTCGACTTCATCAAGACATCGCTGCCGCGCAATCTCGAGCGCCGGCTCGACGTCGGTGACTTCGCCACGCCGGTGATGACCATCGATACTTTCGAGCAGGCCGGCAACACCCGGATGGTGATCGAGCCCAAGGGCTTGTGGGAGCACTCGGCCTACCAGACCGACAACCGGTTCATCGTCGAGGTCAAGCCGATCCAGGAAGACCCGAACCGCCTGACGCAGGGCACGCGCGCCGGGTACAAGGGCGAGAAGCTGTCGCTGAACTTCCAGAACGTCGAAGTGCGTGCGGTCCTGCAGGTGATCGCCGACTTCACGGGCCTGAACATCATCACCAGCGACACGGTGACCGGCAGCCTGACCTTGCGGCTGAAGGACATTCCGTGGGATCAGGCGCTCGACATCATCATGCAGACCAAGGGTCTGGACATGCGCAAGAACGGCAATGTCGTTCTGATCGCGCCGCGGGAAGAGCTTGCGGTCAAGGAGAAACAGCAGCTCGAGTCCCTGCAGCAGATCAACGACCTGGAGCCGCTGCAGACCGAGATGTTCCAGCTCAACTACCAGAAGGCCGATGCGATCAAGGCGCTGATTTCGGACAAGGAAGGCAAGTTCCTGTCCAAGCGCGGCACCGCGGTCGTCGATGCCCGAACCAACATCCTGTTCGTGCAGGATACCGGCGGCCGGCTGGAGGAAGTGCGCCGGCTGATCCGCCAGATCGACGTCACCGTGCGGCAGGTCGTCATCGAAAGCCGCATTGTCATCGCCGACGACAAGTTCGGTCGCCAGCTGGGCGTGCGCTTCGGCATGCAGACCGGATTCACGCTGAACCGACGCTATGCCGGCGGCGTCGGCGGAACGCCTCAATACGCAGCCGGTAGTCAGCACCAGCGGAACAGGAACGACGGCCACGCGCGAGACGCGCACGCAGACGCCGTTCGAGCTTGCATCGGGCATCGCCAGCGCCGGCTATTCGGATTCGCCGCAGCTGAACGTGAACCTGCCGGTACCCAACCCGGCCGGCCAACTGGCGCTGACCTTGATCAACCTGGGCAGCGGCAACCTGATCAACCTCGAGCTTTCCGCGCTCGAAGCCGACAGCCGCGGCAAGGTGGTGTCGAGTCCGCGCGTCGTCACCGCCGACAACCAGAAGGCCAGCATCGAGCAGGGCACCGAGATTCCCTATGTGACGCCCGGCACCGGCAACAGCCCGGCCACCGTGCAGTTCAAGAAGGCGGTGCTGCGTCTCGATGTCACCCCGCAGATCACGCCCGACAACCGCATCATCATGACGGTCGAAATCCGCAAGGATTCGGTCGGCCAGTTCGTTCCGGTTGCCGGCGGCGGATTCGTGCCGTCGATCGACACCAAGAACGTCATAACACAGATCGCCGTCAACAACGGCGACACCGCGGTCATCGCCGGCATCTACGAGGAAACGCTGAACAACGACGTCACCAAGGTGCCGTTCCTCGGCGACATACCGTATCTCGGCTACCTGTTCAAGACGACCAACAAGAACATCGAAAAGACCGAGCTTTTGATCT
Organism: uncultured beta proteobacterium; assembly: GCA_963816615.1. Lineage (GTDB taxonomy): Bacteria > Pseudomonadota > Gammaproteobacteria > Burkholderiales > Casimicrobiaceae > PALSA-1003. The sequence continues at coordinate 645,524 of CAWFLB010000001.1, read as the reverse complement.
TTCTGACGCCGCGCATCGTCAAGGAATCGGTCACCGCGGTGCGCTAGCAAACCCGAGCCGCCAGCGCTCGCTCCGGCTGGGCGTATGAACTAAAATGCCCCGATGCATCTGCATCGGGGCAATTTGTTTCTGGTGGGCATGCCGGGCAGCGGCAAGTCGACGCTCGGGCGCCTGCTCGCCAAGCGGCTCGGGAAGGCGTTCTACGATGCCGACAGCGAGCTCGAACGCCGCCTCGGCGTATCGATCCCCGTGATCTTCGAATTGGAGGGGGAGCCCGGCTTCCGTGACCGCGAGCAGGCGATCATCGCCGAATACGTGCAGCATACCCACACGATATTCGCGACCGGTGGCGGCGCCGTGCTGCGACAGGTCAACCGCGACTGCCTGAAGCAGAACGGGTCGGTGCTCTATCTCCATGCGACGCCGGCGACCCTATGGGAGCGCACCAAGCGCAGCAAGCATCGCCCGCTGCTGCAGGCGCCCGATCCGTTCGAGCGGCTGAAGGAGATCTACGCGTTCCGCGACGCGCTGTACCGCGAGACCGCAGACTTTGTCGTCGAGTCCGACCAGGAGCAGGTGGTCAGGCTCGCTCAGCGGCTCGAGCAGCAACTGCGTGCGGCGGCGCAAGCGTGAGCCGGCCCTAGCTTTCGCACGCACCGTCCGATGCCGACGCTGACCGTCGCGCTCGCCGAGCGCAGCTATCCGATCCATATCGGAGCGGGCCTCATCGCCCGTGCCGGCGAATTGCTCGACGCGAGTCCTGCGCGCGCCATCGTCGTGACCAACCCGGTCGTCGCTGCGCACTATCTCGCGCCACTGCAGGCGGCACTGACCGGCAGAGGTATCCGCTGCCAGTCGCTGCTCGTGCCTGATGGCGAGGCCCACAAGGACTGGGCCACGCTATACGACGTGCATACGCGCCTGCTCGAGCTGGGCGCCGAGCGCTCGACCTTGCTGGTGGCGCTCGGCGGCGGCGTCATCGGCGATCTCGCCGGATTCGCGGCGGCGACCTACCAGCGGGGCATGCCCTTGTTGCAGGTACCGACGACCTTGCTCGCCCAGGTCGACTCCTCGGTCGGAGGCAAGACCGCGATCAACCATCCGCTGGGCAAGAACATGATCGGCGCGTTCTACCAGCCGTCGGCCGTCATCATCGATATCGCGACCCTGTCGACGCTGCCCGAGCGCGAATACATCGCCGGCATCGCCGAGGTCATCAAGTACGGCGCGGCGTGCGACAGTACTTTTTTCGACTGGCTGGAGAAGCACGTCGACCGCCTGCTCGCGCGCGACCCTGATGCTATTACGCACGCGGTTCTCGAGAGTTGCCGCATCAAAGCCGATGTCGTCGCGCGCGATGAACGCGAGGCCGGCGAGCGCGCGGTGCTCAACTTCGGTCATACCTTCGGTCATGCGATCGAAGCCGCAACCGGCTACGGGACCTGGCTGCACGGCGAGGCGGTCGCGGCAGGCATGCTTCTCGCCACAAGGCTCTCGAATCGAATCGCCGGATTGCCGCTAGACGAAGGCGCCAGGATTGCACGACTGATTGAACGTGCCAGGCTGCCCACCCAGGCGCCTTCCATTGGATTCGAGCGCTGGATCGAATTGATGTCGCGGGACAAGAAGGTCGATGCGGGGACGAGACGATTTGTGCTGCTGGATGCACTCGGACGAGCTTCGATCCACAGCGCGATCGGCGAGACAGATCTGCTCGCCGTTTTGGCCGAGTAGCTCGAACGCCAAAAAGGCAGAGCGGCGCGAGCGCCGCTCTGGCCATTCAGACGTCGGTTGGTTAACCTGACTAGTTACACGAGACCTTGGCGCTTGCAATCAGCTGAGGAACGCTTGCGTCGCCGACCTTGATGGCGTGATCGCCGCTTCCGTCCGTCAGTCCGGTGATGTCGAACGACCCGGGGGAGGCTGCGACAACCTGCGGATTTGGCGGCACCGGGCCTATTACCGCGACGTTATAGGGCGGCGTACCGCCGTCGACGATGAACGTGAACGTTACGCCAGTGCAGCTGTTGAGACCTGAGGCCTTGTAGAAGGGTGGGGTCACCTCAATTGCGACCGGCGCCGGCGCAGCCCCTGCGGCCCCCAGCAGATTGTGCAGCGTGGCCGACGTGGTCTGGCCTGTGGCGTCGACGATGGTGATCGTCGCCGGATCGGCGCAGATGCCGCTAGTGATTGCCGTGAACGTGCCGCCGAATGGAATGTTGATGGCGTTCAACAGGGTGACGGCCTGAGGCAGCGACGACGATGCCGAGTAAGGCGGGGTGCCTCCGAATACGCGATAGTTGACAGCGAACCCTGCCAGGCAACCGGTGTTGTCGGGCGCTGTGATCGTCGCATCGCCTGGCAGAACCGACAGTGCGGTCGTCTGCACGATCGTGAACTGACCGTTCACCTGATTGCCGGTGGTCAGTTCGGTGGCGCGCAGCGTCGCGGGCTGCGTTGGGGCGCCGAGATTGGCCTGGATAAAGACGGTCGCGACGCCATTCCCGTCGGAAACGACGGTGAGCGTCGGCACCAGTGGCGCGCCCGGATTGTTGCTTTGGATCGCGAAATCGCCGTCGACCACATCGAACCGCACCTGACGGTTGGGAATGCCGACGCCTCCCGGGCCGGTGACGGTGACCGTCGCGGTGCCCGTTTGTCCCGAGCAGATGTTGACGCCGCACGCCGCCGAGCTCGCTTTGATTACCAACGTACCGAAAATCGGCGCAGGCTTGACGGTCACGGTCGCGGTAGCTCTCTGGCCGATCGCGTCCTGCACGGTGATTGTCACGGCGGTATCGGACGTTACTGGGCCCGGAAGCAGCACGATGGTGTTGCCGTTTGGGGACTGTGCGACGGGCAATACCGATGTGTTGCTCGACACAACAAAAAATGGCGCCGCGCCGCCGCTTATCGTGAGTGTGACCGGCGTGTTCGAATAGACGGTCACGATCGGCGGCAGGACCGAAAGCGGTCCGGGGGCTGCCGGTCCCGGCTGATAGGGATTATTCGGGGCGCCGCTGCCGCCGCCGCAACCGCCAAGGGCGAGCAATCCGCCGAGCGCGAAAAGCGCGACTGCCGATCGCAGCCAGCGAACTATCATTCGGTTTGGCGCCATGAAGGAATCCCTGATGATGTTGTCCTAAATATTTTACCCGGGCCAGCTTTTTTGAACGCTGGTACAAGCATATAGCCCACTTTGTTCAGATTAAAGCGCAAGTTCAGGGCCGGCGCAAGTGCTTTTGTCATACAGGCTATGCCGGGGCATGGCCGGGTTGCCGCAATGCAACATTATGGCTAGTATGAAAAGGTTTCACCCGCCCCTTGGAGGGCGGCCGGTAACCGGCGAGGAACAAGTGGAGCGACAGCGACAGGATCGGCACCTGCCCCCGACGAGGCAGGGAATGTACGACCCCGCCAACGAGCACGATGCCTGCGGCCTGGGGTTCATCGCGCACATCAAGGGCAAGCCCAGCCACTCGATCGTCACCCAGGGCCTGCAGATCCTCAAGAATCTGACCCACCGCGGCGCGACCGGGGCCGACCCGCTGCAGGGCGACGGCGCCGGCATCCTGATCCAGCTGCCCGACGCATTCCTGCGCCGCGCCTGCGGCCGTCAGGGTCTGACGCTGCCGGCGCTCGGCCAATACGGTGTCGGCATGGTCTTCCTGCCGAAGGAGCCGGCGTCGCGGATGGCGTGCGAGCAGGAGATCGAGCGCGCTGTCGCCGGCGAAGGCCAGCAGCTACTCGGCTGGCGCGATGTCCCGACCGACCATTCCGGCCTGTCGGAACGCACCAAGGACGTCGAGCCGGTGATCCGGCAGGTGTTTATCGCGCGCGGCTCGAACCGCATCGACCAGGACGCGCTGGAGCGCAAGCTCTACATCATCCGCAAGAAGTCGGGCCACGCGATCCAGGCGCTGAAGCTACGGCATGGCAAGGAGTTCTACGTGCCGTCGATGTCGACGCGAACCATCGTCTACAAGGGGATGCTGCTCGCGCACCAGGTCGGCGAGTACTACCTCGACCTGCGCGACCCGACGATGGTGTCGGCGCTGGCGATGGTGCACCAGCGCTTTTCGACCAACACGTTTCCGACCTGGGACCTCGCGCATCCGTTTCGCCTGGTCTGCCACAACGGCGAGATCAACACCCTGCGCGGCAACGTGAACTGGATCCGCGCGCGGCAGCAGGCGATCGCCAGCACGGTGCTCGGCGACGACCTCGACAAGATCTGGCCGCTGATTTATGACGGACAGTCCGACTCCGCGTCGTTCGACAACTGCCTCGAGCTCCTGCTGATGGGCGGGTATCCGCTGGCGCACGCGATGATGCTGATGATCCCGGAGGCGTGGGCCGGCAATCCGCTGATGGACGAGGATCGCCGCGCGTTCTACGAATACCACGCGGCGCTGATGGAGCCATGGGACGGTCCGGCGGCGATGGCGTTCACCGATGGCCGCCAGATCGGCGCCACGCTCGATCGCAACGGATTGCGACCGGCGCGCTACATCGTCACCGACGACGATTACGTGATCATGGCTTCCGAGGTCGGCGTGCTCGATATCCCCGAGCGAAAAATCGTCCGGAAGTGGCGACTGCAGCCGGGCAAGATGCTGTTGGTCGATACCGACCAGGGACGCATCATCGACGACGACGAGCTGAAGCGCACGCTGGCGACAGCGAAGCCTTACCGCGCGTGGATCGACCGCACGCGCATCGCGCTCGAGGATTTGCCGGCGCCGGCGCCGCCGCAACGCTCGAAAGTCTCGCTGCTCGACCGGCAACAGGCCTTCGGTTACACGCAGGAAGACCTGAAGGTGATCCTCGCGCCGATGGTTGCCAATGGCGAGGAAGCGGTCGGCTCGATGGGCAACGATGCCGCGCTGCCGGTGCTGTCGAACCGGCCGAAGGTCCTGTACGCCTATTTCAAGCAACTATTCGCGCAGGTGACCAATCCGCCGATCGATCCGATCCGCGAAGAGCTGGTGATGTCGCTGGTGACGTTCATCGGACCGCGGCCGAACCTGCTCGCGGTCGACTTGGCACCCGACGCCATCGATCTGCCGATGCGGCTCGAGGCCGCGAAGCCTATCCTGACCGCCGACGAGATGGAGAAGATCCGTCACATCGGCCTGTTCACCGGTGCCACGTTCCGTTCGCTCGAGCTCGACATCTGCTATCCGGCGGCGTGGGGCGCGGCCGGCATGGAAGCGGCGCTCGCCAGTCTCGCCGCCCACGCCGAGGACGCGATCCGCCTCGGCTTCAACATCCTGATCGTGTCAGATCGCAACGTGTCGGCCGAACGGATGCCGATTCCCGCGTTGCTCGCGACCGCCGCCGTGCATCAGCACCTGGTGAAGAAGGGCCTGCGCACCAGCACGGGCCTTGTCGTCGAAACCGGATCGGCGCGCGAGGTCCATCATTTCGCTCTGCTTGCCGGTTACGGCGCCGAGGCGATCCACCCGTACCTTGCGCTGGAAACGCTCGGAGAGCTGCACGAAATCGTCCCCGGGGTCTCGCCCGAGGAGTCGGCAAAGCGCTTCGTCAAGGCGATCTGCAAAGGCTTGTACAAAGTGATGTCCAAGATGGGCATCTCGACCTACCAGTCGTACTGCGGGGCGCAGATTTTTGAAGCTGTGGGATTGAACAGCGCGTTCATCGACAAGTATTTCACCGGCACCGCGAGCAACATCCAGGGCATCGGCCTGTTCGAGGTGTCCGACGAAGCCTACAGACTGCACCAGATCGCGTTCGGCGACAGTCCGGTGCTGCGCAACGCGCTCGATGCGGGAGGCGAATACCAGTATCGCGTCCACGGCGAGGAGCATATGTGGACGCCGGACTCGATCGCCAAGCTGCAGCACGCGGCCCGGGCCAACAGCCATGCGACCTACGAAGAATACGCGAAACTGATCAACGATCAGACCCGCCGGTTGATGACGCTGCGCGGACTTTTCGAATTGAAGCGGGCCGGCGCGCCGGTTCCGCTGGACGAAGTCGAACCTGCGGCGGAGATCGTCAAGCGCTTCGCCACCGGCGCGATGAGCCTGGGCTCGATCTCGACCGAGGCGCACACCACGCTCGCCATCGCGATGAACCGGATCGGCGGCAAATCGAACACCGGCGAAGGCGGCGAGGACGCGCATCGCTACCCGCTGATGCGCAAGGGCGAAACGCTGAGCTCGCGCATCGAAGGCGTCGTCGTCGATGTTCCGGTCAGGGAAGGCGATTCGCTGCGCTCGCGCATCAAGCAGGTCGCCTCGGCCCGCTTCGGCGTCACCGCCGAATACCTGGTCAATGCCGACCAGCTGCAGATCAAGATGGCGCAGGGCGCCAAACCGGGCGAAGGCGGCCAGCTGCCCGGGCACAAGGTATCCGAATACATCGCCAAGCTGCGTTTTTCGGTACCCGGCGTCGGCCTGATCTCGCCGCCGCCGCACCACGACATCTATTCGATCGAGGATTTGGCGCAGCTTATCCACGACCTGAAGAATGCCAATCCGCAAGCGTCGATCAGCGTCAAGCTGGTGTCCGAGGTCGGTGTCGGCACCGTCGCCGCGGGAGTCGCCAAGGCCAAGGCCGACCACGTCACGATCGCCGGCCACGACGGCGGCACCGGCGCGTCGCCGGAGTCGTCGATCAAGCATGCGGGCACGCCGTGGGAGCTGGGACTTGCCGAGACGCAGCAGACGCTGGTGCTCAACCGTTTGCGCGGCCGCATCGCGGTTCAAGTCGATGGACAGATGAAAACGGGCCGCGACGTTGTCGTCGGCGCCCTCCTCGGCGCTGACGAGTTCGGCTTCGCGACGGCGCCGCTGGTCGCCGCCGGCTGCATCATGATGCGCAAGTGCCATCTCAACACCTGCCCGGTAGGCATCGCGACGCAGGATCCGCTGCTGCGCGCGAAATTCGACGGCCAGCCCGAGCACGTTGTCAACTTCATGTTCTTCGTCGCCGAGGAAGTGCGCACTATCATGTCGCAGCTTGGTGTGCGCCGTTTTGAACAGCTGATCGGTCGCTCGGACCTGCTCGACACCCGCGCCGGCATCGATCACTGGAAGGCGCGCGGGCTGGATTTCTCGCGCATCTTCTACCAGCCGCCGATGCCTGCCGAGGTCGCGCGCTTCCATTGCGAGGCTCAGGACCACCGGCTCGATCGCGCGCTCGATCACCGGCTGATCGCCGCCGCGGCCGCCGCGATCGAGCAGAAGACGCCGGTGCGGCTCGAGTACAAGATCCGCAACGCGCACCGTTCGGTGGGCGCGATGCTGTCCGGCACGGTGGCGCGGCGCTACGGCCATGCCGGGTTGCCGGAGGACACGATCCATGTCGCGTTCGACGGCACCGCCGGCCAGAGCTTCGGCGCGTTTCTCGCGCGCGGCATCAGCTTCGAGCTGCAGGGCGCGACCAACGACTATGTCGGCAAGGGCCTGTCGGGCGGGCGCATCGTCGTCTATCCGGATCCCGAGTCGCCGGCGAAGCCCGACGAGAACATCGTCATCGGAAACACGGTGATGTATGGCGCGATCGCAGGCGAAGCCTATTTCCGCGGCATTGCCGGCGAGCGCTTTTGCGTGCGCAATTCCGGAGCCTCGGCCGTGGTCGAAGGCACCGGCGATCACGGCTGTGAGTACATGACCGGAGGCACCGTCGTCGTGCTCGGCCGCACCGGCCGCAATTTCGCCGCGGGCATGAGCGGCGGCATCGCCTACGTCTACGACCAGGACGGCAGGTTCAGCGAGCGCTGCAACATGGCAATGGTAACGCTCGAGAAAGTGCAGAGCGAAGTCGAACAGGCCAAAGCGGAAGCGGAGCTCGCCGCCGCCGGCAGCGGACGGCTGCGCCACGCGGAACTTTCCGACGACGTGCTGTTGCGCGGCCTGGTCGAGCGGCATCTGCGCTTCACCGCAAGCACGCGCGCTCTCTCGATGCTCGACAACTGGGATGCGGCGCGTTCCAGGTTCGTCAAGGTGTTCCCGAACGAGTACAAGCGCGCTCTCGGGGAGCTTTTCGCGCGGAGGGCCGTGAAGCCCGCGGCGAGCCGTCAGCGCGAGTCGGTCTAGGGCTCAATCGCATGGGTAAGACCACCGGCTTCATCGAGCTGCAGAGAATCTCCGAGGTCGCCCTGCCGATCGGGGAGCGTGTACGCAACTACCGCGAATTCATCTTCGCGCTCAAAGACGACGAAGCGTCGAAGCAGGGCGCACGCTGCATGGACTGTGGCATTCCGTTCTGCCAGTCCGGCTGCCCGATCAACAACATCATTCCCGACTGGAACGACCTGGTCTACCGTCAGCAGTGGCGCGAGGCGCTCGAAGTGCTGCACTCGACCAACAACTTTCCGGAATTCACCGGGAGAGTCTGCCCGGCGCCCTGCGAAGCCGCCTGCACGCTCAACATCAACGACGATCCGGTCGGCATCAAGTCGATCGAGCACTTCATCATCGACAAGGGCTGGGAAGAAGGCTGGGTCGCGCCGCAGCCGCCGAAAAAAAAGACCGGCAAGCGCGTCTGCGTCGTCGGTTCGGGCCCGGCCGGGATGTCGTGCGCGCAGCAGCTTGCGCGCGCCGGACACGAGGTCGTGCTGTTCGAAAAGGCCGATCGCATCGGTGGACTGCTGCGTTACGGCATTCCCGATTTCAAGATGGAGAAGTATCACATCGATCGCAGGGTCGAGCAGATGCGCGCCGAAGGCGTCGAGTTCCGCATCAATGCGCATGTCGGCGCAAAAGGAAAGAACGGCGCCTCCGCGGCGCGCCTGCTCGAAGAATTCGACGCGCTGGTCGCCTCGGCGGGCTCCGAGCAGCCACGTGATCTGGACGTACCCGGTCGCGATCTCGACGGCGTCCATTTCGCGATGGACTTCCTGCCGCTGCAGAACCGTCGCGTTGCCGGCGATGCCGACGTAGCGCCACTGACCGCGAAGGGCAAGCACGTGATCGTCATCGGCGGCGGCGATACCGGTTCGGACTGCGTCGGCACGTCGAATCGGCAGGGCGCGCTGTCGGTGACGCAATTCGAGCTGCTGCCGCAGCCGCCCGAGCACGAGAACAAGCCGCTGGTGTGGCCCTACTGGCCGATGAAGCTGCGCACCTCCACGTCGCACGAGGAAGGCTGCGAGCGCGACTGGGCGGTCCAGACCAAGGCGTTCAAGGGCGAGGGCGGCAAGCTGGTGGCGCTCGTCGCCTGCCGCGTCGAATGGAAGGACGGGAAGCTTCGCGAAGTGCCCGGCAGCGAATTCGAGATCAAGGCCGACCTGGTGCTGTTCGCGATGGGCTATCTGCATCCGGTGCACGCCGGGATGCTCGAAGAGCTCGGCGTCGAATACGACGCGCGCGGCAACGTCAAGGCCGACACCGAGCACTACCGCACGTCGGTGCCGAAGTTGTTTGCCGCCGGCGACACACGCCGCGGCCAGTCGCTGGTCGTCTGGGCGATACGCGAAGGCCGACAATGCGCGCGCGCGGTCGACGAATTCCTGATGGGCGCGTCCGAGCTGCCGCGCTAGAGAAGCCGGCATGACCGACATCGTCGCGCTCGACGTCGCGAGCTGGCGGCCGGCGCTCGCTAGCGACGAGCAGGACCGGGCGGTAAGAACGATCGAAGGCGGCGGCGTCCTGGTGTTGCCGCACCTTGCCTTCCCGCTCGCCGACGACGAATTGCGCTTTCTTTCGCCGCGCTGGTCCGACGGCAGGGCGAAGAACATCAGCTTTGATGGCGGCAGGCTCAAGGGAGCGCGCGGCTCGCCCGACGAGCTCGCCGCGCTGTCACGCATGGTTGCGAGATTTGCTACCGACGCGTCCGCTCTGGTCACGACGCTGTTTCCCCGCTACGCCCCGCACGTCCGACGCGCGCGCACGAGTTTCCGGCCGCAACCCGCCATCGGCCGCGCGGTCTCATGGCGCAAGGATGACTCGCGCCTGCACGTCGACGCTTTTCCGTCACGGCCGAACCAGGGCGAGCGCATCCTGCGCGTGTTCTGCAACGTGAGCCCGGGCGAGGATCGGGTGTGGCGAGTCGGCGAAAGCTTCGAAGCGGTGGCGCGCAGGTTCGTGCCGAACATTCGCCGGCAGATCCCCGGCGAGGCGCGATGGCTGTCGGCGCTGCATGTCACCAAGGGCCTGCGCAGCCCGTACGATCATCTGATGCTCGGTCTGCACGACGGCGCCAAGGCCGACCTCGACTATCAGGCGAATTGCACGCAGCAGGTTGTGCGCTTTGCGCCCGGCACCACCTGGCTGTGCTTTTCCGACCAGGTGATGCACGCGGCGGTTTCGGGCCAGTACATGCTCGAGCAGACGATCGATCTGCCGCTGACCGCGCTGTACGACCGCGAGCGATCGCCGCTGGCGATCCTGGAGCGGCTTTGCGGGCGTTCACTCGCACGCGCCAACTGACGCGGCGCATCGCATCGACCCGGGCGATTTGCCAGCGCCTCTCCCGACACGGCCGGTTTGCCGCCATTCGGCTCTACAATAGCGGCCGTGCATGCCAGGACCGGCGCCGTCACCGCGGTGGCGGCACGGCGCACCGCCAGGCTTCCCGATGATTCCGCTGCAAAACGATACGCTGCTCCGCGCGCTCAGGCGCGAGCCGACCGACTACACGCCGATCTGGCTGATGCGCCAGGCCGGCCGCTACCTTCCCGAGTACAACGCGACGCGCGGGCGCGCCGGAAGCTTCCTGGCGCTTTGCACGAGCCCCGATCTGGCCACCGAGGTGACGCTGCAGCCGCTCGAGCGTTTTGCACTCGACGCGGCGATTCTTTTCTCCGACATCCTGACCGTTCCCGACGCGATGGGTCTCGGCCTGCATTTCGTCGAAGGCGAAGGTCCGCGCTTTTCCCGGCCGCTGGCCGACGAGCGGGCGATAGCGGGGCTCGCCGTACCCGACCCCGAGCGCCTGCGTTATGTCTACGACGCGGTGGCTGCGATCAAGCGTGCGCTCGGTGGCAAGGTGCCGCTGCTCGGTTTCGCGGGCAGCCCGTTTACGCTCGCCTGCTACATGATCGAAGGCGGCGGCAGTGTCGATTTCGCGCGCGTGCGTCGGATGCTCTATGCGCGTCCCGATCTCCTCCATCGCATCCTGTCGATCAACGCAGAAGCGATCGCTGCTTATCTGACGCAGCAGATTGCGCACGGCGCCGATGCGCTGATGTTGTTCGATACCTGGGGCGGGATCCTCACCACCGATGCGTACGAGCATTTTTCGCTGGCCTACATCCGCGCCGTGCTCGAGCGCGTGCGGAGGCGGCGGCCTCCCACGCCACGCCGACGATCGTATTTACCAAGGGCGGCGGTCAGTGGCTGGAACGCATCGCCGAGACCGGCTGCACGGCAATCGGTATCGACTGGACAACCGACATGGCCGCGGCGCGGACGCGGGTCGGAGCGCGGGTTGCGTTGCAGGGAAACCTCGATCCGCTGGCCCTGCTCGCGCCGCCCGAAGTCGTGTGCAGGCAGGCCGAATCGGTCCTCGATGCCGCGGGAACCTCGCCCGGATTCATTTTCAATCTTGGCCACGGCATCGTGCCTTCGACCCCCCCGGACAACGTCGCGGCATTGGTCGAGTTCGTCCACGAGGCGTCGCGAACACGTCTGCAAAACGCCGGAGCGGCCGCAGGGAAGACGGCGGCGAGCCGCGCCGGTGCTGGATCTGCGGGCCATTGACAAAGGTCCCAATTCGCGATCTCGCGTCCCGCACTTATGCACAGTGCCGCAGGAACACGACCTCGACTCGAACACCATCGGAGCCGCTCCGCGAAGCTTGTTGTAAGCATTTGAATAATAATAATTGTTTTACCGTATGCCCGGGCAACTCGGCGATACGCGACCGACATCGCTTGGCGGCGGATCCGGGCCTCTACGACTTACTCACAGAATTGTCCACATCCGCCACGTCCAGTTGCGAACCTAGAAAAAAGAACGGCTTGGCGCGCAATCTTGCGCAATCCTTAACGATTCAGAAGCCTACAAGTTGTGACCGCGGACGGCTTGTCTACGGCAGCGGATCGCGCGCGAGCTAGCTCTGGCCATCGTCCGCGTCGCGCTGCCAGTCGCAGCGCATTGCTTGTTCGACTACTGGCTTCCTTCCGGGCTTATCGTCCGACGCGGCAGTGTGCTGGTGGTCAAGCTGGGCGCCCGTTCGCTGCCTGGCGTCGCTTTTGAGCTCGCTGAACAGAGCGACATAGCTCCCGACCGATTGCTGCCCGTCGATCAGATCGTCGCCGGTCTCCCGCCGTTACCCGACGACCTGCTCGATCTTGCATCGTTCATTGCCGCGTACTACCAACAGCCAATCGGGATGTGCGTTGCGCAGATGCTGCCGCCACTGGCCGCCACTCCGGCAAGGCGGGAACCGATGGCGGCCCGATACCGACTGACGCCGACGGGTCATGCAGCCTTGGTGGGCGCGCGCGGTCTCGCCCTGACGATGCGCGCTCTGCTGGGCTGCGGCGACGGCGGATCGAGCGCGGAGATCCGCGTGCTGGGCGCGCATGCCTGGCGATTGCTTGGGGCGTGGCGGCGTGACGGCTGGGTCGAGCCGGTGGCCACCCGAGGCGCAGCCGCCGTCGGAACGCCTGATCCCAATGCCGATCAGCGCGCTGCACTGAACGCCGCGATACCCGAACCTGGACGCTTTCAGCCGTCGCTGCTGCAGGGAGTGACCGGCAGCGGCAAGACCGCGGTCTACCTCGCGGCCGCCGCCAAAGTCATCGAGGCCGGGCGTCAAGCGCTGCTGCTTGTTCCGGAGATCGGGCTCACACCCCAGCTGGAGCAACGCATCGCCGATGCGCTTCCGGATGCGCGCATTGCGATGCTGCACAGCCGTCTCGGAGCGGCGGACCGGCGCCGTCAATGGCTGGCGGCGGCGAGCGGAGAGGCGCAGTTGATCGTGGGAACGCGACTCGCCGTATTTGCGCCGGCGCCCGATCTGGGCTTGATCGTCGTCGACGAGGAACACGATGCATCGTTCAAGCAGCACGAAGGCGTGCGATATCACGCCCGCGACGTGGCGATCTACCGCGCCAGCCGGCGCGAGGTTCCGGTGATCCTGGGCAGCGCGACGCCGTCGCTCGAAACCTATGCCCAAGCGATACGGGGCCGTTATCGCTGGCTCAAGCTGCCGCTGCGCGCCACCGCGCAGACCGCGCTGCCGCCGGTGAGACTGGTCCCCACCCGCGCCACGGGAACGATCGAGGGCATCGGGCCGGCGCTGCGCGAGGCGATCGCTGCTCGCCTCGACCGGCGCGAGCAGTCGCTGCTGTTCATCAACCGTCGCGGCTACGCGCCCGCGCTGCTTTGTCCCGGCTGCGGATGGAAAGCCCCGTGCCCGCGTTGCGCGGCGCGACTGGTGGTGCACCGCGAAACCGCGGGATTACGCTGCCACCATTGCGGCCATACGGCAGCGCTGCCGACCGCTTGCCCGGATTGTGGCAATCAGGATCTGCTGCCACAAGGCTCGGGAACGCAGCGCCTAGAGCACGCTCTGACCGAGCTGTATCCGGCGGCCAGGATCCTGCGCATCGATCGCGACAGCACCCGCGGCCGGCGGACTTTCGCGAGCATGCGCGATGCCGTCGACGCCGGCGAGGTCGACATCATGGTCGGAACGCAGATGCTCGCCAAAGGGCACGACTTCGCGCGCCTGACATTGGTCGGCGTCCTCGGCGCCGACAACGCGCTGTACAGCGGCGAATTTCGCGCCACCGAGCGATTGTTCGCGCTCCTCGAGCAGGTCGCGGGACGCGCCGGGCGCCGGGATCTTCCGGGTGAGGTGCTGGTGCAAACCGATTTCCCGCAGCATCCGCTTTATACGGCGCTCACCGGGCACGATTTCGATCGCTTTGCGGCGACTTTGCTGGCCGAGCGGGAGGCGCTTGCGTTGCCGCCATTCGCGCACCTCGCGCTGCTGCTGGCCGAGGCGCGATCGCCCGAGGCGCTGCAGGCGTTCCTCGGTGCGGCATCGGATCGGGGCCGCGCGCTCGCCGCCGCGCAGGCGGCATGCGAGGTGTATTCCCCGGTTCCCGCAGCGCTGCCGCGCCGGGCAGGATTGGAGCGCGCGCAGGTGCTGGTGCAAAGCCGCGATCGCAGCGCGCTGCAGGCTTTCCTGCCGCGCTGGCGCGCGGAACTCGAACGCTTGGCCGAACGTCGAGTGCGGTGGACGCTCGACGTCGATCCGCTGGGCTTCGGCTGAAGCGGAAGCAGCGGCCGACGGAGAGCGGGGCGCTATAATTCGCTGTTTGTTTCAGCATCAAGCCTTGACTCAACTCAAAGACGAACTGTCGGCGATGCTCGAAGAAGGCGTCGCCCGCGTCGCGCCGGGCGCGGCGCCGACGGCGATCGTGCTCGAACGGCCGAAGCAGGCGCGGTATGGCGACTATTCGACCAATATCGCGCTGCAGCTCGCCAAATCGCTCAAGCGCAATCCGCGCGAGCTCGCTGCCGACCTGGTGGCGGCGCTTCCGCGATCCCCGCTGCTGGCTCGCGCCGAAGTCGCCGGCGCCGGCTTTGTCAACCTGTTCGTCACCGACGTCGCAAGACAATCGGTCGTTGCGCGCGTTTTGCAGGAAGGCGACCGTTACGGCCATTCGTCGCAGGGCGGCGGCGAAAAGGTAATGGTCGAATTCGTCTCGGCCAATCCCACCGGCCCGCTGCATGTCGGGCACGGCCGCGGCGCCGCCGTCGGCGACGCGATCGCGCGACTGCTTGCCGCGCAGGGCTTTGCGGTTCACCGCGAGTTCTATTACAACGACGCCGGCGCGCAAATCATGAATCTCGCCTTGTCGGTGCAGGCGCGGATCCGGGAAGCGCAAGGACTGGCCGCGACCTTCCCCGAGGACGGCTACCAGGGCGAATACATCCGCGAGATCGCTCGCGATTACGTGGCCGCGCATCCGGGCGATCGCGCCGCCGACGACCTGGACGCGATCCGCCGTTTCGCCGTCGCGATCCTGCGCCGCGAGCAGGATGCCGACCTCGCCGCGTTCGGCATCCGCTTCGACCACTATTATCTGGAATCGTCACTCTATGACGAGGGACTCGCCGACAGCGCGGTACGTGCGCTGATCGCGACGGGCAAAACCTATGAGCACGAGGGTGCGCTCTGGCTGAAGACTACCGACTACGGCGACGACAAGGACCGGGTGATGCGGAAGTCGGACGGAAGCTATACCTATTTCGTTCCCGACGTCGCCTACCATGTCACCAAGTGGCAGCGTGGCTACACTCGCGCGATAACCGAGCTGGGCGCCGATCATGGCGGCTCGTTGTCGCGGGTGCGCGCCGGGCTGCAGGCGCTGGGCATCGGCATCCCGAACGGATATCCGGACTACGTGTTGCATCAGATGGTGCTGGTGATGCGCGGCGGCGAGGAAGTGAAGCTCAGCAAGCGTGCCGGCAGCGGTGTCACGTTGCGCGAGCTGATCGACGAGGTCGGCCGCGATGCGGTTCGCTTCTTTTTCCTGCTGCGCAAATCCGATTCGCAGCTGACGTTCGACGTCGACCTGGCGCGCTCGCAAAGCGAGGAAAACCCGGTCTACTACGTTCAGTACGCGCATGCCCGGGTTTGCAGCGTGCTCGACAAGGCAGGCATCGCCGTCGCGAGCGCCTCCCAAGCGCTGCGCGGCGCCGACCTGTCGCCATTGCAGAGTCCCTACGAGCAGGCGCTGTTGCGTCGACTCGCCGATTTTCCCGAGGACCTGGCAATCGCGGCGCGCGAGCTGGCGCCGCATCTGGTGACTTTCTATCTGAAGGAATTGGCGGCCGAATTTCACAGCTACTATAATGCTGAGCAGTTCCTCGTCGACGACCCCGCCTTGCGCAAGGCGCGCCTGGCGCTGGTGGTGGCCGTCGGGCAGGTGATACGAAACGGGCTCGCGATGCTGGGCGTCAGCGCGCCACAAGCGATGCGCAAAGAAATTCCGGACCACGAAGCGGCGATCGATGAAACTCGCAAGAACTAGAATCCCAGACTCCGGCTGCCGGGTGCGTCGATCGATGCGCGGCGGCGTGGTGGTGGGCATATTCGTCGGCCTGGTTCTTGGCCTCGCCATCGCCGCTGCTGTCGCCTTCTATCTCGGGCGTTCGGGACTGTCGTCGCCGCTGCCGGTCCCCGGTGCGGCCAAGGATGCGGCGCGCGGCAACAAGGCCGACGTGACGCCGTCGGCGGCGCCCGACAAGCCGCGCTTCGACTTCTACAAGATCCTTCCTGGCGGCGAGGAGCCCCGCGTCGGCGCCGATCGCAAGGCGGCGGACAAGACGGGCGAACGGACCGCTGCGACGGTCCCGGAGTCGGTCGCCAAGGCCGGACCGGCTGGCGCAATCAGACCCGCCGACCGGATGTGGCTGCAGGCGGGCGCCTTCGCCAGCGAATCGGATGCCGAGAGCCTTAAAGCGCGCCTCGCGCTCGCCGGATGGGAAGCTGCGGTGCAGTCGGCGACTTTGCCCGACCAGGGCGTTCGCTATCGCGTGCGCGTGGGCCCATTCGACAACACCGACGAGGTCAATCGCGTCAAAACCGAGCTCGGCAAGAGCGGATTCGATGCGGCGGTGATCAAGAATCAATGAACATCCGCCGGGGCCGCGCAGTTGAACTTCCAACGTCCCCGCCAGCCCAATAGCCGCTTTCCGAACCTTTTCCGCAGGAGTAGCGATGACTCGCCTTGTGCAGTGTATTGTTGGCCTTCTGGCCGTGTTTTCGCTCTCGACCGTCGGCGCGGCCGAGTTGATCGAGGGCAAGAATTACGCCCGCCTGAAGGTGCCTCAGCCGGTCGAAACCGGCAAGAAGATCGAGGTCATCGAATTCTTTTCCTACGGCTGCCCCCATTGCAGCGACCTCGAGCCGTACCTCCAGAACTGGATGAAGACGATGCCCGCCGACGTGCAATTTCGTCGGGTGCCGGTGATGTTTCAGGAACGCTGGAAAGCGCTGGCCAAGGACTATTACACGCTCGACGCGCTGGGCGAGGAAACGCGGCTGTCGCCCGACGTCTTCAAAGCGATCCACGGCAACGGCCAGCCGCTCTGGGACGACAAGACCTTCCTCGACTGGGCAGCTACCAAGGGGCTCGATCGCGCCAAGGTGGCGAGCGTCTACACCTCGTTTGCCATCGACAGCAAAATGAAGCGGGCGATGGCGATGGCGCAGACCTACAACATCCAGTCGGTGCCCACCGTGGTCGTCGACGGCAAGTTCATCACCGCGTCGGATCGCATCGGCGGCCACGCCGAGATGCCTGCGGCGCTCGACGTGCTGATCGCCAAGGCCCGCGCCGAGCGGGCCAAAAGCTAGGGCCTGACCAGGCCCGGGTCGCAGCGGCCTGCGCCGCGCGCACGTGAACGTCTTCCTCACGGGCGCCAGCAGCGGCATAGGCGAGGCGCTGGCCGCAACCTACGCCGGCAAAGGTGCCGCCCTCGGCCTGTTCGCACGGCATCCGTCAGCGCCGGCAGGACTGGCCACACGCCTGGAAGCGGCCCGTTATGCATGGTATTCCGGCGACGTGCGCGATCCGGCGGCGCTGCGCGCAGCGGCCGAGGATTTTGTCGCGCGCTTCGGCCCTCCCGACATCGTCATCGCCAACGCCGGCATCTCGCTCGGCACATCGACTGAATTTGCCGCCGACAACGCGCCTTTCCGCGCCGTGCTCGAGACCAACGTGCTCGGCATCGTTCACACGTTCCAGCCTTTCGTGGCTGCGATGACGGCGGCGCGCCGTGGCACGCTCGTCGGAATCGCCAGCGTGGCGGGGTTTCGCGGCCTGCCGGGCGCGGGAGCGTATTCGGCATCGAAAGCCGCGGCGATCAGCTATCTCGAAAGCCTGCGGGTCGAACTCGCCGGCAGCGGGGTGCAAGTCATCACCATTTGTCCGGGCTTCATCGCCACGCCGATGACGGCGAACAATCCCTACCGCATGCCGTTCCTGCTGCCGGCGGACAAGGCCGCACGTCTGATCGCGCGGGCGATTTCGCGCGGCCGGCGTTTTTACGTGGTTCCGTGGCAAATGGCATGGCTGGGCCGCGCGCTGCGCGTGTTGCCGCGTCCGGTCTACGACAGGGTGCTGGCGAAAAGGCCGCGAAAACCGCGCGCTTCGACCTGAGCCGATGTCGGAAGACGACGTGCGACGCGACGCGCTCGGCGTCGTCCATCCGGTTGCCCGAGCCGACGCGCGCATCGTCAGCCTGGTCCCGAGCCTGACCGAGCTGCTGTTCGCGCTCGGCCTCGGGGCGCAGGTCGTCGGTCGCACCGGCTTCTGCATTCATCCACGGAATTCGGTGCGACGGGTGACCAAGGTTGGCGGCACCAAGGACGTCGACATCGACAAGCTTGTTGGCCTCGCGCCGACGCATCTGATCGTCAATATCGACGAGAATCGGCGCGAGACCGTCGATGCGCTCGCGGCAAGCGTCTCCCATGTCATCGTCACGCACCCGCTGACGCCCGACGACAATCCTGCCCTGTACAGGATGTTCGGGTCGATCTTCAGCAGAGAATGTGAGGCCGAAGCGCTGGCGACGCGCTACGGCGCGGCGAGGGATGCGTTGGTCGGCGCGCTCGCCGCCGTGCCCGAAGAAGACGTGCTCTACCTGATTTGGCGCAAACCTTGGTATACGGTCGCGCGGTCGACCTACGTGTCTGCGATGCTGGCGCTGGCCCGCTGGCGAACCTTGCCGGCGATTTCGCTGCCACGCTACCCGACGCTTGCCGACGACTCGCCTCTTTGGCGTCAGGCGCAACGGGTCCTGCTTTCGACCGAGCCTTATGCGTTCATGCAGCGGGACGCGAGCGCGCTGGCCGCGACGCTCGCAAGCGGTGGAAATCGTGTGCCGGTCACGCTGATCGACGGTGCGATGACGTCGTGGTACGGGGTTCGCGCCATCGCCGGGCTCGATT
Source organism: uncultured beta proteobacterium (assembly GCA_963816615.1). Lineage (GTDB taxonomy): Bacteria > Pseudomonadota > Gammaproteobacteria > Burkholderiales > Casimicrobiaceae > PALSA-1003. Next base: position 626,630 of record CAWFLB010000001.1, on the reverse strand, counting down.
ACCTGGCGAAGATGCGCCTGAGTCTGGCAGCGCGTTGAAAAAAAGGGCCCCTGGCGCGGCCCTTTCTCGCGTGTCCGCGAGCTCGGTGGCAGGCGCACGCCCACCGCGCCGGCGACAAAAAGCCCGGGCGAAGCGTCGTCGCCCGGGCCTGCATGACGAACGGCGCGTTATCTGGCGAGCAGCGCCAGCCGGTTGCCTTCGACGACCTTGACCCGATCGCCTTCGCGAAACGGCGGGTTCGAACCCTGCGTGAACGAGCGCTTGCTGCCGTCGTCGAGTTGCACGTTGACCACGTAATAGGACTTTTTCTTCGCGTTCTTTTCCACTTCGTTGCCGGCATAGGCGCCGACGCCAACGCCGGCGATCGTCGCGGCCGTGTTGCCGCGGCCCGAGCCGAGCTGGTGGCCGAGCACGCCGCCGACGACGCCGCCCACCACGGCGCCCGCGCCCGTGCCCTGCCCCTTGCGCTCGACGTAGCGGACCGAGGTCACGACGCCGCAACTGGCGCAGGCGACGGCAGGGGCGCTCGGCGGCGCCTGTGCGGCGACGCCGGCAGTCATGATCATCGCGGCGAGTGCCGCTGAAACGAGCGATGTGCGGTTCATCGGGACCTCCTGCTTGTTGTCTGTTCGATTATGGCGAAATGCCTATCCACGCAGCGCAATGACAGCGCAGCGCTTCAGCGCGCATCGGCCCGCAGCCGCGCATAGCTTCCGGGGGCCGGCTCGATGATTTTGCGGCGACCCTTTCCACCGCTTTTGCCGACTTCGCGCGCAGCGACCTGCGGGCCAAGGTGCGGCTTGAGCCAGGCCAGCCAGTCGTTCCACCAGGAGCCCTCGTGCTGTTTAGCATCGGCAAACCATGCGTCTGGCGCCACGGCGAGCTTGTCGTTGGTCCAGTAGCCGTATTTGCTGGCGGCCGGCGGATTGATCATGCCGGCGATGTGCCCGGAGCCGGACAGCACGAAGCGCGACTTGCCACCGAGCAGAAGCGGGCCGGCATAGGTCGTTCGCCACGGGGCGATGTGATCCTCGATCGCCGAAACGAAATAGGTCGGCTGGGTTATCTTGGAAACGTCGATCGGGACTCCGTCCAGCGTGATGCCCGCGGGTTCCTTCAACGCATTGCGCAAGTACATGTTGCGCAGATAGAAGCTGTGCATCTTCGCGGGCATGCGGGTCGAATCGCAGTTCCAGTGCAGCAGGTCGAATGGGAAAGGGTCGCGTCCGAGCAGATAGTTGTTGATGACGAAAGACCAGATCAGATCATTGCTGCGCAGCATGTTGAACGAGTTGGCCATTTCCGAGCCGTCTAGATAGCCGCGTTCATTCATCCGCTTTTCCAGCGCCTGCACCTGGCTCTCGTCGATGAAGACCTCGAGCTCGCCGGCACCGGTGAAATCGATCAGCGAAGTCATGAAGCCCGCGCTGACGATGCGCCGGTCCTTTTTCACCGCCATGTAGCTCAGCGTAGCGGCGAGCAAGGTTCCGCCCAGGCAGTAGCCGAGCGCGTTGATCTCGCGCTCTCCGGTGGCCTGCTCGATCGCGTCGAGGGCGGCGAGCGGACCCTCTAGCATGTAGTCGACGAAATCCTTGCCGGCGAGTTCCTTGTCGGGGTTGACCCAGGAGATGACGAAAACGGTGAGACCCTGTTCGACGCACCATTTGACCAGCGAGTTTTTCTCCCGCAGGTCCAGGATGTAATACTTGTTGATCCAGGGTGGCATGATCAGCAGCGGCCGCTTGTAGACCTTGCTCGTTGCCGGCTCGTACTGGATCAACTGCATCAACTCATTCTGGTAGACGACCTTGCCCGGTGTCGTGGCAATGTTTACCCCGAGCTCGAACGCCTTGCTGTCGGTCATCGATATCTTGAGTTGTCCGTTGCCGCGCTCGATGTCGTCGAGAAGGTTGTTCAGACCCTTGACCAGGTTCTGTCCGCCGCTCGCGACGGTCTCGCGAAACACTTCCGGGTTGGTCAGCGCGAAGTTGGACGGAGCCAGCGCATCGATGTACTGACGGGTGAAGAAATCGACCTTTTTCTGGGTGTGCTCGTCCAGCCCCTCGACGCTTGCGACCGCGTTGTGCAGCCAGCGCGCCGCGATCAGGTACGACTGCTTGACGTAGTCGAAAAGAAAATGCTCCTGCCAGTCTTCGTGGCGAAAGCGCCGATCGCTTTTCGCAGGCTCGGCGACCGGCGTCGACGACTGACCCATCAGCTTGAGCATCGACGACTGCCACAGCGCAGAGTAATCCCACCACAGGTTCAGCTGCGTTTCGGCCAGACGATAGGGATTGGACAGCATCTTGGCCGTCAATTCCATGAAGGCCTTGGTCAGTCCGAATTGGTCACCGGCGAGCGAGGGACCCGACGTGGCGTGGCGTGCGAGGTAGTCTCCGAGCAGTTTCGCGCTCTTGTCGGCGGCGCTGGCGAGCGAGTCTGCCAGCGCGACCGGATCGTAGCCCTGCTTGCTCAATCCCGCGGTATCGGTCGCACTCATCAAGACTCTCCCAATCGCCTTTATTGTAGTCCGGCACGCCGGACAAAACGGATCCTGTCATCGTCGTCGGTCGAGCGATCGAGCCGCCTCCCGTGCCACAGATGGTTCAGATGCGCGATCGCCTCGCCCATGGCGAAAAAGCGTTGCTGCAAATCGAGCTCCCGCCGGAACAGGACCGGAACGATGTCCGCCGCGGTTTTGGGGGTCGCTGCCGCTGTCTCGAGCTCCGCCAGCCGCGCCGCATGGTGCTCGCGCAGCTGAGCGGTGCGGGCTCGGGCACCGACGAACGGCAAACCGTGCGAAGGCAATATCAGCGTGTCGTCGGGGAGCTCGGCAAATGGCGTCAGCGAATCCAGGAACAGCCGCAATGGATCGCCTTCGGGCTCGACCGGCCAGACGCTGACGTTGGTGCTGATCCGCGGCAACAGCATGTCACCGGATATGCATACCGAGAGCGCCTTGCAGTAAAGCGAGGCGTGCTCGGGCGAATGGCCGTACCCGGGAATCACCCGCCACTCGTTCGCGCCGATGCGGATCTCGTCACCACCAGCCAGGCGCTGAAAACTCAGCGGGATCTCGGGCACGCCGCGCCGGTACGGGTTGCCGCGGGCCTCGAGCGCCGCCAAGTGCTCGTCGGACAAGCCATGCGAGCGCAGCAGCGCTCGCATCGGCCCGGCGCCATAGCCACTGTGCTCGCCAGCGATCGCGTGCGCAGTCAGGTATTCGGCCTGCGGCATGATCAACGGACAGCGGAAGCGGGCCACCAGCCATCCCGCGTTGCCCAGATGATCGGGATGACAGTGGGTGGCGATGACACGACGGAGCGGCTTTCCGGCCAGGCTCCCGGCAAAGTGCGTCTGCCAGATCTCGCGCGTTGCCGTATTGCCGTAACCACAATCGACTTGCGTCCATCCGTCACCGTCGCCGAGCAGCCACAGGTTGATGTGGTCGAGCGCGAACGGCAACGGCATGCGCAGCCAATGAATGCCGGGCGCGATCTCGCGCACCGTGCCCGGGGCAGGAGCATCGGCGCATGGATAGCTGAGGATCGGTGGCAGCGGGGCGTTCATTTCGACCGGCGACGACGCAACGGTGTGATAGCGTTTTGTGCAACGCAGCATCGTCGAATCGCTGCAGCCTGTCAAGTTGCGATGGGCACCGACGATCCCGGCCGGCAAAGACCCTTGTGGTATCTTGACCTCGCATACGCATCCGACGTTCCGACTCCGCGCAATGCCTTCGCATCCGGATCAGGCCACCTTCAGCATCTCCGAGCTCGCGCAGGAATTCGCGCTGACGACACGGACCATCCGCTTTTACGAGGACGAGGGCTTGCTGACGCCGCGCCGCGCCGGACAGGCGCGCATCTACGGCGAGCGGGAGCGGGTGCGCATCAAGCTGATCCTGCGCGGCAAGCGTCTGGGCCTTTCGCTGACCGAGATCCGCGAGCTCCTCGATCTCTACGATGTCGGCAAGAGCGAGCGCCCGCAACTGATGAAGTTTCTCGAAGTGCTGGCGGCGCGGCGGGCGATGCTCAAGCAGCAGCAGGAGGACATCGCGATCGTGCTGCAGGAAATCGACGCATTCGAGCGGCAATGCCGCAAGCGCTTGCGCCGAAGCTCCGATGCGGGCGCGGCGTGACCGCGTTGCCGGCTATGTTGACGTTTACGTAAACGTCATATATAGTCAGCAGATTCCCTTCGAGGCAAGCCCGCGCAGCCGATGACCGCTCTCGACCCAGGCGTCACGACGCATACCGGACATCTGCCGCCGGATCCTGAGTTCGCCTCGCGCGTACGGGCGAGCTTCGACCGGCAGAAGGCGATGCGGCTGATAGGCGCACGCCTGGTCAGCATCGCGCCGGGCGCCTGCACGATCGAGCTGCCGTACCGCGACGACCTGACGCAGCAGCATGGCTACATCCACGCCGGAATCGTCAGCATGATCGTCGACTCCGCCGGCGGATACGCGGGATTTACGCTGTTCCCGGCTGATGCGAGCGTATTGACCGTCGAATACAAATTGAACCTGGTCGCGCCGGCGGCTGGCGAGCGCCTGGTCGCCGAAGCGTCGGTCGTGAAGCCGGGCAGGACGCTGGCGATCACGCGGGGCGAGGTCTACGCAGAGCGCGCCGGTGCGCGCACGCTGTGCGCGATCATGCAGCAGACTCTGATCGTCATGGCCGGCAGGCCGGATCTCTGAGGAGTTTCCATGTCCAATTTCCCGTCGCTTAATTTCGCGTTGGGCGAGACCATCGACATGCTGCGCGCGACCGTGCAGGACTTCGCGGCGACGGAGATCGCGCCTCAGGCTGCCGCGATCGATCACGACAATCGCTTTCCGCAGGACCTGTGGCGCAAGATGGGCGACCTAGGCCTGCTCGGCATCACCGTCGAGGAAGAATTCGGGGGCACGGCGATGGGCTATCTGGCCCACGTCGTCGCAATGGAGGAGATCAGCCGAGCCTCGGCGTCGGTGGGGCTGTCGTACGGCGCGCACTCGAATCTTTGCGTCAACCAGATCCGCCGCAACGGCAACGCCGCGCAAAAGCGGCGCTTCCTGCCGAAACTGGTGTCGGGCGAACACGTCGGCGCACTGGCGATGAGCGAGACCGGCGCCGGGTCCGACGTGGTTTCGATGCGGCTTTCCGCCGTCCGCCGCGACGGAGGCTATTTGCTCAACGGCACCAAGATGTGGATCACCAACGGGCCGGATGCCGACACGCTGGTCGTGTACGCCAAGACCGACGCCGACGCGGGTCCGCGCGGCATCACCGCGTTCGTGATCGAAAAGGGCATGAAGGGTTTTTCGACCGCTCAAAAGCTCGACAAGCTCGGTATGCGCGGCTCGAATACCTGCGAGCTGGTGTTCGAGGACTGCGAAGTTCCGAACGACAACGTGCTATCCGAAGAAGGGCGCGGAGTGGCTATCCTGATGAGCGGCCTGGATTACGAGCGGGTCGTGCTCGCCGGCGGCCCGTTGGGTATCATGAGCGCGTGCATGGATGCGGTGCTGCCGTATGTGCACGAGCGGCGGCAATTCGGCCAGCCGATCGGCGAGTTCCAGCTGATGCAAGGCAAGATCGCCGACATGTATACGACGATGGCCGCCTGCCGTGCCTACGTGTATGCCGTTGCGCAGGCCTGCGATCGAGGCGAGACCGCGCGCAAGGACGCCGCAGGTGCGATACTGTATGCAGCGGAAAAAGCGACCTGGATGGCCGGCGAGGCGATTCAGGCGCTGGGCGGCAACGGCTACATCAACGAATATCCGGTGGGCCGACTGTGGCGCGACGCGAAGCTGTATGAGATCGGCGCCGGGACGTCGGAGATTCGCAGGATGCTGATCGGCCGCGAGTTGTTCAACGAGACCAAGTAGCGCAGTACCGGTGTTGATCGGACGAGGCTAACATGAGCGACGCGAATGTTAAGCCGCGCGAGCGGCGACCGAGGCCAGAGCAACAAGGGACGTCGGAGATTCGCAGGATGCTGATCGGCCGCGAGTTGTTCAACGAGACCAAGTGAGCGGAGAGGCGATGGCACTGGAAATGCGCGAACGCTGTGAGCGATGTGCATGGCCGCTTGCCGCCGACGCCGATGGCGCATACATCTGCAGCTTCGAAAACACGTTTTGCGCAACGTGCGCCAACGCGCTGAACGGCGTTTGCCCGAACTGCAACGGCGAGCTCGTGCGCCGGCCGCGGCGGGTGCAGAAACCCGCTGGCAAGGCGGCGCCGCCGGCGTAGGACCGGGCCGCGGCGCGCCGCGGATTTGTCGAGGAGCAAACACACTTTGCAAAACGATCCGATAGTCATCGTCGGCGCGGCGAGAACGCCGATTGGCGGCTTCCAGGGTGACTTCGCGTCGCTTGCGGCCAGCGACCTCGGCGCCGTGGCGATCAAGGCGGCGGTGGAGCGCGCCGGCGTCGCACCTGCGGATGTCGACGAGTTGATTTTCGGCAACTGCCTGATGGCCGGTCAGGGACAGGCACCGGCGCGGCAGGCATCGCTGAAGGCCGGCCTGCCGCTGTCGACCAATTGCACGACGCTGTCGAAGATGTGCGGCTCGGCGATGAAGGCGACGATGCTCGCGCACGATGCCATCATTGCCGGCAGCGCCGACATCATGGTCGCGGGCGGCATGGAGAGCATGACCAACGCTCCATACCTGCTGCCGAAGGCGCGCTCGGGCATGCGCATGGGCCACGGCGCCGTAATCGACCACATGTTTCTCGACGGCCTCGAGGATGCCTACGATCGGGGCAAGCTGATGGGCATATTCGCCGAGCAGTGCGCCGACAAGTTTCATTTCTCGCGCCAAGCGCAGGACGAATTTGCCCTGCGGTCGCTGTCTCGCGCTCTGGCGGCGAACAACGACGGGTCGTTCGCCTGGGAAATCGCCCCGGTCACCGTGTCGGGCCGCAAGGGCGAAGTCGTCATCGACAAGGACGAGCAGCCGGCGAAGGCGAGCCCGGACAAGGTCCCCGGCCTGAAGCCCGCGTTCCGCAAGGATGGAACGGTCACCGCGGCGAATTCGAGCTCGATCTCCGACGGCGCCGCCGCGCTGGTCCTGATGCGGCGTTCGCTTGCCGAGCGCAAGGGCCTCAAACCACTGGCGGTGATTCTCGGCCATGCGACGCACGCGCAGGAGCCCGGATGGTTCACGACGGCGCCGGTCGGCGCGATGCGCAAGCTGTACGCGAAGGTTGGCTGGAAGCCGGAAGACGTCGACCTCTACGAGATCAACGAAGCTTTCGCAGTCGTCACGATGGCGGCGATGCAGGAGCACGGCTTGCCGCCGGACAAGGTCAATATCCATGGCGGCGCCTGCGCGCTGGGCCATCCGATCGGGGCTTCGGGCGCGCGCATCGTGGTGACGCTGCTGGGGGCGTTGCGCCAATTGGGCAAGAAGCGGGGTATGGCGAGTCTTTGCATCGGCGGCGGCGAGGCGACAGCGCTGGCGATCGAGCTGGCCTGACCATAAGGCGATGGCTGACAAGCTCGTCTTCGAGTCGCCCCGGGTCACCTTGCGCCTCGGCGGGCGTACGACGCGGCCGGCGACACGGCCGGTACGCGAGCCGTTTCCGGTGATCGTCGGCTGTCCCCGCTCCGGCACGTCTCTGCTCGCGGTGATACTCGACGCGCACTCGCAACTGGCGGTCCCGCCGGAGACGTCGTTCCTGCCCAACGTGATGGGGCTCACCGGCGATCCGGAGTCGCTGCGCCGCCGGTTTTTCGACATCATCACCGCCGACCGGATGACGATATCGAACTGGTCGGACTTCGGCCTTGACAAGGAAGCGTTCTGGCGCCGTCTGCAGGCGATACCCGCATTCACCATTGCCGCGGGCACCAGGGCGTTCTACGCGATGTACGGCGAGGGCCAGCGCAAGCCGCGTACCGGCGACAAGACACCCGGTTATATCTTCACGATGCAGCATATCCAGGCGCTGTTGCCCGAGGCGCATTTCATCCACGTCATACGCGATCCGCGCGATACCGCGATGTCGTGGCGCAAGACCTGGTTCGCCCCGAGTCAGGATTACGCGGTGCTCGGAGCGTGCTGGCGGCAGAATGTCGAGGTGGGCCTGCGTGCCGCACCGGCGTTGCGGCACTACCAGGAGGTCCGCTTCGAAGACCTGGTGCTTCGGCCCGAGACCGAGATCAAGCGTCTGTGTGCGTACCTTTCGCTGCCGTACGAGCCGACGATGCTCGATTCCGGCGCGCGGGGGCAGGCGCGGCTCGAGAGGCTGCAGGGTCGCGCGCACGCCGATGGCAGGATGATCGGGCGCGAGGAGCGCACGCGCATCCATCTCAATCTGGCGCGTCCGCCGATGGCCGACCGCGTCGAGGCCTGGCGGCGCGAGATGAGTGAAGCCGAGCGGCGCGAGGTGGAAGGCGGGGCCGGATCGCTGTTGCACGAACTCGGTTATCAGGTCGCAGCTTGAGGTCGCCCGCGCTCGACATTGGTGGTGACGGTCGCGGCTGCCTCGCCGGGCCCGGACGCGGCTGATGCCGACTCCGCAAAACCTTGCTCTGTTCGCGTTGGCGAGCGTGCTGCTTGCGCTGACGCCGGGCCCGAATCTGCTCTATCTGGTATCGAGGACGCTTTGCCAGGGACGCCGTGCCGGCATCGTCTCGCTTGCCGGCACGTCGCTGGGCTTCGTGTTTCATGTCTTCGCGGCCGCGCTGGGACTGTCGGCGATTTTTCTGACGGTACCGCTGCTTTACGACGCGGTGCGCTATGCCGGGGCGGGTTACCTGCTGTGGCTCGCCTGGGAGGCGCTGCGTCCCGGCGGGCAGGGCGTGTTCGCACCGCGCGTGCTGCCGAAGGACGCGCCGGGCCGGCTCTTCCGCATGGGCCTCGTCACCAGCATGCTCAATCCGAAAGTCGCGATGTTCTACCTGGCGCTGTTTCCCCAGTTCATCGACGCCTCGCGCGGCGGCGTATTCGTTCAGGGATTGATCCTGGGACTGCTTCAGATAGCGATCAACGTCGCGAGCGACCTGGTGTTCGTCCTCGCCGCGGCGGCGATCACCGGCTGGCTCGCCCGGCGCCCTCTGTGGTCGGCGCTGCAGCGCTGGGTGCTCGGCGTCGTGCTCGCCGGCATCGCGGTGCGTCTCGCGTTCGATTCGAGACGGTAGAAACATTCGAATGCTGCTCAGCGACTCCCAGCAGATGGTGCGCGACACCATGCGCAGCTTTGCGCAGCAGCGACTCGTCCCTTTCGCGGCGGCATGGGATCGCGACCACTCATTTCCGCGCGATGCGCTGCGCGAGCTGGCCTCCCTTGGCGCGTGCGGCATCGTCGTGCCCGAGTCGTATGGCGGTGCCGGACTGGACTACGTATCGTTGGCGGTCGCGCTGGAGGAGATCGCCGCCGGGGACGGGGCGACCTCGACAGTCATCAGCGTCCAGAACTCGGTCGTCTGCGGCCCGATATTGGCATTCGGCAGCGCGGCTCAGAAAGACCGCTATCTGAAGCCGCTGGCGATGGGCGAGAGCATCGGCTGCTTCTGCCTGACCGAGCCGCATACCGGGTCGGATGCGGCGGCGATCGCGACGCGGGCGCAATTTGCGTCCGGCGATGATGGCGGCCATTATGTTCTGAACGGCACCAAGCAGTTCATTACCTCGGGCAAGAACGCCGACGTCGCGATCGTATTCGCGCTGACCGACAAGGCCGCGGGCAAGAAAGGCATGTCGGCGTTCATCGTCGACACGGACTCGCCCGGATACGACGCCACGCGAATCGAGGACAAGCTCGGGCAGCGGGCGTCGGACACCGCGCAAATCGTCCTCACGGATTGCCGCGTTCCGGCGGCCAATCTGCTCGGCCGCCAGGGAGACGGCTACCGGATCGCGCTGGCCAATCTGGAAGCCGGGCGCATCGGCATCGCCGCGCAGGCAGTCGGCATGGCGCGCGCCGCGTTCGAGGCGGCGCTTGCGTACGCGCGCGAACGGAAAAGCTTCGGCAAGCCGATCATCGAACATCAGGCGATCGCCTTCCGCCTCGCCGACATGGCGACCCAGATCGAAGCCGCCCGGCAACTCGCCTGGCACGCGGCGAGCCTGCGCGATGCCGGCCAGCCCTGTCTGAAGGAAGCCTCGATGGCCAAGCTCTTTGCCTCGGAGATGGCCGAGCGCGTCTGCTCGGACGCGATCCAGATCCACGGCGGCTACGGCTACGTGACCGACTTCCCGGTCGAGCGCATTTATCGGGACGTGCGCGTCTGTCAGATCTACGAAGGCACCAGCGACATACAACGCCTGGTGATCGCGCGCGCGCTCGCCGGCTGACTCAACGGAACGACCATGCCCGCCACCATCGATTTCCATTTCGACTTCTCTTCGCCGTACGGTTTCCTCGCGTCGGAAAGGATCGAAGCCATCGCTGCGCGTCATGGCCGAAGCGTCGATTGGCATCCGATGCTGCTCGGGGTCGTTTTCAAGCAGACCGGCGCCGTGCCGCTGACGCAGGTGCCGCTGAAAGGCGATTACGCGAAGCGCGACTTCGCGCGCAGCGCCCGGTTGCACGGCATTCCTTTTCGCATGCCTTCCGTGTTTCCGATCCCGACGCAGGCTCCGGCGCGCATCGTCCTGTGGCTGCAGCGCGTGCGGCCCACGCTGGCGGTGGCGGTGCTGCACGCGCTTTACCGCGGATTCTTTGTTGACGACGTCGATATCTCGAATCCCGATCGTGCCGCGGCGATCGCTGCTGATTGCGGCGTCGACGGCGCGGCGGCGCGCGCAGCCATCGACGATCCGGCTATCAAGGAGGCGCTCAAGCTGGAAAACGAAAAAGCGATCGCGGCAGGCGTTTTCGGATCGCCGTTCATCATCGTCGACGGCGAACCGTTCTGGGGCACGGATCGCCTCGAGCAGGTCGAACGCTGGCTGTCGACCGGGGGCTGGTGAAATGGCCGAGGGCGCGTCCGAATACACGCTGGACTGCACGCAAACGGCCTGAAGCGCCATGCCGGTCATCGAATCCAAGCTCGACCCGCGCGACCCGGTCTTCGTCGCCAATCGGCGCGCACTGGAGACGCTGGTCGACGACCTGAAGAGCAAGGTGCGTGCGATCGAGCAGGGCGGCGGCGACACGGCACGAGACCGTCATACGGGCAGAGGCAAGCTGCTGCCGCGCGAACGGGTCGGCTCGCTGCTCGATCCGGGCTCGCCGTTCCTCGAGTTGTCGCAGCTGGCCGCATACGGCATGTACGATGACAACATCGCCGCGGCAGGCATCATCACAGGCGTCGGCCGCGTGTCGGGACGCGAATGCGTGATCGTCTGCAACGACGCGACGGTCAAGGGCGGCACCTACTACCCGATGACGGTCAAGAAGCATCTGCGCGCGCAGGACATCGCGCGCGAGAACCGGCTCCCCTGCATCTATCTGGTCGACTCCGGCGGCGCCAATCTTCCGAACCAGACCGACGTCTTTCCCGACCGCGATCATTTCGGCCGCATTTTCTTCAACCAGGCGACGATGTCTGCAGAAGGCATTCCGCAGATCGCGGTCGTCATGGGCTCGTGCACGGCAGGCGGCGCCTACGTGCCTGCGATGTCGGACGAATCGATCATCGTCCGTGAGCAGGGCACGATCTTCCTGGCCGGGCCGCCGCTGGTCAAGGCGGCGACCGGCGAGATCGTCAGCGCCGAAGAGCTGGGGGGCGCCGACGTGCACACGCGAATCTCGGGCGTCGCCGATCACTTCGCGCAGAACGACGCTCATGCGCTCTCGATCGCGCGCCATATCGTCGGCAACCTCAATCGGGTCAAGCCCGCACCCAGCGACGCTATGCCCCCGCGCGATCCCCTCTACCCCGCCGACGAGCTCTACGGCGTCATCAACGCAGACGTCAAGAAGCCTTACGATGTCCACGAGGTCATCACCCGTATCGTTGACGGCAGCGAATTCGACGAGTTCAAGGCGCGCTACGGAACGACCCTGGTCACGGGCTTCGCGCGCCTGTCGGGGTATCTGGTCGGCATCGTCGCCAACAATGGCGTGCTCTATTCGGAATCCGCAAAGAAGGGCGCGCACTTCATCGAGTTGTGCAGCCAGCGCGGCACGCCGCTGATCTTCCTGCAGAACATCACCGGATTCATGGTCGGCCGCAAATACGAAGCCGGCGGCATCGCCAGCGACGGGGCGAAAATGGTGACGGCCGTATCGTGCACCAGCGTGCCCAAGTTCACGGTGATCATCGGCGGCAGCTACGGCGCCGGCAACTACGGCATGTGCGGCCGCGCGTTCAATCCGCGTTTCCTCTGGATGTGGCCGAATGCGCGGATCTCGGTGATGGGCGGCGAGCAGGCCGCCACAGTGCTGGCGACGATACGGCGCGATGCGATCGAAGCCAAAGGAGGTGCCTGGAGCGCGGAAGACGAGGCGGCATTCAAGGCGCCGCTGCGCGAGCAATACGAGCGGGAAGGCCACCCTTATTACGCCAGCGCGAGGCTGTGGGACGATGGCGTGATCGACCCCGTCGATACGCGCAGGGTTCTCGGACTTGCGATCTCGGCGGCGCTGAACCGCCCGATCGAGCCGACGCGTTTCGGCATTTTCAGGATGTAGGTCCCGTGGCGCCGAAAATCACCAAAATCAGGAGCACGCGGGCCCGCCGCGTCTCGGCGCTTGGCGGCCCGGCCGCCTTCACGAGCATCGAGGTCGATATCCGCGCTGCGGTGGCCGTCATCGTGCTCAACCGCCCCGACGTTCACAACGCGTTCGACGAAATCATGATCGCGGAACTCACCGCGGCGCTCAAACGCCTCGACCGCGATCAGACGGTGCGCGCGGTCGTGCTGACCGGGGCGGGCAACAGTTTTTGCGCCGGCGCCGATCTCAACTGGATGAAAAAGATGGCGTCGTACTCGCGTCCGCAGAACCTCGCCGATGCGAAGGCGCTGGCCGACATGCTGCGGACGTTGAATCTCCTGTCGAAGCCGACGATCGCGCGGGTGCACGGCGCGGTGTTCGGCGGAGGCGTGGGCCTCGTCGCGTGCTGCGACATCGCGGTAGGCGAATCGGATGCGATCTTTGCGCTGTCCGAGGCGCGGCTTGGGCTGATACCGGCAACGATCGCACCGTATGTGGTCGACGCGATCGGCGCGCGTGCCGCGCGCCGCTATTTTCTGAGCGGCGAACGATTCACCGCGGCGGAAGCATTCCGGCTCGGATTGCTCCACGATCTTGCGCCGCTGCCGGACCTCGATGCGCGCATCAATGAAATCCTCGGCGCTCTGGTTACCGCGGGACCGGCGGCGCAAGCCGAGTGCAAGACTTTGATCCGCGCGGTCGCGCGGAGGCCGGCCGATGCGGCGATGATCGCCGACACGGCGCGCCGCATCGCCCGCGTCCGCGCTTCGGAGGAGGGCAAGGAGGGCGTCGCCGCGTTCCTGGCCAAGCGCAAGGCCTCGTGGGTGCCGCAAGGCGAATAGCAGAACGCGGACGATGGACCATTTCGACACCTGGCAGTTGATCGCTCTGGCGGCGGCGCTGGGTTGGGCGAGCGGCATCCGGCTCTACGCCGTGCTGTTTATCACCGGTGCCGTCGGTTTCGCCGGGTGGTACGAGCTGCCCGAGCATCTGCGCATCCTGTCGCATCCGATGGTGCTGGCCGCCTCCGGGTTCATGGTGGTCGCCGAGTTCTTCGCCGACAAGGTTCCAGGCTTCGACTCGGTATGGGATCTCGTGCACACATTCGTGCGCATCCCTGCCGGCGCTGCACTCGCGGCCAGCGTGTTTGGCGATTCGCCCCCGGCGTGGACGCTGACCGCGGCGATTCTCGGTGGGACGCTGGCGGCCGGCAGCCACTTCACCAAATCGGCCGCGCGGATGGTGATCAACACGTCGCCCGAGCCGTTTTCCAACTGGGCGGCGTCGTTCGGCGAAGACATGCTGGTCGGCGTGCTGATCTACTTGGCGCTCGCGCATCCGATCGCTTTTTTCTTCGTGCTGGCGCTGCTGGTGGCCCTGGCGATCTGGATGCTGCCCAAGCTGGTGCGCTCGATTCGCGCGATGATCGAAAAGATCCAGCGCTGGTTCGGCGCCGCCGTCGAACGGCCCGACGCGTAATGGCGGCGATGGCGCCTCATTCGATGTTCAGCAAAATTCTTATAGCCAACCGCGGCGAGATAGCCTGCCGGGTCGCGCGCACCGCGCGGCGCATGGGCGTGCGCACCGTGGCGGTTTATTCCGACGCCGACGCCCATGCGCTACACGTCGAGACCTGCGACGAGGCTTACCGGCTCGGACCGCCGCCGCCGCGTGAGAGCTATCTGCGCGGGGACACGATCGTCGCCATTGCGAAGCAAGCCGGTGCGCAGGCGGTCCATCCGGGCTACGGGTTTCTTTCCGAAAACGCCGAGTTCGCCGCCGCTGTCGCTGCAGCGGGGTTGGTCTTCATCGGTCCTCCGCCCGAAGCGATCCGCGCGATGGGTTCCAAGGCCGAATCCAAGACGATCATGGGCCGGGCCGGTGTGGCGCTCGTTCCCGGCTATCACGGCGCCGGGCAGGACGATGCGCTGCTGCGGCGGGAGGCTGATGCGATCGGCTACCCGGTGCTGATCAAGGCATCGGCCGGCGGCGGCGGCAAGGGTATGCGCGTCGTGGTGCGGCGCGAGGATTTCATCGCGGCGCTGGCCTCGGCGCGGCGCGAGGCGAAGTCCGGCTTCGGCGATGAAACGATGCTGCTCGAGAAGTATCTGTCCGAGCCGCGGCATATCGAAATGCAGGTTTTCGCCGACACGCACGGCGGATGCATCCATCTGTTCGAGCGCGATTGCTCGGTGCAGAGGCGTCATCAGAAGGTGGTCGAGGAGGCGCCGGCGCCCGGCATGAGCGCGGCGCGGCGTGCCGAAATGGGCGCCGCGGCGATTGCGGCGGCCAAAGCGATCGGATACGTCGGCGCCGGCACCGTCGAGTTCATCGTCGAGCCCTCGCGGCGCGTTCTATTTCATGGAGATGAACACGCGGCTGCAGGTCGAGCACCCGGTGACGGAAATGATCACCGGGCTCGACCTGGTCGAATGGCAGTTGCGCATCGCAGCTGGCGAGCATCTGCCGCGCCGGCAGGAGCAAATCGTCATCGCAGGTCACGCGATCGAAGCCCGGATCTATGCCGAGGATCCCGATCGGGATTTCCTTCCGTCGACCGGCCGCATCGCCTACCTGGGTGCACCCTCACCGTCCGAGCATGTGCGCATCGACAGCGGCGTGCGCAGCGGCGACGAGATCAGCCGCTTCTACGATCCGATGCTGGCCAAGCTGGTCGTCGCGGGCGCCGACCGCGCCGAGGCGCTGCGTCGCCTCGGCGATGCGCTGGCCCGGTACCGAGTCGTCGGGGTCAGCACGAATGTCGCCTTTTTGCGGCGCCTGATCGCGCATCCGTCGTTTGCGGATGCACGGCTCGACACCGGATTGATCGCGCGCCACCGTGCCGAGCTGCTGCCGCCGTCTTCCCCGCCTCCGGCGACCGTATTGGCCGTCGCGGCGCTGGACGAGGTCTCGCGACTGCGTGAACGAGCGTCCGATGCTGCCCGGACTTCACCCGACCCCTATTCGCCCTGGCATGCGATCGACGCTTGGTGGCTCAACCATGACGACCACGACATCGGATTGACCTACGCCTTTCAGGACGACGTGGCCAAGGTCGGCGTGCGCGCCGCCGGCGCGGGCTGGATCGTGACAGCGCTCGGCGATTCGATGTCCGTGTCAGTCGCGGGGGCCGGCGAGCGGCTCGACTTCGCCATCGACGGCGTCCATCGATCGGCGCAGGTGGTGGCGCTGGGCGACGAGCGGCATGTGTTCTGGGGCGACGAGGAATATCGGCTGCGCCTGGTCGACCCGCTGGCGCACGCCGGCGAGGAGTCCGGCCACGGCGGGCAACTGACCGCGCCGATGTCGGGAGCGATCGTCGCGGTACTGGTCGCGCCGGGCGACGTCGTCGCGCGGGGCGCACCGCTGCTGATCCTCGAAGCGATGAAAATGGAGCACACGATCGTTGCGCCGACGGCGGGCACGGTGACCGCGATTCACTTCCGCAAGGGAGACCAAGTGCCCGAAGGCGCCGACCTGATCGATGTCGACGCGGAAATCGCCAAGGTTTGAACCTGCTCTTTTGCAGCGCGGCCAGCAACGGCGCCGAGTGGTGCGCCGCGCTGGCGCGCGAATTCCCCGCGGCGCGCGTGAATGTCTACGCGCCGTCTCCCGGTGGCGATACGCCGGCCCCACCTCGGGACATCGACTATGCGCTGCTGTGGAAGCCGCCGCCGCCGCTGTTGCGGCAGCTGGGGCCGGTCAAGGCGATATTCAACCTGGGCGCCGGCATCGACGGTCTGGCGGGAATCGACATCGTTCCGGCCGGCGTGCCGGTCGTCCGCATCGAGGATGGCGGCATGGCGGAGCAGATGAGCGAATACGTCGTACATGCCGTGCTCCGGCAATACCGCGAGTTCGATGCGTATGCCGAGGCCCAGCGCGCCGGCGTCTGGCGTCCGCTTGCGCGTCGCGACAAGCGCGCATTCCGCGTCGGCATACTCGGCATCGGCGTGCTGGGCACCGCGGTTGCCGTCGCGCTCCAGCCATTCGGATTCCCCGTCGCAGGCTGGAGCCGGACTCGAAAGACCCTCGCCGGCGTCGAGACCTATGCCGGCACCGTCGAACTCGATTCGTTTCTCGCCGGATGCCGGGTGCTGGTCTGCCTGCTGCCGCTGACACGCGAGACTCGCGGCCTGCTCGACCGGCGCGCGCTGTCGCAATTGCCCGTCGGTTCGCATGTCATCAATGTCGCGCGCGGCGCACTGATCGTCGACGATGACCTTCTCGATTTGCTCGACCAGGGAAGGCTCGGCGGCGCGACGCTCGACGTCTTCCACGAGGAGCCCTTACCAGCGTCGCACCCATTCTGGCATCATCCACGCATCACCATGACGCCCCATGTGTCCGCGGTGACGCTGGTCGAAGAGTCGGTGGCGCAGATCGCTGCCAAGATAGCCAGGCTCGAAGCCGGATTGCCGATCACCGGCATCGTCGACCGCGAGCGCGATTACTGAAGCCGATGCAACCGACAGAGCGATTGCCGGGGATAAAGCTGCCGCAGCGCGTGCGCATCGTCGACGTGGCGCCGCGCGATGGCTTGCAGAATGAAAAGGCGCTGGTTCCGACCGAAGTGAAAGTCGGCCTGATCGACCGCCTGACCGACGCGGGCCTGCCGGCGATCGAAGCGACCAGCTTCGTTTCGCCCAAATGGGTTCCGCAGATGGCCGACAACGCGCAGGTCATGGCGGCGATCCGGCGCAAGCCCGGCGTGCGCTATCCGGTGCTGACGCCCAACATCAAGGGCTTCGAAGCCGCGCTCGCCGCGGGCGCCGATGAAGTGGCGGTATTCGTCGCCGCGTCGGAGACCTTTTCCCAAAAGAACATCAATTGTTCGATCGGAGAAAGCCTCGAGCGCGCGCGTCCGGTCGCCGTCGCGGCCGGGACCCACGGCATTCGCGTCCGCGGCTACATCTCCTGCGTGCTCGACTGCCCATACGAAGGCGAGATCGCGCCGTCCGCAGTGCGTGATATCGCGGCCGAGCTGCACGCGATGGGGTGCTACGAGATTTCGCTCGGCGACACCATAGGCACCGGGACCGCGGGCAGGACGAGGCGCCTGATCGCGACCGTCGCCGATGTGGTCGCTGTCAGTGCGCTCGCCGGACACTTTCACGACACCTACGGCCAGGCGATCGCCAACGTGTACGCGGCGATGGAGGCCGGCGTCGCGACCTTCGACAGCTCGGTGGCTGGCCTGGGCGGGTGCCCGTACGCCAAGGGCGCGACCGGCAACGTCGCTACCGAGGACTTGCTGTACCTGCTCGACGGCCTCGGCATCGAAACCGGCGTCGACATGACGCGCTTGCGCATCGCCGGCCGGTACATCTGCGACTTCCTCGGCCGGCAACCGGCGTCGCGAGTGGCACGCGCGCTCGACGCGCGGCAGCCCCTGCCGGCGGTGCGATGACGCGGGCCGACATCGCATCGCCGTGCACGAGCGTGTGCACGATCGATCGGGAGACCGGCCTGTGCGTTGGATGCTATCGGACGCTTGACGAGATCGCCGGCTGGATCGATCTGTCTACCGAGCAGAAGCGCATGTTACTGGCGACACTCCTCACCCGGCGCGCGCGCTTCCACGCGGCCATCGCCGCACGCCATGCAACCGGGGAGGAGCGCGATGGCAAGCGCTGACTGGTATTTTGATTTCGTCTCGCCGTTCTCCTATCTGCAGTGCGAGCAGCTGCCCGAGCTCGAGCGCGTCATTCGCGTGCGATACCGGCCGGTCCTGTTCGCCGGCCTGCTCAAGGCGCACGGACACAAGGGCCCGGCCGAAATACCTGCCAAGCGCCGCTTCACCTACCAGTTCGTCGCCTGGCAAGCCAAGCGTCTGGGCGTGCCGTTCAAGTTTCCAGCGGTGCACCCGTTCAATCCGCTACCGCTGTTGCGGCTGGCCGTCGCGGCCGACGCGGAGCCCGACATCGTGCGGCGGATCTTTCGCTTTGTCTGGCGCGACGGGAGACTCGGCGATTTGCCGATCGAATGGGCCGAGCTGATGACCGAGCTCGATATGCCGGACGCAGCCACCCGCATCGCATCACCCGAAGTGAAGGATACGCTGCGACGCAACACCGACCAGGCGATCGCGCGCGGCGTATTCGGCGTGCCGACACTGGCGATCGGTGAACAGCTGTTCTGGGGCGCCGATGCGACTGCGATGGCCGCCGACTACGTGGCACAAGGCTGCCGGTTCGCCGATCCCGAGATGGCCCGCGTGGCTGACTTGCCGGTCGGCGTCGAGCGCGAAATCGCCAAGCGGAAGTGAGTCGAGCCCGCGGATGGTTCGCGGCGATATGCGATGGCAGAGGCGTCGCAGTCACCGGGCCGATGGTTTTTCGGGCGGCAAATGAATACGGCCAGCGCAATCGCGCCGGCCGTATTCAGCGGTTGGCGCCTAGCGCCTAGTTGCGGCGGGGGTTGTCCGGCTGACGGTCGACGCGATTGGGCACGCCATCGCCGTCACGGTCACTGCGCGCCCAGCGGGCACTTTGCATCGACCAGCGTCCGTTGCGCTCCACCCAGTTCGGGGAGTGGTACGCGTAGCCTGGACGCTCGCGCACCCACGTCCCCTTGGCCCACACATGATGATTGCCTCGCCAGTTCCAGTATCCGGGCGCCCAGACATAACCGTGGCGCGGCGCGGGAACGGTTTCGACTTGCAGCGCCGGCGGCGCGATCTGCACGTAAACCGCGGCGGCCGCAGGTATCGCGATACCACCGACCGATGCGGCCATCATGCTGACAAAAAGTACTTTCTTGATCATTGGAAGCCCTCGTATGTCCGATTGAGCAGAGTCCTTTGTACGCCCGATCGGAGCGGCGGACGGTGCGCTGGCCAACATAGCGGCGCAGCGCTATTCGCCTGGAACCTTCACTACCTTGATTTCAATGGCAGAAAAATAGGCCGCAAGATCGCCTATGTCCTTGTCCGAGAGCGTCTGCGCGACCAACGACATCGCATCGTTCTTGCGCGCGCCGGACTTGAAGGCCTGCAGTTGAGTCGTCAGGTAGGGCTCGGTCTGGCCGGCGATATTCGGCGCATCGGGCACCTTGGATATCCCATCGGTGCCGTGACACGCTTGACATAGCATCGCTTTGCCGCGCCCGGCCTTCCAGTCGCCGGCAGCAACTGCATCGGCGGCCGACGCGAGCAGAACGATCCAGACGAGCACCGCCACGCCGCGCCGTGGCGAACTCGAGCGGGCGCGGAGCACCGGCCGGCCCGTGCCGGCCGAGCAACGGAGGACGGCCCCGGATATCACGAGGCCGTCCTTCGCCGGCGAAACGTCACTTGCCGTCGTACCAGATGCGGTACAGCGCGCCGACCAGGTCGTCCGAGACCAGCAGCGAGCCGTCATGCATCACTGCGACATCCACCGGCCGGCCCAGGTAATAGCCGTTGTCGTTCCATCCTTCCGCGAACGGCTCGGACTTGCCCGCGACGTGGCCGTCTTCCTTGAGGAACGTGACCATGACACGAGCGCCGATGGGAACGGTGCGGTTCCACGAGCCGTGCTGGGTCGAAAAGATCGCGCCGCGGTATTTCTGCGGAAACATCGTGCCGGTGTAGAACACCAGGCCCAGGTCTGCCGCATGCGCGACCTGCTCGACTTCGGGAAACACCACGCCGGCCGGCGGCGTGTCATTCTTGTATTCGTTGGTGCGCGTATGCCCGCCGCCATACCATGGAAAGCCGAAGTCCAGCCCAGCTTTCGCAATGCGGTTCATCTCGCCCGGAGGCTGGTCGTCACCCATGCCATCGACCTGGTTGTCGTTGCTCCAGAGGGTCTTGTCCTTCGGATTGAAGTCCATCCCCACGGCATTGCGAAGGCCGGTCGCATAGACTTCACGGTTCTTGCCGTCGCGATCCATGCGGATAATGCCCATCATGCCGACCTTGTGGTATAGGTCCAGCTTCTCTTTCCCTGGCACGTTATACGGCTGGCCCAGTTGGATGTAGAGCTTGTTGTCAGGTCCGATCCGGCACGGGCGCGCGGTGTGGTTGTAGCTTTCCTCGTCCTTCGGAATCAGCTCGCCCTCGGCGACGACCGCACCGGCGACCACGTCCGGACTTTCGTAGAAAAACTCGGCCGCCGGATATTCGAGTACCCGGTTCTGCTCGACGATATAGAGAAAACCGTCCTTGGAGAAACAGGGACCATTGGGAATATTCTTCGGCAAGGTCGGAGCAAATTCCTTCACCTCGTCGCCGACGCCGCTGCGGGCACGGTCGGTCACCGCCCAGACTTTGGACTTGCGCGTGCCGACGAAGGTGACGACGCCTTGCGGACCTATGGCGATGTGCCGGGCGTCCGGCACCAGCGCGTAGAGAGCGATATGGAATCCTGCCGGCAGCTTGATCTTGGTCAGGTTCTGTTTGACCTGGTCCGCCTTGGGGCCCGTCTGGGGGATCGGCTGCCAATCGACCGCAATGCGAGTCGGGTGCATCGCGCCCAGGGTTTCGAGTTCGGCGGCCTGCCCGGCAATCGGGCAAACGGCCAGCGTCAGCAGCGCGAACGCTGTTCTCAAAGGAAATTTCATCATGCCTCCTGTCGACGTATCGCCTTGGTGCGCGGCCAATCCGCACATGCGGCAGCCGAAACTTTTCACTGCTTATTGGGCGAAACTCTAATACGTCTGATGCCGGTCAGCAAGTTGTACGCTTCAACCCGTGTTGCCGCACTTTGCTGCCGGCCGGCGGTCAATCGGCGCGCTGCCCGGGCTCCCTGATCGCGCCGCTGTCCGCGAGCACCGCGATCTCTTCGTCGCTGAAGCCGGCTTCGCGCAGGATTTCCGCCGAATGCTCGCCTTGCGCCGGCGCGGCGCGCACGATGGCGAAGGCATGACTGGCAAGGCGAAACGGCGGCGCGTATTGCCGGCTGCCGTCGGCCGCGGTGACGATCATGTCGCGCGCCCGCACCTGCGGATCATCCAGCATCTCGTCGGGCGAAAGCACGGGAGTGACGCAGCAGTCGACGGCAGCGAGGCGCTCGATCCATTGCGCTCTGGTTTGCTGCGCGAAAATCGCCGCCAGCTGCAGCCGCACGATTTCGCCCTCGCGTCCGGTCGCGAGCTGCCCGACGATGAGGTCCGGACGCTCGAGAGCTTCGCAGAGCGCGCGCCAGAATTTGTGCTCGAGCGCGCCGACGGCCAGGTGGCGACCGTCGAGCGTCGCGTAGATGCCATAGCAGGGCACGCCGCCGGTCAACAGGTCGCTGCCGCGCGGCTGTGCGCGGCCGAATGTCTGAATCGCGTGGAGCGCGAAGATGTTGTGCGCCAGCGACCCTTCGGTCATCGCGACGTCGACGTGCGTTCCGTTGCCCGTTCTTGCCGCCGCGAAAAGCGCGGCCAGAATCGCGGTCGAGGCGTTCAAGGCTCCGCCGAGCAGGTCGGCAATCTGCAGATTCGATAGCGCCGGCGGCCCGCCCGCGGTTCCGGTCTGGTCGAGGACGCCGGCATAGCCCAGGTAGTTGATGTCGTGGCCGGGCCGGTCCCGGTACGGCCCGGTCTGGCCGTAACCGGTGATCGAGCAATAGACGATGCGCGGATTCGCCGCGGCAACCGCCGCATAACCGATGCCGAGCCTGTCGACCACGCCGGGACGAAAGCTTTCGACGATTACGTCGGCCCGTTGCGCGAGGCGAAGGAACGCCTCACGGCTGGCGTCGACCTTGAGGTCGAGCGACAGGCTGCGCTTGTTCCGATTGATCATGCGGAAGAACGCCGACGGCGCAACTCCGCCGGGCGACGGTGCGAGGCCGAGCGAGCGCGCATAGTCGCCCGCCGCGACATCCTCGACCTTGACGACGTCGGCTCCGAGGTCGGCCAGGTGCAACGTGCAGGCCGGTCCCGGCAACAGGCGCGAAAGGTCGAGCACGCGCACGCCGTCGAGCGGCGCGCTCACGCCTCGGCCTCCTTTGCCGGCCGTCGCAGGTCCATTGGCGACGCGTCGGCCTCCACGCAGTCGCTCGGCGACGGCCCTTCGGGTCTTGAAGCTCCCGCCGCGCTCATGCCTCACCGTCGTCGGGAATGTGAAGCTGTTGCCGAATCGCGCGGGCTGCGGCCAGCGCCTGATCGAGCGTCGGCGCGACGCAGCTGACGTGTCCCATTTTTCTGCCGCGTCGCGGTTCGTCCTTGCCGTACAGATGCAGCTTGGCCTCGGGCCGTTCGAGCACCGCTCGCCAATCGGGCTCGCGGCGCCGCGGCTCGAGCCGGCCGGGCGAGGCGTCGAACCAGATGTCGCCCAGAAGGTTGATCATGACCGCCGGCCCGTACGCGCGCGTGTCGCCGAGCGGCAGGTCGGCGAGAACGCGCACCTGCTGCTCGAATTGCGAGGTGACGCAGGCGTCGATCGTGTAGTGCCCGCTGTTGTGCGGACGCGGCGCGATTTCATTGATCAGCAGCCCACCGTCGGCCGTGACGAAAAGCTCGACGCACAGCACCCCGCGGTAGTCGAGCGATTTGGCGACTGCGAGAGCGATGTCGCGGGCTTGCGACGCCAGTTCGGGCGTGATGCGTGCCGGCACGATGCTCAGATCGAGGATGCCGTCGCGATGACGATTCTCGGCGACCGGCCAGGTCAGCGCGTCGCCCTGGTCGTTGCGCGCTACGATCACCGAAAGCTCGCAGCGCAACGAGACCAGGCGCTCCAGCACGCATGGGGCGGCACCCATCGCGACCAGCGCCGCGGGGACGTCCGCCATGCCATCGACGCGAATCTGGCCTTTGCCGTCGTAGCCGAAACGAGCGCTCTTGACGATGCCCGGCACCAGCGCCGGGTCGATCGATCGCGCGTCGGCGTCGGTTGCCAGCACCGCGAACGGCGCCACCGCGAAACCGTTGTTCGCGAGGAACTGCTTTTCCCGGATGCGGTCCTGCGCGATAGCGACGCTGTCGGCAGACGGCGTGACGCGGGCACGCCGTCCGAGGTACTCGAGGCTCGACGCCGGAACGTTCTCGAACTCGGTCGTGGCCGCCGCGACCAGCTCGGCCAGGGAAGCGAGCCCCTGCCGGTCGGCATAATGGGCGCGGATATGCCGATCGGCCACCGATCCGGCCGGGCTCGCGTCGCCCGGATCCAATACGGCGACACGGTAGCCCAGGCTTTGCGCGGCCATGCAGAACATCCTGCCCAGCTGGCCCCCGCCGAGCAACCCGAGCCATGAGCCCGGGGCGATCACTTCGGGCGGATCTTCGGCGGCAGCGTCATCGCGCTCGTGGCCTTGGTCTGGGCAGTGCGGAAGTCGGCCAGCTTTTTGGCCAGCTGCGAATTGCCGCGCGCGAGCATCGCGATCGCGAACAGCGCTGCGTTCGCTGCGCCCGCCTCGCCGATTGCGAAGGTCGCCACCGGGACGCCTTTGGGCATCTGCACGATCGAAAGCAGCGAATCCTGCCCGCTCAGATGCCGCGTCGGTATCGGGACGCCGAGCACCGGCAGCGAGGTTTTTGCGGCGAGCATTCCTGGCAGGTGCGCGGCGCCGCCGGCGCCCGCGATGATGCACGCCAGACCACGCTCCGCAGCGCGGCTCGCGTAGGCGAACATCGCGTCGGGCGTCCGGTGGGCGGACACCACCCGGGCTTCGTAGCCGACGCCGAACGCCGCAAGCTGCGCAACGGCATGCTGCATCACGTCCCAGTCGCTGTCGCTGCCCATGACAACGCCTACCTGGACGGACTTTTGCCCTCGAGCCATCGATGGTCCTTCGCTTCGCGGCGGATGCTGCCGACAGGCAATAATTTTACCATCGGCCGATGTCTGACCCGCCGGATGCGGCATTGACGTCTTCGGCGGTCGACTGGCGCTGACAATAGGCGATAATCGCGCCATGCTGATGTCGTCCATGCTCCGGCCCCTGGTGCGCCTCCTGGTGTTCTCTGCCGTCGCCGCTATCGCCATCGTCGTTCGCGCCGAACCGACCGACGCCGATTTCCTTGCTGCGCGCGAAGCGTTCCTGGCCAACGACGCGGCGGCGCTCGACAGAATCGCACCCCGGGTCAATGGCCATCTGCTCGAGTCGTATGTCGGCTACTGGCAGCTGCACCTGAAGATCGATGAGGCTTCGCCCGAGGCGATGCATTCCTTTCTCGACCGATACGCCGGCACGCCGCTCGCCGATACGCTGCGCGGCGAATGGCTCAAGTCGCTGGGCAAGCGGGCACTGTGGAACGAATTCGCTGCCGAATATCCGAAGCGCAACGGCGAAGATGCCGAGCTCGCGTGCTACGCACTGCAGTGGCGGCGCGAATCGGATCGCGATAGCGCGCTTGCCGATGCGCGGCGATTCTGGTTCAGCGGTCGCGACCAGCCCGAGTCCTGCCAGCCGCTGTTTGCCGAGCTGGAGGCGCAGGGGCGCATTACGCCGATCGACATCTGGACTCGATTTCGGCTGGCGCACGAGGCGGGCAATCCGCGCCTGGCCGCACGGCTGGTGGGCGAGCTGCCCGCCAAGGATCGGCCCGCGCCGAGCGACTACGTTCGCGCCGAGCGCAACCCCGCCCCGACACTGGGCAAAGGAGACTTCCGGTTTGCCGCTCGCAGCGGTCGCGAGCTCGCCCTTTACACGCTCGACCGCGTGGCGCGCAGCGACGCCGACGCGGCGCACCGCGCTTTTGTCCGCTGGCGCGCCCGGCTGCCGGAGGCGGACCGGCGTTACGGAGACTTGCTTATCGCATACAACGCCGCCAGGCAGCTTCTGCCCGAAGCCAACGCCTGGTATCGCGATCTCGACGACGCGGCGCCGAACGAAGCGCAACGCGAATGGCGCGTGCGCGCGGCGCTGCGGGCCCTTGCCTGGCCCGACGTCGCTCGCGCGATCGATGCCATGCCCGAAAGCCAGGCCCAGGAGAGCGCGTGGCGCTACTGGAAGGGGCGCGCACTGGAAGTCTTGTCTCGGAAGGACGACGCGACCCGATTGTTCGGCAGTCTTGCCGCCGAGCCGAGCTTCTATGGCTTTCTTGCCTCGGAGGCGATCGGCGCCTCGCTGATGCCGGTCAGTGAGCCGCTGCCGATCGACACCGATGCGCTGGCTGCGTTCGGATCGCGTCCGGCCGTCCAGCGCGTGCTGCGTCTGGCCGCGCTCGGCATGCGGCCCGAGGCGCAGCGCGAATGGACCTATGTCGTTCGCGGGCAGGATGACCGCTCGCTTTTGCTCGCGGCGGAGTACGCGCGCCGCAACGGCTTGTACGATCGCTCGATCAACACCGCCGAGCGGACGCAGCGGAGGCACGACTTCGGGTTGCGATACCAGACTCCATACCGCGAGGCGATCGGCACGGCGGTGCGCGAAAACGACCTCGACGAGGCATGGGTCTTCGGCCTGACCCGACAGGAAAGCCGCTTTGCCGCCGACGCCATTTCCAGCGCAGGAGCGGTCGGCCTGATGCAGCTGATGGGATCGACCGCGCGCTGGATAGCCCGCCAGACGCACCGCAGCGACTATCGAATCGCCCAGCTCGAGCAACCCGAGATCAACGCGCGGTTCGGCACCTACTATCTGCGCCACGTGCTGGATCGCCTCGACGGTCTGCCGGTACTGGCGACCGCGGCGTACAACGCCGGGCCCGGTCGCGCCCAGAGCTGGCGCGGCGCCGAGCCGCTCGAAGGCGCGATCTATGCGGAAACCATACCCTTCAACGAGACGCGTGACTACGTCAAAAGGGTAATGGCGAACGCGATGGTGTATCAGACGCAGCTGGGACTGCCCTATATTCCTCTGACCGATCGCCTGGGAACCGTTGCGCCGCGGAGCGCGCCGGCAGGTTCACCGGTCGCCTCGGCCGAGCGCCGAAGCGTTGCGCAATGAACAGCGCGCCTATCGTCGTCCTCGGCGGCAGCGGCTTCGTCGGCCGGCACCTGGTGTCGAGGCTGGTGGCGGCGGGCAACCGCGTTGTCGCTCCGACCCGGAGCCGAGAGCGCGCAAGGCACCTGATCCTCCTGCCGACGGTGGACGTGGTCGAGTGCGACGTGCACGATCCCGCGACGCTCGCGGGTCTCATGCGCGGCGCCGCGGCAGCGATCAACATGGTCGGCATCCTGAACGAAGCCCGGCCGGGCGATTTCGAGCGCGTTCACGTCGAGCTGCCGCGCAAGCTGGTGGCGGCGTGCCGCGGCGCCGCCGTTGCGCGCCTGCTGCACATGAGCGCGCTCAATGCCGACCCGCAAGGGCCAAGCCGGTATCTGCGCAGCAAGGGCGAGGCCGAGGCGGTGGTCGCCGCATCGGGTCTGCAATGGACGATTTTCCAGCCGTCGATCATCGTCGGACGCGAGGACGCCTTCCTCAACCTTTTCGCCAAGCTTCAACGCTTGCTTCCGGTCATCGCGCTGGCGTGCGCCGACGCACGCTTCCAGCCGGTAGCCGTCGACGACGTGGCGACTGCGTACATGCGTGCGCTCGCCGACGACGAGACCCACGGTCGACGCTATCCGCTGTGCGGCCCGAAGGTCTACACGCTGCGACAGCTGGTCGCCTATGTGGGCGAGCTGACCGGGTACCGGCGGCCGATCGTCGCGCTTGGCCCCGGACTGGCGAAGCTTCAGGCGGCCGTGCTGGAACGGTTGCCGGGCAAGCTGATGAGCCGTGACAATCTGGCTTCGATGCAGCGCGACAATGTTTGCGATTGCGCGTTTCCCGCTCGACTTGGAGGCCCGCCGACCGCGCTCGAGGCGGTCGCGCCGACCTATCTGGCTGCCGAGGCGCCGAGAACACGTTACGGCAGAATGCGCTCGCAGCGCGGCGCTTAGGGCGTGAACAGGCCCTAAGGAACCTCTGAACAAGTCCCACATGAGTCGCGTTTCTGCCGCAATGGCTTCAGATGCTAGGCGCCGCGGCGCAGGGAATAGTTCATCTTATTCGCAAGCCGCGCAACAACGCAGATGAGGCCATTGCGGCGAAACCCGGACGGGACGGTGCTTGCCGGGCGATCTGCGGTGTCGCGCCGCTCGCCAATGGGGCCCACCATTGGTCTCGCGCCGCTTCGTGCATCTCATCCCGGCAAGCCTCCGTCGCGGCCACGCGGGACTTATTCAGAGGTTCCCTAAATCGTGAAGGTCTACCGTGTCGGCGGCTCGGTGCGCGACGAGCTTCTGGGCCGCACCGTGGTCGACCGCGATTTCGTCGTCGTTGGCGCAACGCCTGAACAGATGGTTGCCGAAGGCTTCCGTCCGGTCGGCAGCGACTTCCCCGTCTTCCTGCATCCGCAGACGAACGACGAGTACGCGCTGGCGCGGACCGAGCGCAAGAGCGGCCGCGGCTATCGCGGCTTTGTCTTTCACACGACGCCCGATGTGACGCTGGAAGCGGATCTTGCGCGCCGTGATCTGACGATCAACGCCATCGCACGTGACGGCGATGGCGCGTTGATCGATCCGCACGGCGGCATCGCCGATTTGCGTGCCGGCATTCTGCGCCACGTCAGCCCGGCGTTCGCCGAGGATCCGTTGCGGGTGCTGCGCGTGGCGCGCTTTGCGGCGCGCTTCGGCTTCAGCGTCGCGCCCGAGACCGAAGCGTTGCTGCGCGGAATCGCCGCCGGTGGCGAACTTGCGACGCTAACCGCCGAGCGCGTCTGGCAGGAGCTTTCGAAGGCGCTGATGGAAGCGCGCCCGTCGCTTTTTTTCGAGGTGCTGCGCCGCTGCGGCGCGCTCGAACAACTGCTGCCCGAGGTCGATGCGCTGTTCGGCGTGCCGCAGCCTGCGGCGCATCACCCCGAGATCGATACCGGGGTGCATCTGATGCTGACGCTGGATTTCTCGGCCAAGGCGGGCGATTCGCTGGCAGTGCGCTTTGCCCTGCTCGCGCACGATCTGGGCAAAGCGAAGACCGAGCCGGCGAAATGGCCGCGGCACATCGCCCACGAGGCGCGCAGCGTCGAGCTGGCGCGAAAGTTGAGCGCGCGCCTGCGCGCGCCTACCGACTGCGCCGAGCTCGCGAGGCTTGTTGCCCGCTATCACGGTGACGTGCACCGCGCCGAGGAGCTTCGGGTGACGACGCTGCTCGACCTGCTGCTTGCGGCCGACGCTTTACGGCGGCCCGAGCGTCTCGATGGCCTGCTGCGAGCCTGCGCAGCAGACGCGCTGTCCCGGCCCGGCCGCGGCGGCGACGCTTATGCGCCGGCGCAGCGGCTTCGCGCTGCGCTCGAGATCGTGCGCGCCGTCGACGCCGGCGCGATCGCCGCCGCGCATCCCGATGCAAAGGGCTTGCCGGAGCGTATCAGGACGGCGCGCATCGAGGCCTTGCGCGCGTGGGAGAACCCGGGCAATCCCGGCGCCGGGGACTGAAACAGGGTCAGCCTACCTTTGACGCACGAACTCTGGGCGAGGTCCCGCACTCCGTCGAAATGCAACCCGGGTCTGTCCTAGAAGAAGTGCGCGACCCCGAATACGAGCCCGGCAGGCTTGGCGCCCGGCGCGACCGGATACGGGTTGATGTTGAACGTGTACGCCGCGTTCGGCCGGTTGTCGATTTTCACCCACCCGGCGTAGACCATCGTGCGCAGCGACAGGCTATAGCTGTACGACAGCTCCCACTGCTCACTCGCCGTGTCCGGGCCTTTGACCAACGCTCCGATCGTCGTGCCGTCGACCGCGCTGCCCTTGCCGTCGGCGGCCCTGCCCCAGAAGGCGTAGAACGTCCCGTCGCCGACCGCCAGCGTTGTCGAGAGTCCGTAGAAATCGCGGGTCAGGTTGCCGGTCGGCGTGTCGTACTTGAGCCGCTCGTAGACGCCGGCCACCCGCAGTCCGACGTTGCTCGCGACCGTGCCGAAATCGTAGCCTCCGGTGATCGACAAGGCGTCGTCGCCGGGACCGGTCGGGCGTATGCGGTAATTGCGCTCGTAGGCGATGCCCAGGTCGAGCGGCCCCTTGTTGTAGAACGCTCCTCCGGAGATGACGTTCGCGTGCCTCAACTCCGACAGCCGGTCGCCGTTGTCGCCGCCATTCGGATCGCCGGAGGTATCTCGCGCGGCGAACTGCAGCGCGGCGGAAAAGCCCTGCAGCGGCGGCGTTTCGTAGCGGACGGAGTTGCCGAGGCGCGCGTCGAACCCACCCTCGGACTTGCTCAACGCCCCCTGCGCCCACAGTGCCGCGGTGGAAAGGATCGACGTCGTCAACGTCGGCGAATTGCCGAAAATCGTATGAATGTCGTCGTATGGCGCGAGGAAATTGCCGAGCTTGAAAGTGCCCCAGTCGCCCTGAAGGCCGACGTAGGTCTCGCGCGACGCAAGCGCCGAGCCGCCAGTGTCGCCCGGCACGCCGGATTCCAGCTGGAAGATCGCGACCTGGCCACGGCCCAGGTATTCGTGGCCGCGCAGGCCGAAGCGGGAGGAGTTGCTCGAGACGCGCGCTATCGATGGGTCGCTGCCATCGTTTTGTGCTCCCCGGACCACTTCGAGATCTAGATTCAGACTGCCGTAGAGGCTTACGTTGAGCGAATTGCGCGTCGGCGACCGGCGACAGCGCGACACCGCCGACCAGAAGCAGCACAGCCAGGCGATCACGCAAGGCGCTCACCTGTCTGCGCACGCTCCGGCGCATCGATCAACATGTCTTCGCGTCGAGCCAATGGCCGAAGTGTACCGCAGGAAACTTGCAACCCGCTTCAGACGCGATAGGCGGTGATCGTCATCAGCTTTGCGGTCACACGCATCAGCGCGCGCACCGGCAGCGGAAGCGTGTCCGCACCGGCCGCGCTCGCGGTCATGCCATGCCGGATTTCGTCCTCGCGCATCGCGGCGACGATCGCGCGGCTTCGAGCATCCCCGGCCGGCAGGCGATCAATGTGCGAGGACAGATGCTCCTCGACCTGGCGCTCGGTCTCGACGACGAAACCGAGATTGCTGCGATCGCCGACGAGCCCGGCGGCCAGCCCGATCGCGAACGAGCCGGCGTACCAAAGCGGGTTTGCGAGGCTTGTGCGGTCGCCGAGCTCGGCGAGCCGGTCCTGCGTCCAGGCGAGGTGATCCTCCTCCTCGCGCGCCGCGACGGCGAAACACTGCCGAACATCCGGGTCGCGCGCCACCAGCGCCTGCGCCTGGTAGAGCGCCTGCGCGCAAACTTCGCCGGTGTGATTGACGCGCATCAGCCCCGCTGCGTGACGCCGCTCTTCGGGGGTGAGGTCCGCGCCGGCGATGTCGCCGGCCGGATTGGGCCGCGCGCCGGACACGGCGCCTGAAAGAGTGCGCAATGCGCGGTCGAATCCGGCGATCAGCTGGTCAATGACGTCAGGCATAGGAAAAGGCAGCCACAGAAGCAGGCGACCGGTGCAGCATATCGCGCCTGGCGCCGAAAAAAAACGGGCGTCCAGAGGACGCCCGAGCGATCACTTTAAAGCGAGTTATGCTGAATGCCGTTGCTGGAAGCCGATCAGAAATTGTGGATGATGCCCAGCACGAAGCCGCTCGGATCGCCGCCAGGGGAGACGGCATAGCCGTTGACGTTGAACGTGTAGTTCGCGCGCGCATCGTTGCGAATCATCACGTAGCCTGCGTTCACGCTGGTGCGCTTCGACAGATCGTAACGGTAGGCGATTTCGAAGTTGTTCGAAGCGGAATCCGAGCCGTGAACCAGCGAGTTGATGCGCGTCTCGCTGTCCGACGCGCCGCCCTTGCCATCGCCTGCACGGCCGTAGTAGACGTACCAATAGCCGCCGCCCATCGGGATCGTACTGGAAATACCCCACATGTCGCGCTTCAGGTCGCCGGTCGGCGTTTCGTACTTCAGGTGCTCGTACACCAATGCAACGCGAGCGACGCCGAAATCGTAACTGCCGGCGATCGAGAATGCATCATCCTTGGCAGCGAAACCGGTGAAAGGTACGCCGCCGCAAGCGGCATAGGAAGTGCCGGCCGCGTTGTAGCAACGGATCTTGTCATGCCGCGTATACGTCAGACCGGCTTGAATCGGCCCGTTGTTGTAGAAAACTCCCGGCGCGAATACCCAGCTGTGCCCGGTGTTCTCTTTGGTTGCGACCTGGACTTCCGCGGTGAAGCCGGACCATGTCGGGCTGTTCCAGCGGATGCTGTTGCTGTAACGGTCGTCGTAGCCGCCGATCGCCTCGCCGCCGATGGCGTTCGAGTTGTTCGCCCACAGGCTGGAGGTGTTGAACAGGCCGGTGTTGTAGTTGAAGCCAGCCGCCCAGATCGGCGTCGTGTCGTCATACGGAGAGAGCGAGCGGCCGAGCCAGATCTGGCCATAGCTGCCTTGCAGGCCGACGAAGGTTTCGCGATTCGCGATCGTGTTCGCGTTGCTGGCGCCGTTGCCGTCCCAGTTCACCGAATTCTCGACCTGGAAGAAGGCGGTCAGTCCGCCACCGAGCGCTTCTGTGCCGCGCAGGCCAAAACGAGACGAGTTGCTGGAAACGCGGGTCACGGTCGACGTCGAGCCATCCGCGGCACCCGGGCCCGAGGCCTTGACAAATTCGAGGTCCATATTGGCACGGCCGTACAGCGTGACCTGTGCGGTTTGCGCTTCTGCCGCGAGCGGCAGCGCGAATGCGCCGGCCACGGCGAGAGCGACGAGTTTCTTATTCATGGAATCTCTCCTCTAACGATAAGATTGGCAAGTATTGCGATTGCGCCTGCCACCGGAACCTTCTCAGGAGCAACGGAGAAGTTGACCCAATTGTGCCAAACGCGCGATTCGCTAGGCAAGCTAAAACCCCAAGGCCCCAAAACCCCCGTCAATCCTGTTGCTTAATTGCAACAAGGAATGCCTTTTGGGAGAGCGCCTTCCGAGCGTGCGAGCGCGTATAATTCACGCTCCGCCGCCGTTGCGGCGTTTGGCGCGCGAGGCGGGCAAAAAATGGGTGCAAACAACGGCTTGGCGGCCGGATTTCGCGATCCGTACCGTTTTCGCGCGAACGACGGCAAATGTCGATGCTGTTGCCTGCGCTGATCGCCGCGACCCTGTCCGGACTCGCGCTCGGCTTGCTTCACCGCGCCGGCGGTTTGCCATTCGATCGCGCTAACCCTCGCTCGCTGCATCGCGGCGCCATGCCGCGCGGCGGTGGACTCGCCATCTGGCTGGGCTGGAGTGCGGCGGTTGTCTGGCTGTCCGGTTTTCAGTCGTGGCTGTTGCCGCTGGCCGCGATCGTGATCGTCTCGTTTTTCGACGACTGGTACGGTATCGCCGCGCCGTGGCGCCTGTTCGTACAACTGGCGGCAGCGGTCGCCTGGCTCTGGCTTTCCGGACCGCTGCCAAATGTGTTCGCTGCCGCGCTAATGATCGTCGCGGTAGTCTGGATGGCCAATTTGTACAATTTCATGGATGGCAGCGACGGTCTCTCCGGGACGATGGCCGTTGTCGGCTTTGGCGCCTGCGCGCTGGCCGCTTCGTGGGCGGGAAGCGACCGTGCGGCCGCCCTGCTGGCGCTGGCGGCGGCGGTAGCGCCGTTTCTGCTCGTCAACTGGCCTCCGGCGCGAATATTTCTCGGCGACGTCGGTTCGGTGCCGCTCGGTTTTCTGGCCGCCGTTTTCAGTATTCAGGGCGTGCGGGAAGCTTGGTGGCCGGCCTGGTTTCCGTTGCTTGTTTTCCTGCCTTTTATCGCCGATGCGAGTGCCACGCTGGTGCGGCGGCTGCTCGCCGGCGAGCGCGTCTGGCAGGCTCACCGCGATCATTACTACCAGCGTTTGGTCCTGCTGGGCTTCGGGCATAAAGGCACGTTGGCGCTTTACGGTGCGCTGATGATCGGCGCGGCTACGACCGCCCTGGCGGCACTTGGCCGCGCGCCGGAGGCGGGTTGGTATCTGCTGTTGGCATGGGCGTCGGTTCTCGCCCTGTTGTTTGGATCGGTCGCGCATCAATGGCGAGCCAGGATAGGCGGTCTTGATGACAGTAAGCGCTAACTGGCGGGCGCTGCTCGCGTTCGCCCACGACGTCGTGGCTGCGGCGATCGCGTGGACCGGGCTGTATTGGCTGCGATTCAATCTCGACCTGCACCAGCCGCAGCTGTCCGATATGACCCGGACGCTGGCCTGGGTCCTGCCGCTGCAGGCCGGCATCTTTCTCGCATTCGGCCTGTATCGCGGACTCTGGCGCTTCGCCAGCATGCCGGACCTTCAACGCATCGTGCTGGCCGTCGGACTTGGCGCGGTCGCGATTCCCGTTGTGCTCGTGATGCTGCGGCTGACGGCCGTGGTTCCGCGCAGCGTGCTGGTTCTCTATCCGTTGATCCTGATTTTGCTGATGGCGGGCAGCCGCTTTGCCTACCGCATCTGGAAAGAGCACCGGCTTTACAGCCCGCTGGCGGCGCTGGGCGAACCGGTGCTGATTCTGGGCGCCGGCGAAGCCGGCGCGCGGCTGACCAAGGAACTCGCGCAGAGCCGCCAATGGCGGGTTGTCGGTTTGCTCGACGACGATCCGGGCAAGCAGGGAAGGCTTTTGCGCAACATCAGCGTGCTGGGCCCGATCACCGAGCTCCCGCTGTGGGTCAAGCGTTTCGGCGTGCGCACCATCATCATCGCGCTTCCGGCCGCGGCGCACGGCGTGCGCCGGCGCGTGGCCGAGCTTTGCGCCGCCGCGGGAGTCGAGGCGCTGACGGTTCCGTCGTACGACGACCTCATCAGCGGACGTTCGCAATTGACGACCATCCGGCACGTCGAGCTCGACGATATCCTGGCGCGGGATCCGGTGGTTCTCGATAGCGCCGGATTGAGCGAATGGATCGGCGGCCGAGTGGTCATGGTCACCGGGGCCGGCGGCTCGATCGGGGCGGAGCTTTGCCGGCAAATCGCGCGATTCCGGCCGCTGCGACTGGTGCTTTTCGACTTGTCGGAGTACGCGCTCTACCAGATCCAGCAGACGCTGCAGGACGAGTTTCCCAATCTGCCGCTGGCCACGCTGGTCGGCGACGTCAAGCACCGCTCGCTGGTCGATCAGGTTCTGGCCCGCGAGCGCCCGAGCGTCATCTTCCATGCCGCCGCCTACAAGCATGTGCCGCTGATGGAAGAAACCAATGCCTGGCAGGCCGTGCGGAACAACGCGTACGGCACCTGGGTGCTGGCCCGCGCGGCAGTCGCGGCAAAAGTCGAAAAATTCGTGCTGGTGTCGACCGACAAGGCGGTCAATCCGACCAACGTGATGGGTGCGTCGAAGCGGTTGGCCGAGATGGTCTGCCAGAGCTTGCAGGACGGCGTCACGCAATTCGTCGTCGTCCGGTTCGGCAACGTGTTCGGCAGCGCAGGCAGCGTGATCCCGCGGTTCAGGGAGCAGATCGCGCGCGGCGGCCCGGTCACCGTAACGCACCCGGAAATCACGCGTTATTTCATGTCGCTGTCGGAGGCGACGCAACTGCTGCTGCAGGCCGGTTTGATGGGACGCGGCGGCGAAGTGCTGGTGCTCGACATGGGCGAGCCGGTCAAGATCGTCGACCTCGCCCGCGACATGATTCGCCTGTCGGGCTTCGATCCGGACCAGATTCGCGTGGTGTTCACCGGGTTGCGGCCGGGCGAGAAGCTCTACGAGGAGCCGCTCGCCTCGGGCGAGACCACGTTGCCAACGCCGCACCCGAAGCTGCGGATCGCCCAGGCCCTGCGTGGGCATCGCGACGCGGTCGAGCAGATGGTCAGCTGGCTCGAGCGCGACCGCGCCGCGGGCGACGCCGAAGTCCGCGTCTGGCTCAAGACATGGATTCCGGAGTACGCGCTGCCAGGCGAGGTGCCGGCCCCGCTGGAAGGCGCGGTGCCGCTGTTCGCGCGGCGTCGCGGCTGATCCGGATCAGCCGCGATTAGGCGCGATTAGGCCTTCACCACGCCCAGGTCGACGATCGCGGCGCGAAGCTGCGCCAGGTCGATCGCCTCCATGCAGCGCGGGCGCGGACACTCGTCGAGTCCGCGTCCGCAGCGGCGCACCCAGGCGATCTCGCGCTTGAACAACACCCGCTGATCGCGGCACGAAAACGGGTCGACGGTCACCGCGCGAAACGGCGCGCCGCGCCAGAAGTGACCGGCGCCGCTGATCAGCGCCGACCCGGGACCGAACAAAGCGACCGTCGGTACCGAAACGACGCGCCCCAGATGGGCGACGCCGGTGTCGGGAGCGATCAGCAACGCGGCACTGGCGAGCAGACGCCAGAGCTGCGGCAGCGCCAGCGCGCCCGCGTACGAGAGATACCTCGCGTCGGGATCGCATTCGCGCACGATCGCTTCCTCGCCGCGTCCCGCCGACCATACCGGAGCGATGCCGCGTTCGGCGAGCCATTCGGCCAGCGCGCGCCACTTGTCCGGCTCCCAGCGCTTTAGCGGAGTGCTGGCGCCCACGTGCAGCACCGCGTAGCGACCTCGCGGCAATTGGAACGGATCTGCCGCCGGATCGCTCCAGTCGCCCCTTGCGTAGGGCGCCGGAGGCGGCCCCTCCGACAAGGTGGCGACCATATCCGTCCATGCCGCGGGCGCGTCCGGATAGCGACGCAGCTCGTCGATCGGCCAGCTCTTCCGGGCCGGGCGGTCGCCATCGAAGCCGACGATCCATCGACTGCCGAGTGCCTGCGCGAGCCAGCTCACGCGGTTGTCGCCGGGAACGAATGCCAGGTCGAATCCGCGCTCGCGCCACAGCGCCGATCGCGCCGGCACCCGCGGGTCCCAGCCAAGCGCGCGCACGCCGTAGGGCGCAGACCGGTACAGCGGTTCAAAGGCTTCCGGCAGCGCCATGACGATATCGGCGGCCGGATGCCGGGCGCGGAGCTTCGCCAGCAGCGACGTGAGCATCAAGGTGTCGCCCAGCAGCAGATGATGCGCGATCAGGATCCGTCGCGGCTCGCGCGGCGCTTTGCGTCGGCCGAGCGTGGATACGCGCCGGACCAGCGCGCGCGCGACGACTCGGACGCGCCCCGCAAAACGGTGGCGGCGGCTACGCACCCGCATGAGCGACGGCGCGTTGAAACACCGCTTCCATGCGGTCGAGCATCGCGGCAAGACTGAATCTCGACAGCACGCGCTCTCTGCCCGCGGCGGCGATCCGCCGGGCCAGCAGGGGGTCGCCCAGCACGCGGTCGATGCCCGCCGCCAGCGCCACGGCATTTTCCTTCGCGACGACGACCGCCGTGTGATCGGCGATCGCAGCCTCGCCGATCGCGCCGGCATCGGTGGTCACGCAGGGCAGGGCCATCAGCATCGCCTGCAGCAGCGCCTGCGGGACGCCCTCGTTGGCGTACGACGGCAGCGCGAAGACGTCAAAAGCGGCGAGCCAGCGCGCAACGTCGTTCTGGTTTCCGGCGAGCCGCACCCGTCCGGTCAGCCCGAGTGCACCGATCTGGGCGCGCAGCGCATCGCGCTGTGGGCCGTCGCCGACAATCACCAGCTGCGCGTCGCGATGCGCGAGCAAACCCAGCGCGTCGATCAGGATGCGGTGCCCTTTCCAGCTGCGCAGGGTCGCGACGATGCCCACCAGCGGCACGCCGGACGGCAATCCGAGCAAGCGCCGTGCATCGTCGCGATCGGCCGGCACGAAGCGCGCCGGATCGATGCCGGTCGGAACCGAGCTTACGCGCGCCGGCGCGACGCCGATGTCGCGGATCAGCTGCGCGCGTATCGCTTCGCCGGTGGTGACGATCTCGGCGGTCGCCTTGGTATACAGCCATCGGGTCATCGCATCGCGCTGCACCGGAGCGGAGATGTGCCGCGTCCGCACCAGCGGCGGCGGGCGCGACAGCGAGCGACCGGCGAGTGCGGCGAGCCAGGCATCGGTCGAGCTGTGCGCGTTGATCGCATCGACCTGGCGCGCAGCGAGGAAGCGCCGAAGCGCGAGCACGCCGCGCGGCCGCTTGCGACCGATCGGCAGTGCGGTCACTGCCACGCCGAATCGCGGTGCCTCGCCGAAGATCCGCGCCTCGCGCGGGCAGGCGAGCTCGACCCGATGACCACGGGCGATCATGCCGGCGGCCTCGGTCAGGATCCGGATCTCCTGTCCTCCCCAGCCGAGCGAGGCCTCGGTATGGACGATGTGCACGCCGGTTCGGACCTAGCCTGCGACCGGCACGGCCGCCGAAAACTGGATCCGGTGCAGCTTGGCGTACAGGCCGCCGCGCGCGAGCAGCTCGGCGTGCGTACCCTGCTCGACGACTCTGCCGGCGTCGAGTACAACGATCCGGTCGACCCGCTCGATCGTCGACAGGCGATGCGCGATGACGATCGTCGTCCGGCCGCGCATCAGCGCGTCCATCGCCGCCTGGACGTGGCGCTCCGATTCGGAATCCAGGGCCGAGGTCGCCTCGTCGAGGATCAGGATCGGCGCGTTCTTGAGGATCGCGCGCGCAATCGCAAGGCGCTGCCTTTGTCCGCCGGACAGCCGCAGGCCGTTTTCGCCGACCACGGTGTCGAAGCCCTCGGGCAGCGCAACGATGAAGTCCAGCGCGTGGGCGGCCAGTGCCGCCTTTTCGATCGCGTCGCGCGAAGCTCCGGTCATTGCGCCGTAGGCGATGTTGGCCGCCACGGTGTCATCGAACAGCGTGATGTCCTGGCTGACCAGCGCGAGGTGGCTGCGCAGATTGGCCAAGGTCAATTGGTCGATGTCATGGCCATCGAGGAGGATGCGGCCGCCGCTCGGCTGGTAGAAGCGAGGGATCAGATTGACCAGCGTGGTCTTGCCGCTGCCCGACGGTCCGACCAGAGCGACGCTTTCACCGGGTGCGATCGTCAGGCTTACGTCCTGCAGCGCGTCCTTGTCGGCGCCTGCATAGCGCGAGGAGACGTGCTCGAACCTGAGCTCGCCGCGCAGCCGCGCCAGCTCGACGGTGCCGTGGTCGGCTTCGGGCCTCTCGTCGATCAGCCCGAAGATGCTCTCGGCCGCAGCCAGCCCGCGCTGGATATTCGCGTTGACACCGGACATCGACCGCAGCCGGTCGAGCAAGGTCAGCAAGGCGATCACGTAAGAGGTGAAGCGCGCGGCATCGAAGCCGCCGGTTTCGCTCTGCTTCAGCGCCAGGTAGACGATCAGGCCGACCGCGCAGGCACCGACGAACTGCAGGAACGGCGAGCTGGCGGCGCTGGCCGACGATTGCTTGCTCATCGACTGGCGGAGCCGGTTTGCGCCCGCGACGGCGCGCGCCCGCTCATACGCTTGTCCGCCGAAGATCTTGACCACGCGCTGCGCGCCGACGATCTCCTCCAGCACATGGCTCATCGACCCGGTGCGCTGCTGGACGTCGCGCGCGACGCGGCGCAGGCGCCGGCTGAAATAGCGGATGACCACCGCGACCGGCGGCATGATGACGATCGAGACCAGCGTCAGCTGCCAGTTGAGCCAGAACAGAAGTCCGAGGGTCCCGGCGATCGTCAGCGCGCTTCGCACCGCCGTTGTGATCGCCGACGAGGTCGCGGCGGCGAGCTGATAGGCATCGAAGGTGAACTTCGAGATCAGCCGGCCCGATGACTGGGCGTCGTAATACGGCGTCGGCAGCGACAGCAGGCGATCGATCATCTCGCGTCGCAAGTCGTAGACGACGCGATGGCCCGTCCAGGCCATGCCGTACTCGGACATGAACGAGCCCAGCCCGCGAAGCAGAAATACCGCTACCACCGCGAGCGGAAGCTGCACCGTCATCGCCGGATCGGGATTCTGCAGCTTCTGGACGATCGGCATCACCATGTAGGCCATCAGCGTGTCGCCCGCGGCGACGATGACCATCCCGACCAAGGCCAGCGCGAACGCCCACCAGTAGGGACGGACGTAGGTCAGCAGACGCCGGTAGAGAACCAGGCTGGGCGACACGGCGGGACCGATGGGGCCGGCGCCTAGTTTTCCTCAGGCTGCCGGCGGGCGTATGAACGGGCGGCGATTATAGCGCAGCGGTCTTCGCCGGCTCGGTCCTCGCCGCGTGCGCCGCGGCCAAGAGGTCGCGATAGAGCAGCACCAGTTGCAAAGTCATCGCGTCGGGCGTGAGCGGCAGGACCGCTTTGCGCGCGCGCTCGCCGCGACCGGCGCGGGCCTCGGCATCGGTCAGCGTACGCATGTGCTCGGTCAGCGCGTCCAGGTCGCGGGCGTCGCAAACAAATCCGGCGTCGTGTTCGGTGACGAGCTCGGCGGCCCCGCATTTGGTGCTGGTTACGATCGGAAGTCCGCAGGCCATCGCCTCGAGCGCGGCGTTCGGGCAGGGATCGTAGAGTGTTGGCAGCACGAAGACGTCGGCGGCGCCGTAGAACGGTTTCGGGTCGTCCTGCGCGCCGACCAGCGCGATCCGCGAAGCGATGCCCAACTGCCGCGCCAGCCTCTTGTAATGTCCGAGCGCCTTGTCGCGGCCGACGACCAGCAGGTGCGTGTTGTCCGGCAGGCGGGACAGGGCGGTGAGCGCGGCGGCGACGCCTTTTCGCGCGTAGCCGGATCCCAGCAGCAGGAACAAGGTCGCACCCGGCGGCACGCCGAGCTTCTGTCGCATCGTCTCGCGATGTACGCGAAGCTTCGGTGAGAAGGCTTCGCTGTCGACGGCGTTGTAGACGACCGGCAGCCGCTCGTCGGGCAGGCCGAAACGATCCTGGATATCCTGCCGGACCATGCGCGAATTGCAAATGACCGCCTTCAACAGCGTACTCGCGAACAGGCGTCGCTCGATGGCCAGTACGTACCGGTGATACGGACTCCATTCGGTCAGCCAACGGCGCAGCGCCGACGCGTCGCGCAGCCGCTCGTCGAGCCACGAGCGATGGACGCCATCGCCGGCGCGGTAGACATCGCAGCAGAGCAGTCTTTCATGCGATTGCACCAGCTCGGGCGCCTTCTTGGTCACCGCGCGGCACACGGCGCGGGCAAAGCTCCAGTCACGCCACAGTCGTCCGATGTGGAACGGGTCGCAGAGCACCGGCTCGATCAGCTGCAGCCGCGTCTGCGGCCACTCGCGCGTGTAGAGCGAGATCGCGACGCCGCGCTCGAGCAGCGCCTCCAGCGCGGCCTCGACGAATCGCTCGGCGCCGCCGTAAGGGGTGTAGCGCTGGCGGATGATGGCGAGCCGCAGCACCCTTCAGCCTCCGGTTTCGGCAAGGAGCGCGTCGAGCGCTGCGCGCACGCGCGACACCGGAAGCGTCGTCAGGCATTCGGAAACCTTGCCGCCGCCGCAGCCGTCATTCCCGCACGGCCGGCACGGGTGCTCGCTCGACGCGACGACGCGGTGCGGCACCTGCCATGGCGCCCATTCGACGTCGCCGCTCGGCCCGAACAGGGCCACCACTGGCGTCTGCACCGCGGCGGCGATATGCATCGGCGCCGAGTCGACGCCGACGAAGGCGCGCGCTTCGCGCGTCAACGCGGCGAGCTCGGTCAGGCTCAACGTTCCGCCGAGATCGGCAACGCGGCTTCGCGCCGGCTCGCCGGTCGCGCCGAGGATCGCATCGACCAGCGCGCGCTCGCGCGTGTCCGGTGCCGCGGTCAGCACGACCGGCCAGCCGGCGGCGGCGAGCTGTTCGATCAGAGCCGCGTAACGCTCGGCGGGCCAGCATTTGAACAGCCAGCGCGAGCCGGGGTGGAGCTGGATGAAACGCCTGGGCTCGATGCCGCGCTGCGCGAGCAGGCCGCGCACCCGCGCGGCGGCGGTACTGTCGGGAGCGAGGACCAGCGCCTTGTCCGCCGGCGCCGGCTGCACGCCGATGCGTCGCAGGCTGTCGAGGTTGCATTCGACAGTGTGGCGCGGCGTGCGGCGCGGCAGGCGGTAGTAATGGGTAAAGCTGGTGCGCCACAGCCAGTGCGCGCGATCGAGGTGACGCGCGACGCTGTAGCGCGGCCGCAGCAGGCGCGAGAGCCACGCGCCGCGCGGGTGTTCGGTCAGATGAACGATCAGATCGTAGCGACGCTGAAAGAGTACCGACAGCAGCGCGCGTTCGGCGCGCGCCTGGCGGAAAAGGCCCTGGCGCTTCCAGCCGCGGTCGATCGTATGAACGCGCGCGATCGCCGGATGGCCAGCGAGCATCGGCGCGGTTTCTTCGTATACCAGCGCGTCGATTTCCGCTGCCGGAGCCGCGTGCCCGAGGACGGTGAAAACCGGCGAGGCGAGGAGCACGTCGCCGTGATGGCGGAGCTT
Organism: uncultured beta proteobacterium; assembly: GCA_963816615.1. Lineage (GTDB taxonomy): Bacteria > Pseudomonadota > Gammaproteobacteria > Burkholderiales > Casimicrobiaceae > PALSA-1003. The sequence goes on along the minus strand of CAWFLB010000001.1, from coordinate 585,029 downwards.
GGTGACCAGCACCCGGTGCACGAGACCGAGGTCGACAGGGTCCGGCAGCGGGCTCGGCATTGCGGCAAGATAGCAAAATGCCTTGTTCGATACAAACGCGGCCGCGCACCGCCAGTTAGGGCTTACTCGTTGCCACAGCGGCGCGCGTATTCTATTCGCGTGCCTTCAAGTACAATCGCCGCAACACGAAGCAAGCGATGAAATCCGTATCGATCGACGTCGGCTCGTCCGCCCTCAAAGCCCAAATCCTGGCCGAGGCGCTGCCTTACATCCAGCGCTTTCACGACAAGGCGATCGTCATCAAATACGGCGGCAACGCGATGACGGAAGCCCAGCTCAAGGCCGGATTCGCCCGCGACGTGGTGATGCTGAAGTTGGTCGGGATGAATCCGGTCATCGTTCACGGTGGAGGCCCGCAGATCGGCGACCTGTTGAAGACGATGGGCATCGCGAGCGAGTTTCGTCAGGGAATGCGCGTAACCGATGACAAGGTTATGAACGTGGTCGAGATGGTCCTGGGAGAGCTCAACCAGGAGATCGTGGGGTTGATCAATCAGCATGGCGGCCGCGCGGTCGGGCTGACGGGCCAGGACGGCGCATTCATCCACGCCCGCAAACTGTTGCTCAAGAGCGAGACCGCCCATGGCGAGCCGGTCGATATCGGGCTGGTCGGAGAAATCGAAAAGATCGACCCGGAACTGATCAATCTGCTCGATTCGCGCGACTTCATCCCGGTGATCGCGCCGATCGGCGTCGGTCACGAAGGCGAGGCGTACAACATCAACGCCGACCTGGTTGCGGGCAAGCTCGCCGAAACGCTCAAAGCCGAGAAGCTGGTGCTGATGACCAATACTGCCGGCGTGCTCGACAAGAACGGCAAGCTCCTGACCGGTCTCTCCGCCAGCGGCATCGAGGCGCTGTTCGCCGACGGCACGATTCACGGCGGCATGCTGCCGAAGATCGGCTCGGCGCTGGAAGCGGTGAAAAACGGCGTCAGGAGCTCGCACATCATCGACGGACGCGTCGAGCACGCGCTGTTGCTGGAAGTGCTGACCAACGAGGGCGTTGGAACGATGATAAGTGCGGATTAGGGCCGGGACAGGCCCAGTCAATCCACGCCAGAAAAGGCAAAGGCCGCGGCGAGCGTCGTCGTCGCGGTTCGGCAGCATCGGCCGCATGACCATGCGCCGATTTGACGAGGGAGCAGCTGATGGCGAGCAAACCGGGAGAACGGCGCCTGCAGATCCTGCAGACGCTGGCCGCCATGCTGGAGACGCCGCGCGGCGAGAAGGTGACTACAGCGGCGCTGGCGAGCCGGCTCGATGTGTCCGAGGCGGCGCTCTACCGCCATTTCGCCAGCAAGGCCCAGATGTTCGAAGGCCTGATCGAATTCATCGAGTCGACGCTGTTCTCGCTGGTCAATCGCATTTCGAGCGAATCGACCGACGGTGTCGCGCAGGCGACCCAGATGGTCGCCGTACTGCTGGGCTTTGCCGAAAAGAATCCGGGAATGACGCGGGTGCTGATCGGCGACGCGCTGGTCAACGAGGACGAGCGCCTGCAGGCGCGGATGAACCAGCTCTACGATCGCATCGAGGCTTCGCTGCGGCAGTCGCTGAAGATCGCGCAGGCGGGAGGCGCGTGGCCGGGTGATCCGGTCGCCGACGCGAACGTTCTTCTCGCGTTTGTCGTCGGACGCTGGACGCTGTTCGCCAAATCCGGTTTCAAGCGCTTGCCACAGGACAGCTGGGACGCTCAGCGCAAGTATCTGTTCGCGTAACCGCTGCGGGGTTGCTACGCCGCGCGCACCGTCGAAGGCGCGATGCGGCAACTCGAAATCCGCCACGTTCCATCCGGCTGCCTCTCCATCGTGTACAAGGCGACACGCACGGTGTTGTCGGCGTCGATCAGGCGCAGCGGCTGCACGACGAGGCCGCCGATCACCGCGCCTTCGAGAAACTCGACATAACGGGCCGACTCGAGCTCGCCGTACGCCGCATCGACCATCGCCAGGAACGTCGCGGCATCGCCGAATTGCTGCTGGATGCCCGGCGAAGCGTAGGCGAATGCACGGTCGGCGTCGCCGGCGAGGATGGCCGCGCGCTGTGCCGCGATGACCCGCTGGATCGCCTGCCATTCCGCGTCCGCCAGCGCCGGTTCGGCGGCCGCCGCCGCGCTCAGCCAGCAGGCGAAGCCGACAGCCGCCAGCCGCAGCCATGCGCCGCGGCGGCCCCGTACCGCCGGCAAGCTTGCAGTCATCGCGCGCCGGTTCCGCAGACCGGGCACGCCGGGTCCTTGAGCACGCGCACCTCGCGCCACTCCATCGCCAGCGCATCCAACAGCAACAGCCTGCCCGCCAGCGATCGTCCCGCCGATGCGATGAGCTTCAGCGCTTCGGCGGCCTGCGTCGCGCCGACGATGCCGACCAGCGGCGCGAACACACCCATGACCGCGCAGCGAGTCTCCTCGAAGTCGCCACCCTCGCCGAACAAGCAGTGATAGCAGGGATGAGCGCCGTCGCGCGCGTCGAACACCGCGATCTGACCGTCGAACCGGATCGCGGCGCCAGACACCAGCGGCTTTTTCGCGGCCACGCAGGCACGGTTGATCGCGTGTCGTGTCGCGAAGTTGTCCGAGCAGTCGAGAACGACGTCCGCCTCCGCCGCCAGCGGCGCCAGCTCCGCGTCGCCGACGCGCCGGGCGATGCGCTCGATGCGGACCTCCGGATTGACCGCGGCGATGCGCTCACCGGCGGCGTCGACCTTCGGCCTGCCGACGTCGCGGGTGCCGAACAGTATCTGCCGCTGCAGATTGGTGAGATCGACGTCATCGGCGTCGACCAGGGTGAGCGTTCCCACGCCCGCCGCGGCGAGAAACTGGGCAGCCGGGTTGCCGAGGCCGCCGACGCCGACGATCAGCGCGTGCGCGGCCGCAAAGCGAAGCTGCGCGTCGACACCCAGCTCGGGCAGCAGCACGTGCCGGCTGTAGCGCAGCAGCTGTGCGTCGTCCATTCTGTATTTCCGTTGCGCCTCGGTTCGCCAGCAAAAACGCCCGGGCGAGCCGGGCGTCTTGCGCTGCCGAACACCCTGCGCTTACTGTGGCGTTACCGCGGCGACCGCCTTGGTCGATGTGACGACCGGCAAACCCTTCAGACGGTTCAGCGCCTGCTTGAGCTGGAAGTCCTCGGCAGAGCCGAATTCCAGCCGCGGCTGCGCCGCCTCTCCGGGCTTTTTCTGGTTTTCCTGCGTCTTTTCGGCAGGCGTCTTGATCGAAAGCGTCGCGGCGCCGTCCGCACTGGCGATCGGCGTCTTGCCGTCGATCAGGTGATGGTCCAGGTTGGCTTCGCGCAGACGGTAGTCGCGCCCGTCGTCGACGGCGATATCCGGCTCGATGCCCTTGGCCTGGATCGAACGTCCGCTCGGCGTGTAATAGCGCGCCGTCGTGAGCTTGAGACCGGCGTTCGGCCCCAGCGGCAGTATCGTCTGCACCGATCCCTTGCCGAACGTCTGTGTGCCCATCACCACGGCGCGCTTGTGATCCTGCAACGCGCCGGCGACGATTTCCGACGCCGATGCTGTGCCACCGTCGACCAGCACGACCATCGGAACGCGCTTGACCGCCGCGGGCAGGTCCTTCAGATAGTCGTCGCTGCGGCCCCGCAGGTAGTCGCCCTTGTTCGACGACAAGCGCATGCGCGCATCCGGAGTGCGGCCATCGGTGTAGACGACCAGCGAGTCCGATGGCAGGAACGCCGACGCGACGCCGACCGAGACGTTGAGCAAACCGCCCGGATCGCTGCGCAGATCCAGCACCAGCCCGGTGAGCTCACCCTGCTTGTACAAGTCGCGGATCGCCTTGGCGACGTCCTCGCCGGTGTGCTCCTGGAACTGCACGACGCGCAAGTATCCATAGCCGGGCTCGATCAACTTGGCGCGCACGCTGCGGAAGTTGATGATCTCGCGGGTCAACGTGAACGTCAGCGGCGCCTCGGCGTCCTTGCGCGCGACGGTAAGCACGATTTGCGTGCCGGGCTTGCCGCGCATTTTTTCGACCGCCTTCGACAGCGCCAGCCCGCGCGTGGAAAGGTCGTCGATCTTGACGATCAGGTCTCCGGACTTGATCCCGGCGCGGAAAGCCGGCGTGTCCTCGATCGGCGAGATCACCTTGATCAGCCCGTCTTCGGCGCCGACTTCGATGCCTAAGCCGCCGAACTTGCCCTGGGTGTTGATCTGCAGTTCCTTGAAAGCGTCGGCATCGAGGAAATCGGAGTGCGGGTCGAGCCCGTGCACCATGCCGTTGATCGCTTCGCGGATCAGCTTGTCGTCCGGCACGACTTCGACGTAGTCGCTCTTGATGCGGCCGAAAACGGCCGAGAACAGCTGCAGATCCTCGTACGGGATGGGCAGCTTTGCCTCGCGCTCGGCCAGCGCCGAGAAGTTGAGGCTGAGCAACAGCCCCAGCACCGCGCCGATACCGATCAGTCCCGCCTTTTTCCAGCCATTCATGTCTGCCTCGTCGTGTCGCGATCACGCGCTTGGCGCGCAACCGTTCGGTATGCCGTGTTCGGCGGCCCGATTATCGAAAGTCGCTGCGCTCGCTGCCCCGGGCACGGCCATCCCACCGCCGGGCTGCTGCGCAATCATTGCCGGATTCACGCACGATCCACCAAGCCGGATCGACCGCTTCTCCCTGGATTCTTGCCACAAAGTATACGCCGGTTTGCCGGCCGCCACTGCTCGCGCCGGCCTGACCCTCGGCTGGCGGACAAGCGGTCCGGCGCGAATCGCTGCCCGTGCGTGGACTGCCAATGGCCCGGCAAGTTCCCCTCGCGTCGCGAAACGCGTGGTAGTGGACAATGCGCGGGTCGGCGTCGGCCCTGTCGGCAAACGAAAAGTCCATCGCGGCGGTGGCCGGTGCCGATCCCCGGCGGGGCGCGCCGTCCTAGTTTCCGATATCGAACAACGCGCGCCCGGTCATCTCCGGGGGCTGCGGCAGGCCCATGATCGCGAGCAGCGTCGGCGCGATGTCCCGCAGCGCGCCCTGACCGCGCGGGATAGCCGGGCGGCCGACATACAGGCAGGGGACGAGATTCAGAGTGTGCGCGGTATGTGCCTGCCCGGTGGCGTCATCGTGCATCTTTTCGGCGTTGCCGTGGTCGGCCGTGATCAATGCCTCGCCGCCGCGCGCGAGCTGGGCCGCGATGACGCGGCCGATGCAGACGTCGAGCACCTCGATCGCCCGCGTCGCCGCCTCGAGGTTGCCGGTATGGCCGACCATGTCGCCGTTGGCGTAGTTGCAGACGATCGCGTCGTACTGACGCGATTCGATCGCGGCGACCAGCTGATCGGTGACTTCGAAGGCGCTCATCTCGGGCCTGAGGTCGTAGGTCGCGACCTTTGGCGACGGCACCATGATGCGGTCCTCGCCGGGGTACGGCGCCTCGACCCCGCCGTTGAAAAAGTAGGTGACGTGAGCGTATTTCTCGGTCTCGGCGATACGCAGCTGACGCAATCCCCGCTCGGCGACGAGCGCACCGAAGCTGTGGCTGATCGTCTGCGGCGCAAAGGCGACCGGCAAGCGCGCAAATTCAGCGCCGTAACTGGTCAGGGTGACGAAGGCGCCGAGCTTGGGTACGCGATTGCGCGCAAAACCGGCAAACGAGGCGTCGGTCAGCGCACGCGTCATCTGCCGGGCACGGTCGGCCCGGAAATTCATGAAGACAACGACGTCCCCGTCCTCGATGCGTGCGCCTTCGCCGATCCTCGTCGGCTTGACGAACTCATCGTTCTCGCCGCGTGTGTAGGCCGCCGCCAGCGCCGATGCAGCGTCGGGCGCCGAATACGGCGCGTCCGCGTCGACGATCAGCCTGTAGGCGGCTTCGATGCGCTCCCAGCGCTGATCGCGGTCCATCGCGTAGTAGCGGCCGACGATGTCCGCGATCCGGCAATCGTGGTGGGCGGCGCATGCTTGGGACAGGTACTGAAGCGAAGCGCCTGCGCTGCGCGGCGGCGTATCGCGCCCGTCGAGGAAGGCGTGCACGGCCACGCGCGGTGCGCCGCCATCGGCGGCCATCGCGACCATCGCCGCGATCTGATTCTCGTGGCTGTGCACGCCGCCGGGTGAAACCAGTCCCAGAACGTGCAGCGTGGCGCGGTTTTGCCGCGCCGTCGACACTGCGTCGGCCAGCGCGGGATTGCGGGCGAATTCGCCGGTCTCGATCGCGTGATCGATGCGGGTGAATTCCTGATAGATGACGCGGCCGGCGCCGATGTTCAAATGGCCGACTTCGGAGTTGCCCATCTGTCCGCGCGGAAGGCCGACGGCGAGCTCGGAGGCGTCGATCGTCGTATGCGCATGCTCGCGCCAGAGGCGGTTCCAGTTGGGCTTGTCGGCGCGGCTGACGGCGTTGTCGGGCGCATTGTCGCGGCAACCGACGCCATCTAGGATCAGCAGCACGACGGGAACGACCGCGGCCGCGGGGTGCGTGGTCATCGGGAATTCGCGGTCGCGCTCGGGGTCAGAGGGTTTAAGTTATCATTTTACCTTCATCCTTTCGTTCGGCTGCGTGCCGCGCCGCCGCCATCGTGGTGCCAACACTACAATTCCTGCAGAACAACTGGCCGCTGGTTCTGGTCATGGCCATTTCCGGCGCGATGCTGATCTGGCCCTTGCTCAACAGCCCGCTGTCCGCGATGCGCGAAATCGGGGCCTTGCAGGCGACGCAGCTGATCAATCGCAAGGACGCGCTGATGCTCGACTTGCGCGAGGCCAAGGAATACGAAGGCGGCCGCGTTCCCAACGCGATGCACATTCCGCTGTCGCAGCTTTCCAGCCGAGGCCAGGAACTCGGCAAGTTCACCGCCCGGCCGCTGATCGCGTACTGCGGCCGGGGCAATCGCAGCCGTAGCGCGGCGGGTACGCTGGCCAAGCTCGGCTTCAAGGAAATCTACGCGTTGCGGGGCGGCCTCCGGGCGTGGGCGGACGCGGGGCTGCCGCTGGAGAAGGGCTCCTGATGGCGGCGGTACGGATGTACTCGACGGCCAGCTGTCCTTTTTGCATTCTCGCCGAGCGTCTGCTTCGCGCTCGCGGCGTCTCAGACGTAGAAAAGATTCGCATCGACCTCGATCCGGCGCAGCGGGGCGAAATGGTCGAACAAACCGGTCGTCGCACGGTGCCGCAGATCTACATCGGCGAACGTCACGTCGGCGGCTACGATGATCTGGTCGTGCTCGACCGCGCCGGCGAGCTCCTGCCGCTGCTCGGCGGCTCGCCGCATGCGGGCGCGGCGACCGGCGCTGCGTTATAATCAACGGTTTACCGCCCGGGAATTCGCATGGCCGACACCCAAGCTCAACCGACGCCGTCGCTGTCGATCGAAAAGATCTACGTCAAGGATCTCTCGCTCGAGAATCCCGGCGCGCCGCAGTCGTTCACCACGACCGATGCGCCGCAGGTCGAAGTCGGGCTGCGCACGCGCGGCGAGCAGATCGAGGAAAACGTCTACGAGTGCGTGCTGACGATCACGGTCACCGCGAAAACCTCGGACAAGACGCTGTTTCTGGTCGAGGCTGCGCAAGCCGGCATTTTCCGCATCGTCGGTGTGCCGCTCGCCGACATCCAGCCGCTGATGGGCATCCATTGCCCGACCGTGCTGTTTCCGTATATCCGCGAAACAATCGCCGACGCGGTTTCGCGCGCCGGCTTTCCCCCGGTGCATCTGGACCCGATCAATTTCGAGTCGCTGTACCAGCAGCAGATCGCCAACATGCAGCAGCAGGCGCCTGCGGTGCCGGCGACAACCTAGCGTTCCTGATGGGACGCGCTAGCTTGCTGCTGGCCGCGGCGATCGCGTTCAGCGGCGGCGTGGCGGCGGCGGAGTTTCAGTCGGCGAGCGAGGCGGCGGTGCTCTACGACGCGCCGTCGATCAAGGCACGGCCGCTGTTCGTCATCGGCCGAGAGACTCCGTTTGAAGTCATCGTCGGCGTCGAAGGCTGGCTCAAGATCCGGGACGCGAGCGGCACGGTCGCCTGGATCGAGCGCAAGGAGGCTTCGGAACGGCGCACGTTGATCGTGCGCGTGCCTGTGGCCGACGTCGTCACTGCTCCGGAGGCCAACGCGCCCCTGGTGTTCAAGGCCGAGCAGAATGTCGTGCTCGAGCTCGTCGACCCCGCTTATGTCAGCAACACGCCGGGATGGGCGAAGGTCCGCCATCGCGATGGACAACAAGGCTACGTTCGCATCGCGCAGGTCTGGGGCCTTTAGCGGCGCCTTCCCGACCGCCGGATGATCGACACTGTCGCGATCGTCGGCGCCGGCGCCTGGGGGACGGCACTGGCTGTGCACCTGGCAGGCGTCCCCGAGGCACCCGGGCTGCGTCTCTGGGCGCGCGATCCCGCTGCCGCGCGCTCGATGGCCTCGTCGCGCGAAAATTCGCGTTATCTGCCGGGCATCGCCCTGCCGCCGCAAATCGATATCGTCTCAGAGCTCTCCGATGCAACGGAGGGCGCATCGCTGGTGGTCGTGGCGACGCCGGTCGGCGCGCTGACCGGGATCGTCCAGGTCTTGAGCGCGCATACGCGGGCGCCCCTGGTGTGGCTGTGCAAAGGCTTCGTCGCAGCGACCGACCCCCCCGGCATCGCGCTGCCGCATCGCATCATCGCGCCGCTGTGGCCAGCGCCGGTCGCCGTGATCTCCGGTCCGAGCTTTGCCGAAGAAGTCGCGCGGGGTCTGCCTACGGCCGTCAGCGTCGCGGCCACCGCCCCGGAGCTCGCGCGATCGATCGCCCAGCGGCTGCGCGGCGGCTCGCTGCGGGCGTATGTCAGCGACGACCTGACCGGGACCGAAGTCGGCGGCGCGGTGAAAAACGTGCTGGCGATCGCCGCCGGCGCAAGCGACGGGCTGGGCTTCGGCGATAACGCGCGCGCGGCGTTGATCACGCGGGGGCTGGCGGAGACGGGCCGGCTCGCGGTGGCGCTGGGCGGCAGGCGCGAGACGCTGACGGGTCTGGCCGGCTTGGGCGACCTGGTGCTGACCTGCACCGGCGATCTGTCGCGCAACCGGCGCGTCGGACTCGGATTGGGGCGTGGCGAAGCGCTCGCCGCGATTCTGTCCAGGCTCGGCCACGTCGCCGAGGGCGTGTTCGCCGCGCAGGCCGCGCACACGCTGGCCGGCGCTCTCGGCGTCGACATGCCGATCTGCGACGCCGTCTACCGCGTACTCTACGAGGAGCTGCCGCCGCGGCGCGCGGTCGAAGCGCTGCTCGCGCGCGAACCAGGGCCGGAATTTCAGTGAGGCATCGCCTCCCGACAATACCCTATCGGTCGTAGCGATTCCCGTCGCCGGCGCCGGTAAATCCGGACTGCCGCCAAGCCTCGTAAACAGTGATGGCCACGGCGTTGGAGAGATTGAGGCTGCGCACCGCGGGGCGCATCGGAATCCGCAGCCGCGCATCGGCCGCGAACTCATCGAGGACGCTGTCAGGCAGGCCGCCGGTCTCGCAGCCGAACACGAATGCGTCGTCGGTCGACAGGCTGCGGTTGAACAGCGACGTCGTTGCGCGCGTGGTCAGCGCGTAGCGGCGGCGGTTGCCGAGAGCGTCGCGGCAGGCTGCCCAGTCGCGATGCACGATGACGCGGGTGTACTCGTGGTAGTCGAGCCCGGCGCGCTTCAATTCCCGGTCCTCGAGCCGGAAGCCGAGCGGTTCGACCAGATGCAATTCGGCCCCGGTGTTCGCGGCGAGTCGAATCACGTTACCGGTATTCGGCGGAATTTCCGGATGGACAAGCACGATCGCGATCATGGTGCCGCCACGTTCGCGAGCTTCAGTGCGCCGGCGGCAGCGTCCGCGCGACGACCCAGTTCTCCACGCTTTCCGCACCTGCGGCGCGAAGCGTGCGCGCGAGCTCGGAAAGCGAAGCGCCGGTTGTCATCACATCGTCGATGACGGCGATGCGCAGCCCGGCCAACTCGAGGTCGCAGGCAAACGCTCCTCGCACATTGCTTGCGCGCGCCGTCCACGGCAGCATCGCCTGGGGCGGCGCGGCACCGATGCGTCGTACGCCTGCCGACAGCTGTCCAACGCCGCTCCCGCGCGCGATGACGCGGGCGATTTCCGCCGCCTGGTTGTAGCCTCGCTCGCGCTGTCGCTCGACCGACAGCGGCAAGGCAATCAACCGGTCGGGGTCCGGGCGCCCGAGGCGCGCTCTCTCGGCAAGAAGCGCACCGGCAGACCACTCGGCGAGCGCCAGGCGACCCTGGTACTTGAACGCATGGATCAGCCGGTCGACCGGAAAGGCATAAGCGAAGGCCGCGACCGTTGCGTCGAACGCCGGCGGATGCGACAGGCAGCCCCCGCACACCGCGGCGTTGGCGGACGGTAACGCGCACACCGGACAAGCGGGTCCGACTCGCGGCAGATCGCGCGTGCATGCCTCGCACACCAGATTGCTGCCCGATGGCGCCGCGCAAAGCTCGCAGCGTTGCGGCAACGCGCGCTTGGCCGCGTCGATCGCGCTGCGTCGCACGCGGCTGAAGGCGCGGTCAAATGAATCGCCGAGAAAATTTGACAAGGAGCTGACCCTCGCCGACACTGGGATCCCATTGTAACCAGCCGGCGTCCGAGCATGCAGCCAGCCACGATCGTTCATCGCGCGAGCCATGTCGATGCCGGTCCGCGATGGACGATCGATGCCGTCGCGACGCTTCTGGCGCTGCCGTTCAACGATCTGCTGCATCGCGCGCAGCAAACGCATCGTGCGCACCACGATCCGAACGCCGTGCAGCTTTCCACGTTGCTGTCGATCAAGACCGGCGGTTGCCCGGAGGATTGCGGCTATTGTCCGCAGGCTGCGCGCTACCACACCGGCGTCGACAACCAGGCGATGCTGTCGCTGGCGGAGGTCACAGCCGCGGCAACCGCGGCCAAGGCCGCGGGTGCATCGCGGTTTTGCATGGGAGCGGCATGGCGCGGCCCGAAAGACCGCGACCTGGAACCTGTGCTGGCGATGGTTCGAGAGGTCAAGGCGCTTGGGCTCGAGACCTGCGCGACCCTCGGCATGCTCAAGGACGGCCAGGCCCAGCGGCTGAAGGACGCCGGACTCGACTACTACAATCACAATCTCGATACGGCGCCCGACTTCTATGGCGAGATCATCACCACGCGCGAGTATCACGACCGCCTGGATACGCTCGAGCGGGTGCGCGCCGCTGGTGTGCGCGTCTGCTGCGGCGGAATCGTCGGGATGGGCGAATCGCGCGCCCAGCGTGCGGGACTGATCGCGCAGCTGGCCAATCTCGATCCCTACCCGGAATCGGTGCCGATCAACAACCTGGTCCAGGTCGAGGGCACGCCGCTGTATGGCGGCGACGCCATCGATCCGTTCGAATTCGTGCGCACGATCGCGGCCGCGCGCATTACGATGCCGCGCGCGATGGTCCGGTTGTCGGCGGGGCGGCAGCAAATGGGGGACGGCATCCAGGCCTTGTGCTTCCACGCCGGTGCGAATTCGATCTTCTATGGGGAAAAGCTGCTGACCACTGGCAATCCCGACGTTGCCGCCGACCAGCATCTGTTCGAGCGCCTCGGGCTGCACGCCGGCGGCGACACGAATTAGGCCGGAACCCGATCCGGGCGATCGCGAGCGATGACGCGCCTGATCGCGGAGCTCGATGCCGCGCTCGCGCAGCGCGCCGCGCTGGGACTGTCGCGCCGGCGCCGCATCGTCGATTCGCCGCAAGGTGCGCGGCTTTCCGTCGATGGGCGTGACATCGTCCATTTCGGGAGCAACGACTACCTGGGACTCGCCGCCGACCCCCGCGTCGTCGCGGCCGCGCAGCATGGCGCCGCGCGCTACGGCGTCGGCGCCGGCGCTTCGCATCTGATTTCCGGGCATTTCCAGCCGCACGATGTCCTCGAGCGCGAGCTGGCCGCGTGGGTCGCGCCGTGCGCGAACGCGCGTGCTCTGTTGTTCTCGACCGGCTACATGGCCAATCTGGGCGCCGTTACCGCGCTGGTCGGCCGCGAGGACGCGGTGTTCGGCGACCGGCTCAACCACGCCTGCCTCAACGACGCGGCGCTCTTGTCGCGCGCCGAATTCGTCCGTTACGCGCACGCGAATGTCCGGGAACTCGCGGCGCGATTGACCTCAAGCGGAGCGCGCCGGAAGCTCATCTGCACCGATGCGGTGTTCAGCATGGACGGCGACCTGGCCCCGCTGCCGCAGCTGCTCGACCTTGCCGAAGCGCACGATGCCTGGCTTCTGGTCGATGACGCGCACGGTTTCGGGGTCCTCGGCGGAGGGCGTGGAACACTGGCGCATTTCGGGCTGGCGTCGGAGCGCATTGTCTACATGGGGACGCTGGGCAAGGCTGCCGGTGTGGGCGGCGCTTTCGTCGCCGCGCACGCCGCGGTGATCGAAACCCTGCTCCAGACGGCGCGGAGTTACATCTACACGACCGCGTCACCCCCGCTGCTCGCGAGCGCGCTGGAAGCGAGCGTCGCGTTGCTGCGCAGCGACACCGCGCGGCGCGATCGCCTGTTCGCCCTGCTTTCGCACTGGCGCGATCGGGCGTCGAGCCTGCGCTGGCCGCTGCTGCCGTCCGCAACGCCGATTCAGCCCTTGATCATCGGCGATGCAGGCCAGGCAGTCGCGATCAGCGATGCGCTGTGGGAGCGCGGAATCTGGGTGCCGGCGATTCGTCCGCCGACGGTGCGCCAGGGTTCGGCACGCCTGCGCATCACGCTGTCGGCCTCGCATTCGTTTGCCGACGTCGATCGGCTGGTCGCGGCCCTGGCTGCAATCGGCGCCGATGCGACGCAACGCTGCGCGACGTCGTGAGCCTGCTCGTCGAATCAACGGGCAACGGCCCGACGCCCGAGAACCTTTGCGATGTCCGTTGATCGCAATCGCGACGCTGCCGGGCTGGATCGCGCAAGCATGCGGCGCGCATTCGAGCGCGCCGCCGGAAGTTACGACAGCGCCGCGGTGCTGCAGCGGGAAGTCGCGCAACGCATGGCCGAGCGTCTGGGCATCGTACGGCTCGATCCGAAGATGATCCTCGATGCGGGCTGCGGCACCGGCGAAGCGCTGGGCGAATTGCTGGCGCGTTACCCGCGGGCGCGGCTGCTCGGGCTCGACCTGGCCTACGCGATGGTGCATGCAGCACGGCGGCGTGATCTCGCGGCGGCGGCCGCTTCGCCCTCGCTCGTCCGGCGATTGCTCGGGGCATTCGCCGCGCCCGGCCCGGGAGTTGTGTCGCTGGTGTGCGGCGATGTCTGCCGACTGCCGGTCCGGGCGCGCAGCGTCGACCTGGTCTGGAGCAACCTGGCATTGCAGTGGGTCGACGAGCTGCCGCTCGCGTTTTCCGAAATCCATCGTGTCCTGAACATCGGCGGCTTGCTCACATTCACGACCTTTGGGCCGGATACCTTGAGTGAGCTGCGGCGCGCGTTCGCCGCGGCCGATGACGCTGCGCATGTCAACCGTTTCCTGGACATGCACGACGTCGGCGACATGCTGGTGCACGCGGGTTTCGCCGATCCGGTGATGGACATGGAAATGATCACGATGACCTACGTCGATGCCGGCGCGCTGATGCGCGATCTCAAGGCGATCGGTGCGCAAAACGCACGCGCGGACCGGAGGCGCGGCCTGACCGGGCGGCGGCGGTGGCAACGGATGCTTGCCGCGCTCGAAGGTTTCCGCCATGACGGGAGACTGCCTGCCAGCTTCGAGGTCATCTACGGCCATGCGTGGAAACCCGAGCCGCGCGTCGCCGACGACGGGCGCGCGATCGTGCGTTTCGATCGTGGCAGGGGCGAGCGCCGATGAGGCGCAGCGACGATCGGCCATGCCCATAGCGATACGATGAGCAGCGGCATTTTCGTCACCGGCACCGACACCGGCGTCGGCAAGACGATAGCCTCGTGCGCCCTGTTGCGCGCGTATGCGGGTCAGGATTTGCGCGCGGTCGGGATGAAGCCGGTCGCCAGCGGCATCGACGCGAATTCCGGACGATACGAGGACGTCGCGGCGCTCGAGGCAGCGGGCAACGTCGCGGTGCCGTCGACGGCGCGTAATCCGTACTGTTTCGCGCCAGCGATCGCGCCGCACCTGGCCGCCGCCCGAGCGGGCGTGAAAATCGACCTTGGCCGGATCGCGGCGGCGTACGGCGAGCTCGCGCTGTGCGCCGATCGAATCGTCGTCGAAGGAGCGGGCGGCGCGTTTTCGCCGCTGGACGAAGAGCACGACATGCTCGACATCGCGGCGACGATCGGCTTGCCGGTGCTGCTCGTCGTCGGCGTGCGTTTGGGTTGCCTGAATCACGCGCTGCTCTCCGCATTGGCGATCCGGCTGCGTGGACTGGTTCTGGCCGGATGGGTTGCCAACGCGATCGAACCCGCGTTGCCTGCTTTCGACGAGAACATTGCCACCATCGAGCGCCGGCTGGCGGCGCCTCGGCTCGCGACGCTGCGATGGGACCCTGCCGGCGCCCCGCGATGGAACGGCGCTGTCGTGATGTGAATTCACGCGCCGCCTTGCGCCCCGATGTCGCGCGGGTTTCCGCGCGCCTTCGCTCCATGCTAAGATTCTTCGGTTTTTTAAGCACAGAGCTCGCCGATGCGTAGCGCTGGCGTTTCGCCGCCGGTTGCCGAGAGGCCGGGCGCAGAGGCCGAGATTTCGCTGACCTCGCGGCGGCCTGACGCGATCGGGCCGAGGGGCCGCTGGTGGCTTTTCACTTCGCTTTGCGCGCTGTCGTTCGGCTTCGCGCTGATGTTTGCGGCTCGCGGCGCCTGGCTGGTGCTGCCGTATTCGGCGCTGGAAATGGGCGTGTTGTTCTGGGCGTTCCAGCGCTTCGGACGCCGGTTGGCCGAGTGGGATCGTATTACCGTACGCGGCGATCGGGTGATCGTCGAGAGCGAGCGAAGTGGCGTGCGGACGCGGCGCGTATTCAACCGCCAGTGGCTGCGCGTCGAGCTGGAAGAGCGGGGTTTTGGCCGTCCGCCGGCGCTGTCGTTGCGCTATGCGGGAGAGCGGACGACTATCGGCGACGCATTGCCGGCCGTTGAGCGGATAAGATTGGGCCGCGAACTGCGCCGCGCGTTGGCAGGGCTGATCGGACCGCCGGCACAAGATTTCCGGGATGGTTGACGTTTTCGGGGAAAGCATGGATCGCATCAAGGCGGCGTGGCGGGTCTGGCGGTTGCTTCCGGCACTAGTGATTGCGGCGTTGGCGCCCGGCACGGCGCTGGCCGATCGCGAATGGAACCTGCCGCCGCCGGCGACGCCGATCGCGCACGAAATCTTCGAGCTGCACGCGATCATTTTCTGGATCTGCGTCGTCATCTTCATCGTCGTCTTCGGCGTGATGGGCTATTCGATCTACGCGCACCGGAAGTCCAAGGGGCACGTCGCCGAGCAGTTCCACGAGAACACGACGGTCGAAATCATCTGGACCGTCATACCGTTCATCATCCTGGTGCTGATGGCGTGGCCGGCGACCAAGACGGTGCTGTCGATGAAGGATGCATCCGCCGCCGACCTCACGGTGAAAATCACCGGCTCGCAATGGAAATGGAACTACGATTACCTGAACGACGGCTTCGGCTATTTCAGCGAGCTCGCCACGCCTTACGCCCAGATCGAGAACCGGGAAAAGAAGAACGAGCATTACCTGCTCGAAGTCGACCGCCCGCTAGTCGTCCCGGTGAACAAGAAGATACGGCTCTTGGTCACGTCGAGCGATGTGATCCATGCCTGGTACCTGCCGTCGGCCGGCGTGCAGCAGGATGCGATCCCCGGCTTCGTGCGCGATGACTGGATGAAATTCGACAAAACGGGGACCTATCGCGGCCAGTGCGCGAAGATCTGCGGCAAGGAGCACGGCTACATGCCGATCGTCGTCGAAGTGAAGTCCGAACAGGACTACGCTGCCTGGGTCGGCGAGCAGAAGAAAAAGCTCGCCCCCGCCGCGGATGACGTCAACAAGGTGTGGGACATCAAGGATCTGACGGCGCGCGGCGAAAAGGTCTACACCGCCAACTGCGGCGCCTGCCATCAACCGACCGGCAAGGGCCTGCCGCCCGCTTTTCCGCCGCTCGACGGTTCAAAGATCGCGACCGGACCCAAGGCCGCGCACATCTCGACGGTGCTGAACGGCGTGACCCGGGACGGCAAGCCGACGGCGATGGTGGCCTGGAAGGGCACGCTTTCCGACATCGACATCGCATCGGTCGTGACCTACGAGCGCAACAGCTGGGGCAATCACACCGGCGAGGCGATCCAGCCGTCCGAGGTGGCGAGCGCGAAGGCGGCGGGCAAGTGAGATCCGCCAAGCGTTACAGCGAAGCAGACCGAGATCGATCCAGGAGCTAAGCGATGAGCAGCATTCCACACGATCACGCCGCAGGTCACGAGCACGCGCATGAGCATCATCCCGGCGGGATTATGCGCTGGATCATGACCACCAATCACAAGGACATCGGCACCTTGTACCTGTGGTTCTCGTTCATCATGTTCATCGCCGGCGGCATTATGGCACTGACGATCCGGGCCGAGTTGTTCGAGCCAGGTTTGCAGCTGGTCGAGCCCGAGTTCTTCAACCAGCTCAACACCGTGCATGGCCTGATCATGATTTTCGGCGCGATCATGCCGGCGGCTGTCGGTTTCGCGAACTGGCAGGTGCCGATGATGATTGGCGCGCCCGACATGGCGTTCGGACGACTGAACAACTGGAGCTTCTGGCTGCTGCCTTTTGCCGGCGTGCTGCTGCTCGGCTCGTTCCTGTCGCCGGGAGGCGCGCCGAGCGCCGGATGGACGCTGTACCCGCCGCTGTCGGTGCAGACCGGCATGGGCATGGACATGACGATTTTCGCCATCCACATCATGGGCGCGTCGTCGATCATGGGATCGATCAACATCATCACGACGATCCTGAACATGCGCGCGCCGGGCATGACGCTGATGAAGATGCCGCTCTTCGTCTGGACCTGGTTGATCACCGCGTACCTGCTGATCGCGGTGATGCCGGTGCTGGCCGGCGCGGTGACGATGCTGCTAACTGACCGCCATTTCGGCACCAGCTTTTTCAATGCGGCCGGCGGCGGCGACCCGGTGCTGTTCCAGCACGTATTCTGGTTCTTCGGGCATCCCGAGGTCTACATCATGATCCTGCCGGCGTTCGGCATCGTGTCGACCGTCATCCCGGCCTTTGCGCGCAAGCCGCTGTTCGGCTATGCCTCGATGGTGTACGCAACGGCTTCGATCGCGATCCTGTCTTTTCTGGTCTGGGCGCACCACATGTTCACCGTCGGCATGCCGGCGGCCGGCCAGCTCTTTTTCATGTACGCAACGATGCTGATCGCCGTTCCGACCGGGGTCAAGGTGTTCAACTGGCTGGCGACGATGTGGAAGGGATCGATGACCTTCGAGACGCCGATGCTGTTCGCGATCGGCTTCATCTTCCTGTTCACGATGGGCGGCTTCACGGGGCTGGTGCTGGCGATCGTTCCGGTCGACATCAGCCTGCACGACACCTATTACGTCGTCGCGCACTTCCATTACGTGCTGGTCGCCGGTTCGCTGTTCGCGTTCTTCGCGGGCATCTACTACTGGCTGCCGAAATGGACCGGACGCATGTACGACGAGACGCTCGGCAAATGGCATTTCTGGCTGTCGTTCATCTTCTTCAACGTCACGTTCTTCCCGATGCATTTCCTCGGCCTCGCCGGCATGCCGCGGCGGGTCCCGGATTATGCGACCCAGTTCACCGACTGGAACGTGGTGGCTTCGATCGGCGCGTTCGGCTTCGGGCTCTCGCAGCTGTTGCTGCTGATCGCGGTTCTCAAGACGATCCGCAGCGGCCCTCCGGCACCGGCGCGGCCATGGGAGGGCGCCGACACGCTCGAGTGGACGCTGCCATCCCCGGCCCCGTATCACACGTTCGAAACGCCGCCGGTGGTCAAATAGCGCGCGACGCAGGCGAGACGATGCATTCCGACATCAGGATGGCGCCGCGGCGCGCCGCCAACGTGCGCACGGCGATGATCCTGCTGGCGATCGCCGTGGTTTTTTTCTGCGGCATCATCGCGGCCCAATACTCGGATGCGCCTGAAATCGCGATCGGAGTGCTTGGCCTGGCGATCCTCGGATTTCTCGGTGTCTCGATCGGCCGCAACGTTGGCCGGAGCGGGCGGCGATGAGCGGCAAGCCCTCGCCTGCCGGCCCGCCGGACGAGACCGGCCGCGCCAATCGCATGATGCTCGCGAAACTCGGCGTCGTCGTCGTGCTGATGTTCGGCTTCGGCTTTGCGCTGGTCCCGTTCTACGACCAGATCTGCAAGGCGACCGGACTGCGCGACATCGGCACCGCCGACCGCGTCAGCAATACGCAGATCGACACCTCGCGTACCGTGCGGATGGAATTCGACGCCAACGTGCGCAAGCTGCCGTGGACCTTCCGTCCGTTGACTGCGGCGGTGGACGTGCATCCGGGTGCGGTGACGCAGGTGCTCTACGAGGTCGAGAACACGACCGACCGCCCGCTGACCGGCCAGGCGGTGCCAAGCTACGGCCCGCAGCTCGCCGCCGCATATTTCAAGAAGCTCGAATGCTTCTGTTTTGCGCGCCAGACTTTCGCGCCGCACGAAAAACGGCAGATGCCGGTGGTGTTCGTTGTCGACCCGGCGCTGCCGCGCGACGTCGGCACGATCACGCTCTCATATACGTTTTTCGAGGTCGAAGGCAACAATGGCTAGCGAGCCGCCAGCCGCGGCCCGAGATCACCAGCTAAGGACTAAGGACGACAGATGAGCACAGACCCGACCGGCGCAGCGCCGTATTATTTCGTGCCGAAACCGTCGTACTGGCCGATTACCGGCTCGTGCGCATTGTTGCTGATGGGATTCGGCGCTGCGTCGTGGTTCAACTCGTACGCCTTCGGACCGTGGCTCGTCCTTGCTGGATTCTGCGTGCTGCTGACGATGATGTTCGGCTGGTTCGGCCGCGTCATCGACGAGTCGGAGCACCGCATGTACAACGCCAAGGTGGACGTTTCATTCCGCTGGGGAATGAGCTGGTTCATCTTTTCCGAGGTGATGTTCTTCGCCGCGTTTTTTGGCGCCCTGTTCTATGTGCGCAACATGTCGGTGCCCGATCTGGGCGGGCTCGACCAGAAGCTGCTGTGGCCCGACTTCACCTCGGCGTGGCCGACCAACGGTCCGTATCTGAAGGACGCGTTCACCCCGATGGAAGCCATCGGGATCCCGCTGCTGAACACGATCATTCTGGTCACGTCGGGCGGAACGCTGACGATCGCCCACCATGCGCTGAAGGCCGGGCACCGCGGGGCGCTCAAAGCGTGGCTGTTCGTCACCATCGCGCTGGGCTTCACGTTCCTCGGCCTCCAGGCTTACGAATACACGCACGCGTACAGCGCGCTCAACCTCAAGCTGTCGACCGGGGTGTACGGCTCCACGTTCTTCATGCTGACCGGATTCCACGGCTTTCATGTGACGATCGGCGCGCTGATGCTGTCGGTGATGCTCGCCCGTTCGTTCCGCGGCCACTTCGATGCGTCGCATCATTTCGCGTTCGAGGCGGCGGCGTGGTACTGGCACTTCGTCGACGTGGTCTGGCTGCTGCTATTCATCCTCGTCTACTGGATGTGACCGGCCGGCGGCAGGACGCGGCGCTCGGCGCGGATGCCTAACGAAGGCCCGACTCGCCGATCCAGCCGAGCTTGTAGCTGACGACCAGAAAGATCAGCAGGCACGCCGACAGCGCGACGCGGATCGCCAGCGCCTTGACCATGCGCGTGCCCTGGCCGCGATCGTGATAGAGGTAATAGAGCGCGCTGCCCAGGCTGCCGACGATGAGCAGCAGGGCGACGATGACGATGATGCGGATCAATGCGCTCTCGCGGTTGTGAATGAGACGTGAAGAGCCAGTCTACCCGATGCCAATGACGCTTCGTGCGTCGCTTTCCCGCCGCCGCTTTCGCCCGGCGCTTTTGCCCACGCTGGCGTTGCTGCTTCTGGTCGCCGCGACCGTCGCGCTGGGCAACTGGCAGCGTCAGCGCGCGCAGGACAAGCAGTCGCTGCGCGACCAGTATGAAGCAGCGTCCCACATTCCGCCGCTCGAGCTCGGCGCAGCGGCAGCGGCCGATCCGGGACGGTTGCGCTTCCGCGCGGTGCGTGCAGAGGGCACCTACGACGCGGCGCATCAGCTGCTGATCGACAACAAGGTGCACGATGGGCGCCCCGGCTTCGACGTGGTCACGCCACTGAGGCTCGGCGACGGCACGGCGTACGTGCTTGTCGACCGTGGCTGGGTCGCGCAGCGAGGCACCCGCGCCGCTCTCCCGCCGGCGCCCCCGCCCTCGGGAACGATCGTTGTCGAGGGCCGGATCAACCTGCCGCCGGCGCGCTATCTCGAGTTGGCCGCCGACCCGGATACCGGTCCGATACGGCAGAACCTCGACATCGCCCGGATCGCCGCGGCGAGCGGCCTGTCCTTGCTGCCGTTCATCGTCGAGCAGACGCGGGACACCGGCGACGGGCTGGCGCGCGACTGGCCGGCGCCCGACTTCGGCATCGAGCAGCACAAGAGCTACATGGTGCAATGGTATTCGCTCGCGGCGCTGGGCGTCGCGCTCTGGCTGGCGCTCAACTGGCGCGCGGCCGACGACGATGGCGCCGCACCCCGCTAAGGCGCGCGGGCGCCGAACGCTTTTGCTGATCGTTGCGATCGGCCTGGCGCCGATCGTCGCCTCGTACGCTGCCTACTACTGGTTCACGCCGTCGAAGCGCGTCAACTACGGCGAACTGCTGCGGACGGCGCCGGCACCGGCGTTTACCGGATCGGGCGCCGACGGAAGACCCTTTACGCTGGACGAGCTGCGCGGCAAGTGGGTCCTGCTGATCGCGACTCGGGCCGGCTGCGCCGACGCCTGCGAGCGAGCGCTCTACGTCACGCGGCAGGCGCGCACCATCCAGGGACGCGAACAGGACCGGGTCGTGCGACTGTTGTTGCAGCCATCGGCGGCACCTGCGCTGTCGGCCGCGGTCTCGGCCGCGCATCCCGGTCTCGTCCAGGCGCGGGTCGATCAACGCGCGCTCGAGCAGCTGCCGCTCGGCACGGGCGCCTCCGCGATCGTGCTGCTCGATCCGCGCGGCAACCTCGTGCTGCGCTATGAGGCCGACCCCGATATCCGCGGGCTCGCCAACGACCTGCAGCGCGTCCTGAAGGCATCGCAAATCGGCTGAGCGGCAATGGTAAAATTCAATCTCACTCCCGCCGTTTCGATGCCCGTCCGATGACCGCCCTCGCGCTTCGCCCCGATCGCCTTCGCCAGTTTCTGGCGCTGACCAAACCGCGCGTGGTCTCGCTGATCGTATTCACGGCGGTAATCGGCATGTTTCTGGCAACGCCCGGGCTGCCGCCGCTCAACGCCGTGGTTTTCGGCACGCTGGGCATCGCGCTGGTCGCCGGCGCGGCGGCGGCGATCAATTGCCTGGTCGAGCAGAAAATCGATGCGGTCATGGCGCGGACCCGCGCCCGGCCGCTGCCGCGCGGCGACTTGACCTCGATCCAGACGCTGGTGTTCGCCGCCGTCGTCGGCGCCTGCGGCCTGGCGATACTGGATCTGATGGTCAATCCGTTGACGATGTGGCTGACGCTGGCGACGTTCGTCGGCTATGCGATCGTCTACACGGTTCTGCTCAAGCCCGCGACACCACAGAACATCGTCATCGGCGGCGCCTCGGGTGCGATGCCGCCGGTGCTGGGTTGGGCGGCTGTCGCGAACGACGTCGCGCCGGAGGCATTGCTCCTGTTCCTGATCATTTTTGTCTGGACGCCGCCGCATTTCTGGTCGCTGGCGCTGTACCGCGCCAAGGAATACGCCAAGGCGGGGCTGCCGATGCTGCCGGTCACGCACGGGTCCGCCTACACGCGACTGCACATCCTGCTTTATACCGCGGCGTTGATCGCAGTGACCTTGCTGCCGTTCGCGACCCGGATGAGCGGATACCTGTATCTGGCCGCTGCCGTGGCGCTGGGTGCGGTTTTCGCCGGGTATGCGGTGGCGCTGCTGCGCCGCTACAGCGATTCCCTCGCCCGACGGACGTTTCACTATTCGATCGTCTACCTGGCTGCGCTTTTCTCGGCGCTCCTGCTCGACCACTATTGGCATTGATCGTCGCGATGCGCCTGCTGGCAGCCCTGTTGCTCGCGCTGGCCATCGCCGCCTGCGGGCCGACGTCGCCCAGGTTCCAGGGCTCGGACGTTACCGGTGCGGCGTTCGGACGCGATTTCCACCTGGTCGATCACAACGGCAAGGCGCGCACGCTCGCCGACTTCCGCGGCAAGGCGGTGGTCATCTTTTTCGGCTATACGCAATGTCCGGATTTCTGCCCGACGACGTTGTCGGAACTCGCGGCCGCGATGCAGATGCTGGGGCCCGATGCGAGCCGTGTGCAGGTTCTGTTCGTGACCGTCGACCCGGCTCGGGATACCAAAGACGTGCTCGCCCGCTATGTTCCAGCCTTCGACCCATCGTTTCTCGGCCTGTACGGCGACGACAAAGCGACGTCGGACGTGGCCAAGGAATTCAAGATCATCTACCAGAAGCAGCCGGGCCGGGAGCCGGGGAGCTATACGGTCGATCACTCGGCCGGAACCTACCTCTTCGATCCGCAGGGACGCCTGCGCGTCTATGAAAACTACGGACCGGGCCCGGAGGTCTACGCCCACGACCTGCGCGAACTGCTGAAGTCCGCGGCTTGACCCTTGCGGTCCTGCGGGGAAGGTGGCGACGACCATGCATACCACTGTTCAGGACGCCTTTGCGCTTGCGGCGCGGCACGAAGCCGGGGGCCGAAGCGCCGAGGCGCGCGCGATCTACGAGCAGATTCTCAGCGCGGTTCCCGAGCACCCCGGCGCGCTGCTTCGAATCGCCGATCAGGAAATGGTCAGCGGGGGCGTAGAAGCCGCGCAAGCCCTTCTCGCGCGCGCGTTGCGCGCCGCGGCGGCGCAATCGCTGCCCGCGCATGAGATCTGGCTCGCGCTAGGCCGATCGCATCTTGCGCGCGGCGAGCGCGAGGCGGCGATAAGCGCCGTCGTTCAGGCGATGCAGTCGCCGCCGCAGGGCGATGCGATCGTCGCGAAGCTTGGGGACCTTGCTCGCGACGCGGGCGGATTCGATGTCGCCGAGCGGTGCTTTCGCATTGCGGTGGAGCGCGAGATCGCGCGCTTGCACGCGCTGGCCAAGTGGCAGAAGGCGGCAGGAGCGCCCGCGGCGGCGCGCGTAACGTTGGAACAATGCGCCAAGCTCGCTCCGGAGGACCCGGAAGTGCTCACGACGCTGGGAGCCGTGTGCCTTGATCTTAATGACGCACGGGAGGCTCGCCGGCACTTCGAGCGCGCGATCAAGCTGGGCGCAAGCGCAGGCGAAGTGTGGGATAACCTGGGGCTTAGCTGCCGTTTGCTGGGCGACGAGGAAGGCGCACTGGCGGCCTTCGAGCGCGCATTGCTGGCCGCGCCAGGGCTGACCCCGGCATTGGCGAACCTGGTCTACGCACAGCAAATACTTTGCGACTGGGACGGCTTAGAGGACAGTGAGCGCCGTCTCGTCGCAACGCTGGATGACCCCCTAGCCGATCCGCGCTGGCCGCCCTTCATCGCGCTGGCGATGCCGCTCGCGCCCGCGCAGCAGCTCCAGGTTGCCCGACGCTGGTCGCGCGCGATGTTGCCGGCGCCGGCGGCGCGACGGCGCGCGCCGCCGCGGACAGGGCGTCTGCGAGTCGGCTATCTGTCGGGCAGCTTTCACGACCATCCGACCGCGCGTCTGATGGTCGGCCTGTTCGAGGAACATGACCGTGATCGCTTCGAAGTCACCGGCTACAGCTATGGGCCGGACGATGGCAGCGCGCTGCGCTCGCGCGTCAAGGCTGCATTCGAGCATTGGCGGGACGTTCGCGCATTGTCGGACGATGACGTCGCCCGGACCATCCGGGACGACGAAATAGACCTGCTAATCGAGCGCAAGGGTCACACTCACGGCGCCCGGATGGGGATCCTCGCTCAGCGTCCTGCCCCGGTCCAGATCCATTACATGAGCTTTCCCGGAACGATAGGCTACGACGCCGTCGACGGCATCATCGCCGATGCCGAGGTCGTGCCGCCAGGTTCGGAGGCCGATTTTCACGAGCGCGTGTGGAGACTTCCGCGCTGCTATTACGTCAACGACCGCCGACGCGGCCTGCCCGCGCCCAGCTCGCGTCGCGACAACGGCCTGCCCGAAGATGCTCTGGTGCTCGCCTGCCTGAATCAAAGCTACAAACTGCGAAGACCGTTCTTCTCCGTCTGGATGGAGGCCTTGCGATCGCAATCCGACGCCGTGATGTGGCTACTTGCCCGCCATCCCCGCGCGCAGGCCAATCTGCGCTCCGAGGCCGCGCGCAACGGCATCGATCCGGCGCGCCTGATATTCGCGCGCATCGCCCCGCAGGACGCGCATATCGCGCGCCTCGGCTGCGCCGACCTCGCCGTTGACACCCTTCCTTACGGCGCGCACACGACCGGCGTCGATGCACTGTGGGCCGGCGTGCCGATGCTGACTTGCCGCGGGGAAACCTTTGCAGGCCGAGTTGGCGCGAGCCTGCTGCTCGAGGCGGGTTTGCCCGAGCTGATCGCGGATTCGCTCGACGAGTACCGCGAGCGACTGCTGGAATTGACAGCAGACCGGCCGACATTGCGCCGCCATCGCGCCCAGCTCGAGCGGACCCGCGACACCAACCCGCTGTTCGACACCACCGCCTTTGCTCGCGACTGGGAGGCGCTGCTGCTGGCTATCTACGACGACGCTGCGCGGACCGACAAGTAGCCTGCCGACCCTCGCCTAGACTCAGTGGCGAAGGCCGTGCGATAGCGCGCGACGCCTTCGTCGAGACGCGCGCGGTCGATGCTGCAGACGATGAGTGAAAAGCGCGCCCAGGTCAGACCCTAGCCGGCGCCGGTCAACGCTGGATCAACTCGATCTTGTAGCCGTCCGGATCCTGAACGAAGGCTATGACCGTCGTGCCGCCCTTGACCGGTCCCGCCTCGCGCGTGACGGTGCCGCCCTTGGCGCGGACGTCGGCGCACGCGGCGGCGGCGTCGGGCACCTCGATCGCAATGTGGCCGAAACCGTCGCCGAGTTCGTAGCGCTCGACGCCGTAGTTGTAAGTGAGCTCGAGCACTGCGTTCGACGCCTCGTCGCCGTAGCCGACGAAGGCGAGCGTGTATTTTTGCGCCGGCCGGTCGGTCGTGTGCAGGACCTTCATGCCCAGCACGCCGGTATAGAAGGCGACCGAGCGATCGAGATCGCCAACGCGCAACATCGTGTGCAGGATTCGCATCGTCGTCTAGAATTCCACGAGTTCGTAATCTTCCTTGCGGGCGCCGCAATCGGGGCATGTCCAGTTGGGCGGGACGTCCTCCCATTTGGTGCCAGGCGGTATGCCGGTGTCGGGGTCGCCGAAGACCTCGTCATAGATATGACCGCAGATCAGGCACATGTATTTTTTCATTCGGTACGGCTCGACTGGAGTAAAATCGCATTTTAGCAAGCATTCGCCGGCCCCACGCCGGCCCGGGCGAGCAACTCACTCCCGGTTGCACTGAAAGCGCCGCCGCAATGCCGCAGCCGTCCGACGCCGAGTCCGATTTCCCGCCCGTTGTGCTGACTTTCGCCGCATCCGATCCTTCGGGCGGCGCCGGCGTGCAGGCCGACATCCTGACGCTGGCCAGCATGGGATGCCATCCGCTGTCGGTGATCACGGCGATCACCGTGCAGGACACGCTCGGCGTCGAGGCAGTGCAGCCGATCGATGCCGACTGGGTAGCCGATCAGGCGCGCTGCCTGCTCGAAGACATGCCGGTCGACGCATTCAAGATCGGCGCGCTGGGCAGCGTGGAAAACATCGCGGCGATCGCGGAAATTCTCTCCGACTATCCCGATGTTCCGTTGATCCTCGATCCTGTTCTCGCTTCGGGACGCGGTGACGAGCTGGCCAACGACGAGATGCTGCACGCGCTGCGAGAGCTGCTGTTGCCGCGAACGACGATACTCACGCCGAACAGCATGGAAGCGCGGCGGCTTGCCGATGTCGAGGACGAGGAGGAGCCGTCGCTCGCCACTTGCGCCAACCGGCTGATCGAGAGCGGCTGCGAATTCGTGCTGATCACCGGAACGCACGAGCCGACCCCGCAGGTCGTCAACACGCTGTACGGCAAGAGCGGCATCGTGCGCAGCGACGCCTGGCAGCGGCTCCCCGGCAATTATCACGGCTCGGGCTGCACGCTGGCCTCGGCGATCGCGGCGATGCTGGCCAACGGGCTCGATCTGCCGGAAGCGGTACGCGAAGCGCAGGACTACACCTGGCACACGCTGCAGAAGGCTTATCGTCCGGGCATGGGTCAGTTTCTTCCCGACCGGCTGTTCTGGGCGCGCGAAGACGAGGCGGAGCC
This sequence comes from uncultured beta proteobacterium, assembly GCA_963816615.1. Taxonomy (GTDB): domain Bacteria; phylum Pseudomonadota; class Gammaproteobacteria; order Burkholderiales; family Casimicrobiaceae; genus PALSA-1003. The sequence continues at coordinate 558,523 of CAWFLB010000001.1, read as the reverse complement.
GAGGATCGAAGACGACGTTCTCCCGGCCTCGCCCGATCTGCATCGCCACTGAAGCTAGATGTCGGCGGTACTGAGGACCGCGTCGCGGCCCAAGCTCGCCGGCCTTTACGCGCTGACGCCCGAACTCTCCAACACGACCACGATGTCTCTCCGCACCGAAGCCGCGCTGGCCGGCGGCGCGTCGGCGGTCCAGTATCGCAACAAGGCCGCGCCGGCCGCGCTCCGGCGCGAGCAGGCGGGCGCGCTGCGGGCATTGTGCAAAGCGCGCGGAGCGATCTTCATCGTCAACGATGACGTCGAGCTCGCGCTCGCGGTAGACGCCGACGGCGTGCACCTCGGCCGCGACGACGCGTCGGTCGCGGCGGCCCGCGCACGGCTCGGACCGGACGCGATCGTCGGCGTGTCCTGCTATGACGCCATCGGGCTCGCGCAGGCCGCCGTATCCGCCGGCGGCGACTACATCGCGTTCGGCAGCTTCTATCCCTCGCGGGTCAAGCCGGATGCCGTCAGGGCACCGCTCTCGCTGATCGCCGAGGCGAAAGCACGCTGGCCCGGGACCAGCGTCGTCGCCATCGGCGGCATCACAGCCGCCAATGCCGCGCCGCTCGTCGCCGCCGGCGCCGATGCGGTGGCCGTCATCAGCGCGCTCTATGACGCGCCGGATGTCGGATTGGCGGCGCGCGAGCTGGTCGCGTGCTTTCGATGATGCATTGTCCGGGCCCGGCAGCGCCGGCATTCGCAGCGGCGCAAGCTTCGTCCGCCGCGTTCGCGTCGACATCGACCATCGCCGATTCGAGACCATGACCACGAGCCGCAACGAAGAGCTGTTCGCCCGCGCACAAAGGACGATACCCGCCGGCGTCAATTCGCCGGTGCGTGCATTTCGCTCCGTCGGTGGCACGCCGCGTTTTTTCACCCGCGGCGAGGGCGCCTATCTCTGGGACGCCGACGGCAAGCGTTATATCGACTATGTCGGCTCGTGGGGTCCGGCGATCCTCGGCCACGCGCATCCGGACACCGTGCGCGCGGTGCAGGAGACCGCCCGCCACGGCTTGTCGTTCGGCGCGCCGACCGAGCTCGAGATCGAGATGGCAGAAGAGCTTTGCCGGCTGCTGCCCTCGCTCGAGATGGTGCGGCTGGTGTCGTCTGGCACCGAAGCGACGATGACGGCGCTGCGCCTCGCGCGCGGCTATACCGGCCGCTCTAAGATCATCAAATTCGAAGGCTGCTATCACGGCCACGGCGACAGCTTGCTGGTCAAGGCCGGCTCGGGCGCACTGACGTTCGGGCAACCGTCGTCGGCCGGCGTGCCGGCGTCGATCGCCGGCGAAACGCTGGTGCTGACGTACAACGATCTGGACGATGTGGCGCGCGCCTTCGCCGAGCACCCGGACGCGATCGCCGGCGTCATCGTCGAGCCGGTCGCGGGCAACATGAACCTGATCGCGCCGAAGCCTGGATTCCTGCCAGGCCTGCGCGCGCTATGCGACCGTCACGGCGCGGTGTTGATCTTCGATGAAGTGATGACCGGTTTTCGGCTGCACTTGCAAGGCGCGCAAGGCCTCTACGGTGTGGCGCCCGATTTGACGACGCTGGGCAAGGTGATCGGCGGCGGCATGCCGGTCGGCGCGTTCGGCGGAAAGCGCGCGATCATGGAAAAGATCGCGCCGCTCGGTCCTGTCTACCAGGCCGGCACCTTGTCGGGAAACCCGGTGGCGGTCGCCGCCGGACTCGCGACGCTGAAGGCCATCCAGACGCCAGGCTTTTACCAGCGGCTTGCGGAGTGCACGCGGTCGCTGACCGACGGGCTCGCGGCGGCGGCGGCGAAAGCGGGCGTCGTGTTTTCCGCGCAGGCGATCGGAGGGATGTTCGGGATTTATTTCTCGGAACACGTGCCCGATTCGTTCTCGGCGGTGATGGCCTGCGACAAGGAAGCGTTCAACCGATTTTTTCATCGCATGCTAGACGCCGGCGTCTACTTCGCCCCATCGGCGTTCGAGGCGGGCTTCGTTTCGGCGGCGCACAGCGCCGCCGACATCAGCGAAACCGCATCGTTTGCAGCCGGGGCGTTCAGATAGCACGTGCAGTGCCCAGGTTTGCGATCTAACCATCGCCGAGAATGAACGAGTCACTGTTGTCAATCCTCGAAGACGCCACAGAGAGGCATCGGCGCGGCGACTTGGCTGCGGCCGAACGCGGCTACAGACAGGTGCTGGAACAATTCGGCGACAACAGTGACGTCGAGCACATGCTGGCGATGACGCTCCACCAGCAAGGCCGCAGCGGCGAAGCGGTTCCATGGTTGGAGAAAGCGGCAGCGCATTCCGGTGGCGTTTCACTCTGGACGAATTTCGCCACCGTTCTCCTGGCCCTGGGACGGCCTTCCGAAGCCGAAGCTCTGTGCCTGCGGGCGAGCGCCACCGATCCGTCCCATTTTGGCGCTTGGCTCAATCTTGGATTGAGCCTGGAAATACAGCAGCGACTGGGTGATGCGATCGCCGCATTCGATCGAGCCTTGGCACTTGCACCGGGTGCCGCCGCGGCGCGACGCGCACTGGCGCGCTGCTATATTCGTGCCGGGACCCCGGAACGGGCGCTTCAGCTGCTGCGACCGATCATTGCGGGCGAGGATCCGCAAGCCGACCTTCTCCGTTCCGAGGCCTTGGCTGCCTGCGGCCAATTTGGCGCAGCGCGCGACTTGCTTCAGCGATTAGTTGATTTGCCTGCCTGCGAGATTGAGGCGCTGTTGCTGCAAGCGGAGCTCGCGCTTCGCGAACATCGGAGCGACGTCGCGCATTCGCTGATACGGAAGGTGCTCGCGCGCGACGCGGATAACCGGCGGGCGACGATGGGTGTCGCGTCGCTGCAGCTCAGTCGCTCGGAGGTCGAATCATCGCTCGCGACGCTGGCAGATTGGCTGACCAGGCATCCGGCCGATCGAGATGCACGCAGTGCGTATCTGGTGACCTGCCAATACAGCGAGCGATTCGACGCCGCTGCGCTTCTGACCGAGCACCGGCGCTGGCAGCCTGCGGCAATCGACGCCGTTCCCGTCAGCCCAAGGCTTGATCGTGCACCAGCGTCGCGACCCGTACGCGTGGGCTGGATATCTCCGCGCTTTTGTCACGGCCCGGTGGAGACGTTCTTCGCAGAGGTATTGAAGCATCTTCAAACGTGTCCGGATTTAAGCAATATCCTGTACATGTGCGGCAGCGCCGCACCAGGCGCAACCGAGTATTTCCGCCAAATCGCTCCGCAGTGGCGTGAAGCCGCGTTTCTTTCCGATGCTCAGCTGCATCATTTGATCCGAGACGATGACATCGATGTCCTCGTCGACCTCGTAGGCCACGGCCCGGGCAATCGTCTTTCGGTGTTTGCAGCTCGGGCAGCGCCGGTGCAAGTAAGCTGGCTCGACTACTTTTGTACGACGGGCCTGGACGCGATGGATTACTTGATCACCGATATGCGCCTCAGCCCTCCCGGTAGCGAGGCCCATTTCAGCGAGCGCCTGTTGCGCTTGCGCCGGGGGCGCCTGTGTTACACGCCTCCACCGGCGCCGCCGAATTCGCTGACGGCGGCAGGCAGCAGGCGACTTGTGTGTCTCAATCGATTCGGCAAGCTCAATGAAGCGGTGATCGCCCTGTGGGCGGACGCGCTGAAGCGCCTTCCCGACTGGAGTTTGCGCCTGAAGGCAGCGGGCGGCGACGACAGCGGAATCGCAGGCGCCTTGCGCAGCCGATTTGTCGGTCACGGCATCGCGTCGCCGCGCGTCGAGATATCGGGGTTGGGCCCTTATGCTGAAGCGATCGAAGCCTATCAGGATAGCGCGATTGCGCTCGATCCATTTCCGTTCAGCGGCTGTGCGACGACCTTCGATGCGCTTTGGATGGGATTGCCCGTAGTCACATGGCCCCGCGACACGCTGGCCAGTCGGCAGAGCGCCGACCTGCTGGGCACCATTGGTTGCGACGATTGGATCGTGGACGACGGACCCGGTTATGTCGCCAAGGTGGTCGAGCTTGCGGGAGCAGAGGAATTTCGGCGCGAGTGGCGGCAAGTCGCCCGTGAAAAAATGGGTCCGGCGCTCACCGATGCGGCCGCATTTGCGGGGGAGCTGGCGCAAACATTGATCCGGGCTTGCGACGGAAAGATCCAAGACTAGAGGGAAATGGCCGCGCTTGGCGCCGCGAATGCTGAACGCTGTAAGGATGACTTTCCATCGGGCGTAGGCCGACGTCCTACGTCTTTGCCACCGTGATCGGACAAAAATTTCCGCCGCCCACCGACAGACGCGCCTGGCGTGCTACCGTAGCCTCTCGGTTCCGGGGGAAAAGTCGGCCTGGCCGGCGCGCCAATCACAACCAACAATGATCAAGGTCCGGAAAGGGCAGGCGCCGTCAACGCTGTCACGCGCCGACTTCGGGGAGCGGTTTCGCGGGGCGTACCTGGACCCGGCGTTCCGCGCCGAACAGCCCGCGCTTGACCGCATCGAGTCGATCGCCTGGGACGGGTACCGCGAAAACCGGAAAGCGCCGCTGACGCGCAGGGCGGGTTCCGGGTTCGCCGACCCGGACTACGACACATCGGTCGAATGGCTGCAGACGCGCGAGCGTTTGCTCGCCGCGGCGGCCGTACAAGCCGATCCGGCCACCGCGTCGCGGGTGCTTCCGATCTGCGGCTCGCCGCGGAACGACGGCTCGTGTCCGGGCGAGATGTCGAAGACCTACCTGACCCCATCATTCAAACGAGGAAACCATGGCCCGCACCGCACTGCTTCCACAAATCGAACGCGCCTTTGCCGGCGACGTCCGGGCCGGCTTGCTGCGCAGCCCGCAGAAGGAACTCCCCTCGCGCTATCTGTACGACACGATAGGGTCGGGTCTGTTCGAAGTCATTACCGCGTTGCCCGAATACGGGGTGACGCGCGCCGAAGAGCGCATCATGAGAAGCCATGCGGCGGAGATGATCTCGCGCTTGCCGGGGCACGCCCTGGTGGCGGAGCTGGGAAGCGGCAGCGGCCGCAAGACTCGCTGGCTGTTGGAAGCCATCGGCCGGCGGCATCCGGTGACTTATTGCCCGATCGATATCTCGCCGACAGCGCTGGCGCTGTGCCGTCACGAGCTGGCCGATGTTCCTGGCCTGCGTTTCGTTGGCTATGAGCGCGACTACCTGGACGGCTTGCGGGAGGTCGTTTCCGAGCGCAAGAGCGCGATTCCGCTGCTGGTGCTGTTTCTCGGCAGCACGATAGGCAATTTCCGCCGGCTCGCCGCGACACGATTCATGCGCGAGGTCCGCGCGTTGCTGCACCCCGGCGATGCATTCCTGCTCGGCGTCGACTTGCTGAAGCCGGAAGAACAGTTGCTGCCGGCGTACGACGATGCGCTGGGCGTCACCGCGGCGTTCAACCTCAACCTGCTGGGACGCATCAACCGCGAGCTCGGCGGTGACTTCGACCTCAGGCGCTTTGCGCACGAAGCGCGCTTCGACCCCGATGCCCGAAGCGTCGACATGCACATCCGCTCGCTCGATGAGCAGAAAGTCTGCATCCCCGGCGCGGACGTGGTCGTCCGCTTCGGTCGCGACGAAACGATCTGGACTGAAAGCAGCCACAAATTCCTGGCCGAAGAGGTCGTGGCGATGGGTGAAATAGCCGGCTTTCGCTGCGATGGCCAGTGGATCGACCGCAGCTGGCCGTTCGCCGACACCTTGTTCGGCGTCGGTTGATCGGGAGATTCGGTGATGATCAAGGCGACCGATAAACCGACAGGCGTCCCGCTGATGATCGAGGCGATCGCCGAGGGTTCGCCGAGCGCGCGGATGGACCGCAACACTGCCGAAACATGACCGGGCAAGCCGCGGCGGCCCGGAGACCGGGAACCCGCCCGTTGGAAATCCTCCGCCACCCTGGCGGTTTCGTCATGTGCGTTCTCAAGGGATTCCGCGCCAATCAAGGGCTGCTGCTGGCCGGGGCGGTCGCGTACTACACGTTGCTGTCGATGATTCCTCTGCTGATCCTGATGCTGATCGCGCTGTCGAATTTCATCGACGAGGCCCGGCTGTTCGCGACGCTGTCCGAATACCTGCAGTTCGTCGTTCCCGGCCAAGCCGACGCGCTGGTCAGCGAGCTGCGCCATTTCCTTCGCAATCGCACTGAAGTCGGCGGCGTTCTATTGATCACGATGATCCTGTTCAGCGCCCTTGCCTTCACCGTGCTGGAAAATGCGATGTCGGTGATTTTCATCCACCGGGTCGCCGTACGGCGGCGGCGATTCATCGTGTCGGCGCTCCTGCCATACCTGTTTATCCTCTTTCTGGCGATCGGCCTGGTCGTCGTGACCGTCGTTGCGGGCAAGCTCTCCGTCCTCGCCACCCGCGACATCACCGTGTTCGGGGTTCCGCACTCGCTCGAGGACCTGTCCGGATATCTGTTGTACCTGCTCGGCGTCGTCGGCGAGATCCTGATGCTCACGGCGATCTACCTGGTGATGCCGGTCGGCCGCCTTTCGTTCCGGCATGCGCTGATCGGCGGAATCAGCGCCGGATTGTTGTGGGAGATCACTCGCCATATCCTGGTCTGGTATTACGGCACGATATCGCAGGTGAGACTGGTGTACGGTTCGCTGGCGACGGCAATTACGGTGATGCTGAGCGTCGAGATCGCCGCGATCGTGCTGCTGCTGGGCGCGCAGGTCATCGCCGAATACGAGCGGATCGGACGCGAAGCGGCAGACAAGCCCGCGAAGCCGCTGGATCTGAAAGAGCCGTCGCGTGGGGCGCTTGCGGGCTGACGCCGCTGTTGGGCAATGAGCACGACGGACCTGGTCGTCGTAAGACCCGAAGGGCTCTATTGTCCGCAGGGCGATCTTTACATCGATCCCTGGCGACCGGTCGAGCGCGCAGTCATCACCCACGCGCACGGCGACCATGCGCGCCCCGGTCACGCGCATTACCTCGCCGCAGCGTCGTCGGAGCACGTCCTCAAGGCGCGGCTGGGAGAGATCACGCTGCAGACGCTGCCGTATGGCGAGAGCATCGTGCAAAACGGCGTGAGCTTGTCGCTTCATCCCGCCGGCCATGTGCTGGGCTCGGCGCAAATCCGGCTCGAGCACGGCGGCGAGGTCTGGGTGGTATCGGGCGACTACAAGCTCGAAGCCGAAGCGACCTGCGCGCAGTTCGAGCCGGTGCGCTGCCACACCTTCGTCAGCGAATCGACGTTCGGCCTGCCGATCTATCGCTGGCGGCCGCAGGCCGAGATCTTCGCCGACATCGCCGCGTGGTGGCGGCGCAATGCCGGGGCGCAGCGCGCCAGCGTGCTGTTCTGCTATGCGTTCGGCAAGGCGCAGCGCATTCTCGCCGGGCTCGACGCCGCGGGAGCGAGCGACATCGGCACGCTGATCTGCCACGGCGCCATCGAACCGCTGAACCGCGCGTATCGCGCCAGCGGCATCGACCTGCCGCCGACCCGTAACGTCGCCGACGTCGCCAAACCCGACCTGCGCGCCTCCCTGGTGCTAGCCCCTCCGTCGGCCGGGGGTACGCCCTGGCTGCGGCGCTTCGGCGACTTGAGCGATGGTTTCGCGTCGGGTTGGATGCAGCTGCGCGGTGCGCGCCGGCGCCGCTCGCTCGACCGCGGCTTCGCATTATCCGACCACGCCGATTGGCCCGGCCTGAATGCGGCGATTGCGGCGACTGGCGCCGCGCGCGTTATCGTCACGCATGGCCAGGTCGCGGTCATGGTGCGCTGGCTGGAGCAGCAGGGGTTCGACGCGCGCGCCTTCGCAACCGAATTCGAGGACGACGGCGGCGACGAGGAGGCACAGCCTCCCGAGGCCGCCGCGCAGGCCGCGACGGTCGAATCCGCCGAATGACCGGTGCAGCGATCTGCGGGCGCAGGCCGTTGCGCTAGCGACGGGGTCGCCTGATGGAAGCCTTCGCCCGACTCTACGCCGAGCTCGATGCGACCACCTCGACCAACGCCAAGCTCGACGCACTGAAGCGCTATTTCGCCGTCGCGGCACCACCCGACGCGGCGTGGGCGGCGTACTTCCTTGCCGGCGGGCGGCCGCGGCAAACCGTTCCGGCGCGCGTACTGCGCCAGATCGCAACCGAGCGCGCCGGCATCGACGAGTGGCTGTTCGAGGAATGCTATCAGGCGGTCGGCGACCTGGCCGAGACGATAGCGCATGTTCTGCCGCCGCCGCGGCGTCAGACCGACGCCGGGCTGGCCGAATGGATCGAGCAGCGCCTGCTGCCGCTTCGCGGCATGCCGCCCGACGCGATCGGCGAACGTCTTGCCGGGTTTTTCGACGAGCTCGACTGGGCGGGACGATTCCTGCTGCTGAAGTTGATCGGAGGCGGATTTCGTGTCGGCGTTTCACGGCTTTCGGTGATCCGCGCCTTGGCCGACGTTGCCGGCGTCGAGCCGAAGATCGTCGCGCAGCGCATCGTCGGTTATACCGGCACGACGAACATGCCGAGCGCATCGACTTTTTCGGCGCTTATCGCCGCCGGACCCGACGCGATAGCCGAAACCGGCCAGCCCTACCCGTTTTTTCTCGCCCATCAGCTCAACGATTCCCCCGAGACGCTGGGCCCGGTCGCAGACTGGCTGGTCGAATGGAAATGGGACGGTATCCGGTGTCAGATGGTCAAGCGCAGAGGCGCGATCTGGCTCTGGTCGCGCGGCGAGGATCTGGTGACCGAGCGCTTTCCCGAGTTGCGCGCACTCGACGCGCGAATCCCCGACGGCACCGTCATCGACGGCGAGATCGTCGTGTGGAAGGACGGACAGGTCAGACCCTTCGCGTCGCTGCAAACGCGGATCGGCAGGAAATCGCTGTCGGCGAAAATCCTCGCCGACGCGCCGGCGGCGTTGCTCGCCTACGACCTGCTGGAGGAAGGCGGCGCCGATTTGCGCGCGCTGCCGCAGCAGGCGCGCCGCGACCGTCTCGAAGCGCTCGTGCCGAAGGTCGGCGACGAGCATCTCCGGCTGTCGCCGCTCCTGTCGTTGCCGACGTGGGAGGCCTATACGCGCCTGCGCGAGGAGTCGCGCTCGCGCGGCGTCGAAGGGTTCATGCTCAAGCGACGCGATGCGCGCTACGGCGTCGGCCGGACCAAGGAGTCGGGAACATGGTGGAAATGGAAGATCGATCCGATGACGATAGACGCCGTGCTCGTCTACGCGCAGCGCGGTCACGGCCGTCGCGCCAGCCTATATACTGATTACACTTTTGCCGTATGGTCCGAAGAGGCCGGTGGCGGCCGCCGCCTGGTCCCGTTCGCCAAGGCCTACTCGGGTCTGAGCGACGAGGAAATCCATCGCGTCGACGCGATTATTCGCAAGACGACGGTCGAAAAATTCGGTCCGGTGCGAAGTGTCACACCGACACTGGTGTTCGAGCTGGGTTTTGAGGGCATCGCGCGATCGCCGCGCCACAAGTCGGGGATTGCGGTGCGATTTCCGCGAATCCTGCGCTGGCGCATCGACAAACCGGTCGCCGAAGCCGACACGCTGGACAACCTGGCCGCGCTGCTGCCGTCGTAGCGGCTCGCACCCCTCGGACGAGCGGCGAAGGTATAGTGGCGAATTTTCGCGCGCCGCCAAACCCGTGCGCAGCCGAAGTCATGGCGTCCGCATCGCCGGGCCGTGACCGTGGGAGGACTTTGCCGGTGGTCGGTCGCAACGAGCCCTGTCCCTGCGGCAGCGGCAAGCGCTACAAGGATTGCCACGGCAGTCTGGCCGAGCCGCCGGACAAGGTCGCGTTCGTCATCGCCGGTACGCAGAAGGGCGGCACCACCGCGCTCGCATCCTATCTGTACGAGCATCCCGAGATCGGCATGCCGACGGTCAAGGAAGTGCATTTCTTCGACACCGAAGAGCATTTCGCTTCGCCCGAGGTCGACTACGCCAGGTACCACGCCTACTTCAAGCCGGGGCTGCGCGGACGGCTGCGCGGCGACGCAACGCCGATCTATATGTACTGGGAGCCGGCGCCGCAGCGCATCAAGCGCTACAACCCGGCGATGAAGTTGATCATGATGCTGCGCAACCCGGTGACGCGCGCCTATTCGCACTGGAACATGGAGCGCGAGCGCCAGCGCGACCCGCTGCCGTTCGAGCAGGCGATTCGCACCGAGGCCGAGCGTTGCCGCGACGCGCTGCCGCTGCAGCACCGGATGTACTCGTATGTCGACCGCGGCCTCTACAGCGTCCAGATCCGACGAATCTGGCGTCACTTTCCGGTCGACCAGACGCTCGTGCTGAAAAGCGAGGAGTTGCAGCGCACGCCCGATGCCGCGCTCGCGCGGATCACCGACTTTCTAGGCGTCGCGCGCTTTCCACCGGTCCAGCCGCGCAACGTGCACGCGCGTCCTTACCAATCGGCGATGAGCGCCGAAGCGCGGGATTATCTGCGAGAGATCCTGGCGCCCGAGGTCAGGACGCTCGAACAGATGCTCGGCTGGGACTGCGCCGACTGGCTGAAGTAGATTATTGCTCCGCCGATTTTTTCCGCCGGTCGGCCGGCGCGGCCAGACGAAGCTTGTGCAGGTGCTGCTGCGGTTGCGATCCGTCGGGCATCTTGCCGACAAAATAGAATCGCTGCCAGGCCTGCTTCAGCGTCTGCGCGTCGTTGTCGTTGAACTTCCTCATGAACTCGTCGCGGCGCTCCTTCCAGGCCATCGTCTGCGCCTTGAGCTCCGGATCGTCATCGAGGCTGACGATTTCCGGTTCGAACGATTGCAGCGCGGCGTGCGGCACGGGGAACAGCATGCATACGGGTTCATCTTTTTCGAAGCGCACGGTGCCCGGCCGCGTCAGCTGCCAGTTCATCGTGAACGGATAAGGCAGCCAATCGGTTTCGATCACGCCGGTCAACGGTGCGATGCCGTCCTTGCCTTCGTTCAGCGGTCCGGTGGCGAAGAGGTCCCAGCCCGGCTCGGTGCGAAACAGGTACGAAAGATGAAAAGTGACGATGCCGTAGGCGAAATGCGTGACGGCGAAGTCGGCGAGCCGCGGGTAGTCGTCCTGCACGACGAGTTTCAGGTCGCGGGCGTGGATGCCGCCCGACCACGTCGCGGTGAACGTGCACGGCGACAGAACTTCCCAGCCGTGACTGTTGGCGATGTTGAGCGGCAGACAGCGGTACGCATGGTTGTCCTTGATCCGGTCCATCCAGGTCCGCGTCAGCGGCGCAGGCCTTATTGTCAACGGATCGGGTTTGAGCGCGTAACAGGTAAGACGCATCGAAGTCGGGAGACAAACGTCGGGCGAAGGCGACATTCTACTCGGGGCGCGTCGTCCGACGGCGACAGTGGAAGCGGAAAAACGTTCGCAAACCCTTGATTCGAGCGGCTTCGCGGGCTTTCGCCCCCGCTCGCCGTGCTATGATCGCACGTTGATTTTTACGTTACGACACACGTGAACGCACCCGAAAGAAAACGACTCGGCGAGATCCTGATCGAGCGCGGCAAGCTCGATGCCGCGGGATTGGACCGCGCGCTGCGCATGCAGGAGGACTCCGGAGAGAAGCTCGGCGTGCTGCTGGTCACGCTCGGCGTGGTCGCGCAGCGCGACGTGTCGGAAGCGCTGGCCGCTCAGCTCGGACTGCCGCTGGTCGAGGCGGCCGGCTATCCCGAGCTGCCGATACTCGAGGAGCGCGTGTCGGCGCGCTTCCTGCGCGAATCGCGCGCGCTGCCGCTCGCCGAAGACGAAAACGAGCTGGCGCTGGCGATGGCCGATCCGACCGACGACATACACGATCAACGCGTTCGAGATGGTCACCGGACGCAGGGTGCGGCCGCAGGTCGCGATTCCGACCGAGCTCGAGGCCGCGCTCGAGCGGCTGTACGGCGCGGGCAAGTCGGCGCTGGGGCAGATCGTTGGCGACGTCGAGCAGCGCGACGATCATCGCGTTCGACGCCGACGTCCAGCAGCTCAAGGACCTGGCGTCCGAAGCGCCGGTGATCCGCCTGGTGTCGCTGATCATCACCAACGCGCTCGAAACGCGCGCCTCCGACATCCACATCGAGCCGTTCGAGAACCGGCTGATCGTGCGCTACCGCATCGACGGCGTGCTGCACGAGGTCGAATCGCCGCCGCGGCGACTTGTCCGCCGCGGTGATCTCGCGCATCAAGATCATGGCCAATGCTCGACATCGCCGAGCGGCGGCTGCCGCAGGACGGGCGCATCCGGCTGCGCGTGCAGGGCAAGGAAATCGACCTGCGCGTCTCGACGGTGCCGACGATGCACGGCGAGTCGGTCGTGATGCGGATCCTCGACAAGGGCGGCGTGGCGCTCGACTTCAAGCGCCTCGGCTTCGAAGACGATACGTTGAAGAGATTCCTCGACGTGCTGCTGGAGCCGCACGGCATCCTGCTGGTCACCGGTCCGACCGGCAGCGGCAAGACGACGACGCTGTACACGGCGCTCGACCGCCTGAACAAGCCCGACGTCAAGATCCTCACCGTCGAGGATCCGGTCGAATACCAGATGGCCGGCATCAACCAGATCCAGGTCAAGCCGCAGATCGACCTGACCTTCGCCAACGCGCTGCGCTCGATCGTGCGCCAGGATCCCGACGTGATCATGATCGGCGAGATCCGCGACCTCGAAACCGCGCAGATCGCCGTGCAGTCGGCGCTGACCGGCCACCTGGTGCTGTCGACCGTGCACACCAACGACGCCGCCAGCACCGTCAACCGCCTGCTCGACATGGGCGTCGAAGACTATCTGCTGACCTCGACGGTGATCGGCATCCTGGCGCAGCGGCTGGTGCGCACGCTGTGCCCGGCGTGCAAGGCGTCGTACACCGCGCTGCCGGAGGTGGTCGACGAGCTCGGACTGCGCAAGTTCGCGCCGCCGGGCGACATCACGCTCTATCACGCCAAGGGCTGCAAGGAGTGCGCGCAGACCGGCTTCATCGGACGGATCAGCATCATGGAAATGCTGCCGATGAGCGATCCCATGCGCAGCACGTCATGCGCCACGCGACGTCGGCCGAGCTGCGGACCGAGGCGATCAAGGAAGGCATGGTCACGATGTACGAAGACGGCATGCGCAAGGCGCTCAACGGCGTCACGACCTTCGAAGAAGTTCTTCGCGTCACGCGCGAAAACTTGAGCAACATGGCCGCGTTAGCACGCCATGGCGCTGCTATCGCGTATACCGGGCGGTCAACGCCGCCGGCGATGTCGCCGCCGGCGAGCTCGAAGCCGCCAACGAAGTCCGAGATCGTCGATCGTCTGCGCGACCAGGGCCTGATGCCGATGCGGGTCGAGGCGGCGATCGGCGGCAGGAGCAGCGGTGCCGCGGCGGCGCCCGCGCCGCCGGCGACTGGTTCGCCCCGCGCCGGGTCACGCGCGACAACGTGCTGGCGATCACGCGCGAGCTGGCGACGCTGCTGCGCGCCGGACTGCCGCTCGACCGCGCGCTGGAAATCCTGATCGGCCTGGCGCCGACACCGCCGGTGGCGACGCCTGCTGCAAACGATCCGCGACGACGTGCGCGGCGGCAAATCGCTGTCGCAGGCGCTCGACGTGCACCGCACGGTGTTCTCGCGCTTCTACGTCAACATCGTCCGCGCCGGCGAAGCCGGCGGCGCGCTGGGCACGGTGCTGACGCGGCTGGCCGACACGATGGAGCGCAACAAGGATCTGCGCGAAAGCGTGCAGTCGGCGCTGATCTATCCGACGATCCTGATCGGCGTCGCGGTGACTTCGGTGATGGTGCTGCTGGTCTTCGTCGTGCCGCAGTTTCAGCAGACGTTCGCGCAGGCCGGCAAGGCGCTGCCGCTGCCGACGCAGATCGTGATCATCTTCGGCACGGCGCTGCGCAAGTACTGGTGGCTCGCTGATCCTGATCGTCGCCGCGCTGGTGTGGCTGATCGCGCCGCCGGCTGCAAGAAGCCTGAAGTGCGCTTTCGCTGGGACGGCCGGCTGCTGCGCCTGCCGCTGCTCGGCGACTTGCTGGCGCAAGGTCGAGGTCGCGCGCTTTTGCGCGCACGCTGGCCACGCTGCTCGGCCAACGGCGTGACGCTGCTTGCGGGACTTGCGATCGTGCAAGCGAAACGATGACCAACAGCGTGCTCGCGCAGCGCGCTCGACGGCGTGATCACGCGACTGCGCGAAGGCAAGGGCTTCGGCAGGCCGCTGGTCGAGACCGGGCTCTATCCGAGGCTCGCGACGCAGATGATCCTCGTCGGCGAGGAATCCGGGCCGGCTGGAGGAAATGCTCAATCGCGTCGCCGACGTCTACGACCGCGAAGTGCAGATCGCGATCAAGCGCTTTCTCGCCGTGCTCGAGCCGGCGATGATTCTCGGACTCGCGGTGCTGATCGGCGGCATCGTGTTCTCGATCCTGCTCGGCGTCATGGGCATGAGCGAACTTGTCAGCTAGGAGCACATCTAATCGAACCGGCCGTCAGACCGGAGGAGAGCAATCGTGCAAAATCATGCACGGCAGTCGTCGCACGCGATACGCACGGTGCATCGCAATCGCGGCATGACGCTGATCGAAATTCTGGTCGTGCTGGTCCTGATCGGCATCGTGATGGGCATCGTCGGCGGCAACTACATCGGCCAGGGCGAAAAGGCCAAGGCGCGACGCGGCGAAGATCGAGATCGAGCAGATCGGCCAGACGCTGGACCTGTTCAAGCTCGAGGTCGGACGCTATCCGACGTCGCAGGAAGGATTGCAGGCGCTGATCACGGCGCCGGCCGGCGTGACGAACTGGAACGGTCCGTACTGGAAGAAGTCGCACGGTGCCGAAGGATCCGTGGGGCAACGAATACAAGTACGCGTCGCCCGGACAGCACGGTGCCTACGACATCCTTTCCTACGGCGCGCGACGGCAAGGAAGGCGGCGATGGCGCAGACAAGGACGTCACCAGCTGGGAGCAATGAGCGCCGTGCGGCTTTCCGTCGATCGCGCGTTGAGGTCGATGCCGATCGACCGGCGCTGCACGCGCGCGGTGCGGCGCCGGCTTCACCCTGATCGAGCTGCTGGTCGTGCTGACCTTGATCGGGCTGCTGGTGGCGGTCGTCATTGCCGATCTTCGGCGGCGGCGTCTCGACCACCGAGCTCAAGAGCGATGCGCGCGCCGTCGCCGCGGGTCTGCGCCTGGCGCGCGGCCAGGCGATCGCTCAGCGCGGCGAAGCGGTGCTGAGCTCGACCTTGGCGCGCACAGCTTCAGCGTTCCGCCGGATCCACGCGTGCACAAGCTCGCCCGACAGCTCGAGCTCAAGCTCTTTACCGCGCAACGCGACCTGGTCAACGACAACGTCGGGGCGATCCGTTTCTTCGCCGATGGTGGCTCGAACGGCGGCCGCATCACGCTCGCCGCCGGCGAGCGCAAGTTCAACGTCGACGTCGACTGGCTGACCGGCCGCGTCGCGATCCTCGAATGAAGCGTGCGCAGGCCTCGTCGGCCGCGCAGGCGGCTTCTCGTTGCTCGAGGTCCTTGCGGCGTTCGTGATGCTGGCACTGGTCGGCACCGCGCTGTTCCGCATCTTCTCCGGCGCGCTGGGCAACGCGTCGCTGTCGGACGAGTACAGCCGCGCCACGCTCTACGCGGAAAGCCGCCTCGCGTCGCCTGGCGTCGAGACGCCGCTGCGCGAAGGCGTGCAGCAAGGGACTTCGGACGACGGCAAATATTCATGGACCGCGCGCGTCGAGCCGTACCGGACGCCAGGGAGCACGCCGGATCTCGACGCCACGGTCGAGCTGATGCCGGTTCGCTTGTGGCGCATCGCAGTCACCGTCAGCTGGCCTGGAATGGCCGGCAGCGATCGCTCGATCGCGCTGGCCACCGTGCGGCTGGCGCCGAAGGAACTTACGCCGTGACGCCGTGGCGGACGATGATGGTTGCACCACGAATGACTCGCCGCTACGCGGGTTTCACGTTGATCGAGCTGATGGTGGCGCTGCTTCTGCTTGCGCTGATCTCCGGCGTGCTCTACGGCTCGCTGTCTCTGTCGGCGACCAGCTGGGACCGAGGCGAGGCGAAGGCCGCGCAGGCGAGCGACATGCGGCAGACTGCCGAATTCCTGCGCCAGGCGCTTGCCGCAGAGCACCCTCTGCGCCTGCACAAGGCAGTCGACCAGCCGCTGTATTTCGCCGGCGCCAGCGATTCGCTCGCCTTCGCCGGGACGACGCCGGGACGCGTCGGCGGCGGCATCTATTATTTCCGCATCGGGCTCGCGCCGGGCGGCGAATCGTCCAAGCTGCTGCTGTCGCGGACGATCCCCGACTACAGCGCGCTCAAAGTGCCATCGTTCGATGCCGCCGACGCCTCGGTGCTCGCCGACGGCATCGCCCAGCTCAAATTCTCTTATTTCGGCCGAGATCCCGACGCGAACGACGCCGTCGACCCGACATGGCGCGATCGCTGGGACGACCCTCAGATCCTGCCGTTGCTGATTCGCATGGACGTCAAGACCGCGCAGGGCACGAGCTGGCCGTCGCTGGTGGTCGAGCCGAGGATTGCGCCGGAAGCAGGTTGTCGCGGCTGGGATGGCAACCGCAGGCGCTGTACGGGGCCGTGAGTCGATGAACGCACGCATCGCCATTCCGGGATCGGCCGCGCCGCTGGCGCAGCGCGGGATCGCGCTGGTGCTCGTGCTGTGGCTGACGGTAATGCTCACCGTGATCGCCGGCGGGTTCGCCTATGCGATGCGCAACGAGGCGCAGGCGGCACGCAATACGATGTCCGAGGCCCAGGCGCGCGCGCTCGCCGACGGCGCGATCGCCCGCACCGTCTTCGAACTGATGCGCCCGCGGACGATCCCCGGCGTCTGGGCCGCCGACGGCTTGGTCCATCTCTGGGACGAAGCGGGTATGCGTGTCACGGCAAGCGCCGTCGACGAGTCTGGTAAAATCGATCTCAACGCCGTACCGGACGCCTTGCTCAAAGGCTTGCTGCAGACCGCCGGGCAGCTCGACGATGCGGGAGCCAGCCGGCTGGTCGATGTGATCGGCGACTGGAAGGACGCCGATGATTTCCGGCGGCCGAATGGCGCCGAAGCGGACGACTATCAGGCCGCCGGCCTGCCATACAAGCCCGCGAACGCTGCCTTCGAAACCGTTGCCGATCTGCAGCGTGTCCTGGGCATGACGCCGCCGCTGTTCGCTCGACTCGCCGGCAGCCTGACCGTGTTTAGCGGCGCGCCGGGGATCAATCCGCAGTTTGCGTCGCGCACCGTGTTGATGGCGCTGCCCGGCGCGACCGACGCCATTGTCGATACTTATATCGCGCAGCGGGCTGCGGCGCTTGCGGCCGGTCAGCCGATGCCGGTACTGCCGCTCGCTGGGGCCGGCGCACCGGTCAATGTGTGGCGCGTACGCGCCGAAGTGACTGCGCCCGACGGCGTGGTATTCGTTCGAGAGGCGGTGTTGCGAACCAACCCGGACCCGCGGCGCTTGCTGACGGTGCTGGCATGGCAGGAGGGCGAGCGCACGCAAGCGCCGTCCGCTGATGCCGCCGGCGCGTCAACCGCTGCGAGCCGGTGAACCGATAGCGCTGAGCATGGAAGACCGATCCGTCAACCTGGGCCGTTACGCGCGCGATGCCGCAAGCGGTATCGGCTTGCCGCGTTTCTGGCGCTGGTGGATGGGTGAGCTCGCACCGGTCGTGCCCGCCGCGCCGCGCAGCGCGCTGCGCCGCTGGCGCATGCGCCCGGTTATCGAATTCGGCGAGCGGGAAGCGGTTTTCTGGCGTCCGGAAATCGTCGACGGCGAAATCGAACTGGCGGCGATGGCCAAGGCATCGCTGTCCGGCGATCCGGCCGACGTCCTGGCGGTCGGACGGGCCGCGATGGCGTCCATCGGGGCCGATGCGCAAGGCAATGTCGCCGCGCGACCGCCCCGGGTGGTCGTCGCCTTGCCGCCGCGGCAGGTGATGCGCAAGCGTCTGGTGCTGCCCGCCGCCGTCGAAGAGAACCTCGTGCAGACGCTATCGTACGATCTCGACCGCCACACGCCGTTTCGAGCCGACCAGCTCTATTTCGATGCCGTCGTCGTCGATCGCGATCCCGCGCGCAAGACGATCAGCGTCGACTGGGTCGCCGCGCTGAAGTCGGCAGTCGACGGCGCCAGGCGTCAGGCCGAAGCCTGGGGCGCGTCGGTGCAGGCGGTGGTCCCCGGCCCGGCGTCGACGGTGCCGCCGCAACTCAACCTGATTCCCGCCGAGGAAAGATCGCGAGCGGGCAGCTGGCGGCGCTGGCAATTCTGGGTCCCGCTGGCGCTGGTTGCGGTGATCGCGCTGGCGACGGCGCTGGTCCCGCTGGTGCAGAAACGCGAATACGCGATCGAATTGAACAAGCAGGCCGAAGAGGCACGGGTGCAGGCGCTGGCAGCCGACGCCGTGCGAACGCAGCTCGAGCGGGCGCAGGGCGAATACAACTATGTGCTGGCCAAGAAATACGTCTACCCGGGAACCGTCCAGCTCCTCGACGGCGTGACGCGCGTCTTGCCCGACGACACGTGGGTGACTCAACTCGAGATGCGGACGAGCCTCCGCGGCAAGGAAACGCAGCGCGACCTGGTCCTGCGCGGCGAATCGGCGAACGCAGGCAAGCTGATCGGGCTGCTCGAGGATTCGAAGCTGGTCGAACAGGCGGCGCTGCGCTCGTCGACCACCAAGATTCAGCCGGGACCGGGGGAAATTTTCGATCTCGGGGCGCAGGTCAAGAAGCTGCCGTTGCCGGCGCCGGTGCCTTTATCGGCGATACCGGATGCGCCGCCGGTTGTCATCCCGCCAGCGCCGCCTAGCCCTGTCGTGACCGCGCCTTCTGCCGCACCGGCGCCGCAGGCCGGCAACCGCGCTCCCGCACCAGCGCCGCCGGGCATGGCGCCGTCGCCTGCACCGGTTCGGGAGTCGGCGCCGGCCCCCGCCGCGTCCCAGCCCGGCATCGCAGCGCCGGCGCCGCAGCCTTCTGCGCCGGGCGCGCCGAATGCCGCGCCCGCCTCGCCTGCGAGCGAGGACGAGGAAACCGATTGATGGCGACGCTGGCCATGCCGACCTCGCCGCGCTCGAGCCGAGCCCTTGCCGTGGTGCTGCTGTTCGTCGCGGTCGTGCTGGCGCTGGCGCTGCTGATCGCGCCGGTGCTGCTGCTGCACCGCCATTACGACGTCGCGATCGAAGGCACGCTCGATCATCTCGATCGCTATCGTCGTGTCGCCGCCGCAGGCGCCGGAGACCAAGAAAGCCCTCGACGACGCTGCGGGCGAAAAACGGTCGCCGCTTCTTTCTGAAAAACACCGCGCCGAATCTCGCCGGCGCCGAGCTGCAGGACATCGTGCGGGCGGCGATAGAAAATAACGGCGGCCGCATCACGACCGTGCAGATCATCGCGCCGAAGGAAGACGGGCGCTTCCGCCAGATCGGCGTAAATGTCCAGCTTTTCGCCACGACGCCGAACCTGCAGAAGATCCTCTATGCGATCGAGACGCAGCAGCCGTACCTGATCGTCGACGGCCTGACCATACGGCCGTTGAACGCGTTTCGCGGATTCAAGCCCGCTCCGGGAACCGAACCGGAGGTCAGCGTGTTGCTCGACGTGGTCGCATTTTCCAATACCGGGACGGACAAGCCATGAATGGAAATTTTCGCGCGCTGCTGTGGTGGGTCGCGCCGGCGCTCGCGCTTATCGCGCTGCTGGGTATCGAAACCGATTGGGGCGGACAGCTGCATCGATTGCCCGCGGCGCCTCAGGCGATCGAACCGAAGCCGGTCGCGCCTGCGCTGCTGCCCGAATATGAGGTCCAAGGCGGCGTGGCCAGCCTGAACGAAACGGTCGATCGCACGCTGTTCAACCCGACCCGGCGTCCGGCGCCGCCGGCGACCGCAAGCGCCGAAGGCGAGCGGAAAGTGCAGAGTGGGCAGTTCGTCCTGACTGGAACGACGCTCGCCGGGGACCGCAGTATCGCGTTTCTCAAGGAAGTCGCCGGGGGCAAGGCGCGTACGGTGCGCAAAGGGGACAAGATCAACGGCATGCTTGTGGCCGAGGTGCTTCCGGACCGGGTGCGCTTTACGAATGGCGGGGATTCCGAGGAGTTGATGCTCAAGGTCTCGCCCGGCCCCAAGACCACGGTCGTGGCCGCGCCGGCTGCGCCCGCCGCTGGAGCGGCGGCGCGGACCCGGTCAGCCGCTGGGCGCCGCCAGCCCGCAGGGGCCGCCGCGCGAGGTGCCGCCGCTGGCGAAGGCCAGCCGGCAGCCGGCCAGCCGGTGACCGGCCGCGGAGCGCGCGCAGCAGCCAGAGCCGCCGCCGAGGCCGCCGCCCGAGGCAACAGTTCCACCGACGCGGCAGCACCTGCTCCCTCGGGCAATACTTGGGGCGAGGTGTATCAGCGTATGCAGCGCGGCAGCCCGCAGCATGCCAAATGAGCACGCCGGCGCCTTGGCCGACGTGTGTCCCGGGTGCCCGCCGCAGCCCGGCCATACATCGGCAACGAACACAGGACGGCGCTCGCCCCGAGCGCCAGGGAAAACAACAATGAGCAAACGCCTTCTCGCGCTGGGCCCGATCCTGGCCGCCATTCTTCTGGTTGCGGCCTGCGCAACGCCTTACCGACCCGACCGCGGGGACGCCGCGACCCTGCCTTCGGGGCCTTTGAAAAGCGCCGCGATTGCCGCCGATTCGACGCCGGCGCCGCGTGGATCGCCGTCCGAGGGGACCGACACGACCAAGGTGTTCAAGGGAACCGGTGTTCTGATCAAAGGCCAGCAGCCCGGCGGGGCGCTACCCGCGGCGGTCCCTGGCGCGGTCGCCAGCGGTCCGTCCGTCACGCTCAATTTCGAAGGCGCGGAACTGCGCGAAGTGATCCGCAACATCCTGACCGATATCCTCGGCGAGTCCTACACGATCGATCCGGCGGTCGGCGGCACGGTGACCATACGCACGACCTCGGGTATTCCTCGCGAGGCACTGCCGGCGACGCTGGAAATGATCCTGCGCTCGAACGGCGCGACGATGGTCAAGGAAGGCACGATATGGAAAGTCGTGCCCGCCGCGACGGCGGTGCGGGGCAACATCACTCCGCAGCTCGGCAACAGCTCGCGAGCCCTTCCGCCCGGTTTCAGCGTGCAGATCGTCCCGCTCAAATATGTCGGCGTACGCCAGATGATGGCAATCCTCGAGCCTTTCCAGAAGGATGCGACCACCATCCGCGCCGATGACCTGCGCAACCTGTTGATCGTCTCGGGGACCGAGCTCGAACTGAAACACATGCTCGAAACCATCGACATGTTCGACGTCAACTGGCTCGCCGGCCTGTCGTTCGGCCTGTTCACGCTGCAGAGCGCGGAAGTCAAGACCGTCGTCGCCGAGCTGGACAAGGCGATGGGTCCTGCCGACAAAAGCCCGCTGGCGGGCATCCTGCGCATCATTCCGATCGAGCGCATGAATGCGCTGCTGGTCGTCACGCCGCAGCCGGCGTACCTCGAGGAAGCGAAAAAATGGATCGAGCGCCTGGACAAGGGTGACGTCGGCGGCGGGGTCCGCTTCTACGTCTATCAGGTGCAAAACAGCCGCGCCGAGCGCATCGGTCCGCTGCTGCAGCAGGCGTTCACCGGGCACACGACCCAGCCCTCGACGGTCAGCGCGCCGACGCTGGCGCCGGGCACCCCGGCCGGGACCATCGTCTCCCCGCCGACCTTTCAGGCCCAGCCTTCATCGTCCGTCCCGGTTCCGGCGCAGCCGCAGACGACGATCGTCCAGCAGCAGGGCACGCAGCCGCCGGCAGGCGGGCCGGTCGCGCAGGCGGTCGCCCGTGCGCTGGCCAACACGCCGGTCGCCGCCGACGGCAGCGTCGGGGTCGTGCGCAACGTCCAGGTCGTCGCCGACAAGGACAACAACACGGTCCTGATCGTCGCCACACCGGCAGAGTACGCGGTGATCGAGGCGGCGTTGAAAAAGCTCGATGTGCCGCAGCGTCAGGTCCTGATCCAGTTGACGATCGCCGAGGTGACGCTGACCGACGACCTGACGTTCGGCATCGATTGGCTGTTTCGGGGAGGCGCGCCGTCGGGTCGAGGCAGCGGCGGCAACTTCAATTCCACCAAGACCCCGTTCAATCCGCAGCCGACGGCAACGTCGACCACCACGACGGGAACGTCCGCCGTCGGCCTGGCGCTGCAGACGGGGTTCAACTACATCCTGAACAGCGCGAGCTTTCCGGGCGGCATCCAGGCGGTGCTGCACCTGCTGGACAGCTACGGCAGCACCCGGGTCATCTCCAACCCGCACCTGTCGGCATTGGACAACCAGAAGGCGACGATCAAGGTCGGCGACCGGATCCCGATCAACCAGCAGACCTTCGTCGGCGGAACGACGACCGGGACGCTCACCAACGCGGTGACCACGACGTCGCAGTACATCGACACCGGCGTGCTGGTTCAGGTGACGCCCCATATCAACGCCGGCGGCCTGGTGACGCTGGAGGTCAACGCCGAGGTCAGCAATCCGGGCAATCCTGCGAACCCCGGGGACGCGCCTCCGATCAGCACCCGCTCGGTCCAGACGCTGCTGGCGGTCCCGTCCGGGCAGACGATGGTCATGGGCGGCCTGATCACCGAAAACAAGCAAAACACCTCGAATGGCCTGCCGCTGATCTCGCGGGTGCCGGTTCTGGGCGGTTTGTTCGGCAACCAGGACCTGAAGAACAACCGGACGGAGCTGGTCCTTTTCATCACACCGCAAGTGCTGGAATCGGAGACCGACTACCAGCGCGTCATCGAGGATCTGAGGCGGAAGATGGAGCAGATCGAGGACGTGTTCCCGCGGCCCAAAGTCGCGCCGGAAGGGGCGGCGACGCCGGAAAACGTCTCCAAATGACGACGGACCTCATGTTGCACGCGTGCAACATGCGGGGACCGCTTGATAAATCGGGAGTAAAGCAATTGACGATACAGGGTGATTTATTTAGTCTTGGCTCGACGATTACGGTGCTGCGGCGCCGGAACGGCCGGGTTGATCCCGGCATAATTGAGGTTCCGGCAGCCGGAAATCAGCACCAGATGCGATCAACGATTCAGAAAGATACGGAAGCAGGTCCGACGGCAAGACGCGGTTCCGCAAACAGAAAGGCGCTGGCGCCGGTAGTGATCGCGGTGGCAGCGATCGCGTTGAGCGGATGCGCGGGCATGGCCGGGTTCGGGATCAACAAGGATTCCGATCCGGAGGCCAAGCAGAAAGTGGTGGCGGAGCGCGCCCAGGCGCGCTGGCAATCGCTGATCAAGGGTGATCTGGACGCTGCGTACGCTTACCTGAGCGCAGGCTCGAAGGCGACGACGCCGCTGGATGTGTACAAAGCGAGGATAAGGCCCGGGCTGTGGCGCCAGGCCAAGGTCGAGAAGGTGGAATGCGAGGCGGAGGTCTGCAAGGTGGAATTGCAGATCACCCTTGACCACAAGCTGATGAAAGGCATCCAGACGCCGCTGAACGAAAGCTGGATCATCGAGAAAGGGTCGGCCTGGTACGTTTATCGCTAGGGAATGCGTCCGGGGCTACCGAAAACGTTGCAAATATCACACAGGAGAGCGGTAAGTGTGGTCAAATCTGTTTGTAAAAGGAAGCAGGCTGTACTAACATCGCGTTGCTGTCGGTTAAAGTGATCACTTTAAATCTGAAACAAAGGAGTCAGCAAAAACCATGAACACGTTCAAAAGAAAATCGCTGTACGCGGCTCTGGCGGGAGTGAGCGCGTTGGGCGTGACGGGGGCCGCGCAGGCGGTGAACCTGAACCCCGACGGCCTCGGCCAGGTACTGATCTATCCGTACTACACGACGCGCGCCGATGCCGGCGGAAACGCGTACACGTCGCTGCTGTCGGTTGTCAACACGACCAGCTCGGCGAAGGCGGTCAAGGTTCGCTTCCTGGAAGGCAAGAACAGCCGAGAAGTGCTTGACTTCAACTTGTTCCTGTCGAAGCACGACGTCTGGACCGCGGCTATCTTCGCGAATGGCAGCGGCGGCGCGTCGGTCGGCACGCTGGACAAGTCCTGCACGTTGCCCCTGTCTCTCTCCCAGGGCACAATCGCGCCCTTTGTGAACTTCGCCTACACGGGCAACTACGACGACAAGGGCGGCGCCACGCTCGACCGGACGAAGGAAGGCTACGTCGAAATCATCGAGATGGCGACGTTCTTCACCGACTCCTGCACATCGCAGATCGTCACGCACGTCGGTGGTGTTCCCGGGCAGAATAGCTTCACCTGCGCCGATCTGACGACCGGACGGGCTCAGTCAGATGCGTTGAACGCGGACTTCATCACGGGCGGTCTGTTCGGCGGAATGACGCTGATCAACGTGAACAACGGCACGGATTTCACCGAAGACGCGGTCGCGCTGGACAATTACATCGTCTCCTCTAACCAACAGGGCAGCTTCGGCCAGATCTACAACGATCCGGGTTCGATCCTGCCCGATCTGCAGCTGGCAGGGCCGGCGGTCAGCCAGGTTCTGGCCAACGGCACGGTCTACACGTCGAGCTGGACGTATGGCACTGCCGATCCGGTCAGTGCCGTGCTGATGCATTCGAACGTGATGAACGAGTTCGTGCTGGACACGACCACCAAGTCCGGCACCGACTGGGTCGTAACGTTCCCGACCAAGCGCTACTACGTCAATGTCGGCACCGGCAATGCGCCCAAGCTGTTCCAGCGCAACTTCAACCGGACCGATGGCTCATGCGATGATGTTTCGCTGGAGATCTACGACCGCGAAGAGCGGACGACCAGCACGCCGGTCGACTTCTCGCCGCCGCCTCCGACGCAGACCAATTCGATCTGCTGGGAAGCGAACGTCGTGACGTTCAACGCCAGCAACGTCCTGGCGTCGGTCAACACGGCCAACATTCCGACGACGTTCCAGAACGGCTGGCTGAACATGGGCTTCCCGACGGGCATCTCGGGCGCACTGCCGGACGTGCACAACTTGGTCAACACGACCAATACGTTGATCACCACCATCGGCAGCAGCACCAGCTCGGGCAACACGGTGACCTACGTCGGTCTGCCGGTGGTCGGCTTCGCGGTACAGACGTTCATGAACGGCACTCTGTCGGTGGGCGGCGTGAACGTGCTGTCGAACTACGGCGGCAATTTCATCCACAAGTATCAGACGGTCGTATCCGAAGACTGACAGCTACACCTTGTTTCAGATCCAAGGCGGAACCTCGGTTCCGCCTTTTTTTTGCTTGGGGACGGCAAGTGACGCGCGGTGGCGGCAGGATATGACGCGGCACGTCATTTGCGTCCCGTTCGGCGATCAAGCGACAGCACGCGGTCCGGGCCTGAGGGCACTGCAATGGGATTCAGCGGCGCTTTTCACCACGGAGCTTCCGCGGTTACGAGCGGTTATGAATTTCTGACGGACGGAGGCCTACACCGCTATTCACGAACTATGACAACAGGCTATAATCCGCCAACAAAAATATTCTTAGCCTGGCGCGGACATTGCGTTAACGGGGATGGCGTTTACTTTCCGCGGCCCTTTATTCTGGAGTCAAGATGATTCGATCCTGTATTCGACAAGCTGTCCGCGTATTCGCCGGTGCGGCATTTTTTTCGTGTGCAATGGCAGCGCACGCGGGCGGCATTACGCTGAACGATTCGAACTGCGACAGCTTCTCCTTGAGCGGGCCCGCGGGCAACCAGGTGTTGACCTGCGTCGTTTCCAACGCGCCGTCAGGATGCACGATACAGGGTCCGAGTACAGGAACGAACGGCGTGGCGATCACGCTGACTGCGGTGTGCTCGTCAGGGTCGCCGACGACTTATGCATGGACCGGCGGCAACTGCGCCAACAATACGACGCAGAGCTGCCAAGCCGTCGGCACCAACGCGACGCGTCGACTACGGCGTCACGCCAAGCAACGCCATCGGACCGGGCAACAACGCGACCAAATCAGTCGTGTGGAGCGCTTCGTTGCCGGTCAAACCGAGCGGCTGCTCGATCACTCCTTCGCCGGGTAGCCTGCCGGCGGGCGGCGGCAATGTCAGCTTGACCGCGCAATGCTCGGGCGGCGATGCGGTCGACAGCTGGAATTGGGGCGGCGCGACCTATACGATCACCAGCGGCAACACGGCCAGCGCGACGATCACCACGGGCACGACCTTTACCGTGAGCCCGACCAACGGCGGCGGCTCGTCGACTGGCTCGGTGACGGTTACCGTTGGCGGCGGTGGCGGCGGCTCGATTTCCTGCAGCGGCTTCCTCAACACCATCAACCTCACCATGAACTGGGGCAGCTGGGTCAGCAACGCCAGAGCTACGATGGGTCCGTTGGACGCGGTCGTGCTCAAGTTCACGACCGGCCCCACGCCGAGCACGGGTTCGGGCATTCTTTATGCCTCAGCCGACTGTTACCACCACGAGGCACGACGTGACGCTGTCGGCGTCGCCGTGCGATTTCGGTCCGGGGTTGGCGTCGCAAGTCAATGGGGGCACGCTGAGACTGGGCTTCTCATTCGGGGGTGCAGCTCCGACTCCTGCAGCCGAATTCGACCTATTACTTCAACTTCAAGAATTCGGTGGATGCGCAATGCGTTCTAGGTGGCTTCAGCTGCGACCTCTGACCCCATTTCGTTGCAAAAGCCTCCCGGCACATAAGACCGCGCCGCAGCGTCGCTGAATCGGTTGTAGGAGTCGGCCCCGCCACGGCGGGGCCGACTCTTTGTTGCAAGCCCGCGCGATGGCTGCGCGCGCTGAACTTGTCGCGGTTGGGCTGTCCAATTCGGGCGGCCGCTGGCATCATTCGCTTCCGTCCCACTCATTTCGTCTTATTTTGTCGCGAGGTTTCATGCTACGTCTGATTTTGGTCATCGTGGCGCTGCTGGCCACGCCGCTAGTCGCGCCCGCCTATGGGCAGGCGCCCCCGCCAGCGCCCGCGGCGATGAGCGCTCCCGCCGCTGCACCCGCGCCGACGGCGGCACCCGCGCAGGGCTCGCCGGACGATGTCCTGGCCGAGAATGCGCGAACCCGATTGACGCGCGCCGATTACGACGCCGACATCCAGCGCGTTCCTCCGCAAATGCGCGACGAGTTCGCGAGCAGCGCCTCGCGGCTCAGCGCATACCTGACCAATCTGCTGATCGTCAAGACGTTGGCGGCGGACGCACGCCTGGGGGGCATCGACAAGGATCCGCTAACGCAGCAGCGTATCGCGCTGGAAGTGGAACGCCAGCTGGCCGATGCGCAACTGCGGCATGTCGAACAGATCGCCGGCGCGGAGTTCGACGCCAAAGCGGACGAGTTCAAACTGAAGGCCAAGGAGCTCTATCTCGTCGACAAGAGCAAGTACAGGACACCGGAGCAGGTCAGCGCGTCGCGTATCCTGATCGACATCAAGAAGCGCAAACCCGAAGAGGCGCTGGCCATCGCGCAAGACGTGCGCAAAAAGCTCATCGCCGGTGCCGACTTCGCCACGCTGGCAAAGGAAGTTTCCGACGATCCATCCGCCAAGACGACCGGCGGCGAACTGGGGTGGTTCACGCGCGAGAGAGTCGATCCCGAATTCGCCAACGCGGTCTTCGGCATGGCGCAGGCCGGCGATATCAGCGAACCGAAGCTTACGCATTCGGGCTACCACGTTATCCGCCTCGAGGGACGCAAGCCAGCCGCGACGCGTCCGTTCGAGGCGGTCGAGCCGCAGATCATGGCAGAGCTCCGCCAGCAGTACGTCATCGAAAAGCGTGAGGCCGTCGTCGCAGCGATTCGCACCGACCCGACATTGAAAGTCAATCAACCGGCGGTTGATGGACTGGTTTTCCGACTCGCACCCGGCCAGTTCGGCCTGGGCAGGGGCAGGGCGGCCAGTGAATCGCTCCGTCCCAATCCGGCGCAAACGCGGAACGCCGAACCCAAGTAGCGCTGGATTCTCCAGGTCGGTCGGCCGGGCCGAACGCTGGTATTCTGCTCGCCATGCCGCCGACCTCGCGTCCAGTCCTGGCTTTACGCAGAAACGCGGATGCAGGGCAGGCGAAGGACAGCCTTGCGCGTCATCGCGCGCTGTTCGCCAACTTTTTCCACCGCGAACTGTTTTCGCGCTACCTGGGCAGCATCAGCGGGCTGGCGTGGGCATTCGTCCACCCGCTCGCGCTGCTCGCCGTCTATCACTTCGTATTCACGACCATCTTTCGCGCGGGGCCGATGGATGGCAAGAGCTTCTTGCTTTTTGTCGCGGTCGCCCTCTGGCCCTGGCTTGCCGCGCAGGAGGCACTGCAGCGCGGGACCGTCAGCATCGCAAGCTACGCCGGGCTGATCCGCAAGGTCGCATTCCGCCATGAGCTGGTCGTCTACGCCTCGGTTGCGTCCACCCTGGCGCTGCAGTTTGCCGGCTACCTGGTCGTGCTGGTCGTCTTGGCGCTGTTCGGCGAGCCGGTGCATTTCGAGGGTCTGCTGCTGGTAGTGCCGCTGTGGCTGGTGCTCGCGATCGCCGTGACCGGCTTAGCGCTCGCTCTGGCGGCGCTGCAGGTGTTCGTCAAGGATGTCGAGCATATCCTGATGCCGGTGTTGATGATCCTGATGTATCTGACGCCGATCCTCTACCCTCTATCGCTGGTCCCCGACAGCATGAAGCCATGGGTCGCCGCCAACCCCTTTGGCTACCTGGTCGGCCGACTCCGCGACGCGCTGCTCGACGGACACCTGGGATTGGACTGGCGCGATGCGCTGGCGGTGATCGTCGCGTTGATATTGTTCGCCGCCGGTCGATGGGTGTTCCTGCGGCTGTCGCCGCATTTCGAAGATTTCGTCTAGGCGCACGGCGACCCGAACGCTGATGTCCGCACTGCTTCACCTTTCCGGCGTCGGCAAGGACTACGCGAAGCTCGATGCCAACGCAGGGCGGCTGCGCTTGGTGTTCGATCTCCTACGCGGCCGCGGTGCGCCGCAGGTGTTCCAGGCGCTCGACGAGGTCTCGTTCGACCTCGCCGCCGGCGAGTCGCTGGGCATCATCGGTGAAAACGGCGCCGGCAAGTCGACGTTGCTGAAGATCGTTGCCGGCGTCATCACGCCGACGCGCGGCCTGGTCGAAAGCCACGGCCGCGTCGGGGCATTGCTGGAGCTCGGCTCCGGCTTCCATCCCGAGTATTCCGGCCTCGCCAACATCGATCTCGCTGCCGCGCTGCTTGGCCTGACACGCGCAGAAATCGCGTCCAAGCGCGACGAAATCGTCGCCTTCGCGGACATCGGCGAGCATATCAACGATCCGATCAAGCACTATTCGTCGGGCATGGTCGTGCGGCTTGGCTTCGCGGTCGCGACGGCATTGACGCCGGACATCCTGATCACCGACGAGGTGCTCGCCGTCGGCGACGAGTCGTTCCAGAAAAAATGCGTCGCCTGGATGGAAAGCTATCTCGCCGGCGGCGGCACGTTGCTGCTCTGCTCGCACAGCATGTATCACATCCAGAAGCTCTGCCGCGCCGCGTTGTGGCTCAAGGACGGCCGGGTCGAGCGATACGGTCCCGCCGCGGAAGTCAGCCAGGCCTACCTCGCCTATCACGAGGAAAAGTCGGCCGGTGCGAAGCGGCCGATTGCCGCGCGCAGCGCCGCCGCCGCGGGCGTGTACGCGGTGCAATCGCTCACGCTCAATCCCCCCGCGACGCTGATGTCCGGAAGCGCACTGACGATCGCCGGCGAAGTGTTCTCGCCCGACGGGCGTGCGCCGGTGGTCCTGCTCGGATTGGTCCGCGCCGACGGCACGCCGGTGTATGGCGTGGCGACCGACATGGACGGGGTCGTGCCGGCAAGGATCGGGTCGCATCGCTTCGCCTTTTCGCTGACCTTTCCGCGGCTGCCGCTGCTGCCGGGAAAATACCTGGTGCGGGCGCACGCGCTCGACCCGGAAGGCGTGCGTCTGTTCGACAACGTCGAAATGCCGTTGTTGATCGAAGGCGCGACACGGGAAATGGGCTTGGTCCGGATCGAGCACGGCTGGAGCGGGCAGGACGAATCGAGCGGTGGGCCGACCGGCGGAGCCAGCCCGCCGATCGGGTAAAATCGCAGCTTTGCCGCCGCGGTGCGTGCCCTGCGCGTCCGAGCGGCGCCGCTCGTGCCCGGCATGGCCACCGACCTCATCTTCACCGGCGAACGCTTTCTTCCGGCCTGCGCCGGCGAAATCGCGTATGAACATTGGCACCGCTACGCGTTCGCGCGCCGCTTCGCCGAAGGCCGGCGCGTGCTCGATGCCGCGTGCGGCGAGGGCTACGGCACCGCCTTGCTCGGAACCACGGCAGCCGAGGCGGTCGGTGTCGACATCGACGCCGCGTCGATCCGGCACGCGCAGTCGAGCTACGGCAGCGGACGCATCCGCTTTGTTGAAGGATCGTGCACCGAGCTCCCCTTCCCGGATGCCTCGTTCGATGTTGTCGCGTCGTTCGAGACGATCGAGCACCTCGATGCTGCCGACCAACCGCCGATGCTCTCCGAGTTCGCGCGGGTGCTGAAGCCTGACGGCTTGCTGGTCATTTCGTCCCCCAACAAGCGCATCTACAGCGATGCGCGCGCCTACGTCAACGAGTTCCATCGTCACGAGCTCTATCGCGACGGGCTCTCGGCGCTGCTCGGCAAGGCGTTTCCGGCGCAGCGCTGGTTCCATCAACGCGTAGCGTCCTGGTCGGCAATCTGGGGTGAGGGCAGCGGTGAGGGCATAGAGGCGCTGCTCGGCGACGCCGGCCGCGTATCGCCGTATGCGCCGCCCGAGGGCATGTACTTTATCGTCGTCGCCGCGCGTGCCGCCGGCGCGCTCCCGGCCGCGACGCTGCACGGTTCGCTATTCACCGACGCCGAGGAGACCGAGCAAAGGCGGGCGCTGGCCAACGCCGGCGAAGTGCTGCGCCAGGACGCGCTGCTCAAGGAGCGCGATGCGGCACTGGACCGGCAGACTGCACACGTTCATCATCTCGAATCGCTGGTTGCCGAGCGCGAACGAATCATCGGCGACAAGGACAACCAGCTCGCTGCCCTGGACGCGGTTCGGCAGCAACGCGAGCGGCTGATCGCCTTGCGCGACCGCGAGCTGGAAGGACGCGACCAGCAGCTGGCGGAGCTGGACTCCACGATCGCGGCCCTGCGGGCGCAGGTCGAAGAGTTGACGCAGGCGCTGCGTAGCCAGGAGGAAGCAATCAAGGCTTTCGATGCCGAACGCGCCGCATTGCGCCAAGAGCTCGCTTTCCGCGACGAGACGATCGTCGCGAGGCAATCGCTGCGCTGGTGGCTCTCGCTGCCGCTGCACCGGCTCAGGCTCTGGCTTGGCGGACGCTGACGGTCGATGCAGCGCACGCCGATCGACATCGTCGTCCCGGTCTATAACGCCGCGGACGACCTGGCGCGTTGCATCGACAGCGTGCTCGCCCATACGAATGGCGATTACCGTCTGATCGTCATCGACGATGCTTCACCAGACCCCGCGGTGCAGTCCTATTTCCGGCGACTCCAGGTGCGCCGGCTGGCGCAACTCGCGCTGCTCTCCAACGAGCGCAATCTCGGGTTCACGCTGAACGCGAATCGGGGGATCAGCGCCGCCCGGCCAGGCGCTGATGTCGTGCTGCTCAATTCGGACACCGTCGTCACCGGCGGCTGGCTCGATGCGCTGGCGCGATGCGCGGCGTCGGATCCAGCGATCGGCACGATAACCCCATTTTCGAATAACGCCGAGATATGCTCGTTGCCGCGTTTTTGCCAGAACAATCGCTGGCCACTGTCGCGCGATGCCGAAACGATGGTGCGCGCGCTGGAGGTGGCCGCCGTCCCGACCTATCCCGATCTGCCGACGGGCGTCGGCTTCTGCCTTTACATCCGCCGCGCGCTGATCGATGCGATCGGGATGTTCGATCCGGTTTTCGGCTTGGGCTACGGCGAGGAAAACGACTTGTGCATGCGCGCCGCAGCGGCCGGCTACCGCAACGTTCTCTGCGAGAATGCCTTCGTCCTGCATCTCGGCGGCAGCTCGTTCGGCGACAAGCGCAACGATCTGGCCGAACGCAACATGCAAGTTCTGCTCGGACGGCATCCGCAGTATCTCGACCAGGTGCGCGCCTACATCGCCGCCGATCCGGCGCGTCCGTTGCGCGAGCTGGCGCTGTCCCAATACCGGGTGCTAAGCGAGCCCGTGCCGGGCGTGCTGCATGTGATCCACGGCCACGGCGGCGGGACCGAATACCACGTGCGCGCGCTGATCGCCGCCTCGTCGACCGCGTTCCGCCATTACCTGCTGATCGCCGTCGGGAACGAGTGGCAACTGGAAGAACATGCGGCCGACGAGATCAGGAGTTACGATTTCGCCCGCTTGCCGGCCGAGCCCTGGAGCGATTTTCTCGGCGGCATATGCGCGCGCTTCGGTGTCGGCCTGATCCACCTGCACAACATCTCCGGCTGCCGCGACGGCCTGCTGCAGGCGCTCTCCCGGCCCGACATTCCCTACGGCTACACGGTTCACGATCTGAACTTCGCCTGTCCGACGATAACCTTTCTCAACGATAGTCACCGCTACTGCGGCGCGGTGACCGACGCGGCGATTTGCTCGGCCTGCCTTGCCGCGCAACCCGAATTCGCCGGCGCCGACATCGTCGCCTGGCGGGCGAAGCACCGGGCGCTTCTCGCGCGCGCGAGCTTCGTGATCGCTCCTTCGGCCTGGGCGGCGTCGATACTTAACAAGTATTTTCCGGAGCACGAAGTCACCGTGATTCCGCACGGCAGCACGGTCGGCATGTCGCGACCCGACGCCGTGCGCACGCCGCGCCCGATGGCCGACGACGGCCGGCCGGTCGTCGCGGTCCTCGGCGCGATCGGCCCCGACAAGGGCGCCCGTCGGCTCGAACGCCTGGTCGAATTGACGCGCGAGCGCGGGCTTGCGTTGCGCTGGGTGCTGATCGGTTACCTCGACCGCGGCCGCCAGCCGTTCCAGTCAGCCGATGGCGTTTTCACGATGCACGGCCCGTACGATTCGCGCGAGTTGCGCGCGTTGATCGAGCATTATCGCGTTCAGCTGGTCGCGTACCCGTCGGCGGGTCCGGAGACTTTCAGCTTCACGCTTTCAGAGGTCTGGGCCGCGGGTCGCCCGGCGATCGTCCCTCCGATCGGTGCACTCGCCGACCGTGTCGCGGAAACAGGCGCCGGCTGGGTTCTGACCGACGAGGAATGGCGCTCGGAGAGCCTAATGCTCGACCGCATCGCCTCGGTTCTGGATCGGTCTCGCGAGCAGGAGCTCGCCCGGGCGGCAGCGTGCGCACAGAACGTGGTCCAGGCTTCGCTGGAGGCGATGACCGCGGCGACGATCGGCGTCTATCGAACCGTGCCGCCACCGTCGCTCGAGTCTCGCGCCTCTTCGCGACCGATCAGCGCAGCACGTTGTCTCGCGGCGCTGCATTACGTTCCATGGCATCCGCCAAGGCCCGCAACGGCGCCCGTCGACGCGGGAGGGGAGGCGAGCGTCGCCGCGCCGCTCCGCCCCGGGGGATCGCGCGATCCTCTCGCGCATGTCGCGCAGGTGGCGCTTCGCATCCGGCACACGCGGGCGGGCCGCGCCTTGTACCGCTTGGCGCCCGCGTCGCTGGTTGCGGCGCTGAAAGCGCGGCTGCCGCGGTGACACCAGCGAAAGACGACGCGTGGCTCGCGCGCGGATGGGCGCACCAGCGCGCGGGCCGCAACGTCGACGCGCTGGTCTGCTATCGCGAGGCGCTCGAGGCCAACCGCTACGCGATCCAGGCCCACCATCATCTCGGTGAAGTGCTGCGCGACCTCGGCCGGGACAGCGATGCATTCGACGCCTGGCGGACGGTGCTGACGCTTCAGCCGCGCCATCTGCCCACCTTGCTCGCCTTCGGGGCCGCCGCTCGACGCATCGGCAAGACCGCCGTCGCCGCCGAGGCGTACCAGCGCGCAATGGCATTCGAGCCGGACAACCGGAAGGCGAGCCATGGCCTCGACCTGACGCGCCTCGCCGCAGGCGACGCCAATGCTTATCCGGAAGTCCAGCGATCGATCGACGATGGCATCGCGCTGGAAAATCCATCGGAGCTGGCGCGTCTGCTGCTCGCGTGCCCGCCCTCCCCGCGCAAGCAAGCGTTGCTCGAGCGTCTCGCGAAGCGGGATCTCGCCGCACTGCCGCCCTTGCTCGCGGCGATGGCAATCGAGGATGCCGTCACACGCGGTGAACCTGCGCCGCCGCCGGCGGTACTCGAATCCATCGCTGGACGGATCGAAGGCGAAGATTCGCTCGAGGCGATGCGCCTATTCGCGCTTGCAGCGGCTCGCATCGCGCCGGAAAAGACGTGTGCCGCGCGTTACGCCGCTGCGGCCGCCGCGCATCATTCGCCCGACGTGCCGCTCTTGTGGCCGCGACGCACCGCGGGCGCCGCTCTGCGTGTCGCCTACCTGATCGCTCCGGGACGGCCGTTGCTGGCAGGGGGTCTGCAGATCGACACCGACGCCTATTTGCGTGAAGTCGTCGCATCGCACCCACGCGAGCGCATCGTGGCATCCGTGTTCGATGTCGATACTCCTCCGTCATCCGCAGCACCCGCACTCCCCGGAATAACCCGGGTCGAACCCTCGCCCGATCCGACCCTCGCACAACAATTCGCCGAGGCCGACTTCGACGCGATCATCGATCTGGCTGGCATGACCGTGGCGACCGGTCCGCTGCTGGCGCAGCGCCCGGCTCGCAGCGTCTGGACGCTCGATTCGCTCTTCGCCGCGCACGTTCCGCCGCTGATCACGCATCATTTGCCGGCGCCGCTATCGGCCTCGGACGAGGATTTGCGAGCCCATCGGCACGGCGTGGAAGCGGCATTGGCCGCCGCGATCGCGCCGCAATTGTCGTCCGGCCCCACCTGCGCGGTTTCCGCCGTCGCGATGTCGCGGCGCTGGCGCGAGGCTTTGCGCGCGCATCAGGCGCACGATGCCGACGCCGCGCTCGCAGCGTACCGCGATGTGCTGGAACTGCAGCCCCATTTCGCCCGCGCCCATTATCTTCTCGGCATGCTCCTGCGCGATCGTGGCCAGCACGATGAGGCGCTGCACCAGCTGGCTCTGGCGGTCGGCGCTGCGCCCGCGTTCGTCGATGCGAGAGCGGCGCTGGTCAATCTTCTGCGTGAGAACGGCCGCGGCGACGAGGCGATGGCCGTTTGTCGCGAAGGGCTCGCACTCACGCCCGACGCGGTCGCGCTGTGGCGCGCGCTCGGGCTGCTCGAGCTCTCGCGCCACCGGGGCAGCGACGCTCGCATCGCGTTCGACCACGCGCTTCGGTTGCAACCGGCCGACGCCGAGACGCATTACAACCGCGGCGTCGCGCTGCAGATGAGCAAGAAGCGGCGCGCTGCCCTCAACGCCTATCGCCGTGCTCTGGCGCTGGCGCCGGACCTGACGGCCGCGGCGTACAACGCCGGCGTGGTGCTGCGCGACTTGGGCCGCTGCGACGATGCCATTACCGCGTTCGAGTGTGCGATAAAGCAGAACCCGGCGGAGACCGCCGCACACAACGCGCTTTGCGAGACACTGCATGAGAACGGCCGCGTCGATGACTGGTTGCGCGCGTTCCGGCGCTTCGAGCTCAGCTGTCCCGATGCGTTGCCGCTGGCGGTTCAGGCGCTCGAGGCTTGCCAGTATCTTGCCGACTTTGCTGCGCTCGATCGGTATCTCGATCGCCTGCGTCGCGGTGAGTTCAAGCCGTCCGGGGATACCGAGCTCGCCGATTGCCTCGAAACGCTCCTATTTCTCATTCTCTATTTCGACGTGGAGCCCGCCCAGACGCTATACCTCTACCTCGCCTACGCTGAGGTCGCGCCGCGCGTCTACGGTGCGCCGGTCGCGCTGCCGCCGCGCCGTCGTCCAGGCAGGGTACGCATCGGTTACCTCTCGGGAGATTTGCGCGATCACGTGATGGGCAAGATGGTGTGGGAAGCGGTGCGGCGACACGATCGCGGCCGATTCGAGCTCTATTTCTATTCGCTGTCCGCCGCCAGCGACGAGTGGACGGCCCGCTATCGCGGGCTCG
This sequence comes from uncultured beta proteobacterium, assembly GCA_963816615.1. Classification (GTDB taxonomy): domain Bacteria; phylum Pseudomonadota; class Gammaproteobacteria; order Burkholderiales; family Casimicrobiaceae; genus PALSA-1003. The sequence goes on along the minus strand of CAWFLB010000001.1, from coordinate 522,526 downwards.
CCGACCACTTCACAATGATCGCCGACGCCAACGAGCAGGAAGCGGCCGAGCGCATTGCCGCCGACGAGATCGATCTGCTCGTCGATCTGGCGACCAATACCCGGGGTGCCAAGCCCGGCATCCTGGCGCTGCAGCCGGCGCGCGTGCAGATCACGCACGTCGCCAGTGCAGGCGTCGTCGGCCTGCGCACGATTGCGTTCAAGCTGACCGACGCCTTCGCCGACGTACCGGAAAACCAGGCCGGGCAACTCGAGACCTTGCTGGCGATGGACGGCTGCGTCTACCCGTACCGTCATATCGCTCCGGCCGCCGTCCATCCGTACCAGCGCGACCGGCTGGGCATCGCCGTCGACGCGGTGGTCATCGCCGCCTTTGTCAATCCGATGAAAATGTCGCGACGCTGCCTCGCGCTTTGGCGCGAGGTGCTCGCGCAGGTACCGCGCGCGCTGCTCGCACTGTCGCCGCTGTCGCCCGGCGCGGGCGAGGCGCAGCGAGGATTGCTCGCGGCCGCCGGTATCAGCCCGGACCGTACGATCCTGATCCCGGCTGGCCGGGACGAGGCCGAGAACCAGGCGCGCTACTGCGCCGTCGACTTCGTGCTCGATCCTTTGCCGTACGGCGGAGTCAACGGGACGCTGGAAGCGCTGGACATGGCAGTGCCCGTCGTGACCTTGTGCGGACGCCGGCACGGGGAGCGCAGTTCATACAGCATCCTGGCCAATCTCGGTGTTTACGATACGGTCGCGTACGATGGCAGGGAATACGTGGCGATCGCCGCGCGCCTCGCAAACGACCTCGGCTTCATCACCCGGGTGAAGGCCTCGATCCGGGCCGGCCTCTCGGCATCGCCGCTGACCGACATGGATGCGCACGCCCGCAACCTCGAACGCGCCTACCTGACGGCGCTCGAGCTGCGCTATCCGGCCGCGCTGTCGGGGAGCGCATGACGGCGGCTGGCAAAGCAGGTTCGACGCGAGTCGAGCGGGCACGGCAGCGTTTGGCCGCCGGCGATCTCGCGGGCGCGCGGCGCGAAGCCGAAGCGGTACTCGCCGGCGCAGGACAAGCAGAAGACCACGTCGCCGCGCACCTGGTGCTCGCGACCTGCTTCGATCGCGCTCACGACATCCGCAACGCCATGGCGCACGCGCAGGCGGCGGTGGCGCGCGGTCCTGAAGATCCGGTCGCGCATTACGTATACGGCGAATTGCAGGAGCAAGGCGGCGACAAGGCAGGGGCGCTCGCGAGCGTGCGGCGCTCGCTCGCCCTGAACCCGCGCTTCGTCCAGGCACAGCATTACCTCGGCATACTGCTGGGCGAAAGCGGCGACACCGAAGGCGCGGCCGCGGCATTTGCCGAAACGGTTCGCCTCGATCCCGCGCATGCTCGCGGATGGAACAACCTCGGCAACACACGGCGGACGCAGGACCGGCTCGACGAGGCGGAAGCCGCGTTCGCGCGCGCGGTGGCGCTCAAGCCCGACTACTGGCTCGCCGCGGCGAACCTGGGGGCGGTGCAGCGCGATCTCGGCGCGATGGACCGCGCCGAAGCGACGCTGCGCGAGGCGCTGGGTCGCGCCGGGACGAATCCGTACCGGCCGCTGGTGGTGCTGCTGGCCGGAGTGCTGCGGCTTCGCGGCATCCTCGACGAGTCGGCGCAACTGTACGTGCAGGCGATCAACGCCACGCCGTCGGAGAGCGCCGGCGAATGGTTCAACCTCGGGCTGGTGCTGGCGGAGCGCAACGATCCAGCCGGCGCGCGCGGCGCCTACGGCCGCGCCCGTGCGCTCGACCCGACCGACCTCCGCCCGCTGTTCGGCGAGCGGCTTACCTTGCCGATGGTGTACGCCGACGGCGAGGAGGTCGACGCCGCGCGCACCCGGTTCGAGTCCGGGCTGGCGCACCTCGAGCGCGAGCTCGTCCCGGCGATACGGTCGGACGCGCTTACCGAAGCGCAGGTTCTCGATGGTCTGCGCTGGGTCAATTTCTTCCTCGCCTACCAGGGACGCGACGATCGCGATCTGCAGCGGCGCTATGCCGGCGTCGCCGCGGCCGCGATCGATGCCGTCGCGCCGCAGTGGCGAGCGCCGCTTGCCGCGCGAAGCTTGCGCGGCAAGCGCGTACGAGTCGGTTTCGCCTCGGCGTTCTTTCACAACGGGACCTGCGGCCGCTATTTCAAGAGCTGGATCACCGACCTCGATCGCGAGCGCTTTGAAGTCTTTGTCTATCACCTGTGGCCGGGTATCGACGATATCGCGCATGCGATCGCGGCGAGGGCCGACCATTTCCGCACGTTCGCCGCCAACCGGTCGCGGCCTTCGCTTGTGGCACCGGCGATCCGTGGGGACGAGCTCGACGTGCTGGTCTACACCGAGCTCGGGATGGACGTCACCAGCTTCGGTCTGGCGGCGTTGCGGCTGGCGCCACGGCAATACTCGGCCTGGGGGCATCCCGTCACGACCGGGCATTCGACGATCGACGCCTTTCTGAGTTGTGCAGCGATGGAAAGCGCGGACGCGCAGTCGCACTACACCGAGCCGCTGGTGCTGCTGCCGGGCATCGGAACGCGCTACCAGCGGCCGAGTCTGCCGACGCCCGGCACCCGCGAGCAATTCTCGCTGCCCGCCGATCGTACGCTGCTGCTGTGCCCGCAGTCGCTGTGGAAGATCCACCCGGACAACGACCGCTTGTTCGCGCAGATATTGGCCGCGAATCCGCACGCGATGCTGGTTTTTTTCGGCGGCTGGCATCCGGCGCCGATCGACCGCTTCATGCAGCGGCTCAAGACGACGCTCGACGGGTTCGACATCCCGATTCGCGAGCGGACACGGGTCTTGCCGCAGGTCGGGCACGACGACTATCTGCGCATCAACATGGTGTGCGACGCCATGGTCGACACCTTGCACTGGTCGGGTGGGAACAGCAGTCTCGATGCGCTGGCCTGCAGCCTGCCGGTCGTGACCCTTCCCGGTCCCTTCATGCGCGGCCGCCAGAGCGCGGGCATGCTGTCGCTGCTCGGCGTTCCGGAGCTGATCGCCGCCGAGCACGCCGGCTATCTGGCGATCACCGCGCGCCTTTGCGCCGACGAACCCTGGCGCCGCGAAGTCAGAGCGCGCATCGATGCGGCGCAAGCGCGCCTGTTCGACGTGTCCGACGCGATCGACCGGCTGCAGCTGCTGCTTCAGGCCGACGACATTCGAGCCTGTTGAGAGAGGAAGTCTCGCCGGATCGCCTCGAGGCCGTCCTCGAAGTCGCGCGTGTAGCGGCCCATGTCGAACAACGGGTGCGTACGGCGATTCGCGACGAGCCGGGCGCGCAAGGCGATTAGCGTCTGCGGCTCGCGGGCCAGGCGCAGCGCCAGCGCTTCGTATTCGACGAAGTCGCCGGTCACCAGCTCCGGCAGGCCGATCGCGTGAAGTTGGCTGCCGGCGAGTCGGGTCACCAGCGTTTCGCCGGCACAGGTGAGGACAGGGAGCCCCGCCAGCAGCGCATCGTTAGTCGTCGTATGCGCGCCGTACGGAAACGTATCCAGAAACAGGTCCGCGGCCGGGTGCCGCGCCAGATGCTGCTCCTGCGGCACTTTGGGCGCGAAGATCAGGCGTGCCGGATCGATGCCCTGGGCCACGGCTTCGCGCTGCAAGTTGGCGGTCGCTTCGGCCTCGCTCGCGAGCAGCCACAGCACGCTTCCCGGCAGTGCATGCAACAGGCGCATCCAGATCGCGAACACCGCCGGAAGTATCTTGAACGACTTGTTGAAGCAGCAGAACACGAAACCGTTCTCGGGCAAACCGCATTCGGCGCGCGACGGCGGTGTCCCCTGCGGTGTACGCGTGGTGTCGCTCGGATACGAGGCGTGCGGCATATGCCACAGTCGCTCGGCATAGAACGGCTGCATCGCTTCCGGCGCGCCGAAGCGGTCGACCAGGATGTAGTCGTACCAGTCGGCGCCCAGCGTGCCGGGAAAGCCGATCGCATTGATCTGGATCGGCGCCGGGCGCAACCCCATCAGCCGGCTGTTCCCCCTGGCGGTATAGCCGTTCAAGTCGAACAGGATCGCGATGCCGTCGGCGCGGATGCGACGATGGATTTGTTCGGTCGATTCCCCGCTGACGTCGACGAAATGCTCGAAGGCGCGAGAGATTCGCCGGCCCATCGAGCCCGGATCCGGCGCGCGCAAGCCGTAGCCGAAAGTCTCGATACGCCCGCGATCGATCCGCTCCCAGTGCTCGACCTCCAGATGCGCTATCGGGTGCTCGCGGAAGTCCGATGACACGTAGCCGACGCGCAGCCGTTTCCCGTCAGACATTGGCGCCGGTCGCGCCATCGGCGCGGGTGGCGCGACCGTCGCAGCCCAGCGTTGCGCCGCGAGCAACTGCGCCTTTGCGTCGCATGGCATCGCCAGCAGTGGAAACGGATTGACCGTGTAGCGTCCGTCACCGTGCGAGGGCCCTTCCAGCGCACCTGCGACCGCCGCAAACAGCCCATCGAGGCCGGCCCAGAGGCAGCGCTGCTGTCGTGCGTGGGCGAGCATCGACAGCGCATAGGGATTGCCGGGGTCGAGCTCGAGCGTACGCAGCAGCGTCGGCTCGGCTTCGGCATAGCGCGCGAGGCCCATCTGATGGGTGAGCAGGTTGACGTGGATCTGGAGGTCGTCGGGCGCGAGGCGCGCGGCTTCCACGAAGCTTGCTTCCGCGCCGGCCATGTCGTGGATGCGATCCTGCGCGATGCCGCGCTTGACCCATACGCTCGCCGGGACGTCGCGCCGTATGGCGAAGGCGCGCTGGTAGGTCGCGGCGGCGGCGGCGTAGTCTTCGCGGCCGAACTGGATATTGGCGAGGTTGGCCAGGGCATCGGGATGGTTGGGAGAGGCGGCCAGCACCTGGCGATAGCAGGCCTCGGCCTGCGCAGCGTCGCCTTGCTCTTCGTAGGCGAGTCCCAGATTGTTGAGCACGCCGGCATGGCCGGGAGCGCGGATGAGCGCCTGCCGGTAATGGATGACGGCAAGGTCGTGACCACCGCGCTCGCGCTCGAGGTTGCCCAGATGGAACAAGGCCTCGGCATCGTCCGGATCGATCGCCAGCGCTTGCCGCCAGGCCGACTCGGCCTTGGCGGTCTCACCTTGACTGAGGGCATGGCGCGCTTGCGCCAACAGCGAGTCGGTCTGGCTGACAGGCAGCGGCGGCGCACCAAGCGCGCCATGGCAATCCTTGTAGCGCTTGCCGCTGCCGCAGGGACAGCGGGCATTGCGCGCCGGCTCAGGGAAGCTCTGCATAAGTCCCACGTGGCCGCGACGGAGCTTCCTTAGCCGTCGAGGCGATGGCGCTCATCCCAGGTGCGCAGCAGCAGCGCTTCGAAGTCTCGCGTATAGCGGGCCATGTCGAACAGCGGATGGGTGTGACGGTTGGCGGCAAGCCGCTCGCGCAAGGCGGCAAGTGTGGCCGGCTCGCGGGCCAGGCGCAGCGCCATCGCCTCGTAGGCGGCCAGGCTGTCGGTCACCAGCTCGGGCAGACCGATCGCCTGCAACTGGCTGCCGGCAATGCGGCTGACCAGCGTTTGGCCTGCGCACGTCAAGACCGGCAGACCGGCGAGCAGCGCGTCGTTGGTCGTCGTATGCGCGCCATAGGGAAAAGTATCGACAAACAGGTCGGCCACCGCGTGGCGCGCCAAGTGCCTGTCCACCGGAACGTGCGCGGCAAATATCAGCCGAACGGGATCGACGCCGGCGCGCCTGGCTTCCTGCAGCAGATCCTGCGCTGCGTCGGGTCCGCTTTCGAGCAGCCACAGCACGCTCCCCGGCACCGCGCGCAGCAGCCGCATCCAGATCGCGAAGACGTCGGGCAGTATCTTGTAGGCCTTGTTGAAGCAGCAGAAGACAAAGCCATTTTCCGGCAGCTCGCACTCGGCGCGCGACGGCGGCGGACCTTGCGGCGCCCGCGTCGTGTCGCTGGGATAGAAGCTGTGCGGCATCGGCCAGAGCCGCTCGACATAGAACGGCTGCATCGCATCGGCGGCGGCGAAACGGTCGACCAGGATATAGTCGTACCAACCGGCGCCCAGCGTGCCGGGGAAGCCGATCGAATTGATCTGGATCGGCGCCGGCCGCTGCGCGAACAGGTGTTCGCGTGAATGCGTCGTATAGCCGTTCAAGTCGAACAGGATGGCGATGCGGTCGTTGCGGATGCGGCGCACGATTGCATCCCGCGTATCGCCGCTGACGTCGGCATAGTGATCGAAGGCGGAGGCGACTCGCCGTCCGATCGCGCTGTCCTGACGCGGCAGCAGGCTGTAGGCGCAGGTCTCGAAACGGCCGCGATCGATCCGCTCCCAGTGCTCGACCTGAAGGTGCGCCATCGGGTGCTCGCGGAAATCCGACGAGACGAAGCCGATGCGCAGTCGCTCGCCTTTCGCCAGCGTCACGGTCGGACGAGGCAACGGCGGCGACGGTGCGAATCCGCGCGCCCAACGCTGGGCTGCGTGCAGTTGCGCGCGCGGCGAAGTCGGCATCGCGAGCACCGGAAACGGATTGGCCGGATGCTTGTTTCCCGGACCGTCATCTTCGAGCTGGGCATTGATCGCGGCGAAAAGCTCGCTGAGCCCGGGCCAGTCGCACCGGTGCTGGCGCGCGTGGGCGAGCATCGACAGCGCATAGGGATTGATCGGGTCGAGCGCCAGTGCGCGCAGCAGCGCGGGCTCGGCGGCCGTCCAGCGACGCCTTTCGGCGCACGCCGAGGCGAGGTTGATCTGCACGTGGATATCGTCCGGCGCGATTCGCGCCGCCTCTTGCAGGCTGTCCTCGGCACCCGCCATGTCGCCGCTGTGACGCTGTGCCAGCGCACGGCGCACCCATACGCTCGCCGGAACGTCGCGTCGTATGGCGAAGGCGCGCTGGTAGGTCGCGGCGGCGGCGGCATAGTCTTCGCGGCCGAACTGGATATTGGCGAGGTTGGCCAGGGCATCGGGATGGTTGGGAGAGGCGGCCAGCACCTGGCGATAGCAGGCCTCGGCCTGCGCAGCGTCGCCTTGCTCTTCGTAGGCGAGTCCCAGATTGTTGAGCACGCCGGCATGGCCGGGAGCGCGGATGAGCGCCTGCCGGTAATGGATGACGGCAAGGTCGTGACCACCGCGCTCGCGCTCCAGGTTGCCCAGATGGAACAAGGCCTCGGCATCGTCCGGATCGATCGCCAGCGCTTGCCGCCAGGCCGACTCGGCCTTGGCGGTCTCACCTTGACTGAGGGCATGGCGCGCTTGCGCCAACAGCGAGTCGGTCTGGCTGACAGGCAGCGGCGGCGCACCAAGCGCGCCATGGCAATCCTTGTAGCGCTTGCCGCTGCCGCAGGGACAGCGGGCATTGCGCGCCGGCTCAAGCGTCGAGGCGATGGCGCTCATCCCAGGTGCGCAGCAGCAGCGCTTCGAAGTCTCGCGTATAGCGGGCCATGTCGAACAGCGGATGGGTGTGACGGTTGGCGGCAAGCCGCTCGCGCAAGGCGGCAAGTGTGGCCGGCTCGCGGGCCAGGCGCAGCGCCATCGCCTCGTAGGCGGCCAGGCTGTCGGTCACCAGCTCGGGCAGACCGATCGCCTGCAACTGGCTGCCGGCAATGCGCGAGGCCATCGTCTCGCCGCTGCAAGTCAGCACCGGCACGCCCATGAACAGTGCGTCGTTCGCCGTCGTCCCCGCATTGTAGGGCGAAGTGTCCAGAAACAGATCGGCATGCATGTGCCGGGCCCGATGCTCGGGCAAATCGACGCGCGGCGCAAAGACCAGGCGCTGCGGATCGACGCTTCGCGCCGCGGCTTCGCGCTGAAGGTTGGCGCAGGCGACCGCATAGCCGGGTGAAAGCCACAGCGTGCTGCCCGGAACCTGCGCGAGCAGACGCATCCAGACATCGAACACCGGCGGCAGGATCTTGTACGGCGTGTTGAAGCAGCAGAAGACCATCCCGTGGTCCGGCAGCCCGCACGCCGAACGTGCCGGAGTGGCGGCGATACTGCGTCGCGGGTCGCTGGGAAACAGGCAATGCGGCATCGCCAAAAACCGCTCGGTAAAAAAAACTTGCTGCTCGTCCGGCGTGGCGAAACGATCGGTCAGCACGTGGTCGTACCAGCGGGCACCCGTCGTGCCGAGATAGCCCAGCCAGTTGATCTGCACCGGCGCCGGACGCAGCGCGAAGACCTCGGGCCGCGCGTGCATCGTGTAGCCGTTGAGGTCGATCAGGATATCGATGCGATCGTCGCGGATCCGCCGCGCGATCGCCGCTGGAGCGTCGTGCCCCACGCTTGCAAAACGATCGAAGGCTCGGGCCACCCGGGCGCCGAGCACGCTGTCCTCGGCCGGCAGCAGAGCGTAGCCGAAGGTTTCGAAGCGCGCCCTGTCGAGCCGCTCCCAGCAATCGATCAGCAAATGCGTGGTCGGATGATCGCGGAAGTCCGACGATACGAAGCCCAGGCGCAAGCGCTGGTTCGGCTTGCCAGCGCGCAGAGGCCGAGGCCTCGTCCCAGCGTCGATCTGCGCCGACCATGCCTGTGCGGCGTGCAGAAGCAGTCGGGGCGACAGCGGCATCGCGAGCAGCGGGAATGGAACCGCTGCGTCGCCGGTGCCTCGCGGCCGCTCGTGCTCGAGAGTCGGCCCCAGCGCTGCAAAGCCTTCATCCAGGCCGTGCCACGCGCAGCGCTGCATTCGACTATGGACAAGCATGGTTCGCGCATAGCGATGGTCGGGATCGAGCGCGAGCACGTGCTCGAATGCTGTCTCAGCCGCGTCGAACTTGCCCTGCTGGAGGCAGAGCGAGCCGATGTCGACCTGGATCTTGGCGATATCCGGTGCGAGTCGAGATGCCTCGCGCAGGCTGTCCTCGGCGTCGGCTAAAGCGCCGATGGCGTGCAGGGCGATGGCGCGCTGGGTCCAGAAGCTTGCCGGGAAATCGCGGCGGCCGGCCAGTGCATGCGTGTAGCTTTTCGCCGCTGCATCGTATTCGCCGCGGCCGAACTGGATATTGGCGAGGTTGGCCAGGGCATCGGGATGGTTGGGAGAGGCGGCCAGCACCTGGCGATAGCAGGCCTCGGCCTGCGCAGCGTCGCCTTGCTCTTCGTAGGCGAGTCCCAGATTGTTGAGCACGCCGGCATGGCCGGGAGCGCGGATGAGCGCCTGCCGGTAATGGATGACGGCAAGGTCGTGACCACCGCGCTCGCGCTCCAGGTTGCCCAGATGGAACAAGGCCTCGGCATCGTCCGGATCGATCGCCAGCGCTTGCCGCCAGGCCGACTCGGCCTTGGCGGTCTCACCTTGACTGAGGGCATGGCGCGCTTGCGCCAACAGCGAGTCGGTCTGGCTGACAGGCAGCGGCGGCGCACCAAGCGCGCCATGGCAATCCTTGTAGCGCTTGCCGCTGCCGCAGGGACAGCGGGCATTGCGCGCCGGCTCAAGCGTCGAGGCGATGGCGCTCATCCCAGGTGCGCAGCAGCAGCGCTTCGAAGTCTCGCGTATAGCGGGCCATGTCGAACAGCGGATGGGTGTGACGGTTGGCGGCAAGCCGCTCGCGCAAGGCGGCAAGTGTGGCCGGCTCGCGGGCCAGGCGCAGCGCCATCGCCTCGTAGGCGGCCAGGCTGTCGGTCACCAGCTCGGGCAGACCGATCGCCTGCAACTGGCTGCCGGCAATGCGCGAGGCCATCGTCTCGCCGCTGCAAGTCAGCACCGGCACGCCCATGAACAGTGCGTCGTTCGCCGTCGTCCCCGCATTGTAGGGCGAAGTGTCCAGGCAGAGGTCGGCGTGCGCATGGCGCGCGAGATGTCGATCCGGCGGCAGCCGCGCGGCGAACGTCAGCCGTTCCGGGCCGACGCCGCGGGCGGCAGCTTCTCGACGCAGATGCTCGCGCGCCGGGCCTTCTCCCGGAGCGAGCCAGAGCGTGCTGCCGGCAACTTCCGCGAGCAGACGCATCCAGACGTCGAACACGGGCGGCAGGATCTTGTACGGCGCATTGAAGCAGGCGAAAACGAAGCCTTCCGGCGGCAAGCCGCAGGCTTCGCGCGACGGAGCGGTCGCAGCGACCGTGCGGCGGGTGTCGCTGGGTACGCAGCAATGCGGCATCGCAAGCAAGCGCTCGGTGAAAAAATCTTGCTGCCCCTCCGGCGTGGCGAAGCGGTCGGTAAGCATATGGTCGACCCACGGCGCGCCCAGCGTGCCGAGATAGCCCAGCCAGTTGATCTGCATCGGTGCCGGGCGCAGCGCGAAGATCTCGCTTCGCGCATGGGTCGTGTACCCATTGAGGTCGATCAGGATGTCGATGCCGTCGTCGCGGATGCGCCGCGCCGTCTCGTCCGGCGCCTCACCGCTGCAATCGATGAAGCGGGAGAACGCGGCGCCGATGCGGGCGCCTAGGGGCGAGTCTTCCGGCGGCGCAATCGAATACGCGCAAGTCTGGAATCGCGCGCGGTCGTGTCGCTCCCAGACCTCGGTGGCGAGGAAGGCGACCGCGTGAGTCCGAAAATCCGACGACACATAGCCGAGCCGCAACATCGCGTCGCGCCGGCGCGGCACGGTGACGGCGAGAGGCTGGCGCGGCGCGAGACTTTTCGCCCACCGGCGCGCGGCGCTCAGCTGATTGGCCGCCGACATCGGCACCGACAACGCGGCGAACGCGTTGACCATCGCGTGTTCGTCCTGCTCGATGCCGCGCACGACCCGCGCGTGCAGGTCGGCGAGGCCGTCCCATGCGCAAAGATGCTGGCGGCAATAGGCGAGCAGTGACGCCGCGTACAGGAGCTGCGAATCGCTGGCGACCGCTTCGCGCAGCAAGGGTTCGGCGGAGGCGAAGTCGCCGCGATCGACCAATACCGAACCGAGGTCGGTCTTGGTCACCGCATCGCCGGGCGCCAGCGCCAGCGCCTGACGGAAGCTCGCTTCGGCGCCGGCGTCGTCGCCGCGTGCGTGCCGGCAGATGCCCTGGTCGATCCAGACGGCAGCATCGCCTTCGGGATGCAGCCGCAGATAGGTCGCGCAATACTCGGCGGCCTCGTCGTAGCGGCGCGCGCCGCAAAGCGAATGGGCCAGATTGCGCAACGCCTGCGGGTGCTCGGGATGCGTCGAGAGTATGCTCCGGTAGACCGCTTGCGCGCGTTCGTACGAACCCGAGGCGTCGAGCGCAAGGGCATAATTGTTGAGCAGGCTAGGATGGTCGGGAGCGAGGGCGAGCGCGCGCTCGTAGGATTCGAGCGCCGCGCCGAGACGATGTTGTTCACGCAACAAGTTGCCGAGATGGAAGTGGGGATCGGGGTCGCGCGGGCCGATCACCGCCGCGCGGCGCAATGCGGCCTCGGCTTCGGCAGGATCGCGCCCGCGCAGCGCGATGCCGAGGATCGTCCAGGCACGGCCATTGCCGGCGTCGAGCTCGAGCGCGCGGCGGCTGTGCGATTCGGCGCCGGCGGCGTCACCTCGTTGCCATGCGGCGCGCGCCTCGCGCACTGCGTTGCCGGCGGCGGTTTCGCTCATGCTGCGTTGCGCGCGATGCTTCCGCCGCTCATTGGTCGGCAGCGGTCAAGGCGCCGACCAGAGCACGCAACTCGACGGCAACCGATTGCGCGACTGCGCTCCAGTCGCGCGGAGCCGGCTGGCGGAACAACCGCATCGTCGGGTACCACGGACTGTCGGCGCGATCCCGCAGCCAGCGCCAATCGGCGGCGAAAGCGAGCATCGTCCAGGTAGGGCGGCCCAGCGCGCCGGACAGATGCGCGATGCTGGTGCAGACGCTGATCACCAGGTCGAGCTCGGCGATCAGCGCGGCGGTGTCGACCAGCGCAGTGCCGGCGGGCAGGGGCCGCAAGCGCGCTTTGCGCGCCGCCTGGGTAAAGTCCGCGCTCGCGCGTCCTTGCTGCAGCGAATACCAGTCGATGCCTTCGACGTCGAACAGCGGATCGAGCGCATCCATCGGTGCCGAGCGGACACGATTGATCGGATTGGCCGCATTGCCGGCCCAGGTGAGGCCGATGTTAAGCCGCCTTGGCGAGGATTCGAGCAGCGCGCGCGCCGCGGCGCGCCGCTCAGGCGCGACAGCGATATATGGAACGTCCGCCGGTATCGCATCGACCGTGGTGCCGAGCAGCCGCGGCAGCGAAAGCAGCGGCAAGTACGCATCGTAGGTCGGCAGCGGATCCTGGTCGCCGACCGTCTGCGCAACGCCGGGAACCGTGGCGAGCAAAGGCGCGAGTACCTCCGGACAATGGACGATGCAGCGTGCGCCCGCGCTCGCCACCGGCGCGACGAAGCGCGCGAACTGCAAGGCATCGCCAAGCCCCTGCTCGGTGTAGAGCAGCAAGGTTTTGTCCTGCAGCGCGGAGCCGTCCCATGCCGGCCCGGCAAAGGTCCGGCGGTCCTTGCCGAGCTCGGACAGCGCGAACCGCGACTCGTACTCGCGCCAGCCTTCGGCATATTGTCCGACGAGCAACAGCGCAAGGGCGAGATTCCAGTGCGCGGGCTCGAATTCAGGTTGCAGCGCGATCGCGCGTCGGAACGCGCCGATTGCGCCGTCGACATCGTCGACCGATTGCAGCGCGAGCCCGAGGTTGTTCCAGGCCACCGCGTGTTCGGACTTGAGGGCGAGCGCTGCGCGAAAGGCGGCGATGGCTTCGCGCTCGCGCTCGCCGGCCGCCAGCGCGAGGCCGAGATTGTTGTGGAACTCGGGCTCGGCGGGGACCGCCTCGACCGACCGCTGCAGCAGCGGTAGTGCTGCAGCGACGTCCTTGCGTTGGTAAAGGATCACGCCCAGGAAATGCTGCGCCAGAGCATGTCCGGGCCGAACGGCAAGCGTTTCACGGTAGATGCGCTCGGCCGCGTCCATATTCCCCTGCTGGTGCAGCGCGATGCCTTGCCGAACACGATGATCGAGCGCCGCGTCGGTCGGCGTCATCATGACATCGGCCGGCGCACCTGAGCCGAGTGCGCCATGGCAATACTTGAAACGCTTGCCGCTGCCGCAGGGGCACGGATCGTTTCGCCCTGCCGCCGGCGACGACGCCAGGTGTTCCCGCGCGCTCGCCAACCCAGCCGTCGCGATTGTCTGCGCGGGATCGTGATCCAGAATCTTCTGGAAGACCGCCGCGGCCGCGCGCCACTGGCCTAGCGCCAGGCAGTTGCGCCCGAGCTGTGCAAGCTGCGGCGAGCGCGCGATTGCGGGAGTGAAATGCGCGACCAGCGCCGTCAGCTCGTCTTCGGGAACGACGCGGCAGAAGTTGTAGAGGCCGTGAAATCCGAAAGGCAGCCCGATCGGATACGCGGCCTCGAATGCGAACTCATCGGCCAGGCTTTCGGTCGCGAAGCGGATCGCGTGGTCGGTCTCGAGCAGCGTCCGAAAAGTGCGGCAGATGGTCACGTCCTCGGCCTCGGTCAGCACGATGCGCGGATCGTGCAAAGCTTCGAGCAGTCGCCGCGAGCGCAGCGAAAAACCTCCGTTCCCCACGCGCTGGCCCTCCGGCGCCCAGAACCACCGGGCACCGATATAGTCGCAGCCGAGGAAGTCGCCGCGCCACGCCGCCGGGTTCAGCGCGTAGCCATCCCATTGCACCAGCAGCACGTGCGAAGTATCGACATGATCGAGCAGGGACGCGAGGACGAAACGCGAATAGTCGTCGCGCGAGGCGAGCGTGGCGATGGTGCGAACTTCGATTCCCGGTTCGTCGATACGGCGATCGGTGAGCAAAAGCGAGCGCGCAAAGCGTATGCCCTGCGCCGATCGGCGCAGGGCGCGCGCGGCCAGCGCGTGGTTGGCGGTGTCGATACAGCACAGCGTGACGTCGGACAAGTCGAGCATGGGAGAACCGGACGCGATGGACGAACGCCGACGATTTTCAGGCGGTCGCCGGCGCGGCTGCGGCGGGCTCGACGTCGGCAACAAGCTCTCGCCAGAGAAGGACGCCGAGTACGACGACCAGCGGAGCCAGGTGCAGCGTCGCTCGGTTGAGCGTCGTCGGCTCGAGCATCCAGCCGGATGCGTGGGTGAACCAGGTGACGAAAAGTACGAACCCGACGCCTGTGCCCACGACGACCGCAAGCGGCACGAGACGTGGCGCACCCAGGTGTCGCGCGCCGATAATCGCCAGCACGATCGCGCCATACCAGAGCAGGTTCCAACTGCTGGACAGGAGATAGGCATCCCAGAAACTGCGCCATCCCGGGTCGAAATCGGCGTGCAGCCGGTAGCCGAGAATGGCGACGTTGGTGCGAGCCAGCACCAGCAATGCCAACAATCCCAGAGCGTACGCGATGCCCACGACCTTCATTCCTCGTCTCGGCAGCAGCGTGACGACGACGCCGGGCAGCAGCGTCAGCGCCCATACCAGGCCCGGGATCTTGATCAGCGGGCAGCATAGCGCGAGCCCCAGCGCCAGCGCCCCGTCGAGCCGGTCACGCCGTACCGCCCAGCGATAAAAGGCGAGGGCCGCCATGGTGTAGATCGTGGCCATCGGCAGATCGGCATAGCCTGCGAGCGCGGCATGCGTATCGAGTAGCGGCAGCGACGCGACCAGGTACGCGCCGATCAGTGCCGTGAGCGGCGCAACCCCTTCCCCGCGCAACGCGCCGTAGACCGCGGACGTCAGCGCGATCAGCAGCAACAGCCACGGCCAGTTCATGGCCGAATCGTCCCAGCGGCCAAGTGCAATGCAGCTCCAGACCTGCAACAGTGGAACGGTCGCCGGATTATTGGGCGCGGCGTCGAAATACGTCCCGACGGGGCTTGCGAACCATTGATCGGCGCGGACGAACGGCGCGATGCGGCCCGTCTCGTACCAGACCCGCGCCTTGGTCGCCCATTGCACCCACGCGTCCCACGGGTAGAGGGGTTGCCAGGCAATATCGGCGGCCAGCAGAAGAAAGCGCAGCGCAAGCCAGGCGAGCAATCCGATCCAGACCAGCCTCTGCCAGCGCGGCAGCGGCGGCCGCAGCAAAGAACCGACTACAGTTCGCACATCGACCGGGAGCGCGATGCGTCCAGCACGCAACGCGAACGCGAGCAGCGCACCGGTGATGATCGCCAGCGGCAGTCCGATCGAAAGCCAGCCAAAGGCAACGCCGACGGCGCTCAGCAGGCGCATCCACAGCGTCAACAACAGCGCGCCGATGCAGTAACCGAATCCGGCACGAAGCGACGCCCTAGCGCCGGAATCGCTGCCGGGCTGCGGCCAGCCGAGCGCGAAAAGCAGCGCCAGGCCGAGCAGCCACGGCAGCATCAGCCCGGCGGTGAGCGTGACGTACTCCATTTAATGTATGGCGAACACGGCGCCGCCACCTTCGGCAAGCAGAACCTCGGCGTCTACCGGCTGGCCGCCATCCCAGCGCAGCTTTTTCAGCGCCGGATCGAACTGCACACCCCTGCGCCGGAAGACGACCAGGTAATCGCCGGGGCGCAGCTTCGATGCGTCCGGCATCGTGTTCTGGTACGGGTCGAAGTAAACGTTGTACGGATAGAGGTGATAAGCGCCCCGGTCGCGGAAATACAACGCATCGGCAGCCATGAACACGCGCACCGGCGGCGGCGGAAGCTTTGCGCGCACCTTTTCGATGAAACCGAACAACGCGCCGTCTTCGGCGGCAAGATGTCGTTCATGCCACGGCTTGCCCGCATATCGTTCGAAGGTCGCGTGTGCCTGCCGCATCAGGTTCCACTGCCATGGGACATCGAGAATGAACCAGGCGACAACAAAGACACCTCCGGCGATCAGGAGCCGGAACGGGCCGACCGATCGCGGCCACCACCGTGCCATGACGGCGTAGATAAGCAGCGCGAAACCGACGATGGCCGCGAGGACAAAAGGCAACGGCAGATCCTGCGCATCGGCACCGCCGTTGCGGCTGTTGATCGACCCGCCGCTCCACGGCTCGAAGGTCAGCCATTCGCGAATGCGGTCGCGAAGGACCTGCACTGCAGTCATCGGCTTGGCCTCGACGCCCCGGATGAGCAGCGGCTGCGCCAGGTTGCCGCGGACGACCAGGGCAAGGCCGTTGATCCTGCCGATCCAGTTCGGATCATCGGCGAGCGTGATCGGAAGCAGACGCCTGGCCTCGACGGTCAGAGCTCGAGTAAACCGGCGTTCTGGCTCGTACTCATTGCGCCAGACCAGCGCTGCGGCAACATTGTCAGGCACGTCGGCGGTGTCCCACCTGACCGCCGCGTATCCGGCCGACCGGAACGAGGTCTGGATCGAGACAATCGCGGTGCCTTGCGCGCCGGGAGCGCTGACGCGAAGGCCATCGACAGTCGGCTGTCCGCTTCCTTGCGTTACGGCGAGCTCGGCCGACGTCCAGTACAGCGTCGGTAAACTGCTGAACCAGTTGGCGGGCACCGACAGCGCCAGGTAGCCGACGATGCACAGCAACGTGCTGACGGCGAACAACGAGGCTCCGACTAGCATCGCTCGCGGGGGCGCCGGAAGCAGCGCTGTCGGCGCGGCGATCGTTTGCGGAGCCGGCTCGGCGGCGGGAGAGGTCAAGCGGCGAAAACGGGCCCTAATAGGCGTTGCGGCTGAGAAATATGTGCGTGATGGTCAGCGCAAGAATTCGCAGATCGAACCACAACGACCAGTTGTTGATGTAATAGAGATCGTATTGTATCCGCTTGGGCAGGTCGCTGCAGGTCGCTGCCCCTGCGGCATCAGCACGAAGTACTTCCGGAAGTGTTGCCGCGCAAACGGTAACTTCCGGATGAACGACGTGCGGATCGGCCGCTCCCCAGCTTCGCCCGATTCGCGTCGGAAAGAAAATCGACGACTGCGAACAGGTCGGCCTCGGGATAGAGCGCGAGCATCGCGTCAAGCACCTGCTCGCCGCCGGCCCACGTGTCGAGTCAGCTACACCGCAAGCGAGGGCCCTCGACAAACAAACGGGGAGTCATTTCTGACCCCCCGTCGCCATACCGTTGTTGCCGGTAGCTAGTTCAGCTTGTTTCGGCGACGCGCGAATGCGAGCGCTGCGATGCCGATTCCCAGGAGCACCGACGACGTAGGTTCCGGAACGGGAAGGACGTGAATCCTGTGTTGATGTGCGGTCACCATGGTCATGTAGCCGTCGCCGGCCACGTCGCTCTCACCAAGGTTGCCCGTAGGGGGGTCCAAGGACCCATGTCCGGACGCCACCAGCACAGGCGGCTGCGCGACAACCGACCCGGCATCGTCGTCGCCAGTGTCGAAGCCGCATACGGCCTGTCCGCCGTGCGGGACTCTCGGACAATCTCGTGCGTGGACATTATGAGCCACCTGGCCACTGCGGTCCGTGCGCGAAGTACGATCGTGAGCTTGACGGACACCGTGGGCCGCGCCATCCGCGCGGGCCGTGTGGCCCGTGCGATCCGCGTGGCCCGTGCGATCCGCCTGGCCAGTCCGATCCGCCTGGGCGGTCCGATCCGACTGGACCGCGGGATCAAGCTTCGCGTGATGCAACGATTTGATGTAGCGGGAAACTTCCTCTCCCAGTGGCGGCGATGTAAAGGATTCCGACGTAATTGCGTCGCTCCCATGGCCGACGATCGGGGAGGCCCAAGCGGGCGTCGCGCAGGCGACCGCAATCGAACCAACAATGGCCAGGTAAGGAACGAATTTCATTAGAATGGGGCTGTCGGCTTTATCCGCTGCTCCTAGTGTGCGATTGTAGCACTTCCCATGCCATCGACAATTTCACTGCAAAAACATGCGGGACGTGGCCCAAGGGGACTGTTTGCCACGAGAAATGTAAGGTTTTTCGACGGGTGCTGAAAAGAAGGGCCGGTCGGGAGCCTCGTCGAGGAGGCGGTGAATTTGCCGGGGCCGACGGTCTGCGTGCCGATTGTATACAACGGTCGTTACTTCGAGGCGATTGACGGTCTGCGGGCGCCACGCCAAGCGGATTCGCAGGCAAGGTCAAGTGGCACCGAAAAACTGCGCAGGATTTTTCATTTCGCGCGCGAGGGTGCAGTTCATTTCCTTCGGCGCGGTTCGCGCTCGTCTCTATTCGCTTTATTTTGAATTTGCGTTGCGCCGCGCGGTGTATGCCGTGCAGAACTCGCGCCGCCGTACACCGACAGTTACCATCGCCGCGTAGTTCCCCTATCGCCCAACCGGCTTTAGCAACGGCTCGCACGCTGGATTAACGCGGCAAATCAGTCTTTGTCCTTGACCTAGCTCGATAGTGTTGTATAATCGCGCCTCTTTGCGTCTGTCTGGCAAAAGCCGGCCGCACGCACGCTCTTTAACAACGTGAACAACCGATAAGTGTGGGTACTTGGGGTGATGGCGGCCTTGGGTGTCTGGCTGGCGGGTGACTGCTGGGGGAGACTCTGGTGGAAGCTGGTTGGCTGGGACTTGAGGGCTCGATAAGCATCACGAGAAGTACTCATGCTGAAGGAAGCGGGTTGGGTGGCTATCACGGCTGCCTGGCTCGTGACGAAGCTGGAAGCGAAAGCGGAAGGCTTGGTCGACGTCAGAATGAGTGAAGTCTTGTACAGGTATTGAACTGAAGAGTTTGATCCTGGCTCAGATTGAACGCTGGCGGCATGCTTTACACATGCAAGTCGAGCGGCAGCGCGGGGGCAACCCTGGCGGCGAGCGGCGAACGGGTGAGTAACACATCGGAACGTATCCCGTAGAGGGGGATAGCCCGGCGAAAGCCGGATTAATACCGCATATGCTCTACGGAGGAAAGTGGGGGACCTGCAAGGGCCTCACGCTATGGGAGCGGCCGATGTCCGATTAGCTAGTTGGTGGGGTAAAGGCCTACCAAGGCGACGATCGGTAGCTGGTCTGAGAGGATGATCAGCCACACTGGGACTGAGACACGGCCCAGACTCCTACGGGAGGCAGCAGTGGGGAATTTTGGACAATGGGGGCAACCCTGATCCAGCCATGCCGCGTGCGGGAAGAAGGCCTTCGGGTTGTAAACCGCTTTTAGTCGGGAAGAAAGGGTTTCCTTGAATACGGGAGATTCTTGACGGTACCGGCGGAATAAGCACCGGCTAACTACGTGCCAGCAGCCGCGGTAATACGTAGGGTGCGAGCGTTAATCGGAATTACTGGGCGTAAAGAGTGCGTAGGCGGTTGCTGCAAGTCCGCTGTGAAAGCCCCGGGCTCAACCTGGGAATGGCAGTGGAAACTAGGCGACTTGAATCTGGCAGAGGGGGGTGGAATGCCGCGTGTAGCAGTGAAATGCGTAGAGATGCGGCGGAACACCGATGGCGAAGGCAGCCCCCTGGGCTGAGATTGACGCTCAGGCACGAAAGCGTGGGGAGCAAACAGGATTAGATACCCTGGTAGTCCACGCCCTAAACGATGGCAACTAGGTGTTGGGGAAGCGATTTCCTGGTACCGCAGCTAACGCGTGAAGTTGCCCGCCTGGGGAGTACGGTCGCAAGATTAAAACTCAAAGGAATTGACGGGGACCCGCACAAGCGGTGGATGATGTGGATTAATTCGATGCAACGCGAATAACCTTACCTACCCTTGACATGTACGGAACCCTGCAGAGATGTGGGGGTGCTTGAAAGAGAGCCGTAACACAGGTGCTGCATGGCTGTCGTCAGCTCGTGTCGTGAGATGTTGGGTTAAGTCCCGCAACGAGCGCAACCCTTGTCCCTAGTTGCTACGCAAGGGCACTCTAGGGAGACTGCCGGTGACAAACCGGAGGAAGGTGGGGATGACGTCAAGTCCTCATGGCCCTTATGGGTAGGGCTTCACACGTCATACAATGGCCGGTACAGAGGGTTGCCAAAGCGCGAGCTGGAGCCAATCCCCATAAAAGCCGGTCGTAGTCCGGATTGCAGTCTGCAACTCGACTGCATGAAGTCGGAATCGCTAGTAATCGCGGATCAGCATGTCGCGGTGAATACGTTCCCGGGTCTTGTACACACCGCCCGTCACACCATGGGAGCGGGATGTACCAGAAGTAGGTAGGCTAACCGCAAGGGGGCCGCTTACCACGGTGCGTTTCGTGACTGGGGTGAAGTCGTAACAAGGTAGCCGTATCGGAAGGTGCGGCTGGATCACCTCCTTTCTCGGAGTCAGGGAGCTAAGGATCGGCCAGGGGTCAGCAATGAACCCGAAGCGGTGCTTAACCTCCCCAACGTCAGCGCTTCAAGTGCTCACGCTTATCGGTTGTTCGTCAGGTGTTGACCTGAATCGGGCCTGTAGCTCAGTTGGTTAGAGCACCGTCTTGATAAGGCGGGGGTCGATGGTTCGAATCCATCCAGACCCACCACCTTCAGAGGGGCGCCAAGCTAGGCGAGGCGCGAAGGCCCGCCGTGTACGAAAGTACATCAGGGCCTGAGCAACGAAGCATGGCGCAGGCGAGGGGGCTGTAGCTCAGCTGGGAGAGCACCTGCTTTGCAAGCAGGGGGTCGTCGGTTCGATCCCGATCAGCTCCACCAGTTACGAGGTAGGGAGGCAGAGGGCAGAGCTAAGCGAGAGCGGCGTTTAGCTCTGATCTTTGGATCGGTGCCGAGAAGGTTCGGTGTGTTCTTTAACAATACGGAAGAAGTAAAGCGTCTTGCTCGGAAGGGCGAGGTCTGTGCGCGAGCGCGGGTTTCGAACGACGGGCGAGACTGGGTTAGATTGTATCGAGCCTGCTCGGTCTTTAGTCGGAGCGAGCGGGTGAGAGCGCAAACACCTGTAATGCGAGGCGGGATAGTGCGTAGCGTTATGGGGTCAAGCGACTAAGTGCATGTGGTGGATGCCTTGGCGATCACAGGCGATGAAGGACGTGGCAACCTGCGAAAAGCTCCGGGGAGCTGGTAAACGAGCATTGATCCGGAGATGTCCGAATGGGGAAACCCGGCCCGCAAGGGTCACTCTCACCTGAATTCATAGGGTGGGTAGAGCGAACGCGGAGAACTGAAACATCTCAGTAACCGCAGGAACAGAAATCAACCGAGATTCCGAAAGTAGTGGCGAGCGAAATCGGAGCAGCCGGTACCTTTTAGCTTTCGACTTAGCGGAGCGCTCTGGAAAGGGCGGCCAAAGTGGGTGACAGCCCCGTACGCGAAAGGTTGGGAGTGGAACTGAGGGTACGAGAAGTAGGGCGGGACACGTGAAATCCTGTCTGAAGATGGGGGGA
Source organism: uncultured beta proteobacterium (assembly GCA_963816615.1). Lineage (GTDB taxonomy): Bacteria > Pseudomonadota > Gammaproteobacteria > Burkholderiales > Casimicrobiaceae > PALSA-1003. The sequence continues at coordinate 501,471 of CAWFLB010000001.1, read as the reverse complement.
CCATCCTCCAAGGCTAAATACTCGTGATCGACCGATAGTGAACCAGTACCGTGAGGGAAAGGCGAAAAGAACCCCGGAAGGGGAGTGAAATAGATCCTGAAACCGCATGCATACAAACAGTGGGAGCCCGTAAGGGTGACTGCGTACCTTTTGTATAATGGGTCAGCGACTTACGTTGTGTGGCGAGCTTAACCGAATAGGGGAGGCGTAGCGAAAGCGAGTCCGAACAGGGCGAAACAAGTCGCATGGCGTAGACCCGAAACCGGATGATCTAGCCATGGCCAGGCTGAAGCGGGGGTAACACCTCGTGGAGGGCCGCACCCACGTCTGTTGAAAAAGACGGGGATGAGCTGTGGCTAGGGGTGAAAGGCTAAACAAATCCGGAAATAGCTGGTTCTCTCCGAAAACTATTTAGGTAGTGCCTCACGTATGACTTGCGGGGGTAGAGCACTGTTATGGCTAGGGGGGCATGGCGCCTTACCAAACCATGGCAAACTCCGAATACCGCAAAGTGTTAGCGTGGGAGACAGACTCCGGGTGCTAACGTCCGGGGTCGAAAGGGAAACAACCCAGACCCTCAGCTAAGGTCCCCAAGCCACAGTTAAGTGGGAAACGAGGTGGGAAGGCTCAGACAGCCAGGATGTTGGCTTAGAAGCAGCCATCATTTAAAGAAAGCGTAATAGCTCACTGGTCGAGTCGTCCTGCGCGGAAGATGTAACGGGGCTCAAACTGTGTACCGAAGCTAGGGATTGCGTGCCTGATTCAAACTTCTTGTCGAAGCGGTAAGCGTGGGCGAGGCTAACTTCGCGTGAGCGAAGTTAAGCGCGCAGCGCGCGCGGCCGAGACCAAAGCGACCTTCACTGATCGAGTGAGTGAGGGTGGCGTGGTGGTCGAGCCAGGGAGTTTGAATCAGGCACGTGATGGTAGGAGAGCGTTCCGTAAGCCGGTGAAGGTGACTCGTGAGGGTTGCTGGAGGTATCGGAAGTGCGAATGCTGACATGAGTAGCGATAAACAGAGTGAAAAGCTCTGTCGCCGAAAGCCCAAGGTTTCCTGCGCCACGTTCATCGGCGCAGGGTGAGTCGGCCCCTAAGGTGAGGACGAGAGTCGTAGCCGATGGGAAGCGGGTTAATATTCCCGCACCGGCCTGAGATGCGATGGGGGGACGGAGAAGGTTAAGCGAGCCGGGTGTTGGACGTCCCGGTTTAAGCGTGTAGGCGTGGTCCTTAGGCAAATCCGGGGATCTTAGCTGAGGCGTGATGACGAAGGCGGGCTTGCCTGCCGGAAGTTGCTGATACCCTGCTTCCAGGAAAAGCCTCTAAGCGATAGTTTCAGGTTGACCGTACCGCAAACCGACACAGGTGGGCAGGATGAATATTCTAAGGCGCTTGAGAGAACTCGGGTGAAGGAACTCGGCAAATTAGCACCGTAACTTCGGGATAAGGTGCGCCTCAGGTAGGTGAAGCCGTACAGGCTGAGCCGAGTGGGGCCGCAGAGAAATGGTGGCTGCGACTGTTTAACAAAAACACAGCACTCTGCAAAGACGAAAGTCGACGTATAGGGTGTGACGCCTGCCCGGTGCCGGAAGGTTAAATGATGGGGTGCGAGCTCTTGATTGAAGCCCCGGTAAACGGCGGCCGTAACTATAACGGTCCTAAGGTAGCGAAATTCCTTGTCGGGTAAGTTCCGACCTGCACGAATGGCGTAACGATGGCCACGCTGTCTCCACCCGAGACTCAGCGAAGTTGAAGTGTTTGTGAAGATGCAATCTCCCCGCGGCAAGACGGAAAGACCCCGTGCACCTTTACTGTAGCTTTGCATTGGACTGTGATGGGACCTGTGTAGGATAGCTGGGAGGCTTTGAAGCGCTGTCGCTAGATGGCGTGGAGCCAACGTTGAAATACCAGCCTGGTGTCATTGCGGTTCTAACCCAGGACCGTTTAACCGGTTCGGGGACCGTGCATGGTAGGCAGTTTGACTGGGGCGGTCTCCTCCCAAAGAGTAACGGAGGAGCTCGAAGGTCTCCTAGGTACGGTCGGACATCGTACTGATAGTGCAATGGCACAAGGGGGCTTGACTGCGAGACTGACAAGTCGAGCAGGTGCGAAAGCAGGACATAGTGATCCGGTGGTTCTGAATGGAAGGGCCATCGCTCAACGGATAAAAGGTACGCCGGGGATAACAGGCTGATACCGCCCAAGAGTTCATATCGACGGCGGTGTTTGGCACCTCGATGTCGGCTCATCACATCCTGGGGCTGTAGCCGGTCCCAAGGGTATGGCTGTTCGCCATTTAAAGTGGTACGTGAGCTGGGTTCAAAACGTCGTGAGACAGTTTGGTCCCTATCTGCCGTGGGCGCTGGAGATTTGACGGGGGCTGCTCCTAGTACGAGAGGACCGGAGTGGACGTACCGCTGGTGTACCGGTTGTGACGCCAGTCGCATTGCCGGGTAGCTATGTACGGAAGCGATAACCGCTGAAAGCATCTAAGCGGGAAACGTGCCTGAAGATGAGATCTCCCGGGGACTTGATCCCCCTGAAGGGTCGTGGCAGACCACCACGTTGATAGGTCGGGTGTGGAAGGGCGGTAACGCCTTGAGCTAACCGATACTAATTGCCCGTGCGGCTTGATCCCATAACGGTGCGTGCTAGACGCGTGCGTTACGGTGTTGGCGCAACCATCGCAACACAATCTAATCCCAAGCTTTGCTTCTTCCTCTCGCCTCGGCGGACCAAGCACCTGTCCGCCGACACCCGTCAATGCCTGACGACCTTAGCCCGCTGGCCCCACCCCTTCCCATCCCGAACAGGACCGTGAAACGGCGGCGCGCCGATGATAGTGCGGATTGCCCGTGCGAAAGTAGGTCATCGTCAGGCACCCTTTAATGCAAAAGCCCAACCTTCGTGGTTGGGCTTTTGCATTTTAGAACGCAATCAGCTAGCTGCTTTCGGGCCTGCCATAGCTGCGGAATTTCTCCAGCACGACCTCCATCTCCGCGTCGGAAAGCAGATTCGGTGTTCCCGTCTGCAGGGCGCGCCAGTACTGCTCGGCCAACGCTTCGACTTCGACGGCGAGTGCAAGCGCGTCTGCCAGCGTGCTGCCGACGGCGATCATGCCGTGATTGGCGAGCAGGCAGGCCTTGCGGCCCTCCAGTGCCGCCAGGGAGAGATCCGACAAGGCCTGCGTGCCGAACGTCGCGTAGTCGGCGCAGCGGATGTCCTTGCCGCCGGCTACTGCGATCATGTAGTGGAAGGCCGGGATCCCGCGGCCCAGGCACGCGAGCGTCGTCGCGAACGTCGAGTGCGCGTGCACGATCGCGCCGACTTCGTGCCTCGCGGCGTAGATGTCGCGGTGAAATCGCCATTCGGTCGACGGTTGCCGCGGCCCGCTGGCACGGCCCTCGAGTGTTACCAGCGCGATGTCCTCGGACCGGGTTTCGTCGTAGGGCAGGCCGCTCGGCGTCACCAGAAACCCGCCGCCTGCGCGCGCGCTGACGTTGCCCGATCTGCCGCGATTGATGCCCAACTCGTTCATCTTGAGCGCCGTGGCGATGATCTGCTGCCGCAACGCGTGCTCGGTCATCGCCTGCCTTCCGGGGGAAACAGGGCTGCCAAGCCGCCGGCCGTCGCCGCGCACACCCCGCGCTCGGTGAGGATGCCCGTCAGCAGCCGACCCGGCGTGATGTCGAATGCCGGGTTGAGGACCCGCGTGCCTGCGGGGGCGATCGCATCGTCATCCTTGCCGATGACTTCGTCGCCGCTTCGCTCTTCGATCGGAATCGCGTCCCCGTCGGCGAGGGTCCAGTCGATCGTGCTCGAAGGCACAGCCGCGTACATCGGAATCGAATTGTCGTGCGCGGCGAGAGCCTTCTCGTAGGTTCCGATCTTGTTGCAGACGTCGCCGTTGGCGGCGACGCGGTCGGCGCCGACCAGCACCAGATCGACGCGGCGTTGCCGCATCAGCGCGGCGCCCGCCGAGTCGACGATCAGCGTGTGCGGGACGCCGTTCGCGCGCATTTCCCAAGCGGTCAGCTTGGCGCCTTGCAGCCGCGGCCGCGTCTCGCTCACCCAGACGTGAACCGCGATGCCGGCAAGTTGAGCCAGATAGATCGGCGCGGTGGCGGTTCCCCACCCCAATGTCGCCAGCGCGCCGGCATTGCAATGCGTGAGCACGTGGACAGGTGACCGCTTGGCTGCCAGCGCTTCGATGATGCGCAGCCCATGCTGGCCGATCGCCCGATTGTTTGCCACGTCCTCGGCGGCGATGGCGTCGGCTTCATCCCAGGCGGCTTCGGCGCGCGCGAAGGTCGCCAGCGGCGCGACTGCGGAGCGAACCCGTTCGAGCGCCCAGCGCAAGTTGACCGCGGTCGGCCGAGCCGCCACGAGCATTGCGTACGCATCGTGCAGGCCCGCATCGGACGGATCGGTGCCGAGCGACAGGGCGAGTCCATAGGCCGCGGTGACGCCGATCAGCGGCGCTCCGCGCACCTGCATCGTCCCGATCGCCTGCGCCGCATCCGCCGCCGACGTCAGGCCGACGGCAACCTGGTGCCGGGGCAGCCGCGTCTGGTCGAGAATCTCGATGATCCGGCGCTGACGCGAAGCGCGCAGCGGCAGGATCCCAGGCGCCGATGTATCCGAAGCAAGCGAGCGCAACATGCGGGAATTCTAGCAGTCGCCCCGGAATGCGCGCCGGAACGCGCGAGCGCCGCATGCAGCCGTATCCGAGATCAGGCTACTTCAGCACCTGCACGATATTGTTGAAATCGTCTGTCCACGGCGCCCACTCGCGATGCGGCTCGATCGGCTTGGCCGCGGCGGCGATCTGCGGAACGGCAAGCGAGCCGGCGCTATCCGACACCAGGACCCAATCGCTGCGGCTACCCAGACCCTCATCACCCTCGTCGGCCACCAGCACCGCATGCAGGTGCTGCGCGTCGGCAAGGCGTTCGACGACCGGGATCAGATTGAGATACCGATTGGTAACGTGGAAGGCGATGATGCCGCCGGGCTTCATGTGCCTGCGGTAAATCGTCAGCGCTTCGTAGGTCAGCAGGTGAACGGGGATCGAATCGCTGGAGAAGGCATCGATCGCCAGCAGATCGAAGCCCTGAGGAGGCTCGCGCTCGAGATTGAGCCGGGCGTCACCCAATGGCGTCTCGATAGTCGCGTCACTGTTCTTGAGGTAGGTGAACTCGGTGTTGGCAATACGGATCACCGCCGGATTGATGTCGTAGAAACGGTAAACATCGCCACTGCTGCCGTAGGCCGCGATCGTGCCGGTGCCAAGACCGATCACGCCGACCTTCAACCGGCGCGTGGTCGGATGCATCGATTCGAGCGCGCGGCCGACGCCCGAGGATTGCGTGTAATAGGTCGTCGGTGTGCGTACAAAATCCGGGGCGAGGTACTGGTTCCCGTGCAGAATCGTGCCGTGGACCAGTGAGCGATGGCGGCCGGCACCGACGCCGCCGTCCTGCACGCGCAGCACGCCGTAGAAGTTGCGCGTCGCCAGAATCGTGCCGTCATAGAAATCCTGGATGGCCCATCCGGCCGTGCCGAGCGTGAAAAGCTCGGCAGCGATCGCCAGCGTGACGAACACCGGATGCGCGCGGCGCATTTGCCAGGCGAGCAGCGCGGCGCAGACGACCAGACCGAACGAAAGCTCGAAGTAGGCAGGCAGCACCAGCGGCGCGACGATGCCCACCAGCGTCGACCCGAGCGCGCCCCCGGCCGACACCATCAGGTAGAAGCGGGTCAGATAGCGTGGCGGCGGCTTGAGCCTGGCGAGCTCGCCGTGGCAAAACATGCAGGCAATGAACAAGCCGATGCAGAAGACGGCGATCTGCAGTTCGAGTCGGTGAGTCAGGTCCCGGCTGGCAAGCGTCCATCCCATGACGGCCAGGCCGGCCGCGAGCGTCGGGGCGACAAGGTCCCGGGGGTACCAGCGCGAGCTGTCGAAGCAGAGAATGAAGCTCAGCAAGTAGATCGAGAGCGGCACGATCCACAGCAGCGGGATCGATGAAATGTTCTCGCAGATGTGATTGGTCACCGCCAGCAGCAGGAACGAGCCGGTCGCGGCGAGGACAACCCAGAGTGCTTGCCGACCCGCGGTCGGCTTGTCGCTCGAGGCGACCGCCGCCATCTCCGGCGCGGGGGCCGCGGCACGACTCGCGGGCCGGGCACGCAACCCATACCACGCGCACGCGGCGCACAGCAGCACGAAGAGGACGTAGCCAGCCGACCATCCGTAGGACTGCATGCGGGTTGTGACCCAGGGCTCGAGTGCGAACGGATAGCCGGCCAGCGCCAGCATCGATGCGAGATTGGACAATGCAAAAAGACGGTATGGGCTCCGGCCCGGAAATCGTCGCGCGAACCACGACTGCACCAGCGGACTGGTTGTCGAGAGCAGAAAGTACGGCAGCCCGACCGTCAGCGTAAGCAGACCCAGGATCAACGGCGCCGGACTTTCGTTGCCCAGCGGTTTCCAGTGGGCGCCGGGGACGATCGGCAGCATCAGGCAGCTCAGCGCCAGCAGCGTCAAGTGCAGGCGCAATTGCGTGCGCGCAGAAAATTTGCGCACCAGCAGATCCGAATAGGCGTAACCGAGCAGCAGCACGAGCTGGAAGAAGACGAGGCAGGTCGTCCAGACGTTGGCCGATCCGCCGAACCACGGCAGGATCTGCTTGGCGATGATCGGCTGCACGAGGAACAGCAGGAACGCGCTGCAGAAGATCGTGATCGCGTAAAGCTGCATCGGAGGAGAAGAGGACACGCCGGCGCGGTTGCGCGGGCAGCGCGCATTGTACGCGGGTCAAGCCGCCTGCCGGACGGTGCAAGCCGGCGGCGGAGAATTCAATAGCTGGTCTTCTGGCGGAAGTAGTCGATGCGATCAATCGAGTGCACGCTGATATCGCGCACATCGATGCCCTGCAGCAGGCGCAGCGGGATGTCGCTGCCCGCAGCGCCACGACCCCATATCTTGCGATAGAACTCGGCTTGCGAGCGAACCGCTTCGTTGCCGACCGCCAGGATGATGTCGCCGGCCTTGAGTCCCGCCTGGTCGGCCGGCCCGTCGGGCGAGACGCGCGTGACGATCAGGCGGCCCTGGACTTCATCCGCCACGACACCGAGCCACGGTCTTGCGGGTCCCGATCGGTGGCCGGTGCGAATCATTTCGGGAAGGATCGGTTTCAACAGATCGATCGGCACGAACATGTTGCCCGGCAGGTGCGGGTCGGTCTCGGTCGCATCGCGCAGAATCAGCGAGCCGACGCCGAGCAGCTTGCCGTCCTTGCCGATCAGCGCGGCGCCGCTCCAGTTCAGCGCCGGCGGCGAGGTGAAGATCGCCTGGTCGAGCAGGTATTCCCAGCTGCCGGTGAACGGACGCCGGGAAACGACGTAGGCAAGCGTCGCCTGTTCACGTCCGCCATGATTGACGATCAGCACCGGATCGGTTTCGGCGAGCTTGCCCGAGTCGCCGAGCGGCATCGGCGAGGCCTTGAGCGGCACCAGAGGCCGGATCAAGCCGAGCCCGCTGGAATGATCGTACCCGACGACGCGCGCCGGCAGCGTGCGTCCCTGGTCATCGACGATTTCCACCTGATCTGCTTCAACGATCAGATAGCCGATCGTAAGGATCAGCCCCTTGTCGTCGATGACGATCCCGGTACCCTCGCGGTCGGTCCCCAGCGTATCGGCGCTGCGCGCGTCAGGCACAGCGTGGGTTCGCACCGTGACCAGGGCGGAGAAGAATTTTTCTGCGTCGATGTCGGACGCAGCGCCCGCCGCCTGGTCCGCCGCGGGCGCGGCACGAGCAAACAAGCAAGACACGACAACGAGGGCAGCGCCGACAAGTCGCCGGCGTCGATCGTTGACCAGTCCTGCGAGCATCGGCGGCCTCCGTAAGGCAGGGGACCCGTTGCGGCCCGACGCGCGGCGCCGCGTTAAAGGTAGGAAGCCCGATGCGCTACCTACGCGCAAAGGACAGCGATTTGACCGCGGGCACAGTTGCCGGGTTCCGGTCGCTATAATGCGGCACTTTGCCGTCCCATCGGGAGAAAACGCGTTGAAGACCAGCGCCGTCAGTCCGGCCGATCTGTCGCGCTCGGTCCTTGCCGTACCGCCGCTGGCACGCAACGGCGACCTTTCGCTCAACCGCGACGCCAACGTCGCGATGATCCGGCATCTGGAGCGCGGCGGCGTATCGACGCTGCTCTACGGCGGCAACGCCAACCTGTACAACATCGGCATGTACGAATACGGCGCGCTGCTCGACATGCTCGAGCAGATGGCAGGCGCCGAAAGCTGGGTCATTCCTTCGGCGGGCCCCGACTTCGGCAAGCTGCTCGATCAGGCGAAGGTGCTTCGCGGCCGGGCGTTTCCTACGGCGATGGTGTTGCCGCAGACTTTTCCCGCGACGCCCGACGGCAGCGAAAGAGCGATACGGCTGTTCGCCGAACGCTACGGCCGTCCGGTCATCGTCTATCTGAAGGCGGAAAACTTCCTGACGCCGTCGCATGTCGCCCGGCTGGTCGACGCCGGCATGGTCGCGGCGATCAAGTACGCGGTCGTTCGCACCGATCCGGCCGAAGATTCGTTCCTGACGGCTTTGCTCGACCGGGTCGACGCCGGACGCGTCATCAGCGGCATCGGCGAGCGACCCGCCGCCGTGCACCTGCGCCGGTTCGGCCTGGTCGGCTTCACTTCCGGCTCGGTGTGCATCGGGCCGCGCGGTTCGACGCGCCTCCTTGCGGCACTCAAGTCGGGCGACTGGGCGGCCGCCGACGCGCTCCGCGCGGCTTATTTGCCGCTCGAGGACCTGCGCGACGAACATTCGCCGATCCGCGTCCTGCACGAAGCGGTCACACTCGCCGGCATCGCCGACATGGGGCCCATCTTGCCGCAGCTTTCGAATATCGGCCCGGAACACCATGCCGCGATCCGCGCCGCCGCCCGCGCGCTGCTCGCGCATGACGCGGCGCTGCAATGAGGCGCACAGGATGAGCGCGATGCGCAAGAAGCCCGAGGAGCTCCGCTCGCACCGCTGGTTCGGCTCCGACGACATGCGCCAGTTCGGACACCATTCGCGCGCCGCGCAAATGGGCTACTCGCGCGCCGACTACGCGGGCAAGCCGATCATCGCCGTCGTCAACACCTGGAGCGATATCAACGCCTGCCATTCGCATTTCAAGCAGCGCGCCGAGGAGGTCAAGCGCGGCGTGCTTCAGGCCGGCGGATTCCCGCTGGAGATGCCCGCGATCGCGCTGGCGGAGGTGTTCCAGAAGCCGACGACCATGTTGTACCGCAATCTGCTCGCGCTGGAGACCGAGGAGCTGCTCCGCTCGTATCCGGTTGACGGCGCGGTGCTGATGGGAGGCTGCGACAAGACGACGCCGGCGCTGCTGATGGGCGCCATCAGCATGAACCTGCCGGCGATCTTCATGCCGGCCGGCCCGATGCTCTCCGGGCATTGGCGCGACCAGGAGCTAGGCAGCGGATCGGATGTCTGGAAATACTGGGCGGAAAAGCGCGCCGGCAACATCAGCGAAAAGCAGTGGCTCGAGCTCGAGGACGGCATCGCTCGCTCTCCCGGTCACTGCATGACCATGGGCACCGCGTCGACGATGACGTCGGCTGCGGAAGCGCTCGGTTTCACGCTGCCGGGTGCGGCGTCGATTCCCGCCGCGGACTCGCGGCACGGCAGGATGGCGGCGGATACAGGGAGGCGCATCGTCGAGATGGTGTGGGCGGACCTGAAGCCGCGCGACTTCATCACCGCCGGCAGCGTCGACAACGCCATTACGACAGCGCTCGCGCTCGGCGGCTCGACCAACTCGGTCGTCCATATGATCGCGATCGCGCGCCGTGCCGGCGTGCCGCTGACTCTCGACCGTTTCGACGCGCTCGCGCGCAAGACGCCGCTGGTCGCCAACATCCGGCCGGCGGGCAAGCACCTGATGGAGGATTTTTTCTATGCCGGGGGCTTGCGTGCGCTGCTGGCCGACATCGCCGATCTGTTGTCGGTGAACGAACGCACGGTCAACGGCAGGACGCTGGGCGAGAACATCGCCGGCGCCGAGGTATTCAACCGTGAAGTGATCCTGCCGCGCGGGCAAGCGCTTGTGTCCGGCAGCAGCCTCGCGGTGCTGCGCGGCAACCTTGCGCCCGACGGGGCTGTCATCAAGCCGGCAGCAGCCGAAGCGAGATTGCTCAAGCACACCGGGCCCGCGGTCGTGTTCGCCGACTACAACGACATGGCGGCAAGGATCGACGACCCGGCGCTTCCCGTGACCGCCGATTCGGTTCTGGTGCTGCAGAATGCGGGACCGCTGGGCGCGCCCGGCATGCCCGAGTGGGGGCAGTTGCCGATCCCGAAAAAGCTGCTGGCGAAAGGTATCCGCGACATGGTCCGTATATCGGACGCGCGCATGAGCGGTACCAGCTACGGCGCCTGCGTGCTGCATGTCGCCCCGGAATCGTTCGCCGGCGGACCGCTGGCGCTGGTGCGTAACGGCGACTTGATCGAGCTCGATGTCGAAGCGCGCAAGCTCGAGCTCAAGGTCAGCGACGCCGAGCTCGCGACGCGCCGCGCCGCGTGGAAAAAGCCGACGCCGCGGTTCGAGCGCGGGTACGGCGTGCTCTATCAGCAGCACATTACCCAGGCCGACCAGGGCTGCGACTTCGATTTTCTCGAAGGGACCGCGCCGACCGCCGAGCCGGAGATCCACTGAGCAAGAATCCATGCTGCGCGAGGCTCCGCCCCCGGGGCGAGGACCGCGCTCCCAGGCGACGATGAAGATCATTCCGGCGGCAAAGCTGGTCAAGGCTGTGGCCGCAATCATGCAGGCGGGCGGTTGCAACGCGACCGAGGCCGCCACGGTGGCGCGGCGACTGGTCGATTCCAACCTGGTCGGCCACGATTCGCACGGCGTGATCCGCGTCGGCAAGTATCTCGAGTGGGTGCGTGCCGGCTGGCTCGTGCCCAACCGCACACCGACGGTGGTGTTCGAAAACGATGCGATCGCGATAGTCGACGGCAATCGCGGCTTCGGTCAGGTCGTCGGGGAATTCGCGGGCGAGCTCGGCACACGCAAGGCGGCGAAGAGTGGCATCGCGATGGTGGGGTTGCGCAATTGCGGGCACCTCGGCCGCGTTGGCGACTGGGCGGAGCTGGCGGCTGCGCGAGGGCAGGTCTCGCTGCATTTTCTCAATACTTCCGGCGCCCAGCGCGTCGCGCCGTTCGGCGGCAGCGACCGGCGCCTTTCGACCAACCCGATCACGATCGGCGTTCCGATCGCTGACGGCGATCCGGTCATCCTGGACGTGACGACTTCCACCGTCGCCGAAGGCAAACTGTTCGTCGCGATCAACAAGGGCGAGCCGGTGCCGCCGGGATGGATCATCGACAAGCACGGCCGGCCGACGACCGACCCGAAGGACTTCTACGACGGCGGGGCGCTTCTCACTGTCGGCGCGCACAAGGGCTCGGGACTGTCGATCGTCGTCGACCTGCTCGCAGGAGCGCTGTCGACCGGAAAAAGCTCGGACCCGGACGACACCGTGCTGCGCAATAACATGCTGTCGATCTATATCGCGCCGGCGGTGTACGACCGCGATGGCGGAGTCGCGCGCGAGATCGCGCGCTTCGTGGCCTGGGTAAGCGCATCGCCGCCGGCCGTATCGGGGCAACCGGTGCTGATGCCCGGCGAAATCGAGCGCAGCACGCGGGTGAAGCGAATGGCGGAAGGCATCGCGATCGACGACAAGACCTGGGCCGATATGCTGGACGCCGCGCGTTCGGTGGGTATCTCCGCTGCCGGGATCGACGCGGCTATCGCGTGATCGGGCCGCCGCGCCCGTGGCCAGCGTCGGCCAAGTCGACTCTGGTAAAATTGAAAGCTTGGCCAAGTAGCTCAGTTGGTAGAGCAGCGGACTGACAATATGGCCCCGGGAGGGGACACATTGCGGCGAAGGCTAATCTGCGATAAGCAGGTTAAGCGAGCGTAAGCTCGCGGCCGGAGCCAAAATCCGTGGCCGAGATTTGCTTATGTATCCAAGGCCAAGTAGCTCAGTTGGTAGAGCAGCGGACTGAAAATCCGTGTGTCGGTGGTTCAATTCCGCCCTTGGCCACCCCATTCGCCACAGTTCCAGTCCTTCCGTGCCGGTAACCGCAATGACCATGGCAGCGCCGTACCAGCGGCTCGGAGAGGATGGCTACGCGTTTCGCACGCTTTGCGTGCTGATGACGATGCTGGTCGCCATCCTGCCGATCGCGCATGTGACAGGCATGCGCAATGCCCTCGTGGGCATCGCGGCCGGCGCGGCGCTGCTTCACTATCGGGCCGCGTTGTGGCGGGACAACCCCGTGCTGGTGCCTTGCCTTGTCTGGCTGGGTTTCGCCGCGCTCTCGATTGCCTGGTCGCGCTATCCGGACATCTCGTTTCGCGCCTTTCGCACCGACCTGTTGTACCCGTTCGTCCTGTTCCTGATCAGCTTCATGCTGGTTCGGTCGCGTAACGGCAGATTGGCGCTGACGCTGGGCGCAGCCGTAGGCACCGTCATGTCGCTGACGACGACCTTCGCGGCAGCGTTGGCGCCGGTCGAGCCGGGGATGGAGTCCGCCGCCCCGGGCGTCCTCGGCTGGCTGGCCTGGAAGGCCGGAGAAGCGGTCGACTCGAGCACCTATATCGCCTTCCTCGCGGTGCCGCTGTTCGTAGTCGCGCTGACGGCGACGCCGGCGTCGGTCCGATGGGCCTCGGCGGCCTGGCTGGTCGCTTTCGCGGGTCTCGGCTTGATGAGTGAAAGCCGGACGCTTTTCGTGTCGCTGTGCCTTTCGCTGCCATGCCTGCTGATCGTGTTCGGCTTGCTCCGGGGGAGGCTGCATCTGCGCCCCGTCCTGCTGGCGGTGTGTGTGGGCCTGGTTGTCGCGGCGATCAGCGTCGAGCTGATTTCGCGTTTGCGGTTGCCCGACCAGCAGCCCTACGACCGAAGCGCCGCGCTGGAAATGATCGCCAGCGACTCCCGTCCTGCAATCTGGGCCGTCTATTACGACCTGGCCAAGCGCCACCCCTGGCTGGGGGTCGGATTCGGACGGTCGGTGCCGTCGCGCACTTACGATCTGGCGCAGAACGAGGACCTGCGGCGGATCGACCGCCAGGCCTTCGCGCACGCGCACAACGTATTGCTGAGCCTGGCTTTGCAGGTCGGGCTCGTGGGACTGGCTATCTGGGCGTGGCTGCATGTACGCCTGCTTACCCTGGCGGTCAGGTGCGCCCGGGCTCGCGGCGAGCGCGAAAAGGCTTGGGCGGCGGCTGCGATCGCACTGGTGCTCGCGATGCTGGTGAAGAATTCGACCAACGACCTGTTGGTCTTCGGCAATGCCATTCTCTACTGGACGCTGCTGGGGGCGATTCTCGGCCGTATCTGGTGGGGAGGCGGCGCCGAAAGCCTTACGCTATCGCGCCTGCAGTCGGCCGCCCGCTGACGATGGCTGCAGCGCAAAAAAAAGACCGGGCAAAGCCCGGCCTTTTTCTATTCGTTTGATCCAGCGTCAGACAGCCTGGATATTCGACGCCTGCTTGCCCTTGGGGCCGGTCGTCACTTCGAACGACACCTTCTGGCCTTCCTTAAGCGACTTGAAGCCCGGCATGTTGATTGCCGAGAAGTGCGCAAACAGGTCTTCGCCGCCACCATCCGGCGTAATAAAGCCGAAACCCTTAGCGTCGTTAAACCACTTCACTGTTCCAGTTGCCATTTTTACCAATCCTTCAAAACAAAAATAATCGGGTCGAACCCGGCCTATGTTTCGATCTCAAGGACAGGGAAGTACGGCGATTCGGCGACAGCGAAGCAGCCGGACAGGTCGTGCTTTAGTACTTGAAACAAAACACGAAGCGGACTATACGCAGTATCCGTTGCCGGGTCAAACGACGATGGGTCGGAAACGATCCCTCACTGTTGCACAAATACGTCACTTATCCGAGCTCGGCCCGGACCCGGGCGGCTCCTTCCGCCAGCGCCGCCAGCTTGCCGCGGGCGACTTCCCGGGACAAGGGGACCATGCCGCAATTGGTGCAGGGCAGCAATCGATCCTGCCGCACGTACTTGAGCGCCGAACGCAGAGTCGCAGCGACCTGGTCCGGTGTCTCGATCCGGTCGCTGGCGACGTCGATCGCGCCGACCATGACGTCCTTGCCCTCGAGCAAGCCGATCAATTCCAGCGGCACGTGGGAATTGGCGCACTCCAGCGAGACCTGGTCGATCCGGGACTGGGCGAGCAAGGGGAAGGTCTGCTCATACTGCCGCCATTCGCTGCCCAGGCTTTTTTTCCAGTCATTGTTGGCCTTGATGCCGTAGCCGTAGCAGATGTGCACCGCAGTCCGGCAACTCAGGCCGCGCGCCGCCCGCTCGAGGGCCGCGACCCCCCAGTCGCGAACTTCGTCGAAGTACACGTTGAATGCCGGCTCGTCGAACTGGATGACGTCGACGCCTGCGGCCTCGATCGCCCGCGCCTCCTCGTTCAGGATCTCGGCAAAGGCCCAGGCCAGCTTTTCGCGGCTGCCGTAGTGCGCGTCGTAGAGCGTATCGACGGCGGTCATCGGCCCGGGAAGGGTGAACTTGATCTTGCGCCGGGTAAGGCTGCGCAGGAATGCGGCGTCCGCGGCAAAGACCGGGCGGCGGCGTGAGACCGGGCCGTTGACGACCGGGACGTCGGCATCATAGCGATCGCGGATCCTGACCGTTTTGCGGTGCTCGAAGTCGACGCCATCGAGGCTTTCGATGAACGTCGTGACGAAGTGACGTCTCGTCTGTTCGCCGTCGGTCAGTATGTCGATGCCCGCCTGCTCCTGGTCGTCGACCGCCAGGCGAACCGCGTCGCGCTTGCCTTCCTCCAGAACCGAACCGTCGAGCAGCCACGGCGCCCAGAGCTGATTCGGGGGCGCGAGCCAAGCCGGCTTGGGCAGGCTGCCGGCGATGGTCGTCGGTAATAGCATCGGCGCGGATTCCAGAATCGAGGGGCTTCGGACAAAGCGCGTTCCAGCGCCGCAATTATAGCGGCGCCGCGAAGCGGCAAGACAATTGACCAATCGCAAAGACCGACGTACCGTTTGCGGCCCGGAGTGACCGCTGCTCCCCGCCGCCGAATCCCCGATGCCGATGCCGCGCGTTTTGATCACCGACCAGAATTACGAAAACCTGGCGATCGAGCGCGAAATCTTCGGCAAGGCCGGCATCGATCTCGCCATCGCCCAGTGCACGAACGATGACGACGTGCTCGCCGCAGGGCGGGAGTTCGATGCCTTTTTGGTCCAGTATGCGCCGATCACCGGCCGCGCACTCGCTCAGTTGCCACGCCTCGGCATCATCAGCCGCATCGGCGCCGGCTACGACACCATCGATACCGCGGCCTGCGCGAAATACGGCGTGTGGCTCGCCAACTCGCCGGATTACGGTGTCGGTGAGGTCGCCACCCACGCGCTGGCCCTGGCACTTGCGCTGATCCGCAACATCGTCGCCTATAACCGCGACATCGCCGGGGGGCGTTGGCATTACCTGTCGTCGGGGACGCTGCGCCGGGCGAGCGAGCTCACGTTGGGCATCGTCGGCCTCGGTCGGATCGGCAAGCGCATGGCTCATGTCTCGCGCAATGTCTTCCGGCGCATCGTTGCCTGCGATCCCTACCTTATCGACGGCGATTTTCCGGCGTATGTCGAACGTGCCGATCTGGCGGGGCTGTTCGAGCAGTCGGACCTGGTCAGTCTGCACGTTCCGCTGAACGACGAGACCCGGAGCATCGTCGACGCGAAGGTGCTTTCGAAAATGCCGCGAGGATCGTACCTGGTCAACACCGCGCGCGGGGCGCTGGTGAACGTCGACGATTTGCTTGCCGCGGTCGATAGTGGAATACTTGCCGGCGCCGCACTGGATGTCCTGCCGGTCGAACCCGTACCCGGTGATAGCCGGCTGCTCGGCCACCCGAAGGTGATCCTGACGCCGCATGCCGCGTTCTACAGCGCGCAAGCGGAGATTGAATTGCGGCGCAAGGCGGCACAGAACATCGTTAGTTGGATCAGGACCGGCCGTCCCGAATACGTCGTTGTCGCGGGAACCCGGCGGTGCGCCGCCTGACCGGGCAGTCGGGCGCCGCGGCGAGAAGGAGAGGCATTGGCCGCAGTCAGCATACGCGCCGTACACAAGCGCTTCGGATCGACGCCGGTGATTCGCGGCGTCGACATCGAGATCGTCGACGGCGAGTTCTGTGTGCTTGTCGGCCCGTCGGGCTGCGGCAAGTCGACGTTGTTGCGCATGCTCGCCGGGCTCGAGGAAATCACGGGCGGCGAGGTATGGATCGGGTCGCGGATCGTCAATAAGGTCGCTCCGAAGGAGCGCGACGTCGCGATGGTGTTCCAGAACTATGCGCTCTACCCTCATATGACGGTGCGCGACAACATGTCGTTTGCGCTGATGCTCGCCAAGCAGTCAAAAAGCGAGATCGAGACCCGGGTCGCCAAGGCGGCCGGTATCCTGGGCCTTGCGCAACTGCTCGATCGCTATCCCCGGCAGCTCTCCGGCGGACAGCGGCAACGCGTGGCGATGGGACGCGCGATCGTTCGCGACCCGCAGGTGTTCCTGTTCGACGAGCCCTTGTCGAACCTCGACGCCAAGCTGAGGGTGCAGATGCGCACCGAGATAAAGGAACTTCATCAACGGTTGAAAACGACGTCAATCTATGTCACGCACGACCAGATCGAGGCGATGACGATGGCCGACCGGATCGTCGTGATGCGCGACGGCATCGTCGAACAGACGGGGACGCCGCTCGAGCTCTATGACACGCCGGTAAACACATTTGTAGCCGGCTTCATCGGCTCGCCGGCGATGAATCTCGTGCCGGGCGTCGCACGCATCAATGGTACGGCCCCGGGTGTGGAGTTCGAAGGCGGCGTCCGCTTGCCGCTTCCTGCTTCAGCGCGCGCGAGCGATGGTCAGGCAGTGCTTTACGGCATGCGCCCCGAGCACTGCGTGCTTTCCGCTGGCGGAGGCCTGCCGGCGGAGGTCGTCGTCGTCGAGCCCACTGGCGCCGACACCCAGCTATTCTGTCGCTTCAACGGGCAGGAACTGACCTCGCTGGTGCGCGATCGCGTCAGTTGCAGAGCCGGCGATCATGTCGCGCTTGCGCCGGATGTCGCACGCGCGCACCTGTTCGACGCCGAAAGCGGTGCGCGCCTGATCGCATGAACGAGGCCGTCGCGTGTTCACCTCGAATAACCAACCGTAGTCAAGACGCGCTGTGACGGATCGCGCGAATTTTTCCTAGGAGGAGTTGATGAGTGAATTCAAACGCCGCAAATTTCTGAAAACCTCGGCAGGCATCGCGGCAGCCGCAGCAGTCGGACCGATGATCTGGGTCAAGGACGCCAACGCGCAATGGAGCGGCAGGCCCGAAAAGGGAGCGAAGCTACGGGTCCTTCGCTGGAGCCGGTTCGTCCAGGGCGACATCGACCAGTACATGAAGAACGTCGCGAAGTTTCAGGAGAAATACGGGATCGAGGTCCGGGTCGACAACGAGGGCTGGGAAGACGTGCGTCCGAAGGCGGCAGTCGCCGCGAATACCGGCGCCGGGCCGGACATCATTCTCTCGACCAACGACGATGCCAACCTGTATCCGGAAAAACTGGTCGACGTTACCGACGTGTGCAACTACCTCGGCACGAAGTACGGCGGCTGGTATCCGGTGTGCAGTCAGTACCTGAAGCCCGACGGCAAGAAGTGGATCGGCGTGCCCCTCGGTTGCGCGGGCAACGCGCTGGTCTATCGCGCGAGCATGCTCAAGGCCGCGGGCTTCGACAAGGTGCCGAAGGACACCGACGGGTTCCTGAAGCTTTGCAAGGCACTCAAGGAAAAGAACACGCCGGTCGGCTTTGCGCTGGGCAACGCGACCGGCGACGGCAATACCTGGACGAACTGGGTCGTCTGGGCGTTCGGCGGCAAGCTGGTCGACGCGAACAACAAGGTCGTTATCGACAGTCCCGAGACGATCAAGGCGCTCGAATACTGCAAAGGAGCTGTACGCGACGTTCGTGCCCGGAACGCTGTCGTGGCTCGATCCGAACAACAACAAGGCGTTCCTCGACAGCCAGATTTCGCTGACCAGCAACGGGATCTCGATCTACTTCGCGGCGAAGAACGCGCAGGATCCGAAGGTCAAGGAACTCGAGGCGGACATCTTCCACTCGAACTTCCCGGTTGGACCGGTCGGGCGCCCCACGGAATTCAACCTGTTCTTCAACCAGATGATCTTCAAGTACTCGAAGTATCCGAAGGCGGCGAAGGAGTTCCTTCGCTTCATGATGGAAGACGAGCAGATCAATCCGTGGGTCACCGCGTCGCTGGGCTATGTGACTCCGGCGCTCACCGTTACGAAAAGCATCCGGTCTGGAACGACCCGAAAGCCACGCCATACCGCGACTCGATGAAGATCATGTTGCCGAGTGGGTACGCGGGCAAGATGGGCTACGCTTCGGCCGGTGCGCTGGCGGACTTCATCGTCGTCAACATGGTGGCGGAAGCCGCGTCTGGATCGAAGTCGCCCAAGGAGGCGGCCGAGCGGGCGCAGAAGCGGGCCGAGCGCTACTACAAGGTTTGATATTGCGTCACGCCGAATCGACTGCGGCGCTTAGGTGATGCGGTACGTCGGCGTGACGCAATATCTGCGCGCGTTGAACGCGGCGCCTTGCGGCGCCGGTTAACGCGCGCGAGCGCCGACGATGTTTTTCGTGCCTCGGCGCTTTGCGGTGCGCCTGCGCGTCCGGAACCTTCCGTTACCCAACCGTTCATTGCATCCGTTTACTTGACCTCGATCCTCTCCCGACTGCAGGACAATCGCAACGCGCTGGGCATCGTTTTCATGATGCCCGCGGCGCTGGTGCTGCTGGTTTTCCTCACCTATCCGCTGGGCCTGGGCACCTGGCTGGGCTTCACCGATACCAAGATCGGCCGCCCCGGCGTCTGGATCGGCCTGGAAAACTTCGAGTTTCTGTGGGGCGACGCGGTCACCCGACTCGCGCTGTTCAATACGATCTTCTACACGACGGTAGCCAGCGTCATCAAGTTCGCGCTCGGGCTCTGGCTTGCGCTGCTTCTCAACAAGCACCTTCCGTTCAAGGCCGTGCTGCGCGCGATGGTGCTGTTGCCGTTCATCGTCCCGACCGCGCTTTCGGCGATTGCGTTCTGGTGGATCTACGATTCGCAATTCTCGATCATCAGCTGGGCGCTGATGAAAATGGGGGTGATTCACGAGTACATCGACTTCCTCGGCGATCCGTGGAACGCCCGGTTTTCGACCATCGCCGCCAACATCTGGCGCGGCGTGCCGTTCGTCGCGATCACCTTGCTCGCTGGACTGCAGACGATTTCGCCGTCGTATTACGAGGCAGCGAGCCTGGACGGGGCCTCACCCTGGCAGCAATTCCGTCACGTAACGCTGCCGCTGCTGACGCCGATCATCGCGGTGGTCATGACTTTTTCGGTCTTGTTCACGTTCACCGACTTCCAGCTGATCTACGTGCTGACGCGCGGCGGGCCGCTCAATGCCACGCACCTGATGGCGACGCTGTCGTATCAGCGGGCGATTCCCGGGCGGCAGCCTAGGTGAGGGGGCGGCGATCGCGACGGCGATGGTGCCTTTTCTGCTGGCGGCGATACTGATCAGCTACTTCGGGCTGCAGCGCCGGGCCTGGCAACAGGGAGCGGCAGACAAATGAGCAGCGCTGTCGCGACGCCGGAGGCCGTCGACTCGCAGGGCATGAACTATCTGGTGTCGCTGCCGCGGCGGCTCGTCACTATCTATCTGCCGTTGACCGTCTTCGTCATCGTCCTGTTGTTCCCGTTCTACTGGATGACGATCACCGCACTCAAGCCGGACGAGGAACTGCTGTCGCGTGAGGGCAACCCGTTCTGGGTCATCCATCCCACGCTCGACCATATCAAGAAGCTGCTGTTTGATACGTCGTATCCCGAATGGCTGTGGAATACCGTCCTGATTTCCGTGGTGTCGACCTGCCTTTCGATCTTCTGCAGCGTGCTGGCGGCGTATGCGATCGAGCGGTTGCGCTTCCGCGGCTCGCGCTATGTCGGAATGAGCATTTTTCTGGCCTACCTCGTCCCGCCGTCGATACTTTTCATTCCGCTGGCGGCGATGGTGTACAACCTCGGCCTGTTCGATACGCGGCTGGCGCTGATCCTCACCTATCCGACGTTCCTGATTCCTTTCTGCACCTGGCTGCTGATGGGCTATTTCAAGACGATACCGATCGAGCTCGAGGAATGCGCGCTGATCGATGGCGCCAGCCGCTTTCAGATACTGATCCGCATCATTCTTCCGCTGGCGGTGCCCGGGTTGATTTCCGCCGGAATTTTTGCGTTCACGCTGTCCTGGAATGAATTCATCTATGCGCTGACCTTCATTTCCTCGTCGGAAGTGAAGACGGTGCCGGTGGGCGTCGTCACCGAGCTGGTGGAGGGCGACGTCTATCACTGGGGCTCCCTGATGGCCGGAGCGCTGTTCGGCTCGCTGCCTGTGGCGATCCTGTATTCGTTTTTCGTCGAGTACTATGTCTCCGGGCTGACCGGTGCGGTCAAGGAGTAGCCAGCGAGAGCGGAGCCCGCGAAGTGAGCGCGCAAGGAGGCCGCGGGGGAGGCAGCCGTTTCTCGGATACGGTAAAATGAGTTCTTGGGAATCATGGAGCAGGCGATGAGCATCCAGGACACGATACGCGAGCAGGTGACCGGGCACCCGGTCGTGCTTTACATGAAAGGTACGCCGCAATTTCCCCAATGCGGCTTTTCGGACGCCGCGGTGCGCATGCTCCAATCGTGCGGCGTCGACAAGTTCTTCTCGGTCAATGTGCTCGCCGATGCAGCGATCCGGCAGGGCATCAAGGACTATTCGAACTGGCCGACGATTCCGCAGCTCTACGTCAACGGCGAATTCGTCGGCGGGTGCGACATCATGCGGGAAATGCACGCTTCAGGAGAGCTCCAGCAGCTGCTTACCAGACAAGCGGCCTAGAGCCAGGGCATCCAGCAGGGCGACGACGGCGGGGATTCCCGCCGTCTTGCTTTGCGAATCGATCGGCACGGCCCGTCTGGGCCGCCGCCAGCGGCGATTACCATGACGAAAATTGCGCCAATCATGCCGGCGGTCGCCCGCCCCCCGCCGATTGGGCCGGCTGCTCCGGGCGCCCGTCGATCGGCGTGTTGCTGCAAGAAATGACGACAGCTGCGTCGAGCGGATCATTGGGACAAGAGCCGCCGCGCGGAGCGGGGATCAGGTCCGGGCGCGTTGGACGCGCTTGACCTCCGGGATACGGCGCAGCGCGCGCATGACGTTGGCCAGATGCCTGCGGTCCCGCACCTGGACGCTGAAGAACATCGCGACGACGTGGCCGCCGTCGGGCCGTTCCATCGAGAGGTACTCGATGTTCGCTCCGGCGTCGGCGATGGCCGTGGCGAGGTGCGCGAGCAGGCCGCGCTCGTCTGCCACCAGCAGCCGGATGCCGGCTTCGAATACGCCCTCGATCTCCGGCGCCCATTCGACGTCGACAATCTGATCGCTGTCGACACGGCCCTTCTTGAGCGTCGCGCAATCCCGGGTATGCACCATCAGCCCCTGACCGCGACGAAATTGGCCGATGATCGCGTCCCCGGGGATCGGACGGCAGCATTTGCCGTACTGGATCGCGACGCCCTCGACGCCTCGCAGCTGCAGCGCGCCGTGCTTGGCATGCATCGGTGCCGGTTCGTCCCCGGCTCGACCGGCAGTTCGCGTCAGCGCCTGCGCAACGACAAAGGAAAGGCGCTTGCCCAGGCCGATGTCGGCGAGAATCTCGGTCTGGCCCTTGGCGCCGTACTCGCGCGCCAATGCCTCCCAGCGCTCCCAGGTCACCGATGAGGGAGGAACTTTCAGCGAAGTCAGCGCCTGCTCGAGCATGCGCTCGCCGAGCAGCGCCGACTCGCGCTGCTGAAGCGACTTCAGGAAGTGCCGGATCCGCGAGCGGGCCTTGCCCGTCGCGACGAAGCCCAGCCACGACGGGTTCGGACGCGCGCTCGGCGAGGTGATGATCTCGACCTGGTCCCCGTTCTTGAGCTCGGTACGCAGCGGCATGAGCTCGTAGTTGATGCGGGCCGCGGTGCAATGGTGCCCGATGTCGGTGTGCACCGCGTAGGCGAAGTCGACCGCTGTCGCACCATTGGGCAGGGCCATGATCTTTCCCTTGGGCGTGAATACGTAGATCGCGTCAGGAAACAGGTCGCCTTTGACATGCTCGAGAAACTCCTTCGAGTCGCGCGACTCGGACTGGATCTCGAGCAGGCTCTGCAGCCACCGGTGCGTCTGCTGCTGCGCCTCGGCGATATCGAGCTCGCCGCCCGCCTTGTACAGCCAGTGCGCGGCAACGCCGGACTCGGCGATGCGATGCATGTCCTGTGTCCGGATCTGAGCCTCCAGCGGCGTGCCGAATGGGCCGAACAGCGTCGTATGCAGCGACTGGTAGCCGTTCGCCTTTGGAATGGCGACGTAATCCTTGAATTTGCCGGGAATGGGCTTGTAGAGGTTGTGCAGCACGCCCAGCGAGGCGTAGCACGCGGTCGTATCCCTGACCAGGACGCGCACTCCGTAGATATCGAACACCTGAGAAAACGTATAGCGCTTTTCGCGCATTTTCTTGTACACGCTGTAGATCGTCTTTTCCCTGCCGCTCACCGTCGCCGGAATATCGGCCGCCTTGAGGCCGTCGCGGATCGACTGCAGGATGCGGTTCATCACTTCGCGGCGATTGCCGCGCGCCGCCTTGATCGCCTTGGCCAGCACGCGATAGCGCGCCGGGTGCAGGTGCTTGAACGAGAGCTCCTGCAGCTCGAGATAGAGGGCGTTGAGGCCGAGCCGGTTGGCGATCGGCGCGTAGATGTCCAGCGTTTCGCGGGCGATGCGCTCGCGGTGCGTGGGCGCCATGGCATCGAGAGTACGCATGTTGTGCAGCCGGTCCGCCAGCTTAATGAGAATGACGCGCACGTCCTGCGCCATCGCCAGCAGCATCTTGCGGAAATTCTCGGCCTGCGCGTCCTCGCGCGACTGGAACTCGATCTGGTCGAGCTTGGACACCCCGTCGACCATCTCGGCAACCGGCTTGCCGAACGAGGTTTCGATCTCGTGCTTGGTGATCCCGCTGTCCTCCATCACGTCGTGGAGGAGCGCGGCGGCAAGCCCCTGGGCATCGAGGCGCCACTGCGACAGTATGCTGGCTACCGCCAGCGGGTGGGTGATATAGGGCTCGCCGGACTTGCGAAATTGCCCCTGATGCGCCTGTTCGGAAAAGGCGAACGCGCGCTCTACGAGCGCGACGTCAGGCGGTTGCAGGTAGTGACCAAGGTGTCGGGTGAATTCGGCGATTTCCGACATGCTTGATCACGTTGGGGTTGAGCCGACTGATCTAAAGTCAACTTTGCGGCTTGAGCAGCATCTCGATGCCGACTTTGCCGGCAGCGATTTCGCGCAGCGCGATCACCGTCGTCTTGTCCCGGTCGCTCTCGACCAGCGGCTGCGAGCCGGCGCTGATTTGCCGGGCGCGGTTGGTTGCCGCGAGGGTCAGCTCGAAGCGGTTGGGTATTCTGGTCAGGCAGTCTTCGATCGTGATCCGGGCCATGGTGCCTTCCTAAGTAAGTTGTGCAATCAGTGCCTCGTGGCGGACGCATTGGTGCACGGCGCGCAGGCGCGAGGCCCGCACGATGGCGCTCAAGTCGTCGACCGCAGAGGCAAAGTCCTGATTAATAATAACATAATTGAACTCGGCGCAATGACGGATCTCATCCCTCGCAGCTTCGAGGCGTCGCGCTATCGTCAGCTTGTCGTCCTGGCCGCGCCGGTGCAGGCGCTCCTCGAGCTGGCTAAGCGACGGCGGCAGGATGAAAATGTGGATCGACGAGGGAATCAGATTGCGCACCTGCGCCGCGCCCTGCCAGTCGATTTCCAGCAGAACATCCTGGCCCGCCTCGATCTCCTTCCTGAGCCAGCTGGCCGAGGTTGCGTACCAGTTGCCATGGACATGGGCATGCTCGAGGAATTCGCCCGCGTCGCGCAGCGCCATGAAGCGCTCGGCGGAGATGAAGTGATAGTCGACACCGTCGTGCTCGCCTGGGCGCGGCGGACGCGTCGTGTACGAGACCGACAGGCGTATGCCGCGGTCGTTCGCCAGCAGCGCGCGGGTCAGGCTGGTCTTGCCGCCGCCCGACGGCGCCGCGACGACGAACAGGATGCCGGGCGGCGTCCTATTCAATGTTCTGCACCTGCTCGCGCATCTGCTCGATCAGCACCTTGAGTTCGAGCGCGGCATGCGAAAGCTCCGCGTCGACCGATTTCGAACCCAGCGTGTTGGCTTCGCGATTGAGTTCCTGCATCAGGAAATCGAGGCGCTTGCCGCTGCTGCCGCCGGCGGAAAGCACGCGCCGCACTTCGGCGACGTGCGTCTGCAGGCGCGAAATTTCTTCCGCCACATCGACCTTGGCCGCAAACAAAGCCAATTCCTGCTTCAGCCGATCGTTATCCGGGTCGAGGCCCGCATCGCGCAGACGGGCGCCGAGTTTTTCGACGTAGGCATCATGAATCGCCGGCACGCGCGGCGCCACGCGTTCGAGCTGGGCCTCGATGCCGCGGCAGTTCTCCTCGAGCATTTCGCGCAACTTGGCGCCCTCTCGCGCCCGCGATCCGCCCAGATCGCGCAACGCCTGTTGCACCAGCAGCAGCGTGTGCTCGGCCAGCGTGCCGGCGTCTACCGAGGGCTCGGTCAGGACACCGGGCCAGCGCAGTATCTCTACCGTCGACAACGGTGCGCTGCCGGGCGCGTGACGCTGCACTTCACTGGCCGCGTCGCGGAGCTGGGCGACGCGTTCGCCGTTGATCGCCAGCGCCGCTGCGCCAGGCGTCGTCCGGTTAAGCGAGATTCGGCAGTCGATCTTGCCGCGCTTGAGCTCACGGGCCAGTGATTCGCGTATCGCGGTTTCCAGCGTGCGAAGCTCGTCCGGAACGCGCAGCTGCAAATCCAGATAGCGGTGATTGACCGAACGCAATTCGACCGCCAGCGAGCATCCTGGCAGCTCGGCGGCGACCGCGGCGAAGCCGGTCATGCTGAGAATCATCGCGAATCGGTGGCGTACAAGTCGTGCCAGCTGGAAGATGGGCGAAAAGCGCAACGACGCGCGACCAAGACCACACAACAGCGAACGAATTCTTTACTTTATCGCCGCGGTTGTCGAGAATGTAGAGCTTATCCCTTTTACGCGCAAGTCTTCGACCTCAACTGCAAGCCCAATGGGCGTCACCAACCAGGCACTCCCCTCCGGATATCAGCTGCTCAATTACCGGATTGATCGCCAGATCAGCCGCGGCGGCTTTTCGATCGTCTATCGCGCATTCGACGATGCCGGTGCCCCGGTTGCCATCAAGGAATATCTGCCTTCGTCGCTGGTGCTGCGCACCGACGGCGACATCGTTCGCGCCAGCTCTGCCGAGAACCTGACTTCGTTCCGCTACGGAATGAAGTGCTTTTTCGAGGAAGGGCGGGCGCTGGCCAAGATAAACCACCCGAACGTCGTGCGCGTGCTCAATTTCTTTCGCGCCAACGAAACCGTGTACATGGTGATGCGCTACGAGCGCGGTCGCACGCTCCAGCAGCAGATCCAGTTGCGCCAGGACCAGATGTCGGAGCGGCTGGTGCGACACGTGTTCATGCACCTGCTGAACGGATTGCGCGAAGTGCATACGCACAAGCTGCTGCACCTCGACATCAAGCCGGCCAACGTCTATCTGCGCACCGACGGTAGTCCCGTGCTGCTCGACTTCGGCGCGGCAAGGCAGACGCTGACGACTTCACGGCCGAAGCTAGCGCCGATGTATACGCCGGGATTTGCCGCGCCCGAGCAGTACCGCGAGCCGGACCGCCTGGGACCGTGGACCGATGTCTACGGCATCGGCGCCAGCATGTTCGCCTGCCTCGCGGCATTCGCGCCGCAGGCTGCCGACGCGCGGCTCAACGAGGATCACCTGGTGTCGGCGAAAAAAATCTGGGCCGGCGCCTATTCGGACAATGTGCTCGAGGTGATCGATTGGTGCCTGCGGCTGGACCCGCTCGAGCGCCCGCAGAGCGTCTTCGCGCTGCAAAAGGCGATCCGCGAAATAGCTCCGCGCAAGCGCAAGCTCACGTTCCTCGACAACCTGAAAAAGCGCCTGTTCACCGAAGTGATGTAGCAGCAGTCTGATGCAGGACCCCTCATGAGCCGCGTTTCAGACGAGATGGCCCCGGATGCAAGGCGCGAGCCGCAGCGAATAGCCTGCGCTTTATCAGGCTGCTAGCTCATGCGCTTCACGATATTCCAGGAGAGCCTCAAGGGTCAGCGCAAGATCAACCAGGATCGGATTGCCTATACATACAGCCGCGACACGCTGCTGCTGGTGGTCGCGGACGGCATGGGAGGACACGCCGGCGGCGAGATCGCCGCGCAGATCGCGGTGCGGCTTTTCATCGAGCGCTTCCAGCAGGAGGCCAAGCCGACGCTGAAGAATCCTCTCAAGTTCCTGCAGGATTCGATGATTCGCGCGCACCAGGCCCTGGGCTCGTACGCCAACCAGTTTTCGATGCTGGAGACGCCGCGAACCACCTGCGTCGCATGCATCGTGCAGTCCAACTATGCGTACTGGGCGCATGTCGGCGACTCGCGGCTGTACCTGTTCCGGCAGGGAGGATTGATCGGCCAGACCAAGGACCATTCGAAGGTCCAGTACCTGGTCGACCAGGGGCTGATCGGCGCGCATGAAGTCGTCAACCACCCTGATCGCAACAAGATCTTCAGTTGCCTCGGCGGGCTGGTCGAACCGGTGATCGATCTGTCGCGGCGCACGCCGTTGCGCAACGGCGACCTGATCGTCATGTGCACCGACGGCTTGTGGAGCGTCTATCCGCAGGAGGAGATCGCCCGAGCGCTGACCGGCGCACCGATACTGAAGTCGCTGCCGGTGCTGATGCGCGAGGCGGAGGTCCGGGGCGGCCCCGAGGGCGATAATCTTTCGTTGATCGCCGTGCGCTGGGGACCGGAGACGCTGACCGACGAGCCGACGACGACGATCACCGAGACGCTCGGCCTCGGAGAGTTCCAGACCGAGATCGACCGCACGCTGACACTGACCGATCGAAAGGGAATGCAGCGCGACCTGACCGACGACGAGATCGAGCGCGCGATCGCCGAGATCCAGGCGACGATCAAGCGGTACAAGACTTAGCGATTGACATGCGACAACTGATCCTCGATACCGAAACCACGGGCCTCGACCCGAAAGACCATCGCATCATCGAGATAGCAGCGGTCGAGCTGGTCGACCGGCGACCGACAGGCCGCAATGTGCACTTCTACGTCAACCCCGACCGCGAAATCGACCTGGGCGCGAGCGACGTCCACGGCCTGTCGTGGGAAATGCTGCGCGACAAGCCGAAATTCAGCGAAATCGCCGAGGAATTCATCGCTTTCGCGCGCGGAGCGCAGTGGATCATCCACAACGCACCATTCGACGTGGCGTTTCTCGATGGCGAGTTCGCACGCCTGGGCATGTCGACCAGCGCTGCGATCGCGGCAGAGGTCGTCGACACGCTGGCGCTGGCGCGCGACCAGTTTCCGGGGAAGCGCAACAACCTCGACGCACTTTGCGAGCGCTTCGGCGTCGCCAACGCACACCGCACGCTGCACGGAGCGCTGCTCGACGCGCAGCTGCTGGCCGAAGTCTACCTGGCGATGACACGGGGCCAGGAATCGCTGACGATCGATATCGTCACGCCGCGCGCGGAAGTCGGCGACGGACTGACCGATGCAAGTCAGATCCAGCTGATCCTCGTTGCGCCTTCGACCGACGAGCTGGCCGCGCATCACGCCTATCTGGTGGAGCTCGACCGCGACGCCAAGGGTGCGTGCCTGTGGCTCGCGCTGGCGCCTGCCTGCGCTTGACCGGTAACGCGGCGGTAACCTGAGTCGGTGAAGATGGCCGGATGACCGCTGCGACTGGTCTACGGCGACCCGATAATCCGATGCCGGCCGATTCACCCGCCGGGCCGACCGCCCCACCGCTGATCAACCGCGAGCTTTCGCTGCTCGCGTTCAACCGGCGCGTCCTTGCGCTGGCGCAGGATCAGTCTGTCCCACTGCTCGAACGTCTTCGCTTCCTGTGCATTTCCAGCAGCAATCTGGATGAGTTCTTCGAGATCCGCGTCGCCGGCATGCGCGAGCAATTGCGCGTCAAGTCTCCGCCGCCGGGGGTGACGCTGCACGAGCTGCGCGGTCTGGCGACGCGCATCTGCGAAGAGACTCACACGCTGGTCGCGGACCTCTACCGGACGCTCAACGGCCAGGTGTTGCCGGCGATGGCCGCGGCCGGTATCCGGCTGCTGCGGCATGCCGAGCGCAACGCCGCGCAGCGGGCCTGGGTCGCCGACTATTTCCGGCGCGAGGTCAAGCCGCTGCTCAGCCCGATCGGCCTCGATCCGGCGCACCCGTTTCCGCAGGTCGTCAACAAGAGCCTCAATTTCATTGTCGAGCTGTCGGGCAGCGATGCGTTCGGCCGCGACACCGCCATCGCGATCGTCAAGGCGCCGCACCAGTTGCTGCGGGTGATCGAGCTGCCCGCCGAGGTTGCGCCGGCCAACAGCTTTGTCCTGCTCGCCTCGATCATCCATGCCCACCTGGGGGAGCTTTTCGCCGCCCGACGCGTCGTCGGTTACTCTCAATTCCGCGTAACGCGCGACGCCGACCTGTGGTTCGACGAGGAAGAGGTGAAGAATCTGAGGCAAGCGCTGGAGGGCGAGCTGCCGCACCGGCAATTCGGCCTGGCGGTGCGGCTCGAAGTTGCCGCCGACTGCGCCCCGGCTCTCGCGCAGCTTCTGCTGCGGCAATTCGAGCTCGACGAGCGTGATCTGTATCGCTGCGACGGCCCGGTCAATCTCGCCCGGCTGGCCACGCTGGTCGACGGATCGGACCGGACCGAGCTCATGTATCCGGCGTTCGTGCCCGGCACACCGGCACGGTTGCGTGACCAGCCCGACGTTCTGGCCGCGATCCGCCAGCATGACATCCTGCTCCATCATCCGTACCAGGCCTTCGATCCTGTCGTCGAATTCATCCGCAAGGCGAGCGATGACCCCGACGTGGTCGCGATCAAGCAGACCGTCTACCGCACCGGCGTAAATTCGGTGCTGATGGAGCTGCTGATCGAGGCCGCTCGTCGCGGCAAGGAAGTCACGGTGGTCGTCGAGCTGCTCGCCCGCTTCGACGAAGAGGCGAACATCAACTGGGCCGAACGGCTGGAAGCCGCCGGCGCGCAGGTGGTTTACGGCGTGTTCGGGCTGAAGACCCACGCCAAGCTCGCGCTGCTGCTGCGCCGCGAGCCGGACGCAGCGGGCCGCACGCAGCTTCGTCCCTATGTCCACCTGGGCACCGGAAACTACCATCCGCGGACCGCCCGTCAGTACACCGACTTCGGCCTGATGACCGTCGATCCGGAACTGTGCGCCGACGTGGCCGAGGTGTTTCTGCACATCACCAGCCTCGCCCGCTCGAACCGGCTGAAACGGCTTTGGCTCGCGCCATTCACGATGCATCGTCAATTGCTCGCTGCCATACACCGCGAAACGCGGCATGCGAAGGAAGGCAGCCGCGCGCGCATCATGGCCAAGATGAACGGCCTGGTCGAGGAAGCGGTGATCAGGGCACTCTATGCCGCTTCCCAGGCCGGCGTAAAAATAGATCTCATCGTGCGCGGCGCGTGCGCGCTGCGTCCCGGCGTCAAGGGCTGGTCGGACAACATCAGGGTTCGTTCGATCGTCGGGCGCTTCCTGGAGCACTCGCGGATCTGGTATTTCCACCACGGTGGAAGCGAGGACGTCTACCTGTCGAGCGCTGACTGGATGGGGCGAAACCTGTTCCGCCGCATCGAGGTCGCGTTCCCGGTGCTCGACAGGGAGCTGAAGGCGCGCGTCATCGCCGAAGGCCTCGAAGCCTGCTTCGAAGACAACAGCAGTGCCTGGGATCTGGGCGCCGACGGCGAGTATGTGCGCGCGAAACCCGCGCGACGCGCACGGGCCTGCGGGACTCAGGAACTCCTGCTCGATCGGCTGGCCGAACGTCCGGTTGCCGATAGCTGAAGCCAACGCTGCCGACCTCGATGGATCTTATCCTCTGGCGTCACGCCGATGCCGAGCCGGGCGAGCCCGACCTCGGGCGCAGGCTCACGGCCAAAGGCGTCCGGCAAGCCGAGCGGATGGCCGCCTGGCTCGATGGCCACCTGCCCGACCGGTGCCGCATCCTGGTGAGCCCCGCCGAGCGTGCGCAGCAGACGGCGGGCGCCCTCGGGCGCAAATTCAGGATTGTGCCCGAGCTCGCCCCGGGCGCCGCTGCCGTCAGCGTCCTCGCGGCAGTCGGATGGCCGGACGCGCGCGAGGCGGCGCTGATCGTCGGTCATCAGCCGACGCTGGGCGAAACCGCGGCGCTGCTGTTGTCGGGCAGCGAGTCGTCCTGGGGCATGCGCAAGGCAGCCGTCTGGTGGCTGTCCAATCGGACGCGCGAGCAGGGCGCCGAGGTCGTGCTCAAAGTCGTCATCGGCCCCGATTATCTCTAGCGCCGGGCGCGGGCCCTGTCCGCGCGCGTCGCTATCGGTCGACCGCACGCCACTGCGCGCGCTCCCGCTCGAGCAGGAACGCGGTCAGCGGGTGCGCGGCCAGCCAGCGCTGCCCGACGCGGATGGTCACGCCGCCGCGTGTCCCGAGCGCGACGCGAGGAAGCGAGACCTCGGTGCGAGCGTGAAAAAACAGCACTGCCAGCCGCAGCGATGCGATCTGGGCGCGCAGCAGCGGATCGTCGAGTGCGGTGCGGACCTTGGCGAGACCGCCGCGGCAGCCAAAGACCAGCGTGGCCAGCCGCATCTGCTCGCCCGCTGAAAATCCCGGCATGTCGGCGTGCTGCAGAATATACGCCCCGTGCTTGTGAAACCCGATGTGCGAGACCGACATGCCGATCTCGTGCAGCAGCGCGGCCCAATGCAGAAGCTGCATCTGTTCGCCGGATGCCCGGGGCGCGGCATGGCGGAACAAGCTCGTCGCCAGGCCGGCGATGCGCGTCGCGTGCTGGCGGTCGACGCGGTAGCGATCGACGAAACGCTCGACGGTAAGCTGCCGCGCATCGCGGTCTATCGTTCTACCGAAGAGGTCGTAGAGCACGCCCAGTCGCAGCGCACCGCCCACCGGGTCGATCCGCTCGATGTCGAGTTCGGCGACCGCGGCGCTCATGATGGCCAGGCCCCCGGCGAGCACCGGCACCCGTTCGGGCTTGAGCGCGTTGAGCTCCAGCCGGTGCGGGTCGCGGGCGCGGACCAGGCGCTTCTTCAGGCGAGCGAGCCCGGCCGGCGTGATTCCACCGGCGGAGAAACCATTCTGCTCGAGGATTTCAGCCAGGGCCGCCGCCGTACCCGACGAGGCATAGGCGTTCTTCCAGTGACCGGCGGCGAAATCGCCGGCGATGGCTTCGATTTCGACGCGGGCGGCTGTTTCGGCGGCGTCGAACGCGCCGGCGCTGACGATGCCGTCGGGAAAGAATTTTTGCGTGGTACTGACACAGCCCAGGGTCAGCGATTCGAGCCGATCCGGCTCGAGTCCGCGGCCGATGATGAATTCGGTCGATCCGCCCCCGATGTCGACCACGAGCCGGGGGGCTTCCGACGGCGGCAGCTCGTGCGCGACGCCCAGATAGATCAGTCGGGCCTCCTCGTGCCCGCTGATCACGTCGATCGAACAACCGAGGGCGCGCTCTGCTTTCGGCAGAAACTCGCGCGCGTTGACTGCGACTCGAAAAGCGTTGGTCGCCACCGCGCGCACCGCCGACGGATGGACGCCGGACAGGCGCTCGCGGAATCGCGCGAGACAGGCCAGCGCGAGCTTCATCGCAGCCGGCTTGATCCGTCGGTGGCGGTCGAGTCCGGCGCCGAAGCGCAGCGTCTCGCGCCAGGTATCCTGCCGATAAATCTGATCGCCTTCGATGCGCCCGATCTCCAGCCGGAAACTGTTCGATCCGAGGTCGACGACGGCAAGCGTCTTCACGGTCACGGGCTGGACGCGCCAAGTTTGGGCGCGGCGAAAAGCGGTGCGCGCAAGCCTAACAGAAATGAAGCATCCGGACTCACGCCGGCTTTGGAGGCCCCGGTGTTTCTGCTACGCTCGCTGCCTGTCCACGCCATCGCCCGCCTCGTGCCGATCGACTACCTGCAGAGAATTCTGAACGCGAAGGTGTACGACGTCGCGATCGAATCGCCGCTCGAACCGGTGCCGATGTTGTCGCACCGGCTCGGCAATCGCGTGCTGCTCAAGCGCGAGGACCAGCAGGAGGTGTTTTCGTTCAAGCTCCGCGGCGCCTACAACCGGATGGTGCATCTTTCGGCTGCCGAGCGCGCCCGAGGCGTCGTCGCCGCGTCGGCCGGCAACCATGCGCAAGGTGTCGCGCTGGCGGCGCAACGGCTAGGCTGCAAGGCGACGATCGTGATGCCGGTGACCTCGCCGACGATCAAGATTCACGCCGTCGAGGCCCGGGGCGCGACGGTGGTGCTGCACGGCGATTCGTACAGCGACGCCTATGCGCATGCGGTCAAGCTGCAAAAGACCCGCCGCGCGACGTTCATCCATCCGTACGACGATCCCGACGTAATCGCCGGCCAGGGCACGATCGGGGTGGAAATCCTGCGCCAATGCCAGGGACCGTTGGATGCGGTCTTCGTCGCGGTCGGCGGCGGCGGGCTGATCGCCGGCATCGCGTCCTACGTCAAGCGGGTGCGGCCGGCGGTGAAGGTGATCGGCGTACAGCCGGTCGACTCCGATGCGATGGCCAAGTCACTCGCGGCGGGTCGCCGCATCCGGCTCGGACACGTGGGCCTGTTCGCCGACGGCGTCGCGGTCAAGCAGGTCGGCAAAGAAACGTTTCGCATCTGCCGCGAGCTGGTCGACGACATGATCACCGTCGATACCGACGAGATCTGCGCCGCGCTGAAGGACGTCTTCGAGGATACGCGTGCCGTACTCGAGCCTGCCGGCGCTCTGTCGGTCGCCGGCGTCAAGGCATGGTGCGAGCGGCACCGGCCCAAGGGCCGCACCTATGTCGCGGTCGCGACCGGCGCCAACATGAATTTCGATCGCATGCGCTTTGTCGCCGAGCGCGCCGAGCTGGGCGAGGCGCGCGAGGCGATCTTCGCCGTGACGATACCCGAGCGGCCGGGAAGCTTTCGCGAGTTCTGCGCGCTGCTGGGCAAGCGCAGCGTTACCGAATTCAATTATCGTTACGCCGATCCGCATGTCGCGCACATTTTCGTCGGCGTCGAGGTCGCCAACCGGCACGAGACCGCGGCGTTGCTGCGGGCGATGCATTCGCGGCGGATCGAGGCGTACGACCTGTCGGACAACGAAATGGCCAAGCTGCATGTACGCCACCTGGTCGGTGGCCACGCGCCAGCGGCGGAAAACGAGATCCTGTACCGCTTCGAGTTCCCCGAGCGGCCCGGCGCGTTGATGCGGTTTCTGAACAGCATGAGCCGCGGCTGGAACATCAGCCTGTTTCACTACCGCAACCACGGCGCCGACCATGGGCGCGTGCTGGTGGGGATGCAGGTGCCGCCGGCCGATCACGCCAAGTTTCGCGTTTTCTTGAGGCGGCTCGGCTACTACGGTGTAGACGAGACCGCCAATCCGGCCTACCGCATGTTTCTGGGACGCTAGCCTGCAGGCCGTCGCGGGGCCGCGGGCTTGGGCGCCGCGGAGGGCGCGCCGGGCGAGGAAATGACCCGCCGGTCAAGTTTTCCGCGCCGGCGGGAGCCGTTTTGCGGCGGTCGGCCTAGATGAAAACCACGCCGATTGCGGCGTGGGGCGTCGCCGGCGGACGTAGGCCCTTCGCTGCTGCGGTGACCCAGGACGGCAGTTTTTCACTCAATTTTGCTGCCCCTTTGTTGCAAATCGCTCAAAAACCTAAGGTTTGCCCGTTCTGGCAAGGATTATGCTCTAGGCATTTGCTCCTATCCGTGGCAAACTTTCGAGGGCTCGACATGGAAACGATAGCGCTGGACGCAGGACTGACCTACAACGCGGGAGGAACGGAATTGCCGGATCCAGTCGCCTTGACGGGCGCGAAAGTCATGGTGATCGACGACAGCAACACGATTCGTCGCAGCGCCGAGATTTTTCTGCTCCAGGCGGGTTGCACGGTGATCCTGGCCGAAGACGGGTTCGATGCGCTGGCCAAGATCGCCGACCATCAGCCGGACCTGATCTTTGTCGACATCATGATGCCGCGCTTGGACGGGTACCAGACCTGCGCGCTAATCAAGAAAAATTCGCGTTTTCACCAGACGCCGGTGGTGATGCTCTCGTCGAAGGACGGCCTGTTCGACCGGGCGCGCGGCAGAATGGTCGGCTCCGATCAATACCTGACCAAGCCGTTCACCAAGGAAAGCCTGTTGAAGGCCGTCGGGACGCACGTCAAAGCGGCGGCGCATTGATCGGCGACGGCGTCGGGCGCGACAACGGCAAGCCATGGGTGGGGAAGCAATGGCAATAAAACGCGTACTGATAGTCGATGACTCGCCGACCGAGCGGCATGTCCTCAATGACATGCTGACCAAGGCGGGCTACGAAGTCGTCGCCAGCGACAACGGGGAGGACGCGATCCTCAAGGCGAGGACCGTCAAGCCCGACCTGATACTGATGGACGTGGTGATGCCGGGACTCAACGGATTCCAGGCCACGCGGGCGATCAGCCGCGACCCGGCGACGCGGAGCGTGCCGATCATCCTGTGCACGTCGAAGACCCAGGAAACCGACAAGATCTGGGGCATGCGGCAGGGCGCCCGCGACTACATCGTCAAGCCGGTGAACCGCGACGAGCTGATCGCCAAGATCACGGCGCTCGGCTAGCAGCTTCGATGGCCCGCGCCGCCAAGCTCGACCTACGCGCTTTCCAGCAGGAGCTGGCGGCGCGCCTCGCGGCGAAAACGACGCAGCAAGTCGAGCAGTCCCGCCTGGGCCTCGCCTGCGCCGGCAAGCAATGGCTGATTCGTCTCGCGGACGCGGGTGAAGTGATCGCGGTGCCGACGATGGCGACGGTCCCGTTGACCCGGCCCTGGTACCTGGGCATCGCCAACATCCGCGGCAACCTCTACAGCGTCATCGATTTCGCCGGATTTCTCGGTCATGCGATCGAGCCCGCACCACCCGGTTCGGTGCAGGCTCGCATGGTCCTGTTCGGGCCGCGCGTGGGCGAATTGCGTGCCGGCCTGGTGGTCACGCGCGTGCTTGGCTTGAGCAATCTGGCCGAATTGGTGCGCAGCGATCCTGCTGCCGGGGCCCCGGCGTGGTATGGCGCGCGCTGGACCGACAAGGCCGGCGGCGTCTGGCAGGAAATCGATCTGGCCCTGCTCGCGCAGGACCCGGGTTTTCTTCAAGTGGGACTGTAGCCGGTGCGCACGGTCTTTCGGATTCACGCAGGCGTAGCGACGCTGTCTCGGGAGGGATCATGGCATTCACACTGAAGGGCCTTTTGGGCGCCGGCGCGGGCAGGGGACAAATCCTGACCGAGGCCGACCTCGACGAGCCGACCACGCAGGTCAAGATGAGCGGCGCGCAACGAGGCTACGACCCGCTGGCGGCGCCTTCGATCATGGATCAGATGCGAAGCGCCGCGCCGGAAAGCAAACAGCCTGGCCGCCTGTGGTTCATCGGACACCTGCCGATCGCCCGGCAATACCAGATTCTCGGCGTGCTGCTGTTGCTGTTCGGTCTGCTGGCCGCCGTGATGCTGTGGCTCAACTATCGGGCGAACTCACAGGCCGGCGCGAGCTCGACGACGGCGACCGAAATGCAGATGCTGTCGCAGCGCCTGGCGCGAGGCACGGCGCTGGCGGTGCAGGGCAACGCCGGCGCGTTCGAGAGCATCAAGGATTCGCGCGATCGCTTTCGCGCCGACCTGGACGCGTTGACCAAGGGCGGTGTCGTGCACGGGACAAGCGTCGACGTCGCCAGCAACGAAGCGCTGCAGAAGGCGCTGGGCGTACTCGACGCGCGCTGGGAGCGGGTGGAAAAGAACGCGACCACGGTGATTGACAACCAGGCGGCGCTCTTGTCGCTGTCGAAGGGCCTGGACAACATCAATCAGGGCAACAACGCGCTGCTGGAGCTCGCGCAGCAGGCGTCGGCGCAGGTCGCCTCCGCAGGCGGCTCGCTGCGCGAAGTCGATTTTACCAACCAGCTCGCGGTGCTTTCGCAGCGGATAGCGAAGAACGCGAATTCGCTCGTTTCATCGGACGAAATCGATCCCGAAGTCGCGTTCCTGCTGGGCAAGGATACCGGGACCTTCCGGGACATTCTCAACGGGTTGCTGAAGGGGAGCGATGCGCTTCGCCTTCCGGGCGCGGTGCGCGCCGACGACGCGCGCGCGACGCTGACCGAGATGCAAAAACGGTTCGCCGGTTACGAGACGGGCGTCAACGCGATCCTGCAGAACATGCAGCGACTGGTGCTCGCCAAGCAAGCCGCGCGCGGCATCAACCAGGACTCGGAGCCGCTGCTCGCCGATACGACGGCACTGACCAACGAATTCGACAGCCAGACGACGGTGCGCAGCTTCACCTTGTGGGCGGCGATGGCGTTTGCCTTGCTGGCTCTGATCGCGCTGATCGCCTACGGCTGGGTGTCTCGAGAGGACGGCCGCGTGCGGGCGTTCGAAAGCGAGCAGGAGAACAAGCGCAACCAGGAAGCGATTCTGCGGCTGCTGAACGAGATGGGTAACCTCGCCGACGGCGACCTTACCGTGCAGGCGTCGGTGACCGAGGACGTGACTGGCGCCATCGCCGACTCCATCAATTTCACGATCGAAGAGCTGCGCACGCTGGTCCGCGGCATCAACTCAGCGACCGACCAGGTGGCCAAGGCGACGACCGACGCGCAGGCGATCTCGAACCGGCTGTACGAGGCCTCGCAGCGCCAGAACAAGGAGATCCAGCAGGCGTCGGCATCGGTCCTGCAGATGGCGCAGTCGATCAACGAGGTATCGCAGACCGCGGCGCAGTCGGCGCGGGTCGCGCAGCAGTCACTCGCAGCCGCCGAAAAAGGCGGCGAGGCGGTGCACAACCAGATATCGGGCATGAACGAAATCCGCACGCAGATCCAGGACACCGCCAAGCGGATCAAGCGCCTGGGCGAGTCGTCGCTGGAAATCGGCGAGATCGTCGAGCTGATTTCGGACATCACCGAGCAGACGAACGTGCTGGCGCTCAACGCCGCCATCCAGGCCGCATCGGCGGGCGAAGCCGGGCGCGGTTTCACCGTCGTCGCCGAGGAAGTGCAGCGGCTTGCCGAACGCTCGGGCGAAGCGACCAAGCAGATCGAGGCGATCGTCAAGACCATTCAGGCCGACACGCAGGACGCGGTCGCGGCGATGGAAAAAAGCACCGTCGGGGTGGTCGAGGGGACCAAGCTTTCTGACGCGGCCGGTCAGGCGCTGGACGAAATTCGGCGGGTGTCGCGCGACCTCGCCGAATTGATCGGAGGCATTTCGGCACAGACTCAGAAGCAGTCGGCATCGGTGTCGGACGTGACGCGGGGCATGCAGGGCATCCTGAAGATCACCGAGGAGACGACCGAGGGCACCAAGCAGACCAACGTCTCGATTGGCCAGCTGACCAAGCTGGCCGCCGAGCTCCGGAGCTCGGTCGCAGGCTTCAAGGTATGAGGCGCGCAGGCGCGAAGCGTTCGCCTTTATCGCCTGTGCAGTGCAAGCGTGATGCGCATCCCAGGCAAGCTTTTTGCATGTGAGCTTCCTCGGGCTGCTTATCCGCGAATAGACTGATCTCAACCATGGCCGGCGACACTGCACAGGATTTCGATCTCGGACCGCTGTCCTGGGTCCATGGCGAAATAGACCAGGCGCTGGGACGCGGCCTGGAGTCGCTCGCGGCATACAAGGCCGCGCCGAAAGACGCCACCGCCCTCAAGCAATCGCGCGCGCACGTGCACCAGGCGGCGGGTGCGCTGCAGATGGTGGGTCTCGACGCGGTGGCCGCCTATACCGAAGAGATCGAACGCCAGCTGGTGCGGCTCGAGGGAATGGCCGAAACCGACGTTCCGGCAGGTTGCGATCTTGTCGATCGCGCGTGCCGCAAGCTCCGCATTTTCCTGGACGAGCTGGTCGGTGGCGCCAATCCGGTGCCGCTGAAGCTTTTCCCCGAGTACGAGCAGATGCAGCAGGCGCGCGGGATCAAGGGCGCGACGCCCACCGACCTGTTCTTCCCCGACCTGTCGCCGCGTGCGCCGAAGATCGCGACGCTCAAGTCGGTGACACCGCACAAGCTTCCCTCATTCCTCATCAAGCAACGCCGCCTGTATCAACGCGGCCTGCTGGCGTGGCTGCGCGGCGATGAGGAAGGGTCGAGAATCATGCGCGACGCGGTGCAGGGCATCGAGGATGTGCAGACGCATTCGGCTCAGCGCTCGTTCTGGTGGACGGTCGGTGCGCTGCTCGAAAGCATCGTCGAAAAAGGAGTCGAGACCGGTTTCGGCGTAAAGCAGTTGTGCGGACGAGTCGACTTGCAGATCCGGCGATTCGTCGAAGGTTCGGCGAAGGTGTCGGATCGGATGCGACGCGAAGTTCTCTACTATGTCGCGATAAGCGCCCCGATCGGTGCCCAGACGCAGGCCGTCCAGCGCGCGTACCGCCTGAACGGCCTGATTCCGACCGCCGAAGTGCTGTCGGCCGACGTATTGCGCGTTCAGCCGCTGCTGCGCGAGGCGCGCGAGCAATTGGCAGGCGCCAAGGACCTGTGGCTGAAGATCACCGGCGGGCGACCGGAAAACGTCGCCAAACTCAAGCAGACGATGGCGACCCTTGCCGATCGCGTGCGCGCCATCGGCGAGCCATCATTGTCCCGACTGGTCAGCGCGCTCTCAAGCCGCGTCGACAAGCTCGGCAGCGGCCAGGTTTCCGAAGCGATGGCGATGGAATTCGCCACCGCCTTGCTGCTCGCGGAATCGACGATCGAGCATTTCGGCTCGATCTCGCCTGAGCTGCCGCAGCAGATCGACGCGATGCTCGCGCGCGTCGACGCCGCGCAGCAGAACAAGCCGGCGCCGGCGGTTGTAGGCGCGCCGCTGCTGGACGAGATGGCGCGCCGCGCTCAGGAGCGATTGCTCCTGGCGCAGGTCGCGCGCGAAATCCAGGCCAACCTGCGCCATATGGAACAGGTGCTCGACGCCTTTTTCCGCGACAACAGCAAGCGGACTGAGCTCGCCACGCTCGCCGGCGACAGCAGGCAGATCGCCGGTGCGTTGAAGATGCTCGGGCTCGAAAATGCGGAGCGCCTGCTCGAGCTCTGCCAGCATCAGATCGACGAATATGCGAAGCCGGACGTGCCGGTCCACAACGACGATCTCGAGATGCTGGCCGAGTCGTTGTCGGGGTTGGGGTTCTATATCGAGGCCGTCGAGCAGCAGCGGCCCGACCGCGACCGGCTGATCACCCCTTTGCTCGATCGGCGCATGGGGGTGGCACCCAGCGCGCCCGCGGCCGAGCTCGAGACGGTCGAGTCCGCCGTCGTCGACCTGCGGTCGGCGTTGCCGGAGACGTTTGCCGCCTACCAGAGCGCGCCCGGTGACCTCGCTGCGAGGGACAAGCTCTCCGCCGACCTGACGACGCTGAGGCACGACGCCGAATTGATCGGCGATGCGCGTCTGCAGCAGGACGCGACCGCAGCGCTCGACCAGCTCGCGCACGCAGGCACCGCCGATACCGCGGCGCTGCAGGATGCGGTGGCGGCGGTCGCTGTGCAGAGCGCGGCGGCGCCGGCGCCTTCGGCCGAAACAATGCGCCTGCTGGAGACCGACGCGACGCAGTTCGACACCGAGCTGCTCGACATCTATCTGACCGAGGCCGGCGAAGTTCTGGATACGATCGCGGCCAGCGCACGCGAGCTCGCCGCGCACGCCGACGATCGCACGGCGCTGACGGTCGTTCGGCGCGGATTCCACACGCTGAAGGGCAGCGGCCGCATGGTTGGCCTGACCGATCTGGGCGAGCTCGCGTATGCGGTGGAAAGAGTCCATAACCGCGTGCTCGAGGAAGATCGCCCGGCGACACCGGCGCTGATCGCGATGATAAGCGTGGCCGAATCAAGCTTCCGCCGCTGGGTCGACGCGCTGCGCCAGACCGGACGGGTGACCCCTGATGCCGGCGCCCTGCTCGCGGCGCTGGCCGAAGTGGAAAACGAGTTTCCCGATGCCGGCGGCGAGCCGGTGCACCAAACGCCGGCCGCGTCGGCTCCGACAGCGTCCGCGACCGCGGCGCGGTTCGATACCGGCGACGATGTCGCCGAGAGGTCGCCGCCGTTTGCTGCGATCGAAGTCCTCGAGCTCGACGAAACCGCCTACGGCGAGAGCGAGGTCGCCGACGATCAGCATGGAGCGGTGCCGACGCTGGCCTTTGCCGCCGCCGAGACGCCGGCGGAAAACGCCGGCGCCGTCGCGACGCTCGCCGAAGCCGAGGAAGAAATCACCGTCGGCGGAGTAACGCTGTCCGCTGCCCTTTACCGCATTCTGTGCGAAGAGGCCAAGCAGCATCTGGCCACCCTGGACGCCGAGCTGCAAACCTTGCAGTTCGATCCTGCCGCCACGCCGTCGCAGCTGATGGTGCGTGCCAGCCACACGCTGTGCGGCATCCATCGCACCGGTGGTTTCCCGCTGGTCGCGACGGCTGCCAAGGCGCTGGAGGTTTGCCTGCTTGGCTTGCAGGAGCGCGGTCCGCCGCTTCCCGGCGCGGCGCAACCGGTGCTGGCGCGGGCGGTCGCGGGCTTGAGCGCGCTAAGTGCGCGCGTTCGTGCGCGCGAGTCGTTTCGGGCCATCGACGAGACCGAAGCCGCCGAGATCATCAACGAGCTCGAGACGCTTCGCCAGGACACGCTGCCGCAGCGCGAAATCGACGATAGCGAGTCGGTTGCGGCGCGCATCGCCGAGGCCGACGAGCAAGGTGTGACGATCAACCTCGAACTGGCCGCCGTCGGTGAGCCGGCCGCTGCGGCGGACCCGGCCGAACGGAAGACCGAGCCGATGCTGCACGCGGTCCCGGCGTCGACTCCGCGCGCGGCGGCACCGTTGCCTGCGGCGGCTGTCGGCGACGACGCCGCCTTGCTCGCGATTCACGACGACGTCGACCGCCAGGTATTGCCGATATTTCTCGACGAGGCGGCGGAGCTTTTTCCGCAAGCCGGGGAGCAGCTGCGCAGCTGGCGCGCGAAGCCCGGCGCCAGCGAGCCGATGCGGGCCCTGCAGCGGACGCTGCACACGTTCAAAGGCAGCGCCCGGATGGCCGGCGCGATGCGGCTGGGCGAAGTCGCACACACGATGGAAAGCCGTCTGAGCGGCGCCGATGCGGTTTCGCCGACGCCGGCGCTGTTCGACGCGCTCGACAGCGACCTGGACCATATCGCCTTCCTGCTCGATCGCCTGCAGAAAGGTGAAATCGATACGCCTCCGCCATGGCTCGCCACGGCAGCGGAGACACTGCCCGAGCACGAGGCACCGGCTCACAGCGCAGTCGTCACGCCGCTGCCCGTCGCGCCCCGCGCGCCGGCGGTCGCCGAGCATGCCGACGAACCGGTCGCGGCCGCAGAGAGCGAATCCGCACGGGCGATGCTCAGAGTCCGAGCCGATCTGATCGACCGCCTGGTCAACGAGGCCGGCGAGGTCGCGATAACGCGTGCCCGCGTCGAGGGCGAGCTTCGCTCGCTCAAGGGCAACCTGCTCGAGCTCACCAACAGCGTCATCCGGTTGCGCTCCCAGGTTCGCGAAATCGAAATCCAGGCCGAATCGCAAATCCAGTCGCGCATGTCGATGGTCAACGAGGCCGCCGAGGGTTTCGATCCGCTGGAGTTCGACCGCTATACGCGATTCCAGGAGTTGACCCG
This sequence comes from uncultured beta proteobacterium, assembly GCA_963816615.1. GTDB lineage: Bacteria > Pseudomonadota > Gammaproteobacteria > Burkholderiales > Casimicrobiaceae > PALSA-1003. Next base: position 459,401 of record CAWFLB010000001.1, on the reverse strand, counting down.
CGGCCTGGCCGAGGGCGTCAACGACGTCTCGACCGTTCAGCAGTCATTGCTGAAAAACCTCGACGAAGCCGATGCCGCGCTGCTCGCGCAATCGCGCCTGTCGCGCGATGTCCAGCAGCAATTGTTCTCGATCCGGACAGTGCCGTTCGGCAGCCTCTCGGAGCGGCTGTATCGGATCCTGCGCCAGACGGCGAAGGAGCTCGACAAGCGGGCGAACCTCGAAATTCGCGGCACCCAGGTCGAGCTCGACCGGTCGGTGCTGGAAAAACTGGTCGGCCCGCTCGAACATCTGCTGCGCAACGCGCTCGATCATGGCATCGAAAGTCGCCAGACGCGCACTGCCAGCGGCAAGCCGGACACCGGAGAGATCACCCTCAACGTGCGGCAGCAAGGCAACGAAATCGCGATCGAGCTGGCCGATGACGGCGCGGGTTTCGGGCTCGACCGCATCCGCGAAAAGGCGCTCGCTCAGGGTCTGCTCGCCGCCGATGCCGAGCCCACCGAGGCGCAGCTTATCGCGTTCGTATTTGCCCCGGGCTTCAGCACCGCGACCAAGGTCACCCAGATTTCGGGACGCGGCGTCGGCCTGGACGTCGTGCGTTCCGAAATCGCAGCGCTGGGCGGCCGGGTCGAGGTCACGACCTCGGCCCAGCATGGCAGCGCGTTCACGCTCTACCTGCCGTTGACACTGGCGGTCGCGCAGACGGTGCTGGTCAAGGCGGGCGGCAGGCTCTGGGCTCTGCCCGCGCCGATGGTCGAGCAGGTGCAGCAGATCAAGGACAAGGATCTGATCAACCTGTATTTGACGCGCGAAGTCGTCTGGCAGAACCGCAGGTATCCGTTTTTCTATCTGCCGCGCCTGCTCGGCAGCAGCGGAAACAATCCCGAGACGATGCGCTACAACTCGGTGCTGCTGCTCAAGAGCGGCCAGAACCTCGCCGCCGTGCACGTCGACGAGATGATCGGCAACCAGGAAGTGGTGGTCAAGAACATCGGGCCGCAGCTGGCGCGCGTCTCGGGCATCTCCGGCGCAACGGTGCTCGGCACCGGCGAGGTGGTTCTGATCATCAATCCGGTGCAGCTGGCGCAGCGCCTGGACACCGCGGCCGAGGCGCCGATGGTGGTCAAGTCGCCGCAGGCCGCCGCCGCGGCGGCAGCCGCAGCCGCCGCCGCGGGACCGCCGCTGGTGATGATCGTCGACGACTCGCTGACCGTGCGCAAGATCACCAGCCGCCTGCTCACGCGCGAAGGCTACATGGTGATCGCGGCCAAGGACGGCCTGGACGCGTTGCAGCTGCTGGGCGAGCGCACTCCCGACGCGATCCTGCTCGACATCGAGATGCCGCGCATGGACGGCTTCGAATTCGCCAAGACGATCAAGGCCGACCACAATCTCGCGCACATTCCGATCATCATGATCACGTCGCGGACCGCCGAAAAGCACCGCAACCGGGCGGCCGAGCTCGGCGTCGATCTGTATCTCGGCAAGCCTTACCAGGAAGAAGAGCTGCTGCGCAATCTGCGCGAGCTGCTCGCCGTGCACGCGGCCTGACGCCCTGCCAGCCTGGCATCGAGCGACGGCGCGTCATTGACGCGCCGTCGTCGCTTGCGGGGTGCGGCGAGTTTTGACCGCGGCCGACGGCTGGCGTAGATTCGAACGCGGATCGGGCCGCCGCTCTTGCCCCGACGCCGGCCCCGCCACCCGCGCCGGTCCGGCGCGGCAAGGTAGAATTGACGTCGCGGCTACGAGCACCGCCATCCCGCAGGTTCCCAGGAGGAGACGACATTCATGGCGAAATTCGCCACCACCAACATTCGTACACTGGCCCTGGTCGGGCATGGCGCATCGGGCAAGACGACGCTTGCCGAAGCGCTGCTGCACAAGGCGGGAGCGATCCAGACGGTAGGCAGCGTCGAGCGCGGCACGACGGTCAGCGACTTCGAGCCGCTGGAAAAGACCTGGCAGCATTCGCTGCGGTCCTCGGTCCTTCACCTGGAAACCCGGGACACGCGCGTGCACATCATCGACACGCCCGGATTTCCCGACTTCATCGGCCAGGCGATCGGCGCGCTCGATGCCGTCGAGACCGCGGCGATCGTCATCAACGCGTCAGCAGGCATTGAGATGATCGCCTCGCGGATGATGGAATGGGCGGCAGCGCGCAGGCTTTGCCGCTTGCTGATCGTCAACAAGATCGATGCGGAAAACGTCGATTTGCCGGGGATTCTCGCCGCGATCCGCGCGACATTCGGCAAGGAGTGCCTCCCGATCAATCTGCCCGCGGGCAACGGCAAGCGTGTCGTCGACTGCTTTTTCAATCCGGCCGGCGAAGCCGATTTTTCCTCGGTCTCCGATGCGCACCGCGCGCTGGTCGATCAGGTCGTCGAAGTCGACGAAGAGCTGATGTCGCTCTACCTCGAACAGGGTGAGATCGAGCCCGAGCAGCTGCATGCGCCGTTCGAGAAGGCGCTGCGCGAGGGACACCTGGTCCCCGTGTGCTTCGTGTCGGCGAAGAACGGCGCCGGCGTCGCCGAGCTGCTCGACGTTTTCGCCAGGCTGCTGCCGAATCCGGCCGAGGGCAACCCGCCGTTGTTCACCAAGGGCGAGGGCGCCGCCGCCGTCGAGTTCCATTCCGAGCCGGATCCGAAAAAGCACGTGCTTGCGCACGTATTCAAGGTCGTGATGGACCCTTTTGTCGGCAAGCTCGGCGTGTTCCGCGTTTATCAGGGCACGGTGACCCGCGACACGTCGCTTTTCGTCGGGGATGGGCGCAAACCATTCAAGGTCGGTCACCTGTTCATGCTGCAGGGCGGCAAGAACGTCGAAGTCGACGCCGCGGTCCCGGGCGATATCGCGGCAGTCGCCAAAGTCGACGAGATCGAATTCGACCGCGTGCTGCACGATTCACACGATGAGGATCACATCCACATGCAGCCCCTCGAATTTCCGACGCCGATGCAGGGCGTCGCCTTGCGTCCGAAAAAGCGCGGCGACGAGCAGCGGATCTGGGAGGTGCTGCACCGGATGACCGCCGAGGATCCGACACTCGTCGTCGAGCACGACCCGCACAGCAACGAAACCGTCCTGCGGGCGCTGGGCGAGCTCCACCTGCGCTCGGTTCTCGAGCGCATGTCGAATCAGTTCAAGCTGGAAATCGAGACGCGGCCGCCGCGCATTCCCTACCGCGAGACGATCACTGCGCAAGCCGACGGCTTCCACCGCCACAAGAAGCAGACCGGAGGGGCGGGCCAGTTCGGCGAGGTTTCGCTGCGCGTCGAGCCGCTGGCGCGTGGCACCGGATTCGAGTTCGTCGATTCGACCAAGGGCGGCGTGATCCCGCACCAGTTCATGCCCGCGGTGCGCAAGGGCGTCGAGCAGGTGCTGGGTACCGGCGCGATCGCCGGATTTCCGATGCACGACGTCCGCGTCGTCGTCTACGACGGCAAGCATCATCCGGTCGATTCGAAGGAGGTCGCGTTCGTCGCCGCCGGGCGCAAAGCGTTTCTCGACGCCATCGAAAAGGCGCGCCCGATCGTGCTGGAACCGATCGTCACCGTCGAAGTGATCTGTCCCGATGTGAAGACCGGCGATATCGCGGGCGACTTGTCATCCCGGCGTGGCCAGGTCACCGGGACCAAGGGGCTGCAACCCGGTATCCTCGCCGTCAGCGGGCTCGCGCCGCTGGCCGAGCTGGAAGGCTACTCGGCACGTCTGAAATCGGTGACCGGCGGCCAGGGGAGCTGGACGATGCAGTTATCGCATTACGAGCCGGCTCCGCCCAATCTGCAGCAGCAGCTCGCGACCGAATACAAGAAGTCGCGCAAACAGGAAGAAGACTAGGTCGAGGTCGGCGGGATTTGTGCCGGCGGGCCGCGACGACTACAATTGCGCCCATGAGCCATCCCGCATTGGCAACCGCATGGGTGAATCGCGGGTCAATCTGACCCACCATTTCCTGATCGCCATGCCCAGCATGGCCGATCCGCATTTCGCGCATACGCTGATTTACGTCTGCGAGCACAACGAAAAGGGTGCGCTCGGGATCGTGATCAACAAGCCGATCGACATGACGCTGTCGTCCCTGTTCGAGCAGATCCAGGTGCCGCTGGGCGATTCCGAGCTGCGCGCCGCCCCGGTGCACTACGGCGGACCGGTCCAGATCGACCGCGGGTTCGTTCTGCACCGTCCGCTGGGCAGCTGGCAGTCGACGCTGGCGATCAGCGACGACCTGGGACTTACGACCTCGAAGGACATCCTCGAAGCGGTCGGCCACGGAGAGGGCCCGCAGGACGTGCTGGTTTCGCTCGGCTACGCAGGATGGTCGGCCGACCAGCTCGAGCAGGAAATCGCGCAGAACGCCTGGCTCACCGTCGAGGCGGATCCTGACGTGATGTTCGCACTCCCCGCCGAAACGCGTCTGTCGGCGGCGATGAAGCTGCTCGGAATCGATTTTTCCCGGCTGTCCGACGCGGTCGGGCACGCGTGAGCGTGACGGCGACCTTGCCGCCGACCGCTGCACGCGCCGGCACCGTTCTCGCATTCGATTTCGGCACCCGGCGGATCGGCGTCGCGGTCGGCGAAACGACGCTTGGCCTCGCGCATCCGCTCGCCACGATCGCTGCGGACGATGACGAAAGATGTCTGGAAGCGATCGCCGCGCTGGTTGCCGAATGGCGGCCGACGCTGATGGTGGTGGGATTGCCGACGCACGCCGACGGAACGCAGCATGCGATGACGGCGCGCGCACAACAGTTCGCGCGGCGCCTGGAGGCGCGGTTCCGGCTCACCGTCGAGCTCGTCGACGAACGCTACACGACCGACGCAGCGACCGAGTCGCTGGCGGATGCCGGCGTCGGCCGGCGCGGGCACAAGACGCTGCGTGACCAGGTCGCGGCACAGATCATCCTGCAGGCCTATCTTGATCAACGCCACGACACCTGACCAGGAGGGCAACGCCTTGCCGGATGCCGAGGCGACGATCGCTGCGCTGGCCGAGAAAATGGGCGTTGCGCTGCGCTACGACGCCAAGCTGGTCGGCATCTATTCGGGCGGCGCCTGGCTTGCCGAGCGCCTCGCCGAGATACTGCCGGGCGAGCATCCGGTCGGGTTCATCGACGTCTCTTTCTATCGCGACGACTACAGCAAGAAGGGCCTGCGCGCAAAAGTCGCGACCACGACGCTGCCGTTCGAAGTAGGCAACAGCCGCATCGTGCTGGTCGACGATGTGCTCTACACCGGCCGCTCGGTGCGTGCCGCGATCAACGAGCTGTTCGATTACGGACGACCGGAGTCGATCGAGCTCGCGGTCCTGATCGATCGCGGCGGGCGCGAGCTGCCAATCGAAGCGAACTACGTCGGCGCGCGGGTGACAGTGGCGCGCGATTCGTCGATCGTGCTGCAGCGTCATCTGAACCGCCGCTTTGAATTGTCGATGGAGCCGATCGAAAGCGCGCCCGGTGCGTAACCCGCAGCTCAACGGCGACGGCGAACTGCAGCACCTGCTGACGCTGGAAGGACTGCCCGCTCCCGTTATCGATCGCATACTCGACACCGCACTGCCATTCGTGTCGATCGCCGAGCGCGACGTCAAGAAAGTGCCGCTGTTGCGAGGCAAGACGGTTTTCAATCTGTTCTTCGAGAACAGCACGCGCACCCGCACGACATTCGAAATCGCCGCCAAACGATTGTCGGCCGACGTGATCAACCTCAACATCGGCGTGTCGTCGACCAGCAAGGGCGAGACCCTGCTCGATACGATCGACAACCTGGTGGCCATGAACGCCGACATGTTCGTCGTGCGTCATGCCCAGAGCGGCGCCGCGCACCTGATCGCCCAACACCTCTCGGCGACCGATCGGGAGCACATCCACGTGATCAATGCCGGCGATGGGCGTCATGCCCATCCGACGCAGGGATTGCTCGACCTGTTCACGATCCGGCACTACAAGAAGGATTTTCACGGGCTGACGGTGGCGATCGTCGGCGACTTGCTGCATTCGCGCGTCGCGCGCTCGCTGATCCATGGCCTGACAACGCTGGGCACGACCGAAGTACGGGTGATCGGGCCGCAGACGCTGCTGCCGGCCGCGGTGGAGAGCATGGGGGTCCGCGTTTTCCACGACATGCGCGCCGGCCTCGCGGGCGCCGACGTGGTGGTGATGCTGCGCCTGCAGAGCGAGCGCATGAAGGGGGCTTTGCTGCCGTCGGCCGGGGAGTACTTCAAGCACTACGGCTTGACGATGGAAAAGCTGGCGCTGGCCAAGCCGGACGCGATCGTCATGCACCCGGGTCCGATGAATCGCGGCGTCGAAATCGATTCTGCCGTCGCCGACGGCGCGCATTCGGTGATCCTGCCGCAGGTGACGTTCGGCATTGCGGTGCGGATGGCGGTGATGAGCATGCTGGCAGGCAATTGAGCGGCGCCGGGACGACGGCCGGATGAACATCGAGATCAGCAACGGACGTGTGATCGACCCGCGGCATGATGTCGACCGCAAGACTTCGCTCTTCATCGCCGACGGACGAATTGCAGCGATCGGAAGCGCGCCCGCCGGCTGGCGCGCCGACACCAGCATCGATGCGGCCGGCTGCGTCGTCTGCCCCGGCCTGATCGACCTCGCGGCGCGGCTGCGCGAGCCGGGTTTCGAATACATGGCGACGCTCGAATCCGAGATGAATGCCGCGATTGCCGGCGGCGTGACCAGCCTCGCCTGCCCGCCTGACACCGACCCAGCGCTGGACGAGCCGGGCCTGGTCGAAATGCTCAAGCATCGCGCCCGATCGCTCAATCAGGCGCACGTCTACCCGGTCGGTGCGCTGACCGTGGGCCTCAAAGGCGAGAACATCACCGAAATGGGCGAGTTGACCGAGGCCGGCTGCGTCGCCTTCTCGCATGCCGATGCTCCGCTGGCGGATACGCAGGTGCTGCGTCGCGCGCTGCAGTACGCGGCAACGTTCGACTACCGCGTCTGGCTGCGCCCCCAGGACGCGTATCTCGCGCGCGGCGGCGTCGCGCACGATGGCGAGGTCGCGACCAGGCTCGGCCTCGCCGCGATTCCGGCGTCGGCGGAGGTCATCGCGCTGGACACGATCTTCGCGCTGGCGCGCGAGACCGGCGCGCGCGTGCACATCGCGCGGCTGTCTGCGTACGAGAGCGTGGCGCGCGTACGCGAGGCGAAGCGCGCCGGCCTCAAGGTGACCTGCGATGTCGCCATTCATCATGTGCATCTGTGCGACGTCGATATCGGCTGGTTCGACGCGCAGTGTCATCTGGTGCCACCGCTGCGCAGCGTTCGCGACCGCGACGGACTGCGCGCAGGGCTGGCCGACGGCACGATAGATGCGATCTGCTCCGATCACGCGCCGGTCGACGACGACGCTAAGCAGCTTCCGTTCGCCGAGGCCGAGCCGGGCGCGACCGGCCTGGAGCTGCTGCTGCCGCTGACGCTGAAATGGGCGCGCGAAGCCAAGATTCCGCTGGCTGCCGCGCTTGCTCGAATCACCACCGAGCCGGCCCGGGTGCTCGGGATCGACGCCGGACATCTCGCGCCGGGCGCTGCCGCCGATGTCTGCATCGTCGCGATCGACGAGCCGTGGACGGTAACGCGCGATGCGCTCAAGAGTCAGGGCAAGAACACACCCTTCCTGGGGCTCGAGCTTGCCGGCCGGGTGCGCCATACGCTGGTCGACGGGCAGATAGTCTACCAATCCAATCGCCGCAAGGAGGCGTGACGGCCGCTGGCGGCTGGTATCATTGCGCCCGCCGTCCATCTCCCGCATTTTCGATGCGGTACACGCCGAGCCGATGTCCGATTACCTGCACGCCCTCGAACAACAGTCGATCCACGTCATCCGCGAGGCCTACGCGAGACTGAAGCCGCTGGCGATGCTGTGGTCGCTGGGCAAGGACTCCAACACGCTGCTGTGGCTGACGCGCAAGGCGTTTCTCGGCCGCGTTCCGTTCCCGGTGATGTTGCTCGACACCGGCAACGAATTTCCCGAGGTGTACGCATTTCGCGACCGCCTCCTTGCCGAGTGGGGCCTCGATTATGTGAATGCGGCCTGCCCGCCCGTCGAGGCGACCGACGTGACGCTGCCGCCCGCGGCGCGCGCCGCCGCGCGCAAGACGCTGGGATTGAAAGCGATCATCGCCGAGCGGGGTTTCCGCGGCATCCTGCTCGGCATCCGCCGCGACGAACAGCTGATCCGGGGCAAGGAGCGCGTTTTCAGTCCGCGTCGCCCGGACGGCAGCTGGGACTTTCGCGACCAGCCTGCCGAATTCTGGGACCACTATCAAACCGAATTTCCTGCAGAGGTCCACGTGCGTGTGCATCCGCTGCTGGCATGGACCGAGCTCGACATCTGGCGCTACGTCGAGCGCGAGCGCATCCCTGTTTGTGAGCTCTATTTCGCCCGCGGCGGAAAACGCTATCGCTCGCTCGGCGAGTCGGACATCACGTTCCCGATCGACTCGAACGCGGCGACGATTCCCGAGATCATCGCCGAGCTCGAGCTCACCCGGCAAAGCGAGCGTGCCGGCCGCGCGATGGATCACGAGCGCGAGGACACATTCGAGCGGCTGCGCGCCGCCGGCTACATGTGATGGCGGACACCGCCCCGCTTTCTCTGGTCCTCGCCGGGCACGTCGATCACGGCAAATCGTCGCTGCTGGGCCGCCTGTTGCACGAGCTCGATCTCCTGCCCGCGGGCAAGGCCGACGAGCTCGCGGCGATGTCGACCCGGCGCGGTGTTCCGCTCGAATGGTCGTTTGTGCTCGATGGCTTTCAGGCCGAGCGCGATCAGGCGATTACGCTCGACACGACGCGCGTGCGGCTCAAGACGCCGCACCGAGAGTTCGTCGTCATCGATGCTCCCGGGCACAAGGAGCTTCTCAAGAACATGATCGGGGGCGCCTCGGCCGCCGCGGCGGCGCTGCTGGTGCTCGATGTTCAAGCGGGCAGCGAGGAGCAGACGCTGCGTCATGCCTATCTGCTGAAGCTGCTGGGCGTGCGTGCGCTGCTGGTCGCGATCAACAAAATGGACCTAGTCGGGTACGACGAGGCGGCTTTCGCCGCTCGCGCGGCTGAGGTGGCTGCGGCACTGGCACGAATCGGCATCGAGCCATCTGCGATCGTGCCCGTGTCGGCAAAGGACGGCGCCAACCTGCGCGAGCGCGGCGCGATACCTGATTGGTACCGAGGCCCGACGCTGGTCGACGCGCTCGAAGCGCTCCCCGCCGCGAGGCCCGAACACGCGCTGCCGCTGCGCATGCCGATCCAGGACGTCTACCGGCACGGCGAGCGTCGCGTGCTTGCGGCTCGCATCGATTCGGGGCGGCTGGCGGTCGGGGACGAACTGGTGTTCTCTCCTTCGGGCCGGGCCGGCAAGGTAACTGAGCTGCTGGCGTTTCCGGGGCCCGCGCCGAACGCGGTCGACGCCGGTGACAACGTGTCGGTGGTGCTCGACCGGCCGCTGGTCGTCGAGCGCGGTGACATGGCAAGTCATCGCGAGCACGCACCGAAGTTGACCGCGGTGTTCGATGCCGAAATCTTCTGGCTTTCGGCCACGGCGCTGGTTCCGGGCCGCGAGCTGACGATGCAACTGGGTCCGAGGAGCGCGGTGGTGCGGGTGCAGGCGATCCGCCACCGCATCGACGTCGCGACACTGGCGCCGGAGCTGGCGAGCACGATCGCGGCCGGAGAAATCGCCAGCGTGACCTTGCGTGCGCACGAATTGCTACCAGTCGACGACTTTGCGGCGATGCCGGCAAGCGGCCGATTCGTCCTGCGCGATGCTTACGTCACCGTCGGCGGAGGCATCATTGACGCGAGCGGCTATCCCGACCATCGCGCGATGCCCGAACGCGCGCGCAATCTCACGCCGATGCGCCATCAGGTGACCGAACCTGAGCGCGCATCGCGCTTCGGGCACGCAGGAGCGGTCGTCTGGCTGACCGGCTTGTCGGCGGCCGGGAAGTCGACTCTGGCGATGGCGCTGGAGCGGCGCCTGTTCGACGGAGGCTATGCGACTTTCGTGCTCGACGGCGACAACGTGCGGCGTGGCTTGAATGCCAATCTGGGCTTCTCGCCCGAGGACAGGCAGGAAAACATTCGCCGCGTCGGCGAGGCCGCGGCGCTGTTCGCCGAAGCAGGCTTCGTCTGCATTACGGCGTTCATCTCGCCGTATCGGGACGATAGGCGCCGGGCACGGGCTGCCGTCGCCAAAGGACGTTTCCTCGAGGTGTACGTCAAGGCAGACCTCGCCGCATGCGAAGCGCGGGATCCCAAGGGTCTCTATCGCCGCGCGCGCGGAGGCGAACTCAAGGACTTCACAGGTATCGACAGCCCGTACGAAGAACCCGAAGCGCCTGACCTGGTCGTGGACACGACGGAGGACGACATCGCCGCCTGCGTCGAGAGGCTGACCGGATTCGTCGCCGCGCGTTGCCGCGTCTAGCGCCCCGGCCGCAGATCCCTTTGCCTCTACTTGCCCGGCATCGGAGGGGCGCCTGCGGTGGTGTTGCGACGCAACTCGTCCATTGCATCCTTGCCGCTGATGCCCTTGACGTCGGCCGTCGTGCCGCTGCCATTCCGCACTGGCAAGCGGCTGCCGGTCACGTAACCCTTGTCATCCTGCGCCTGAGGAGCTTGGGGAGCTTGGGGATTCGGTGCTGCGCAGGCGGCGACGACGGCGACGGCAACTGCGGCAACGATCATGTTGTAGCGATTCATTTCGACACCCCGTTAGGGCCGCAGGCGCGGCGAAATCGAAGTTTATCCGAGCTTGCGCGGCGGCGCGACCCCCTAGGCCTTTTTCGGTACCCGTCCGAGAAGGTAAAATTCGTCGTTCGGCCGCATTGCGATCAGGTTAGCCATCCGGTTCGATAGCGCGAAAAATGCTGCGATGGCGCCGATGTCCCAGATATCCTCGTCGCAGAAACCATGGTCGCGCAGCCGCTGATAGTCGCCCTCGACGATCTCGACAGGCCGCAGCGCGACCTTCAGCGCGAAGTCGAGCATCGCTTTCTGCCTTTCGCTGATGTCGGCCTTGCGATAGTTGACCGCGACCTGGTCGGCCAGCAGCGGATCCTTGGCGTAGACGCGCAGGATCGCGCCGTGGGCGACAATGCAGTACAGGCAATCATTGGCGCCGGACGTCGCGACGACGATCATTTCCCGCTCGGCCTTCGAGAGGCCCGAATCGCGCAGCATAAGCGCATCGTGGTAGGCGAAAAAAGCGCGGAATTCGTCGGGCCGATGGGCCAGCGTCAGGAAAACGTTGGGGATGAATCCCGCTTTCTCCTGCACTTCAATCATTCTCGCCCGGATGTCCTCGGGCAAGTCTTCGAGTTTCGGGACCGGGTAGCGGCTGATGGAAGGCGCGATCATGCAAAGGAGTCTACCAGTGAGAAATACACCAATCCAGGGCGACGCCAGCGCGTGATTGCCCATGGCCGGCAGAGATCGGTCGCTGATGCGTGGTAACGGCCGACTACCTCCGGTGTCGAAGGCTATCCATGAGATCCCGCATCATCGCGACATAGGGCTCGCACCACGTGAGCGGCGGGCCAAGGGGCCGTCGGTACACACGGTGGTATCGGCGGAACTTCCTGAGAAGGCCCGCCTGTGACCTCACTTTGGCCAGAGAGGTTTGCGATCCGAGCGTGCGGTTCATCACGCTGAGGTGATCCTCGAGCCGCTGCACCGCGTCAGGGTTTGCAACAAACCAGTGGCTTGCGTTCACATGGCTGTCGATGAGTGGCGCTGTGGCAGGGCTCATTGTGACCGCGTAGTTGTTCGTGATGCACCGCCATTTCGGGGGCGTGCCGGGGAAGATCGCGCGCCTGATCAGGCCAAGCTGATGCCCCAGCGAGATTGGGACCTCGATGAATTCGCTCGGCCAGTAGTACCCGACGTGACGGCTACCGATCGCCGTCTCGAGGGTGGTCGCCAGTTGCGGGGCAAACCAATCGTCGTCGTCGGTCGGCACGACGGTGGCGCCGGCCGGAACCTCGGCTCGTGGCACGCACAATGCACCTGCGATCCGTGACCGGTTGATCCGCGCGATACTGGTCAGCTCCTGCCGGAACACATGGTAGGGAATGGTGAATGTGGAGCTCCACAGGCTCACAGCGTGCCTCAGTCCTTCCGGCAGCTGGGCAAGCACCGCCGCTTCGTTTCCCCACTCGGTCGTCTGCCGCACCACGATGTATATCATTCGACGAGCCCCATCAGCACCTCGGCATACGTTTCTTGGGCGGCGTTGGACAGCGCTGCGGTCGTCGTCATGGCGGCCTCAATGGTAGCGCCAGATGACCAACCAAACACGCTACACATGTCATAATCGTATTGACCAATCCATCGCCAGAACGTCAATGCGAGGAGACGACCTCACCAGCTCGCCGCGGGCTGCTCTCGAATTGCACCGCCTGCTCAACGGCTTCCAGATCACGCAGGTGATCCACGTCGCCGCGGTGCTGGGGCTCGCGGACCAGATCACGGCGCACCCGCGACCGGTTGCCGAGATTGCCGTGAAAGTCGACGCGCACCCGGGCGCGCTCTATCGATTGCTCCGCGCGCTCGCCGCACTCGGCATCTTCCGTGAGCACGCCGATCGGTGCTTTTCAATGACTGCGATGGGCGACTGCCTGCGGACCGCAAGCCCCCATCCGGTGCGTCCGCACGCGATCTTCATCGGGCAGAAAAACCAATGGGACGCCTGGGGCAATCTGCTGCATAGCGTACGGACCGGCGAGAACGCCTTTGCTGCCGTGCACGGCATCGGCAGCTGGGAGTACCGCACCCGACATCCCGACCAGAATGCCATCTTCAACGCCGCGATGACCGGCAACTCCCGCCGCGTGGACCTGGCCATAGTCGAGGCCTATGCCTTCGGTCGCTTCACCCGCATTGCAGACATCGGTGGCGGGCAGGGTTCATTTCTCTCGGCGCTGCTGCGAGCCAACGCGAACTTGCGCGGCGTTCTTTTCGATCGACCGCACGTAGTAGCTACCGCGGAGTCGCTCTTTGTTGCCGCCGGTGTCGCCGACCGGTGCGAAATAATCGGCGGCGACATGCTCGTCGCGGTTCCCGGCGGCTGCGATGCCTACGTCATGAAGTACATCATCCACGACTGGGACGATGCGCGCTGTCGGCGCATTCTGCGGGCGTGCAGCGCCGAAATGACGCGCGACACAAGTCTGATCGTGATCGACCGTATTCTTGGGGCGCCCAACGAGGATCTCGCGGTCAAGCTGTCCGACCTGCACATGCTGGTCGGGCCCGGCGGGCAGGAGCGGACTCTGGACGAATTCGACGCGCTGTTCCGTGCTGAGGGATTGTGCATCGTGGAGGTGCGTCCGACGCAGTCGCCGGTCAGCCTTCTCGTTCTCGAACTCGCGTGACGAATCGAACCGATTATCGGTGCAGGGCGGCGTGTGTCGCGGTCGAGACGGAGGACCGGGACGCCTCCCGCTGGCTGGCGGAGTTCGTCAGGCCGTGGTTCGAACTCTGCCCCGCGCTTTCCTCCAGCCGCCAGGTCCGATTCACGGCGTCGCGCATCGAGTTCGAAGCCATCGATCGCCAATACAATGCGGTGACCACTCGCCAGTTTCCGTGCTTCGGGCTCGACAGCGATGTAGTTCAGCTCGCGGGCTGGACCGAAGCCGGAACCACGGTTGTCGCCGATACGGAGCTGGGAGCGTTCTATCGATTGAGCGCAACTGGTGTCGAGGTTATTGCGCGGCCGGGATTTCCGCGCGCGCGCATCGGGCTGATGCGTGTGGTTCGCGAGCTGCTGGTCGCCGGCATGAAGGCCGCAGACCAGCTGCTCGACCTTCATGCCGCTGCGTTCGCCACATCGGCCGGCGCAGTTTTGCTGGTCGGACCGAAGCAGGCAGGGAAGACGACGCTGCTCACGCACTTTCTCCGGTGCCAGCGGGTTTCACTGATCGCCAACGATCGGGTGCTCGTTGACGTCGAACCTGTGTCGCCGATCGCTTTCGGCGTGCCGACCCTGGTGTCCGTCCGAGCAGGTACGCTGGAGTTGTTTCCCGATTTGCGGCGCACGCCGAATGAGCGACCGGCGGTTTTCCATTCCGAAGAAAGCCCCGGACCGCTGATCTTCGATGCTTCGGATACGGGACCGTCCCGAGGCTTCGGCCTCTCCCCGGCACAACTCGCGCAACGCTGTGGGAGTGGAACGACGGCCTCTGCACCGGTTGCGGCGATCGTGTTTCCGGAGATGGACACGGCGTCCGGGGACTGGTCGCTCGAGCGTCTTGCCATCGACGTCGGGTCGAATCAACTACTTGACTCGCGCTACGGTATCCGCGCGATCCGACGACCACGGACGATCTTCGCGGACATGGTGGGTCTTCCCGAACCGCATGACGACGACGTGGCCACACAGGTCGCCCGTTTGTCCGCGGTCGCGCCGCTGTTTCGTTGCCGGCTGAGCCCCGGTCTTCACAGCAAAGGTGCCGGTGATCTGTTGCAGGCGTTGGTCGGAGAACGCGCGGCGACGGAGCCCGTGCGATGAACGAACCGCTCGAACCCGAGATCGTTGCTGCACTCGATCAATTCGGCTTGCGCGCAAGGAGCTGGCAGTGCCTATCGACGATCCGCGCCGCGGAACACCAACGGTCGGTGTTCCGCGTCGACCTCGAGGACGGCCGAGTCCTCAAGGCACGTCGTCTCGAGGACGAGGCGACCGCACGGCGGCTGTTCGAGATTCGCCAGGAGGCTCCCTCTGGCTTCGCACTGGTGTTCCATTGCCACGGTGCGGTACTGCTTGAAGCCTGGATCGAAGGTGAAGATCTTGCGCAGCGGCCCGTGACCACGCAGCAATTGATTGAGGCGGCCACGCTCCTAGCCTGTCTTCACGGCACGCCACAAGTGCTCGGCCGACCGCTGCCGGTGATACAAAGCACCGCTCCCGAGCGCGCGAGGGCTGAAGACGCCCGCAGGCGCCTCGCCGCGGACGGCCAATTGCCCCATGCAGAGACCGACGGCATCGCCGCCGCGCTGGAACAACTGGATCCCAAACAGGCGCTCCTAGGTTTGGTACACACCGACTTCTGCGGCGAGAATATGGTGGTCGACCCGAACGGTCGGATACATATCATCGACAACGAAAGGATGGGTCTCGGCGCCTTGGGTCTCGATGTCGCACGGACTTGGTACCGTTGGATGCTACCTCCCCCGGCCTGGGAATGCTTCCGCGTCAACTACCAGGCCCGGATGCCGCACGAGGATGCGCTGCGGCACTTCGCGTTCTGGGCTCTTGTCGCGACGCTGAAAAGCGCGGTTCTCCGATTGCAACTGGATCCGGCGCGTGCGCATGTGTCGATCGAACGCCTGCGGGAAGTCATGGCGGGCATTCGGGCAAGTTGAGCGATGAGCTTCGGCAAGGCTAAACGAGGGCGCGGATGACCGGATTGACCGCAGTCGTTTTCTCCATGGGCGATACCGGCCACTTCAAGCGCCTGCGACCAATCATCGCCGGGCTAGCCGCACGCGGACTTCGGACACGTGTGTTTACCCATGTTGGATTTCGCGACGACGTGGAGAAACTCGGTGGAGAATTCAGCGACCTGTTCGAAGGCCGGCCCCTTGAGGAGGCGGACGCAACGTCCACTCCCTTGCCGTCGAGGGGCGTCACTTTCGCCGGACACTTTGGGGACGACGTGGTCCAGCAGGTGGCCGCGCTACGGCCAGACGTCATTATTCACGATGCGTTTGCCGTTATTGGTAGCGTGGTGGCCTACCATTTGGATCTTCCGCGAGTGAATGTCTGCGCCGGGCACAACCTTGCCCCCGGGCCTACCCTTGCGGCACTCGCTCGTGATCCGCGCGTCAGCATCTCCGACCAATGCCGGTGGGCAGTCGACGTATTGCGGGAGCGCCACGGCATGCCCAATGCGAGCCCGTTCTCGTACATCGATGGGTTGAGTCACGATCTCAACGTGTATTGCGAGCCACCCGAGTTCCTCCTTTCCGCGGAGCGCGAGGCATTCCAGCCGATTGCATTCTTCGGTTCTCTGCTGCCGGATCCGATCGTGGAAACGGGCGCTAGCCCATCCGTATTTGGCGCGGACAGCAATGCGCGGTTGCGTATCTATGCCTCGTTCGGTACTGTGATATGGCGCTACTACGAGGCGGCGGCGGTCGATGCACTTACGGCGATCAGCGACGCGGTCGCGACGATCGACCGAGCTGTCGCACTCGTAAGCCTTGGGGGACGGGACGCGCCGGAGCTCGCAGAGCGGCTGGCGCGCCCGAACGTCCGCGTCGAGAACTACGTCGATCAGTGGAAAGTACTGCACGAGGCGTCGGTGATGTTCACGCATCAGGGCCTGAACTCCACCCACGAGGCGATCTATCACCGTACGCCGATGATTTCTTACCCGTTCTTCTCGGACCAGCCGGCACTCGCCCGGCGGTGCCAGGACCTTGGGCTGGCTGTACCGCTCGGTTCGGATTTTCGCGGACCGGTGAGTGCGGAGGATGTGCACGCGGCGCTCGCCCGCATCGAGGCCGGCGCAGCCGATGTGCAGACGTGCCTCGCCGAGGCGCGACAGTGGGAGTTGGCAACGATTGCGTTGCGCCCCGCCGTCATCGAGCGCATCGTTCAGTTGTGCCAACAGGGTTCCGTGGCGACGTATTCACGATCTTGATGTCGGAGTGGGCCGTCCAGCGACGGGCCGCGGCCAACCATGCACGGCACGGCGAAACGGCAGCGACACGGCCCACCACACAAACCAGCTCCCAAGCGTAGTGTCGTGCGATCGAGCAGCCCAAAGCTTGATTGCGAACCCCGTACGTGCCGGCAGAACACACAACGGCGCTCCGCCAGGAGCGGAACGCACGCGACGGCCGGAATGGCGTGCGAGGGTGGCCGCCAGGCGCGGCGCGAGGTCGTGGGCATCGGCGACGTCGAGGCAAACCGACAGCACATTTACCAGCGGCCCGTAGGTGCCGTTTCTGCGGCCGCTCGCGAACAGCGCGTCCCACGCCATCGTGGGGTCGATCGTGGCAACGACCTGGATCAGGTCGGCCACATTTTTGATCTTCGGCCGTCCGCGCGCGATATCGCGGAGCAGGGCGAGGACCTCGAGCGTCACCTCGTCCTCGTCTGAGAGCACGCCGTAGGAACGGTCATTCAGCAGGAACTCCCCTTTGCACTCCCAGATGCGGGCCTCGTCCACCCTGAACGACGGGTGGCGCGAGAGACTCCAGTGCAGGTCCAGGTTGACGCCGGCGGCGACAAAGTCGAAACCGTGCACAAAAAACGCCGTAAGTGCTTCGCTGCCGAGAACGCGCGACCGCCGCACAAATCCGGCTTCCTCCAGAATGCCGACTGCGCGGCGCCGGTCGGCGCGACGGACCAGAAGGTCGACGTCGACGAACTCTCGCCCCCGCGGATCCCCGTAAAAGCGCGCCGCTAGGTAGGGCCCCTTGAGCAGCACGAAGGGCACGCCCGCGGCCTCGAACACGCTGGCAACACGCGCGAGACCCTTCTCCAACACCGCGTATCGCGTCGCTTGACGGTCGCGGCGGTCTGCCAACGCCACCTGGCGTTCCTCGGAGAGTTGTTGCGTCAATCCAGAACCGGCGAGGGCCCGCAGCAGCGCCACCGAGAGCCCTCCGTCCAGCGCGACCGCGGCAAGCTCGTCGAGCATTTCGCGGCGCTCCTCCAAGCAGCGCCGGATGCCCGCAGCGTCGCGACGCAAGAGGCGCACCAGGAGCCTGAGCGACCCGGTCGGATCGTCCCGTGTCGTCGGCGTTGTGATGGTCGCGGGGGATAGCTTTCTGCCTGCGGCCGCGACAGCGGCCGCGGAATTGCGAGTCAGACGGCCTCCGGAAATCGCTGCTGCCAGAGCGCCCCGAAGATCTCATCGCAGTAGCGCGTGTAAGGAAGCGTCCGCACCTGAGGTGTCGACGAGAACTCGTTGAACACGGCGCCCCCAGTGCCGCCGAAGAAATCGATGCGCATGTACGTGCCGATCGCCTGCGAGAGCCGCGACGCCGCGCCCAGCATCTCGTCGAGACTGCGAGGGGGCTCTCGTGGCGGCGCCAGCGGGTAGTTCGTATCCATCACGTCGGGGAACGGCTCCCAGCGCGGAGTGTAGTACCGCTGAATGCCGGTGCGTGGCCCGGCGCGCTCTATCACCTGCACTGCCGCGATCGTGTCGCCGAACGCATGGCATTTGTACTCGATGGGCAGGCCGCCTTCCCCATCTTCCGCGGGCACGAATTCCTCGACGAGCAGGGGCGTCGCCGCCACCGGGCCGTGCTCACGAAAGAGGCGGCGACGGATATCCACACCCGTCGCCGGTACATGTCGGAGCAACTCCCGTCCGTCCGCCACGACGTGGACCCCTGTCCTCACGGTTCCCCACACTGGACGTATCACATAGCGCGCGGGAAGCAACGCGTAGGGAACATTCGCGATCCGGCGTCCGTGCCAGTAGAGCGCGGGAACCCGGCAACCGTGCTTCTGCGCGAACTCGCGGCTGTTCCACTTGTTGACCAGCGTTCGCGGCCATTGAGGGCAGCATTGCCATGCGGCGTCGGGCTCGGTTCGGAAGCGTAGCGCGAACCGCTCGCGGACCCGATGCAGCGCGTCTCGATAACCGTGTGCCTGACCCCAGCGAAATGGCTCGCCCCACCACAGCTCCCGTCGCTTCACCAGGCGAGCGGAAAACCCGGCGTGCGCACGATCTGGAACGCGTGTCGCAGCCTTACGGTCCATGCGAACCTCCGGGTATTCGCCGCTGTCGGAAACCCGGCCAGCGGACCTCGAGCATCCGCGCGCGGATGTCTTCCGGCAGATCTTCGAGTTTCGGCACCGGATAGCGGCTGATCGGCGCCCGCTCGACAACCTTGCTCATTCCTTCGGTGGAACGTAGCCCGAGGCGACGTCGGCGCCGCCGCCGAAGAAATGCCGCTCCATCTGCTCGGCCAGATACTTGCGCGCGCGCGGGTCGGCGAGGCTCAGTCGGTTCTCGTTGACCAGCATCGTCTGGTGCTTCAACCACTGCGCCCACGCCTCCTTCGAGACGTTTTCATAGATCCGCTTGCCGAGCTCGCCGGGATAGGTCGGAAAGTCGAGTCCTTCCGCTTGGCGACCCAGCTTGATGCATTGAACCATGCGTGACATTGCAACGTCCTCGTGCGATTGATCTTCGATCGCCGATTATCGCACGCCGCCCTGGTCGCGGCAGGTCCGCGACGACGCCTCGCCCGGTCGCGTCTAGACCGGGCTTTTCTCGTAGACCAGCGAGCGCCGCTGCCAGTTGTAGAGGTCGCGCTTCTGCTGTGGCAGACGCGACGGGTCGCTCTCGACGAACCCGCGCTCGACGAACCAGCCGGACGTGCGCGTGGTCAGGACGAACAGGCGCGACAACCGGAGCTTGCGCGCGCGCTGCTCGATTTCATGCAGCAACGCCTCGCCGTAGCCTTCGCGCTGGAAGTCCGGATGCACGGCGAGTGCCGCGAGCTCGCCAGCCTTCTCGCCGGGGAACGCATAAAGCGCCGCGCAGCCGACGATCATGCCGTCATGCTCTGCGACGACAAAGCGCTCGATCTCCATCTCCAGCCGCTCGCGCGAGCGGCGGACCAGCACACCCTGATCCTCCAGCGGCTCGATGATCGCCAGGATGCCTCCGACGTCGTCGATCGTCGCGCTGCGCAAATGCGCGAGCGGCGCCGCAGCGACCATCGTGCCCACGCCGTCACGCGTGAACAGCTCGAGCAGCAGCGCGCCGTCGTGGTGGCGTGAGATCAAATGCGAGCGCTTGACTCCGTTTTCGCAGGCGCGGATCGCCCCGGGCAGGTAGTGCTGTACGTCGGCCGGCAGCTTGCGCTCGCTGGCCAGCAGTGCCTCGGCGTCGTGGGTCGAGAGCTCGCTGAGCAGGCGGCGGCGGCCGTTGCGGACACCATCCGTTTCCATCAGGAAAATCAGCTTGTGCGCCGAGAGGTGGACTGCGACCTGCGTCGCGACCTCTTCCAGGGCGAGATTGAAGATCTCGCCGGTCGGCGAATATCCGAGCGGCGACACCAGGACGACGTCGCCGTCGTCGAGCCGCTGCCGGATCGCCGACACGTCGACGCGACGCACTTCGCCGGTCCATTGCATGTCGACGCCGTCGAGCACGCCGATCGGCTTCGCAGTCAAGAAGTTGCCGCCGACGACGCGAATGCGCGCGCCCGCCATCGGCGAGTTGGCGACCCCGAGCGACAGCAGCGCCTCGATGCGGCTGCGCGCATGGCCGGTCCCCTCGAGCACGCAATCGAGCGTTTCGGCGTCGGTCACCCGCAGTCCGCGGTTGTAGACGCTCCGGATGTTCTGCTGCTTGAGGATGGCCTCGATCTGCGGTCGCGATCCGTGCACAACCACCAGCCGGATGCCCAGACTCTGCAGGAGATTCAAGTCGTGGACGATGCCGAGGAAGGTCTCGTCGGCGACGACCTCGCCACCGAACGCGATGACGAAAGTCTTGCCCCGAAACGCATGGATGTAGGGCGCGGCCGAGCGGATCCATTGCACGAACGCCCGCGTCGTCGCCGAGTGCGCTGTGGGATTTATACGCGGGATGCGGGGCATCGGATCGGGAGTCGCATGGCAGCGGGGCGCGGCCGATTATAGCGCCGCGTTGCACAGCCGCAGCGCCGCGGCGGTGCGCTATCGCCTATAATTGGGGTTTGCGCGGCATACCGGCGGTTCAACCGTCGCCCACGCTCGCTTCAGCGCCGCCTTCCGACGGCGTGCGGAAGCGGCGCCCCCCTCCCGATGGCTTCGTCTTTACTCGAGAATCTCAATCCCGAACAGTTGGCCGCGGTGACGCTGCCTCACGCATCGGCATTGATTCTTGCCGGTGCCGGGAGCGGCAAGACTCGCGTGTTGACCACGCGCATCGCCTGGCTGCTGGCCACGGGCCAGGCGAGCCCGCTGTCCATCCTCGCGGTGACATTCACCAACAAGGCGGCCAAGGAGATGCTTTTCCGGCTTTCGGCGCTGACACCGGTGAACACGCGCGGCATGTGGGTCGGCACCTTCCACGGCCTGTGCAACCGCATGCTGCGGGCGCATTACCGCGACGCGCAGCTTCCGCAGGCATTCCAGATCATGGATATGCAGGATCAGCTGGCCTTGATCAAGCGGGTGTACAAGGCGCACAACATCGACGACGAGCGGTTCCCCGCGCGAGCGCTCCAGGGCCTGATCAACGCGTCGAAGGAGGAAGGCCTGCGCCCCAACCAGGTCGAAGCCCACGATGAGTTCACTCGGCGCCAGGTCGAGCACTTCGCGCTTTACGAGCAGGCCTGCCAGCGCGACGGCGTCGTAGATTTCCCCGAGCTGCTGCTGCGCACTTACGAGCTGCTGACGCGAAACGAGGGATTGCGCGAGCACTACCGGCGCCGATTCTCGCACATCCTGGTCGACGAGTTCCAGGACACCAACGTGCTGCAGTACAAGTGGCTCAAAGTGCTTACCGCGCCGGAAACGTCGGTTTTCGCGGTTGGAGAC
Source organism: uncultured beta proteobacterium (assembly GCA_963816615.1). Taxonomy (GTDB): domain Bacteria; phylum Pseudomonadota; class Gammaproteobacteria; order Burkholderiales; family Casimicrobiaceae; genus PALSA-1003. Next base: position 437,869 of record CAWFLB010000001.1, on the reverse strand, counting down.
GACGATCAATCGATCTATGCGTTTCGTGGCGCCAATGTGGCCAACATGCAGCATTTCGAGCGCGATTTCTCCGTGGCCGGCGGAGCCGTGAAGCTGATCAAGCTCGAGCAGAACTACCGTTCGCACGGCCGCATCCTTGATGCGGCCAATGCCCTGATCAAGCACAATCAGGGGAGACTGGGGAAGAACCTGTGGACTGCCGATGCCGAAGGCGAGCCGGTCCGCGCGTTTTCCGCGCCGTCCGACATCGACGAAGCCGCTTTCATCGTCGACGTGGTCAATGGACTTGTCGCCGAAGGCGTCTCGCCGGCCGAGATCGCCGTTCTGTACCGGTCGAACGCGCAGTCGCGGGTGGTCGAGCACGCGCTGTTCAACGCGGGCATGCCGTACCGCGTCTACGGAGGCATGCGCTTTTTCGAGCGCGCCGAAGTCAAGCACGCGCTCGCCTATTTGCGGCTGATCGCCGCGCCTGGAGACGACGGCGCGTTTTTGCGCGTGATCAATTTCCCGCCACGCGGCATAGGAGCGCGCTCGATCGAGACCTTGCAGGAACGAGCCCAGGCGACCGGCGCAAGCCTCTGGCAGACGGCGTGCAGCCATCCGGTATCCGGCAAAGCCGGCACGAGCCTCGCCGCGTTTGTCGCGCTGATCGAGGCGATGCGAATCGCGACGCAGGGCCTTGCTCTGCCCGAGGCGGTTGACCACGCCGTGCACGCCAGCGGACTGCTCGCGCATTACGCGGCGGAGAAGGATGGGCAGGAGCGCGTCGACAACTTGCAGGAATTGATCAATGCCGCCGACGGATTCCTGCGCGAGACCGAGCGGGAGATCGGCGAAGGCGGCGACGATCCGCTGATGAGTTTTCTCTCCCATGCGGCGCTGGAGGCCGGAGAGACGCAGGCTGCTGAAGGCAGGCCCGCCCTGCAGCTGATGACCGTGCACTCGGCGAAAGGGCTCGAGTTCCATACGGTGTTCGTCACCGGTCTCGAAGAAGGATTATTCCCGCACGAGAACAGCATGTCGGAATTCGACGGAGTCGAGGAGGAGCGGCGGCTTGCCTATGTCGCGATTACGCGGGCACGGCGGCGCCTTTACCTTACTCATGCGCAAAGCCGGATGCTGCACGGCCAGCTTCGCTACAACGTCGCTTCCCGCTTTCTCGACGAGTTTCCGGACGGCGTCGTGCAATGGCTGTCGTCGCAGCGGCGCGACGTTGCGAGAGAATCCGGCGCGCGGTCGTCGACCCGGGTCGTCGCGCGCGAGGTGCCCGGATGGCGGATCGGACAGAGCGTCAAGCACGCCAAGTTCGGCCTGGGCATCATCATCGACGCCGAAGGACGCGGCGACGACGCACGGGTACAGGTCAACTTCCGCGACGCCGGCGTCAAGTGGCTCGCGCTGGAGTACGCCAAGCTGCAACCGGCGTGACCGCGGCCGCAGGCCGCTCCGGTAGCGCTAGGCAGCTGCCGCCGGTGCCTGCGGCGGCTCTTCGGCGGGAAAAATGTCGCGATATCCGACGTAGTCGGAGATGTGAAGGATCGCGACCAGGACGAACATGTAGGGCGTGACGACGAACAGCAGCACCGGCCCTCCGGCGGCTTCGCCCAGCAGCTGCGCGATGCCCAGCGCGAAGACGGGCACGACGCCGCCGAAGGCGAAAACGGCGAGCCCGTACACCGCGATCGGCCGCCAGTTCGCCAGAGACGCGCGCAGGCTCGTGACGAGCGCGTTGCGCGCCCCGGCATCATTGAACACGACCAGCGCCGGTGCGAACCAGGTGGCGAGCAGCGTCGGCAGCGCGCACGCGGCACCGAAAAGCATCGCCATCTGCACCCGTCCGCTCGCGAGCACCGCTTCGGTCGGGCGCTCGCTGCCGGTCAGAAGCGCGATCAGCTGGCCGCCATCGACCAGTGCGGTGGCCCGAACCGCGATCAGCATGCCGCCGAGAAAGACGATGCCCAATGGAAGCAGCGCGCGAAGGTTGCTGCGAAAGCCGCGGAACAGATGCTCGAACTTCGGCACGCCGCCGCGTTCCTGTGTCCAAGCCGCCGCCAGAAAACCGACGGCGAACACCGGCCGCAGCAGCGGCGCCACAAACTGGCCGATCGACGCCCACGGCCCGAACTCGGTCAGGCCGACCAGCAGATAGTAGACAAAAAGGAGCAGCAGCCAGGGCAGCGGCGCGGCGCGGAACATCGTTGCCGAACGCGAAAGCCAGGCGAAGCCGTGGGCGGCCGCACGCAATTCGAACGCGATCGACGCCTCGCTCATCAGACGGGCAGTCGCGGCGCCGACGCGATGCGCTCGCGCAGGATTCGCTCGAAAACCGACGGATCATGCGCGGACGTGATCTCTCCAGGGCGAGGCCGGTGCAGATCGTAGAGGCGCGAGAGCCAGAAGCGAAGCGCGCCGGCGCGCAAAAATGGCGCCCACATCGAGCGTTCTTCCGCCGTCACCGGGCGAGTTGCCGTGTATGCCGCCACCATGGCTTCGACGCGCTCGGCATCGAGCGCGCCCCCAGTTCCGCCGAGCACGCACCAGTCATTGACCGCGATCGCCAGGTCATAAATGAAGGCATCGGTGGCCGCGAAGCCGAAGTCGATGACGCCCGAAACACGCGTGCCCTCGAACAGCACATTGTCGCAGAACAGGTCGCCGTGGATGGCCCCACGCGGCAGTCTGACCTTGGCGAGCCCGCTCTGAAACTTGAGCTCGGCCGCGATCAATGCGTTCTGCTCGGTCGAAAGGAACGGCCGCACCGCGCGAGCGGCCTGGCGCCACCAGCCCGGGCCCCGCCGGTTCGACAGTCGGGAGCGATAACTGGCGGCGGCGACGTGCATCTGGGCGAGAACGGCGCCCGCCGCGGCGCAGTGCTCGATGCCGGGATTCGCGACGGCCGCCCCGTCGAGGCGGGCGACCAGGCCCGCCGGCTTGCCGTTCAGGATGCTCCATAATGCGCCGCTGCGATCGGGCTCGGGCGCGGGGGCCTGAACGCCGGCATTCGCCAGATGCGCGATCAGGTTGAGGTAGAACGGCAACTCCTCCGCCGGAAGACGCTCGTAGAGCGTCAGCACATAGCGGCCCTTGTCCGCCGTAACGAAGTAGTTGGTGTTTTCAATGCCGGCCGCTATCGGCTCGAATTCGTGCACTGTGCCGATCGCGTAACGCGTGAGCCAGCCTGCGAGGTCTTCGGCTGTGACAGTAGTGTAGACCGACATCGGGCATCGCCGCGCACCTCGGCGTGCACGACCGCTTTCAGTGCTGGCGGGAACGGGTGTCTAGATCAAAAAGAGAACAGCAGCCACATCGGCACTTTGAAGCCCGTGTCGAGGCTGTCGCGACGGATAAATGTCCCGTCGGTGCCATCGGCGACCAGATAGTATGGCCTGCCGGTTTTGGGAATTACCTTGACCATGGTCAAACGTCCGTTGACGCGATACTCCTCGAGCGTCTCGGTCGGCCGGCGCACGATCGTCACCTGGGGCTCGAGATCAGGATCGCTGGCGATTTCCGGCGGCGGTGGCGGCGCTTCGGGCAGCGGTTCGAGCTTCGCCGGCGGCGGCTTTTGCGCCAGCGCGCCAAGGGCGATGGCGAAAGCCAAGGTGGAAAACAGCGTTGCGGTACGAAGTCGCATGTTGCGCGGCCACCATCGATAGTGCTTCATTCTAGCAGGAATCGGTGTCTCCGGCGCGGTGCCGCGGATGGAGCCGACGGCTTTACAGATTGAGCATCCTGTCGCGCTCCGCGCGCGTCGGCTGGAAGAAACGCTTGGCTCCGGCCGCTCGCAGACGGCGCTCGCTTAACCTGCCTGAAGGCAGGTTAGCCTCCACCATCGCCGCGACGCGCGCCGATCGCATTAGAGATTGAGCATCCTGTCGCGCTCCGCGCGCGTCGGCTGGAATCCGCGGCTCTCGTAATAGTCGAAGATCGCGTCGACAATCGCCTCCGGCTCGTCGATCACGGTCATCAGGTCGATGTCGGCCGGCGAAATCAAGCCTTCGCCGACGAGCTTGTCGCGCATCCAGTCGATCAGACCCTTCCAGAAATCGCCGCCAACCAGAATGATCGGGATCTTGCGCGTCTTGCCGGTCTGGACCAGCGTCAGGCATTCGGTCAGCTCGTCGATCGTGCCGAACCCTCCGGGCAGCACGACATATGCCGACGCAAAGCGCACGAACATCATCTTGCGCGCGAAGAAGTAGCGGAAATTGATGCCTACATCCTGGAAGGCATTGCTGGCCTGCTCGTGCGGCAGCGCGATATTGAGACCAATCGCGGGCGAGCGCCCCGCATGCGCGCCGCGATTGACGGCTTCCATCAGTCCGGGGCCGCCTCCGGAAATGACCGAAAACCCCGCGTCGGACAAGAGGCGCGCAATTTGTTCCGCCTTTCGGTAATACGCGTGATCCGACGCGATGCGTGCGCTGCCAAAAAGGCTTACCGCAGGGCGGATGCCGCGCAGGCGCTCGGTCGCGACGGCAAACTCTGCCATAATGCCCAAAACACGCCACGCTTCCTGGCCGTTGGTCGCGAAATTCGCCTCCGGGTCGATCAACTCGGGAATCTTGCTCGTCTGATTCATGCCTACGCTGTTCCTTGTCGACGGCTCGTCGTATTTGTACCGGGCGTTTCATGCCTTGCCCGACCTGCGTACCTCGCGCGGCGAGCCGACCGGCGCGATTCGCGGTGTCATTTCGATGTTGCGCCGATTGGTCGAGGACGGCAAGCCGGACCAGTTCGCGGTCGTATTCGACGCGCCGGGCAAGACATTTCGCGACGACTGGTATCCGCAATACAAGGCCAACCGCCTGGCGATGCCCGATGACCTCGCGCGCCAGATCGAGCCGCTGCACGAACTGATCGTTGCATATGGCTGGCCGTTGCTGATGATCGAGGGCGTCGAAGCGGACGATGTGATCGGCACGCTGGTGCGGCGCGCCGAAGCGCAGGGCTTCGATGCGGTGATCTCGACAGGCGACAAGGATCTCGCCCAGCTGATCACGTCGCGCGTGACGCTGGTCAACACGATGAGCAACGAAAAGCTCGACGTGCAAAGCGTGGTCGACAAGTTCGGCGTTCGCGCCGACCAGGTGCTCGACCTGCTGACCCTGACCGGCGATGCGGTCGATAACGTGCCCGGCGTGGCCAAGGTCGGGCCCAAGACCGCGGCCAAATGGCTGGCCGAATACGGATCGCTGGATCAGGTTATCGCGCACGCCGGCGACATCGGCGGCGTCGTCGGTGAGAATCTTCGCGCTGCGCTCGACTGGCTGCCGAAGGGCAGGAAGCTGCTGACCATCCGGACCGACTGCACGCTGCCGGTAACGCCAGGCGGGCTGATCTTGCAGCCGGTCGACGCCGCCAGACTGAAGAGTCTGCTCGAGCGCTTTGAGTTCAAGAGCTGGCTCAAGGATCTGGACGACGTCGGACCGAGCGCAGCGGCGAGCAACGGCGCGCCGGCTCCGATGCCGGCGCCGGCAACGACCGCGCCCGTCGCTGTGCCCCGGAACTACGAGACGATTCTGGATATGCCGGCGCTCGAGCGATGGATCGATGTGATCGAGCGCGCCGAGCTCGTCTGCTTCGACACCGAGACGACCACTCCGGATCCGCTGCAGGCGCGCATCGTCGGACTGGCGTTCTCGGTAGAGCCCGGACTCGCAGCGTATGTTCCGCTCGCGCATCGCTATGCCGGGGCACCGGCTCAGCTCTCGCTCGATTCGGTGCTGACGCGGCTCAAACCGTGGTTCGAGAATCCAGCGGCGCGAAAGCTCGGCCACAACGTCAAGTACGACCAGCACGTGCTCGCCAACCACGGTATCGCGCTCGCAGGCGTCGCGCACGATACGATGCTTGAGTCGTACGTGCTCGAGTCGCACCGTCCGCACGACATGGACAGCCTGGCCTGGCGGCGGCTCGACGTGAAGACCCTGAGCCATGCCGAAGTAGCGGGCAAGGGTGCTTCCCAGATCAGCTTCGACCAGGTGTCAATCGAGCGGGCGACCGAATATTCGGCGGAACGCGTCGACATCGCGGTGCAGCTTCACTTGCTGCAGCATCCGCAGGTCGTCGCTGACGCGGGGCTCGACTTCGTCTACTCGTCGATCGAGATGCCGACGAGCGAAGTGCTGTTCCGCATGGAGCGCTCCGGCGTGCTCATCGACTGCGCATTGCTGGACGCGCAGGGCCGCGAGCTGGGCGAGCGTGTTCTTGCGCTCGAAAACCGCGCTTACGAGCTCGCGGGCCAGCCGTTCAATCTCGGCTCGCCGAAGCAGCTCGGCGACATCCTGTTCGGAAAAATGGGGTTGCCGGTGGTCAAGAAGACTGCAACCGGGCAACCGTCGACCGACGAGGACGTCCTTCAGCAACTCGCCGCCGACTACCCGCTGCCGAAGCTTCTCCTCGAGCATCGCGGCCTGTCCAAGCTCAAGTCGACCTATACCGACAAGCTGCCGCAGATGCGCAACCCGCGCACCGGACGCGTTCACACCAATTTCGGCCAGGCGACGGCGGTGACCGGGCGGCTCGCCAGCAACGACCCCAATCTGCAGAACATTCCGGTGCGCACGTCCGAGGGCAGGCGGATTCGTGAGGCATTCATCGCGCCGCCGGAACATACGATCGTATCGGCGGATTATTCGCAGATCGAATTGCGCATCATGGCGCACCTCTCCAGCGACGAATCGCTGCTCAGGGCTTTCGCCGAAGGGGCCGATATCCACCGAGCGACCGCGGCCGAGATTTTCGGCGTGCCGCTCTCCGAAGTCACCGGCGACCAGCGCCGCTACATCAAGGCCGTCAACTTCGGGCTGATCTACGGCATGAGCGCGTTCGGCCTGGCCGCGCAGCTCGCGATCGAGCGCAGCGCGGCGCAGATGTTCATCGACAAGTACTTCACCCGCTATCCCGGCGTTGCCGAGTACATGCGGCGGACGCGGGAGCTGGCTCGCAAGCAGGGCTATGTGAAAACGGTATTCGGACGCCGGCTATGGCTGCCGGATATCAATGCCGGCGGAGGCCCGCGACGCCAGGGCGCCGAGCGCGCCGCGATCAATGCGCCGATGCAGGGCACCGCCGCGGACCTGATCAAGTTGGCGATGATTGTCGTGCAGCGCTGGCTCGATCGCGAACGGCTGAAGACCCGGTTGATCCTGCAGGTGCACGATGAACTGGTGCTGGAGGCTCCGGATGCGGAGCTCGATCGCATCAAGCGCGAGTTGCCTCAACTGATGAGCGGCGTGGCGCAACTGAGCGTTCCGCTCGTCGTCGATATCGGAAGCGGCCCGAACTGGGAACAGGCACACTGATGCTCGCCCTTTGGCAAACCGGTACTGAATTGCCGATGTTGTCGTCCACATCACGCGGCGTTCGCGACACCGCAACCGTTAGTGCGTCTGCGCTATCCGTTCGTAAGCTGGACTAGCGGCCGCTGATGGCAACGGCTATAAACAGCGCCTGCTCCCGTCGCGTGCTCTGCAAACATGCTTGCACCCGCTCATGTCGGTCACCTGGCCATGCTTCGGTCGCTTATCCGGCAGAATGCCGCCGAAGGCAGCTTCGATTCCGGGCTTGCGGCGGATTCCACGCAATCAGTCGAGTTCTTCGACAAGCTCAAGCGCGCGTTGGTACACGGCTACTTCATCGAGGAAGATCTGAAGACCGGGCGCCTCGAGTCGATCGCAGTTCCCGGTTACGTCTTCTGGCCCGACGATCGCCATAGCGGAAATCCGCCCGCGGGCTTTGGACTCTTTCGTGCGATCTCGGGCGGCTTCGAGCTCTGGCTCGCCGCACTGGAGCTCGGACAGCGCGGTGGCGGCCATGGCCGCGCAATGCTCGATGCGCTGTTCGCGACGCAGCCCGGGAGAAAGACCTGGGTCGTGCGGATCCCACGCGATTCGCGCTATCGAGCGACGGTCGAGCACCTGCTGCTCACGCATTCCTTCGAGCGCGTCGGCGACACGACGCGACTTCGCTGGTTTCTGCGCAGCGACGCGCCGCCCACTCTGGCGGTGAACGTGCGCGGCGCGGTCAACGGCAATCCGCCGCGCGATTAGCAGGATCGAGCGCGCCAGATAACAGCGGGGCTTCCGGGCTGCCGATGGCTAGGACGCGGCGGCCTCGCACTTCCGAAGGCCGTCTCGCAGTGCCTCCGTCCACTGCGCCCGATCGCTCGGCTCGGGAGCTGCAAGCGCGACCAGACCTCGGGCGGGCTCAGACCAGCACGCATACCACTCCGGCCAACGCGCCGCATCGCGCTCGAACAACAGACCGAGCTCATCGGCATCCAGCCGTGACGGTGGAATCTTGTCGAGACGCGTGGCGAGGCCGGCGGACAACTGGTCGTAGCGCGAATTCAATTCTTGCGGCAAAGTCGGAAGCACGCGGTGCAATAGCGGCTCGGGTTGGATGGGGGGCATCACAAGCCAGGCTTGCGCGTTGCGCGTTGTAACCACGGGCCCGTACCGTTCGTCGATCACGAGCAGTGTCAAGCCCGGATGTGTGGCCGCCCACGCCCGCGACGCATTCACGATATCCCGCACCAAACCCTGGGCGGAGCTCGCGGTGCGCAGCTCGCCCTGGAGCACCCATGTTCCTGCAACGGTTGCACAGGAAAGCAACACGAGCCCGGCACGCCGATACCTGGTCTCGCTTGCCCCGCCATCTTGCAGAGGCCGGGCAGCAGCGACTCCGATCGCGAGTGCGAGCCACGCGATCGGGGCATAACCGAGACGGCCGCCTTCGCCCGACGCAGCCATGCCATCGATGCTCAGCAAAGTGGCGACAACGAGGCCGGCAGCAGCGCACAACAGGGCCGCGCCGAGCCGCCGTTGTGCGCCCCTTGCCGTCGCGGCAAGAAAGACGCACGCGCAAGCTGCAAGGCCTACGTAGGCGATCGCGCTGCCAGGCGTGTTCCGCGTCAGGCCCTTCCACCAGTCGCCAATCGACCCGGCTGCGAGCCACAGCGCGCCCAGATGTGGGGCGGGGGCGGTCCGGGTATATACCCGCCAGAACTCCCCGAAGAAGTGCGCCCTGACGACAAGATAAAGGACTGTCAGGACAGCAGCGGCGGCGAGCGCCAAAAGCTGTGCCCGCGATAACCGGTTCGGCCACGCCACCGTGACAAGCGCCATTTGCAGCGGAAATACCGCTGCCGATTCCTTGAATCCGAGCGCGAGCGCGAGACACAGAGGCAGGGCCGCCGCGCGCGTGGGCGAAGGCGGGGATGATGCCCACGCCAAGAATCCCAGCAGCGTCCATAGCGTGACCCAGGCATCGGCGCGCGCGGCAACCCAGAAAACGCCTTCGGCCAGTATCGGGCACAGCGCGAAAAACGTCGCTGCCACAATCCCGACGATGCGCCCGTCGCGGCCGCAAGCGGAGGCGAGACGCGTAACCAGCGTCGCGACAACGATGGTGTTCAGCAGATGCACTAGGAGGTTGAGCGCGAACCAACCTGCGAAGTTGTCCCGCGCGATCCATTCGTTCAGCGCGACGCTCGCAATCATCATCGGCCGGTAGAACACCACCCCCGACGAATCCGCGCTGAAAAACTGTCTCAACGTCTGGGACCAGAGTTCGTGGTCGGCCGCAGTGCGCCACGTCTGATGCAAAAAACCAAAATCGTCGCCCAGCCAGAAGCCGGCAAAGAACCGCGCGTACATCACCGCTACCAAGACCAATGGAATGGCGAGTACCCAGGGACTGGATGCCCCTAAGCGTCTCATGCGGCGGCCGAGTGAACGGACCCTGCGCACGCCTGCGGCAAGACGGCGCGGTCCAGATAAGCGATCGCCATTCTGCTGATGCGGCTGCACGAATTGGCCGCGCGAGGATTTTCGGCGTGCTCTAGCGCTGCGGCGCTGCAACCTGCGCTGGCGAAGTTTGATCCTCGTAGATGTCGCAGTAGCTGGTATAGAGCGACGCGATCGTCACCGGACCCAGCACCAGCCAGCCCAGTCCGAGCGGGATTGTCGCCACGATGGCGAGGACGACGCCGATCAGGCCGTAGATCAGAAACGGCACGATATTGCGCAGGCATCCCGTGAACGACAGCCGCATCGCTTCGAGCGGCGCGCTGCCGCGCAGAACAACGAGTGCCGGCGCAAACCAGATGGCCATCAGCAAGGGCATGTACAGCAGAAGGAAAACGAGCATGCCGACCAAAATCGCGAGCAGCATGTTGCCGAACATCGAGGTCATCGCCCACGGATCCTGTAGGTCCTGCAAGTGCCACAGCTGGCTGACGATCGCTGCGCCGAAGAACACCAGCAACAAGCCGAACACGACCAGCGCGATCGCGACCGCGATGGCGGTGTAGATCAGGCCGACGACGAACAGCGGCCCGGTGCGGGTTCCAAACCCGGCAAACAGATGTCCGACCGTCAGCGGCTCGCCGCGGTCGATGGCGCGACAGCCGAGCATCAGGCCGCCCGCGAAAATCGGGAACAACAGCTGCCCGGCTACATGGCCCAGCAACGGGATCACCGCCAGGATCACATTCAGGATGAACAGCAGGATCACAATCAGCAGCCACACCCCGACGGCGGGTGTGAAAAGGCGCCAGGCCTCGGTCCACCAGGCGAGGCCGCGATCGGCATCGACCGTTCGAGGCATCGGATTTCCGCTGCGGCTCGCGCCTGTGATCGGTGGGCTCGACATCGGATGCTCCTGATTCGCCCTGGACGACAGGCAGAACGCCAAGCATAGCGCAAGCGGTTCATGACATTGTCATGGCTTCCGCGGTACTCAGGCTAGGGGTCCCCCAACGAAATAGTCGATATGGGCTTGATTTCCCGTCGACGAGGAACTATCATCAGCACTCGCTCGAGGCGAGTGCTAACACGGTTTGCACCGCAGGCGCACCCGCAAGCCACGAGTCCCTATCGAACCCAGGTGGCGGAGTCAACTATTTGATTCTGCTTGGTTTATTTATCTAGGAGTGAGTCCTAACATGGATATTCGTCCTTTGCACGATCGCGTGATCGTTAAGCGGCTGGAAGAAGAACGCAAGACCGCCGGCGGCATCGTCATCCCCGATACCGCGGCAGAAAAACCTTCGCAAGGCGAAGTTGTTTATGCGGGGCCCGGGAAAACCGACGACAGCGGCAAGCTACTTCCGATGGGCGTCAAGAAAGGCGACAAGATCCTCTTCGGCAAGTACTCGGGCCAGGAATTCAAGCTGAACGGCCAGGACCTGTTGCATATGCGCGAAGACGACATCATCGGCATCGTCGCCTGACATCGCTTTAGCGATCCGTCCAGACCCAACATCAAGTTTTCAGGAGAAACAAATCATGGCATCCAAAGACGTTCGCTTCGGCGACGGCGCCCGCAACCGCATGCTGGCCGGGGTCAATATCCTCGCCAATGCGGTCAAGATTACTCTGGGCCCGAAGGGCCGTAATGTAGTCCTCGAGCGCAGCTTCGGCGCGCCGACGATCACCAAGGACGGTGTATCGGTCGCCAAGGAAATCGAGCTCAAGGACAAGTTCGAGAATATGGGCGCGCAGATGGTCAAGGAAGTCGCGTCGAAGACCTCCGACGTCGCCGGTGACGGCACGACCACCGCGACCGTGCTGGCGCAATCGATCGTCGTCGAGGGCATGAAGTATGTCGCCGCCGGCATGAATCCGATGGATCTGAAGCGCGGCATCGACAAGGCAGTCACCGCCGTGGTCGAAGAGCTGAAGAAGATCAGCAAGCCGTGCACGACCAGCAAGGAAATCGCCCAGGTCGGCGCGATCTCGGCCAACGCCGACGAGTCGATCGGCAAGACGATATCGGACGCGATGGACAAGGTCGGCAAGGAAGGCGTCATCACCGTCGAAGACGGCAAGGGCCTCGAAAACGAGCTCGATTTGGTCGAAGGCATGCAGTTCGATCGCGGCTACATCTCGCCGTACTTCATCAACAATCCCGACAAGCAGACCGCCGTGCTCGAGGATGCGTACATCCTGCTGCACGACAAGAAGGTCAGCAACATCCGTGACCTTCTGCCGCTGCTCGAGCAGGTGGCGAAGTCGGGCAAGCCGCTGCTGATCATCGCCGAGGACGTCGACGGCGAAGCGCTGGCGACGCTGGTCGTCAACAACATCCGCGGCATCCTGAAAACCACCGCCGTCAAGGCGCCGGGTTTCGGTGATCGCCGCAAGGCGATGCTGGAAGATATCGCCATCCTGTCCGGCGGCACCGTCATCGCCGAAGAGCTGGGCCTGAAGCTCGAAAACGCGACGCTGAAGGACCTCGGCCGCGCCAAGCGCATCGAAGTCGGCAAGGAAGACACGACTTTGATCGACGGGGCGGGCGAAAAGTCGGCCATCGAGGCACGCGTCAAGAACATCCGCGTGCAGATCGATGAAGCGACGTCGGACTACGACAAGGAAAAGCTCCAGGAGCGCGTGGCGAAGCTCGCCGGCGGTGTTGCGGTGATCAAGGTCGGCGCAGCCACCGAGGTCGAAATGAAGGAGAAGAAGGCCCGCGTCGAAGACGCGCTGCACGCGACCCGTGCGGCCGTCGAGGAAGGCATCGTCGCCGGTGGCGGCGTCGCCTACCTGCGCGCACGCGCCAACCTGAAGAACCTGAAGGGCGACAATCCCGATCAGGAAGCCGGCATCAAGATCGTGCTGCGCGCGCTCGAAGAGCCGCTGCGCCAGATCGTCAACAACGCCGGTGAAGAGCCGTCGGTGGTGGTCAACAAGGTCGTCGAAGGCAAAGGTAACTTCGGCCTGAACGCGGCTACCGGCGAATACGGCGATCTCGTTCAGATGGGCGTTGTCGATCCGACCAAGGTCACGCGGTTTGCGCTGCAGAATGCGGCATCGGTCGCGAGCCTGATGCTTACGACCGAAGCGATGATCGCCGAGCTGCCGAAGGATGAGAAGCCCATGGGCGGCGGCGGTGGTGGCATGGGCGGCATGGGTGGCATGGGTGACATGGATATGTGATTCGGCGGCAAGCCGGATGCGCGTTCCGAACAAGGGCCCCGCGATGCGGGGCCCTTTTTTTTGTCGTCGAAAACGTCCGCGATGGCTGGCGGCGCCGCACCGCCGGCGGTGAAAATCGATTAGACTAGGCACCGGCATGGCGCGGCGGGGCGCTCGCAACACGGATAGGGCATACGCACGCTGCGCCTCGATGCGTCGGATCGATAAGTTATCGACAGGAACCCGTCCGCATGACCTCCGGAATCCTAGTTGCCCTTGCCTTCGGCGCCATCGCCGTAGGCGTGCTCTACGGCTTGATGCGCCAGCGCGGCGGCCGCCGAGGCGGCGGCGATGCCGGCACCGTGGCGCAATGGACGGAGGGCGAGACGACCAGGCTGTTGTCGAGCGCCGAGCTTCCCGGGCTCTATCTGCTGCGTCCGCGCTTCCTGTCCAAGGCCGAGAACGTCGTCTATTTGCTGCTCAAGGCGGCGTTCCCGCGACACGACATTTTCGCGCGCGTTCGTCTGGCCGACGTCCTTCAGGTCAAAATCGGTCCGCAGGGCATGGAGCGTCTGCGCGCATTTCGCAAGATCGCCAACCAGCACGTCGGGTTTGTCGTCTGCGACCGCGGCATGACCATCGTCGCAATCATCGATGCCAAGGAGCCGCAGCAAGTGCAGAATCCCCGCGACCAGAAGCTGGAGATCATCAAGCAGCGTTGCCTGCAGGCGGCGCAGGTCAAATACCTGTGTGTCTACCCGCCGACGTTGCCGCGCTATCGCGACTTGCGAGAGCAGGTTCTCGGTCCCGCGGCGGAACTGGTCTAGCTAGGGCGATTGCCGGTCGAGGAGCCGCACCGGACGGCGCGGTCCCTCGCGCACCGTCAGCCAGGTTCCGGCGAGGATCAGCGCGCCGCCGGAGAGCATGTTGATCGCGACCGGCTCGCGCAAGAACAGAGCACCCCACAGGACGCCGAACAGCGGAATCAGGAAGGTCACCGTCAACGCGCGCGCGGGCCCGACGTCCGCGATCAGGCGGAAGTAGAGCAAATACGCGATTGCCGTCGACGCCAGGGCCAGAGCGAGCACGTTGGCCGCGACCAGCGGGCTCAGCGAAAGCGGCAGCGGTGAGAACGGCAGGGCGGGAGCGAGGACGATGGCGGCGGCCAGCTGGCTGTAGACGGCGATCGCGAAGCTCGGAATGCCCGTCATGCGCGCCTTGGCGTAGACGCTGCCGATACCGTAGCAGAGCGCCGCGGCGAGACAAGCGAGAGACGCCACGATTGCCGCGCCGGACAGCGGCGCGGGCTGCCAGCCGACCAACAGCACGACTCCGAGCAGCCCGAGCGCCATGCCGGCCATTTTGCGCGCGCCCAGCGGCTCGTCCAGCCACGCGGCGCCGATGATGGCGCCGAAAAACGGGCTGGTGGCGTTCAGGATCGCCGCGTTCGACGCCGAAATCGTTTGCTCGGCGAAGCTGAACAGCGCGAACGGCAGTGCCGAATTCACCGCGCCTATCACCAGATAGGCACGCCAATGCGCGGCCAGCGAGGGCACGCCGCGGCGGATTGCCGCGACGGCAAACAGCGCTGCGAACGCCAGCGCGACCCGGAATTCGGCAAGCCAGATCGGCCCGAGCGCCGGCACCGCAACGCGGATGAACGCGAACGAGCCGCCCCACAGCGCGGCCAGCAAAAGCAGGCGCGCGAAATCCTGGACTCGCATCGGTGGTCGGCGGCTTTAGACCCCGACCGTGGTCGCGACGCGATACGTCTCGACGCCGGGCAGCGTCGCCTGGCCGCGACCGCCGGCATGCATGCGCTCGTGATCGAGCAGCCAGGCCTTGCGCCACAAGCCTCCACCGTAGCCGGTCAGCGTGCCGTTGGCGCCGACGACGCGGTGACAAGGCACGATCAGCGCGAGCTTGTTGTCGCCATTGGCGCGACCGACCGCGCGCACGGCCGAAGGACGGCGAATCGCGGCGGCGATGTCGGCGTACGAGCGGGTCGAGCCGCAGGGAATCGCGAGCAGCGCATTCCAGACCGACAGCTGGAACGGCGATCCCTCGAGACGCAACGGTGTTGAGAAGGCCAGAGAGCGTCCGGCGAAGTAGTCATCGAGCTCCGAGGCGATCTGCGCCAGCAAAGGGTGCTCGCCCGGAACGACGTGATGCCTGACGCGCCGTCTCAAGGCCTGGATCTCGCGCTCGAGTCCGCGGCGGTCGACAAATTCGAGCAGGTGCAATCCGTCGTCGTTGGCGAGCGCGAGCATCGGGCCCAGCGGTGTCTCCATCCATCTGGCGTAGAGGCAACCCAGCGCGCGCGCGCCGCTCGGCGGAGTGCCGAATGTCCTGGCGAAAGCCTCGCGAAAGCCGCTGGGCGAATCGAAGCCGTGATCGAGCTGCAAATCGAGCATACTTTTTCCCTCTCTCACTCCGCTGAGCGCCAGACCCATGCGGCGGGCCCGGTGATAAGCGTGAAACGTCATGCCGCAGTAGCGCTGGAACGCGCGCCGCGCCGTCGACGGCTCTATCCCCATGCGCGAGAGATCCGATTCGCGGAGGCGGCCCGCCGGGTCCGCCTCGACCGCGGCGAGCAGCTTGTCCACCAGCGGAGGAGGGGGACGGCCCTGATCGAGCGGCCTGCAGCGCAGACACGGTCGGTATCCGGCGTAAAGAGCGTCTTGCGCGCGGGCATAGAACTCGACGTTTTCCCGCTTCGGCGTGCGCGCGTGGCACACCGAGCGGCAGAATATCCTGGTCGTCTTTACCGCGACGTAGAACAGTCCGTCGAACGCCGGGTCCCGCGCGGCCAGGGCGCGGTACATCGTCGCCACCGATGGCAATTTGAGCATACGGGAGAATTATAGGCGGGGCTCGATTGCGGCGCCGCCGGAATTCGGGCGGCGAATTTTCGATTCGCTGACGCCCCGGCTCGAAGGCGGCGAGACGGCCGCCGGAGCGACTATGGCGTGGTCGCTACGATGCGGCCGGTCCGCGCAGCCTCGTCGATCGCCAGCGTGATGCGCAGGGTCTGCAGCGCATCACGGCCACCGACCAGAGGAGTTGTCTCGCCGCGAACGACGGCGCAGAAGTGATCGAGCTGCGCCGCGAGCGGATCGGCGCGCTCCACCGCGACGACTTCCTCCCGCATCGGTTGCCACCAGGACCGCTCGCCCGCGACGGTCTTGAGCCGCATCGTCGGCACGCCGAGCGACCCGTCGACGCCTGCGATCAGGTAGCAGTCCTCGTCCGGATACGTGGCAAAGCTCGCATCTTCGCGCGAGGTCTGTTCCCAACTTCGCGCAGCCGCGGCGGTGTCGGAGAGGAGGAAAGTTCCCAGCGCGCCATTGGCAAAGCGCAGGCCGATCGCCACCGTATCCTCGACGGCGAAGCCGCGGGTCGCGCTCGAGGCGAGCGCCTGGACAGCGTCGATCTCTCCGCACACCGAACGCAGATCGTCCACCTCGTGAATCATGTTGAGCAGGATCGGACCGCCGCCGGGTTCGCGCCGCCACGGACCCTGCGGCGAAGTAGCCGTCCGGCTTGTAGAACATCGCGCTGCCGGTGATGGCGACCAGCCGCCCCAGCCTTCCCTGGCGCACGATCTCCCGCGCCTTGGCCAGGATCGGGCTGTGCCGGCGGTGATGGCCGACGAGCAGCGGAACCTGTGCGCGCTCGGCGGCATCGACCAGTCGCTCTGCGTTCTCCAGCGAATCTGCGATAGGCTTCTCGACCAGCACCGGTACGCCATTGCGGAGGCAGTCGATGCCGTTCTGCGCGTGCAGCACGTTCGGCGTCGCGACGATCACGGCATCGGGACGTCGAACGCCGAACATGTCGGTCAGCGACCCGTAGGCCGGCACGCGACGGTCGCGGGCGAGCGCGGCCGCTTCGGGCGCCGGATCGATGATTGCCGCCAGCTCGCACCGGCCGCTTTGCCGGATCAACTCGATATGGCGCCGGCCGATCAGTCCGGCGCCGGCAACGGCGATGCCGAGCATCGTCATCGCGAGCTGTCGTGCCGTTATCGCCTGGCGCGAAGATGTCCAGCCACAGGCGGTGCCGGACGCTCGATCATCTGCCCGCGCGGCGCAGACGGATCCGGTTGGGCAAAGGCACCGCCCGCCGCAGCACGTCTTCAGCCAGCCATAGCGCCGAACGGCGAGCGCGTGCCGCGACAGTCGCCGGCAGCATCTGCTGGTAGTCGTCGTTGAAGACTTCGAAGCTGTAGTCGCCGAGGTAGCCGAGTCGATCGAGCCGCGTCACCAGATCCGCCAGCGCCTCGCTGTGCACGCCTTCTCCGGGGAAGACCCGAAAATGGCGCGCGGTCGCGATTCGTTCTTCGGTCGTGCGGACCTCCTGCCACATGAAATCGGCCAGCTGCACGAGAAATATTTTCTCGGGCAGGAGGAGATCCAGATCTTCGAGCGAAGTCTGCGTCGCGAAGATGTGATATGAGTCGATGCCGATCCCGAGATTGGGCGCATTGGCGCGACAGACGATGTCCCAGGCGGCGGTGAATTCGTTGACCGTGCGGCCCCAGGACAGGCCCTCGTACGCGACGTCGATGCCCAGCGGGACGGCGAGCATCGCGAGCTTGCGCAGATCGCGGGCCAATGCGTCGGCGTCACCGGTGGCATGCGTAGACGTCGACGAGCACACGAGCAGCACCCTCGAACCGAGCGCATGGCACATTTCCAGCATGGACTTCGCGATGTCGATCTTGTAGTCGTGGAGGTGCCCGGGCAGCCCCTCGAAGTCGCGCAGGACCTGGAAGCCGGTGACGCGCAGGCCGCTGCCGCGTACCGCACGCACCGCGGCGTCGAATCCCCCGGGATGGTCGACCACGTCGCGCGCCGACAGCATGATCTGGGAAAAACCCGCGTTCCGGACCGCAGCGAGCTTGGACGGCAGCGGGCCGGCGAGCGAGATCGTATCCATGCCGAAGTCGCCTATGTTGGGCAGAGCCGCCGGCGCGGCGCTGTCCGGGACGCGATCAGCCGCGTTCATCGTGCACCAGTTCGAACATCACGCCGCCCAGATACGCCTGCGTCAGCGCGCCGCGCGTTTCGGAATGCACGTCTTGCGATTCGACGAAGCCGATTCCGCGCTGGCGGAGCGCCGCAACGGCGGCGAGCACATCGGACGTGCCGAAGCCCACGCGCTGCAGCGATTCCTGCGGCTCGACGTCGAAAATTCCGGGCTTCGGATCGATCAGCTGCAAATGGAATCGGCCGCAGGGACCAAGCAGGATGCGGCCCTTGGGCAGGATGCCATAGCGCTGCTCGTCGGGCAGCGCGACGAAGCCGAACAGCTCCTGGTAGAACTCGGTCCAATCGCGCATTCGGTCGCTGCCGATATATTGGACGATGCCGAACCAGTGGAGATCGGCGAGCGCCGGCGGATGCGGATCGACGCCGGGATTCAGGGTGAAGTCGACATCGTAGATGGAAAAATCGCGATAACGATCGACGAAATAGATGCGGCTCGAGCCCACGCCGTGTATCGCCGGGATATTGAGTTCCATCACTTCGACCTG
This sequence comes from uncultured beta proteobacterium, assembly GCA_963816615.1. Classification (GTDB taxonomy): domain Bacteria; phylum Pseudomonadota; class Gammaproteobacteria; order Burkholderiales; family Casimicrobiaceae; genus PALSA-1003. The sequence continues at coordinate 419,407 of CAWFLB010000001.1, read as the reverse complement.
CGATGGCACGATCCATGCGCCGCGTTCGATCGCATGACGATAGGCTTGCGCCGCATCGCGAACGCGCAGCGCAACGGCAGCGATCGCCGGCGTTTCCGACGGTGGCGACGATCGGGCGTGACCTCCGGCGTGGGCGTTGACGATGATGTTCATCTCGCCCTGCCGGTAGAGGAGCACTTCGCGGGAGCGGTGCCTGGCGATCGGCCGGAAGCCCATCATTTCCAGCACCTGTCCGAGCGCCTGCGGCTTGCTGGTCGAGAACTCGACGAACTCGATCCCGTCCATGCCCAGCGGGTTGCCGGTGCCGGCGATCATTTCACGGTCGGATACGTGGGTCACGGTTCGTCCCATCGATGCGCACCCCGGCGGTCGAGCCAGCGTGCGGCGCGGTCAGAGAATGGGTCTCCACTGGATTCTAGCAACCGGCGAAACCCGCGACGATGCTCCTGGAATGATTGCCGTTACGAGACCATGCTGCGGAAGTGCCGCTCCATGCGCTGCGCATCCGGCGCGCGCCCGGTGAAAAGCTCGAATGCTGCCACCGCTTGCCAGACGGCCATGCCGCCGCCGTCGAGGGTCCTGCAGCCGCGTTGCTTCGCCGCACGCAGCAATTCGGTCTGCAGCGGGAAGTAGACGACTTCGGCCACCCAGTGCCTTGCCTGCAGACAAGCCGGATCGATCGGGACGCCGGGATGGCCGGTCATTCCGATCGGCGTCGCGTTGACCAGTCCGTCGGCCGCGGCGAGGGCCGCGCATGCGTCGCGCACGTGCTGCACCTGACGTCCGGCAAAGCGCCCGGACAGGCTCCGCGCCAGCGCAGCCGCCTTGGCGGTGTCGGGATCGGCGATCGACAAGCGCTGCGCTCCGAGGGTCAGCAGCGCATGCGCCACCGCGGAACCGGCGCCGCCGGCGCCCAGAAGCACCACTTGGGTCAGCGCGACCTCGCCGAGATCGCGGCGGAACGGCATCGCGAAGCCCGACCAGTCGGTGTTATGGCCGGACCGCCGCCCATCCCGAAAGATCACGGTATTGACCGCGCCGATGTCACGCGCGTCGGCAGACAGCTCGTCCAGCATAGGCAGGACAGCTTGTTTGAACGGGTGGGTGATGTTGACTCCGGCGAAGCCCATCATCTGTGCACCCTCGAGCAGCTTCGGCAGGCCGATCGCGACACGATCGGCGCGCGCCACGTCGATCAGCTGGTAGTGCAGCACAAGACCGAGCTGGCGCGCCTCCTGCTCGTGCAGTGCCGGCGAGCGCGAACCCAGGATCCCTTCGCCGATAAGCCCGACCAGAAATTTGGTCGTCGATCCCGACTCAACCGTGGCCACGATGGCTGCCGGTGAGAAACCGCCGGCGTCAGCGACGAGCGCGCGCAAGGGCCGCCCGCCGGAGGGAAAGTTGTGCGGCGATCCTGACAGCGACGTTGCGGGCACCGGTCGGGGTCGTTGCCACCGGGTCGTCTCCTCTTGGCCTGTGTTGTGCGATTAACGCACGAATGTTCGACTATCGAACATAGGCTAGCTTGGCTCGCGGGCGAGCGTCAAGCACGATCGGTCGGAATACGTGCGGTTATCGACTTGCCGGACGAAGCGGACCGAGGACTCTGCCGAATGACCGCGTCTAGAACGTCATTCCATTTCGATTCGATCGCCGGACTGCGCGCGGACGCAGCGTGCGAGAGGGCGTTTCCTGGCCCCTTCAGCGCGCGTACTGGTTATACGCCCACAACAGGACTGCGGCACCGATGATCGACAGTATCCAGCCGGCCGGGTGGAACTTGCCGTCCGGCGTCTTCCAGATCAGCCCCGCGACGACGCCGCCGACGACCGAGCCCGCGATGCCGAGGCCGGCAGTGAGCCAGAAGCCGAGCGCGTCGACGCCCGGCACGATGGCGCGAGCGATCAGACCGACGACAAAACCGACGACGATGGTTCCGATAATGCTCAGGATGCCCATGGTTGACCCTTTCATGCGCTCTGGTGGGCCGCGTCGACAGCGCGAGGCGCGCTCGCCACGGAACGGCGATGCTAGCATAGCCATGTCGGCTGAAGCAGCGCGGAAACGCCCGTGCCGTAAGCATAGCGATGCCGGCGACGACCAACGATTCGCCCGAACACGTCATATGAAAGGACGAACATGCCTGCCGTCTTGCGCGCATTGGTCGTCGCGGTGGCGATCTCGACCTCGGCCGCCGCGTTTGCCGATTGCCGAGCGCACAGCCCTGACCAAGCAACAGCGCTGATCGAGCTCTACACCTCTGAGGGCTGCGACAGTTGCCCGCCGGCCGACCGCTGGCTGTCGGCGCTGTCGAGCCGGAACCTCGGCAATCGCGCGGTCGCGCTCGCGCTGCACGTCGATTACTGGGACCGCCTCGGATGGAAGGACCGCTTCGGCAGTGCCGGCTTCAGTCAGCGCCAGCGGGACGAGTCGGCCCGAACCGGCGGAGATTTCGTCTACACGCCGCAGGTTCTGCTCCAGGGCCGCGACTTTCCGCAATGGCGCGCGGGAAACGATTTCGAACGGGCCATCGCGGCGATAAACGCGCGACCGGCGCGTGCCGTGCTCGACCTTGCGGTGCGCCCTCGCGACAAGACGGCGGAAATCGAGCTCAACGCGCGGGTAACCGATCCGCGCGAACGCGCCGACGCCGCGATTGCCGTCGCGCTGGTCCAGAACGGGTTGGAGAGCGACGTCAAGGCCGGGGAAAACGCCGGCAAGCACTTGCGCCACGATCATGTCGTCAGGCAATGGCGCCAGGCGATCACGCTGGACGCATCAGGCGCCGGCACCGGCAGGATCAGTCTCGCTTTGCCTTCCGATCCGGGACCGCTATCGGTGGTCGTCGTGGCCGAGAACAAACGGACCGGCGACGTATTGCAGGCATTGGAACTGCCGCTCTGCGCAGCCCACTAGGCACCTCTCGGGGGCTCCGGTTGTAGCTGACGACCGATCCATCGGCGCGAATGGACCGGGCGACCGCTGCCCGAAGCGGCCGGCCCACGCGCCCGCCGTTATAGCTTGCCTTTCGCCCGGGGTTTCCCTAAGCTTCGCAGGATCGTACGCGGCCGGTAGTGGTCGTGACGGGGCCAGGGTTCGAAGAAGCCCGGTACCCGCCGCCAGGTCGCCAGCGTTCTTTGCAGGCTTTTTACCTCAGGAGGAGAACGATGAGCACAGCCAGTCGTCCGGTGGCGCACGTCCAACTCAGCTCGAAGAGCGAGGAGCGGCGCGTCATATTCGCGTCGTCCCTCGGTACGGTCTTCGAGTGGTACGACTTCTACCTGTACGCCATTCTTGCGCCGTTCTTCGCCGCGCTGTTCTTTCCCAAGGGCAACGAGACGGCGGCGCTGCTCTCGGCCTTCGCCGCCTATGCGGCGGGATTCCTGGTCCGGCCGTTCGGCGCACTGGTCTTCGGACGCATCGGCGACCTGGTCGGACGCAAATACACGTTCCTGGTCACGATCGTCATCATGGGCTTTTCGACGTTCGCCGTCGGCCTGTTGCCCACGTTCCAGACGATCGGATGGCTGGCCCCGATCCTGCTGGTATCGCTTCGGCTGCTGCAGGGCCTGGCGCTCGGCGGCGAATACGGCGGTGCCGCAACCTACGTCGCGGAGCACGCCCCGCAGAACCAGCGCGGCTACGACACGGCCTGGATCCAGACGACGGCGACGCTGGGCTTGTTCCTGGCGCTGATCGTCATCTACCTCTGCCGCTTCACCGGCTGGATGACGCCGGGCGACTTTTCCGAGTGGGGTTGGCGGCTGCCGTTCCTGGTTTCGTTGGTCCTGCTCGTCTTCTCGGTCTACATCCGGTTGAAGTTGAACGAATCGCCGGTATTCCAGCGGATGAAGGCCGAGGGCAAGGGGTCGAAGGCGCCGCTGCGCGACAGCTTCCTCAAGTACCCGAACAACAAGTACGTTCTGCTCGCGCTGCTCGGCGCGACGGCAGGGCAGGGCGTGGTCTGGTACACCGGTCAGTTCTACGCGCTGTTCTTCCTGATCATCACGCTGAAGCTCGACGGTGCGACGACCTACATGCTGATCGCGGCCTCGGTGTTGATCGGCACGCCGTTCTTTATCGTCTTCGGCGCGCTTGTCGGACAAGATCGGCCGGCTGAAGATCATCCTGGCCGGGTGCCTGATCGCGGCGCTTACCTACTTTCCGCTATTCAAGGCGCTGACCCATTATGTCAATCCAGGGCTGGAGACGTTCCAGAGCGCCAACCCGATCACCGTCGCCGCCAAGGACTGCCAGTTCCACATCTTCGTCGGCCCATGGTCGAAGTTCAGCGACTGCGACAAGGTCAAGGACTTCCTGACCAAGTCCGGGCTGTCGTTCACGTCGACCGACCTGCCGGCCGGATCGACCGACAACGTCATCACCAAGATCGGCAACACCGAGTTGCGTGGTGCGGAGGAAGCGAAATACGCGGCTGCGCTGAAGGCTGCGGGCTATCCGGCGAGCGCGGACAAATCCCAGATCAACTATCCGATGACCTTGCTGATCCTGTTCATCATGATGATCTACGTGACCATGGTGTACGGGCCGATTGCCGCCTTCCTGGTGGAGATGTTCCCGACCCGCATCCGCTACACGTCGATGTCGCTGCCTTACCACATCGGTAACGGGTGGTTCGGCGGCATGCTGCCGTTGCTCGCGACGGCGCTGGTCGCCGCGAGCGGCGACATCTACTACGGGTTGTGGTATCCGATCATCGTCGCGCTGATGACCGTGGTTATCGGATTCATATTCCTGCGCGATAACATGGAGCGGGACATCGAGTCGGATTGGAAGTAGCGAAGCTTTAGAACAACGCGCTCGATCGAGCACACGCTCGACAAGGCCCCGGTCAGACGGCCGGGGCTTTTTTTTGCGCTCGCCTTTCGCGAAGACCACCGGCGCCCGCCGTGCCTGTTCCTATATACTCGCCCGGCCGAAGGCGGGGAACGAAAATGATACGCAGATTTCGCGGATGGGCGGGCAAGCTCGGCCCCGGGCTGATCACCGGCGCCGCGGACGACGATCCATCGGGCATCGCGACCTATTCACAGGCCGGCGCGCAGTTCGGCTTCCTGACGCTGTGGGCGATCGTCTTCACCTATCCGTTGATGGTCGGCATCCAGCTCGTCAGCGCGCGGATCGGGCGGGTCACCGGGCACGGTCTGGCGTCGAACATCGGGCGGCATTTTTCGCGGCCGGTGCTCTACGGCGTGGTCGCGCTGCTGGTCTTCGCCAACACGATCAACATCGCCGCCGACATCGCGGCCATGGGCGAGGCGCTGCAGCTGGTGGTCGGCGGTCCGCCCCATGCGCACGCGGTCGTTATCGGGGTCACCTGCCTGCTGCTGCAGGTGTTCCTGTCCTACCAGCGCTATGTCCGCTACCTCAAGTGGCTGACCTTGGCGCTGCTCTCGTACGTTGTCCTGGTGCTGACGATACACATCCCCTGGGGCGAGGTCGCGGCGCACGCGGTGCGGCCCCACTTCGCGCTGACCGCGCAATACCTGACGGTGATCGTCGCGGTGTTTGGCACGACGATCAGCCCGTACCTGTTCTTCTGGCAGGCATCGCAGGAAGTCGAGGAGCTCAATGCCGATCCGTCGGCCGGCGCGCTGGCGCAGGCGCCCGAGGGCGCGGCCGAGCACCTGCAGCGGATCAAAATCGACACCTATCTTGGCATGGCGTTCTCGAACATCGTCGCGTTCTGCATCATCCTCGGCACCGCGGCGACGCTGAATGCGGCGGGCGTGACCGATATCCAGACCTCCGCGCAAGCCGCGAGCGCGCTGCGCCCGCTGGCGGGAGACCTGAGCTTCATGCTGTTCGCGCTCGGCATCATCGGCACCGGAATGATTGCCGTGCCGGTGCTGGCCGGATCGGCCGCCTACGCGGTGGCCGAGACGTTCGAATGGAAGCGCGGCCTCGATCTGAAGCTCCTCGAGGCGCGCGAGTTCTACACGATCATCGCCCTGGCCACGCTCGGCGGCGTCGCGCTGGACTTTTCGCCGATCGATCCGATCCGGGCGCTGTTCTGGGCGGCGGTGGTCAACGGAGTCATCGCCGTGCCGATCATGGTCGTGATGATGCTGCTGGCCGACGATCCCAAGGTCATGGGCGCGTTCTCGGTGACGCGGCCGTTGAAGGCGCTGGGCTGGCTCGCGACCGGCACGATGGCCGCGGCGGTCGTCGCGATGATCGCGACCTGGTGAGGCCCGGCGGGGCTCGGCTCCGTCCGCAGTCGGCCAACAACAACGATCGCTAATTGACGATCTGGCGCAGCTCGCCGCTCTTGTAGCGCGCTGCCATCTTCTGCAGCGGCATCGGCTTGATAAGCGAGGCTTTGCCGGCGCAGCCGAACTGCTGGTAGCGCGCGACGCAGATCGCCTTCGCGGCCAGCATCGCCGGCTTCAGGTATTCGCGAGGATCGAACTTGGACGGATTCTCGTGGAAGAACTTGCGGATCGCGCCGGTCATCGCGAGGCGAATGTCGGTGTCTATGTTGATCTTGCGCACGCCGTGCCGTATGCCTTCCTGGATTTCCTCGACCGGAACGCCGTAGGTTTCCTTCATCTGCCCGCCGTTTTCGCGGATCAGCTGCAACAGCTCCTGCGGCACCGACGACGAGCCGTGCATCACCAGGTGCGTATTGGGAATGCGGGCGTGAATTTCCTTGATGCGATCGATCGCCAGGATGTCGCCGGTGGGCTTGCGCGAAAACTTGTACGCTCCGTGGCTGGTGCCGATCGCGATCGCCAGCGCGTCGAGCTGCGTCGACTTGACGAAATCCGCCGCCTGGTCAGGATCGGTCAGCAGCATTTCGCGGGTCATCGTGCCCTCGGCGCCGTGGCCGTCCTCCTTGTCGCCTTTCATCGTTTCGAGTGAACCGAGGCAGCCGAGCTCGCCTTCGACGGTGACGCCCAGCGCATGGGCTTCCTCGACGACTTTCTTCGTCACGTTGAGGTTGTAGTCGTAGTCGGCGATCGACTTGCCGTCCTCCTTGAGCGAGCCGTCCATCATCACGCTCGAAAAGCCGAGCCGCATCGCCGATTCGCACACGGCCGGCGACTGGCCGTGATCCTGGTGCATGACGATGGGGATGTTCGGATAGCTCTCGACAGCCGCTTCGATCAGGTGGCGAAGGAAGATCTCTCCCGCATATTTGCGGGCGCCGGCGGAGGCCTGCATGATCACCGGGCTGTCGGTCTCAGCCGCGGCGGACATGATCGCCTGGACCTGCTCCAGGTTGTTGACGTTGAAGGCGGGCAGGCCGTAATCGTGCTCGGCAGCGTGGTCGAGCAGCTGGCGCATGGAGACGAGTGGCATGGGGGACTCCTGAAATGCTTCCTGTTGGACCGGTCATTTTACCGCGGATTCCCGCGCCATCGTCGCTGCGAACGACAAGCGCTTCAGCAGACCGTCCGGTGCCGCTCGACGCAGGTGATGAGCACCTCGTCGGGGTCCTTCTTCCACCAGTTGCCGGCCGAGAAGATTTCCACTTCGTGGGCGCCGCGGTAGCCGGCCGACTCCATCCACGACCGGATCAGCGGGATGTCGATCACGCCGTCGCCCATCATGCCGCGATCGAGCAAGAGGTCGGCCGTCGGCACCAGCCAGTCGCAGATGTGGAACGCGAGCAGCCGCCCGGCATGGCCGCCGGCGCGCTCGATTTCGCTCCTGAGGTCGGGATCCCACCAGACGTGGTAGACGTCGACGGCGATGCCGACACCCGCGCCCAGCTCGTCGCACAGATCGTTGGCGTGCGAAAGCGTATTGACGCAGGCGCGGTCCGCCGCGTACATCGGGTGCAGCGGCTCGATCGCCAGCGGCATGCCAGCGGGACGCGCGTATTCGAGGAGCTCGCCGATCCCGTCGCGCACCATTTCGCGCGCGCTGGCGAGATCCTTCGACGCCGGCCGGCCGGCGCTGTCCTTCGGCAGCCCGCCGACGACCAGAACCAGACAAGGCGCACCGAGGACGAGCGCCTCGTCGACCGCGCGCTTGTTGTCATCGAGAGCCGCGCGCCTGCCGTTGCGGTCGAGCGCTGGAAACATGCCGCCGCGGCAATAGCCGGACAGCGCGAGGCCGGCATCGCGTATCCGCTGCGCCGAGTCCTTGAGGCCGGTCGCGGCGACCTGGTCGCGCCACGGTGCGATGCCGCGAATGCCGCGCCGCGCGCAACCGGCGACGATTTCCGGCAGGCTCCACTGCGCGCGTACCGTCGCGGTGTTGATCGAAAGGAGGTCGGAGTCGGGTGGGTTCATCTTTTGCCACGGCGTGAAGAGGGATCCGCGCGCGTGATCAGGCGCCGCAGCCGTGCCAGGCCAGCAGCGTCTGCATACGCGCTCGGGCAAGCGGTGGATCGGCGAGCAGGCCGGCAACGTCGGCGAGTCGGAAGAGCTCGACCAGATGCAGCAGGTTGCGCGCACTCTGTTGCCCGCCGATCATCACGAAATGCGTCTGCCTTCCGTTGAGCCAGGCCAGAAAGACGACGCCGGTCTTGTAAAAGCGCGTCGGCGCACTGAAGATGTGGCGCGACAGCGGGACCGTCGGTGCAAGGATCGCGTCGAATCGGGCGCGGTCCCCGGCGGAAAGCGCGGCTAGCGCTGACGCGGCCGCGGGCGCGATCGGATCGAAAATGCCCAGCAGCGCATCCGAATAGCCGACGCCGTCGCCGCCGATCAGCTCGGCGAAGTTGAAGTCGTCGCCGGTGTACATGCGTACGCCGGCAGGCAGCCGGCGGCGGAGCGCGATTTCCCGATGCTTGTCCAGCAGCGACACCTTGATACCGTCGACTTTGCCGGCGTGCTGGCGGATCACGTCCAGGCACACCTCGGTGGCGCGATCCAGATCGGCATGACCCCAGTAGCCGGCGAGCGCGGGATCGAACATGTCACCCAGCCAGTGCAGGATCGCCGGCTCGCGCAATTGCGCCAGGATGCGCCCGTAGACGTTTCCATAATCGTCGGGCGACCGGGCGCAGGCAGCGAGCGCGCGGCTCGCCATCAGGATGATGCGACCGCCACGGCTTTCGACCGCTTCGCACTGCAGCTCGTACGCGGCGATCACGTCATCGAGCTTCGTCGTCGATCGAGGCTCCAGATGGTCGGTGCCCGCGCCGCAGGCGATCACCGCGCCGGGCGTAGCGCGCGCCGCGGAGAGCGAGCGATCGATCAGCTCGAGCGAGCCCGGCCAGTCGAGCCCCATGCCGCGCTGCGCGGTATCCATCGCCTCGGCCACGCCGAGGCCCAGCGACCACAGATAGTGGCGATAGGCGAGCGTCGCGTCCCAGTCGATCGCCGGCTGCAGCCACGGATCGGCGCTGGACAACGGATCGGCGACGACATGCGCTGCCGCGTAGGCAACGCGATTGAACCGCGTACCCGCCGCCGGCGGCGTCCAGGCTGACGCCTCGCGCATCGTGTATTCGTGCAGCGTGCCGTCGGCGCGGGGAAGCCGAACGCGTTGCGCTGCGCTCATCCCTCCGCCTCGAGCCCGGGAACGTCGATCCAGCGGCGCTCGGCCCAGCTTTTGAGGCCGAGCTCGGCGAGTTGCACGCCCTTGGCGCCTTCGAGCAGGTCCCACTGGAACGGCGTGTCTTCGAACAGGTGGCGGATGAACAATTCCCATTCGACCTTGAACGCGTTGTCGTAAACCCGGTTGGTCGGAACCTTCTGCCAGCCGGCAAAAAAATCGATGGCCTGCGGCACGTCGGGATTCCACACCGGCTTTGGCGTGTTGGCGCGCGGCTGCGTCCAGCAGTCGGTCAATCCCGCGACCGCTGAACCGAGCGTGCCGTCGACATGAAAGGTGACGAGGTCGTCGCGCCGCACGCGCGTCGTCCACGAGCTGTTGATTTGCGCGATCACGGGGCCGTCGGCACCGGCGAGCTCGAATGTCGCATACGCCGCGTCGTCTGCCGTCGCCTCGTACGGCCGTCCGCTTTCGTCCCAGCGCGTCGGGATATGCGTAGCGCCGATGCAGGAAACGCTCTTCACCCTGCCGAACAGATTGTCGAGCACGTACCGCCAGTGGCAGAGCATGTCGATGATGATGCCGCCGTCGTCCTCGTTGCGGTAGTTCCAGGACGGACGCTGCGCCGGCTGCCAGTCGCCTTCGAAAACCCAGTAGCCGAACTCGCCGCGCACCGACAGGATGCGTCCGAAAAAACCGGAAGCGATCAGCATCCCGAGCTTGAGCAGGCCCGGCAGCCAGAGCTTGTCCTGCACGACGCCGTGCTTTACCCCGGCGCGCCGCGCCGCCGAGCAGAGCGCGAGCGCCTGAGCCAACGTCGGCGCCACCGGCTTTTCGGTGTAGATATGCTTGCCGGCAGCGATCGCCTGCTCGATCAGCCGAGGCCGCAGGCCGGTCGACGCCGAATCGAAATACAGTGCGTCGTCCCGATCGGCCAGCGCTGCGGTGAGATCGGTCGTCCAGCGCGCGACGCCGTGCTCGCGCGCCAGCTGCTCCAGCTTGTCGGGATTGCGCCCGACCAGGATCGGATCCGGCATGACCCGGCGGCCGTCGGCGAGCGCGACGCCGCCTTGCGCGCGGATCGCGCAAATCGAGCGGACCAGATGCTGGTTGGTGCCCATGCGGCCGGTGACGCCGTTCATGATGATGCCCAGTCGTACGGTTTGCACGTTCTAGTCTCCTGCGAGCAGCTCTCGTCGCGTGTTCAAGTTGCGGGTGCGGATGCCATAGGGGTTGCTGCGGACAGCGGCGTCAACGATGTCCAGTCGGGCTCGCCTCGCGAGGCAAAGCCCGGCGCGGCCAGCGAGCCGAGATCGATCACCCCGTCGCGAATCGCCAGGCGCACATTGTTGTCGTCGCCGCGGTACAGGCCGGGGTGTGCAGCCAGGAACGCCTGTTGTTCGGCCGCGCCCGCGCCTTGTCCGGCGAAGCCGTCGACATAATGATGACCGTTGCGCTCGACGTGCGTAAGGCCCAGCAGGCCGACCAGCGCCAGGTCCTGCTGGACCGACAGCCCGGCCTGCGCCGTCAAGTCCTCTCCGGAGAGAAACGCGCTCGGGCCCGGGACGGCGTTCGCCTGCGCGCAGCGCGCGGCATTGAGCAGCGATTTGTAGAATCCCTTGCAGCTCTTGCTGGAGACACCGCGGTAGCCGCGTCGCCGCGCCAGCGGAAATGCATCGAGGGTGGCATCGGATTCGTCGATCAGGAACGGCAACGATGAGTCGAGCGCCGCGATGTCGGTGTCGAGAGTCAGTGCACGGGGCAGCGGCTGCTCGAGATACAGCGTGACGGCTGCAAGGCGATCGAGCGCGCGTGTCGCGCCGACGCGACGCCAGAAATCGTCGATGGCCGCCACAGTTTCGTATTGCTCGTTGCCATCGAGCGTCACCGCATACCAGGGCAACCGGTCGAGGACCGATGCGATCCGCACCAGTCGTGAAAGGTCGGCCTGGGCGTTGCCGCCGAGCTTGATCTTGAAATACCGGTTACCGTAGGTTGCGATGACTTGCTCGAGCGTTGCCGGCAGATGATCGACGACAGGCTGCGCTTCGTCGCCGGCATCGAGTGGATCGAGCATGCCGATCGTGTGTCGCGCCGCGATCACCGGTCGCGCCGACAGGCGGCGCAGAAATCCGTCCATATCGAAGCCGGCGAGGTCGGGTGTGAGGCGGGCGTCGATGCCGGCGAGATTGCCGTTGATCGCAGCGGCGAAGGAAACGTCGAGCGCACCACAGAGCGCATCGAGCAGCGCGCGGTCGATCAGCGCCGCCCCATAGCACGCCGTCAGGGCGTTGAGGCCGCGGGCTGCGCCGGCGGCGATGATCGCGCGGTAATGCTCGGCGCAGTGATCGAACGCGGTCGATGGGCGGTGGTGCGAGGCGTATGCGGCGGCGGCGCCAACCAGTGCGCGTCTCAAGTCGTCGGTGTTCTCGGCATTCGACCGGCCCGGCGACTTGTCGAACCACTTGGGGATCATCAGCTCGGCGGCCGCGCCTGTCGCCTCGACGGGCGTCCGCGCGGCTGTCTCGATCCGGATGCGGGCCCGCACGAAAGCCTGCGGCGCCTGGGTGACGGTGGCCGCGCCGAAGCGAAACGGCAGACGCAAACGGACCGGCCGCTCGTAGAGTTCAATGGCGCTGATGCTGAAACTTGGCGACATGGCGGGAGGCGGCTCTAGACGTCGAGCAGGCCTTTCGAATAGAAGTGCGCCCGGATCGTTTGCGCCAGCACGGCGAACTCGGGGCTTCCCATCATCGCCAGGGTGCGCGGCCGCGGAAGCGCGATCGTATAGATCGCGGCGATCGAACCGGGGCGCTCGCTCATCACCAGCACCCTGTCCGACAGGAATATCGATTCGGGAATGCTGTGCGTGATCAGCAGCACGGTCTTCTTCGCCGCGGCCCAGATGCGCTGCAACTCGAGGTTCATCTTTTCGCGCGTCATCGCGTCCAGCGCGCCGAACGGCTCGTCCATCAGCAGGATCGCAGGATCGTGCACCAGCGCGCGGCAGATCGATGCGCGCTGCTGCATGCCGCCCGAAAGCTGCCACGGAAACTTGTTCTCGAAGCCCTCGAGACCGACCATCGCGACCAGCTCGCGGGCGCGGGCGATGCTCGCCTCGCGCGGCAGGCGGCGCACTTCCGCCTGCAGCAGGATGTTGGCGAGCACCGTGCGCCATGGCAGCAGCACGTGGCTCTGAAACACGATGCCGATGCCGGGCGGCGGGCCGTCGACGGTGACGCCGGCGATTTCGATTGAGCCGCGCGTCGCCGGCAGCAGGCCCGCGATCAGCTTGAGCAGCGTGCTCTTGCCGCAACCGCTCGGCCCGACGACCGAGACGAACTCACCTTCCCGGACCTCGAATTCCAGCGGCCGCAGCGATTCGACCTCGCCATCCGCGGTCCGGTACGATTTGGCGACGCCATGGGCACGAATCAGCGTGCGGGCTCCCGCCTTGTCGGGCTCGACGGCGACGCCGGCCATCGGCGTATCAGGGAAGGTAATCGAGCGTCACCCAATCCTCGGCCTTGCCCTTGGTAGCCGGATCGAGCCCGCCGTACTGCGCCAGAAGGTCGAGCGATTCGCCGACATTGGCCATCGACGCGCGCAGCGGCCGCAGCTTGGCCGTCTCCTTGGTGTGATACAGCGCCGTCGTCTGCTTGAGCCCGATGATCAGCGTCTCGCGCACGCCGGCCTTCGGATTCGCCTTGAGCATCGCATCGACGGCGGCCTCCGGATTCTTTTCCGACTCCTCCATCGCCCTGGTCGTGGCGCGGAGGAAACGCCGCACCATGTCGGGCTTGTCCTTGAGGGTCGCCGTGTTGGCGATGATCCCGGAGCTGATCAGGTTGACGCCGTAGTCGGCAAACCGGATCGGATGGACGGCGCGGTGGGTCGCATCCTGCAGCTTGATCGCCTGGTCCATCACGTAACCCAGCAGAAGGTCCGCCTGCCCGTTCATCACGGCGTTAAGCTTGGTCTGGGCGTCGCCGGAAACCGTCTTGAATTCGGATTCGTTGAGCCCCGTCTTTTTCAGGAACAGCGGCCAGATCTGCGACATCGAGTCTCCGGGAGTCACCGCGACTGTCTTGCCGATGATGTCCTTCGGCGTGCGGATGTTCTTGTCGGCGAATCCCATCACCGACATCGGGGAGAGCTGCAATGCGACGCCGACCGCCTTGACCGGCGCGCCTTTGGCCGCTGCCTTGATCATCGTCGCGATGTCGACATAGCCGAAGGTGGCGGTGTTGGCGGCGACCGCCTGGACCGAGACCCCCGAGCCGCGCCCTTCCTGGATGTCGAGGTCGATGCCCTCCTGGTCGTAATAACCGCGCTCCTTGCCGAGAAAGAACGGCGCGTGCTCGCTGTACAGATACCAGTTGAGCAGCAGCACGACCTTGTCCTTGGATTGCGCCTGCGCCGCACCGGCGCCGAAAAACAGCGTCAGGCCTGCGATCGCGAATACTTTCAGCAGCGATTTCATCGGTTCCTCCTTCGTTGAGCGGACGAGCGGAATCAGGCAGTCAGGCGGTCGCGCCCATGGCGTCGGGCCGGCGCGACTGATGCCACGGAATCATCAGCTTCTCGGCCAGGTCGACCAGCGCGAACAGGATCACTCCCATCATCGACAGCACGAACAGCGCGGCGAACATCAGCGGCAGGTCGAAATTGCCGTTGGCGATCTGCAGCACGTAGCCGATGCCGGAATTCGATCCGACGAATTCGCCGACGACCGCGCCGACGACGGCCAGCGTCGCCGATACCTTGAGACCGCTGAAGATGCTCGGCAGCGCCTGCGGGAGACTGAACTTCATGAACATCTGCCAGCGCGACGCCCGCATCGAGCGGGCCAGGTCGATCATGTCGGGTTCGATCGACTTGAATCCCATTACGGTGGCGACAACGACCGGGAAAAACCCAAGCATGAATGCCGAAATTACCTTCGGAAAAATGCCGAAGCCGAACCAGACGACGAACAGTGGAGCGATCGCGATCTTCGGCACGCTCTGCGAAAAGACGAGCAGCGGGTAGACATAGCTTTCGACCAGGCGCGAATACGCGATGATCATCGCGATCGGGATGCCAATGAGGATGGACAATGCGAATCCGCCCAGCGTCGCGTAGGCGGTAAACAACCCGTTCTGCCAGAGTCTCGGCCACTCGGCGACCAGCATCCTGGCCACCGCCAGCGGCGCAGGTATCAGATAGGGCGGAATGCGGAAGATGCGAATCACCAGTTCCCAAAGGACGAAGATCGCGACGATGAGGAACAGCGGTCGCGCGATTTGCGATTCGAGTGCTCGCCGGATCCATGAACGGGCAACGGCCATCTACTGAGCTCCTCGTCGCACCCAAGCGGTGGGTCGCGCATAGGCTAGCATGACTTTCGGCCGCGCCGCGCTCGACCGCGCGCCCGGCCGGAGCGGCGCGCGCGCGTTCAGTCAGCGATGGTCGCCGACCCGGACGATCTTGATCGCGTTGGTGCCGCCGGACTTTCCCATCGGCTCCCCGATCGTCAGCACGATCAGATCGCCGCGCTGTACCTGACCGCGATCGACCAGCAGGTCTTCGGCGGCGCGGAGGACCGCGTCGCGGTCCTCGCCTTGCTCAAGGTACAGCGGCTGGACGTTGCGGTACAGCGCCATCCGCCGCTGCGACGAGACTTCGGGAGTCAACGCAAAAATGGGACAGCCACAATTGTGTCGCGACATCCACAACGCGGTCGATCCCGACTGCGTCAGCGCGGCAATCGCCTTGACCTTCAGATGGTAGGCAGTGAACAGCGCCGCCATCGCGATTGACTGGTCGATGCGCGTGAACGTGCGATTCAGGAAATCGCGATCGAGCTCGCCCGACTCGGTCTTCTCCGCCTCGGCGCAGATCTGGGCCATCGATTCGATCGTCTCGACGGGGAAACGGCCGGCGGCCGTCTCGGCCGACAGCATCACCGCGTCGGTCCCGTCGAGAACTGCGTTGGCGACGTCGGATACCTCCGCGCGTGTCGGCACCGGATTCTCGATCATCGATTCCATCATCTGTGTGGCGGTAATCGTCAGCTTGTTGCGCTCGCGGGCGAGCTTGATCATCCGCTTCTGCAGCCCGGGCACAGTGGCGTTGCCCACTTCGACTGCCAGGTCGCCGCGGGCAACCATGATGCCGTCGGACGCATCGATGATCTCCTCCAGTGCGCTGATCGCCTCGGCTCGTTCGATCTTGGCGATCAGGAAAGCCTTGCCGCCGGCAGCGCGCAACAACTGCCGCGCCATGTACATATCTTCCTTGTTCTTCGGAAAGGACACGGCCAGGTATTCCGCGTCGATCGCGACCGCGGTCTTCATGTCTTCCATGTCCTTGGCCGTCAGCGCCGGCGCGGTCAGGCCGCCGCCGAGGCGATTGATGCCCTTGTTGTTCGACAGCGCGCCGCCCAGCTCGACCCGCGTCACGATCGCGGTGTCGCGAACCGATTCGACGCGCAGCCGTATCAGCCCGTCGTTGAGCAGCAGAATGACGCCGGGTGCGACGTCGTGGGTCAGCTCCTTGTAATCGAGCCCGACGCCTTCCTCGTCGCCCAGGTCTCGAGCCGCGTCGAGGATGAACTGCTGGCCCGGCTTCAGTACCACCTTGCCGCCTGCGAACTTGCCGATGCGAATCTTCGGACCCTGCAAGTCCGCCATGATCGCGACCTCGCGTCCCAGCGATCGGGCCGCATCGCGCACCATTCGCGCGCGGTCCTGATGGTCGGCCGCGCTGCCGTGCGAAAAATTCAGACGCATGACGTCGACGCCGGCGGCGAGCATCCGCGTCAGCACATCCGGGGAACTGCTGGCCGGCCCGAGGGTGGCCACGATCTTGGTCTGGCGTTGCATGGGTGTCCCGGTTAAAAGGTAGCTTGGCCCCGCCGACGCCGGTTAGCGGGTCGCGCGCTGCTCGAGAATCGCGACCGCCGGGAGCGTCTTGCCTTCGAGAAATTCCAGGAACGCGCCGCCTCCGGTCGAGATGTAGTCGATGCGGTCGGCGACGCCGTACTTGGCGATCGCCGCCAGGGTATCGCCGCCGCCCGCGATGGAGAACGCGCTCGAATCCGCGATCGCGTGTGCCAGCTCGCGCGTCCCCTCGCCGAACGCGTCGAACTCGAATACACCGACCGGGCCGTTCCAGACGATCGTTCCAGCCTTGGCGATGATCGCCTTGAACGAGCGCACCGTCTGCGGGCCGATGTCGAGAATCATGTCGTCGGCGGTGATATCGGCGATCGCTTTCAACGTCGGTGCCGCAGTTGCCGAGAACTCCTTGGCGACCACAGCGTCGATCGGAATCGGGACCTTGCCGGGAAATGCGTCGAGTATCGCCTTGGCCTCGCCTGCGAGATCGGCTTCGGCCAGCGATTTGCCGATCCTGCCTCCGACCGCGAGGATAAACGTATTCGCGATGCCGCCGCCGACGATAAGGCGGTCGACCCGGGCCGCCAGAGACTTCAAAATCGTCAGCTTGGTCGACACTTTCGACCCGGCGACGATCGCGACCAGCGGCCGCGCCGGATGCTCTAGCGCCCGCCCCAGCGCATCGATCTCGGCCGCCAGCAACGGCCCGGCGCAGGCGACAGGCGCAAACCGGGCGATGCCATGCGTGGTCGCTTCCGCGCGGTGCGCGGTGCCGAAGGCATCGTTGACATAGACGTCGCACAGCTTCGCCATTCTGCGCGAAAGCGCCTCGTCGTCCTTTTTTTCACCGACATTGAAGCGGCAGTTCTCGAGCAGCACCAGATCGCCGGGCTTGAGCGACTGGTGCCAGGCGCCGCCGTCGACCCAGTCGGCGATCAACGGGACCGGCCGCCCGAGTAGCTCCGCGAGCCGACGCGCGATCGGCGCCAGCGAATCTGCCAGCGTGAACTTGCCCTCGGTGGGGCGGCCCAGGTGCGAGGTAACCATGGTCGCTGCGCCGCGCGAGAGCGCGTCACGGATCGCGGGAACGGAGGCGCGGATGCGCGTGTCATCGCTGACCGCCCCCTGAGCGTCGAGCGGGACATTGAGATCGGCGCGAATGAAGACGTGCTTGCCGCCGACATCGACATCGGCCAGACGCAGGAACGACTCAGCCATGTCGGCGGATGATAGCCATCGTCAGCGGTGGTCGCGATGAATGCAAGCAGGCAGTGGTTGCTATTTCGCCGCCATCAGCGCCACCGTCGCATCGAGCATCCGGTTGCTGAAGCCCCATTCGTTGTCGTACCAGGAGGAGACCTTGACCAGGCGCCCGGACACCTTGGTCAGCGTCGAATCGAAAATCGACGAACGCGGGTCGTGATTGAAGTCGACCGACACCAGCGGAGCGGTGTTGTAGCCGAGCAATCCATGCAGCGGTTCCGACTCCGATGCCGCCTTCATCACCGCATTGACCTCGTCGACCGTCGTGTCGCGCGCGGCGATGAACGACAGGTCGACGATCGAGACGTTGATCGTCGGCACCCTTATCGCGTAGCCGTCGAGCTTGCCGTCGAGCTCCGGCAGCACCAGCCCGACGGCCGCCGCGGCGCCGGTCTTGGTCGGGATCATGCTCATCGTGGCCGACCGGGCGCGGCGAAGGTCCTCGTGGTAGACGTCGCTCAGCACCTGATCGTTGGTGTAGGCGTGGACGGTCGTCATCAATCCGCTGACGACGCCGATCTTGTCGTGCAGCGGCTTGACCAGCGGAGCGAGGCAGTTGGTCGTGCACGACGCGTTCGAGATCACCGTGTGCGCCGCCTTCAGCGTCTGATGATTGACGCCGTAGACAATCGTCGCGTCGACGTCCTTCCCGCCCGGCGCCGAGATGATCACCTTTTTGGCACCGCCCTTAAGGTGTGCCGATGCCTTTTCCTTGGTCGTGAACAGCCCCGTGCATTCGAGCACGACATCGACGCCCATTGCACTCCACGGCAGCTCGGCGGGATTGCGCTGCGCCAATACCTTGATCCGGTCGCCGTTGACGACCATCGCGTCGCCGTCGACCTCGACCTTGCCCGGGAATTTGCCGTGCACGGTATCGTGCCGCGTCAGGTGCGCATTGGTCTCCGGGCTGCCCAGATCGTTGATCGCGACGATCGCCAGCGGATGCTTGCGTCCCGTCTCGTAGTGCGCGCGAAGGATGTTCCGGCCGATGCGTCCGTAGCCGTTGATGGCAACCTTGATCATCATCCTGCTCTCCTGTTTTCCTTTGGCGATTCAGTTTGCGGAAGCGTCTGTCCGGCAAGGCAGGTGGCGCTCAGCGCGTCCAGATTGCGCCAGCCGTAGCCGACTTCGAGCAAGTCCATCCCATCCCATTGGAACTCCTGCTCGACCAGGAGCTCCGCGCCCAGCGCTTCGTAGAATGCTCGCGCCGGCTTGTTGGCGGCCAGGACCCAGACGATCATGCCGGTCGCGCCGTGCGCACGCTGCGCATCGACGACCGCCGCGATAAGCCGTCGTCCAATCCCGACACGCTGGAACTCGCGGCGCAGATACACGGCGGTAAGCTCGGTGTCGAGTCCGTAGCGCGGCTCGTCGAGCTTATTGCCGGCGGCGAAGCCGACGACCTCGGCGTCGCGGGCGGCGACGAACACGCTCGCCGAGTTCGGGCCCGCAGTCAATATCTTGTCCCAAAGCGCGGTGCTGGCGTCGACTCGCATGCCTTCGAGGTACGCAGCGGGGACCAGGCCGCGATACGCGGTGCGCCAGCCGTCGATTCGCACGCGAGCGATCGCGTCGGCGTCGCGCGGCGCGGCGCGGCGAAGGACGATGCCGGTGGCGTCAGCCAAGGACGCGGCGAACTGCGGCGACGACATGATCGACGGTGAATCCGAAATGCTTGAACAGGACCCCGGCTGGCGCCGATTCGCCGAAGCGGTCGATACCGACGACTGCGCCGGAAGGATCGTCGATTGCGCCGACGTATTTGCGCCAGTAGTCGGTGACGCCGGCCTCGACGGCGACGCGCGGCATCCCGCGCGGCAGCACCTGCGCCCGGTAGACGGCGTCCTGGCGGTCGAACACGCTGCAGCATGGCATTGAGACGACCCGCACCGGGATGCCGGCCTCGGCCAGCCCTTTTTGCGCCCCGACGGCGAGCGTGACCTCGGACCCGGTGGCGATGATCGTCGCGCGGGCGCCTTCGGCGTCGACCAGGACGTAAGCGCCGCGGCGGATGGCCGCGATCTGGTCGGCGCGGCGCGGATTGAACGCGACGTTCTGCCGCGTCAGCAGCAGGCAGGTCGTGCCGTCCCGGCGCTCGAGCGCCGCCGTCCACGCCAGCGCAGTCTCGACGGTGTCGCAGGGCCGCCAGACGTCGAGGTTCGGGATCAGCCGCAGCGCGGCGGCGTGCTCGATCGACTGGTGGGTCGGTCCGTCTTCGCCCAGCCCAATCGAGTCATGGGTATAGACCAGGATCGAGCGGATCCGCATCAGCGCAGCCATGCGCACGGCGTTTCGCGCATAGTCGGAGAAGGTCAGGAACGTGCCGACGTACGGGATGAACCCGCCATGGAGCGTGAGTCCGCTGGCGATCGCCGTCATCGCGAACTCGCGCACGCCGAAATTGATGTAGTTGCCCGGAGCGTGCGCGCTCACCGCCTTGCTGCCCGACCAGTTGGTGAATACCGAGCCGGTGAGATCCGCGGCTCCGCCGATCATTTCCGGCAGCAGCGGCGCGAAGGCTTCGATCGCCTGCTGCGATGCCTTGCGAGTGGCGATCGACTCGGCTTTGTCGTTCTGGCGCGCAGCGAACGCGGCGGCTTTCGCGGCGAAATCCGTCGGAAGATCGCCGGACAGGCGACGACGAAACTCGGCCGCGAGCGCCGGATGCTCCACCTCGTAGGCGGCAAATCGGCCGTTCCAATCGGATTCGAGTAATTCCCCGCATTCGCGCGCATTCCAGCCGTCGTACGCCGCCTGTGGAATCTCGAACGGGGGATAGCTCCAGCCGAGCGCCTCGCGCGTCAGGGCCACTTCCTTCTCGCCCAGCGCCTGGCCGTGCGCTAGATCGGTCCCGGCGCGGTTGGGCGAACCCCGGCCGATGATCGTCTTGCAGCAGATCAGCGTCGGGCGGTCGGTGGTCGCGTGGGCCGAGCGTATCGCCGCATCGACCGCGTCCACGTCGTGGCCATCGACATCGGGCACGACGTGCCAGCCGTACGCGGCAAAGCGCGCGGGCGTGTCGTCGGTAAACCAGCCGGCCACCTTGCCGTCGATCGAGATGCCGTTGTCGTCGTAAAAGCAGACGAGCTTCGCGAGGCCCAGCGTCCCGGCGAGCGAGCAGGCCTCGTGCGAGATGCCCTCCATCATGCAGCCGTCGCCGGCGAAGACGTAGGTCCGGTGGTCGACGATGGTGTGGCCCGGACGGTTGAACTCGGTCGCGAGCAGCCGCTCGGCGAGCGCCATGCCGACCGCGTTGGCGATCCCCTGGCCGAGCGGCCCGGTCGTCGTCTCGACACCGGGCGTGACGCCGAGTTCGGGGTGTCCCGGCGTGGCGGAGCCCAGCTGCCGGAAATGCCTGATCTCGTCGAGCGGAAGCGCGTACCCGGTCAGGTGCAGCAACGCATATTGCAGCATCGAGCCATGGCCGTTGGACAGCACGAAGCGATCGCGATCGGGCCAGTGCGGATTGGCCGGGTTGTGGCGCAGGTGGCGATTCCACAGTGCGACGGCGATCTCCGCCATGCCCATCGGCATCCCCGGATGGCCGGAGTTGGCGGCCTGCACCGCGTCCATCGCCAGCGCGCGAATCGCATTCGCCAGCAGCCGTGTGTCAGGCGGTGTCTTACGCGGCGCGGAAGCCGGATGCGGCACGGAAAGCGATGCAGTCATTGCCTTTGGGAGCGGGATAGGACGCGCTGGGACCGGCGACGCGACCGGTGTGGAACGCTGCGGCAAAGCGGTAAAATTATCGCCTAAGCGCTGATTTTGGGCAATAATAGAGAGTTTAGCGTCTTCGCGCGGGATTATCGGCGAAGCGGCGCCTGGAGAAATACGATGGAAGGCATCCACCTGCTCGGAGAATGGTACGGTTGCGCGGCCGACACGCCCGAAATGACGCGCTCCGAATCGCTGCGCGCACTGTGCGTGCGCTTGGCCGAGGCCTCCAAAATGACGGTCGTCGGCGACAGTTTCCACCAGTTCGAGCCGCAAGGCGTGACCGGCACCGTGCTTCTGGCGGAGTCGCATCTCGCGATACACACCTGGCCCGAACACGGATTCGTGACGATCGACGTCTACGTTTGCAACTACACGACCGATAACACGGCCAAGGCCGAGCGGCTGTTTCGCGCGATGCAGGAGGCGATGCGGCCGAAGCGCACGAAATTTCAGGCCATTCACCGCGGCGGGAGCGATGCCTGAGGAAAAGCACGCAGATCTCCAGCCGGGCGTACTGACCGAATATTTGACCGACGACACCGGCTTTTTCGTCCGTTCGACCCGCGAATTCGAGCGCTTCCAGTCACCGTATCAGACGGTCGAAGTGCACGACACGGCCTCGTTCGGCACGCTGTTCCGGCTGGACGGCCACTTCATGACGTCGGAAAAGGACGAGTTCTATTACCACGAGAACCTCGTTCACGTCGCCGCGATCGCGCACCCTGCGCCGACATCGGCATTGATCATCGGCGGCGGTGATGGCGGCTCGGCCGAGGAGCTGCTCAAGTATTCGACGATCAAATCGGTGACGCTGGTCGAGATTGACCTCGCCGTCGTCGATATCGCGCGCAAGTATCTTTCGCGAGTTCATCGCGGTGCGCTTTCCGACCCGAGGCTTTCGCTTCGCGTCGAAGACGGGCTGGCTTTTGTCCGATCTTCCGTCGAGACCTACGACCTGATCATCCTCGATCTGACAGACCCCGGCGGACCTTCGCAGCCGCTGTATGACGCCGACTTCTATCGCGCCTGCGCGGCTCGCCTGAAGCCGTCCGGCGCCATGACTCTCCACCTCGCCTCGCCGGTCGCGCATCCCGATCGGATCCGGGCCGGAATGGCCGATCTGCGTGCCGCGTTTGCCATTGTCGTGCCCTACCTGGTGTCGATCCCGCTCTACGGGGGGCTCTGGATGATGGCCTGCGCCTCCGCGACGCTGAATCCGTCGTACCTGACTCCGCTCGAGGCGGACCGTCGCATCTCCCAGCGAGCGATCCGGGATTTGCAGTACTACAACGGCGACGTTCACCGCGCCGCGATGGCGCTGCCCAATTTCGTCCGGGAACTGGTCCAGGTCGCCGCCTGACCCGCTGTTTTGCGGGATCGCTTGAACCTCCGCGGTCCGGCCGCATCTTAGTATCGTGGTCCCGGCAAGAGCCGGGACATCCAGAATACTGGAGCGAAAGACCGATGGGCTCATCCGATCTGACACTGACCGAGGCGATGAACGGCGCCGACTTCGTCCAGATCAACGGGATCGTGTTCTTCACCGAGTACCTTCGCGTACCGGACGACTCGACGGTCGCCGACGATGTGGTGATGGAACTGAGACTGGGCAATACCGAGCTCGAGTTCACGCGCGACGAGCTCGACGGCGCCGCATACGTAGGCGAGGGAACCTACCGCCTGAAGTCGGGCGTATTGCTGCGCTTTCTTACGTCGGCGACGATACACTAGTACGGCATCGCGCCGGCGATCGTCCGCCGGGCCACCGGCGGTTACTTTTTCCTGCGTCCAACGCGTCGCCTCGACCGTCGTCGGGGCGGTGCGACGATGCGTTCCTTGCTCCCGGTCGGTCCAGCAACCTGACAGGATGCGCGCGGCGGATTAAAATCCGGCATCGAAGCGGCAGCACACGAGGGGCGAGGGATGGATCGCAAGCGCAGGCATCTGTTGAAATCGGGCGGCAGCATGACGCTGTTCGCGCTGGTCGCCGCTGCCGGCTGGCTCAAGCCTGGCGACGCCGCCGCCCAATCGTGGAATAAGGCGGCCTTCGACACCAAGAGCATGGGCGATACGATGAAAGCGCTGGGCGGTGGGGAGCCGATCCAGAGCAAGGACATCGTCTTCTTCCAGACGCCGGACATCGCCGAAAACGGCGCCGTTGTGCCGGTCGGCATCACCAGCAACATCCCGAAGACCGAATCGATCGCCGTCCTGATCGAGAAGAATCCCAACATGCTGGCGGCGGTGTTCGACATTCCGCCCGGCACCGAGCCTTCGATCTCCACGCGGGTGAAGATGGGGCAGAGCTCGAACATCTATGCGCTGGTCAAGGCCGACGGCAAGTATTTCGTCGCGGCCAAGGACGTCAAAGTCACGCTCGGCGGATGCGGAGGCTGACATGGCGGATCCGATGAAAATCCGGGCCAGCGTCGTCGGCGATTCGACCGAGGTCAAGGTGCTGATGAGTCACGAAATGGAGACCGGCCAGCGCAAGGACGCGCAAGGCGCGGTGATTCCGGCGTGGTTCATCCAGACCGTCACCGTGACGCACGGCGGCAACACCGTCCTGGCCGCGCAATGGGGACCCGCCGTAGCGAAGAATCCGTTCCTCTCGTTCAAGTTCAAGGGTGGCGCCAAAGGTGACAAGGTCACAATCGCGTGGGTAGACAATCGCGGCGACAAGCGCACCGACGAGGCGACGATAGCGTGATGCAAGCTGATCGCGCATTCTGGCCCGACCGGGCGGCGATTGCGGCGAAGGCTGACCTGCGCGGAGCGCAGGTCAAGCGAGCGAAAGCGAGCGGCCGCAGCCACAATCGCGGCGACAAGCGCACCGACGAGGCGACGATAGCGTGAGCCCGCGACTGTTCGCCGGGATAGCCGCCGCAGTCGTTGCCGCCGCCGCGTTCGCCCAGAACTCGACCATCGACGGGATAGCGAAGTACCGCGAGGCGCTGCAGGACGGGAATCCGGCCGAGCTGTGGGAGGCGCGTGGCGAAGGGCTGTGGAAGGAGCCGCGCGGCCCGAACAAGGTTTCACTCGAGCGCTGCGATCTGGGCCTCGGCGCCGGCGTCGTCAAGGGGGCCTATGCGCATCTGCCGAAATATTTTCCCGATGCCGACCGGGTGATGGATCTGGAGACGCGGCTGCTATGGTGCATGGTCAAGCTGCAAGGGATCAGCGAGGCCGATGCCAGGAAGAACCCGTTCGGCAGCGGCAACGACAAGAAATCCAGCATCGAAGCGCTGGTCGCCTACATCACCAGCGAGTCGCGCGGCGTCAAGATGGACGTTTCGCTCGCGCACCCGAAGGAAATGGAGATGTACAGGGTCGGCGAGAAGATGTTCTATTTCCGCGGCGGCCCGCACGACTTCGGTTGCGTGACCTGCCACGGGCCGACAACCAGCGCATCCGCCTGCAGGATCTGCCGAACCTGACCAAGGTCGAGGGCGCGCAGAAGGCGTACACGACCTGGCCCGCGTATCGCGTCTCTCAGGGCGAGTTGCGCACGTTCCAGTGGCGCCTGAACGACTGCTTCCGGCAACAGCGATTCCCGGAGCTCGAATTCGGCTCCGACGCGTCTATCGCACTGACGATGTTCCTGGCCAAAAACGCCAACGGCGCGGCGTTCGACGCGCCCGCGATCAAGCGTTGACGATGGCGCGAATGACGAGCCGAGCGGCAATTTACGCGGCGACATTCGCTGCCATCCTCGTCGGCTGCGTTACGTCGCCTTCGGACGAACGAATCTCGTCGGAGGCCAGCTCGATGCTCAAGGCCTCGTTCAAGGCCAGAGGGCAGGCCGGTCTCGACCGGCTCGACCAGGACGATACGCAGCGGCTGTGCAGCCAGGCCGCCGGCAAGGCCCCGACGAAGGAGCTAGCCGACCGGATCGAAAAGCAGAACTTCGCGACGATCAGATATCCGGCCGACGGCAAGCTGATCGGCGACTGGAAAAACGGCGAAAAGATCGCGCAGGAGGGCCGCGGCAAGCAATACTCGGACGATCCGGCGGGACCGGTCGGCGGCAATTGCTATGCATGCCATCAGCTCGCGCCGCAGGAGGTCGCGTACGGCACCATCGGGCCGAGCCTGTACCGGTTCGGCAAGCTGCGCGGCTACGGTATCGAGACGCAGCGCTATGCCTATGGCAAGATCTTCAACTCGGAGGCCTTCGCCGCCTGCTCGACGATGCCGCGCTTCGGCCACAACGGCATACTCTCCGAGCAGCAGATCAAGGACGTCACCGCGCTCTTGATGGATCCCGCCTCGCCGGTCAACCAGTGAGCGCGACGCCCCGGCGCGGCTCGCCGCCGCCGGGTCTTGCGATTATCCGATCGTGAAGCGGCGCGAATTCCTGCAGGGACTCGCCGCCGCCGCCGTCGCCGGATTGCCGATCGATGCGAGCCGCGCGGCCGATGGCGCGGACGGCGAGCACTTGTACGAAGGGCTCGAGCCTTTCGGAAACGTCGGCCTCCTGCACATCACCGACTGCCATGCGCAGTTGAAGCCGACGCGGTTCCGCGAGCCCAGCGTCAACCTCGGCGCGGGCGGCGCGCGCGGCAAGCCACCGCATCTGGTCGGCGAAGCGCTGCTCAGGCACTTCGGCATCGCGCCGGGAACGCGTGCTGCACACGCGTTCACTCATCTCGATTTCGAGCGCGCGGCGCGCGCATACGGCGCGATGGGTGGATTCGCGCATCTATCGACGCTGATCAAGCGCTTGCGCAGCCAGCGCCCTGGCGCGCTGCTGCTAGACGGCGGTGACAGCTGGCAGGGCTCGGCGACCTCGCTGTGGACCCGGGGCCAGGACATGGTCGATGCCGCCAAGCTGCTCGGCGTCGACGTGATGACCGGACACTGGGAATTCACCTATGGCGCGCAGCGGGTCAAGGATATCATCGACCGCGATTTCACCGGCCGCGTCGATTTCATCGCCCAGAACGTGCGCACCGCCGACTTCGGCGATCCGGTGTTCGAGCCTTACGTCATCAAGACGATCAACGGCATCGCGGTCGCGATCGTCGGTCAGGCATTCCCCTACGTGCCGATCGCCCATCCGCGCTACTTCGTTCCCGACTGGACGTTCGGCATCCAGGAAGAGAGCATGCAGAAGGCGGTCGACTCGGCGCGCGACAAGGGCGCGCACGCGCGTCGTGCTGCTGTCGCACAACGGCATGGACGTCGATCTCAAGCTCGCATCGCGGGTGACCGGCATCGACGTGATCCTCGGTGGCCACACCCACGATGCGGTGCCGCAGCCGACGATCGTTTCGAACCGTGCGGGCAAAACGGTGGTGACCAACGCCGGGTGCAACGGCAAGTTCATCGGCGTGCTCGACCTCGAAGTCGGCAGCGGCAAGGTCGTCGATTTCCGCTACCGGCTCGTGCCGGTATTCGCCGATCTGCTGCCCGAAGACAGCGCGATGGCCGCGCTGATCGCGAAAATCCGCGCGCCGTTCGCCGCCAGGCTCGACGAACGGCTGGCGGTCACCGAGGCGCTTCTGTATCGCCGTGGCAACTTCAACGGCACGTACGACCAATTGCTGCTCGACGCGCTGATGGCCGAAAAAAACGCGGAAATCGCGTTCTCGCCCGGCTTTCGCTGGGGAACGACGCTGCTTCCGGGCGACGCTATCCGCTACGAGCAGCTGCTCGACCAGACGGCGATCACCTATCCCTACGTTACCGTCAGCACGCTGCGCGGCGATACGATCAAGACGATCCTCGAGGACGTTGCCGACAACCTGTTCAACCCCGACCCGTACTACCAGCAGGGCGGAGACATGGTGCGCGTCGGCGGCATGCGCTACACGATCGAACCGACCGCTGCGATCGGCCGGCGCATCACCCGGATGGAACTCGACGGCAAGCCGATGGACCCCGGGCGCAGCTACAAGGTCGTCGGCTGGGCGCCGGTGGCGGAAGAGGCGCGTGCAGCGGGAGGCGAGCCGGTGTGGGACGTCGTCGCCCGCTACCTTCGAGCGCAAAAGACGATCGGCCTGCCGCTGCTCAATCTGCCGAAACTCGAGGGCGTTGCCGGCGATCCGGGCATCGGCTGACCGTCGCCCGCGGTGCGCTGGCCCTGCTGGCCGAGGGGAGATCGCCGTCAAGCGTCCGCTCGTCAACGCGGGCGTCCGATCGGGCGGCTCGCGTTCGGCCGGCCGGCAGCGCGTCGTTGATCGCTTTGTGTCGCGCCCGCTTACTGGCGGGTCGCAGCAAAGCGGCGTACCGTCTGGTTCGAGACCGGCAGGACGGCGCGGGTGATCGTGCGCCCGCGTTCGCCTGCTAACCTCACCCCTCCGGCAAACCACCAGAATCCCTTGATGCGCCTGTTCGGCGTCGCGATGGTGCGTAACGAAGGCGACGTGATCGAGGCGTTCGTTCGGCACAATCTGACCGTGCTCGACGGCCTCGCGATCATCGATCACGCCTCGCTCGACGACACCGGCGACATCCTGGCAAAGCTGCAGGGCGAGAATCTGCCGTTGCGGGTCGACCGCGACGAGCGGCCGGAGTACCAGCAATCGGCGCGAATGACCGCGTTGGCGCGCGAAACCCTGGCACGCGAACAGGCGGATTTCGTCTTCGCGCTTGACGCCGATGAGTTCCTCAAATGCCCATCGCGCCCGATGCTCGAGCGCGCGCTGGCCGATGTGCCCTCCGGAACGCACGCGGTCGCACATTGGCTGACCTACGTACCCGACGCGTTCGACGCTGCTGCGCCGTTTGGCCAGGGACACCTGCGGCAACGCCTTCGCGCCGAGCGCCGAACGCTGTACAAGGCAGTCGTCGGCCGAAGTTTCGCCGAACGGACGAGCGAGGTCTTGGCCATGGGCAATCATCTGGTTTCCGGTCCGACGGGAGCGGATCCGCCGCCCCACGCGCGATTGCGTCCGGACGTGGTCGCCGTGGCCCATTGCCCGGTGCGAAGCCGCGAGCAGCTCGAGGCGAAGATCGTCATCGGCTATCTCGCGCACCTTGCCGGCGCCCCAGCACGCAGGGACCTCGCGTTCCACTGGCGCCGGCTGTACGAGGAATTGCGCGCCGGCGGCGTGTTGACACCGGCGAGATTGCGCGAAATCGCCTGCAATTACGGTCTGCAGCCGAGCCTTTGGCAACCGCCCGAAAAGGTCGAGCTAGTCGAGGATCCGGTGCGGCTCGGATTCGAATCGCGATACCCGCGGTCGCCGGGCATCGAAAGGTTTCAACTGTTGATGCGATTCGCCGAGACGCTTGCGCGGCGCGAGGGGCAAGCGGCGCTCGAGGCGGCCAAACCCGCGGTGCCCTAGCAGCTTGCTTCGATCGCCGTTGGGGTGGCGCTCACCTTGCGTGGGCCGGCGCGCGCAAGCGCTAGAGGACCGTCACGCGCGCAAACTTTCTCCTGCCGGCCTGAACGACGACGGTCTTGCCGGCCGCCACGACCAACGCCTTGTCGGCGACGATATCGCCGTCCACCTTCAGCCCGCGCTGCTCGATCAAACGCATCGCCTCGGACGTGCTGGCGGTGAGTCCCGCCTGCTTGCAGACCTGCGGCAGCGCCAGACCCTTGCCCCCGCTGTGCAGCGTGACTTCCGGCATGCTCTGCGGCATCGCATGATCACGAAAGCGCGCTTCGAATTCGGCCAGCGCCGCTTGCGCCGCCTGGCGCGAGTGGAACCGCGCGACGATTTCCTGGGCGAGCTCGACCTTGGCGTCGCGCGGATTGCGACCTTCGGCGCATTCGCGCTTCAGCCGCGAGATTTCGTCGAGCGGCCGGAACGACAACAGCTCGTAGTAGCGCCACATCAGTGAATCGGAAATCGACATCAGCTTGCCGAACATCTCGGACGGCGCTTCGGTAATGCCGACGTAGTTGTCGAGCGACTTCGACATCTTGTTGACGCCGTCGAGGCCTTCGAGCAGCGGCAAGGTCAGGATGCACTGCGGCTCCTGGCCATAGTGTCGTTGCAACTCGCGCCCGACCAGCAGGTTGAATTTCTGGTCGGTGCCGCCGAGCTCGACGTCGGCTTTCAGCGCGACCGAGTCGTAGCCTTGCGCCAGCGGATAGAGGAATTCGTGCACGGCGATCGGCTGTCCGTCGCGATAGCGTTTGGCGAAGTCGTCGCGCTCGAGCATCCGCGCAACCGTGTATTTGGCCGCGAGCCGGATCATGCCGTCGGCGCCGAGCGCCGAGAGCCATTTGGCATTGAACGCAACTTCGGTGCGGTCGCGGTCGAGGATCAGGAATGCCTGATCGGTGTAGGTCTTGGCATTGGCTTCCAGCTCTTCGCGCGAAAGCGGCGGGCGCGTGACATTCCGCCCTGTCGGATCGCCGATCATGCCGGTGAAGTCGCCGATCAGGAAGATGATGTGGTGGCCCAAGTCCTGCAGCTGCTTTAGCTTGTTGAACTGGACGGTATGGCCCAGATGCAGATCGGGGCGGGTCGGGTCGAAGCCTTCCTTGATGCGCAGCGGCTTGCCGCGCCCCAGCTTCGTTACCAGCTCGGCCTCGACGATCAGCTCATCGGCGCCGCGCTTGAAGACGGCCAGCTGCTGGGGGATGTCGGTCGGCATGGAGGTGGTCTGCTACAATCCGCCGGTCCGCGCACAGGCAGGGAGGCGATTCGAGCGTGAGCAAGCTCGCGATTCTAGCGCAAAGGGCGGGTGCAGGCCGCGTCGCAGCGGTATTCGTCATGATGGTTATCGGTGGCGTCGCCGCGTTCGGGTTCGCTCCCGGGATGGCGGACTCGGACATCGCGACACGGCTGATTGTCCGCGATCTCGCGCTTCCATCGCTGACGCCGACGCCGCTCGGCGCCGGCTACTGGCGCGAAGCGCGCATCGAGCGCGGCGATACGCTGGGCAGCGTGCTTTCCCGGCTGGCGGTCAGCGATGCCGCCGCGCAGCAGTTTCTGCGCACCGACGAGGGCGCGCGTCCTCTCTATCAATTGAAGCCCGGCAAGTCGGTCCGCGTACAAACCGACGACGACGGGCGGCTCTTGTCGCTGCGCTATCTGGCGCAGGACGGCGCGCTGCTCCGCGTCGAGCGTCGCGCCGATGGATTCATCGCCGCCAGTGCCGCACCCAGCTATGGCGTGCGATCGGAGCTGCGCTCGGGCGAGATAAGCTCGTCGCTGTTCGGCGCGGCCGACGCTGTCGGATTGCCCGATGCGGTGACGATGCAGCTTGCCGAAGTCTTTTCCGGAGACATCGATTTCTATCACGATCTGCGACGCGGCGACCGCTTCGCAGTCGTCTACGAAATGCGCGACGTCGACGGCGCACCCGCCGGTGCCGGGAAGTTGATTGCCGCGGAGTTTGTCAACAAGGGCGTCATCTATCGCGCATTCCTCTGGCGCGGCGCCGATGGGAGCGAAGCGTATTACACGCAGGATGGCAAGAATCTTCGCAAGGCCTTCCTGCGCTCGCCGGTGGAGTTTACCCGCATAACCTCGGGTTTTTCGCTGGCGCGGTTCCATCCTTTCCTGCAAACCTGGCGCGCGCACAAGGGCGTCGATTTTGCCGCGCCGATGGGCACCCCGGTGCGTGCTTCCGGCGACGGCAAGGTCATATTCGAGGGACGGCAGAACGGTTACGGCAACGTGGTGATCCTGCAGCATGCCGGCGCGAACTCGACCGTGTACGCGCATCTGTCCCGGTTCGCGGCGGGAACCAAGCCCGGCGCGCGCGTAGCCCAGGGCACCGTCATCGGCTACGTCGGCCAGACCGGATGGGCGACGGGTCCGCATCTGCACTACGAGTTCCGGGTCAACAATGTCCAGCGCAATCCGATGACGATCGCACTGCCCGACGCGCCTGCGCTCGCCGCCGCGGACAGGCCGGAGTACCTCGCGCGCATTGCGCCGCTTGCCGACGCGCTCGCGATCGGTCACGCCGTCACGGTGGCCGCGGGCGAGTAGCCTCGGCTAGCCGCGGTTGGCCAGCGAGCTCTACATCGGTCTGATGTCGGGCACCAGCGTCGACGGCGTCGACGCGGTGCTGGTCGACTTCGGCACAACGCCCTGGCTGACACGCGCGCGCCGTCACGTCGCGTTCGATCCGGCCCTTCGCGCCGAGCTCGATGCGCTGCAGAAAAGCGGCGCCGACGAATTGCACCGCGCCGCGCTCGCCGCCAATGCGTTGATGGACTGCTGCGCGAGCGCCGTATCGGGCCTCCTCTCCGATGCGCGGCTCGAGCCTTCGGACATTGCCGCGATCGGGCTTCACGGGCAGACGGTGCGGCACCGACCCGAACTCCGGTTCACGACCCAGCTCGCCAATCCGGCGCGGCTCGCCGAAGCCTGCCGCATCGCGGTCGTCGCCGATTTCCGCAGCCGCGACGTCGCGGCGGGCGGGCAGGGCGCGCCGCTGGCGCCGGGGCTGCACGCCGCGCTGTTCCGCGATGCCGCACGGCACCGCGTCGTGCTCAATATCGGCGGCATCGCCAACGTCACCGACCTTTCACCGGATCGGCCGGTTCGCGGCTTCGATACCGGCCCGGGCAATACGCTGCTCGACGCATGGTGTCTGCGGCATCGAGGCCAGGCATTCGATCGCGACGGCGCATGGGCTGCGAGCGGCCGTCCGATCGTCGCGCTGCTCGAGGAGCTCTCCGCCGACCCGTACTTCGCGCTGCCGCCGCCGAAGAGCACGGGTCGGGATCATTTCAACCTGCGCTGGCTGGAGGCGCGACTGACGTCGGAGCGTGCGCCCGCCGACGTCCAGCGCACATTGCTCGCGCTGACCTCGGCGACGATCGTCGAAGCGATAAGGTCACACTGCGCCGGCGCGTCGGAGGTATTGGTATGCGGAGGCGGCGCGCACAACGGCGCGCTGTTGCGCGAGCTCGCATCCGGTCTCGCGCCGCGCGCCGTTGCGACGACGGCGGCGTACGGCGTTCCGGTCAGCGACGTCGAGGCGCTCGCCTTTGCATGGCTTGCGCGCGAAGCGCTGGCCGGCCGGCCCGGCAACCTGCCGTCGGTGACCGGCGCCAGGGGACCGCGCGTGCTGGGAGCGGTTTACCCGGCGTAGCGGCCGGCGCAATGAAAACGGGCGCCGCTTTGGGCGCCCGTCGGTGATGCGATACGACGCTTTCAGGTGGTCGAGAACGACGAGCCGCACCCGCAGGTCGTGGTGGCGTTCGGATTCTTGATGACGAATTGCGCGCCCTCGAGGCCTTCCTGGTAATCGATCTCCGCGCCGACCAGATACTGGTAGCTCATCGGGTCGATCAGCAGCATCACGCCGTTCTTTTCCATCGACGTATCGTCTTCGTTGACTGTCTCGTCGAAAGTAAACCCGTACTGAAAGCCCGAGCAGCCGCCGCCGGAGACGAACACCCGCAGCTTGAGCTCGGGATTGCCCTCCTCGTCGATCAGGGTCTTGACCTTCGCCGCCGCAGCGTCGGTGAAGACGAACGGGGCGGGCATTTCGGTCATTGCATTCATCGTTTACTCCAATTCATCGCAGCCAAAGGCACTGGCCCATTATCGGCCGCGCAGCGCAGGCGGTCAATTCGCCGCCGGTTTCACTCGCCGGTCGCGCGCTTGAGCTCCACGACGTCCGCGGTTTCCTGCCCGGCGTGCATCAGCTTGCCCTGTACGATCGCGCCGACGTGCATTTCGAGCGTTCGGTAGACCACATCTCCATGGACCTGCGCCTTGGCCTGCAGTTCCAGATGATCGCCGGCCGACACCGGCCCGGTGACGGCCCCGTTGATCACCACGTGCGAGACACGGACTTCGCCGTCGATCTTGGCGTGCTCACTGATCACCAGCGTGCCCGGCTGGTTGTCGACCGTCGAAACCTTGCCGTGGACGATGCCGTCGACCCTCAGTCCACCGGAAAACACGACGTCGCCATCAACTCGGGTTCCGGCGCCGATCAGGCTATCCAGCCGCTTTTGCGTCGGGCGGGTCGTCTTGTGATCGAACATGGGGCCTCCTAGGAAAGGTTCAAGCTGCGCGTCGCCTTCGGGCTTTCTTGCCCGGTTTCGAGGACTTTGGCCTGCAGGCTCTTCAGCTGGCTGCCTGGCGGAACGCTGATCATCCCTTCAACTCTCTGATAATACTTGAATTTCAACTGGAGCGCCGAAGCGCCTTCCGGCTGGCCTTCGGGCAAATCGATGGTCATCGGCCCATTCTTGTCGACCAGGTTCGCCTGCATGGTCAGCCGCCCCGAAAATTCATCGGTCGGCTTGCCGCCGCGGACGATCAGCAAGCTGTATCGGTAGGCATCGTCGCTGGCACGTTCGGCCGACAGCCGCTGTATCGATATCGCGCCCGGCTTGCCGCTGTCGCTGAACAGCTGCTGCAGGAAAGCGAGCTCTTCCTTGATCTGCGTATTCTCGTTCTGCAGATCCAATGTCTGCCGCGACAGCGTGGTTTGCGCCCCGCGTGCCACCCCCAGATTGCTTTCGAGCTCGGCACTTCGCGCGCGCAACTGCGCATTTTCCTTCCTCAGCTGGTCGACCTGCGCCTCCAGCCGGGCTCGCGTCTCTTCGACTTCGCCGCGGTTGAATCCACCCAGAAAGCGACCGAAGTCGAAGCCCCACCACCACATTCCGGCGATCAGCGCCACCAGCACCAGCACCAGCGGAATTTTCAAGCGCCAAGAGTGTTCGATCCGCACCGCCATCTTGGTCGCGCTGACGCCAAACGCCTGGCGGAGCTTGCGTCCAACAGCGCGCGTGGTCACCATCGGCCCTAGGGTACGAGCGGGGGCGCGGTGAATCCCGCTGTCTCGGGCAGACCGAACATCAGGTTCATGTTCTGGATCGCCTGGCCGGCGGCGCCTTTGACCAGGTTGTCTATGACTGCGAGCACGACGGCGATATCGCCGCCCTGCGGCCGATGCACGGCAATCCGGCAGAGGTTGGACGCGCGCACCCACCGCGTTTCCGGATGACTGCCGGCAGGCATGACGTCGACAAAAGGCTCGCCGGCATAGCGCTTTTCGTAGAGCGCCTGCAGATCGACGCTGCGGTCGGTCAGGCGCGCATAGAGCGTCGCCAGGATGCCGCGAACCATCGGCACCAGATGCGGCGTGAACACCACCGTCACCGGAGACTTGCTTCGGGCATTGAGGCCGTGCACGACTTCGGGATGGTGGCGGTGCCCGCCGACGTTGTAGGCCTTGAAGTTGTCGGACGCTTCGCTGAACAACAGCCCCAGCTCCGCCTTGCGCCCGGCGCCCGAGACGCCGGATTTGGCGTCGGCGATCAGTTGATCGACGGCGACGACGCCCGCCTCGACCAGCGGCAGGAATCCCAGCTGGATCGCTGTCGGATAGCATCCCGGGTTGCCGACGATGCGCGCCTTGCGAATGGCATCGCGGTTCATTTCGGGGAGGCCGTAGACCGATTCGGCAAGAAGGTCGGGGCAGGCGTGCGGCATTTTGTACCAGCGTTCGAACTCGGCCGGATCCTTGAGCCGGAAGTCGGCCGCCAGATCGATGATCTTGGCCCCGGCTCCGACCAGATCGCGTGCCTGAGACATCGCGACACCGTGCGGCGTCGCAAAGAAAACCACGTCGCAGCGGGCGAGCGCCGCGCCCGCCGGATCGCTGAAGCGCAGCTCGGAAATTTGCCCCAGGCCGCGCAGGCTTGGATACATCGTGCCGACCGGCACGCCGGCTTCGGAGCGCGAAGTGATCGCCTGGACGCGCGCCCCAGGGTGAACGGCCAGAAGCCGCAGCAATTCGACGCCGGTGTAGCCGGTCCCGCCGACAATGCCTATGTTGATCATGCCTGCCTCATCGCACCGGGGATGATTCTACCACCTCGGCCCCATTGTATGACATTGGAATAATGGTTTCTGCTGCCCAAATGCAAAGGCCGCCTTGCGGCGGCCTTGGGCTTGTCGTCGGGCAGCGTTGGCCGCGTCAGCGCTTCGAGAACTGCTTGCGACGTCGCGCCTTGTGCAGGCCGACCTTCTTGCGCTCGACCTCGCGCGCATCCCGCGTGACCAGACCTGCCTTCGACAGCGGGGGCTTGAGCTGAGCGTCGTAGTCGATCAGCGCGCGCGTGATTCCGTGGCGCACCGCGCCGGCCTGGCCGGATTCGCCTCCGCCGATCACATTGACCATGATGTCGAACGTCGCCTCGTGATTGACCAGTTTCAGCGGTTGGCGGACGACCATGCGACCGGTTTCGCGCGTGAAAAACTCGTCGACCGGCTTGTCGTTGACGACGAACTTGCCCGAGCCCTGCTTGATGAATACCCGGGCCACGGCGCTCTTGCGCCTGCCCGTGCCGTAGTAGTAGATGCCGATCATGGAAGCGAGCCTTTAGAGGTCCAGCGACTTCGGTTGTTGGGCCACATGCGGGTGCGCCTCGCCCGCGTAACATTTGAGCTTCTTGAGCATCGCGTAGCCCAGCGGACCTTTCGGCAGCATGCCCTTGACCGCCTTTTCCAGCACTCGTCCCGGGAAACGCTGCTGCATCTTGCTGAACGACGTCGTGCGGATGCCCCCCGGGTAGCCGCTGTGGCGGTGGTAGAGCTTGTCCTCGGCCTTGTTGCCGGTGACTTTGATCTTCTCGACGTTGGTGACGACGATGAAGTCGCCGGTATCGACGTGCGGCGTATAGATCGGCTTGTGCTTGCCGCGCAGCCGGTGCGCAATCGCGCTGGCGAGCCGGCCCAGCACCTTGTCGCTCGCGTCGACGACGTACCAATCCCGTTTGACGTCCTCGGGCTTGGCGGAATAGGTTTTCATGGCGAAAATCGCGTCCGGTTAGACTTTACAAAGTCTTAGATGATAGTACGGGGCAAAAATACTGTCAAACCGACGCCTCTGCCTGAGACAGTCTGACCGGTCGCGCGCGGCGCCCCAGCATCGGCCGCGACGCGTTGGCGGACAGAAAAAAAAGCGCGGCCTTTCGGCCGCGCCAGTATTCCGCCATAGGAGGAGAATGGAGGAACGATCCGCGCCGGGAAGGAGGAGGGTCCCGAAGACGCGGACGGAGACACCTTGCCATATTGCGATGCACAATGCAAGTGGCATAATTCCCGCGGCCAAGCCGCCTCTATCGACGGAACCATTCGATGCCACCGAAAGCCCTCGCTTGAAAGCAACGATCAAATGGATCGACCAAGTCAGCTTCGTCGCCGAAACCGGCAGCGGGCACGCGATGGTCGTCGATGGATCGCCCGACGCCGGCGGCCGCAACATCGGACCGCGCCCGATGGAGCTGGTGCTCGCCGGCACCGCCGCATGCACGGCGTTCGACGTCGTATGGATCCTGAAGAAAGCGCGGCAGTCGATCAGTGGCTGCGTCGTCGACGTCGAGGCGGAACGCGCGCCGACCGAGCCCAAGATTTTCACCCGCCTGCACTTCATCTACCGCATTCACGGCGAAGGTCTGCAGCCCGCGCAGGTCGAACGCGCGGTCAAGCTGTCGAAGGACAAGTACTGTTCGGCGACGCTGATGATGGCGAACACCGCGGCGATCAGCTACGAGATCAGCCTGAACGGCGAGCCGCTGCCCGGCGCGACCGACTGAAGCCTTCCGCTTTAGTCGCGCAACAGCCGGATCAGGCTCGACGTGTCCCAGCGGCCACCGCCGCGCGCCTGCACGCGGGCATAGAACTGATCGACCAGAGCTGTCACCGGCAGCGCGGCGCCGTTGCCCCGCCCTTCAGCCGTGCAGATCGACAGGTCCTTGCGCATCCAGTCGACGGCGAAGCCGAAGTCGAATTTGTCGGCGGCCATCGTCTTGCCGCGATTGTCCATCTGCCAGGATTGCGCCGCGCCTTTGCCGATGACATCGAGCACGCGTTCGACGTCGAGTCCTGCCTTGGCGGCGAAGTTGATTCCTTCCGACAACGCCTGCACCAGCCCGGCGATGCAGATCTGGTTGACCATCTTGGTCAGCTGGCCCGAGCCCGCGCCGCCCATCAGCGTTACCGCGCGCGCGTAATGCGCGAGCATGCTTTCGGCACGCGCAAAGACGTCGGCTTCGCCGCCGACCATGATCGTCAGCTTGCCGCTTTCGGCGCCGGCCTGGCCGCCGGAGACCGGCGCATCGAGAAAGCCGACGCCGCGCGCCTTCGCCGCCGCATACACCTCGCGCGCGACGGTGGCCGACGCGGTCGTGTGATCGACCAGGACGCTGCCGGCGCGCATCGCCGCGACCGCGCCATCGGCGCCGAGCGCGACGGCGCGCACGTCGTCGTCGTTGCCGACGCACATCATCACCAGCGTCGCGTCTGCCGCCGCCGCGGCTGGCGTCTGTGCCGACCTGCCGCCGTACTTTTCGACCCACTGCGCTGCCTTGGCCGGTGTGCGGTTATAGACGACGACCGAATGTCCGGCCCGGGCCAGGTGCCCCGCCATCGGAAAGCCCATCACGCCCAGGCCGAGAAACGCCAGTTTGCCGCTGTCCATCGTTGCTCCTTGACTCGTTCAAGACGGGGCCGATGCGGCCCGATTGCATTGCCGCTAGCGCGCCGCTTCCGGTGCGAGCGAGGCACGCGCCGCGCGGATCGCTGCGCGAACCTGGGTCGGCGCCGTGCCGCCCGGATGATTCCGGCTCGCGATCGAACCTTCGAGCGTGAGCACCGCGTACACATCGTCCTCGATCAGCGGCGAGTAGCGCTGCAGCGAAGCGAGCGACAGCGTGGCCAGGTCGCAGTGCTCGGATTCGGCATGGCGCACCGCTTGCGCCACTGCTTCGTGCGCGTCGCGGAACGGCAGTCCCTTCTTGACCAGGTAGTCGGCGAGGTCGGTCGCGGTCGCATAGCCTTCGCTGGCCGCCGCGCGCATGCGCTCGGCGTCGACCTCGATGCCGTCGGCGGCCAGCGCCGTGACAACAGCCAGCGTCGGCAGCAGCGTGTCGACCAGGTCAAATACCGGCGCCTTGTCCTCCTGGTTGTCCTTGTTGTAGGCGAGCGGCTGCGCTTTCATCAGGGTCAGCAGCGCGACCAGGTCGCCGTAAACGCGTCCGGTCTTGCCTCGCACCAGCTCGGGCACGTCGGGATTTTTCTTCTGCGGCATGATCGAGCTGCCGGTGCAATAGCGGTCGGCCAGACGCACGAAGCCGAAGCGCGGACTCGACCACAGCACGAGCTCCTCGGCGAAGCGCGACAGGTGCATCATCAGCAGCGCGCCGGCGGCGGCGAATTCGATCGCGAAATCGCGGTCCGACACCGCATCGAGCGAATTGGGGCACAGGCCCTCGAAGCCCAGCTCGCGCGCAACGTGCGCACGGTCGATCGGAAAGCCGGTGCCGGCCAGCGCCGCGCTGCCCAGCGGCAGGCGGTTGACGCGCCGGCGGCAGTCGGTCATGCGTTCGGAGTCCCGGGCGAGCATGGCTTCGTAGGCGAGCAGGTGGTGGCCGAAGGTCACCGGTTGCGCGACCTGCAGATGGGTGAAGCCCGGCATGATCGTCGCTGCGTGCGGCTCGGCGAGGTCGAGCAGCGCGCGCCGCAGCGCGGTAGTCGCCGCGACGATGTCGTCGATCGCCGCGCGCACGTACAGACGCAGGTCGGTCGCGACCTGATCGTTGCGCGAACGTCCGGTATGCAGGCGCTTGCCGGCATCGCCGACCAGCGCGATCAGGCGGCTTTCGATGTTGAGGTGGACATCCTCGAGGTCGGTCGACCAGGCGAACGTCCCACGCGCGAATTTCCTCGCCGATCGCCGTCAAGCCGCGCTCGATCGCCGCGAGATCGGCGGCGGAAAGGACGCCGACCGAAGCCAGCATGCGCGCATGCGCGAGCGAGCCTGCGATGTCGGCGGCGGCGAGCCTCCGGTCAAAGTCGACCGATGCGGTGTAGCGCTTGACGAGCTCGGCGACAGGCTCGCTGAATCTGCCGGACCAGCCGGCGGCCGCCGCGATGGCCGGATCGGATTTGCGCGTGGACATGGCTTGCCTCACCCGGACGTCTTCCGCACAATAGCCGGGCGCCGACATTCTGCACCTCGGTCCCGCGACCGGTGCCGGTCGATTTCCGCTCGCGCCGGGCCGGAAGCAACGAACAATGCGACCTAGTATAAATCAAAACACGGTCCGACTCTCGCTGCCGGAACTGCGCAACCTCGGCACGATTCTGCGGATTCTCCTCGCGGTCAATGCTCTGGTGCTTGTCGCAGCGGTCGTCCGAGAGACGCGCTGGGCCTCGATCTCGGCGACCTGGCTGGAGATGATGTCGGTCGTCGAGCCGCAGTTGCTGCTGCAACTGCTGGTCCTCTACGTCGTCGCGCCGCAGCTCGAACGCATGCCATATCGCAGCGGCTCGGTCGTCGTTCTGCTGCTGACGCTCGCTGTGGCGCTCGCTTTCAACACCGCGGTCGCGGCGATCGTCGAAGGGGTCACGCTCAACGCGATGCTGCGCGACGTCGCTTTTTCGTTGCTGATCGCCGCGGCGCTGCTCGCCTATTTTCAGCTGCGTGCCAAGGCGCTGTCGCCGGCGATCACTGAAGCCCGGCTGCAGGCGCTGCAGGCGAGGATCCGCCCGCACTTCCTGTTCAACAGCATCAATGCGGTGCTGTCGCAGATGCGTACCGATCCGCGCCGGGCCGAAACCGCGCTCGAAGACCTGGCGGATCTGTTCCGCGTTCTGATGCGCGACAATCGCCAGCTCGCGCCGCTGGAGAACGAAGTGGAGCTGTGCCGCCATTATCTCGATCTGGAAAAACTGCGTCTGGGCGATCGATTGAGCATCGACTGGCACATAGACAACATGCCCAAGGACGCGATGGTGCCGCCGCTGGTGCTGCAGCCGCTGCTCGAGAACGCCGTGTACCATGGCATCGAACCGTCTAGCGCGCCCGGGGTCATCGCGATTAATATCTTCCTGAGCCGCGGCGAGGTTCACGCGATCCTGCGCAATCCGTATCAGCCGGGTCCGGGGCGCGGCGGCGGCAACAAGATGGCGCTGGCCAACATCCGCGAGCGCCTGGCGCTGCATTTCGATGCCGAGGCGAGTCTCGAGAACCGCCTGACCAGGGACAGCTACGAGGTCCATATACGCATGCCATACCGGACGAAGCAGCAGACGGAAAAATCGCGTGGTTGACGCTCCGCTGAAGGTGCTGATCGTCGACGACGAGGCACCGGCACGCCGCCGCTTGCGCGAACTGCTCGACGATTGCACGACCGCGCTGCCGCTGGTCGTCGTCGGCGAGGCCGCCAGCGGGCGCGAAGCGCTGACCTTGCTCGGTACCACCCCTACCGACCTGGTCCTCTCCGACATCCACATGCCTGACATGGACGGCATCGAATTGGCGCGACACCTGCTCAAGCTGCCGCTGCCGCCGATCCTGATTTTCACGACCGCATATCACGAGCATGCGATCGCGGCGTTCGAGGTTCACGCCGTCGACTATCTGGTCAAACCGGTTCGCGTGCAGCGGCTGCTCGCGGCGCTTCAGCAGGTGCCGAGGCTGCGACCGCTGTCGGAGGGCAAGCTCGACCGCCTGCCAGCAGCCGCACGCCGTTTCCTGTCGGTGACCGAGCGTTCGCGCGTCGTGCTGGTGGCAATCGAGGAAGTCATCTACCTGAAGGCGGAGCTCAAGTACATCACGATCCGGACCGCGGATCGCGAGTTCCTGCTCGAGGAGTCGCTGACCCGCCTCGAGGAAGAGTTCGGGCCGCGCTTCGTTCGCGTCCATCGCAATTGCCTGGTTGCGCGCGATGCGATTCGCGGCTTCGAGCGGCGCGTCAGCGCCGACGGCGACGCCCACTGGGAGGTGTTGCTCCGCGGCGTGACCGAGGCTTTGCCGGTGTCGCGCCGGCAGCAATTCATCGTCCGCGAAATCGGCCGCGAGTCGTCGGCATGAGCCGGAGCGGTCGCGGAATCGGCGCCGCGCGCGAAATTGCCGGCGCGGTCCCCGCGTCGATTACACTGCCTGCCCGATAACCACGTCAGACGGATGCTTCGATGGCCCCGCGCACGCTGATCTGCGGGTCGCTCGCCCGCGACACGATCATGGTGTTCCCCGACCGTTTTTCGCGGCACATCCTGCCCGATCAGACGCGCGTTCTGTCGGTGTCGTTCCAGATCGGTGAAATGCGGCAGGAGTGGGGCGGTTGCGCCGGCAACATCGCCTATAACCTGAAGGCGATCGGCGGCGAGCCTGTGGTGATGGCAACCGTCGGCGATGACGGGGGCGCGTACGAGCAACGTCTCGATGCGCTCGGCATCGCGCGCGACGGGCTGCGCACCGTTCCCGGCACGTTTACCGCGCAGGCGTACATCATCACCGACCTCGACGACAACCAGATCACCGCGTTCCATCCCGGGGCGATGAATCGCTCGGAGCTCAACGACGTGCGCGACGTCGAGGCGATCGCGCTCGGCATCGTCGCCCCCGATGGCAAGGAAGGGATGCAAGCGCATGTGCGCGGCTTCGCCGCCGCGGGGATTCCGTTCATCTTCGACCCCGGCCAGGGCCTGCCGCTGTTCAGCGGCGACGAGCTGATGTCGATGATCGAAGCAGCCGATTATGTCGCCGTCAACGACTACGAAGCGCGATTGCTCTGCGAGCGCACCGGTGTCGCGCTCACTGACATCGCGGCGCAATTGCAGGCGCTGATCGTCACCCTCGGCGCCGACGGATCGCAAATCTACAGCGACGGCGAGGTGATCACCATTTCGGCGGTGCGGCCGACGGCGCTGGTCGACCCGACCGGGTGCGGCGACGCCTACCGCGCCGGATTGCTGTATGGCATCGCGCACGACTGGGACTGGACGCGGACCGGCCGGCTCGCGGCGCTGCTCGGCGCAGTCAAGATCGCCTCGCGCGGGGGGCAGAACCATCCGCTCGATCGCGAGCAGCTGGCCGCGCTCTACCGCGAGAATTTCGGCGGCTCGCTCTGGTAGCGCGGCAAATCGGTGCCGCGGCGGGCGCGACCACCTCGCTGCCGCGCCGCTGCTGCCGGCTGCTGCGGCTGAGCGCGCACCTGCTCCAGGGCGTAACGACGACCGCGCTTGTCTTCCCCTGGATCGGACCGCCGCGGCGACAGGCGCTGGTGCGGCGCTGGAGCGCGGCCCTGCTGAAAATGCTCTGCGCCGAACTGCGGGTCGGCGGGTGGCCGGCGGATGGCCTGCCGGGCAACGTGCTGATCGTCGCCAATCACATTTCCTGGCTCGACATATTCGTGCTCAATGCGGTGCAGCCGTCGCGCTTCGTCGCCAAGGCGGATCTCGCGCGCTGGCCGCTGGTCGGCCGGCTGATCGCCGACTGCGGCACGCTGTTCATCGAGCGGGGGCGCGGTCGCGACGCGCACCGGATCAACCGCGACGCCCGTGCGGCGCTCGAAGCGGGCGATGTGATTGCGATCTTTCCCGAAGGCAAGACCAGCGACGGCAGCGAGCTCTTGCCCTTTCACGGCTCGCTGCTGCAGCCAGTGATCGATGCGCTCGGACAGGTGCAGCCGATGGCAATCCGCTATTGCGGCAGCGATGGCGCGCGCATCGGCGCGGTCACCTACGCCGGAGACACGAGTTTCCTGACCTCCTTGTGGCAGGTGCTGGGACAGCGCCGGATCGTGGTGCTGCTCGATCTTGCGTCGCCGCTCGCCCGCGCACGGCCGCCACCGGCGCCATCTGGCGCGTGAAGCGGAGCACGCTATCCGTCAGCTGCTGGCGTCAACGGCGATCTTCCCGGAACCTGGAACAGGCGCCGGTCATCGAGCCTGAGTGCCGTCAGGCAACCGCCCCACAGGCAGCCCGAATCGAGCATCAGCACGTTCGGCGCCAGCATCAGGTCGAGCGTCGACCAATGGCCGCACAGCACGGTGACGCCAGCCGACTTGCGTTCCGGATGCATGAACCACGGCGCAAATCCCGCCGGCGTGTGATCCGGGCCGCGCTTTTCGCCGAGCTCGATCGTGTCG
Organism: uncultured beta proteobacterium; assembly: GCA_963816615.1. Taxonomy (GTDB): domain Bacteria; phylum Pseudomonadota; class Gammaproteobacteria; order Burkholderiales; family Casimicrobiaceae; genus PALSA-1003. The sequence goes on along the minus strand of CAWFLB010000001.1, from coordinate 376,246 downwards.
TCGGCCGCACAGAAGCGCAGCCGAGTGCAGGCGTTGACGACGATCCGCAGGCGATCGTAGCCGCGCAGCGTGTCGCTCCAGCGCGCCGGCTCGTTGCCGTACAGATGGCGCAGAAAATCGTCGTGCTCTTCGGAGGCGAGCATCGCCTCGACTTCGCGCGAAAGCATCAGCGCCGTCGCCGGCGTCCATGAAGGCAGCAAGCCGGCATGCACCAGCAGCCGTTCGTCCTCGAGCACGACCAGCGGGCGCGTGCGCAGCCACGACAGCAACTCGTCGCGATCCGGCGCATTGAGAATCGCCTCCAGCGTATCGTCGTCGTGCGCGCGGCGATGACCGGCCGCCACCGTCAGCAAGTGCAAGTCGTGGTTGCCCAGAACGCTGACCGCGCTCGCGCCGAGGTCGCGAACGGTACGCAGTACCGCCAGCGATTCGGGTCCGCGGTTGACCAGGTCGCCGACCAGCCAGAGGCGGTCGCGGGCCGGATCGAATGCAATCAGCTCGAGCAGCTGGCGGAATTCCGCATAGCAGCCCTGGATGTCGCCGACCGCGTAAACGCTCACTGCCGCCTGCGCCTATCGGGCCGAAGCGACGCGCCGGCGCGGCAATATCGCGAATCGATTTCCCGGCGTACTGTCAAGACAATCACCGATGCTAGAATCCGCCGCATTCTAACATCGGCGTCGTGATGAAATTTCCGCTGAACGACCCGCAACGCGCCGCCGTGCATTATATCGACGGGCCGCTGCTGGTCCTCGCCGGCGCGGGCAGCGGCAAGACGCGCGTGATCACTGCCAAGATTGCGCACCTTATCGAGCAGGGCGCCGACCCGGCCGGCATCGCCGCGATCACTTTTACCAACAAAGCCGCGCGCGAGATGCGCGAGCGCGCGGGCGCGCCGCAGCGCCGCCGCGACGGTGGCGCCGCCGCGCCGACAATCTGCACTTTTCACGCCCTGGGCTTAAGGATCCTGCGTCGCGAGGCTGCGGCGATGCATATGACGCCGCGCTTTTCGATCCTCGATCCGGCTGATATCGAGCCGATCGTTGCCGAGCTCATGGCGACCAGCGATCGCGCGCGTGTCCGGGCGGCGCAGTGGCAGATCAGCGCGTGGAAGAACGCGCTGGTCGCACCCGATCGGGCGCTGTCGGAGGCCGCTACCGAGACGGCAGTGGCCGCTGCGCGAATCTACGAAAAATACGGTGCGGCGCTTTCCGCTTACCAGGCGGTCGACTTCGATGACCTGATCGCCTTGCCGGTGGCCGCGCTCGAGCGTGATGCCGGCGCCGCGACGCATTGGCAAAAGCGTCTCGAGTACCTTCTGATCGACGAGTACCAGGACACCAACCCTGCGCAATACCGGCTGCTGCGATTATTGACCGGCGCGCGCGCGGCCTTCACCGCGGTCGGCGACGACGACCAGGCGATCTACGGCTGGCGCGGCGCGACGCTCGCCAACCTCGAGCAGCTGCCGCGCGACTATCCGTCGCTGAAAGTTATCAAGCTCGAGCAGAACTATCGCTCGTCGATCAGGATCCTGCGCTCGGCCAATGCGCTGATCGGCCACAACGCCAAGCTCTTCGACAAGGTGCTTTGGAGCGAGCTGGGCCTGGGTGAGCCGATCCAGGTGGCGCCGGCTGCCGACGACCAGGCCGAGGCCGAGGCCGTCGCCAGGACGATCGCCGCGCTCAAGTTCGAGCACCGCGCACGGTTCGACGATTTCGCGGTGCTCTATCGCGGCAATCACCAGGCGCGCGCGTTCGAGAAGGCGCTGCGCGCGCAGAACGTCCCGTATGCGGTAAGCGGAGGCCAGTCGTGGTTCGACCGCACCGAGATTCGCGACCTGACTGCGTACCTGCGGCTGATCGCCAACGACGAAGACGACCCGGCGTTCGTGCGCGCGGTCACGACTCCTAGGCGTGGCGTCGGGGCGCAGACGCTCGAGCATCTCGGTCGCGCGGGCGGGCTGTTTGCGGCCGCCTGCGACGAGGGGCTCACCGGCGCACTGCCGGCGCGACAGCGCGAGGCGTTGAGCACGTTCTGCAAAATGATCAACGGTCTTCGCTACCGCGCCGAGCGCGAGCCTGCCGGCAGGCTGATCGGCGAGCTGATCCAGACGATAGGCTACGAAGACTATCTATTTTCGAGCTGCGACAAGCGCGAGGCGCAAACGCGCTGGGAAAGCATCGGAGATTTCGTTCGATGGCTTTCCGTCAAAGGCGAATCCGACGAGCGCAACCTCCTGGAGCTGACGCAATCGATCGCGCTGTTGACGCTGCTCGAAGGGGAAGAGGGCAGGGAGCCGGACGCGGTGCGGCTTTCGACGCTGCATGCGGCCAAGGGGCTCGAGTTCGCGCATGTCTTCCTGGTCGGACTGGAGGAAGGCGTGCTGCCGCACCGCGAGGCGATCGCGGCGGGCAATGTCGACGAGGAGCGGAGGCTGATGTACGTCGGCCTGACGCGCGCGCAACGGAGCTTGCGCCTTTCATGGTGCCGGCGCCGCAAGCGCGCCGGAGAATGGCAAAGTGCCACGCCTTCGCGTTTCATCGGCGAGCTCACGCAGGAGGATCTTCGGCACGCCGAGGTCTCGCGCGAGCCGGGCGATGCCGCGCGCGACAAGGAAGCCGGCAACGCGCGCTTGCGGCAAATGCGCACGATGCTCGCGCGCTAAACGTCCACTCTACTTCAGCGACAGGATCCAGCTCACCAGAGCCTTGATATCGGCATCGGGAACGGCGGCATTCGGCGGCATCGGCACCGGCCCCCACACGCCCGAGCCGCCGGCCTTGACCTTCTGCTCGAGCTTGGTCGCTGCGGACTTGTCTCCTCGATATTTCGCTGCCACCTGGCTGTACGCCGGGCCGACGATCGCCTTGTCGACGGCGTGACACGCAGCGCAGCCGTCTTTTTGCATCATCGCCTGGCCGGATTGCAGATCGAGCGGCGCGCCGGCCTTCGCCGCCGGCGCAGAGGCGGCCGCCGCTAACGGAGCCGCAGCGCCCGCTGCGCCCGGCGGACCCGCCGCAGCAGCGACCGCGGGCGGCGGGGCCGCAACTGCCGCAGTTGTGGGTGCAGCCACGGCAGTCGCTGGCGCAGCGTCGGCACCGCTGGCCAGCGTGACTTCACCGACCGGTTTGATGCGCGCCAGCACGCGAGCCTGGCTGTCGCCCGCATCATCGCGCTTGACGCCGGTGATCAGTTGCGACAACAACAGGAAAAGCGCGATCGGAACCAGGAACGCGAGCGCCAGCACGATCGCCAATTGCTTGGGTGTTTTTATCGGTGAGACGTGCTCATCGTGCATCGTGGCATTCCCGGCAAGGGCTGAATGGACAAGGTCTCACGCAACGGCATCAAAATCTTCGTTGCCCAGAGCCGCGCGAGACAAGGCGCGCATTATAACGCGCGAGCACGCCATGCGAAATCCGCTCCAAGGTGTCGCGATGCACCGGCGCGCGCGATGGACGCTCCGTTGCGCTGCGGGTAGAATCCGGTTGCGTGCGCCCGTAGCTCAGTTGGATAGAGTGTTGGTTTCCGAAGCCAAAGGTCACAGGTTCGACTCCTGTCGGGCGCGCCACGATCCTCGCGGCACACACACGCGAGCCATCCGCTGCCGAATCGCGTTGCGCGGCGAAGAGTCCTCCGAGCGTCAATCGTACGAGCGGCTGTAATAGACGCCGATGCCGCTGACCAGTCCCGCTTCGGCGCGTATGGTCAGCGCGTGGGTCAGCGAATACTCGAGCTTGATCGCGTTGTTCGCCACCGAGCGACCCTGTTCGTAGACCAGCGTCAGCTTGTCGCTCAAGCGCTTGCTGAATGCGACGACCTGGCCGGCAGTTCCCGTTTGCTGCGGGTCGTACCCGGAATGGACGCTTATTTCATCGACGCCGATCGTCTGCGCGATGCGCTGTCCGAACGGCGTCGCGTTCGGACCGCCGAGCGCCCCCAGCGCCGCCTGAAGCAGTGCCGCGTCGGCGCTGCTGGTGCTGTCGAGCCCGTGCCCGAGCACCAACCAGGCGAGCTTTTCGTTGTCGGGCACCGGCGGATTCGACGTCAATTGCACGTGCGGCACGCGCACCGTGCCTGTGACCTCGACACCGGCCTCGACCGGCAGATTCTTGCGCAATGCGAGCACGTCGAGCCCAGGGTTGTCCGGCGGCCCGTTGAAGTAGAGCCTGCCGCGCTGGATCACCAGGCGCTGGCCGAAGGTCGTGTAGGTGCCGCGGATTATGTCGATCGTGCCGTTGGCGATCAGGTCGTGCGCTCCGGTCGTCTTGACCCGCAGCTTGCCGCCCAGGCCGGTATCGAAGCCTTCGCCGACGAACCTCAGCTTATCGCCGAAATCAAGATCGAGGTCGACGTCGAACGGCACCCGTTGCGCGATGTCGCGCGACGGTCTTTTTTCGCGGCCGCGCACGATCACGTCGTCGCCGGGCACATCGGTTCCGCTCGGGCGAAACTCGAAGTAGCCTTCGTCGGCCTTCAACGCGCCTGCAAGGGTCACGCTGCCGCGCTGGAACGCCAGCGTGCCTGCGCCCGTCAGCGTGAGCTTGGTGTCGGGCCGGTTGAACAGCGCGAGCTTGTCTGCTTTCCAGGCGAGCCGAGCGCCTTCGACGTCGCGCGAAGCCGGCAGCGTGCCGCTGGCGACAAAACGGCCCTCTCCCGCGGCGAACGAGAATTCGCTGACGCTGACCGCCTGCTCGGAAAGGCGTGCGCGCAAAAGGCCGTCCTTCAGCGCGACGCCGTATTGTGCCGCTTCGAGCCTGAGCGCATCGCCTTCGATCGTTCCGGTAAATCGCACGCTGTCCAAGGTGCCATGGCCGGCCAGGTCGAGCTTCAGTCGCCCGTCGATGATCGCGGTCGTGCCTGCGATTCCTTGCAGCGCGCGCAGCGACGTCGCGTTCACGCGGGCGGACAGGGTGAGCGGCGCGCCGGCGCCGAAGCGGCCTGCGGCCTGCGGTGCGGGAGCGAGATCGGCACTTACATCGGCGTCGGCCAGGCGCGAACGCGCAACGAGCGTTGCGCGCACGCGGTCGTCGACGAATTCCGCCACGAGTTCGGCGCGCGTCAGGCCAAGCGCCAGTTCGGGCGCGTCGACCGGCGCCAGGTCGCCGCCGTCGCGCGAGACCGACAAGGTTCCGGTGATGCGTGGCGCCGCGGCGAACGACCATCGTCCAGCCAAGGTCAGCGTCGACGACACGCGAGGTGCGGTCCCGGTTAATGCGAGCAAGCGGAGCCGCCGGCAGCGACGAGAACTCGCCGCGGCTGGACAGGCGGCCTTCCTCCCAGCGCACTTCGTCGACGGCGAAGCGGCCGCCCGCCAGCGTGCCGCGCAGACCCGTCAGGTGAATCCGGCGCGTTCCCGCTTCGAGCACGGCCGGCTGCGCGAGCGTCAGCGGATACTTGCCCCGACTTTCCAGCGAGACGATGCGTCCAGTCCAGGAGCCGGTCGAAGAGTCGCCCGACCAGCCTCCTTCCAGCCGGGTGCTGAGCTCGACGTCGGCATCGGCGGCATTGCCGGCGGCATCGATCTTCGCCTGGTGATGCGCGACCGTGCCCTCGACACTGGCGCGCAGACTGCGTGCGGTGACGGTGTCGGCGCGCAGCGCCGTCGCTGCCAGCGAAAGCCGCAGCGAACGATCGGCGCCGGCGCCGATCTCGCCTTCGACGGCGAGTGTCGCGGCGGCGAATTCGGTGTCCACGCGAAGGCCGTCGCCGGTCGCGGTGAACGCGAGCGTCGGGCGGTCCCATGCGCCGGCGATCTTTCCGTTGGCGCGCAGGCGGCCGGCGAGCCTTGCATCGAGCGCGGCGGGATCTCGCACGTCCAGCGCGAAGCTGAGCACGTCACCGGGGCGGCCGAAATCGCCGTTCAAGCTCAGCTGATTCGCGCCGGCGCTCAACTCCACGTGCGCGTCGCGAACGCTGCCGGGCGAGAGCGCCAGCTTCCCGGTGCCGGCAAGCGGCCGGCCGCGCAGGCTGCTGTTGCGGCCGAGATCGAACGAAAACGCGGCCGACCAAGTGGGCTTGAGCGCACCCTGCGCGCTTGCCGTGCCCGAAAGCGATGCGACCGGATAGTTGCCGAAGCTCGCCGGATTCAACGCCGTCGCAATCGCGTTCACCTTGAATGCCTGGGCGCCCGCAAGCGCGAGGGTCGCCGTGCCCTGCAGCGTGCCGCCGCGAGCTTGTGCGCGGAACGTGCTGACGTCGACGACGCCGTGTGCGACAGCGGCGCGGAAGGCGAGTGCCATGTCCGATTGCCTCAAATCGCCGCTGATCTCGCCGTCGGCGTCGGCGTTGTCGAGTCGCATCCGGCCGGCGAACGAACCGGCGAGCCGAGTCGTCTTCAAGTCGGTCACGATGCGATGGAGGTCCAGGTCGCGCACCGCAAGCTGCCAGTTCGCGACGGCGCGATCGATGCCGGCGGCGCCGCTGACGCGGCCCGCGTCGCCGAGAGCTGCATCGAGTCCGTCGAGTTGCACGCGCTCGCCATCGGCGGCGAACCCCGAAGCCAGGCTCACCAACGGCAGGCGTCCGGCCGACCACGGCCCCGCGATGGCATTGCGCGCCGTCAACGCGCCGCGCACGCCGCCGTCATCTCGGCCGGTGCCCGAGAGCGTCACCTGCAATTCGGTGCGCGGCAGCGCCGCGTCGAAGCGCGCGAGATCGACGTTTTCGATCCGGAGCTCGAAGTCGCGCAGCCGGCGCGTCTCGAACGGCGCGATGCGCGCGGCGCCGGTTGCGCGCGCATCGTCGACGCTTCCATCGCCAGACAGCGAGAGTGTCGTCATGTCGCCGCCGACCGCCACCGTCGCGGTTGCGCGCCGCGCCGCCTCGCTGCCGGCGAAGTCGATGCGCCCTTCGGCGGCGAACGGCGGCGTCGCCGCAATCACGAGCCTGCCGCGCACCGAGCCCCATTCGCTGTCGAGCGCCAAAGAGTCGAGCGCGTGCCGGTCGATCGCGCCGGTGTAATGGAATCCGAGCCGAGTTACTCGCCAGCGATTCGGCCCGCTGGCGACGGTAAGCGCCGCGATGTCGGCGCGCCGCACGTCGATCGGCCAGGGCAGCACCAGCGACGCCGGCGGCGCGCTCGGTCCGGCGCTGGCCTTGAACTCCAGCGCCACGGTCGCGGCCGACAAGGTATCGACGATGACACTGCGGGAAAGGAGCGCGCGCGGTGACCAGGTGAATGCGACATCGTCGGCGACGAGACTCAGGTCTTCGTCCACAAAGCGAAGGCGGGCGATGCGCACTGTGCCGCCAAGCGAACCGGTAGCGCCCTCTATCGTCAGCCGACCGCCGCTGCGCGCAGCCGCTTCTTGGCTTGCCCAGCGGAGTCCCACATCGCTCGCTGCGAACCACAGCGCGCCGACGATAAGTACCACGATCAGCACCGCCATGATCGACAGCGCGGCCGCAGCGTGCTTGATGGCAGCGAGCGCGCGCATCAGAACGACAAGCCTACCGAAAGATGCAGGCGCACGGTTCGCGTCGCCTCGCCGTAGGCGACGTCGAGCCGCATCGGGCCGATCGGCGTGCGCAGCCGGGCGCCGACGCCGTAGCCGTACACCGGCTTCAGGTCGGAGACGCGGTCGGCGGCGTTGCCGGCATCGACGAACGTGGCGATGCCCCACGTGGGAGCGATCCAGCGCACGGCTTCGACGCTGCCGATCGCGTAATAGCGGCCGCCGACCGTCGCATCGCCGATCCGGGGCCCGAGGCTGTCAAACGCATAACCCCGCACCGTCGTATCGCCGCCGGTCCGGAACAGAAGCGCGATCGGCACGTCGCGCGCGCTGCGGGCAGCGACGGCGCCGCCTTCGGCCCTGAAACTCAATTGCGTCCTGGTGTCGATCGGCAGCCATGCGGCGAACTGGACGACGCCGCGTCCGAGCGCGGCGGTCGATGCGCCGGGCGGCGCGGCGCCGATAAGCGCATTGATCGCGTAGCCACGCGCCGGCGACAACAGGTCGTCGACGTTGCGCCAGGTGCGCCCATATTCGAAGAACAGCGCGTGCGCGTTGGCCGATTCGGCGCTGGTCGGCATCAGCTGCGACGCGTAGAACGCGACGCCGTAGCTCACCTGGTCACGCTCGGCTGCCGTCTTGCGCCTCCAGCCGGCGGTGAATTCGTTGGTCTCCAATCCGGAAATGTCGGTGTGCGCGAGGTTGGCCGAGTAGGTGTCGGTGTATTGCGGCACGCGCGGCGGCAGCGTCAGACGCAAGGTCGCGCTCTGGATCTTGGCCTGGGCGTCGAGATCGGCGTGGAAGCGCAGGCCTTTGTCGTCGATGTTGAAATTATCGTAGTTCACCTGGGCACGGTAGAGCGTGTCGGTGGAGAAGCCTGCGCCGGCGCTGATTTTTTTTTGCGGAGCTTCGATCAGGCGCAGATGCACCGGCGCGGCGTCCGCTTCCGCCGGCTCGGCTTCGACCGTCGCCTGCGCGCTGGCGAAATAACCCGAGCCGTTGAGGCGACGAAGGAAGATCTGCAGCGCTTCGGCCGAATACGGGTCGCCGGGCGCGAAGGTCACGAGGTTCCTGACCAGCGACTCGCTGTATTTCTCCACGCCGGTCACATCGAGGGCGCCGAATCGGAACGGCGGCCCGCTGTCGATCGTCACGCTCAGCGCCGCGCTGTGCGTTGCCGGATCGACATCGGCGCGAGTGTCGGCCAATTTGGCGGCCGCATAGCGGTCGGCCGCAAACACTCGCACGGCGCCGGTCTTGGCGGCGGCCCAATCGGCCTGACGGAAGACGGCGCCTTTGGGCAAAGACCATTCCTTTCGCACGCGCTCGCTCAGCGCGCTTCCTTCGGGGCCGCCGAGCGCGGCGGTTCCGACGACAATCAAATCGACCGACGCCACCGTCGTCGGCTCGCCCGGCTCGATTCGCAAGTGCACGGTCGCCGGAGTCGTCGAGCGGTCGATGTCGCTATCGACTTTCGCTGAAAAATAACCCTGCGCCTCCGCGGCGTCGCGCGCCTGCGCCCGAGCGTCGGCGACGAGCAGGTCGAAGAACTCGGGCGTGATTTCGGCATACGACTGCCAGCGGACGAGGTCGAGGCTGCGCTCGACTGCCGCCTTCACCGGGCCGGGTGCGGTGATCTCGACCTTGTAGGCTTGCACCGCGACGTCCGCCGCGGCCGGACCGCAGCGCGATACCAAGGCGAGCCCCAGCGTCAGCACGATCACAGGGGCGATCGCACGCACTGCGCGGCAATGCGTGGCGCGAAACGAAGCCGGAATGCGCGGCTGATGCGGTGGATTCACTCGTTGACAGGGAACGCGGCCCTCTAGCCGCGAGAATGCGAACGCTAGCACGCCCCCGGCCGTGCACATCCGCGTCGCGTCTCGATTGCGTCACGATCTGTCGATCGAACGGCCTTTGGTGGGCCGACTGATGCCATGAATCGGCCGCAAACTTGCGGCGACCGGTATCAGGCTTCCCATGCCGACGTCATGAAGCAGCCGGACGGGCGGTTTTGGCGCTCGCATGCACCCAACCAGTGGATGTTACGTCGTAATATTGCTGTAATACATTCGGAAAATAACATAAGTGCTTATTTTTTAAGTAATTTGATCATGTGTACAACAATCGAGCTAAGTCCTTGTTCGGAAAACGAATTTATGTTGACCGGTCCCTTTCGTTTCCTTATAGTGGCCAAGTGGTAAAAAGTGGGTGAAAGTGGGTACCCACGGCCGCGCGACATGAAGCAAGGGAGGGGCGGTGTTTCGAGGTGTCACGCAACTGGCGCTGGATAACAAGGGCCGGCTGGCGATTCCCGCCAAGCATCGCGAAACACTGGCTGCGCGCGATGACGGCCATCTGGTGCTTACCGCCGATCCTGGACACTGCCTGCTGCTCTATCCGCTTTCGGAGTGGGAGCCGATACAGCAGCGGCTGATGGCGCTCTCGAGCTTCAACGAAAAACTCCGCAGCCTGCAGCGATTGCTCGTCGGCCACGCCGACGATGTGATGCTCGATGCCGCCGGACGCATCCTCGTGCCTCCGGCGCTGCGCCAATATGCGGCGCTCGACCGGCGTGTGATCCTCGTCGGCCAGGGCAACAAGTTCGAGCTCTGGGACGAGGCGAGGTGGCTCGAGCGAACCACTGCCGCAGTGGCATTCCCGTCCGGCGACCTGCCGCCCGAGCTCGACGGCTTCTCGCTCTGATGCCGGATGGCGACCACGCACCGGTACTGCTCGAGGAAGCCGTGGCAGCCCTCTCGATCAAGCCGGACGGAGCTTATGTCGACGCCACGTTCGGACGCGGCGGCCACGCTCGCCGCATCCTCTCCTCGCTGGGTTCCCGCGGCACGCTTCTCGCACTCGATCGCGATCCGGAAGCGGCAGCGGCGGCACAGGCGTGGACCGACCCGCGCTTCGCTTTCCGGCGCGCCGCATTCTCGGAGCTCGGCTCCGCGCTCGACGACTGCGGGATGGGGCTCGTCGACGGCGTGCTGCTCGACCTCGGCATTTCTTCACCCCAGATCGACGACCCGGAGCGCGGATTTTCTCTGCGCGCGGATGGTCCGCTCGACATGCGCATGGATCCGACGCGCGGCATCAGCGCGGCGGAATGGATCGCGCACGCATCGGAACGTGAACTCAGGGGAGTGATCGCGGACTATGGTGAAGAACGGTTTGCTCAACAGATTGCAAGAGCGATTGTTGCGGCTCGCGCGGAGCGGTCGATCGTCCGGACGCGGCAACTGGCCGCACTCGTGGCAAAAGCCCTCGGCGCGCGGGCGCGGGGTGATTGGAGTCAGGATCCGGCCACGCGGACTTTCCAGGCTGTACGGATTTTCATCAATCAGGAGCTTCAGGAATTGTCGCTAGCACTCGACCGCATTCCGGCGCGCCTGGCGTTCGGCGGCCGCTTCGCCGTCATCAGCTTTCATTCGCTCGAGGATCGGATGGTCAAGCAAGCGTTTCGCCGTGGCAGCCAGCCGTACGGCGGCGATGCGCGGCTGGCGCGCCTGGCGATAGCTAGCGCGAGACTTCCGACGCCGCCGCTGAAGACCGTCGGCCGCGCGATACGGCCGACCGATGCCGAGCTCGCCGCGAACCCGCGCGCGCGAAGCGCGACCTTGCGCGTAGCCGAGCGCACCGAAGGGCAGCTCGACTGATGGCGCGTCTCAATCTCGCACTGCTCGCGCTGCTGGTCGTCTGTGCATTGTCGCTGGTCACAACGCGCTATCAGGCGCGCAAGCTCTTCGTCGACCTCGAGCGCGAGCAGGCGCAAGGTCGCGCCTATGACGTCGAGTACGGGCAGCTGCAGATCGAGCAATCGACCTGGGCGATGCCGGCACGGATTGAAAAGATCGCGCGCGAGCAATTGCGCATGCAATTGCCTCCGCCAGCCCGGCTTCGCATCGTCGACGCGGGAACGCGATGAGATTCGCGCACAGGTTCAAGACGCAGGCGGCGCCCGCGCCCCGGCTGCCCCGATTGCGCGCGCCGCTGGTGTTCGGCGGACTGCTGGTGCTGCTCGCCGGACTGCTCGGCCGCTCGCTCTATCTGCAGCGCATCGACAACGGTTTTCTGCAGGAGCAGGGCAGCTCGCGCTATAGCCGGGATATCGAAATGCCTGCGCATCGCGGCCGCATCGTCGACCGCTTCGGCGATCCGCTCGCGATCAGCACGCCGGTCAAGGCGGTGTGGGCATGGCCCGACCAGGTCGATGCGACGCCGGCCCAGCTGAAGGCGCTCGCCGCTGCGCTGGATTTGCCGACTGCCGCGCTCAAACAGAAGCTCGCGCAGGGCGGCGAATTCGTCTATCTGAAAAAGCCGGTCGCGCCCCAGGCGGCGGCGCACATCGCGGCACTGAAGATCGACGGCGTACACGACGAGAACGAGTACTGGCGCTATTACCCGGGCGGGGAAGTGATGAGCCAGATCGTCGGTTTCACCGGCGATCGCGACGTCGGCCAGGAAGGCATCGAGCTCGCGCAGCAAAGCTGGCTCGGCGGGCGTCCCGGCAGCAGGCGCGTGATCATCAATCGCCGCGGCGAGATCGTCGAGGACGTGGCGAGCATACGCGCGCCGCAGGAAGGCCGCGATCTCGCGCTGTCTATCGACAGCAGGCTGCAATACCTGGCGTTCCGCGAGCTCAAGGCCGCCGTCGAAGCGAACAAGGCCCGCGCCGGCGCGCTGGTCATGCTCGACGCAAAGACCGGCGAGATTCTGGCGCTGGCGAACTGGCCGACATTCAACCCGAACAATCGGCAACGCACCGCGCGCGACCATATGCGCAATCGCGCACTGATCGATACGTTTGAACCCGGGTCGACACTGAAGCCCTTCACCATCGCGGCCGCACTCGAAGCCGGCAAGGTCAATCCGCAAACGATCATCGACACCGCGCCGGGCACGCTGACGATCGGACACGCGACGATCCACGATGCGCACCGCGAGGGTGCTCTGACGGTCGAGCAGGTGATCCAGAAATCCTCCAACGTCGGCGCGGCCAAGATCGCGCTGTCGCTGCCGCCGGAAACCATGTGGCAGATGCTTTCCGGCGCGGGCTTCGGCGCGCAGCCGCGGACCGGATTCCCCGGCGAAGTGTCGGGGCGGCTGCGTGCGGCCAAGACCTGGCGGCCGATCGAACAGGCGACGATGGCCTACGGCCACGGTATTTCGGTCAATCTGGTGCAGCTCGCGCGCGCCTATACGATCTTTGCCGGCGACGGCGAGCTGAAGCCGGTTTCATTGCTCAAGGTCGACGGTCCGGTGGCCGGCCGGCCGGTGGTGACGGCCCGGACCGCGCAGGCGGTGCGACACATGCTCGAGATGGTCGTCGAGCCCGGCGGCACCGCGCCGAAAGCGCAGATCGCCGGCTATCGCGTCGCCGGCAAGACCGGGACCGCGCACAAGCTCGAAGGCCACGTCTACGCCGACAAGTACGTGTCCTCGTTCGTCGGATTCGCGCCGGTGTCGAACCCGCGCCTGATCGTCGCCGTCATGCTGGACGAACCCGGTGCGGGCCAGTACTACGGCGGCACGGTCGCGGCGCCGGTGTTCGCCGACGTCATGGGCGCTGCGCTGCGGCTGCTCGGCGTGGCACCGGACGCACCAGCCAATCGCGTCGTCGTGCCGGCGGACGACATCGCGGTGCGCGAGGAAACATGATCACCGCGACCGTTGCCGAATTCGACGCCGCGGAATTGCTCGGCCGGCTGAGCGTACCGATCTCGCGCATCAGTTCGGACAGCCGCAGGCTCGGTACGGGCGACGCTTTCGCCGCGTATCCGGGTGGCCATCACGACGGTCGCGCGTTCATCCCGGACGCCATCGCTCGCGGCGCCGGCGCGATTCTATGGGAAACACAGGGCTTCAACTGGAATCGCGCCTGGAAGCTGCCGCATCTGCCGATCGACGAACTGAAGGCGAAGCTCGGATTCATCGCCGACGCGGTATACGGCCATCCGTCGCGCGATCTCTGGATGGTCGGCGTCACCGGCACCAACGGCAAGACATCCTGCGCGCACTGGATCGCGGCGGGGCTCGATGCTGCGGGCAAGCGCGCTGCGGTGGTGGGCACGTTGGGCAACGGGCTTGTCGGCGCGCTCGAGGCGGCGGCGAGCACGACGCCCGACGCGGCACTGCTTCAGCAGATGCTCGCCGAGTATCGGGCCGCGGGTGCACAGGCTGCCGCGATGGAGGTGTCGTCGCACGGCATCGATCAGGGACGGGTCAATGGGGTCGCGTTCGACGTCGCCTTGTTCACCAACCTGTCGCGCGATCATCTCGACTACCACGAGACGATGGCGGCCTATGGCGCGGCAAAGGCGAAGCTGTTCTCGTGGCCGGGACTGCGCGTGCGCGTGATCAACGCCGACGACGCGTTCGGGCAGAGTCTCCTCGACGGCGCGAAGAGCCATGGCCGCAAGGTGCTGAGCTATGGTTTCGGCGCCGCCGACATCGTCGGCACGGGTCTCACTTCGCTGCCGGCGGGCGGCATGGCATTCACCGTCGGGACGCCGTGGGGCCGAGGCCGCCTCACGACCCCGCTGGTCGGCGCGTTCAATGCGGCGAATCTGCTCGGCGTGCTGGGCGTTCTGCTGGTCAGCGGGATCGCGCTCGAGCAGGCACTCGCGATCCTTGCCCGCGTCGAGGCCCCGGCCGGACGGATGCAGCGCTTGGGCGGCGGCGACCGTCCGCTCGCCGTCATCGACTACGCACATACGCCCGATGCGCTCGACAAGGTGTTGACGGCGCTGCGTCCCGCGGTGGGCGAAGGCAGCGAGCTCATATGCGTGTTTGGCTGCGGCGGCGAACGCGATCGCGGCAAGCGGCCTGAAATGGGGCGGCTGGCGGCAAGGCTCGCCGATCGCGTGCTGGTGACCAGCGACAACCCGCGCGGCGAAGACCCGGCGGCCATCGCCAGCGACATCGTGCACGGCATTCGCGACACCGGCAATCGGCGCTATTCGGTTGAGCTCGACCGCGCGATCGCCATCGCAAGTGCAATCGGCGAGGCCGGGCGCGGCGACGTCGTGCTGCTGGCCGGCAAGGGTCACGAAACCTATCAGGAGTGCAACGGCGCGCGACAGCCGTTCAGCGACGCCGAGCATGCGGCGCGCGCGCTCGACGCATGGAGCGACAGATGATGGATGCAGCGACCGCGGCGCAGGCGATATCCGCGCGGCTCGAAGGCGGCAACGCCTGGTTCGACGGCGTCAGCACCGATTCGCGCGCCGTTCGCCCGGGCGAGCTCTTTGTCGCGCTCAAGGGCGAGCGTTTCGATGGCCACGAATTCGTCGCGCAGGCGTTCGAACGCGGCGCCGCGGCCGCCATCGTGGCTGCCGATCGCGAGGCGCGGCTCGCCGCGAGCCTGGGCGCCGGCGGTGCCAGGAGCCTGCTCGCCGTCAGCGATCCGCTGCAGGCGCTTGGCAACCTGGCCGCGTTCTGGCGCCGGCGTTTTGCGCTGCCGGTCATCGCCGTCGTCGGCAGCAACGGCAAGACGACAGTCAAGGAAATGACGGCATCGATCCTGCGCGCGGCGCTCGGCGCCGACCGCGTGCTGGCGACCGCCGGCAATCTCAACAACCAGATCGGCCTGCCGCTGATGGTGCTGCGCTTGCGCGCGATGCACTCGGTCGCGGTGTTCGAGATCGGCATGAACCACGCCGGCGAGACAGCTAGTCTCGGCGCGATGGCGCAGCCGACGATCGCGGTGCTCAACAACGCGCAGCGCGAGCACCAGGAGTTCATGCAAAGCGTCGCCGATGTGGCGGCCGAACATGCGACGGTCCTCGGCACGCTGCAGCAGGGAGGCATCGCCGTCATCAACGCCGACGACGATTACGCACCGTTCTGGAACGAGGTGATCGCGCGCCGCAACGCCGAGGGCGCGTCGCTGACGGTGCGCGATTTCGGCTTGCGCGCTCCCGCGACCGTCGCCGGTCGCGTGCGCGGGCAAACCTGGGGCAGCGTGATCGAGGTAGCCACGCCGGAAGGCACGACCCGCATCGAGCTGAAAATGCTGGGGCGGCACAACGTGTCCAATGCGCTGGGCGCGATCGCCGCGGCGACGGCGGCGGGCGCGACACTCGACGCGGTGGCGCAGGGGCTCGCCACCTTCCGGCCGATCGCCGGCAGGCTGGAGACCAAGGAGGGTCGCAACGGCGCCACGCTGATCGACGACAGCTACAACGCCAATCCGGACTCGGTTCGCGCCGCCATCGCGGTGCTGGTCCACGCGACGGGCCGGAAATGGCTGGTCCTCGGCGACATGGGCGAAGTTGGGCAGCAAGGCGCGGCATTCCACCGCGAGATCGGCGAATGCGCGCGCGCGGCCGGGGTCGACCGGCTCCTCACGCTGGGCGAGCTGACGCCGCATGCGGTCGACGCTTTCGGACCCGGCGGCGAGCATTTCGCGCGCAGTGAGGACCTGGTCGCCGCGATCGAAAGCGACCTCGGTCCGCAGGTCACGGTGCTGGTCAAGGGCTCGCGCTTCATGCGCATGGAGCGCGTCGTCGCCGCACTCGGCGGCGCCACCGCGGCGGTCCACTGATGCTGCTCGCGCTAGCTAACTGGATCGCCGCCGACGTTCGCGCATTCAACGTTTTCAGCTACATCACGCTGCGTTCGGTGCTGGCGACGATGACCGCGCTGGTGATTTCGTTCGTGATCGGACCCCGGATGATACGCAAGCTGACCGAATACAAGATCGGTCAGTCGGTGCGCGACGACGGCCCGCAGACGCATCTGATCAAGGCCGGCACACCGACGATGGGCGGCGCGCTGATCCTGGTGTCGATCGTCGTCACGACCTTGTTATGGGCCGATCTTCGCAACCGGTTCGTCTGGGTCGTGCTGCTGGTTACCCTGGGTTTCGGCACCGTCGGCTGGATCGACGACTACCGCAAGGTCGTGCAGCGCAATCCGAAAGGTCTCAGCGCCGGAAGGAAGCTGCTGTTGCAATCCCTGATCGGACTGGTCGCGGCGATCTATCTCGCGTTCTCGGTTTCCGCGCCTTCGACCTCGCAATTCCTGCAATTGTTCCAGGCCTGGCTGGCGAGCGGCCTCTCCGTCGACCTGTCGCCGAAAGCCGACCTGATCGTGCCCTTCTTCAAGACCGTGTCGTATCCGCTCGGAGTCTGGGGCTTCATCATTCTTTCGTACTGCGTGATCGTCGGCTCGAGCAACGCGGTCAATCTGACCGACGGCCTCGACGGCCTGGCGATCATGCCTACGGTGATGGTCGGCGTGGCGCTTGGCCTGTTCGCCTACGTCGCCGGCCGCGCCGACTTCTCGACCTACCTTTTCATGCCGCACATTCCCGGCGCCGGCGAGCTGACCGTGGTCTGCGCGGCAATTGCCGGAGCCGGCCTGGGCTTTCTCTGGTTCAACGCCTACCCGGCCGAAGTGTTCATGGGCGACGTCGGCGCTCTGGCGCTGGGCGCCGCGCTGGGCGCGATCGCCGTGATCGTCAGACAGGAGATCGTACTGTTCATCATGGGCGGCGTGTTCGTCGTCGAAACGCTCTCGGTGGTGATCCAGGTCGCCTCGTTCAAGCTGACCGGCAAGCGCGTCTTCCGCATGGCGCCGATTCATCATCACTACGAACTGAAAGGCTGGAAGGAAAATCAGGTTGTGGTTCGCTTCTGGATCATCACGATGCTGCTGGTGCTGTTCGGTCTTTCGACATTGAAGCTGCGCTAGTGGCGACGATCCAGGAGCGCAACGTCGTCGTGCTCGGCCTGGGCCTGACCGGGCTGTCGGCAGCGCGCTGGGCGTCGCGTCACGGCGCACGCGTGCGCGTCGCCGATACGCGCGCCGAGCCGCCGTGCGCCGCGCAGCTCTCCGCCGAACTGCCGCGTGTCCCATTGGCGCGAGGACCGATCACCGACGCGACGCTGGCCGGTGCCTCGATGATCGTGATCAGTCCGGGCCTGGCGAAGGACGGCCCGCCGATCGCCGCCGCCGTGGCGCGCGGCGTCGAGCTGGTCGGCGACATCGAGCTCTTCGCGCGTGCTCTGCGGCCGGCGCAGCGCGTGCTGGCGATCACCGGATCGAACGGCAAGAGCACCGTCGCGACGCTCACCGGTGAACTCGCGCGCGCCGCGGGTCTCTCCGCCGCCGTGATCGGCAACATCGGCGAGCCGGTACTCGATGTGCTCGCAGGACACGAGCGCGGCGCCCCGTGGCCCGATGTCTTCATCATCGAGTTGTCGAGCTTCCAGCTCGAAACGACAACGCGCCTCGACGCGACCGCCGCGACGGTGCTCAACGTCAGCGAAAATCATCTCGACCGCTACGCGGGAATCGACGCTTACGCGGCCGCCAAGGCGCGCATATTCGCCGGCGGTGGCGAGCAGATCCTCAATCGTGACGACCCGCGCTCGATGGCGATGCGGCTCCCCGGTCGCGTCGTGCATACGTTCGGCGCCGGCGTCCCCGAAGCCGAGCTCGATTGGGGCCTGGTCCAGCGCAGCGGCGCGCCGTGGCTCGCGCGCGGCGGCGCGCTGCTGATCGCCGCGAGCGAGCTCGCGCTGGTCGGGCGGCATAACGCCCTCAATGCGCTCGCGGCCCTCGCGCTGACCTCGTCGGTGGCCAAAATCGACACCAAGGTGATCGCCGCCCTTGCCGCTTTCCGGGGCCTGCAGCACCGCATGGAGCGGGTCGCCGAAATCGGTGGCGTGCTGTTCGTCAACGATTCGAAGGCAACGACGGTCGCCGCGACGCAGGCTGCGCTCGAGGGCATCGGCCGCCCCGCGGTGCTGATCGCCGGTGGCGATGGCAAGGGACAGGATTTCGCGCCGCTGAAGGTCGAGGTGAGCGCGCATTGCCGCGCGGTGATTTTGCTCGGCCGCGACGCGCCGGCGATCGCCGCGGCGCTGTCCGGCATCGACGGGACGGTCGAATTCGCACCGACGCTCGAAGTCGCGGTAGCGCGCGCGATCGCACGGGCGCGGCCCGGCGACGCCGTGCTGCTGTCGCCGGCGTGCGCGAGTCTCGACATGTTCCGCGACTACGTCGAACGCGGCGATCGCTTCAAGGCGGCGGTGGCCGCGCACCGGCGCGAGGCGGCGCATGCCTAGGGACCCGGGATTCTTCGCCGCGCTGCCGCGCTTGTCGTCGATCGCCGCTGCGCCGCGCGAGAGCCGCGCGATGCCTGTGTTCGACGCCACGCTGGCGTGGTCGGCGCTGCTGCTGCTGGCTCTCGGCCTGGTCATGGTCTACTCGGCGTCGATCGCCACCGCCGAAGCGCTCGCCTACACCCGCTACCGGCCCTGGTATTTCCTGGTGCGCCACGCGGCCTTCGTCTCAGTCGGGCTCGTCGCCGCGCTGTTCGCGTTCCAGATCCCGCTCAAGATCTGGCAGAAGCTCGCGCCGTATCTGTTCATCGCCGGCGCCGCGCTGTTGATCGCGGTGCTGATCCCGGGCATCGGCAAAAGCGTCAACGGCAGCAAGCGCTGGCTGTCGCTGTACCTCGTCAACCTGCAGCCGTCCGAGCTGATGAAGCTCGCGGTCGTCCTCTATGCGGCGAGCTACGCGGTGCGCAAGGCGGCCTTCCTGCACGCCGAGCAGCCGCTGAAGCAAACGCTGCTCAAGGGATTTCTGCCGCTGCTCGCCGTGATGGTGGCGGTGAGCGCGCTGTTGCTGCACGAGCCCGACTTCGGCGCCTGCGTCGTGATCGTCGCGATCGCGTTCGGCATTCTCTTCCTCGGCGGTCTCGATTGGCGGCTGTTGATCGGCCTTGGATTCCTGCTCCCCGTCACCTTGTGGATTCTGATCTGGGTCGCACCGTACCGCTTGCAGCGCTTCGCAGGCTTCCTCGATCCCTGGGCCGATCCGCTGGGCAAGGGCTACCAGCTGTCGCATTCGCTGATCGCCTTCGGTCGGGGCGAATGGTTCGGCGTCGGCTTGGGCGCGAGCGTCGAAAAACTCCTCTATCTGCCGGAGGCGCACACCGATTTCCTGCTGGCCGTCATCGCCGAGGAGCTCGGCTTCGTCGGCGTCGCGCTGGTGATCGGCCTGTTCGCATGGCTGCTGATACGCGCCTACGCAATCGGCAGGCAGGCGGCGCGTCTCGAGAGGCCGTTCACCTCGCTGGTCGCGCATGGCATCGGACTCTGGATCGGCGTGCAGACGTTCATCAACATCGGCGTCAACATGGGTGTGTTGCCGACCAAGGGCCTGACCTTGCCGCTGTTGTCGTTCGGCGGCAGCGGCATCGTCGCGAATTGCGTCGCCATTGCGATCCTGCTGCGCGTGGACTACGAGAACCGCAGGTTACTTCGCGGTTTCACCGTATGACCGGGACGGTGATGATCACGACCGGCGGCAGCGGCGGACATGCATTTCCCGGGCTCGCGGTCGCCGCGCGGCTGGTCGCCAAAGGCTGGCACGTCTTCTGGCTGGGCACGCGCGACGGCATCGAGTCGAGGCTCGTGCCGCAGCATGGCATCGATTACGAATCGATCCGCTTTGCCGGGGTGCGCGGCAAGGGATTCAAGCGCCTGCTGCTCGGGCCCTTCGCGCTGCTGTCCGCATTCTGGCAAAGCCTCGCCATCATCCGGCGGCGGGCGCCCGACGTGGTGCTCGGACTGGGCGGCTTCGTTTCGTTTCCAGGTGCACTGATGGCGGTCGCGAGCAACCGGCCGCTGCTGATTCACGACGCGAACGCAGTCGCGGGACTCGCCAACCGCATCCTCGCCTACGGCGCCGACCGGATTCTGCTCGGATTTCCCGGCGCCCTCGGCAGCAAGCACGCGAGCAAGGTCGAGTGGGTAGGCAATCCGCTGCGCGCCGAGATCGTCGCGCTCCCGCCGCCCGAGCAGCGCTTCGCCGGACGACACGGCACGATCAGCTTGCTGGTCGTCGGCGGGAGTCTCGGCGCGACCGCGTTGAACGAACGGGTGCCGGCCGCGCTCGCGCTGATCGATCGGGAATCGCGCCCGCATGTCGTGCACCAGGCGGGCGAGCGCCATATCGATGCGCTGCGGCGCGCCTACGAGGCGGCCGGCGTCGAGGCGGTCTGCCTGCCTTTCATCGACGACATCGCGCGCCAATATGCCGATGCCGATCTGGTCATCTGTCGCGGCGGCGCGCTGACGATTTCGGAGCTCGCCGCCGTCGGCGTCGGCAGCGTGATCGTCCCACTGCCGGGCGCATTCGCCAACGAACAGGCGCACAACGCGCAATTCCTGGTCGACGCCGGCGCGGCGATCATGTTGCGGCAGTCGGCGATGACCGCGCAGGGACTCGCCGACCTGCTTCAGGGCTTGAGCCGCGGCCGGCTGCTGGCGATGGCGATCGCGGCGCGTCGCGTCGGCCGCACCGACGCCAGCGAGCGTGTCGCCGATGCGTGCATCGCGCTGGCGCAAAGGTCGGCCGCATGAAGTTCAAGGTCAAGCGTGTGCACTTCGTCGGCATCGGCGGCGCCGGCATGAGCGGCATCGCCGAAGTGCTGCTGACCCAGGGCTACGAGGTCAGCGGCTCGGATGTCGCGCTCTCCGCGACGACGCGGCGCTTGAGCGAGCTCGGCGCGAAGATCGCCGCCGGACACGACGAGCGCAACGTCGCCGGTGCCGACGTGGTCGTCGTTTCGACAGCGGTCGCCGCCGACAATCCCGAGATCGCGGCCGCGCGCGAGCGCGGCGTGCCGGTCGTGCCGCGCGCGCTGATGCTGGCCGAGCTGATGCGTCTGAAGCAGGGGATCGCGGTTGCCGGCACGCACGGCAAGACGACGACGACCAGCCTGATCGCCAGCGTCCTCGCGGAAGGCGGTCTCGATCCGACCTTCGTCATCGGCGGCCGATTGTTGTCGGCCGGAGTCAACGCGCGCCTGGGCAAGGGCGACTTCCTGGTGGCCGAGGCCGACGAGTCCGACGCGTCGTTCCTGGTGCTGCAGCCGGTCGTCGCCGTGGTGACCAATATCGATGCCGATCACATGGACACCTACGGCCATGACTTCGGCCGGCTCAAGGAAGCCTTCGTCAATTTCGTGCAGCGCCTGCCGTTCTACGGCGTCGCGGTGCTCTGCATCGACGACGCCAACGTGCGCGACATCATGCCGGCGATCGCCAAGCCGATCGTGACCTACGGCCTGCATCCGGATGCGCAACTGCGCGCTGTCGACGTCGCGCACGCCGCGGGACGCATGCGCTTCGTTGCCACAGGCGGCGGATCCGATCTGCCGGTCGAGCTCAACCTCGCCGGCGTGCACAACGTGCAGAACGCGCTCGCCGCGATCGCGGTCGGCCGCCAGACGGGCGTGGCCGACGCGGCGATCGCCAAGGCGCTCGCCGAGTTCAAGGGCGTCGGGCGCCGCTTCCAGCGTCATGGCGACGTGCGCGCTGCCCGGCGGCAGCTTCACGCTGATCGACGACTACGGCCATCACCCGGCCGAAATGGCGGCGACGATCGCCGCGGTGCGCGGCAGCTTTCCCGGACGCCGCCTCGTGCTCGCGTTCCAGCCGCATCGCTACACGCGCACGCGCGATCTGTTCGAGGACTTCGTCGCGGTGCTGTCGACCGCCGACGTGCTGTTGCTGGGCGAGGTCTATCCGGCGGGCGAGCCGCCGATCGTCGCGGCCGATGGTCGCGCGCTGGCGCGCGCCTTGCGCGTCGCCGGCAAGATCGAACCGGTGTTCGTCGACGACGTCGCGACATGGCGGCGGCGATTCGCGCCGTCGCGCTGGACGGCGACGTCGTGCTGACGATGGGCGCCGGGTCGATCGGCGGCGTCGCTCACCAACTGGTGCCTGCATGATGATGATCGAGCCGCTGCGCTTCACGGGCCTGCGCGGTGAGCTGCGCCGCAACGAGCCGCTGGCCAGGCACACGAGCTGGCGCTGCGGCGGCGCGGCCGACGTCGCGTACGTTCCGGCCGACCGCGACGATCTCGCGGCGTTCGTGCGGCAGCTGCCCGCCGACGAGCCGCTGACGGTCGTCGGCCTCGGCAGCAACCTGCTGGTGCGCGACGGCGGCGTGCGCGGCACCGTGCGTGCTTCTGCATGCGGCGCTGAACGAGCTCGGCTTCGACGGCAGACGCGCATTCGCGCCGAGGCGGGCGTCGCGAGCCCGAAGCTCTCGCGCTTCGCCGCGATGCACGACTGGGCCGAGGCGGAATTCCTGTCCGGCATACCCGGCACCGTCGGCGGCGCGCTGGCGATGAACGCCGGCTGCTACGGCGGCGAGACCTGGGGCCACGTCGCCGAGGTCGAGGTGCTGACGCGGGAAGGCGCGCTCGAGCGCCGCTCGCCGCAGGACTACGTGATCGGCTATCGCAGCGTCGTCAGCCGGCGCGACGCGGACGACGTTGCGTTCACTGCGGCATGGTTCGACTTTCCGCCGGGCAATGGGGCCTACGCGCGCGGGCGCATCAAGGCGCTGCTGACGCAGCGGATCGCGACCCAGCCGCTCAACCTGCCGAACGCGGGATCGGTGTTCCGCAATCCGGAAGGCGATCACGCCGCGCGACTGATCGAGAGCTGCGGACTCAAAGGGCTATGCGATCGGCGGCGCGCGGGTGTCGGAAAAGCACGCCAACTTCATCGTCAACGCGGAAGGACGCGCGAGCGCGGCCGATATCGAGGCGTTGATCGGGCACGTGCGCGCGGTCGTCGCTCGGCGCAGACCGGTGTCGACCTGGAGCCGGAAGTCCGCATCATCGGGGAGGCCGCGATGAGCGAATTCGGCAAGGTGGCGGTGTTGATGGGCGGACCGAGCTCCGAGCGCGAGATCTCGCTCCTGTCCGGCAACGCGGTGCTCGCGGCGCTCAAGGGCCGCGGCATCGACGCGCACGCGTTCGATCCGGCCGAGCGATCGCTGTTCGAGCTCGAGCGCGACGGATTCGAGCGCGTCTTCATCGCGCTGCACGGCCGCTTCGGCGAAGACGGCACCGTGCAGGGCGCGCTCGAAGTGCTGCGGCATTCCGTACACCGGCAGCGGCGTGATGGCCTCGGCGCTGGCGATGGACAAGTGGCGCACCAAGCTGGTCTGGCTCGCCAGCGACATTCCGACGCCGCGCTACCGCGTCGTCGACGAAGGCGCCGACTGGTGGGCGATCGTCGCCGAGCTGGGCCTGCCGCTGATCGTCAAGCCGGCGCGCGAAGGCTCGACCATAGGCATCACGCAAGGTCGCCAAGGTCGACCACGACGAAATGGCGATCGCGTATCGCGCCGCCGCCGAAGCACGACGACCTGGTCATCGTCGAGGAGTTCGTCGCCGGCGTCGAGCTGACGGCGTGCGATCCTCGGCGAGCGCGCGCTGCCGCTGATCCGCATCGAGGCGCCGCAGGGCAACTACGACTACCACAACAAGTATTTTTCCGACGAGACCAAGTATTTCTGTCCGTGCGGCATCGACGCCGAGGTCGAAAGCGCGATCCAGGCGCAATCGCTGGACGGCGTTTCGCATCGTCGGCTGCACCGGCTGGGGACGCGCTCGATCTGATCCTCAGGTCCGACGGCAGCTGGACGTTCCTCGAGGTCAACACCTCGCCCGGCATGACCGGGCACAGCCTGGTGCCGATGGCGGCGCGGCAGGCCGGCATGGACTTCGCCGAACTCTGCGTCGAGATCCTGCGAGGCGCGCATGTGGGATAACCCGCGCCAGCTCAACGCCATCGCGCTGGTCGTCGCGTTCGCGGCGCGCGACGATGCTGGCGTGGGGCGCGATCGCGTGGGCCGTCCGCCAGCCGGTGTTCGCGTTTCATCAGGTCGTCATCGACGGGCCGCTGCAGCGCGCCAATCCGGCGCATCTCGAAGCGGTGGTCCGCGAGGAGCTCAAGGGAACGTTCTTCACCATGCGGCTCGCCGACGCGCGCTCGTCGCTGCAGCGCGTGCCCTGGGTGCGGCGCGTCGCGCTGCGCCGCGCAGTGGCCGGACCGCCTCGAAGTGGACCGTCAGCGAGCACGAGCCGCTCGCGCGCTGGAACGACGCCGCGCTGATCGACACCGAAGGCGAAGTCTTCAGCGCCGACTTCGACGGCGAGCTGCCGCAGTTCACGGGCCCGGAAGGCACGCGCCGCGGAAGTCGCCGCGCAATTCCGCGACTTCGTCGCCGCGCTCGCACCGACCGGGCGCGCGATCGACGCGATCCGGCGCTCGCCGCGCGGCGGCTGGCAGCTGGTCGCGGCCGGCAACCCGCCGTTGACGATCGAGCTCGGACGCACCGAGCCGGGCGAGCGCCTGGCGCGATTCGTCGCCTACTACCGCGCGACGCTGGACGCGCTTTCGCGCGGCGGCGCGCGCGTCGACTACGTCGACCTGCGCTATCGCAACGGATTCGCCGCGCGCGTGTCGGGCGGCAACGATCGATCGTCCAGAAAAGCGTCCCGGGGATAGAACCACATGGTCAAGGACAACAAGAACCTCATCGTCGGGCTCGACATCGGCACGTCGAAGATCGTCGCGATCGTCGCCGAGGTCACCGCCGACAAGCGGCTGAACATCATCGGGCTGGGCACGCAGCCGTCGCGCGGGCTGAAGAAGGGCGTCGTCGTCAACATCGAGGCGACGATGGCGTCGATCCAGCGCGTGCTCGAGGAAGCCGAGCTGATGGCCGACTGCGCGATCACCGAGGTCTACACCGGCATCGCCGGCAGCCACATCCGGAGCCTCAACTCCAGCGGCATGGTCGCGATCAAGGAAAAGGAAGTCACGCAGGCCGACATCGACCGCGTCATCGAGACGGCCAAGGCGATCGCGATACCGAACGACCAGCAGGTGCTGCACATCCTGCCGCAGGAATTCATCGTCGACGGCCAGGAAGACGTGCGCGAGCCGCTGGGCATGAGCGGCGTGCGGCTCGAGGTGAAAGTGCACATCGTCACCGGCGCGGTGTCCGCGGTCGAGAACATCACCAAGTGCGTGCGCCGCTGCGGGCTGCGAGGTCAACGACGTGATGCTGCAGCCGCTCGCCTCGGCGCTGGCGGTGCTGAACGAGGACGAAAAGGACCTGGGCGTGTGCGTGATGGACATCGGCGGCGGCACGACCGACCTCGCGGTGTTCACCGGCGGCGCGATCCGCCACACGGCGGTCATTCCGATCGCCGGCGACCAGGTGACCAACGACATCGCGATGACGCTGCGCACGCCGACCAAGGAAGCCGAGGAGCTGAAGCTCCGCCACGGCTGCGCGCTGCGCCAGCTCGCCGATCCGAACGACATCATCGAAGTGCCCGGCGTCGGCGAGCGCGGTCCGCGCAAGCTGTCGCGGCAGATGCTGGCCGAGGTGATCGAGCCGCGCATCGAGGAGCTCTACACGCTGGCGCAGGCGGAGCTGCGGCGCAGCGGCCTCGAGGAAATGCTCTCGTCGGGCATCGTGCTGACCGGCGGCTCGGCGCTGCTGCAGGGGATGGTCGAGCTCGGCGAGGAAGTCTTTCACCTGCCGGTGCGCGTCGGCGTGCCGGCGTACGTCGGCGGCCTGGCCGACGTGATCCGCAGCCCGCGCTACGCGACCGCCGTCGGCTTGCTGCTCGACGGGCGCGAACAGTTTCTGCGCGCGGAACTCGCGCGCGGCCAGACCAAGGGATTGGGCAATGTCGGAGAACGGATGAAGCAATGGTTCAAGGCGAATTTTTGAAAGCGTAGATGCAACAGCACGTCAATCGATTGAAGCACTTCGACAGGAGAGAGGAGCACATCATGTTTGAAATCATCGACCAGAACCCGCAGGAAGCCGTCATCAAGGTCATCGGCGTCGGCGGCTGCGGCGGCAACGCCGTCGAGCACATGATCGACACGCGGCTTGCAGGGCGTCGAGTTCATCGCCGCCAACACCGATGCGCAGGCGCTCAAACGCTCGACCGCGCGCGTCCAGCTGCAGCTGGGCAGCAGCCTGACGCGCGGACTGGGCGCCGGAGCGCGTCCGGAGATCGGCCGCGACGCGGCGATGGAGGACAAGGACCGCATCGCCGAAATGATCGACGGCGCCGACATGCTGTTCATCACCGCCGGCATGGGCGGCGGCACCGGCACCGGCGCGGCGCCGATCGTCGCGCAGGTGGCGAAGGACCGCGGCATCCTGACCGTCGCCGTCGTGACGCGGCCGTTCCAGTTCGAAGGCAAGCGGCAGAGGGTCGCCGAAGCCGGGCATCGAGGAGCTCAAGAAGACCGTCGATTCGCTGATCATCATCCCCAACGACAAGCTGATGCAGGTGCTGGGCGAAGACGTCTCGGTGCTCGATGCCTACGCGGCGGCCAACGACGTGCTGCACAGCGCCGTCGCCGGGATCGCCGAGGTGATCAACAATCCGGGCCTGGTCAACGTCGACTTCGCCGACGTGCGCACGGTGATGTCCGAAGTCGGCATGGCGATGATGGGCTCGGCCAAGGTCGGCGGCGCCGGATCGCGCGCGGCTCGCCGCCGAGCGCGCCGTCGCGAGTCCGCTGCTCGAGGAGGTCAACCTCGTCGGGCGCGCGCGGCGTGCTGGTGAACATCACCGCGTCGGCCGGCCTCAAGATGAAGGAATATCACGAGGTCATGAACACGATCAAAGCGTTCACCGCGGACGACGCGATGGTGATCGTCGGCACGGTGATCGACGAGGCGATGGGGACGAGCTTGCGCGTGACGATGATCGCGACCGGCCTGGGCGGCGTCGCCGCGCGCAGCCGGCAGCCGCGGCTCGAAGTCGTCGAGCACGTGGTCGAGCGCACCGGGACCGACGGCATCGGCATGTCGATCGAGACCGTCGACTACGACTCGCTCGACAAGACGCCGGCGGTCATCCGGCGCGGGCGCACGCCGTCGCCGGCAGCGGGTGCATCGGCGTTCGATGCGTCCGACATCCCGGCGTTTCTGCGCAAGCAGGCGGACTAGACGCGCGCCGAGGTCGCCGCGATGCCGTGAAGGCGACGGCGGGTATCGGGATCGGCTGCTTCCGGCGCGAGGCAGGGACGCGCACGCGAGGTGTCGGCCTGTGCTATAATTGCTTGCTAACTCCTTGAGCCGGCAAGTGAATCGCTGCCCGGCTCGCGACAGAGGGGACATCGATGATGCAAACAACGCACGCTCAAATCCAAGATCAAGACGACCGGCGTCGGCTTGCACACCGGCGCGCGCGTCGAACTGACGCTGCGTCCGGCGCATCCCGAAACCGGCATCGTGTTCCATCGCGTCGACTTGCCCGGCTCGGCAGCGATTCCCGGCCGACGCACGCAACGTCGGCGACACGCGACTTTCGTCGTCGCTGTCCAAGGACGGCGCGCAGCGTGTCGACCGTCGAGCACCTGATGTCGGCGCTGGCCGGACTCGGCATCGACAATCTGCACGTCGACGTCGCCGGTCCCGAGCTGCCGATCATGGACGGCAGCGCCGGCCCGTTCGTCTTCCTGCTGCAGTCGGCGGGCATCGTCGAGCAGGACGGCGGCCAAGCGCTATCTGCGCATCAAGTCGCCGGTCGAAGTCGCGCGACGGCGACAAATGGGCGCGCTTCGAGCCGCATCACGGTTTCGTGCTCGACTTCACGATCGATTTTCCGCATCCGGTGTTCGGCTCGGAGAACCGGCACGTGATCATCGATTTCGCCGAGCATTCGTACACCAAGGAAGTCAGCCGCGCCCGCACGTTCGGCTTCATGCAGGACGTCGAAGCGATGCGCGCGGCCGGGCTTGCGCTCGGCGGCAGCCTGCAGAACGCGATCGTGCTCGACGAGACGCGCGTCCTGAACAGCGAAGGCCTGCGCTACGACAACGAGTTCGCCAAGCACAAGGTGCTCGATGCGATCGGCGACCTGTACCTGCTCGGCCATCCGCTGATCGGCAAGCTACACGGCGTTCAAGTCCGGCCACGCGCTGAACAACGCGCTGTCGCGCGCGCTGCTCGATCGCGCCCGATGCCTGGGAGCTCGTGACCTTCGACGCGCAGGCCGACGTGCCGCGCGCGTTCCAGGGCTGGCAGCTGCAGCCGGCCTAGCCGAAACCGCGAACAGGTCGGCGCAGCGCAGGCGCCGCGCCTGGCGGGATGTCCGGCGCGCTTCCCTTAAGGAATCCCTTGGTTCTGGTGCGGCTGCTGCTGTTCCTGGCGCTGGCGGCGATCGCCGGCGCCGGCGCGGCCTACCTGTTCAAGCGCGACCGGCGCTATCTGCGCTTCATCGGCCGCGTCGTCAAATACACGATCCTGCTACTGCTCGGCGTCCTGGTCTTTTACGCCTTCGAGCGGCTGGTCGCCGTCGTCTGATCCGGCGCGGCGCGCCGGCATGGCGCGCGAGGCGCCTGCAGCGCTGCTGGCCAGCGGGCGCGTCGCCCAGCGGGAGGCGAGCGCCTCGAGCGTGGTCGCCGCCGCTTCATCCAATTGTTTCATTGGGGATTTTCGCCGGCTCGGCCGCTGCCGGGCGGGCTTGCACGCGCACCCTTATTCCAGTAAATTCCCACCCCTCCCCGGCAAGTTTGTGCAGCAGATCGGGCGCGCGCTGGCGCAGCAGCGCCGCCGCGGCGCCGCTGGCCGCCACGAGTTCGAGCTCCTGGGACCGGGCATCGGCGACACTGACGTGGGCGGCCAGCGCCGGCGGCAGCGCCCGACGCAATCGTAGTTGCAAGCGGAGCTCGCGCTCCCGGCGGCGCTGGAGATCGGCCAGCGCGGCTTCGGTTTCGAGTACTTGCCCTAGGAGCCGCATGACGTTAGCATATTCGCCAGAAGCCGGACGCCGACCTCGCGCGCCGACGATTGCAGGGAGATCCATTTGAACATTATCCTGGTTTCCGGCGCCACGGCGCGGGCCCGCACCCTGACCCTCGACTGGCGACACTGGACGGCCGGCGGATTCGGCCTCCTCGCGCTTTTCCTTTCGTTCACGCTGCTGTTCAACTACGTGACGCTGCGCTACGCCGCGTCGATCAATCATCCGCTGCTGCAGGCGATCCTGCTGGCCGACCAGCGGCGAGGAGGCGCAGAAAACGCAGGAAGTCGTGCAAGGCCACCTGAACGCGATGGCGGTCAAGCTGGGCGACCTGCAGGCGCAGATGCTGCGCCTCGACGGACTGGGCGAGCGGCTGGCCAAGCTCGCCGGCCTGAAGCCGCAGGAATTGCCGCGGCGTGCTGCAGCCGGGCGCGACGCCGGGACGCGGCGGCCCGGCGCCGACGCTTGCAGCGCAATCTCTCGCTCGACGAATTCAACGCGATGCTGGCGCAGCTGTCGCGCGCAGGTCGACCAGCGCTCCGACCAGCTCGGCGTGCTGGAGGCGCTGCTGGTGACCGATTCGGCCAACAAGAAGTTCCTGCCGACGCTGAAGCCGATCGAGGATGCGCTGGTATTCGTCCAACTTCGGCTGGCGCATCGACCCGTTCACCGGACAGCAGAGCTTCCACGAAGGCATCGATTTTCCGGCCGACGTCGGCACGGCGATCGACGCCGCCGCCAGCGGCAAGGTCATCTTCGCGGACGTGCATCCGGCCTATGGTAAAATGATCGAAATCGATCACGGCAACGGACTGGTCAGCCGGTACGCGCATTGTTCGGCGCTGCTGGTCAAGGAAGGCGACTTCGTCGTGCGGGGCCAGCTGATCGCGAAGGTCGGCACGACCGGGCGATCGACCGGCCCGCATTTGCATTTCGAGGTGCGCCTGAACGGCGTGCCGCAGAACCCGGCGCGTTTTCTGCAGGCCAGCGGCTGAAGTCGCAATAACCGCCGGCGCTTGCCGGCCGACGCGAGGTCGGCGGGCGAAACGGAAGGGGTGAGGAAGTCCTCACCCCTTGTTTTTTGGGCGCGCCGTGCCCATGGTGGTACATGGACAAGGTCCGCGTCACTAAACCCTATGATCTCCAACATCCTCACCAAGATCTTCGGCAGCCGCAACGAGCGCCTGCTCAAGCAGTACGCCAGGCGCTGCAGAAGATCAACGCGCTCGAGCCGGCGATGGCGGCGAAGTCCGACGCCGAGCTGAAGGCGATGACCGCGACGCTGAAGGAGCGGGTCGCCAACGGCGAGGAGCTCGATTCGGTGCTGCCCGAGGCATTCGCCGTCGTGCGCGAAGCGGGCAAGCGAACGCTGCAGATGCGCCACTTCGACGTGCAGATGCTCGGCGGCATGGCGCTGCACTACGGCAAGATCGCCGAAATGCGCACCGGCGAGGGCAAGACGCTGGTCGCGACGCTGCCGGCCTATCTGAACGCGCTGACCGGCAACGGCGTCCACATCGTCACCGTCAACGACTACCTGGCCCAGCGCGACGCCGACTGGATGGGCCGCATCTACCGCTTCCTCGGCCTGACCGTCGGCGTCAACCTGTCGCAGATGGCCCACGACGCCAAGCAGGCCGCGTACGCCGCGGACATCACCTACGGCACCAACAACGAGTTCGGCTTCGACTACCTGCGCGACAACATGGTGTTCCACGCCGGCGAGCGCGTGCAGCGCGGCCTGTCGTACGCGATCGTCGACGAGGTCGATTCGATCCTGATCGACGAGGCGCGCACGCCGCTGATCATCTCCGGCCAGGCCGACGACAACGTCGAGATCTACTACCGCCTGAACGAGCTCGCGCCGAAGCTGACGCGGCAGGCCGACGAGAAGGGCCCCGGCGACTACTGGGTCGACGAGAAGGCGAACCAGGTGCTGCTGTCGGAGGAAGGGCACGAGCACGCCGAGGGCATCCTGGCCAAGGCCGGACTGCTGCCGGCCGGGACCAGCCTCTACGACGCGCACAACATCGCGCTGATGCACCACCTGTATGCGGCGCTGCGCGCGCACGGCATCTACCATCGCGACCAGCATTACGTCGTGCAGGACGGCGAAGTGATCATCGTCGACGAGTTCACCGGGCGGCTGATGTCGGGCCGGCGCTGGTCGGACGGCCTGCACCAGGCGGTCGAAGCGAAGGAAGGCGTGCCGATCCAGCGCGAGAACCAGACGCTGGCGTCGATCACGTTCCAGAACTACTTCCGCATGTACGACAAGCTCGCCGGCATGACCGGCACGGCGGACACCGAGGCGTTCGAGTTCCAGCAGATCTACCACCTCGAGACGGTCGTCATACCGACCAACGTGCGCGATGATCCGCAAGGACGAGAACGATCTGGTGTTCCGCACGTTCCAGGAAAAGGTCGATGCGATCATCACCGACATCAAGGACTGCTACCAGCGCGGACAGCCGGTGCTGGTCGGCACGACCTCGATCGAGAATTCCGAGCTGCTCGCGCAATTCCTGGTCAAGGAAAAGCTGCCGCACGAGGTGCTGAACGCCAAGCAGCACGCGCGCGAGGCGGAGATCGTCGCGCAGGCCGGCCGGCCGAAGGCGATCACCATCGCGACCAACATGGCCGGCCGCGGCACCGACATCGTGCTCGGCGGCGCGATCGAGCCGCACGCTTGCTCGCGATTCGCGAAGACGAGTCGCGCGCGCAGACCGACCGCGACCTGGAGATCGCGCAAGCTGCGCCGCGAATGGCAGGTGCTGCACGATCAGGTGATCGCCGCCGGCGGCCTGCACATCATCGGCACCGAGCGGCACGAATCGCGGCGCATCGACAACCAGCTGCGCGGCCGTTCGGGACGCCAGGGCGATCCGGGCTCGTCGCGCTTCTACCTGTCGCTCGAGGATCCGCTGCTGCGCATCTTCGGCGGCGAGCGCCTGTCCGGCATCATGCAGCGGCTGAAGATGCCCGAGGGCGAGCCGATCGAGCATCCGATCGTCAACCGCTCGATCGCCAAGGCGCAGAACCGCGTCGAGTCGCGCAACTTCGACATCCGCAAGCAATTGCTCGAATACGACGACGTCGCCAACGACCAGCGGCGCGTGATCTACCAGCAGCGCAACGAATTGCTCGAGACCGAAGACATCTCGGAGACGATCCGCAACATGATCGCCGGACAGATCGAGGACACGGTGCGGCAGTACGTTCCGCCCGAGTCGGTCGAGGAGCAATGGGACGTGCCGGCGCTCGAGAGCACGCTGGCCGGCGAGTATCAGCTGCGCGCGCCGGTCGGCGAGTGGCTGAAGACCGAGCCCGAGCTCTCCGACGAGGCGCTGCGCGAGCGCGCGCGCGAGTTCGCGACCAAGCAATACGAGCAGAAGCTGGGCCTGGTCGGGCCGGAGCTCTTCCACCAGTTCGAGCGCAATCTGATGCTGCAGACGCTCGACCAGCACTGGCGCGAGCACCTGGGCTCGCTCGATCATCTGCGGCAGGGGATACATCTGCGCGGCTACGCGCAAAAGAATCCGAAGCAGGAATACAAGCGCGAGTCGTTCGAGCTGTTTTCCGACATGCTCGATCGCATCAAGCAGGACGTGGTCAAGATCGTGCTGACCGTGCAGGTCCGCTCCGAGCAGGACGTGCAGGCGGTCGAGGAGGCGCCGGCGGTGTCGAACGTGCGCTACCAGCATACCGACTACGATACGGCGCTGGCCGCGCCGCCCGACGAGCCGCCGTCGCGGCGCCGCCGCCGTTCACGCGCGCCGGACAGAAAGTCGGCCGCAACGATCCGTGTCCCTGCGGATCGGGCAAGAAATTCAAGCACTGCCACGGCGCGATCTAGCGGCTGGCCCGCGCGCGGGCTCAAGGCGCCATGCCTCGTGCTGTCATCGCGCCGGCCTGAGCGCAGCGCGCCGCGAGCGCTGCGGTAGAATCCGACCGACGCTCTCCGCTCGCGCACCCATGCCGGTCAACTACCATCCGCCTACGCCCGAGCAGCTGCTGCCGGTCGCCGGCGTCACGCTGGGCACCGCCGCCGGGCGCATCAAGAACTGGTCGCGCGACGACGTGGTCCTGGTCAGCCTCGATCAGGGATCGCGCGCCGCGGGCGTGTTCACCCGGAACCGGTTTTGCGCGGCGCCGGTGATCGTCTGCCGCGAGCATCTGGCGCACGGACAGATCGACGCGCGCGCTGCTGATCAACGCCGGCAACGCCAATGCCGGGACCGGCCAGCGCGGCATCGACGATGCGCGCGCCTGCTGCGCCGCCGTGGCCCGCGCACTGGACTGCGCCGAATACGAAGTGCTGCCTTTCTCGACCGGCGTCATCATGGAGCCGCTGCCGGTCGACCGGATCGTGGCCGCGCTGCCGCAGTGCGTGGCCGCGCTGTCGCCGTCGGGATGGGACGCGGCGGTGCGCGCGATCATGACCACCGACACGGTGCCCAAAGCCGCGTCGTGCCGCATCGACATCGACGGCGTGCCGGTCACCGTCACCGGCATGGCCAAGGGCGCCGGCATGATCGCGCCCAACATGGCGACGATGCTCGGCTTCGTCGCCACCGACGCGCCGGTGGCACGGGCTTGCTGCTCGGCGAGCTCGCGGCGAGCCTCGCCGCCGCGTCGTTCAATCGCATCACCATCGACGGCGATACGTCGACCAACGACAGCTTCGTCGCTCGTCGCCACCGGCAAGGCGGCGATGCGCGCCGATCGTTCGATCCGACGATCCGCGCCTGCGGCCGCTTGCACGATGCGCTGGAGCTCGTCGCCGTGCAGCTGGCGCAGGCGATCGTGCGCGACGGCGAGGGCGCGACCAAATTCATCACCATCGTCGTCGACGGCGGACGCGACGACGGCGAATGCGATCGCGTCGCGCGCGCGATCGCCGATTCGCCGCTGGTCAAGACCGCGTTTTTCGCCTCCGATCCCAATCTCGGCCGAATCGTCTGCGCGATCGGCAACGCGGCGATCGAGGATCTCGATCCGGGCTGCGTGTCGTTCTGGCTCGACGACGTGCTGGTCGTCGCGGACGGCGGCCGCGCCGCGACGCTATCGCGAGGAAGACGGCAAGCGAGTGATGGAACAGGCCGAGATCGGCGTTCGCGTCGCACTCGGGCGCGGCGGCGCGACGGCGACCGTGTGGACCTGCGATCTGTCGCACGGCTACGTCACGATCAACGCCGACTACCGGAGCTAGCGACGGCGTGAACGAACGCGACCTCGACCGCCTGCTCGCGCGCGCCGAGGCGCTGCTGGGCCGCCTCGAAGCGCTGCTGCCCGCCGCGCCGGCCGCCGCCGGACTGGAAGGCGCGGGCGTTTCGCTGGCGCAAGCGCGGGCAGCGCGGCTACCTGCAGTCGGTGCTGCATCCGCACGCGATCAGCCTCGACGACCTGGTGGCGATCGACGCGCAAAAGCGGCGATCGACGCCAACACCCGGCAATTCGTCGCGGGTCTGCCGGCGAACAACGTGCTGCTCACCGGATCGCGCGGCACCGGCAAGTCGTCGCTGGTCAAGGCGATGCTGGGCAAGTACGCGCGCCAAGGGCCTGCGCCTGATCGAAGTCGACAAGAGCGACCTGGTCGACCTGCCGGACATCGTCGAGCCGATCGCCGAGCGCCCCGAGCGATTCATCGTGTTCTGCGACGACCTGTCGTTCGACGCCAACGAGCCGGGCTACAAGGCGCTCAAGGTGATGCTCGACGGCACGATCGCGGCGGCGTCGTCGAACGTGCTGATCTACGCGACGTCGAACCGGCGGCATCTGCTGCCCGAATATTTCAGCGAGAACCTCGAGACGCGGCACATCGGCGAGGAAGTGCATCCGGGCGAATCGGTCGAGGAAAAGATATCGCTGTCGGAACGCTTCGGCGTGTGGATCTCGTTCTATCCGTTCACCCAGGACGACTACTTTGCCGCGGTCGCGCCAATGGCTGCGCTTCTACGGCGTGCCGGTGCCGCGACGACGGCGCCGCGCTCGAACGCGCTGCATCGCGAAGCGGTGCAGTTCGCGCTGCAGCGCGGATCGCGCAGCGGCCGCATCGCCTGGCAGTTCGCGCGGGCGCAGGCCGGCGCCCGCGCGCTCGACGGCGGCAAGGGCAAGGGCAGGAACAAGAGCACCAGGTGAGCGAGCGCACGATCGTGCGCGTCGCCGCGGCGATACTGCATCGGGGCGACGGCAAGGTGCTGCTCGCGCAACGGCTGCCCGGAACGCCGTATGCCGGCTTCTGGGAATTTCCCGGCGGCAAGCTCGAGCCGGGCGAATCGGCCCGCGACGCGCTGCTGCGCGAGCTCGACGAGGAGCTCGGCATCGTCGTGACGCGCGCCGCGCCGTGGCTCACGCAGCGCTACGACTATCCGCACGCGCACGTCGAGCTCGACTTTTTCCGGGTGTTCGAATGGCAGGGCGAGCCGCACGGCCGCGACGGCCAGGCGATCGCGTGGCAGCACGCCGACCGCGATCGACGTGGCGCCGCTGTTGCCGGCCAACGCGACGGTGCTGCGCGCGCTCGCGCTGCCGGCCGTGTATGCGATCTCGATGGCCGAGGACCTGGGCGAGGCGCGATTCCTCGCGCGGGCCCGCGATCGCGCTCGACGCCGGGCTCAAGCTGATTCAGCTGCGCGAAAAATCGTTCGCGCCGGAGCGCCTGCGCGCGCTTGCCGAGCAGCTGCTGGCGATCGGCGCGCCGTACGGCGCGCGCGTGCTGCTCAACGGCGACGCGGACACCGCGCGCGAGCTCGGCTGCGCCGGCGTGCACTGGAGCGCGGCGCGCCTGCTGGCGGCGCGCTCGCGCCCGCACGACATGCTGTGCGCGGCGTCGACGCACGACGCGGCCGAGCTCGCGCACGCGGCGAAGCTCGGCGTCGACTTCGTCGTGCTCGGCCCGGTGCGCGAGACGCCGACGCATCCGGACGCGCGTCCGCTGGGCTGGCAGCGTTTCGCCGAGCTCGCTGCCGGCTCGCCGCTGCCGGTCTACGCGCTCGGCGGCCTCGCGCGCGCCGATCTCGACATCGGCGATCGCGCACGGCGCGCACGGCGTCGCGCTGCGGCGCGCCGCGTGGCCGGCGCGCTCGGCCTGAATCCAGCGGTCTACGACCGTTCCGACTTCGCCTCGTCGGCGTCGGGATCGGCCGGGTCTTCCGCGACCGGCACGCGATACGACTCGGTCGCCCAGGCGCCCAGGTCGATCAGCTTGCAGCGTTCCGAGCAGAACGGCCGGAAGCGGATTGTCCGGCGTCAGGTCGGCGGTCTTGCCGCATTGCGGGCAGCGCGCGCCGCGCCGGCGTTTGTCGGGCTTGTTCATGGCGATAATTTTGCGCGAACCGCGCGCGATGCGCCAGTCCGCGCGCCGCATGCGCTCAGGCCAGCGCCATCGCCAGCACGCTCGCCACGTGCATCGCATCGCGTCCGGCGCCGTCGCGGATCTGATGCCGGCAGCTGAATCCGTCGGCGACGATCAAGGTCGCGGCGGAGGCCGCGCGCACCGCCGGCAGCAGCGCCTGCTCGGCCATCTGCATCGACAGCGTCGTAATGCTCCGCCTGGTAGCCGAACGCGCCGGCCATGCCGCAGCAACTCGACGCGATCGTCGTCGTCGGCCAGGCCCGGGATCCAGCCGAGCACCGTCTGCGATCGGCGTCATGGCGGCGAAGGCTTTCTGATGACAATGCCCGTGCAGCAGCGCCTCGCCCTGCGGCAGCGGCTTCAACGGCAAGGTCAGCCGTCCGGCAGCGCGTTCGCGCACCAGGAACTCCTCGAACAGCATCGCGTGGCGCGCGACGAGCGCCGCGTCCTCGCCCAGGCCGTAGTTCAGGAATTCGTCGCGCATGCCGAGCAGGCACGACGGCTCGAGCCCGACGATCGCCACGCCGCGCCGCGCGTAAGGAGACCAGCGCCGCCAGCGTGCGCCGCGCCTCGGCCTTCGCCTCGTCGACCATGCCCGCGGCGAGAAAGGTTCGTCCGCAGCACAGCGGCCGTTCGCCCGGCACCGCGTTGGTGTGCACCGTGTAGCCGGCGGCCTCGAGCACGCGGCGCGCGTCGGCCGCGACCTCGTGCGCGAAGTAATTGCTGAACGTGTCGACGAAGAGCACGACCTCGCGTCCGTGCAGCGGCTGCCGGTGCGTCGCCGGCCGACGGTCGACGCGGCGCAGGAAGCTGCCGCTGCCACGCCGGCAGCCGCGCGCCGCGCCGAAAGCCCGAGCCAGGATTCGGCCAGCTGCGCCGCACCCGGAAGGCGCGTCAGCAGATTGGCGAGCCACGCGACGCGCGAAACCATCGGCGCGTAGCGCGGCAGGTGCGCGATCAGCCGGTCGCGCAGCGCGACGCCGTGGCGCTGGTTGTACGCGGCGAGCGACTCGATCTTCATTTTCGCCATGTCGACGCCGGTCGGACATTCGCGGCGGCAGGCCTTGCACGAGACGCACAGATCGAGCGCCGCATGCACGGCGTCGCCGCCCAGATCCTCGTCGCCGAGCTGTCCCGACAGCGCGAGGCGCAGCGTGTTGGCGCGGCCGCGCGTCGTATGCTGCTCGTCGCGCGTGACGCGATAGCTCGGGCACATGACGCCGGCGTCGAACTTGCGGCAATGACCGTTGTTGTTGCACATCTCGACGGCCTTGGCGAGACCCTGCGTGACGTCGCTTCCGGTGCCGGGCGCGCTTTCGTCGCCGGTCGCCGGATCGCGCTCGACGTTCCATGCCGACCAGTCGAGCTTCGGCTCGAGCGCGGACCCTGCCGTACTGCGGATCGAAGCGGAACAGCGACGCGTCGTCCATTTTCGGCGGCGCGACGATCTTGCCGGGATTCATCCGGTTGTCCGGGTCGAACAGCGCCTTGACCGCGGCGAACGCGGCGTTCAACCGCGGCCCGAACTGCCAGGCGACCCATTCGCCGCGGCACAGGCCGTCGCCGTGCTCGCCCGAGTACGCGCCCTTGTACTCGCGCACCATCGCCGCGGCTTCTTCGGCGATCGCGCGCATCTTGGCCGCACCGTCGCGGCGCATGTCGAGGATCGGCCGCACGTGCAAGGTGCCGACGCTCGCGTGCGCGTACCAGGTGCCGCTGGTGCCGTGCTTCGCGGAACACCTCGGTCAGGCGGTCGGTGTACTCGGCCAGATGCTCGAGCGGCACCGCGCAGTCCTCGATGAACGACACCGGCTTGCCGTCGCCTTTCATCGACATCATGATGTTGAGGCCCGGCCTTGCGCACTTCCCACAACGCCTTCTGCGCCTCCGCGGTTTCGATCCGCACGACCGCGTCGGGCAGGCCGAGGTCGCCGATCAGCTCGGCCAGACGATCGAGACTCGCCGCCTGCGCGGCGGCGTCGTCGCCGGAGAACTCGACCAGCAGGATCGCCGCGGGCGCGCCGATCAACGCGCGCTCGATCACCGGACGGAACGCGGGATTGGCGCGCGCCAGATCGATCATCGTGCGATCGACCAGCTCGACCGCCGTCGGCTTCAAGCCGCACGATGTGCTGCGCCGCCGCCATCGCCTGGTAGAACGACGGAAAGTTGACCACGCCGAGCGTCTTGTGCCGCGGCAGCGGCGCGAGCGTTGAGCGTCAGCCGCGACGACCAGGCGAGCGTGCCTTCGGAGCCGACCAGCAGGTGCGCGAGATTGACCGAGCCGTCGGCGGTGTACGGGCGCACGCTCTGCGGCTGCAAAGAGATCGAGGTTGTAGCCGCCGACCCGGCGCAGCACCTTGCGGCACCATGCGCGCGATCTCGTCGCGCTCGGCGGCGGCGATCGCCGACAAGTCCGGCGACGATCTCGCCGCTGCGGCCGTCGCGTCGCATGCCGTCCAGCGGGCCGAACGCGATCTCGCTGCCGTCGGCCAGGATCGCGTCGATGCCGGCGACGTTGTGCACCATGTTGCCGTATTCGATCGAGCGCGAGCCGCAGGAATTGTTGCCCGCCATGCCGCCGATCGTCGCCTGCGCCGACGTGCTGACGTCGACCGGGAACCAGACGCCGTGCGGCTGCAGGAAGGCGTTGAGCTGGTCGAGCACGACGCCCGGCTGCACGGTGACCGTCATCGCGTCGTGGTCGAACGCCAGGATGCGGCACAGCGACTTGCTGTGATCGATCACCAGCGCATCGCCGACCGTCTGCCCGCATTGCGACGAGCCCGCGCCGCGCGGCAGCACCGGCACGTCGAGCTCGCGCGCGACGGCAAGCGCGGCGCGGACGTCGTCCTCGTCGCGCGGCACGACGACGCCGATCGGGTCGATCTGGTAGATCGAGGCGTCGGTCGCGTAGCGCCCGCGCGAGGCCGCGTCGAACAGCACGTCGCCGCGGCATGCCTCGCGCAGCCGCCGCGCGAGCAGCGACGAGTCGACCGCCCGCTTGAGCCGGCCGTCGATCGCGATCGGTCGTTCCAGCGCTGAATTCATCTCGAGGTATTTGGCTGACAATCGGGATCGCAGTTGTACAATGCGACTATACCTCGCCGGCCATGGCTTCGATAATGGCCGGCGATTTCGAGCGATCCGAAGTCCAGCGCAATCGACCACGCGCATGCTGAAACTCGACGACCACCCGAGCGGCCGACATTTTCTGCAGATTCCCGGGCCGACCAACGTGCCCGACCGCGTGCTGCGCGCGCTCGACCATCCGACGATCGACCATCGCGGGCCCGAGTTCGCGCGGCTGACGCTGGAGATTCTCGACGGCCTGAAGCGCATCTTCCAGACGGCGTCGCCGATCGTCATCTACCCGGCGTCGGGCACCGGCGCCTGGGAAGCGGCGCTGGTCAACACGCTCTCGCCCGGCGACCGCGTGCTGATGTTCGAGACCGGGCACTTCGCGACGCTGTGGCGCAAGATGGCCGACAAGCTCGGGCTCGTCGTCGACTTCGTTCCCGGCGATTGGCGCAGCGGCGTCGACGCCGCGATGGTCGAGATGCAAGCTCGCCGCCGACAAGGCGCACGCGATCAAGGCGGTGCTGGTCGTGCACAACGAGACGTCGACCGGCGTCACCAGCCGCGATCCCGCCGATCCGCCAGGCGATCGATCGCGCCGGCCATCCGGCGCTGTTGATGGTCGACACGATCTCGTCGCTGGCCTCGATCGACTACCGGCACGCCGAGTGGGGCGTCGACGTCACCGTCGCCGGCTCGCAGAAGGGCCTGATGCTGCCGCCGGGGCTCTCGTTCAACGCCGTCAGCGACAAGGCGCTGGCCGCGAGCAAGCAAGCGCGCCTGCCGCGATCGTACTGGGCCTGGGACGAGATCATCGCGATGAACCGGCAGGGCTATTTTCCGTACACGCCGGCGACCAACCTGCTCTACGGTCTGCACGAGGCGATCGACATGCTGCTCGGCGAAGGCCTGCCGAACGTGTTCGCGCGCCACGATCGCCACGCCGAGGCGACGCGGCGCGCGGTGCGCGGCTGGGGCCTGGAAATCCTGTGCCGCAACCCGGCCGAATACAGCAGCTCGCTGACCGCGATCATGGTGCCCGAAGGTCACGACGCCGACGCGTTCCGCCGCGAAGCGCTCGCGCGCTACGACCTGTCGCTCGGCACCGGCCTCGGCCGGCTCGCGGGAAAGGTTTTCCGCATCGGCCACCTCGGGATTCTTCAACGACCTGACGCTGTGCGGAACGCTGTGCGGCGTCGAGATGGCGCTCGCGGCCTCGCGCGTGCCGCATAAATCCGGCGGCGTCGCCGCGGCGCTCGCGTTTCTCGGCGGCGCGCCGAGTACCAAGTCCGGTGCCCCAGCGCTCGCCGCCAGCACGGCCTGACGCGCCGGATCGAACGTCGCAGCAACCAAATAATGACTGATCGCGCTTGAACTTTGGAGGAGACTCGCCATGAAGATATCGAGACTGTTGCTGCTCGGATTGTTCGCCGATGCTGAGCCAGCCGGCGCTGGCGCAGCTCGAGCTCAAGTTCGGCCACGTCGGCGAACCCGGATCGCTGTTCGACGTCTCCGCGACCGAATTCGCCAAGCGCGCCAACGCCAAGCTCGCGGGCAAGGCGACGATCGTCGTCTACGGCTCGAGCCAGCTCGGCGGCGACAAGGAAATGCTGCAGAAGCTCAAGCTCGGCACGCTCGACTTCGCGCTGCCGTCGACGGTGATGTCGTCGGAGGCCGACCTGTTCGGCCTGTTCGAAATGCCGTACCTGGTCAAGGATCGCGGCCACATGCAGAAGATCGAAAAGGCGATCTTCTGGCCGAAGCTCGAGCCGGCGGCGGAAGCGAAGGGGCTCAAGATCCTCGCCGTCTGGGAGAACGGCTACCGCCACATCACCAACAGCAAGCATCCGATCGTCAAGCCGGAGGATCTGAAGGGCATCAAGCTGCGCATTCCGGAAGGCAAGTGGCGTCTGCAGCATGTTCCAGGCCTACGGCGTCCAACCCGAGCCCGATGAAGCTCTCCGAGGTGTTCACCGCGCTGTCGACCGGCGTGATGGACGGCCAGGAAAATCCGCTGACGCAGATCTGGTCGCAGAAATTCCAGGAAGTGCAGAAGTATCTTTCGCTGACCGGCCACGTCTACACGCCGGCGTTCGTCGCCGTCGGCGCCAAGCGCTGGGACAGCCTGCCGGCCGACGTGCGCAAGATCATCGAGGACACGGCGAAGGAAACGCAGGCGTTCGTCTACGAGCGCGCCAAGAAGGACGACGACGAGCTGGTGGCCAAGTTCACCGCCGCCGGCGTCAAGGTCAACCAGGCCGACAAGGATGCCTTCATCGCGGCGAGCAAGGGGATCTACGACGAGTTCGGCGCGGAAGTCCCGGGCTCGACCGCGCTGATCGAGCAGGCGATCGCGCTGGGCAAATAAGCGTCCGACGGGCGAGGGAGAGCGAGCGTGACGTTGGCGCGATTTCGTAGCGCATACGAGAAATTCCTCGAAGCGATCGTCATCGTGCTGATGTCGGCGATGGCGATCGAGGTGACGATAGGCATCGTGCTATCGCGCGCTCGGCCGTTCGCTGTCGTGGTACGACGAGGTCGCCGTCATCCTGCTCGCCTGGCTCACCTTCTACGGATCGGCGCTGGCGGCGCTCAAGCGCGCGCACATCGGATTTCCGGGACTGGTCAAGTCGATGCCGCCGCGCCGCCGGCTGGTCTTCGTGCTCGATCGGCAAGATCGTCGTGATCGGCTTCATGGCGCTGCTGGGCTGGATCGGCTTTTCGATCCTCGATGTGCTGGCGACCGACTATCTGATCAGCTTTCCGGCGGTCTCGGTGGCATGGACGCAGTCGGTGATACCGATCAGCTGCGTGCTGTTCATCGTCGCCGAGCTGCTGAACATGCCCGACGTCGATCCGGGCCGCCCGCGGTCTCGCGACCGCCGAGGCGAGCGATCTCGCCGAGCGTCTGCATTGATCGCCGGCACGCGACCGACGCGAACGCGGCCTGACGATGCAGATACTCGTCCTGTTCGGGGCCGTGCTGGCGCTCGTCCTGTTCGACATTCCGATCGCGATCGCGCTGGGCGTCGT
This sequence comes from uncultured beta proteobacterium, assembly GCA_963816615.1. Lineage (GTDB taxonomy): Bacteria > Pseudomonadota > Gammaproteobacteria > Burkholderiales > Casimicrobiaceae > PALSA-1003. Next base: position 333,705 of record CAWFLB010000001.1, on the reverse strand, counting down.
CGCCGTCGTCGCGCTGGTCATCACGCAGGGCGTGGAGATGCTGCCCAACGTGGCGATCACGATGTACAACGGCGCCACCAGTTTCCCGCTGATCGCGATCCCGCTGTTCATCCTGTCGGGCGCGATCATGAACGCGTCGGGCATCTCGCGCCGGCTGATCGCGTTCGCCTCGGCGCTGCTCGGCTGGATCCGCGGCGGCCTGGCGATGGTGTCGATCGGGACGTCGCTGTTCTTCGCCGAGATCTCCGGCTCGGCGGTCGCCGACGCGGCGGCGCTGGGCTCGATCCTGATCCCGGCGATGCGGAGCCGCGGCTACAGCAAGGAGTTCGCGGCGTCGGTCATCTCGTCGTCGGCGACGCTCGCGGTCATCATCCCGCCGTCGATCCCGATGCTGCTCTACGCGGTGATCGCCGGAACCTCGGTGGTCAAGCTCTTCGTCTCCGGCATCGTGCCCGGCATTCTCGGCGGCCTGGGCATGATGGGCGTCGCCTACTGGTTCGCGCGCCGCTACAACTTTCCGGTCGAGCAGTCGTTCCGCTGGGCCAACGTGCGCAAGACGTTCCGGGAAGCGCTGTGGGCCTTCCTGCTGCCGGTCATCATCCTGGGGTCGATTTTCGGCGGCATCGTCACCGCGACCGAGGGCGCGGCGATCGCGGTGCTGGCGGCGCTGTTCGTCGGCTTCGTCGTCTACCGCGAGCTCGACGTCCACGTGCTGCGCACGTCGATCGTCGAAGGCGGCGTGCAGACGGCGGTGGTGATGCTGCTGGTCGCGGCCAGCGCGCTGCTCGGCGTCTATCTCACCGAGACGCACCTGCCGCAGCAGCTCGCGCAGGGCATCCTCAATTTCACCGCGAACAAATGGGCGGTGCTGGCGATACTGAACGTGCTGTTCCTGATCCTCGGCTTTTTCCTGCACTCGGCCGCGGCGATCATCCTGGTCGTTCCGGTCGTCATGCCGCTGGTCACCGCCGTCGGCATCGACCCGGTGCACTTCGGCCTGATCGTGACGATCAACCTCGGCATCGGCCAGCAGACGCCGCCGGTGGCGAGCGTGCTGATGACCTGCTGCGCGATCGCCAAGGCCGACATGTGGGAAGTGACCAAGGTCAACGTGTACTTCGTCGCCGTGCTGCTGGCGGTGCTGATCCTGGTCACCTATGTCCCGTTTGTCGGCATGGGGCTGGTCGACTTCTTCTACCAGTGAAGTTCGGCATGACTGACGCCGTTCTAGTCGAGCGCGACGGCGCGATCGCCACCGTCGTCCTCGATCGCCCGGACAAGCTCAACGCGATGTCGCTGGCCTCGTGGACGCGAGCTCGGCGCGCGCATGCGCGAGCTCTCCGCCGACGACGAGCTTGCGCTGCGTCATCGTGCGCGGCGCCGGCACCAAGGCGTTCGCCGCCGGCGCCGACATCGCCGAATTTCCCGACGTGCGCGCCAACGCCGCGCAGGGCACGCGACTACGGCGAGACGATCCACGCGACGATGCGCTCGATCGGCGAGTGCCGGCATCCGACGGTGGCGATGATCCACGGCGTGTGCGTCGGCGGCGGCCTCGAGGTCGCGCTGATGTGCGACCTGCGCATCTGCGGCGCCGGCAGCCGCTTCGGCATCCCGATCAATCGTCTCGGCCTGACGATGGGCTACGGCGAGCTCGCCGGCCTGCTGGCGGTCGTCGGGCCGGCGGTGGCGCTGGAGATCCTGCTCGAAGGCCGCATCTTCGGCGCGCAGGAAGCGTTCGACAAGGGACTGGTGCAGCGCGTCGTCGCCGACGAGCAGGTCGAAGCCGAAGCGCGCGCCGCGGCCGAGCGCATCGCCGCCGGCGCGCCGCTGGTCGCGCGCTGGCACAAGCAGTTCATCCGGCGCCTGCGCTCCGACGCCGAGCTGTCGGACGCGGAACTGGGCCGAAGGCTACGCCTGCTTCGACACCGCCGACTTTCGCGAGGGCCTCGCCGCGTTCCTCGCCAAGCGCGATCCGCGCTTCCGGGGCGAGTGAGACGAAAATGATGGGACCGCTTTCCGGACTCAAGGTCATCGAGCTCGCGCACATCATGTCGGGACCGACGGCCGGCATGCTGCTCGCCGACATGGGCGCCGACGTGATCAAGGTCGAGCGCGTGCCCGACGGCGACGACACGCGGCGCTTCACGCCGCCCGAAGTCAACGGCGAGTCGAGCGCGTTCATGATGATGAACCGCAACAAGCGCGGCATCGCGCTCGACTTGAAGCACCCGGCGGCGAACGCGGCGCTGCGGCGGATCATCGACCGCGCCGACGTCGTCGTCGAAAACTTTCGCGTCGGCACGATGGATCGGCTGGGACTGGGCTACGACGTGCTGCGCCGGTCCAATCCGCGGCTGATCTATTGCGCGCTGTCCGGCTACGGCCTGACCGGGCCCGATGCGACCAAGGGCGGCTTCGACCTGGTCGCGCAGGGGCTTTCCGGACTGATGCGCATCACCGGCGATCCGGGCGGACCGCCGACCAAGGTCGGCTCGCCGGTCACCGACATCAACGCCGGCATCCTGGGCGCGCTTGGGCATCGTCAGCGCCTACGTGCATCTGCTGAAGAGCGGCGAGGGCCAGCTGGTCGACACGTCGCTGCTCGAAGCCGGCGTCATGCAGACGTTCTGGCAGAGCGCGATTTTCATCGGCAGCGGACGCGAGATCGGCCCGCTCGGCTCCGCGCATCCGATGACCGCGCCGTACCAGGCGTTCGAGACCGGCGACGGCTGGATCACCGTCGGCGCGTCGAACCAGGTCAACTATGTGCGGCTGACGCAGGTGCTCGAGGCGCCGGAGCTGCGCGACGATCCGCGCTTCGCCGACAACAAGCTGCGGATGGCGAACCTCGAAGCGCTGGTCGACGAGCTGACGTTGCGCTTCAAGCGCAAGCCCTCGGCCGCGTGGCTCGCCGCGCTCGATGCCGCGGGCGTTCCCGGCCGGACCGGTCAAGACGATCGAGCAGATGCTCGCCGACCCGCAGGTGCGCGCGCGCGACATGGTCGTCGACCTCACGCATCCGCGCGCCGGCGACACCCAGGCGATCGGCTGCCCGATCAAGTTCTCGGCGACGCCGTCGCATGTCGGCCGGCCGGCGCCGATGCTCGGCCAGCACACGTCCGAGGTGTTGGGCGAATTCGGCTTCGGCGCCGACGAAATACGGGAGCTGCTTGCCGCCAGGGCGGCTGTGCAGCGGTGAAGCGAGCGTCAGGCCGCGATGCGGTCCGGCGGCAGCGGCTCGACATCCGCCAGGCGCGACGGATCCTGGGCAGCCGCCAAAGGTCCAACGCTTCCTGCATCCGCAGCCAGCTTTCGGGCGAATGCCCGAGTAGCTTCGCGATACGCGCGGCAAGCTCGACCGAGAGATCGCGCTTCTCCTGCAGCAGCGTATTTACCGTCACTCGCGAAACGCCGAGGCGCTCGGCTAGCTCGACCTGCGACATTCGCAGCGCCGGCAGGACGTCTTCACGCAGGATGGCGCCGGGATGCGTCGGCTGACGGCGGCGATCACGCAGCGTCTTCATCAGTGGTAATCCTCCAGGTCGATGTCAATTGCGTTTTCGCCGTCGAAGGCGAATGGAAGTCGCAGATTGCCGGACGACGGAAACCGACCCAACGCCCCTGTCCGCCTGCCTTCGCAGCGGATGGAACCGCCAGCCGGGAACGTTCATGTCTCCGGGCGCGAATTGCGGCATCGAGGCGGTCCAACATCCTGACGATGCGAGCCATGGTGCGCAGTCGGGAATCCCACGTGCTGCACCGGCCGTGAACAAGCGCTCGAGGCCGTTGTGCCGAAAGCTGCGGATCACATTGTGGCCATCGCGATAGCATGAGTAACGTAAGCAGCTGTTACATGCTTGCCGGGTAAGAAGTGTTACAGGCTGCCGCTGTTCAACGCCGCGCGTGCAGCACGTCGGCACACTGGTCGATCCGTAGCCTTTTTCCCATTGAACAACGGACATCGCAGTCTGGATTAGGCGGTCGCGCGCGGCGTGGACGCGCTCGGCCTTTTCATGAGTTGATTGAACGGTGCAAGCCAGCGCAAACGCCTTAGGACCGCCGCTTCGTCAGCTTGACTCGTCGGCAAGCGGCCTGGCGCGGCGCAATAGTAGAATTCCACCTTTTCCGGCGCGCCCCCGGCCGACGCGCGCCGGCGCCGCCGATTCCACCGACCCGTCCGCCGCGCTATCGCGCCGGACCATCAAGCGACGACAGACACCGTGTTCCGCTTTTTCGAACGCCTGGTCGATCCTTATCCCGAGGCGACGCCCGACACGCCGCCGCGCGGCTTTTTCGCGTTCCTGTGGGCGTGCTCGAAGGGACTGCGCGGGTACCTGCTCGCCACGACCCTGCTGACCGCGGTGATCGGCGCGTTCGAGGCGCTGCTGTTCAGCATGATGGGCAGCATCGTCGACTGGCTCGCGCAAGGTGCAGCCGGCGCGAGCTCTGGGCGCAGGAGGGCGGGCGCCTGCTGCTGCTGGCCGGCGTGCTCGCCGGCAGCATCGTGCTGATCGCGCTGCAGTCGATGGTCAAGCAGCAGACGCTGTTCGGCAACTTTCCGATGCTGCTGCGCTGGAACTTCCACCGGCTGATGCTCGGGCAGAGCATGACGCTTCTACCAGGACGAGTTCGCCGGCCGCATCGCCGACCAAGGTGATGCAGACCGCGCTCGCCGTGCGCGACACCTGGCTGATCGTCTGCCGAGCTCCTGGTCTTCGTCGTCATCTACTTCGTCACCCTGCTCGCGGTGCTGGGGAATTTCGACTCGCGCCTGATCATCCCCTTCCTCGGCGTGGGTCGTGCTGTACATCGCTCGCGCTGTACTACTTCGTGCCGCGGCTCGGGCGCGTGGCGCGCGTGCAGGCCGACGCGCGCTCGCTGATGACCGGCCGCATGACCGACGCCTACACCAACATCGCGACGGTGAAGCTCTTTTCGCACGCGCGGCGCGAGGCGTTCTTCGCGCGCACGGCGATGCAGGAATTCCTGAGCACCGTGCACACGCAGATGCGGCTGGTCACCGGCTTCGAGATCGTCAACCACACGCTGTCGATGGCGCTGATCGCCGCCAGCGCCGGCGCCACGCTCTGGCTGTGGACGCAAGGCCAGGTCGGCGTCGGCGCGGTCGCCGCCGCCACCGCGATGGCGCTGCGCCTGAACGGCATCTCGCACTGGGTGATGTGGGAGATGGCGACGCTGTTCGAGCACATCGGCACCGTGCAGGACGGCATCAACACGATCGCGCGCCGGCACACGGTCGTCGACGCGCCCGAGGCGAAGCCGATCGCCGTCGCGCGCGGCGACATCCGCTTCGAGCAGGTGAGCTTCGCCTACGGCGGAAAGCGCGACGTGATCGAGAAGCTCGACCTGCACATCCGCCCCGGCGAGAAGATCGGCCTGGTCGGCCGCTCGGGCGCGGGCAAGTCGACGATCGTCAACCTGCTGCTGCGCTTCTACGACGTCGAGAGCGGGCGCATCCTGATCGACGGCCAGGACATCGCGCAGGTGACGCAGAACAGCCTGCGCGAGCAGATCGGCATGGTCACGCAGGACACGTCGCTCCTGCACCGCTCGGTGCGCGAGAACATCGTCTACGGCCGGCCCGACGCGACCGAGGAGGACATGCTCGCCGCGGCCAAGCGCGCCGAAGCCGACGAATTCGTCGGCGGCCTCACCGATCCGAAGGGACGCAAGCGGCTACGACGCGCATGTCGGCGAGCGCGGCGTGAAGCTCTCCGGCGGCCAGCGCCAGCGCATCGCGATCGCGCGCGTGATGCTGAAGGACGCGCCGATCCTGCTGCTCGACGAAGCGACCAGCGCGCTCGACTCCGAGGTCGAGGCCGCGATCCAGCAGAGCCTCTACCGGCTGATGGAGGGCAAGACCGTCGTCGCGATCGCGCACCGGCTGTCGACCATCGCGGCGATGGACCGGCTGATCGTGCTCGACCGCGGGCGCGTCGTCGAGGAGGGCGATCATCGCAGCCTGCTCGCGCGCGACGGCCTGTACGCGCGGCTGTGGGCGCACCAGAGCGGCGGCTTCCTCGGCGACGATCTCGTCGACGTCGCGGCCGACGCCGACCAGGCGATCGCGCACGCGCGCGCGGACGAAAATGAGGACGACGCCGCTGCCGACGCGCGCGTCGCGCCGCGCCTCGAGCCGACGCTGATCGGCCACGACCTGCCCGCCGGCTCCGAGCCGCCGGGATCGACGGCGCGGCGCGGCTAGAGCGTCTGCAGGAAGGCGATCAGGTCGCTCTTCTCCTGGTCGCTCAGGTTCAGGGTGAAGCGCGTGTTGTAGAAATCGACCACCGCCGGCCAGATCCGCTGCAAAGCCGTTGTGGAAATACGGCGCCCGCGCCGCGAGCCCGCGCAGGACCGGTCCCTTGAAGCGGCCGATGTCCTTCCATTTCCCGGTGAGCAGCGCCCGTGCCCGGGTCGGTGGTCTGGATCGTCTCTCCGGTCTGCAGATTGCGCAGCGTGTACAGCGGCAGATCGGGCGTGCGGCGCGACGCGTCGGCGAGGCCGATGTCGAGCGGCGCCGGCACCGAGTGGTTGCCCGCGTTCGGCGTGTCGTGGCAGGTCGTGCACGTGCCGGGAATGACTTTCACGTTGAGATCGTCGTTCAGGCCCTTGACGTCGGTGATGTTGATCAACCGGGTGTTGAAAATAGCTTGTCCGCGGACGACGGCATCGCGTGCCGCGACGCGGCTATTGCGCGTCCGCTTTGCTCGCTCGCGGGGAGCGGTACCAGGCGTCGTAGGTGTGGAACACGGTCGAGTCGAACGGCGCTCCGGTCCGGTAGTCGCCCGCGATCGCATCGTTGACGCCGAAATACGAGTCCTGCGCCGACAAATAGTCCGGACCGCCGAAAGCCCGACTCGCATTGAGCTCTCCGGCGTTGACGTCGAATACCTGCGCCGTGAACAGCGTGCTTTCGAACGCGACGATCGCCTGGCGCTGCTCGTCGCTCAGCGGAATCGCGCCCTGCGCGTGGCCGAGCGTGGCGGCGTTCGACTGATCGGCGAGGTCGAACGGAATCGTCGCGAAGCAATTGGTGGTTCCGATCACGCAGTCGTGCGACGCCGGATCCTTGAACGTCTCGCGGCCGTCCCACATCACGGTGCTCAGGAACTTGAGGTTGGTCGACGGCAGCGGACGGCGGAACAGCGACAGGTCCTGCGCGCTCGCGTGGCCGTACGGATCGTCGACCGCGATCAGCTCGAACTCCACGCCGGCCCGGTCGGCATGGCGATGCCGACGCGGATCAGGCCTTTGGAAAGCAGCATGCTGTAGGCGCTTCGGCGCGCGTCGACCGTCGACACGTCGAGCTCGGGCGCGTTCGCGCCGTCGACCGTGCGGAATACCGGATCGGTGCCGTCGGTGGCGTCGAAGCGTTGCTGCAGATGCGCAGGCGTGATCGTCCAGCCGTCGCTGGGTTGATGACAGCTGCCGCAGCTGCGGCCGTTGGTGCCCAGGCTCTGGAAGAACGGACCCGTCAGGTCCACCGTTCCCGGTCGTGCTGAAAGTCGCCGCGAAGCCCGTCGGGATTCGGGAAGCGCAGCATGTTCGGCAGCGTCGTATCGCCGGCGAGGCCGGGCGCGCTGACGAGCGATAACCCGGCGAGCAGCATCCAGATCGGACGAAGCCTGAAGCGATGATTCATGGCGATCTCCCTGAGGTCGGCGTGCAAGTTGGCCCTTTTCGGGACCTGTTCTTCTTAGATCGGAAAGCGGAGGCGCAAACACGACAGCGCGCCCCGAAGTCATGACTCGCTGAAAAGGGTTGCCGCTGGAAGTCGGTGCGGGCGCTGGCGCTAGGAGCGCTTGCCCGCCGCGCCTGTCCCGCCAGCCGCTCGGCGAGCCGGGTCTGCGGATGGTCGGCGCCGAGCGTGGGCCGGAGATGCTCGACCGCGGACGAGAGCGCTTGCGCGGCGTCCGGCGACGGGCCGGAGGCGAGCAGGGCGCGACCCTCGGCCAGATACGCGAGGCCGAGGTTGGCCGAGTGCGCATCCGGTGCCGTGACGTCGACGTTCAGCGCGAATCGACCGCTCGGCGTCGGCCCGGGCGGCAGCGGGTCGGCCGAGCGCAAGCTCGACCTCGGCGCGGCGAACGAGAATGCGCGGCAAGACGTCGGGCCGTGTCTTGTCGCCTTCGGCGATCGCGACCGCCTTGTCCATCTCGGCCATCGCGCGATCGCCGTCGCCGTGCGCCGCGGCGAGGAGCCCGCGCTCGGACGCGATCGTTCCGAAGCAGGCGCATTCCGGCGGGTAGACGCGGCGGAACTGCTGCTCGAGCTCGCTCAGCGCCTGCATGCCCTGCGCGTACTGGCCGCGCACGCGGAAGACCCGCGCCCGCGCGCGCCGAGCGCATAGCGGGCGATGACCTCGTCGCCATCGGCGCGCGCCCGCTCGTAGGCCTGGTCCGCATAGCGCTGCGCCTCGTCGATGCGCCCGAGCTCGATCAGCGTGGCCGCCAGGTTGCTGAGCTCCATCGGCGAGACGTTCTTGTTCGTGCCGTCGGCGCTGCTGATGCGCATCGCGCGCCGGAACAAGGCCTCGGCCTGCAGCGTCTGGCCGGTGAGGCCGAGCGTCACGGCCCAGTTGTTGTACAGCGTGCCCGCGTTCTCGGTGTTCTCGCGGCCGAGCTCGATCGTGCGCGCATACGCCTGCTCGAACGTCGCGATCGCCGGGCCGTACTGGCCGGCCACGCGGTACGACTCGGCCAGGTCCATGAGCACGCTAAGGTCCAGCGCAGCGGACCGATAGCGAAGCTGCGGCAAAAGCGCCTGCGCCTGCTGCGCGCGGATCGAGACCCTCGTCGGTGTGGTAATTCGTTGCGCGCCACGATGCTGCCCTCGGCAAGACACTGGATCCGATCGAGCGCATATTCCGGCTCATCGGGCAGCAGCGACATCGCCTCGCGAAACAGCGCCTCGGCGCGCTCGCCGTCGCTGCCACTGGCTGATGGCGGAAGCCAGGTTGCAGGCGGCGCGCGCATGCGTCACCGGGTCGGCCTGCGTGCGCGCGATGTCGTAGGCCTGGGTGAGCAGTCGCAGCGGCGTCGTTGTCGTGGTCCATCACTCGGTACTGGTGGCCGATCGACACCAGCATGTCGGTGCGATTCGCGTCGGCGCCCGCGTGCTGGCGCTGGACGATGGCTTCGGCGCGCGCGAGAAGCTCGCCGGCCGTGAACGGCTTGCCCGACGGCGCGGCATCGGAGAGCAGGAACTGATTGAACTCGTTGACCGACGCGGCGCGCGACAACTCGCGCAGTGCGAAGTCGCGCTGCTCGGTCGCGACGCGCGCCTGGTCGTCGGCGCGGCTGCGCTCGTCTTCGGCGACCCGCGCCTGGCGCGTGGCGCGCTCGCGCCTGGGTGATCGTCCCCGCGAGGCCGGCCAGCAGCGCCAGCACCGCGAGCGAAGCGAGCGCGACCGGGATCCGGTTCCGGCGCACGAACTTGGTCGCGCGGTAGGCGAGCGAATCGGCGCGCGCGCTGACCGGTTCGTGATCGAGATAGCGCCGGATGTCGTCGGCGAACGCGGTCACCGACGCGTAGCGCTCGGCCGGATTCTTCTTCAGCGCCTTGCCGACGATGTTGTCGAGATCGCCGCGCAGGACGTGGGCGAGACGCTCCGGCGTGGCCGCGCGCTTTGCCGCGTTGTCCTGCAGCGCCTGCCCGTCGAGCGTCTTCGCCGACGTGACGGCTTCCGAGAGCCGGGCCGGCGAAGTCTCGACGATCGCCTTGACCAGCTCCGCCGACGAGCGCGTGCTCGCCGCCGGCCGGATGCTGGCCGCCGAGCAGCACGTAGAGCAGCACGCCGAGCGCGTAGACGTCGGTCGCGGTCGTGACCGGCAAGCCCAGCAGCTGCTCGGGCGCGGCGTACTCGGGCGTCATCGCGCGTCCCGCTTCGCGCGTGAGCTCGGTGGCCTCGCCCGGGTGCAGCTCGTCCTCGAGCAGCTTGGCGATGCCGAAATCGAGAAGCTTCACCGTTCCGTCGTTGGTCACCAGCACGTTCGACGGCTTCAGGTCGCGATGCACGATGAGGTTGGCGTGCGCGTGCGCGACGGCGCCGAGCACGTCGAGAAAGAGTCTCAGCCGCGCCGCGACGTCGAAGCGCTCGTCGTCGCAATACTGGTCGATGCGCTTGCCGTCGACCAGCTCGAGCACCAGGTACGGCTGGCCGGTGGCGGAGACGCCGGCGTCGATCAGCCGCGCGATGTTGGGATGGGTGAGCCGCGCGAGAATGCTGCCTTCGCGCCGGAAGCGCTCCTCGCCGGCGCGGCCGACCAGCGCGGCGTTGAGGAACTTGATCGCGACCTTGCCCTCGTAGCGGCCGTCGCTGCGGCGGGCGAGCCAGACGCTGCCCATCCCGCCGTGTCCCAGCGGCGCTTCGAGCGTGTACGCGCCGAGCGTCTGGCCGGCCAGCGTCGCGCGCTGCGGGCCTTCCGGCGTGTGCTCGAGGAAGCGCTCGTCGCCGACCGCGCGCGCTTCGTCGAGCAGCGCCTCGACCTCGGCGGCGAGCTCCGGGTCGTCGCGCGCGCAGCCGTTCGAGCCACTGGCCGCGCTCCTCGGCCGCGAGGTCGAGAGCCTGATCGAGCAGCGGGCTCAGCCGCTGCCAGCGCGCGTGATCGATGGTCACGTCGGCATCCTCGGCTTCAAATACCTCTATATCGGAATTCGGCGGCGAAATCCGACACGGCTCCGATCCCGATTCACTTCGAATCCTCGCGCAGGCTCTGGTGCAGATAGATTCGCGCCTTCTCCCAGTCGCGCTGCACGGTGCGCTCCGACACCCCGCGCATCGCCGCGATCTCCGCGAAGGAAAAGCCGCAGAAGAACTTGAGGTCCACGACCTGCGCCAGATCGGGCTCGAGCTTGGCGAGCTCGTCGAGCGCGTCGCCGACCTGCGGAAGATCGATCTGGTCCGCCGTCTCGTCGGCAGATATTGGTGTCGAGCGTGGTGATCTCGAACTGGCCGCCGCGCTTCTGCGCATGGCGGCTGCGCGCATGGTCGATGATGAGGCCGCGCATCGCCCGCGCGGCGTAGGCCATGAAGCGGGCGCGATCGGGAAAGGCGATCGCGTCGCGCTCCGACATGTTGATGAACGCCTCGTGCAGCAGCGTCGTCGCGCCCATCGAAACCGCGGCGCCGCTCTTCCAGAGCTCGCGTCGCGCCAGCCGATGCAGCTCGGCGTAGAGCCGCTGGAAGAGCTGCTCGCGCGCGGCCGCATCGCCTTTTTCCGCGGCGGCAAAGAGCGCGGTCAGATCGGGTTCCACGTCATGCGCCCCTGGAAGTGGGCGGAACGCCCCGGGAACGGAAAAGTATATGCCGTTGCGGCGCGAATCAGGAGTCCGGCCGCTTCGTGTGCGGCAGACCTTTCGTCGGATATTACGACGACCGCTTCATCGTCAGCTTGAACATCGTCGTCCAGCCGTCCTTGCCCTGCATCTCGCTCCACGCTTCGTACGACGTGTCGCTCAACCGGGTCCAGCGCACGCGGTAGGTCATCGACTGGCCGTCGGCGACGTACTGCGTGGCCGGAAAGACCAGCGCCTCGGGCGTGCTCTGCATGCTGCCGCGGCTCACGCCGCCGAGGTTCTCGATGTAGATGTACTCGACGCGCTTGGCGGCCGAATCCCAGTAGTAGGTCGTCTCGCCGACGTAATCCGGCCTGCCCGGCGTGCGCACCGTGTGCGTATCGCGCAGCGCCTTGCCGTCGTAGAGCCAGGTGAAGCAATGCTCGTCGCTCTGCTTGCCGGCGCCGAAATCGCCTTTCCAGCAATGGCCGGCGAGGAAGGCCATCGGTTGCAGCGGCTCGATCGGCGCGGCGGCGCGACCGCGCCGGCCGGCGCAGACGAGCAGCAGCCTGCCAGCGATTACGCCCGATTTCGTCGACATCATTTTGCCCCTCGTGAAATAGGCCGCTTGCGCGGCGGTTTGGCGCGCGACGGCTTGTTGGCCGCCTCGCGCTCCAGATGATCGAAATACATGCGAAGCTGCCTGACCGAGCTGTCGTCAACCCGAGCCACCACCGTGTCAAGCGGACTGCGAGGACGGGACTAGCTCAGCCGGACGACGATCTTGCCCCGGCCGTGGCCGGTTTCCATCGCGCGCTGGGCGTCGGCGACTTCTTCCAGCGACACCGTGCGCTCGATGTGCGCCTTGATCGCCTTTTGCCGCACCAGCTGCAGCAGCCGCTGCCAGATGCGGGCGTCGTTGCGCAGCAGCAGCGGGATCGCGCGCTGGCGCGAGGTGAGGCGCGCCATCACCGCGGCGGCGACGGCGCCGAGAGCCGCGGTCGTGGTGCCGGCGGTGCTGATATAGACGCCCGACGCGGCGAGCACGGGGCTCGCGGCCGCGAAGCTCGACGCGCTCGCGGCGTCGAAGACGACGTCGAAGCGGTCGCTGCGCCGCGTGTAGTCGTCGCGGGCGTAGTCGACGACCTCGTCGGCGCCGAGCTCGCGCACGAACGCGGCATTCGCCTCGCTGCACACGCCGACGACGTACGCGCCCAGGTGCTTGGCGATCTGCACGGCGAAGTGTCCGACGCCGCCGGCCGCGCCGGTGATCAGCACGCGCTGGCCCGGGCCCACGTGCGCCTCGTCGGTCAGCGCCTGCAGCGCGGAGCCTCCGGCGACCGGCAGCGCGGCCGCCTGCGCGGCGTCGAGATCGTCCGGAATCGGCAGCACGCGCTCGTCGGACACGACGAGAAAGTCGGCAAGCGCGCCTTCGCGTCCGGACGGCTGCAGCGAGCCGAAGACGCGCTCGCCCACCCGCCGCGCGTTCGGCCCCGCGCCGATGGCGACGATCTCGCCGGCGAAATCGGTGCCCACCCCGCGCGGCGGCGACCGGAAGACCGGAAGCAGGCGCAGATGGCCGGCGCGGATCTTCCAGTCGATCGGATTGAGGCCGACCGCCTGCACGCGAACCTTGACCTGGCTCGCGGCGGGCGAGGGCTCCGGAACCTCGTCGATGCGGAGAACGTCCGGCGGACCGTAGCTGTGGAATCGAAGCGCGCGCATGGCGTGACTATAACGAGATCGAGGGAAGGAGGGACGGATAAGCAATTACCGCCGCGCCCAGCACCATCAGCGCGACGCCGGCGATCTTCGCCACGACCAGTCCGTGCTTCCAATGCTTCTCGATGAAGATGAGCGCGAAGATGCCGGCCATCCACAACAGGTTCATCAGGCCGACCAGCAGCAGCACGGTCATGATCGCCCAGCAGCAGCCGAGGCAGAGCGCGCCGTGGACCAGTCCCGGCGCGCAGCGCGCTGACCGAGCCGCCGTCGAAGTCGTGCGACGCAAGAAAGGCGAAGGGACTCTGGCAATGGTCGAGGCAGATCCGCTTCCATGCGCTGAATTGATACGCGCCGGCGATGATCAGAATCGTGCCGGCCAGCGCGGGCAGCCAGCGCAGCAGCGCCGGATCTTCGCTCAACGGCGCGAAGGCCTTGTAAACGAAGAGCGGCACCGCGCCGATCGCCGACCACACCAGCAGGTAGCCGGCGATGAACACCAGCGTGGGAACGATGCCGTGGCCGCGCCGGCGCGTGACGCCGAGATGCGCAAGCACCATCGGCGCGACGGCCGGCAGCATCATCGCCACCATCATCGTGACCCACATCGCGAGAAAGACGCCGGCGCTCATGTCGCCCTGCGCCAGCCAGCCGATCTGCCCGAGTCCCATCACCATCCCGCGCATCGAGACGGCGTCCTGGATCGTGCTTCGCCACGCGAGCGCGGACAGCGCGAACAGCGCGACGACGACGGCCAGGTTGACCCGCCACGACAGCAGCGCGAACGCCGCGCGCGGCGAGTCTCGTTCGGGTGACGCGCCCGCAACCTGCATCGGTCAATCCGGGCCGCGCCAGCTGAACGGGATGTGCTTGCTCGATTTGCCGCTGCGGCTCCACTTGAAGCCGAACATGTCGACCCGGTCCGTGGTGGCGGTGCCCCAGGTCGCCACGCCGCCGGGGCCGACCTCCGAGCCGGGCGGGTTGATCGTCTGCACGCGCTTGCCCGCCGGCGTCGTCGGGCCGGTCAGCGCTTCGGCCGTCGCTTCCACCCGTCCGGGAACCGATGCGCTCCATCTCGCGAGGTCGCCGGCGATGTCGACCTCGATGCGCGCGAACTCGATGCCGCGCACTTCGGCGATGTTTTGCGCGAACTGACCCGGCCATCCGCCGGCCTGGCCGCCGAAGATCATCTGCAGTGCCTCGCGCTGCTTCGGGTTGGCGCGCTCGTCGAGGATGATGCCCATCGTCGCCTTGGCGCCCGCCCAGATATTGCCTTCGAACTGGCCGAGCGCCACGACGTTCAGCCCGTCGATCGGCACGTCGCCGTAGCGCCCTTGCGCACGTGCCAGGCCAGGATGCCCTCGCACTCGCCGCCGGTCGGCGGCTGCGCGAATTCGCACGGACAGGGAATATCGCACTTGCAGACGTCGAACCAGTCGCCGTCGGCCTGCCATTGCGGAACGTTTGCCATCGCGATCTCCTTCGCTCTCGAACAAGGCGTCCGTTTAGTCTACCGCTCCGCCAGAAACCCCGCCACGCTGCCCCGGCTGTGGCCGGTTTCCATCGCGCGCTGTGCCTCGATGACCTTCGGCGCAGATGCTCGATCGATGCCGATCAGCGCGCCGCGCGCTCGCCAGCCGCGACAGCCATTCAGGAACAGATTCACGACGTCGCCCGCCCAGGCATCGATCTCGGCGGAGGCCATCGGCGCGCCGAAGCCCATGGCCCGGCGCTGCGGCAGCGCGATGATCATGTAGAGAAACTGCTGAGCCGCGAACGTCGGGTTGGCCAATGCGAGCCTTTTGGCGCGGATTTCACCCTCGAGAATGCCGGCGATGAGCCGGATCGCCTCCTCGGTGGCGCCGGTCGTGACCGCGGCCAGTCGCGGAAATCGTCCCGATTCCGCGACGATCATTCGATTCAGAGCGATCGCCTGTGGCGACAGCGCTGCGCGCAGGATGATTCCTGGCCAGCCGCCGCAGGATCTCATGCAGGTCGCCTTCGAGCAGCGGGATATCGGCGGGCGGACGCAGGCCTTCGATGATGCGATGGACGACGGCGACGAAAAGCGCGGGCTTATCGGGGAAGCGATGGTAGAACGTGCGCTTGGAAATTCGGGCGCGTCGCGCGACCGCTTCGATGCTCGTGGCGCCGTAGCCGTGCGACAGGAACAGATGCGTGGCAGCGTCGAGAATCCGCTCGCCGAGCTGTGCCGCCTGCTGCCGCGAAGGGCGACCTCCGCGGCCGCGCAGGCGTGGCAAGTGCGGCGGCAGGCGCAGCGGACGCCGCCTTCCTGGTTCGAGCTCGCGGTGTCGAACCGCCGCCGGCCGATCGCCTCATCCGCCGACGCGATCAGCGCCGATTGTCGTAGTAGCCTGGAGCAGGCGGAGCCTGGTTGTAGTAGTCCGGCGGCGGTCCGTAGTCGTAACGGCGCGCCGGAGCCGCAGGCGGAGCGTAATACTGCGCAGGCGGAGCGTAATACTGCGCGGGCTGAGCGTAATAGCGCGCGGGTGGCGCGTAATAGGCAGGGGCAGCGCGGTAATAAGCCGGCGCTGCGGGCGGACCGTAGTAGACCGGAGCGGGCGCACTGTTGTAGTAGCGCGCGGGCGGCGCGTAATAGGCAGGCGCCGCGTTGTTGTAATAGGAAGGCGGCGTCGCGTCGCCGTACCCGGCGACCGGCGGCCCATAAGCCGCGGGCGACGCGTAGTACGGCGCGTTCGCGGCAGCGTCGAGAGCGACGAACGGCAATGTGACGACCGCAGCGGCGGTGTTGACGACCGCGGCAGCGACCGTCCCGACGGCCACAGCCGCCAAGCCGAACGGCCATAAGCAGCCGTGGCAACCGTGACCACCGTAGCCGCCGCCGCGAACCGCGTAACTCGCGTTGCCGTGGCCGCCGCCCCAATTGCCGCCGTGACCCCAATGCCGGTCGAATCGAGTGTCGGCAAAGGCGGACGACAGCGGCGCGAGAGTGAGAGCAACGCCAACGAGAGTGCCGAGCGCAACAACTTTGGTCTTGCCCATGTCTTGCTCCTCCTGGTGGCGCGGACAGGCCGCATCCGATCGGACCCACGCTAGCACGTTCGGTCACATAACGCAACGCTACCGTAGCGTATTGTTGCACTGCCGTACCGGCAGCTACCTCTCCGCCAGAAACCCCGCGACGCCCTCCCAGAAGGCCGCGTCGTTGCCGAGATCGTTGTGGCCGGCGCGCGGCACGACCTGCCAGGTCTTCGGTCCGGCCCAGGCGTCGAACAGCGCGCGCGAGCGCTCGGCCGGAATGATCGAATCGGACCCGCCGACGATCGCCAGCATCGGCATCGCGTTGCGCTTCGCGTCGGGAACCGCGTCGAAGCGGTGGCGCAGCAGCAGCGACACCGGCAGCCACGGATAGTGCAGCTTGCCGATCGCCGTCATGCTGTCGTACGGCGAGACGAGAATCGCGCCGGCGACCGGACGCTCCGCGGCAAGATGTGTCGCGATGGCGGTGCCGAGGCTGCGTCCGAACACGACGATGCGACGCGGATCGACGTCATCGCGCTTGGTTACCGCATCGTAGATCGCCAGCGCGTCGGCGGTGAGCTCGGGCTCGCCGGGCTTGCCCTCGCTCGTGCCGTAGCCGCGATAGTTGACGCCGACGATCGTCCAATCGCGC
Organism: uncultured beta proteobacterium; assembly: GCA_963816615.1. GTDB lineage: Bacteria > Pseudomonadota > Gammaproteobacteria > Burkholderiales > Casimicrobiaceae > PALSA-1003. Next base: position 317,027 of record CAWFLB010000001.1, on the reverse strand, counting down.
GGCCAGCGCGCGTCGGAGATCGTCCACGAGACTTCCTCGGCGTTGCCTCCGAAATAGATGACGGTCGGCGCCGGCGCGGCCGTGCCCTTGACGATCCAGCCGCGAAGATGCGTGCCGTCGGCGGCGACGACCTCCAGCGGCGAAGCGCGCGCCGGCAGGTGCGCCGTGGAGGCGACCGGCTGCGGAAAGAAGAGCAGGCTCTCCTGCGTGAACCACGCCCAGGCGGGCACGCCGAGGACGAGGGCGGCGATGAGGAGAAGCCAGGTCATGAGGGGACGCCGGCGGCGCGGGGCTGCGGACGGCATGCAAGATTATAGGAGGTCGGGCACAGAGGCCCTGATCGCGCCGGCCTTCGCTTCGTGAATTGGTACCATTGGCAACCTGCGCAAGAGGGCCGAAACGTCGCGCAATCTTCGCACCGTGGCGAACTATTGGTGGGTCAATCAGAATCAAACCTACGCGCATGAAGTGCGCGGTGGTTACCTATGGTCACCAAAATTTCGCGCCGACGGGGCACGAAATCAGTTTTACGAGAATATGACTCGGATTCAACCAGGTGACGTTGTATTTTCGTACTACGACACTTACATCAAAGCAATTGGAGTCGCAACCAGTACGGCCGCATCAGTACCCAAGCCCACCGCGTTCGGCCGAGCGGGGGCATACTGGAGCGACGAAGGGTGGTTTGTCGAATGCAGTTTCGTGAACTTGCTTCTCCACTAAGACCGCGTGAACACATGGCGGTGCTGGAACCAACACTCCCGGCGAAGTATTCGCCGCTTCGATCAACTGGCGAAGGTGGGCAGCACGTTTATCTTGCCGAAATACCGCCTCCGATGGCACACCAACTCTTGGTATTGCTCGGACGAGAAGGGCAGATATTAATTGATGCTCTGGAGATAATCGCAAAGTATGAGATCGCCCAATCATTTGCAGAGGCCGACCTAGAATATCGAACCGACATAGCGTGCAACCGAGAAACTGCAACTTGCTAAAGCCCGGGTCGGACAAGGCCTCTTCAAATCAAGAGTTGAGCTGGTCGAAAAATGCTGCCGCATCACAAAAGTGGAACGACCAGAGCACCTGACAGCGAGTCACATTAAGCCGTGGCGTACTTCTTCGGATATAGAAAGGCTTGATGGAAACAACGGACTACTGCTTGCTCCGCACATCGATCACCTGTTTGATCGAGGCTTGATTAGCTTCACGTCGGTCGGTCGCATCCTTGTTTCTCCGACCCTCGCGCCGAATATTCTGGAACGATGGTCAGTCGATCCCGACCAAAATGTCGGTACTTTTTCAAGCGAACAGGCTGACTATCTTGAGTACCACAGCGATGTGGTACTCCGGCGCTAGACCGGAGGCTTTTCGGGCAGCTACGCTTCGGCGCCCCGGTCTTGGACGGGCCTCGCGACGCGCGAAAAGTGCAGCTTGCGCGACCAATCGAGATTCTCCGAAGTTCCCAACCAGTGCAATTGTTTTTAGGTGATCGGCAGGGGTAACGGTCGAGAGGACTTCCATCATCCCCGTGAAAATCTAGTCTGCCCCGATTTTTTTAGCGGATTTCAACGGCACCGTTCACCGTGACGTGAAGCTCTTCGTTCTGCACGACAAGGTTGCTCAATTGCAGCCCGCGCACGGCGATCGTGAAGGGGGCTGTCCTGTCCGGGGCAGTCAGGGCCCGAACCGCTTCGAGGACGTCGATGTGCAGCCGTGAGAGCGCATTGGCGCCGATCAGGTTTTGCAATGCCGCGGCCACCATCGGCTTGTCCGCGGCTTCCAGGCGAACGTCTTCCAGCGCAGCTTGCTGCGCGCGCAGGACAGGCCGGGCCGAGAGCATGATCGCGCTGGGTTCTGTTGCCGATTGGCAAACGCCCCCGATCAGTGCGCCGATCCGTCCGGCAAAACGCGCTCCGACATAAACGCGGCCCTCCTTGAACGATACGGTAGGATTCTCCAGATACGGATCACTGCAACGGTCAGGCTTCTGCAGGTAATAGCGGCCCTTGTCCTTGAAGACCTGCGCCTTCAGGGCCTTTGTGACCGTTGATGCGTGCACGACGAGGTCGATGGCGTGGGCGCTTGGCGCCGCGAAGGCGAACGTCGAAGCAAACAGCAAAGTCAACACTTTCGGTTTCGCGAGCAGTGTCACAGGTCGTTCCTTCGCTAAAGGACATTAGTCCGGGAATGGTGCGCTTTCGTTCACGCTAAGGCTCGTTTGTCATAGGATACTTCCCTATATGCAGAAGGTACTCCCGCTTTTTCTCTTGATGCTACTCGCTGCCCCATCCGTCGCCTTCGACCTCGAAGGCCACCGCGGCACGCGCGGCCTGGCTCCCGAGAACACGCTCGCGGCGTTTCGCCGCGCGCTGGACATCGGCGTGACGACGATCGAGACCGACATGGGCGTGACCAAGGACGACGTCGTCGTGATCTCGCACAATCCGTTCCTGAGTCCCGACCTGGTGCGCGATCCCGACGGACACTGGCTCGCCGGCGCCCGGGCCGCAGATCCGCACGCTGACCTTCGCCGAGCTGCGGCGCTACGACATCGGGCGCATCAATCCGATGAGCCAGTACGCGCGATCGTTCCCGGATCAGCGGGCGGCCGACGGCGAGCGCTTTCCCAAGCTCTCCGAGTTGTTCGATCTGGCCAAGGCGAGCGGCAAGCCGGTGCGATTCAACATCGAGACCAAGATCACGCCGACCAGCGGCGCGAACACGCCCGACCCCGCGACGTTCGCCAGGCTGGTCCTCGCCGTGGTCCGCGAGGCGAACGTCGCCGATCGCGTGACCTTGCAATCGTTCGATTGGCGCACGCTGGTCGAAATGAAACGTCTCGCGCCCGAGATCGAGACCTCGTGCCTGACGATTCAGACGGCGAACGACAATACGGTGCAGCAAGCGCCCGACGGCGGGCCTTCGCCGTGGCACGCGGGATTCGCGCTGCGCGACCATGGCGGGTCGCTGCCCGGCGCTGGTCAAGGCCGCGGGCTGCGGCACCTGGTCGATGTTCTGGCGCAATCTGACGCCCAAGGATCTCGCCGAAGCGCACGCGCTCGGGCTCAAGGTCCTGCCGTGGACGGTCAACGAGCGCGGCGACATGCGAAGCCTGATCGACCTGGGTGTCGACGGCATCATCAGCGACTATCCGGATCGGTTGCGCGAGGTGATGGCGGAGAAAAAGATGGCGCTGCCGTAATTGACGGCGGTCCCGGGTTGACGCCCAGGCATTCCTGGGATCCCAGCCAGGCACTTTCCCAGCACTCGAGTCGGCCGTTCGGCCGATATTGGGCTAGTGCAACAAGCTCAGAATCTTTATTCCCGAACAACGGGGCGGCCCACCGATGTTCGCGTGCCGGCTTGTTCGTCAGGTCACCTGGCCTCGCGGATCATGCCGTAGCCGTGGATCTGACGCATGCGAAGCCGAGTGGCTTCACTTCAGCTATCGGAGATCTCCTCACGGCCGCGTATGTATCGTTCTGAGTTATCCGATACGACGGCGCGAAGAGGCAAACGAATCTATGAGCACGAAAATCAAATATACCAATGAACCGTTGGGCAAGCTCCGAGTGGTGCCGGATTTCCTGCCGGCGCCCGAGGATCTCGTGTTTCGCGAAGAAGGCATCAAGGTGACGCTGGCATTGAGCAAACGCAGCGTTGAGTTCTTCAAGCAGGAAGCGGCGAAGCATCATACCCAGTATCAGCGCATGATCCGCCGGCTGCTCGACGCGTATGCGGAACATCACGCGCCACGTCAGGATTCCTGGTCGCCGGATGCGCCGGCAACCGTGTCCGAGCCGGCTGAGTTACTAGCTAGGCGCCCCCAAGCGCTGCGTCTCGCCGTGGTCTCGCCTAGGGATCGACTTCCACCACCCCCAACCGATGCAACTCCTCGATCCGCCTCTCCAGCTGCTCATAAAGCGGCACAGCCGACTCGATCGCCATCCGCCTGCGCGCGTGAGGCGCGGCCCATGACCCGCAATTGAAGCGGATCCACGTCACCGGGTCGATCAGCTCGCCGCACCCATCGATGAAGTCGGCGACCCAGAGCTGGCCGTAGCGCAGATAGATCGCCGCTTCACGCCGCCGGGTCAGGCGCAGGATCTGACCCTGGATCGCCGGGACGGGCCGGTCATCGGTCATGGCTACAGCGATGTTGCCTTGTCCATCAGCTTCGTAACCTCAATGTCGGCGTGGTGGACCTTGTCGGCGACATCCTGCAGATCGTGCTTCAGATTGAGGTAGGCGTCGAGCGCGCCCGGCGTCTGCAACGGCGCCGGATTCTTCAGCGCGTCGAGGTCCTGCTGCAGATCGGATTCAGCGGTTTGCAGGCTTTCGAGGACCGGTGCGATGGTCTCCACATCCGGCAGCTGCTGCTCGTCCTGCACGATCGAGACGAGATCCTGAGCGTCACCGAGCGCGAGGTAAACCGAGCCGGGGGGTGAGTCTCTCCCGGCTTTGCGGACGTGGATCATAACGTCCGTTGCAACCGCCTGCAGCTCAGGAAACTGGTTTGCCGCCTCGGCCGAGTCTTCCAGCTTCTGCACGGCCGGAACCAACAGGCCGATCAGGATCGCGATAATCGCGACCGTGGTCAGCAGTGCGATAAGGGCGAATCCGCGCGGACGAACTGCGGTTTGGTAAGTCATCGTGCGCCTCCATTGATATAGCCGAGATCGGCGACAAAGAATCGAAAACGAGCGCGAGGTGCTAAGGAGTTGGAGCTAACTCACACCGGCACTCGTCGCTGCAGTACGTGGGTTCAATGGTGTTCACCGGACAGCCGGTCTGGATCGCCAGCGGATCGCATTGCTCGTTCGGCCCGATGATCCCGTTGGGCTGGCAGGTGCCGGATGCGCCGACGACGCTGGTCTTCTGAAGCGCCGCGTGCCCGATGATCTGCTGAAGCACGTTTCTGAGATCGCCGCATTCGTCGCAGTCGGACGTCATCCCCATCAGCGCTTCAGTTGCGCCGATCGCCTTGCTCAGGCGGCTGAGCTCCGCGACGCGGTTACCGACCATATTCGCCGCTTGGGCGCCTTCGACGGCCGTCTGGAGTTGGTTGATGACGACCTGCGACCCTTGGGGAAGATGGGACTCCGCGAGGTCAATCGTCGCCACTATGATGAGCGCTAACATAACCGCGTATTCAACCGACACAGCCGAAGCCTTGGGAACCGGCAGGATCGACAGTGCGATGCACAGGAAACCCGTGAGCAGTATCCGCAACGGTTTCATCGATTTCGACATGGTGTTTCTCCTTGGGCGTAAGTCGGAGCGCGTGGGAACGGCAAGCGAGCGTTGCCTCAGTTGACTTGGCCCACGGGAAATGCGGTCATATGCCCGACGGCGAGCGCCTTGCTGCCGCCGGAATAGACGCGGCAGCCAATGATCACCGACGAGTTCTCGGGGAGGTCGAGGACGTACGTGTCGCTCAGGTTCGAGACTTGCGGAACGAACACGCGGATGGTATCCACATTGCCGATCTGGATGTCCCCACCATTCAATTGGGTGACGCACTGCAGATCCGCCGTGTCGCCGTCGTGGACGATGCCTTGCCCGTCAAGGATGGCGCTTTGTATCGTCGTGGCGAAGACGTACCACCCGGCCGGCAGCCCGCTCAATCCGACGATCGGGTGGTAAATCAGCTCGTCTTCTTGTTCGACTTCGTGCGAGTTGGACGCCCAGTAGACGCGACTCGATCCTGCCGGGCCGGTATCGCCTTTCGGACCTTGCAGACCCTGAATTCCCTGCGGTCCCTGCGCACCTTGAGCTCCTTGCGGACCCTGCGGCCCTTGCGGTCCGGCGGGTCCTTGGGGTCCTTGTGGTCCCGTCTGATTCCACTGGATCGGCGTCTCGCCGATCTTGCAGGGTGCGACCGCCGTGTCGATGATCCGCTGGGTGCCGTTGGTGCTGTTGTAGCAGCCGTGGATGACGCCGCTCGCATCGGGGATCGATGCGAATGCGGCAGGCGCCATCAGGCAAAACAATGCAAGCGTGAATTTGCGCATTTCCAGTCTCCGTGGAATCACTCGAGTTGGTCGGGCGGCTCGCAGCCGTCCTGGCCGACCAGGCAGGCGCTCAGTAGCGTCCCGTTCGCGTCGTACTGCGGGATCACCGTCAGATCGAAGTAAAGACTCGATCCGTGGCTCGACCCCATCGGCACCAGCCGGAACGTCAGCGTCCAGAACGGCGGCGCGCACGGCGCCGACGGATCGCATTCGGCGGGCATGCCGTCGGCGCCGACGGCGACGTAGGACTGGGAACCGTCGGCGCTTACGGCGGAGGCGTCCGCCAGATTCCCGTGCAGCGTGAATCCGGCCGGCGTGCCGTCCTGCGAGAGCAACGCGCTGGCTCACGAGGTGCAAGACGCCTTGCAGCACGATCGACGGTCCGGACGTCTGGTCCTTGTATTCGATGTTGATTTTCTGGAAATTGATCGTCAGTGATTCGGTCGGTGTCGGCTCTGGCTTTGTGTTGTCCGCCTCGGCTGTGCCGGCGCCCAACATCGCCGCAGTCAGCACAACTGCGACCAGCAGTGCCTTGGCTTTACCGGTGGAGCTATCGGACCCGATCGATCTATGCTTGACGTTCATGATGTACCTCCGTGGGATGAGTTTGATTAGGATCGGGAACGACGATCAGTGTGAGCGCGAGATAGCTCAACGCGAGCAAGAGGAACAACACGAAGGCGACGATCCGTCGATTGAAGCGAGGGCGCTTACAGATTTCCATCGGGGCCTCCTTGCAATGCCTGGGGCACGATGCGGATCGTCGATCGACGGTCCGGGTAAGTCTTGAAAGAGTCGTGAAAAATCTATAAAACCTGTCTTGTCCGACGGGACTCTTGTGTGACCAGGATCTTTGAACTCGGGCCGTTCAGGCTCGATGCCGACGCCGCCCTGCTCACACGGGATGGAACTCCGACGCCCCTGGGTCCCCGGGCTGTGGCCGTACTGGGCACGCTGGTCGAGCACGCAAGCGAGTACGTCTCCAAGGCCAAGCTGATCGACGCCGCATGGCCTGGCGTTGTGGTCGAGGAGAACAATCTGGCCGTGCAGGTGGCCGCGATCCGGCGTGTCCTTGGGGACGCGTCCGGAGGCAACGGCTGGATCGAAACGCTTCCCCGGCGCGGCTATCGGTTCGTCGGGCCCATCCGCGAGCTGCCGGACGAGCGGAACGCCGGCCCGGGCAGCAGGCGGTCGAATCTGCCCGAAGCGCTGACCTCGTTCATCGGCCGCGAGCGCGAGCTGGTGCAGCTCAAACGACTTCTGCCCAACAACCGCTTGGTAACGGTCGTCGGCATCGGCGGAATCGGTAAGACCCGACTCGCGCTGCAGGCCGCGGCCGAGGTCGCCGACGCCTACCGCGACGGCGTCTGGCTGGCGGAGCTCGGCGCGATTCGCGACGGCGTGCTCGTGGCGACCTCGATCGCGCAAGCGCTCGGCATCCAGGAAAGAAGCGGCCAGCCAATGGCGGAGTCGGTGCGGGCTCATCTCAAGTCGCGCCAGGCATTGCTGGTCCTGGACAATTGCGAGCACCTGCTGGAAGCGTGCGCGCAGCTCGTCAGCGACTTGCTCCGCGGCTGTCCCAACGCGACGTTTCTCGCCACCAGTCGCGAGCCGCTGCGCATTGTGGGCGAGCAGGCCTATCCGTTGCAGTCGCTGTCGTTGCCTGAAGATGACAAAAAGGTCGAGACTTTGCGTTCGTCCGAAGCGGTTCAGCTTGTTGTAGAGCGCATCCAGCGACAGCTGCCGGACTTCGTCTTGACCGCTGCAAGGGCTCCCGCGGTAGCCGAGTTGTGCATTCACCTCGACGGCATTCCACTGGCGCTGGAACTGGCCGCTGCGCGGGCTCGCTCATTATCCATCGAGCAGATCAACGCTCGCCTCGGCGATCGCTTCAGGTTGCTCACCGGTGGATCGCGCACCGCGCTTCCCCACCAGCAAACACTGCGCGCAACGCTTGATTGGAGCTACGATCTGCTGACCGAGGACGAGCGCGCGGCATTGCGCAGGCTGGCGGTTTTCCCTGGCGGCTTCACCGTCGACGCGGCCGCCGCCCTTGTCGCCGATGCGACGATTGACGAGTTAGAGGTGATCGAACTGCTGTCGCAGCTCGTCGCGCGCTCGCTTGTCGTCGCCGACACGAGCGCGCCTGGCGCCCGCTATCGGCTCCTCGAGACGACCCGTGCGTATGCGATGGAGAAGCTCGACGCGGTCGGAGAGTCTGAACTCTGCCGGCGTCGACACGCTGAGCATTTCCGCGATTACTTCGATCCCGCGCCGGAAGACTGGCTTCACAAGCCGGATGTGGACTGGCGAAACATGTATGTGCCGGAACTGGATAACCTTCGAGTGGCGCTCGACTGGGCGTTCAGCGCCGCGGGCGACGCGGCAATCGGTGTTGCGCTGGCAAGCGCATCCGGCGCGTTGTGGTCGGAAACGTCTTTGCGCAACGAGGGCCGACAGCGGATCGACGTCGCTCTTTCCTGCGTCGAGGCGGGCACGCCCGAGCGGGAACTGGCGCGGCTGTGGTTTTGGCTCGGGTGGATCGTGAACGCTGTCCCGCTCGAAGCCGCGGCCGCGTACGCGCACGCCGTCGAGCATTACCGCAAGACGGACGACGCTCTTGGACTCGGTTTTTCGCTCCATCGACTCGGCGGTGAGTTGACCTACATGGGTCGGGTCGACGAGGCGGCGCCCATGCTCGCCGAAGCATCTTCCCTGCTGGAGAGCGCTGGACCCAAAGTGCTCGCCGAGCATTCCCTGCTGTTGGGTACATCGAAGATGCTGACCGCCGATTTCGCCAATGCCCGTGCGCACTACGAAGCTGCCGTATCGCTGTGCTGCGACGCAGGTGCTGACCGCGTGGCCGTCGCCGTGCTGGGAAACCTCGCCGATCTCCACTGGATGTCCGGAGATCTCGATGCTGCATTGGCCGCTTTCCGCGAAGCCATCTCGCTGGCCCGCAACTCGCTGCCGGCCCGCAGGCTCGCGCTTGCACTGGCTCTTACGAACTTTGCGGGCGTCCTTACGGAGTGTGGCAGATTCGACGAAGCGCTGACTGCCGCGCGCGAAGGCTTGCCCGTACGCCTCGAGTTCATGTTCGCGTGGTGCACGCTCGATCATCTTGCCTTGCGAGCCGGGCTGACCGGAAAGCTTCCGAGCGCCGGCCGCATCTCCGGTTACGTCGATCGCGCGTATGCCGCGAACGGGTCGGAACGCCAGCCCAACGAAGCGCGTGCCAGGAACCGGTTGCGTGCGCTCTTGCGCGAGCAACTCACTTCGGAAGAAATTGCGAAGCTCACGGCAGAAGGCGCGGAAATGACCGAAGACGAAGCGTGCCGGCTGGCGCTGGAGGGTTAGCCGTCGTGCTACCGTGCGATACCGCTTTTGGGCGCAGCTAACGACCCTACTGCGACGTCAGTGCGGCACTTCCCCCAGCACCGTGCACCGTCTGTATCACCCGACCCTGCGTCGCCGGATCGTACGCCGTCGCGCGATGCATGACGCAGCGGTTGTCCCAGAGCATCAGCTCGCGCGCGGTCCAGTGATGCTCGTAGGTCAGATCGGGATGAATCGCCAGCGCGTTCAATTCCTCGATCAGCGCGCGGCCCTCGTCGTAGGGCATGCCGACGATGTATTCGGCGTGATCGCCCAGGTACAGGCACTTGCGGCCGGTCTCGGGATGCGTGCGCACGACCGGCTGGTCGACCGGCGGCTTTTCGCGCCGCTGCGCGTCGGTCATCGGATCTTCGCCGTGACGGCGCGTGCGCGAAAAGTCGAGGTTGTGCACGGCGCGCATGTTGGCGATTCGCGCCTTCCACTCGCTGCTCAGACGCTCGTACGCGCCGTACATGTCGGCGAAGTGCGTCTCGCCGCCGATCTCGGGCATCACCTCGCCGTAGATGATCGTCGCCTGCCCGGTGACGCGCTGCCACGAGCCGTCGGTGTGCCAGGCGAGCGTGCCCTTGTCGGGATGCTTGCCGCTCGGCTTGCCGTTCTCGTCCAGGTTCGACAGCCGGTAGAGCTCGGGAAAGCCGTCGGCGTGGTACTGGTTCATGATGTGGATCTGCACTTCGCCGAAGCGGCGGGCGAAGGCCACCTGGCGCGCCGGCGGCACGTCCTGCGGCGGGAACAGCAGCACCTGGTAGCGCAGGAACGCCTGGTAGATCGCGCGGAAGAGCTCGTCGCTCATGTCGTCGGCGAGCTTGACGTCGGTCAGCGCGGCGCCGAGCTTCGGCGTCAGCGGGCGCAGCGCCAGGCCTTCGGATGTCTCGACGGTCGAGTTCATCGTCATGACGGTATCGCAAGCTACTCACGGCGGGCAGATGTAGCCGGCGCCGGTCGGGCTCTTGAAGCAGCCGACCGATTCCGGCAACAGCTGCTTCGGCAGCCACAATACCACCTTGGGAAAGTAGACGGTAAACGCGATCGTCAGGAAAAACACGATGTACAGCGGCAGCGATCGCACCACCGCCTTGCCGAACCCGACGCCGACGTACTTCGACGCGACCAGCAGCGACAACCCGTACGGCGGCGTGATCAGCCCGAACACCAGCGTCGTGATGATCACCACGCCCATGTGCAGCGAGTTGATGTTGCCGACCTCGGCGAGCTTGCGGATGATCGGCATGAAAATGATGATCGCCGGCACCGCGTCGATGAAGTCGCCGACGATGACGAACAACGCGACCAGCAGCAGCATGATCATCTGGCCGTCGTTGCCGGCGAAAGCGGTGATGTAGCCGGCGACGATGTCGGGGCCGCGCAGGTACGCGACCATCCAGCCGAACGCCGACGCGGCCGCGACCGCGCCGAGCGGCAGCGAATAGAGCAGTCCCGCGTACATGAAGTCGCGCGGCAGCTCGCGGATATGGGTCGGGTTCAGCGCCGGGATCAGCACGACCAGGATGTAGACGGCCGCCACCATCCCGCCTCGGTCGGCGTGAACCAGCCGGACAGTATGCCGCCCATGATGATCACCGGGATCACCAGCGGCAGCGCGGAGCCGCGCGCGGCGATGATGACCTCGGTGAACGGCGCGCGTTTTTTCATCACGCCGACCGGGCCCCAGATGTAGCTGTAGATCATCAGGCCGACGCCGATCAGCACGCCGGGGACGACGCCGGCGAGGAACAGGCCGCCGATCGACACGTCGCCGGTCGCGCCGTAGACCACCGCCATGATGCTGGGCGGAATCAGGTTGGCCATCGTCGAGGCCGACGCGATCAGCGCGGCGGTGAACGCGCGGTCGTAGCCTTCCTTGGCCATGTCGCTGCGCGATCGTGCGGCTCAACACCGCGACGTCGGCCACCGACGAGCCCGAGATGCCGGCGAAGAACATGCTGAACAAGGTCACCACCTGCGCGAGCCCGCCGCGCAGATGTCCGACCAGCGTCTGCGACAGCCGGATCATCCGGGTCGCGACGTCGGACGAGGCCATCAGCTCGCCGACCAGCAGGAAGAACGGCACCGCCAGCAGCGTCTCGGAATCGATGCCGTGGAAGAGCTGCCCGATCATCGACTGCATGCTGATCTGCGTGAACGCCGTCGCGGTCAGCACGCCGGCGATCAGCGCGAACACCACCGGAACGCCCATGTAGCCGAACAGCAGGAACAGCACGGTCATCAGGATCAGGACCGCGGGCTGGCTCATATGATCGGCTCGCGCGTATCGTCGCGATCCTCGGGACCTTCGAAGCCGTGCTTCCAGCCGTTGATCAGCTGCTCGATCGTGAACAGCACGACCAGCACGCCCGCCACCGGCACGACCGCCGTGTAGACGGTCAGCGGGATCAGCGACGGCATGCGGAAGCTGCCGAGATCGAGCAGCGCGTTCTGCGTGCCGCACCAGACGATCACGACGGCGACGACCAGAACGATCAGGCGATTGGTGATCTCGATGACGCTGCGCGGCGCGCCGGTCATCCGCTTGGTGATCTCGGTCAGGTAGAAGTGATCGTTGCGCCGCGTCGCCGCGGCCATGCCGATGAACACGCCCCAGGCGAAGAACGCGGTCGTCACCTGCTGCAGCCACAGCCACGGCGCGCCGATGCGTGCGCGTGATCACGTCGCAGCAGCACCGCCAGCGTGAACATGAAGATGCTCACGCCGCAAAGCACCATCAGGATCGCCTCGAGCGGATCGAATGCCTTCCACTTGAGCTGCCGATGCCGCTGCAGGATCAAGGCGCGAAAGTCGGCCATCTCATCCTTCGCTTGGTGGTTCTTGCGCGAGGCAACAGTCCGGAGTCGCGGCGCGACGAAGCGCCGCGATCCGGACCGAGACTTTCAGGCTACTTTACGTCGCGTACGAGCTGCAGCAGCTTGACCGCGTGGGGCCCGAGCTCCTTGGCGAGCTCGTCCTGCACCGGCGCGGCCGCCTTGATGAAGCCGGACTTGTCGACGCCTTCGACGACCTTGACGCCCATCGTCTTCAGCTTGTCTTCCGAATCCTTCTCCAGCTTCAGCGCCATCGCCGGCTCGCGCTGCGCGACCTCGTCGGCGGCCGCCTGGACCCACTGCTGCTGCTCGCGGCGTCAGGCTGTTCCAGGTCTTGTCGCTGACCCAGATGCAGTTGTTGTTCGCCTCGTGCTCGGTCATCGACAGGATCGGCGCGACTTCGTAGTGCTTGTTGGCCAGATACACGTTGACGCCGTTCTCGGCGATGTTGACCACGCCGGTCTGCAGCGACGTGTAGACCTCGCCGAACGGCATGTGCACGGTCTGCGCGCCGTAGGCCGGGAACAGCGTGTCCTCGGTCTTGGTCGCCTGCACGCGCACCTTCTGGCCCTTGATGTCGTCGATGCTCGTGCACTTCCTTCTTGCTGTACATGTTGCGCATGCCCATCGTCATCAAGCCCAGCACCTGCGCGCCCTGCACCGAATCCTTGATCATCGCGCGGAATTCCTGCGAGACCGCCGGATCGGCGAGCACGTGCTGCAGATGCGCCTGGTCGCGGAAGATGAAGTGCAGCGAGAACACGCCGGCCTGCGGCGCCAAGCGTCGACGCATTGGCCGTCGACGTGATGACGAAGTCGATGTCGCCGGCGCGCATCTTCTGCAGCATCTGCGGTTCCTGGCCGAGCTGCGCGCCCGGGAACTGGTTGATGCTCATCGTGCCGTCGGAAAGCTCCTTCAGCTTGGCGTCGAACATGTTGGCGGCGATGCCGTACGCCGTCGTGGTCGGCTGGTCGTAGGCGAAGCTGAACGTGCGCGCCTGCGCGGCGGCGCCGGAGATCCAGCCGGCAGTCGCCGCGATGGCCAATCCACACAGAATCGCCCTGCGGCGATAGCTACTCGTCTTCATTGCATTTCCTCCTCGAGTGGGTCGCCCGGGGATCTCGCGTCCTTGCCGGGCGGGGGTATTCACGACAGACGATAGCGGTCGCCCGTCAATAATGCAAGCCGTCAAAGATTGCAGAAGGTCAGCTCGAAATCGAAGTCGCCGTCGTATACGGTGCCGCGGTCCATGCCGGCGATGCCGATGAAGCGGATGTTGAGCGCGTATTTGTTGGCGCTGATCTCGGGCACGCACGGCAGGTCGGCCGGCAGCGCGAGGCGCAGCAGCTGCGCCACCTTCGCCGTCGTCAGCATCAGCTGGAAGACGCCGTGGTACGCGGTGTGCTTGCTGGTCTTGCCGTTTTCCCGCAGCAGCCGGAGGATGATCGTCAGGCCGCCGTGGATCGGCAGGAACGGCGCGATCCAGCTCTGCAGGTCGTGCTGGCGCTGCTGCGGCGCCAGGTGCAGCCAGTAGTGGTAGGCGGGCAGGTCGAACTCGCACACGCCGCCGGGGATCGCGGTGCGCTGCTTGATCGCCATCAGCCATTCGTTTTCGCGCAGATGCGCGCCGACTTTGCCGGTCAGCGCCAGCAGGCGCGCGCTGACGTCGTCGATTTCGGCGAGCAGCGCGTCGAGCATCTCGCGGTCGATCGCCGGGATTGCTGCGCAGCGGCGCCAGCAGCTGCCGCTGCCGCTCGAGCTCCTGCAGGATGTCGGTCTTCGAGATCGGCGCGCGCCGCGACGTCGGTGATCTCGAACAGCGCCAGCAGCGCCGCGTGGTGCGCCTCGGGTGTCGTCTCGCCGGTGAAAAACAGCGCGCGCGCATACAGGCCCTCGAGCCGCATCAGCGTGCGGACGCGCTCGTTCAGCGGATGCTCGTAGCGGATCATGCGTGCGACCGCGCGCGACGGTGCGGCGATGCGGCGAGCGCGCGGTAGCGCCGATCGAGCTCGGCGACCTGCGGCGCGATCGCCTCCGGCGGCCCGGCGTTGTCGATGACGTCGTCGGCCGCGGCGAGCCGCGCCTGCGCGGCTCGATTGCGTCGCCATGATCGCGCGCACCTCGGCCGGCGTCATGCCGCTGCGCGCGACGACGCGGCGACACCTGCGCGTCCTCCGGGCAGTCGACGACGAGTATCCGGTCGACCGCCGACGCAAGCTTGCCGCGTTCGAGCAGCAGCGGCACGACGGTGACGCCGTAGGGTCCGCGCCAGGCTGCGATCTCGCGCTTGCGCCGCGCGCGGCGATCAGCGGATGCAGCGCCGCTTCGAGGCGGGCGCGCGCGCGCGGGGTCGGCGAAGACGCGGCTGCGCAATCGCGCGCGGTCGATTTCGCCGTCCGGCGTCAGCGCGACATCGGGGAACTGCGCGCGAATCGCCGCATAGCCCGGCTGCCCCGGCGCCGACAGCCGATGCGCCAGCAGATCGGCATCGACGATCTCGACGCCGAGCGAGGCGAACGCGTTCGCCACCGCGGACTTGCCGCTGCCGATGCCCCCGGTCAGGCCGACGACGAATGGCATCGTTTCGCCGCCTAGCCCGGCAGGTAGATCGCGATCAGCGATTTGCCGAAGAAAAGCGCAATCCCGCCGGCGATCGCCAGGTACGGCCCGAACGCCAGCGGAATCTGGTGATCGCGTCCCTTGAACACGACCAGCGAAATGCCGATCGCGGCGCCGACGACCGACGACAGCAGCACGATCAGCGGCAGCATCTGCCAGCCCAGCCACGCGCCGAGCGCGGCGAGCAGCTTGAAGTCGCCGTAGCCCATGCCCTCCTTGCCGCGGATCAGCTTGAACAGCCAGTAGACGAGCCACAGCGTCAGATAGCCGGCGATCGCGCCGATCACCGCGTCGCGCAGGTTCGCGATCGGCGCGGCGCCGAGCACGTTCGCGAGCAGCCCCGCCCACAGCAGCGGCAGGGTCAGGTTGTCGGGCAGCAATTGCGTGTCGAAGTCGATCAAGGTCAGCGCCAGCAGCATCCACAGGAACACGCAGGCGGCGAGCGCCGCCGGCGTCGACGCCGAAACGCACGATCGCCGCGACGGTCAGGACGGCGGTCAGCAGTTCGACGATCGGATAGCGCGCCGAGATCGGCGCGCGGCAGGCGCGGCAATGTCCGCGCAGGACGAGGTAGCTGACGACCGGGATGTTCTCCAGCGCGCCGATCTTGTGGCCGCACGACGGGCACTGCGAGCGCGGCACGACCAGGTTGTAGGCGGGCGCGTCGGCCGGCGGCTCGCCGGCGAGCTCCGCGCATTGCTCGCGCCAGCCGCGCTCGAGCATTTTCGGCAGGCGGTGGATGACGACGTTCAGGAAGCTGCCGACGCACAGTCCGACGACCGCGGCGAGCACGAGGGTGGCGACGTTATCGAGTGCGAATGGCATCGGTTAAGGTCGCGGCGCGGCAAGCCGCTGTGCATCGTCGGCGGCGCGTTCGACACGGTGCATGCGCGATGCCGCCGCTCGCGAATGCGACGCCGTCCGCCGGCGGCTCGCATCCGGCGGAACGGCACGATCGCGTTTCGCTTCCCGCGTCCCCGTCAGATGACGGCGCCAAGCTTGAATATCGGCAGGTACATCGCGACGACGAGTCCGCCGATGACGACGCCCAGGAAAACGATGATGATCGGCTCGAGCAGGCTCGACAGCGCCGCGACCGCATCGTCGACTTCGCGCTCGAAGAACTCGGCGACCTTGGACAGCATGCCGTCGAGCGAGCCCGACTCTTCGCCGATCTGCGTCATCTGCAGCACCATCGTCGGAAACAGGCCGGTGTTGTGCATCGCGTTGGTCAGGCTCGTGCCGGTGCTGACCTGCGTCTGGATCTTGCGCGTGCCGGCGATGTAGACGGCGTTGCCCGAGGCGCCGGCGACGGCGTCGAGCGACTCGACCAGCGGCACGCCGGCGGCGAACATCGTCGCCAGCGTCCGCGTCCAGCGCGCGATCGTCGCCTTTTCCAGGATCGCGCCGATCACCGGCAGCTTGAGCGAGATGCGGTCGAGGAAGTAGCGGAACGCTGCCGAGCGGCGCTTGCAGGAACAAGAAGCCGAAGATCGCGCCGACGACGATCGCCGCCATCAGCCACCAGTACGAGACGAAGAAATCGGAGATCCCCATCACGATCAGCGTCGGCGCCGGCAGATTGGCGCCGAAGCTCGTGAACACCTGCTTGAACGCCGGAATCACCCAGATCATGATCACCCAGATGACGACGATCGCGACGACGACGACCGAAATCGGGTAGAACAGCGCCGACTTGATCTTGCTCTTGATCGCCAGGATCTTTTCCTTGTAGGTCGCCAGGCGCTCGAGGATGCCGTCCAGCATGCCGGCCGTCTCGCCGGCGTGGACCAGGTTGCAGTACAGCGCATCGAAGTGCGCCGGATACTCGCGGAACGCCTGCGACAGGCTCGAGCCGGCTTCGACCCGGCCCTTGATGTCCATCATCAGCCGCGCGAAGCGGGCGTTGCTGTGGCCGCGCGCGACGATCTCGAACGCCTGCAGCAGCGGCACGCCGGCCTTGAGCATCGTCGCCAGCTGGCGGGTGAAGAACGTGATGTCCTTTTCGCTGACGCGCCGGCCGCCGCGGAACGTCTGGCGGCGCAGCTTCGCAATGCGTATGCCCTGGCGCCGCAGCGTCGTCGTGACGACCGTCTCCGATGCGGCGCGCATCTCGCCGCGCACCTGGCGGTTGTTGCGGTCGATGCCTTCCCACAGGTAGGTGTATTCCTTGACGTCCCTGATCTGGGCCCTGCGTTGTACGGTTGCGGTTGCCATGATGATTCCCGTCGCGGTTATGCGTGCTATTCGTTGGTTACGGCCTCGATTTCCTCGAGCGAGGTCATGCCCTGCTTGACCTTGAGCAGTCCCGATTGCCGCAGATTGCGTACGCCTTCCTTCTGCGCCTGCTCGGCGATGTCGAGCGCGTTGCCGTTGCGCATGATGATCTGTCGCATGTCGTCGGTGATCGGCATCACTTCGTAGATGCCGATCCGGCCCTTGTAGCCGGTGCCGAGGCAATGGTCGCATCCGACCGGGCCGTAGGCCTGCCAGGTGCCGTCGATGTCCTCTTCGGAAAACCCGGCCTGCAGCAGCGCTTCGGGCGGGATGTCCTCCGGCCTTCTTGCATTGCGTGCACAGCTTGCGCGCAAGCCGCTGCGCGGTGATCAGGATGACGCTCGAGGCGATGTTGAACGCCGGCACGCCCATGTTGGCCAGCCGCATCAGCGTCGCCGGGGCGTCGTTGGTGTGCAGGGTCGACAGCACCAGGTGACCGGTCTGCGCCGCCTTGATCGCGATGTCGGCGGTTTCCAGGTCGCGGATTTCGCCGACCATGATGATGTCCGGATCCTGGCGCAGGAAGGCGCGCAGCGCGTTGGCGAAATTGAGTCCCGCCTTTTCGTTGATGTTGACCTGGTTGACGCCCGGCCAGCTGGATTTCCGCCGGGTCCTCGGCCGTTGCAGATATTGACGCCAGGCTGGTTCAGGATGTTGAGGCAGGTGTACAGCGACACGGTCTTGCCGCTGCCGGTCGGGCCGGTGACCAGGATCATGCCGTACGGGCGCTTGATCGCGTCGAGCAGATCTGCTGCTGGTCGGGCTCGTAGCCCAGCGCCTCGATGCCGAGCTTGACGCCCGCCGCGTCGAGGATACGCAGCACGATCTTTTCGCCGTACAGCGTCGGCAGGGTGCTGACCCGGAAGTCGATCGACCGGCTCTTCGACAGGACGAGCTTCATCCGCCCGTCCTGCGGCACGCGCTTTTCCGAGATGTCGAGCTTGCGAGATGACCTTGATCCGCGACGCCATCTTGTCCTTGATCGCCAGCGGCGGCTGCGCGACTTCCTTCAGTATCCCGTCGAGCCGGTAACGGATGCGATAGAACTTTTCGTACGGCTCGAAATGGATGTCCGACACGCCGGCGCCGATCGCGTCGAGCAGGATCTTCTGGATGTACTTGACGACCGGCGCGTCCTCGACGTCGGGATTGGCTTCGTCCTCGGCCGTCGGCCGGAGTGCCTTCCTGCAGGTCGACTTCGAGGTCGTCGGCGCTGACCAGGTCCTTGAGGGTCTGGCCCATCGTCTCGACGACCTTGGCGATCGTCTGGCCGAGCTTGTCGTCCTCGACGACGACGGCGTCGATGACGAGGTTGGTCTTGAACCGGACCTCGTCGAGCGCCTGCAGGTTGGCCGGGTCGGAGACGGCGACGAACAGGCGGTTGCCGCGCTTGTGCAGCGGCAGAACGCGCCGCGTCGCGGCGATCTTCGGATCGACCAGCTCCTTGTTGATCTGGTCGAGGTCGAAGCCGGTGAGATCGAACAGCGGCGCGCCGAACGCGCGCGAGGCGAACACCGCGACCTGCGACGCGGTCATCCGCTTGCTGACAGGACCTTTGCTCGACAAAGCCGATGTTGGCGGCCTGCGCCTGCGTCTGCAGCGCGTCGGCGTCGTATTCGGACAATAGGCCGTGCTGGACCATCGCCCGGGCGAGGCCGCTGATGTTACGGAGTTGCCGCTTGCGTTGCCATAGTCAGTGGGCGATTGCAGGGCGAAACTCCCCCGAAAACCGTTATTCCAGATGCATAAAAGTTAACTTATCGATGATGCCTGCTCGCCCGTGGTTTGTAAAGGCGGCGCCGGGGCACGGCCGACCGGGGGCAGCAGCTTGACGACCTTGACCGCGCGGTCCTGGACCTGCAGCACTTCGACCGCCTTGGCCGGCGAGCCGGAAACTGATGCCGGCGTCGGGGATTTCGCCCAGATACTCGACGATCAGGCCGTTGAGCGTTTTCGGGCCCTCGAGCGGAAACTCGGTGCCCAGCTTGCGGTTGAGCATGCGCAGCGGCGCCATGCCGTCGACGACGACGCTGCCGTCGGGCTCGCGGCTGAAAGACGTCCGACCCGCCCGGGCCCTGGGTCGTGAACTCGCCGACGATCTCCTCCAGGATGTCCTCGAGCGACACCAGTCCCTGCAGTTCGCCGTATTCGTCCACGACAAGTCCGAGCCGCTGCCGGTCGGCCTGGAACTGGTGCAGCTGGGTCAGCAGCGGCGTTCCGGCCGGAATGAAGTACGGCGCGCGCAGGATCGCGCGCAGCTGCTCGGCGTCGATCTCGTCGGCCTGGCTGCAGGCGCAGCACCTGCTTCAGGTGCAGCACGCCGACGATGTTGTCCAGTGCGTCCTCGTAGACCGGCAGCACGCGTGTGATAGCTGGTCGCGAGCTGCTGCGCGAGCAGCGCCGGCTTCGTCGGTCAGGTCGATCGCCTCGATCTGGTTGCGCGGCGTCATCACGTCGTCGACGCTGACCGATGTCGAGATCGAACAGGTTGGCGAGCATCGCGCGATGCTTGCCGCGGAAATAATGGCCCTCGAGCACGAGGCTGCGCACTTCCTCCTGCGACAGCGCGCGCCTCGACCTCCTCGCCGGGCTTGAGCCGCAGCAGCTTCAGCAGGCCCTGCACGAACAGGTTGACGAACCACACGACCGGCGTACGACAGCCGCAGCATCGGCGCGAGCAGAAACTCACCACCGGCGGCGCGATGCGATCGGCGTACGCGGCGCCGACGACCTTCGGCGTGATCTCCGAAAAGATCAGCAGCGCGAACGAGATCGCGACGCCGCCGACCATCAGCGACGACCTCGCCTTGTCCGAACAGGCGCTTGGTGATCACCGCGGTCAGCGTGGTCGCGACCGCGTCGACCAGCGTGTTGCCGAGCAGGATGACGCCGAGCAGCTTGTCGGTGCGGGCGAGCAGGCCGAGCGCGAGCTTTGGCGCCGCGCTCGCCGTGCTTGGCGCGGAGACGCAGCCGGTAGCGGTTGACCGCCATCATCGCCGTCTCGGCGATCGAGAAAAAGCCCGAAACCGCAAGCAGCGCGACCAGCGCGATGACCAGCGTCGACAGCGGAATGTCGTTCAAGCAGCGCGCGCCGTGAAAGTGACGGCGATCAGTATTTGGCGCGCCGGGGGCGCTGTCAAGGCGACGGCGCACTGCGTCAGCGGTGCAGGATCGCCTCGAGCACGAACTTGCTGCCGATATAGGCGAGCAGCAGCAGCGCGCTGCCGGCGAGGATCCAGCGCAGCGCGATGCGTCCGCGCCAGCCGTAGCGGTAGCGGCCGACCAGCAGCGCGCCGAACACCAGCCAGCCGAGCACCGAGAACACGATCTTGTGCGTGAAGGTCAGCGGCTTGCCGAACAACTCCTCGGAAAAGAACGATGCCGCTCAGCAGCGTCAGCGTCAGCAGCGCGTAGCCGGCGCCGACCAGCCGGAACAGGAAGCGCTCGAGCGTCAGCAGCGGCGGCATCGCCGCTGCGCCGCGCGCCGGCCACGCCGCGATGCAGCCGGCGCTCGAGGCCCATCAGCAACAGCGCCTGCAGCGCGGCGACGATCAGCAGCGCATACGCGGTCAGCGCGACCGCGATGTGCAAGCGCGGCCCAGGGTTCGTCGGCGAACGAGATCCGGTGCGGGTTGGCGAACAGCAGCGGCAACAGCGACCGCGACCGCCGCGACCGGCAGCGCGATCACCGCGACGCCGGGCAGCGCGCGCGAGCGCGAGCCGAGCCACGCGAACAGCGCGATCAGCCCGGCGACCGCGGACAGCGCATTGGCGAGGCTCAAGTCGAGCGCCGTCGCCGGCGAACACGACGCTCGATACGAGCACCGCGTGTCCGGCGAGCGCGAGCGCGGGCAGCCATCGCGACGATCGCGCGACGGCGGGCGATGGCGCGCGCCGGCGCTTGCGTCGAGTTGCCGCCATTCGAGCCAGGCGGCGGCGAGATAGGCGGCGGCGACCGCCAGGTAGAGTAAAATCATGCTTGTTTCTTGCGCGATGAGTGTACACCAAGGGCGCGCCGCTTCTCGGCCGCGCTGTTCGCAACGCGAATCCATCGACGATGCTCGACAATCTGACCGAACGGCTCGGCCGCGTCGTCAAGACGCTGCGCGGCGAAGCGCGGCTCACCGACGCCAACATCCAGGAAGCGCTGCGCGAAGTGCGCATGGCGCTGCTCGAGGCCGACGTCGCGCTGCCGGTCGTGAGGATTTCATCGCGATCGGTGCGCGAAAAGGCGATCGGCCAGGACGTCGTCGGATCGCTGACGCCGGGACAGGCGCTGGTCGGCGTCGTCCAGCGCGAGCTGACGCGGCTGATGGGCGGTGCCGACGGCGCCGCTCGATCTCGCCGTCGCGCCGCCGGCGGTGATCCTGCTCGCGGGACTGCAGGGCGCCGGCAAGACGACCAGCGCGGGCAAGCTCGCGCGGCTGCTGCGCGCAGGACATGCGCAAGAAAGTGCTGCTGGTGAGCTGCGACGTCTATCGACCGGCGGCGATCGAGCAGCTCGAGACGCTCGCCGGCCAGGTCGGCGTCGATTTCTTTCCGTCGTCGACCGACCAGGAGCCGGTGGCGATCGCGCTGGCCGCGCTCGACTGGGCGCGCAGGCACTATCACGACGTGGTGATCGTCGACACCGCGGGGCGGCTCGCGATCGACGACGCGATGATGCGCGAGATCGCCGCGCTGCACGCCGCGGTGCAAGCCGGTCGAGACGCTGTTCGTCGTCGACGCGATGCAGGGCCAGGACGCGGTCAACACCGCGAAGGCGTTCGGCGCGGCGCTGCCGCTGACCGGCGTCGTCCTGACCAAGCTCGACGGCGACGCGCGCGGCGGCGCGGCGCTGTCGGTGCGCCAGGTGACCGGCGCGCCGATCAAGTTCGCCGGCGTCGTCCGAAAAGCTCGACGGGCTCGAAGTCTTCCATCCCGAGCGCATGGCGTCGCGCATCCTCGGCATGGGCGACGTGCTGACGCTGATCGAGGACGCGCAGCGGCAGGTCGACGTCGCCGAGGCGCAAAAGCTCGCCAAGAAGGTCAAGTCGGGCAAAGGCTTCGACCTCGAGGACTTCAAGGCGCAGATCGGGCAGATGCGCAAGATGGGCGGCATGCAGGAGCTGCTCGACAAGCTGCCGGGCGAGCTCGCGCGCGCCGCGCAAGGCACGCAGGTCGACGACCGCGCGATCCGCCGGCTCGAGGGCATCATCAATTCGATGACGCCGGCGGAGCGCGCCAAGCCCGAGATCCTCAAGGCATCGCGCAAGCGGCGCATCGCCGCCGGCGCCGGCGTGTCGGTGCAGGAAGTCAACCGCCTGCTGGCCCAGTTCGAGCAGACGCAGAAGATGATGAAAATGGTCGCCAAGGGCGGCATGCAGAAGATGATGCGCGGGCTCAAGGGCGCCTTTCCCGGGCCTGCGCTAGGCGCCGGTCCGGCGGCCTCGCGCCGCCGATTGCGGGCAGCGCGGATTTCGTCGTATAATCAACGTCTTTTTTTGCGGCTCAACCCGGGACTTTTGCCATGGTCGTCATCAGACTCGCTCGAGGCGGCGCCAAGAAGCGCCCGTTTTTCAACGTCGTCGTCGCCGATTCGCGCAACCGCCGCGACGGACGGTTCATCGAGCGCGTCGGCTTCTACAACCCGATCGCCGGCGAAGGCCAGGAAAGCCTGCGCCTGTCGCTCGACCGCATCGACCACTGGAAGCATCTGGGCGCCAAGCTGTCCGACACCGTCGCCGGCCTGGTCAAGCAGGCGCGGCGCGCGAAGCCCGCCGCAGCGGCTGCGGCGACGACCGCAGCGACGACTGCCGCCGCCGCGCCGACCGCTGGCTAGCAAGCGCGGCGCGCGGCCGCGACGACGCGGTCGCGCCGGCCGACATCGTGGTGATGGGGCGCTTGCTCGCCCCGTTCGGCATCAAGGGATGGGTCAGGCTCAAGCCGTTCACCGCGGCGCCGGAAACGCTGCTCGAGTACAAGACGTGGTGGCTGGCGCCGGACGAGAGCAAGCGAATGGACGCGTTATCGCGTCGCCGAGGCGCAATTTCACGGCGGCGTCGATCATCGCCGCGATCGAAGGCATTGCGACGTCGCGAAGCGGCGCAGGCGCTGCGCGGATTTGTCGCCGGCGTGCCGCGCGAGCTCGCTGCCGAAGACCGCGCCGGATGAGCATTACTGGTCGGACCTGGTCGGCTTGGCGGTCGTCAACCGCGCCGGCGAGATGCTGGGCCGCGTGGCGGGATTGCTGGATACCGGAGCGCATCCGGTGCTGCGGGTCGAGGGCGACGGCGGCGCGAGCGCCTGATTCCGATGGTGCCGGCGTATGTCGATGCGATCGAGCCGGCGGCCGGCCGGATCGTCGTCGACTGGCAGGAAGACTATTGAAGCAGGGACGCGGCGAAACAGCGGAGCAACGAGGCGCGGCGAACAGGATGCGGATCGAAGTCGTCACGCTGTTTCCGGAGATGGTGCGAAGGCGCGGCGGCGTACGGCGTCACGGGGCGCGCGCTCGAGCGCGGAATCTGGACGCTGGCTTGCCGCAATCCGCGCGACTTTGCGACCGACAGCTATCGGACGGTCGACGACCGGCCGTACGGCGGCGGGCCGGGGATGGTGATGCGGGCGGAGCCGCTGACGAAGGCGCTGGACGCGGCGCGGCGAGGCGATGCAGCGCGGCGGGCGTCGAGCGCGCGCCGGTCGTCTACCTGTCGCCGCAGGGCGAGCCGCTGCGCCATGCGCGGGTGGTCGAAGCTCGCGGCGGAGCCGGGGCTGATATTGCTGGCGGGACGCTACGAAGGCGTCGACGAGCGCGCTGCTGGAACGCGAGATCGACCTCGAGGTCTCGATCGGCGATTTTGTCGTGTCGGGCGGCGAATTGCCGGCGCTGCTGCTGATCGATGCGATCGTGCGGCAGCTGCCGGGCGTGCTGAACGACGCGCAGTCGAACGTCGAGGAATCGTTTGTCGACGGGCTGCTCGATTGTCCGCACTACACGCGGCCGGAGCAGCTACGACGGCGGCGCGGTGCCGGCGGTGCTGTTGTCCGGCGACCACGCGGAGATCGCGCGCTGGCGGCGCAAGCAGTCGCTGGGGCGGACCTGGCTGCGGCGGCCGGATCTGCTGGCGGAGAAGAGCCTGTCGGCGGAAGATGCGAAGTTGCTCGAGGAATTCAAGCGGGAGCAGCGTCGAAGGCGGCGGCAAGTAGCAAAGCAGCAGTAGCAATGCGAGATCTCCAAAATAAACGGCGCGCATCAGGTGGCGACCTGCGCTGCGCGCCAGGCCAACGGCCGGACACCATTGATAAGGAGCAACGCATGAACATCATCGATACGCTGGAAAAGGAAGAAATCGCCCGTCTGGGCAAGACGGTGCCGGAGTTCGCGCCGGGCGACACCGTGATCGTCAACGTCAACGTCGTCGAAGGCGAGCGCAAGCGCGTGCAGGCCTACGAAGGCGTCGTCATCGCCAAGCGCAACCGCGGGCTCAATTCGTCGTTCGTCGTGCGCAAGATCTCGAGCGGCGAAGGCGTCGAGCGCTCGTTCCAGACCTATTCGCCGCTGATCGCGAGCATCGAAGTCAAGCGCAAGGGCGACGTGCGCCGCGCCAAGCTCTACTACCTGCGCGATCGGTCGGGCAAGTCGGCGCGTATTCGCGAAAAGCTCGCCCATCGCGACGCCCATCGCGAGGGCAAGGCAAGCGAGTAGCTTCTCGGCGAGCGAGAAAAAAGCGGCCCTTGCGGCCGCTTTTTTCATTGGCAGACGACATATTGAGTGCCGACCGACCGGCAGTCGGCCCTGGCGATCATGGCACGTCGCTGCTGCCGCGCAGCGGCAGCGTCTGCCGCGCGCGCGTTCGGCGGAAGTTGCGCATTTTGCCGCGCAATGACCGATAACTTGCATTGTGCAGCCGTTTACCGGAATATTCCAACGTCAGATAAGCGTGCCTTTTCCGGCGATTACGGCGATGAAGGCAACGCTCTACGAAGCACTGGGAGTACCGCAGCTCGCCTCCGGACGAGGAGGTGCGGGCCGCGCTGCGTCGCCTGATCCGAAAATATTATGCGAAAACGCGCGACGGACAGGGCAACGTCGAAGAGGCGCTTGCGTTTCATCAATCATGCCAGCCGCATACTGAGCGATCCCGAGCACAGGCAGCACTACGACCAGGAGCTCGCGGTCACCGACCGAGGCCAACACCGAGCAGCGCATCGCGCACTTCGTCAGCAACGTCGCAGGCACGGTCGAGCAGGGCACCGCGACGCACGACGACGATGAAGTCATCGACGTCGCCGACGAAAAGATCCTGACCTCGCCGGTCGGCGCGCCGGAAAAGAACCTGCATCATCCCGGGTCTGACCGAGCGCGTCGCATCGTTCGGGCGCTCGACGCATGGGCCAGCTCGCGCTGTGCCTGCTGTTCGGCGCGTTCATCGCCGGCGGCGATCGTGTTCGTCACGCCGGCCGACGCGGTGCTGGTCGCCAAGCAGGTGCTGGTCTGGCTGACGCTGACGCTGCTCGTGCTGTCGCTGGTCTACGGCATCGTGCACGGCGTTGTCGTGGATGCGCCGCGGCCGCGTCGCCGCGCACGCCGGCGCTGATTCCGCAGACCGATCTCGCGATTCTCAACTGGCGCCGCGAGAAGAGCGTATTCCTCGGCACCGACGCGCCGCAGGAAGACGCGAGCTGGATATTCCAGCTGCGCATGGCCGAGCTCGAACGTGCGAAGGCGGGGCGCACCAGCGAGCCGCGGCCATGGAACCGCCTGGCGGCGCGCCTGTTCGACTATGCGATCTGGGGACTGGTGCTCGCGCTGCTGCTGTCGGAATTGCACGGCGCCGGCATCGTCGGCGACGACGCCGCGTTCTGGCTCGGGCATCCGCTGTTCGCGCCGATCGCTGATCACGCTTGAGCTGGATTCCGATCGAGGCGCTGCTGATCGCATCGCTGCAGCAGACGCCGGGCAAATGGCTGTTCGGCGTCTATCTGCAGTTCTCGATCAGCGACGCCTACGCGCGGCGCGACGTGCGCGCGCAGCTGCAGCGCGCGCTGCGGCGCTCGTTCCGCGTCTGGTGGGAAGGCGTCGCCTGCGGATTTCCGCTGCTCGCGCCGATCCTGATCGCGGTCGCCTACGAGAAGGTCGCGCAGCACGGCGAGACCGACTGGGATTTCGCCGAGGACTGCCTGGTCACGCACAGCCCGCCGGGCATGCTCAACACCGATCACCGGCGTCGTCGGGCTGGCGGCGATGCTGTGGCTGTACGGCGTCGCGTGGCACGAGCCGATGACCGAATCGATCGTCGCGGCCAAGAACGCGGTCGTCGGCTGGATGCCGTCGCCGCCGGCGCTGCTGCCGCGCGGCTTCCAGGGCGACGTCGGCAAGATCGGATCGATCGAGCGCAGCATCGCCGCAGCGCTGTCGCCGTCCGACGCGCCGGATCACGCGGCTCGGTCAACGACGCCGACACGACGGCGCTGTTCGCCGACCGGCAGGCGCGGCTCGCGCTGCTGCGCGGCGAAGGGCCGCGCATGCTGCACGCGGGCAACTGGCGACGCGCCGCCGAGCTATGCCGGGCGTGGTCGGATCTGGAATTCTGGAACGCCGAGCCGTGGCGCTGCCTCGGCTACGCGCTGCAGGCGCAGGGCTATCACCAGGAGGCGATCGCCGCGTTTCGCAAGGCTGCGCAATACGATCCGCTCGACAGCACGCTCGATGCGGCGATCGACAAGAGCCAGCGCGGCATCGTCGCCGACTTCCTGAACCGCTATCGCCGCTAGCGAGCCGCAGCGGCACGCCGGCGGCTCGCGCCTAGGTGTCGGCGGCGCCGCGTCGCGCCTGCGCGGCGATCTCGCGCTGCACCGCTTCCATGTCGAGCGCCTTGGCCGCGGTCAGCACCTGATCGAGCGCGCTGGCCGGCAGCGCGCCGGCTTCGGCGAACACGATGATGTTGTCGCGAAAGATCATCAGCGTCGGAATCGAGCGGATGTTGAAATGCGCGGCGATCTCCTGCTGGTCCTCGGTGTTGACCTTGGCGAACCAGCACGTCCGGATACCTGGCCGCGGCGGCGGCGAACACCGGCGCGAACGCGCGGCACGGTGCGCACCATGGCGCCCAGAAATCGACGACCGCGAACGGATGATCGTTGATCGACTCCGCGAAATTCTCGGCGGTGAGCTCGAGGATCGTCTGGCGTATCGGCCATGGTCATTCGCTATCGATGTGGAAGAGCGTCGGCGCGCGGCGCTCGCGCCGGCGCCTACTTGCGCCGGAGCAGGAAAACGAACGCGCCGTCCTGCTCGCTCTGCTGCAGCAGCTGATTGCCGGTCTGCCGGGCGAAGGCCTCGAAGTCGCGCACCGATGACGGATCGGTCGCCAGGATGCGCAGGACCTGGCCGCTCGCCATGTCGTTCAGCGCCTTCTTGGTGCGCAGAATCGGCAGCGGGCAATTCAGGCCCCGCGCGTCGACTTCGCGATCGAATTGCACTGTCTGTTCCATCATCGTTCCAGTCCATTCAACGGCAGGCCCGCGCGCACCCAGGCGGCGATGCCGCCGTCGAGATTGCATGCGCGGCCGAAAGCCGCGCTGGGCGAGGTAGGCGCACGCCTGCGCCGACCGCGCGCCCGACTGGCAAACGACGACGACGGCGCGTCCGCTGTCGAGCTCGGAGAGCCGCGCCGGCAAGCGTCGACAGCTCGATGTGCAGGCGCCGCCGATCGTGCCGCGGGACACTTCGGCCGCGGTGCGCACGTCGACGACTCGCGGCGGTTCGCCCGCTTTCGATGCAGGCGCGTGCAGCTCGCGCTGCATCGATCGTCTGGAACATCGGCGTCGCTCGGTCAAAGACATCAAATTATAGCAAACGAGCGTGCGACGCCTCGCCGTCGCGCTTGCAGCGCCGCAAGCGCGTCAGCAGCGCGCTGGTCGAGCGTCCGGGAAGCAGCGGTATCGCCTCGAAGCGTCCGCCCCAGGCGATGACTTCGGCGGCGCCGACGGTCGTCGCCGCCGTGTAGTCGCCGCCCTTGACGATGACGTCGGGATGGCATTCGAGCACCAGCGCGAGCGGCGTGTCCTCGTCGAACGGCGATGACCAGGCTCACCGACTCGAGCGCGGCGAGCACCGCCATGCGATCGTCGAGCGAATTGATCGGCCGGTCGCCGCCCTTGCCGAGGCGCCGCGCCGATGCGTCGCTGTTGACGCCGACCACCAGCGAGGCGCCGAGCCGGCGCGCGTGGTCGAGGTAGGTGACGTGGCCGCGATGCAGGATGTCGAACACGCCGTTGGTGAACACCAGCGGCCGCGGCAGCGCCGCGATGCTGCGCCGCGCGGGTCTCGGCGGTCGCGATCTTGGACGGCGAAGCTCGGCGCCTCTGGCGCGGCCGGTCGGACGAAGCGCTCAACTGATGTATTCGAACACCTTGACGACGCGCTGCACGCCGCTGGTCGTGCGGGCGATCTCGGCGGCGGCGTCGCCCTCGTCGCGCCGCACGATGCCCATCAGATAGACGACGCCGCGCTCGGTGACGACCTTGACGTGATTGATCTGGAACTTGTCGTGTGCCTCGACGAATCGTGCCTTGACCTTCGACGTGATGAGCGTGTCGTTGGTGCGCGCCGAAAGCGAGCTGGTCGGGCCGACGACGAGCTCGTTCTGCACGATGCGCACCTTCGGCATCGATCGCACGATCTGCGCCACCTCGTTTTTCGACGGCCTCGGTCGGGACCTCGCCGGTCAGCAGCACGATGCCGTTGTAGCTGGTCACGTTGACGTGGATATCGCTCTTGAGGCGATCGGAGATCTGCGCGATCGCCTTGTCCTCGATGAACTCGTCGTCGAGCTGGGCGCCGGTCGTTCGCCGGTCGGTGGCGACCTGCGCGGTCGCCGCGACGCCGCCGATCACCAGCGGAATGCAGCCGTTGAGCAGCGTCGCGCCGGCGGCGAGCGACAAGCGTCGCCGCAATCCGCAGGATGGCATCGAACCTTTTCATGATTCCTCGCGTTTCCGGGGTTCAGCTCTCTTCGCCGAGCAGGTTGGTGTCGATCGCGTCGCACAGGCAGTGTATCGTCAACAGGTGCACTTCCTGGATGCGCGCGGTCACCGAATGCGGCACGCAGAGGTGGACATCGACGCCGGTGAGGAGTTCACCGATGCGGCCGCCGCCCTTGCCGGTCAGCGCGACGACCCGCATTTCGCGCTCGTGCGCGGCATCGATCGCCGCGCGACATTGGCCGAATTGCCCGACGTCGACAGCGCGAGCAGCACGTCGCCGGCGCGTCCCAGCGCGCGCACCTGCTTGGCGAACACCTGGCTGAAATCGTAGTCGTTGGCGACCGCGGTCAGGATCGAGGTATCGGTCGTCAGCGACATCGCCGGCAGCTCCGGGCGCTCGCGCTCGAAGCGGCCGACCATCTCGGCGGCGAAATGCTGGGCGTCGGACGCCGAGCCGCCATTGCCGCAGGCGAGGATCTTGCCGTCCGCCAGCAGGCAATCGGTCATCAGCCCCGCGGCGCGCGCGATCAGCGGCGCCATCACGTCGACCGCGGCGAGCTTGAGTTCGGCGCTGTCGGCGAAATGCGCGCGGATGCGATGCGTGGTATCCATCGGGCGAGGGGCATTGTAGCAACTTGGCCTCGCGATGAGCGATTTAGCGCCTTGGTCAGGCGCTAGTCAGCGTCGATATCGACCAGCCATTCGATCCGGCCCGGGTCGAGCGCGGCGAGCAGGATGGCATCGAAGCGGCACGGCGGCTCGCGTGTTCGAGCCGGCCAGATAGTGGCGCGGCGGCGAACGTCGAGGCGCCTTCGCTTGGCCGCGGTGATGCTCTCGCGCCGCGCCGCCGAACGCCGCATCGCTGCGCAGCCGCACTTCGACGAAGATCAGCGTGTCGCCGTCGCGCGCAATCAGGTCGATCTCGCCGCCGCGACAGCGGTAGTTGCGCGCGACGATCGTCGAGGCCGCGCGCCTGCAAGGAACTCGGCCGCGAGCGCTTCCGCCGCCGCGCCGCGATTCATCGCTTCATCGCGCCGGCGGTTCGGCCAGCACGCGGCCGTCGTGGATGGTCATCACGCGGCCTTCGCGCGCAAAGGCCCGCGACGGCAGCAGCGACAGATGGCCGGTCGCGCCGTCGAGCTCGATCCGATCGGGCGGCGTCGGCTCGGCCAGCATCTGCGCCAGCGCGAATGCGTCGATGCCCAGCGCGTAGAGGCGCTCCAGCACCGGGTCGTCGTAATCGGCGCGCGGCACGCCGGCAAACGCCGGATTGTCGGGCTCGGCCAGCCACGGCATCTCGACGTAGCGGACGTTTTCCAGGTCGTACAGCATCTGGCGCCGGCAGGTCGTCGGTGATCTGGCTGCTCGCGTAGACCCTGCCCGCGGCAGGAACGACTTCGCCAGCGCCGCGTCGTTGGCGTCGACCGCCAGCAGCACCGCATCGATCGGCTGCGCGGCGAGCTCGCGGCGCAGCGCGCCCAGCAGCTCCGGGTTGGCGTCGAAGCGGTACTCGCGCGGCGCCGCGCCGCCTTCGCGCCGCCACGCGGCGACGAACGACTGGCTGAACCGTCGCTGAAACGGCGCATCGCTGCCGACGACGGCGATCGCCTTGACGCCGTCGCCGCGCGCGACCCGCATCAACAGCGCCGCGTCCTGCTCGACGGCAAGCGTCAGCGCATAGACGCCGTCGGGCAGCGGCGTCCCGTCGTCGGTCTGGTTCAGCGCGAGCATCCGCGGGCGCAGCGGCGACATCGCGAGGACGGTCTTCAAGTCGTCGCGCGTCAACGGGCCGACGACGAGCGCGACACCGCTTTGCGCCGCCGCGGCGAAAGCGGGCAGCACGCCGTCGTCGCCGTGCGCCGATGACCTGCACGCGCGCGCTGGCGCCGGCGCGCGCCGCGGCGGCGACGAAGCCCGCCTTCACGGCGCTGGCGGCGCGGCCGTAGGTCGGCGACTCGAGCGGCAGGATCAGCGCGATCGTCGTTGCCGCGTGGCGCGCGCGATCGCGGCTCCGGCGATGGCGGCGGCGGCGTCGGGGCAGGCGTCACCGCGAACGGAGGCGGCGGCACCAGCGGCGGCGGAGCGGGTTCGACCGCCGGCGGCGCCGGCGGCACCGTGCTTGGCGGCGGAGGCGCGCGGCCGGACAATGGCGGCGTGACCGCGCACGCGCCGACGCCGAGCAGCACGGCGGCGAGCGCCGCTGCGCGCAGCCATGCCGGCAATCGGGCCATCGAAAGGAAATCGTCGACCATGAGCAGAGGGGAGCCGTTGCCGGCGCTGGAGCGAACATTATATGTGGTGGCGACACCGATCGGTAACCTGCGCGACCTGACCCTGCGCGCGCTCGACGTGCTGGGACAGGTCGACGTGATCGCCGCCGAGGACACGCGCGTCAGCGCCGGGCTGCTCGCGCACTACGGCATCCACGCGCGGCTGGTTTCGCTGCACGAGCACAACGAGCACAAGCGCGCCGCCGCCGATCATCGAATCGCTTGTCGTCCGGCAAGCGCGTCGCGCTGATCACCGATGCCGGCACGCCGGCGATCAGCGATCCGGGAGCCGCGCTGGTGCGCGCCGTGTCGGCGGCGGGCTTCGCGGTCGTGCCGATCCCCGGTCCGTCGCGCGGTGACGGCGGCGCTTTCGGCGGCGGGCATCGCGACGCCGCAATGGCTGTTCCTGCGGATTCCTGCCGGCCGCGGCCGGCGCGCGCCGCGCCGCGCTCGAGCGGGTGCGCGACGTTGCCCTATGCGCTGGTCTTCTACGAGGCGCCGCATCGCATTGCCGCGACGGTGGCGGCGCTTGCCGCCGCGCTCGATCCGCAGCGCGAGATCGTCATCGCGCGCGAACTGACCAAGCGCTTCGAGACGCTGCATCGCTGCGCGCTGGCCGACGCGTCCGCGTGGCTCGCGGCCGACGCCGATCGGATGCGCGGCGAGTTCGTGCTGATCGTCGCTGCGCCGGACGACGACGCCGCGGAGGACGACGCCGAGCGAGCACGACGCCTTGCTCGCAGCCGCTGCTCGCCGAGCTGCCGCTGGCGCAGGCGGTGCGCATCGCGGTCGCGCAGTCGGGCGCGGCGCGCAATCGCCTCTACCAGCGCGCGCTGGCCCTGCAGAAGACGGTCAAGGCGTCATCGTAGCGACGAAATCGGCGATCGCGGCGAGCGTCGCCTCGGGCTGATCGCGATGCGGCGAGTGACGGCAATCGGCGAGCTCGAGCCGCGCGACCTTGCCGCCGACCTGGCGCTCGATCGCGTCGAGCTGCGCGGCGCTTCCGTACTCGTCGTCGCGGCCCTGGATCAGCAGCAGCGGACAGCGCACGCCCGGCAGGCACGCCTCGATGTTCCAGCCGCGAAACGCCGGCGAGAGCCAGATGTCGTTCCAGCCGCGAAACGCGGCGTCGGCGTCGGCGTGACGGCGCGCCGAGCCTGTCGCGCAGGTCGGTCGTTTCGTATTGCCGGCGCGCTTCGGCGATGCTCGCGATCGACATATCCTCGACGAACACATGCGGCGCGAGCGCGACCAGCGCGCGCACCGGGCGCCTGCCCGAGCCGGCGTGGATCAGCGCGATCGACGCGCCGTCGCTGTGTCCGATCAGTATCGGGTCGTCGATGCCGAGCCGGTCGAGCAGCGCCGGCAGGACGCGTCAGCGCCTCGACGTGCATGTAGTCGGGCGCGCGCGGCAGCGCCAGCCGGCGACGAGCGCCCGTAGCCCGCCCGCGAGTAGACCAGCGCGGGGCAGCCGGTCGCGTCGGCGACGCGCGCGGGAAAGTCCTTCCACAACGCGACCGAGCCCAGTCCCTCGTGCAGAAAGACCAGCGTCGGTGCGCTCTTCGCTCCGCGGATGCGCACGCATTCCAGCCGGTGGCCGGCGACGTCGACGAATCGCGCCCGCGGCATCGATCGAGCGCGCGCTAGACGCCCAGATGCTGCTCGCGCAGGCCGGGCTGCGCCGCGAGCTCGGCGGGCGAGCGCGTCGAACACCTTGCGTCCCTTGACCAGGATCACGCAGCGATCGGCGAGCTCGGCCAGCATCGCGAAATTCTTGTCGACGATCACCATCGCGATGCCGCCGTCGCGGATCGTGCGTATCGTGCGCCAGATCGTCGTGCGCGATCAGCGGCGCCAGACCCTCGGTCGCCTCGTCGAGGATCAGCAGGCGCGGATTGGTCAGCAGCGCGCGGCCGATGGTCAGCATCTGCTGCTCGCCGCCCGACAGCTGGCTGCCGCGATGCCCGAGTCGCGCGGCGAGCGCGGGAAAGGTCGCCAGCACGCGTTCGAGCGTCCACGCGTTGCCGCCGGCGGCGGGCGCGCCGCGACCAGCAGGTTCTCGCGCACGGTGAGAGTCGGAAAGATGCCGCGGTTCTTCGGGCACGTACGCGACGCCGAGGCGCGCGATGCGATGCGGCGGCAGATCGGCGGTCGCTGACGCCGTCGATGTCGACTTCGCCGGTGCGCGGCTTGAGCAGGCCCAGCATCGAGCGGAGCAAGGTCGTCTTGCCCATGCCGTTTCGACCCATCAGCGCGACGACCTCGCCGGCGCCGATCGAAAAGTCGACGCCCTGCAGCACGTGGCTGCTGCCGTAGTAGCTGTGCAGCTTGCGCGCTTCGAGCAGCGGCGCGGTCATCAGAGCGCGCTCACGGCTTCGGTGCCCAGGTAGGCCCGCTGCACCTCGGCATTGGCGCGAATCGCCTCCGGCG
This sequence comes from uncultured beta proteobacterium, assembly GCA_963816615.1. GTDB lineage: Bacteria > Pseudomonadota > Gammaproteobacteria > Burkholderiales > Casimicrobiaceae > PALSA-1003. The sequence goes on along the minus strand of CAWFLB010000001.1, from coordinate 283,231 downwards.
CGCCGCTGGCCAGGATCCTGCCGTTGACCATCACCGTCAGCCGGTCCGCCAGCGCGAACACCGCGTCCATGTCGTGCTCGACCAGCAGGATCGCGTGGTCGGCGGCCAGGCGCTTGAGCAGCGCGACGATGTGCGCCGACTCCTCCGGGCCCATCCCCGCGAGCGGCTCGTCGAGCAGCAGCACCGACGGCGCGTGGCGAGCGCCATCGCGATCTCGAGCGCGCGGCGCTCGCCGTGCGACAGCGCGGCCGCGGCGATGCCGGCGCGCGCCGGCGAGTCCGACGACGGCGAGCGCCGCGTTCGCCGCGGCGTTCCAGTCGCCGTAGCGCTCCGCCGGCTTGAACCAGCGGCCGAAATCCGGATGCGTGCGACTGCGCGGCCAGCCGGCAATTCTCGAACGCGGAAAAGGCGCGCGAAGACATTGGTGTGCTGGAACGTTCGCGCCACGCCGTGCCGCGCGATGCGGTCGCGATGGCCAGTGCGTGATGTCCTCGCGCGCCCAGGCGGATCGTGCCGGTCGACGGCCGCAGCTCGCCGGAGAGCAGATTGACCAGCGTCGACTTGCCGGCGCCGTTCGGGCCGATGACCGCGTGCACCGCCCTCGGCGCCAGCGACAAGCGTGACGTCGTCGACGGCGACCAGGCCGCCGAAGCGGCGGCCGAGCGCGGTCGTGGCGAGCACCGGCTCAGTCATCCTGTCGCCCTCGGTCGCGCGGCACGCGCGACTTCAGCGCGCAGCTGATGCAGGCCGATCAGCCCCTGCGGCAACAGCAGCACCGCGGCGACGATGAACACGCCCATCAGCAGCTGCCAGTGCTTGGTCAGCGCCGAGAACCATTCCTGCAGCAGCACGTAGGAGAAGGCGCCGAGCACCGCGCCGAACAGCGTTCCCATGCCGCCGAGGATCAGCATCATCAGCACGGTGCCCGACTGATGCCAGGCCATCATCTCCGGATTGACGTAGCCTTCCTTCGCCGCGGCGAGATAGCCGGCGAGGCCCGCGATCGTTCCCGCGAGCACGAACGCGGCGAGCTTGTAGCGCAGCGTCGCGAAGCCGAGCGCGCGCATGCGGTGCTCGTTCACCTTGATGCCCTGCAGCGCCCGGCCGAACGGCGAGCGCAGGATGATCGCGAGCAGCACGAACACGATCGACGAGCGCGGCGAGCACGAAATAATAGAAATGCAGATCGTTGGCCGAGATCGAGTCCCGGCACGAGCGCGTCGGGCCGCGCGTTGACGTAGATGCCGTCGGACCCGCCGGCGATGCGCGTGTCGTGGAAGAAGTAATACACCATCTGCGCGAACGCCAGCGTCACCATGATGAAGTACACGCCCGAGGTGCGCACGCACCAGCGCGCCGATCAGCAGCGCGGCCGCGGCGCTCGCCGCCAGCGCGAGCGGCAAGGTCAGCCAGAAGTTGGCCGGATCGGCTGCCGGCGAGGCCAGCGCGAGGTGTACGCGGCGACGCCGAAATAGGCGGCGTGGCCGAGGCTGACCAGTCCGGTGTAGCCGACCAGCAGGTCGAGCGACAGCGCGAAAATCGACAGGATCATGATCTTGGTGACGAGCTGCAGATAGAACTTTTCCGCGACCGCCGGAAACAGCAGCAGCAGGATGGCGGCGACGACCAGCCACGGCAGCAGGCTGCGCTTCATGCCGCATCGCGCGTCGAGGCGCGACTGCGCCGGTGCTCAGGCACGGCCGAACAGGCCCAGCGGCCGGAACAGCAGCACGACCGCCATCAGCAGGTAGACGGCGATGCTCGCGAAGTCCGGGAACAGCACCTTGCCGAACGTGTCGGCGAAGCCGATCAGCAGCGCGGCGACCAGCGCGCCCTTGAGCGAGCCGATGCCGCCGATCACGACGACCACGAAGCAGACGATCAGCACCTGGTTGCCCATGCCGGGAAACACCGACGACACCGGCGCGGCGATCATGCCGGCGAACGCCGCCAGCGCGACGCCGGCGGCGAAGACCAGCGCGTGGATCCAGCGGATGTCGAGACCGAGCGAGTGTCGCCATTTCGGGATTCGACGCGCGCGGCGCGGATCATCATGCCGAAGCGCGTCTTCTGGATCGTCACGTACATCAGCGCCGCGAGCGCCAGGCAGACGGCCGAAATGAACAGCCGGTACACCGGATACGACAGCGTCTCGGTCAGCGGCAGCGAGGCCGCGAGCAGCGGCGGGAATCGCGACGCTGTGCACGTCGTCGCCGACGAGGATGCTGCGCAGCTCCTCGAAGATCAGGATCAGGCCGAACGTGAGCAGCACCTGGTACAGATGATCGCGCCGGTACAGGCGGCTGATCAGCAGCCATTCGAGCAGCGAGCCCCAGCGCGGCGGCGAGCACGATGCCGAGCGGTATCGCCAGCCACAGGCTGCCGGTCAGCGACGACAGCGTGAAGGCGAGGTAGGCGCCGATCATGTAGAAGCTGCCGTGGGCGAGATTGATGACGCCCATGATGCCGAAGATCAGCGTCAGCCCGCTCGCGACCAGGAACAGCAGCAGGCCGTACTGCACGCTGTTGAGGATCTGGATCAGCCATTCCACGGCACGGGTCCGTCATGCGCGGCTCGCATCGACGCGCAGCCTGCACAAAAAGAAGCGGGGACGACTGCCCCCGCCGCGAGTGACCTGCGAACAAGGCGCTAGGCGCCGACATCTTGCAGCCGCGCGCCGGATCGTCCAGCGCTTTCCACGCGACGCCGATCACCTGGTTGGCGTTGCCTTCGACGCGGCGCAGATAGATGTCCTGGATCGGATTGTGCGCCTTCGACATCGTCCAGGGCCCGCGCGGGCTGTCGATCTTGACCTTCTCCAGCGCGCCGATACAGCGCCTTCTTGTCGCCGAAGCTGCCCTTGACCGCGTTGAGGCCGCCGTGCAGCAGCAGCGCGGCGTCGTAACCCTGCACCGCGTAGACGTCGGCCTGCATGCCGTACTTCTTGCCGTAGGCGTAGCGGAACTGCTTGTTCTTCGGGTTCTCGATGCCGTCGCCGTAGTGCAGCGTCGTCAGCAGTCCCTGCGCCGACGCGCCTTGCGCCTCGAGCGTGCCGTCGGTGAGAAAGCCGGTGCCGTAGAGCGGGATCTTGTCCTTCAGGCCGGCCGCCGCGTAGTCCTTGGTGAACTTCGACCGCGCCGCCGCCGGCGAAAAAGACGAACACCGCATCGGGCTTGAGCGAGGCGATCTCGGTGATGAACGGCTGGAACTCGACGTTCGGGAACGGCAGGTACATTTCCTTGACGATCGAGCCGCCGAGCTTGGTGAACGCCTCCTTGAAGCTTTCGATCGATTCCTCGCCGGCGCCGTATTTCCAGGTCAGCGTGACGACCTTGCGGTGGCCCTTGTCGTACATCACCTTGCCCATCGGGTGCGCCGGCTGCCAGTTGGAGAACGACGTGCGGAAAATGTTCGGCGCGCACTGGCCGCCGGTCGCGGCGTTGGCGCCGGCGTTCGGGATGATCAGCAGCGTCCCGTTGTCGCGCGCGACCTTGACCATCGCCATCACGACGCCCGAATGCACGGTGCCGACCAGCACGTCGACCTTGTCGCGCTGAACGAGCTTGTTCGCGTTGTCGGTGGCCTTGGACGGCTCCGACTCGTCGTCGACGGTGAAGAACTCGATCGCGCGCCCGCCGAGCTTGCCGCCGTTTTCCTCGACCGCGAGGTTGAAGCCCTGCGTGATCGCCGTGCCGAGCGCGGCGAAGGTTCCGGTGTACGGCAGCATCATGCCGACCCTGAGCTTGGCGCTCTGGGCGCGCGCGATCGATGGCGTGAGACCGCCGATCGCGGCTGCGCGATGCAAGCAGGCCTGCCTGCTGGATGAACTGGCGCCGGTCTGTCATGAGCTTCTCCTCCGAGGTTTTGATCTTGTCGGCGCTGCGATGGTAGCAGCGGGTTGGCATTCCGTCATGTTCGGGTGTCCTGCGCCGGTGCGCGCAGCTTGAAGCGCTGGATCTTGCCGGTCGCGGTCTTCGGCAGCTCGGCGACGAATTCGATCCAGCGCGGATACTTGTACGGCGCGAGCAGCGCCTTGACGTGGTCCTGCAGCGCCGCGGCGAGCGCCGGGCCGCCGCGTCGTGTCCGGGCTTGAGCACGACGAAGGCCTTGGGCTTGATCAGCTCGCTCTCGTCGGCGCGGCCGACGACCGCGGCCTCGAGCACGGCCTCGTGCGTGGCCAGCGCCGCCTCGACCTCGAACGGCGAGACGTACACGCCGCCGACCTTGAGCATGTCGTCGGTGCGGCCGCAATAGACGTAGTAGCCGTCGGCGTCGACGATGTACTTGTCGCCGCTGCGGGTCCACGGCCCGAGAAACGTCGCCAGGCTCTTGGCGCGATTGTTCCAGTAGTACGGCGAGCTCGTCGGCCCGCTGACCTGCAGCTCGCCGATCTCGCCGGGCGCGACCGGATCGCCGTGCTCGTCGACGACGCGCAGGTCGTAGCCGGGCACCGGCTTGCCGGTCGTGCCGTAGCGGACGTCGTCGGGACGATTGGACAGGAAGATATGCAGCATCTCGGTCGAGCCGAGGCCGTCGAGGATGTCGACGCCGGTCCGCTCGCGCCAGCGCTTGCCGAGGTCCGCCGGCAGCGCCTCGCCGGCGGAGACGCAGCGGCGCAAGGCCAGCCGCGTCGCGCGCCGGAAATTCGGCGCTGGCCAGCATCGCCGCGTACAAGGTCGGCACGCCGTAGAAAATCGTCGGCCGCTCGGCGACCAGGCGCTTGAATACCGCCGCCGGCGTCGGGCGCTCGGCCATCAGCACGCTGGTCGCGCCGACCGCCAGCGGAAAGGTCAGCGCGTTGCCCAGGCCGTAGGCGAAAAAGAGCTTGGCCGCGGAGAACACGACGTCGTCCGCGCGCGATGCCGAGCATCGGGCGCGCGTACAGCTCGGCGGTCTGGATCAGGTCGGAGTGCAGATGCACGGCGCCCTTCGGGCTGCCGGTCGATCCCGACGAATACAGCCAGAAGCAGACGTCGTCCGCCGTCGTCGCCGCGACCGGCGCATCGGTCGACTCGGCCGCGATCCAGTCGGCGAAGGCCAGCGTGCCGTCGACGCGCGCCGCCGGAGACGATGACGTGCTCGAGCGCATCGAGCCGCGCTGCGAGCGGCGCGATCGCCGGCGCCAGCGGCGCCGAGACGACGACGGCGCGCGCGCGGCTGTCGGCCAGCAGATATTCGTAGTCGGCGGCGGTCAGCAGCGTGTTGCACGGGATCGGCACGACGCCGGCGCGGATCGCGCCGAGAAACGCGGTCGGAAAATCGATGCTGTCGTGCAGCAGCAGGACGACGCGATCCTCGGTGCGCAGGCCCAGGCGTCGCCAGGCGTTGGCGCAGCGATTGACGCGCTGCGCGAGCTCGCCGTACGGTATAGCGTCCGGCGTCGTCGATGAACGCGATCTGCTCGCCGCGACCCGCGGCGAGATTGCGCTCGACCAGGTCGACGGCGGCGTTGTAGGCGCGGGGAATGCGTCATGCGCGGCGGCGACGCCGAATGATCTGCCTGGGCAAAGGCAGGTGTCCGGGCGGTCATGGTCGCGTTGGCTGGAAGCGGGACTGGCGATTGTGGCGGCGCATGCGGGCCGCGTCAATCGCCGCCGCGCCGCGTATCCTGCGCCGCGATCGCGCGTCGGCTTCCGCCGCGTCGAGGGCGGCGCGCACCTGCCGCAGCCATTGCGGAAACCATTCCAGCGCCACGTCTTCCGGCAGCGTGCCGCCGCTGGCGTTGTGCTGCATCACCTCGCCGATGCGCCGCGCGCCGCGCGCCGCCAGCGCTTCGTCGAAATGCTTGCCGCCGAAACAGTAGGTGCCGACGTGCGTGCTGTCGCCGAGCGCGAACACGCCGTAACGGACGTGCGCCAGCGAGTCGCGGCATGCGCGACCAGATCGGCGTAGAAGGCCTTGGCGTTGTCGGGCACGTCGCCCTGGCCGTAGGTCGACGTGCAGATGAGGAACACGCCGGGCCGCTCGAACACGCGGCGATCGAGCGCGTCCATGAACGTCACGTCGATGCCGAGTTCGGCGTCGGCGAAGGCGAGCTCGATTTCCTGCGCGACCAGCTGCGCGGTGCCGGTCATCGTGCCGACCAGGATATTGATGTTCAGCATCGGTCGAGGCTTGTCATCGGCTTGTCATCGGACGGCATGAACTATAGTACATACCTTAAGGTCTGGATGCAATAAAATGCATTATCGCACCAACGCTGCCCGGCGCAAGGCCCGGGGCGCGCCGGCGATGAGCACGGTCTCGCCGGCGCGCACGACGTTGCCCGCGGCTTCCGGGCCGCGACGCCGACGCCGCCTATCTCGCCGCGATCGGCGAGCGCGTTCGCGAAATCCGCGCGCGCCGGGGGATGTCGCGGCGCACGCTGGCGCACGATTCGGGCGTGTCCGAGCGCTATCTCGCGTCGCTGGAATCGGGCCGCGGCAACGTCTCGATCCTGCTGCTTGAAGCAGATCGCGCAGGCGATCGACGTGCCGGTCGAGCAGCTTGACGCGAAACGGCCCGGAAGCGCCCGACCGAAGTCGCGCTGCTGATGCAATGGCTGTCGCGGCTTTCGGCGGCCGAAATCCGCCGCGCCTCGGACACGCTGCATCGCGCGTTCGGCGCCGACACGGACGGAACGAAAGCGCCGGATCGCGCTGATCGGCCTGCGCGGCGCCGGCAAGACGACGCTGGGCACCCGGCTCGCCGCCAGGCGCCGCGTGCCGTTCATCGAGCTCGACCGCGAAATCGAGCGCGCCGCAGGCGCATCGCTGGCCGAGCTGTTCCTGCTCTACGGGCTGCCCGCCTACCGCCGTCACGAGCGGCGCGCGCTCGAGGCGCTGCTGCTGCGCGACGAGGCGATGGTGATCGCGACCGGCGGCAGCATCGTCTCCGAGCCCGAGACCTTCGACTTGCTGCTGTCGACCTGCCGCGTCGTCTGGCTGAAGGCCAAGCCCGAGGAGCACATGGCGCGCGTCGTCGCGCAGGGCGATCAGCGGCCGATGGCCGGGAGCACCGAGGCGATGGAAGACCTGAAGCGCATCCTGGCCGGACGCGAGCTGCTGTACCGCAAGGCCGATGCGATCGTCGATACGTCCGGCAAGACGATCGCGCAGAGCCTCAAGCTGCTGCGCAGCACTGCCGCAGGCGAGACATGCCGAGTCGCGAAACGCGCCGGGCTGACGGCGATGGTGACCTTCGACACCGCATCCCGACCGCTACGCGCACTGGCGGCTTGCGCATCGACGGCGCGATCGCGACGCTGGTCCTCGACGTCGACGAGGACCGCGGCCTCCAGCCCGGGCTACAAGCTCAAGCTCAATTCGTACGACCTCGGCGTCGACATCGAGCTCGCCGACGCGCTGCAGCGGCTGCGCTTCGAGCATCCCGAGGTGCGCTGCCTGGTGATCACCAGCGGCAAGGAGCGCATGTTCTGCTCGGGCGCCAACATCTACATGCTCGGCGCGTCGTCGCACGCCTGGAAGGTCAACTTCTGCAAGTTCACCAACGAGACGCGCAACGGCATCGAGGACGCGAGCCGCTACTCGGGCTTGAAATCGATCGCCGCGCTGAACGGCACGACGGCGGGCGGCGGCTACGAGCTCGCGCTCGCCTGCGACGAAATCCTGATGATCGACGACCGCTCGTCGACGGTAAGCCTGCCCGAAGTCCCGCTGCTGGCGGTGCTGCCGGGCACCGGCGGCCTGACCCGGCTGACCGACAAGCGCAGGCGTGCGCCGCGATCTCGCCGACGTGTTCTGCACGACGATCGAAGGCGTGCGCGCCGATCGCGCCAAAGCCTGGGGCCTGGTCGACGCGATCGCGACGCCGAAGCACGTTCGCCGAGACGCTTGCCCGCCGCGCGCAGGACCTCGCCGCGGCGGGCGCGCATCGCTCGAACGATGCGCCGGCGCGCGGCATCGTGCTCACGCCGCTCAAGAGCGACCATGGTCGAGGCCGGCATCAATTATCCGAACCTCGACGTCGCGCTCGATCGCGCACGCGCGCGTCGCGACCTTCACGCTGCGCGCGCCGGCGGATGCCGGGCCCCGACTCGATCGAGGCCATCGTCGCGCTCGGGCGCCGACTGGTGGCCGCTGGCGCTCGCGCGCGAGCTCGACGACGCGATCCTGTTGCTGCGCACCAACGAGCTCGACATCGGCACCTGGGTGCATGCGAACCGCGGGCGATCCGCGGCGTCGTGCTGGCGGTCGACGCGATCCTCGCCAGGCACGCGCAACCACTGGCTGGTGCGCGAGACGATCGGCCTGTGGCGGCGCACCTTGTCGCGGCTCGACGTCTCGTCGCGCTCGGTGTTCGCGCTGATCGATCGCGGCTCGTGCTTCGCCGGCACCTTGCTCGAGCTGGCGCTCGCGGCCGACCGCAGCTACATGCTGGCACTCCCCGACGAGCGCGCGTGCCGAGCCGGCGATCGCGCTGTCGGCGCAGAATTTCGGCGCCTATCCGATGTGCAACGGACGCACGCGGCTCGCCAACCGTTTTGCGGTCGATACGCTGCGCGCCGGAGCACGTCGGCGCGATGCTGCACTCCGATGCGGCGCGCGAGGCCGGGCTGGTCACCTTCACGCCCGACGACATCGACTGGGACGACGAAATCCGGCTGGCGCTCGAAGAGCGCGCGAGCCTGTCGCCCGACGCGCTGATCGGGCATGGAAGCGAGCCTGCGCTTTTCCGGGCCGGAGACGATGCACGACGCGCATATTCGGCCGGCTGGCGGCGTGGCAGAACTGGGTCTTCCAGCGGCCGAACGCGGTCGGCAAGGACGGCGCGCTGAAGCTCTTCGGCAGCGGCACGCGGGCGAAATTCGACTGGGAGCGCGTCTAGCTGACGGACGCGCCGAGGCAAGCGATCATGGCAATCAACTACAGCGAAAAGATTCCGAACAACGTCAATCTGACCGACGACCGCACGCTGCAACGCGCGCTCGAGCACTGGCAGCCGAAGTTCCTGCAATGGTGGCAGACGATGGGTCCGTCGGACTTCGCCGCCGCGGACATCTATCTGCGCACCGCGGTCGGCGTCGACGCCGCCGGCTGGGCGAGCTACGGCCAGGTGCGCATGCCCGACTACCGCTGGGGCATCTTCCTCGCCGACGCCGAGCCGGCGCGCACGATCGGCTTCGGCGATCACATGGGCGAGCCGGCGTGGCAGCAGGTGCCGGGCGAATATCGCTCGCCGCTGCGGCGGCTGATCGTCACGCAGGGCGACACCGAGCCGGCGTCGGTCGAGCAGCAGCGCCTGCTCGGCCACAGCTGCCCGTCGCTGTACGACCTGCGCAACCTGTTCCAGATCAACGTCGAGGAAGGCCGCCACCTGTGGGCGATGGTCTACCTGCTGCACGCGTATTTCGGTCGCGACGGCCGCGAGGAAGCCGAGGAGCTGCTCGAGCGGCATTCGGGCGACGCCGACAAGCCGCGGATCCTGGGCACGTTCAACGAGCCGATGACCGACTGGCTGTCGTTTTTCATGTTCACCTACTTCACCGACCGCGACGGCAAGTACCAGCTCAAGAGCCTCGCCGAATCGGCGTTCGACCCGCTGGCGCGCACGACCCGGTTCATGCTGACCGAGGAAGCGCATCACATGTTCGTCGGCGAGACCGGCCTTTCGCGCGTGATCAAGCGCGCGCTGGAAGTGATGGCCGAGCTCGGTACCGACGATCCGGCGGCGGTGCGCAACGCCGGCGCGATCGATCTGCCGACGTTCCAGCGCTACCTCAATTTCTGGTTCTCATCCTCGCTCGACCTGTTCGGCTCGGAAGTGTCGTCGAATGCGGCGTCGAGCTTCGCCACCGGGCTCAAGGGCCGGCCCGACGAGGCGCAGTACGACGATCATCGCTGCGTCGACGTGGCGTTCGAGCTCGCGCAGCCCGATCCGGCGCGGCGGCATCGCGACCGCAGAGCATTCCGATGCGCAACGCGATGAACGAAGTGCTGCGCACGTCGTACGTCCGCGACTGCGAGCTCGGGCTCAAGCGCTGGAACCGTCAGCTCGAGCGCGCCGGCATCGGAGAGCGACTGGCGCTGCCGTCGCCGCGCTTTCACCGCGCGATCGGCGTCTGGTCCGGCGTGCACTGCGACCCGGACGGTGCGATCATCGACGAGAACGAATTTCGCCGGCGCGAAGGCGAATGGCTGCCGACCGAGGCCGACCGCGCGTTCGTGCAAGAGCCTGATGCAGCAGGTCGTCGCGCCCGGCAAGATGGCCGGCTGGATCGCCCCGCCCGAGCGCGGCATCAACAGCCTTCCGATCGAATACGAGTACGTGCGGCTGTAGGCAAGGCGGGAGAAGCGGGCTCGGTTGCCGATCGAAGCGATAGAGCGTGCGACGAGTGCGCGCTTATCGCGCGGAAGGGCCCGGAGCAAAGCCGGCGCGAAGGGCGAGGAGTGCGTCGAAGAGCGCCGCCCGCCCCGGGCATCACCGATCGAGCAATAGGCGTGCCAAGCGTTTGGCCCCGACGCTGCTCGCGATGGGCGCCCACCGAACCGCGGCCTGCGACGCGCCGCGGCACTAAGGCGCGCCATTCAGACCTGCGGCTGCGGCACGCCCTCGCCGACGGGCTTGACCTCGTGGTGATCTGCAGCCAGCAACATGTACACCGCAGGCACGACGAACAGCGTGAACAGCGTGCCGATCGACATGCCGGTGAAGATCACCAGACCCATCGCGTGGCGGCCCGCGGCGCCCGCGCCGGCGGCGATCACCAGCGGCACCACGCCCAGCACCATCGCCGCGGTCGTCATCAGGATCGGCCGCAGCCGCACCGCCGCCGCTTCCTCGATCGCCTCGCGTTTGCTCTTGCCGGCGCGCTGCAGCTGATTGGCGAACTGCACGATCAGGATGCCGTGCTTGCTGATCAGGCCCATCAGCGTCACCAGTCCGACCTGGGTGTAGATGTTGAGCGTGGCGAGGCCGAGATTGATGAAGATCAGCGCGCCGAACAGCGCCAGCGGCACCGACACCAGGATGACGATCGGATCGCGGAAGCTCTCGAACTGCGCCGACAGCGCCAGGAACACGATGATCACCGCGAACAGCAGCGTGACCACGAAGCCGCCGGACTCCTGCACGAACTGGCGCGAAACGCCCGAGTAATCGAACGAATAGCCGCTTGGCGCGACCTCGCGTAGCGTCGTTCGCATGAAGTCGAGCACCTGGTTCTGCGACACCGCCGGCGAATAGACGCCGAAGATCGTCGCCGAATTGAGCTGCTGGAAGTGCGCGATGCCTTCGGGAACGACTTCGGTCTTCTGCGTCGCCACCGTCGACGCCGGCACCAGCGAGCCGTCGGCGGTGCGGATATGGTAGTCGAGCACCTGGTCTGGCATTGAGCCGGTCGACCTGCAGCACCTGCGGGATGACCTTGTACGAACGGCCGGCGATCGAGAAGTAGTTGACGTAGCCGCCGCCCAGCGCCGCGCCGAGCGCCGCGCCGACGTCCTGCTGCGTCATGCCCAGCGTCGCCGACGAGATCGCGATCGACCTCGACCGTCGTCTGCGGCTTGTCGACCTTGAGGTCGGTGTCGACGTAGAAGAACATGCCGCTGGCCTGCGCCTTCGCGAGCACCGCCTGCGCGACGTCGTTGAGCTTCTGGTACGGCTCGGTCGTCTTGATGACGAACTGCAGCGGCAGGCCCTGCGAGCCGGGCAGCGACGGGAACTGGAAGGCGGCGACGCGCGCGCCGGCGATGCTGTTCCACTTCTGCTGCAGCTCCTGCTGCAGCTGGGTCGCGCTCTTGCGTCCGCTCGCTCCAGGGCTTGAACAGCACGCCGCCGAAGCCCTGGTTGGTCGTCGGCACGCCGGTGATCTGGAACATCTGGTCGTACTCGGGAATGCTCTTGGCGATCTCGAACACCTGCTTCGAGTAGACATCCATCTGCTGCGAGGTCGCATTCGGCGGGCCGATGATCTGCGTCAGCACGATGCCCTGGTCCTCCTGCGGCGCGAGCTCCGACTTCGACGTCATGAACAGGTAGACGACGCCGCCGAGCAGGATCACGCCCATCACGACCGGCACCGCCCAGGTGTCGAGCGTGCCGTGCAGCACGCCGCTGGTAGCCGTGGTGCAGGCGCTCGAACTGGCGGTCGATGAAGCGCACGAAGCGCCCGCTTTCCTGCTCGCTGCGGAAAAAGCGCGAGGTCATCATCGGCGACAGGGTCAGCGCGACGATGCCCGACACGGTGACCGCGCCGGCGAGCGTGAAGGCGAATTCGGTGAACAGCGCGCCGGTCAGGCCGCCCTGGAAGCCGATCGGCACGTAGACCGCGACCAGCACGATCGTCATCGCGATGATCGGTCCGCCCAGCTCGCGCGCGGCGATCAGCGCGGCCTGCAGCGGCGACTTGCCTTCCTCCTTCATGTGCCGGTCGACGTTCTCGACCACGATGATCGCGTCGTCGACGACCAGGCCGATCGCCAGCACCAGCGCCAGCAGGTCAGCAGGTTGATCGAATAGCCCAGCGCCAGCATGACGAAGAAGGCGCCGATCAGCGACAGCGGCATCGCGATCAACGGAACGATGACCGCGCGGAAGCTGCCGAGGAACAGGAAGATGACGACGGTGACGATCAGCAGCGACTCGACCAGCGTCTTGACGACCTCGTCGATCGAGCTGCTGATGAACTTGGTCGAGTCGTAGACGATCTCGCCGGTGATGCCGTTCGGCATCTCGGCCTGGATGTCGGGAAAGACGTTGCGCACGCGCTTGGCGACGTCGAGCACGTTGGCGTCGGGCGCCACCTTGATGCCGATGAACACCGAGTTGCGTCCGCCGAACGCGGTCGTGAAATCGTAGTTCTCGGCGCCGAGGCTCACCGTGGCGACGTCCTCGAGGCGGACGATCGCGCCGTCCTTCTGCTTGACCACCAGCTTCTTGAATTCGTCGACCGAGTGCAGGCTGGTCGCCGCGGTCAGGTCGACGCTGACCATCTGGCCCTTGGTCGTGCCGAGCGCGGCCAGGTAGTTGTTGTTGCCCAGCGCGGTGCGGACGTCGGTCGCGGTGACGCCGTAGGCCGCCATCCGCGTCGGGTCGAGCCAGGCCCGCAGCGCGAACGTGCGCGCGCCGAGGATCTCGGCGATCTGCACGCCTTCGATCGAATCGAGCTTCGGCTTGACCACGCGGACCAGGTAGTCGGTGACGTTGTTGTTCGGCAGCGACTCGCTGAAAAAGCCCATGTACATCGCGTCGATCTGCTGTCCGACCTGCACGGTGAGCACCGGCTGCTGCGCCTCGGGCGGCAACTGGTTGCGCACCGAGTTGACCTGCGTGTTGATCTCGGTCAGCGCGCGATTGGCGTCGTAGTTGAGACGCAAGGTCGCCGTGATCGACGAGACGCCGGACGTGCTGGTCGACGACAGGTAGTCGATGCCCTGCGCCTGCGCGATCGCGCCTTCGAGCGGCTGGGTGATGAAGCCGGCGACCGTCGCCGCGTCGGCGCCGTAGTAGGCGGTGCTGATCGTGACGACCGCGTTCTGCGTCTTCGGGTACTGCCGTGACCGGCAGGCTCGAACAGCGAGCGGACGCCGAGCACCAGGATCAGCAGGCTGATCGTCGTCGCAAGCACGGGCTTGCGAATGAAGATGTCGGTGAAGTTCATGGTGTGCCTCACTTTTCCTGCGCGGTCGGGTTGGGGTTGTTCGACGGCTGCGACCGAGTTGTCGATGACCAGCGGCGTGCCGTTCTTGAGCTTGACCTGCCCGCTGGTGACGACCTGCGTGCCCGGCTCGATGCCCTTCAGGATCGCGACCTGGTCGCCGCGCGTCGGGCCGGTCGTCACGAACACCTGCTGCGCGATGCAGCTGCGCGTTGCCCTTCGCGTCCTTCTTGTCCGACGGCTTGACGACGAACACCGTGTCGCCGTAGGGATTGAACGTGATCGCCGTCTGCGGCAGCGTCAGGTAGCGCTTCGCCGCGCCCTGAGTCGACCTTGACGTTGGCGAACATGCCGGGCAGCAGCTCGCGCTTGGCGTTCGGCACCGTCGCCTCGATCTGCACGTTGCGCGTCGTCGGGTCGATCTTGGGGTTGATCGCGTTGATCTTGCCGGTGAAGGTCTGGCCCGGATAGGCGTCGCTGGTCAGCGTCACCTTCTGGCCGACCGCAGACCTGCGGCAACTGCTGCTGCGGCAGATTGAAGTCGACGTAGATCGGATCGATCGTCTGCAGCGTCACGAGCTTGTCGGCCGGATTCAGGTACTGGCCCGGATTGACGGTGCTGATGCCGAGCTTGCCGGCGAACGGCGCGCGCAGCGTCTTCTTGCGGATCAGCGCCGCCTGCTGCGCGACCTGCGCGCGCTTGCTCTTCAGGTCGCCGGCGTCGGTGTCGACCTGCGCCTTGCTGAGCGACTTCCGCGGCGAGCAGCTGCCTTGTCGCGCTCGTAGACCGTCGCCGCGAGATCGGCGGCGGCCTGCAGCGAATGCAGCTGCGCGATCTCGGTGTCGGCGTTCAGCTGCGCGAGCACCTGGCCCGCCTTGACCTCGTCGCCCGACTTGAAATGGATGCTGCGCACCAGTCCGGCGACCTCGGTGGTCACGTCGACGCCGCGCATCGCGCGCAGCGTGCCGACCGCGCTCAGCTGCGGCTGCCATTCCTGGTAGTCGACCTTGGCCGCGCTGACCGTCGCCGGAGGAACCGGCGCCGACGCCATGTACTTCTGCATCATGATAGCCCTTGAAGACGTTGAAGCCCACGATGCCGCCGAGCAGCAGTCCGACGAGCACCAGCATGATGATCATGCGTTTCTTCATTGCAGACTTCTCGCGACTTCTGCGTTCGATGTGCGAGTAGGGATCGGCGATCAGTTCGGTCGCGTACGGCAGCGCTCACGCCGGTGGCGCGGCCGCGCTCGCGCGTTCCACCAGCCGCCGCCGAGCGCCTGGAACAGCGCCGCGGTGTCGGCGTAGCGCGCCGCCTGCGCCTGCACCAGCGCGAGCCGCGCCTGCTGGAACTGCCGCTGCGCGTCGAGCAGCGCGAGATAGTTGGCGGCGCCGAGCTGGAACTGGCGCTGCGTCAGGTTGAGCGTCTCGCGCGCGAGCGCTTCGGCGTCGGATTGCGCCTTCAGCGTCCGCGCATCGGC
This sequence comes from uncultured beta proteobacterium, assembly GCA_963816615.1. GTDB lineage: Bacteria > Pseudomonadota > Gammaproteobacteria > Burkholderiales > Casimicrobiaceae > PALSA-1003. The sequence continues at coordinate 268,152 of CAWFLB010000001.1, read as the reverse complement.
CTCGAGCGCGCGCAGCGCATCGGCCACGTTCTGGAACGCGAGCAGCACCGTCTGCCGATACTGCGCCGCCGCCTGGTCGTAGGCGGCGACCGCGGCGCGGCGCTTGTGCTCGAGCTCGCCGGCGTGGAACAGCGGCTGCAGCAGGCCGGCGCCGATGCTCCAGACGCTCGGGCCGGCGAAAAGATTGTGCAGTTGCGTCGCCTGCGCACCGAAGCTGCCGGTCAGCGTGATCTGCGGATACTGGTTCGCCGTCGCGACGCCGATCTGCGCGCTGGCCTGATGCAGCAGCGCCTCGGCGGCGCGGATGTCGGGCCGCTGCCGCGCCAGCGCCGAGGGCACGCGACAGCGGCAAGCTCCTGCGGCAAGGTCAGCGCTGCGAGATCGAAGGTCGGGATGCCCGCCGTCGCTGGGCAGCCGGCCGGCAAGCGCCGCGAGCTGATGGCGCGTCTGCGCGAGCTCGCGCTCGAGCGGCGGCAGCAGCGCCTCGGTCTGCGCGGCCTGCGATTGCTGCGCCACCAGATTGAGCCGGGCGATCGCCCCGAGCTCGAACTGGCGCCGCACCAGGTCGAGCTGCTTGTTCTGCGCGTCGATGATCTCGCGCGTCGCCTCGATCTGCGCGCGCAGCGATGCTTCCCGGATGGCGGCGGTGACGACGTTCGACGTCAGCGCGAGATGAGCGCCGGCGAGCTGGTAATCCTGATAGTCGACCAGCGACTGCAGCGCTTCGAGCTCGCGCCGGTTGCCGCCGGCGACGTCGAGCGCGTAGGAGACGTTGACCGACGCGTTGTACAGACTGAAGATCGTCGTGCCCGCACCGGGCTGGCCGAGCGAAGCGCCGGAAATCTTCTCGCGCGTCGCGCCCAGGTTGCCGTCGACCTTCGGATAGAGCAGCGCCCCGGTCTGCGCCGCCAGGTTTTCGCGCGCGACCTGCAACGCCGCCTGCGCGGCGGTCAGGTTGGGGCTGTCGGCGATCGCCTGGCGCACCAGCTGATCGAGCGGATCGGAATGGAACAGCGACCACCATTGCGACGGCAGGTCCTGCCCCGGCGCGAAACGCTGCGCGCCGCCCGCGGCGCCCGGTGCGGACACGGTCTCGCCCGGAAGATCGGTCTCGGTATAGCGGGTGGCGGCGGGCGCATCGGGCTGCCGGAAATTCGGGCCGACCATGCAGCCGGCAAGGATCGCACTCGCTGCCCCAATGAATATTGCGCGACGCATTCTGTTCACTTTGCCGCCCCTGTGATCGACCGTTATTCGGCCTGCAGTCGCCGGGCGCAATTCGCGCCGGCGACACCCCGTTCCCCGCCCAAGCGTCGCTCGCCAGCTTGGGGCGCTGATTCGTCTGTTCAAGGCCGGTCGCCTGGAGTGCAGACGGGCCATGGTTATGGTGGGCCCGGCTGGACTCGAACCAGCGACCAAAGGATTATGAGTCCTCTGCTCTAACCAACTGAGCTACAGGCCCGCGCGGCGCGGTCCGCGATTATAGCCGACGCGTGTCGCCATCCGCAGTGGTGTCTGTGCATTGCGATGCGCTGCCTTCAGCTCCGGCAGCGCGGCGCTCGTTCGCTCGTCGCGCGAGTCCTTGTAATCATTGCTCGATGAAGCCGGCGCGCAGCTTCCTTGCGCACCGCGTGGCCTTCGACCGTCCAGCCGCGTGTCTACGCTCGTATCGTCGCGCACGGCCCGCCGGCGGGACGCGCCGCGGCGACGGCGAGACCTGGTCTTTCGCCGGCGAATTTCAGCGCGATGGCGAGACGCCAGCGCAGCCAGCGCCGCCAGCAGCATGTCGTGTCGACAATCGACCGCTCGTCTTCTTCCATCGCGCGCGAACAGCGCGACGGTGATCGACAAGCCGATCAGCAATCCTGCACCAAAATCAAGCAAGGTTCTGGATCGGCGACATCGCGTCTAGCTCTCATCGGCATTCAATCGCCGGCCGCCGCCGCAGCGGCGTTGCCGGCGGCGGAACGAACCGGCCGCGCCAGCCAGATGACGCCGATCAGCCCCAGGAACAACAGCGCCGACACGAAGAAGATATCGTTGGCCGACAGCATGAATGCCTGCTGATCGATCAGCCGGTTGAGCATCTGGTAGCTCTGTTGCTGGCCGACGCCGCCGGCACGCATGTTGTCCAGCGCCTGCAGCGCGTTGGCGTCGAACGGCGAGATGTGCTCGGCAAGCTGCGCGTGATGCAGGCTCGCGCCGCGGTCCCACATCGTCGTGGCGATCGACGTGCCGAACGATCCGGCCGTGATGCGCGCGAAGTTGAACAGTCCCGATGCCGCGGGAATCCGATCGGGCGAGAGGCCCGGACAGGCTGAGGCTCACCAGCGGAATGAAGAACACCGCGACCGCCGCGCCCTGCATTATCGTCGGCACCATCAGGGTGCGAAAGTCGGCGTCGGTGTTGAACTGCGAGCGCATGTAGAGCACCACCGCGAAGATCGCAAACGACACGGTCGCGAACACCCGCGGATCGACCTTGGTGATGTTCCTGCCGACCAGCGGCGACAGCAGAATCGCCAGCAGTCCGACCGGCGCCAGCACCATGCCCGCCATCGTCGCGGTGTAACCCATGTATTGCTGCAGCCACAACGGTAGTAAGACCAGATTGCCGAAGAATGTTCCGTAGGCGACCGACATCGCCACCGTGCTGGTCCAGAAATTCCGCCGCTCGAACAGTCGCAGATCGACGACAGGATGGCGCTCGGTCAGCTCCCACACCAGGAACAGGACGAAGCCGACGACGACGACGATCGCGAGGATCGCGATCTGAGGCGACTCGAACCAGTCGAGATCCTTGCCGCGGTCGAGCATCATCTGCAGCGCGCCGACCCAGATCACCAGGAGGCCGAGTCCCGACGCCGTCGATCGGCAGGCGCACCGTCGCCGTTTCGCGCGGACGGTAGATCATCCAGGTCACCGCGGCGGCCGCGATGCCGACCGGAATGTTGATATAGAAAATCCACGGCCACGAGATGTTGTCGGTGATCCATCCGCCGAGCAGCGGACCGGCGACCGGAGCGACCAGCGTCGTGATCGACCACATCGCCAGCGCCGTGCCGGCGCGCTCCTTTCTGTAGCTCGACAACAGCAGCGACTGCGACAGCGGAATCATCGGCCCGGCGACCGCGCCCTGGATCACGCGAAACAGGATCAGCAGCCCGAGCGACGGCGCCAGCGCGCAAAGAAAAGACGACAGGACGAACAGCAGCACCGAAGCGGTGAACAGCCGCACCTGTCCGAAGCGTTGCGTCAGCCATCCGGTCAGCGGCAGCGATATCGCGTTGGCGACGCCGAACGAGGTGATCACCCAGGTGCCCTGATCGGGCGAGACGCCCAGGTCGCCGGCGATCGCGGGGATCGACACGTTGGCGATCGACGTGTCGAGCACGTTCATGAACGTGGCCAGCGACAAGGCGATCGTGCCCAGCACCAGCGCGCTGCCGGTCAGCGGCGGCGCGGCCGCGGAGCGGCGCGGAGCGCAGCGGGCCGGGCGGCGGCCGGGGCCGCGGGCAGTGTTGCGTCCGACATCGCGCGTGCCTAGAGCGGGCGTCCGTTCAGCGTCGCCGCCGGGTGCGCGCTCCGGGCAAGCGTGCGCGAACCGGCCGTTTCGGGTGACGGCGTTCGACCGCGCAAGATCGCGCCGGCGGCAGCGGCGCGCCGCGCTCGTTGGCGGCGATGATCGCCTTGACCCGCGCGTCGGCCACTTCTCCGAGCGAACGGAAGACGTCGGTCTCGACCGCCTGCGCCGGCTGGCCGAGCTGCGGCAGCCGATCGCCTGCGCGTTGCCGCGTGTCCACCTCGACCTGCATCGACAGGCCGATCTGCAGCGGATGCGCGGCAAGCTCCTGCGGATCGAGTCCGATGCGCACCGGAACGCGCTGCACGATCTTGATCCAGTTGCCGGTCGCATTCTGCGCCGGCAGCAGCGCGAACGCCGATCCGGTGCCGGCGCCGAAGCCGGCGATCGTGCCGTGGTAGACGACCTTGCCGCCGTAGATGTCGGCGTGCAGCGTCACCGGCTGGCCGATGCGCATCGAAGCGAGCTGCGGCTCCTTGAAATTGGCGTCGACCCAGACCTGATCGAGCGGCACGATCGCCATCAGCGCCGCTCCCGGGCTCACGCGCTGTCCGAGCTGCACCGCGCGCTTGGCGACGAAGCCGGCGACCGGCGCCGGCAACGTGGTGCGGGCATAGGCGAGATACGCGTCGCGCACGTGCGCGGCGGCATTCTTGACGTCCGGATGCTCGTCGATCGTCGTGTGATCGACGCGGGCGCGGTTGGCTGCGAACTGCTGCTGCGCTCCCGACAGTCCTGCGCGCGCCCCGGACACCGCTTCGCGCGCATGCTGCAGCTCTTCGCCCGAGATCGCGCCCGAGCTCGCACAGGCGCTCGCGGCGCGCCAGATCGGATTCGGCCGTCGCGAGCTCCGCCTGGCGGATGGCGATCGCGCTCTGCAACTGAGAGCTGGTGGCAAAAAGGCTTCGCACCTCGCGCACCGTGCGCGCAAGCTGCGCTTCGGCCTGATCGAGGGCGACCTTGCTGTCGGCCTCGTCGAGCCGCACCAGCGTCTGTCCGGCCTTGACGAACTGCGTGTCATCGGCGCCGATCGCGACGACGGTGCCGGAAATCTGCGGCGTGATCTGCACGACGTTGCCGCTGACATACGCGTCATCGGTCGATTGCTCGTAGCGCAGCGCCAGCGCCCAGTAAAGACCCCAGGCGATGCCGATGACGGCAAAGCCGCCGACGGCGATCGCCAGCCAGCGCTTGCGCTGCCTGCGCAGCGCGGAGCTCTGTGGCGTGAGATCCTGTTCACTCATGATGCTTTCCTCTGTTTTGACGTGCCGTTGCCTCAGCGCAGTATCGCGATCGGCGCGAAACCGCTGGCCAGACTGTTGTCGACGATGCGACCACGCACATTCCGCGGCGGGTACCGCGTCGAGCCGGTCGCCGCCGGCCTTCTTGATCAGCATGACCTCGACCGCGGCGACGACCAGCACCAGCAGCACGGCAGAGACGGCGCGCGCCGCCCAACGGCGCCACGATACGCGGCGGCGGGCAGCTCGCTGCGCGACTCGGCTGCGATCGTTTCGCATGGGTTGGTCATGTCGTCGGCCTCCGTGTCGGGTCGCCGCTCGACTGCGGCATCGGCGGTCGTCGACGACGGGTCGAAGCCGCCGCCCAGTGCGCGCACGAGGTCGATCGACAACGACAAGCCGGCGCGCCTGCAATTCCGCGTCGAGGCTCTGCTGCGACAGCCACTGCGCCTCGGTCGTCAGCACCTGCAGGTAGTTGCCCAGACCTTCGCGATAGCGCAGCAGCGCGAGGTCGTACGCCTGCCGGGCGGTCGCGACGGCGAGCGCCTGCTGCGGCACGTTGCTCATCGACGCTGCGGAACGATGCGATCTGATCGACGACATCGCGCAGCGCGTCGGCGAGCATCTGGTTGTACTGCTCGACGGCGATATCGTAGCCGGCGTTCTTTGCGGCAAGATTGCCGCGCAGCCGGCCGGCATCGAAAATCGGCAGCGTGATCGCGGGGCCGAAGCCGACCATGCGGCTGGCGCTGGTCAGGAATCCGGCGGCGCCCAGGCTCTGCAGGCCGACGAAAGCCGCGAGATTCACGTTCGGATAAAACTCGGCCCGCGCCGACGCGATGTCGTGCGACAGCGCTTCGATGCGCAGGCGTTGCGCGGTCAGATCCGGACGCCGGCCGAGCAGCTCCGCCGGCAGCGCCGACGGCAGCGCGACCGACGCGCCCGCGCTGGCGCTGGGTCGCGCGATCGCGAGACCGCGGTCCGGTCCCTGGCCGAGCAGCGCCGCCAGCTGGTGGCGCGAGAGCTCGATCGATTCGCGCCACTGCGCGATCTGCTCGCGCGTCGCCGGCAGCGCGGACTCCGCCTGCTTGACCTCGAGCAGCGAATCGACGCCGGCGGCATTGCGATCGCGGGTCAGCGCGTAGATCTGGTCGCGCTGCCTGAGCGTCGCCTCCGCGATGTCGAGCTGCAGATAGGCGCGCTGCAGCTGGACATAGGCCTGCGCGATATCCACCGACAGCGCAAGCCGTGCGGCGTAGGCATCGATGTCGGCGACGCGCGCCGCGCCGAGCGCGCTTTCGTAGGCTTCGCGATTCTTGCCCCAGAAATCGATCTCCCACGACAGCGTCGCCTCGAGCTGATGCAGTGTCGCCCAGCTCGCTTCCGGGCGGCAGCGGCGTCGCGCCGCTCTTGCGACGGATGTTCGCGCGCTGAGCTCGGCGTCGGCGTTGATCTGCGGAAAGAGCTTCGACTCGCGCGATGCCGGCCACTGCCAGCGCCTGGCGCGTGCGCGCCTCGGCGACGCGCAAGCTCGGGCTGCCGGCCAGCGCTTCGTCGATCAGCCGGTCGAGTTGCGGATCGTTCAGCGATTTCCACCAGTCGCTTTGCGGCCACGGCGCAGTCGACCGACGTGCCGGCAAGCGAGCGCTCGGCGGACAATTGCGTGGCGCTGTCGCTGCTCGGCTTGCGTCGACAGTCCGGCGGTGCTTGCGCAGGCGCCGACCAGCGCCGTCGCGCAGACGAGGATCGCGACGCGTGCAATATAGGCGTTCATCCGATGACCGTTGTGAGTCCGTAGCGCTGCCATGATTCGGCGCGCCGGGCGCGCAGCGATCCGCCCGGCATCGGTTCGATGCGACGAACGCGGGCGGAGTTCGGCCGTGGCGCGCGGCGACGCGCTCGATCGGGGATGGCAAATTGGACGTCACGATTATGTTTGATTGCATTGCAGCTTTGTTGTCATGGCTGAGAATGCCTAGGCAACGGTAGGGGCAAAAAAAATCAGCCGTTGGCCAGCATCCGTTTCAAATACGTCTCGAGCTGCGGCGATTTCGTCCCGGCTGAATCCCCGCAAATAGCGATTGAGCACCGCGACCGCGCTCTCGATCAGCCGCGGGTAGACGGCCTTGCCCTCGGGCGTCAGCTCGAGATTGATCTTGCGGCGATCGTCCGGGACAGCGAACGCGCCGAACCAGACCCTTGCGTTCGAGCCGGTCGATCATCCGAGTCATCGCGCCCGGGTCATACGACACGCCTTTGCACAAGCCGGACGCCGAATCGATCGGTCCTTCGGCCAGCGTGACCAGGATCACGTACTGCGCCGCGGTGATATCCAGCGGCGCGAGCTCACGGTCCAGCGCCTCCATCAGTTCCATCTTGACCTGGCTCAGCAGACGGCCGATGCCGGTGCGCGGATCGAAGGTCTTGGAGTCGTAAAAGGCCTGTATCGACCAAGGAGGCAGCTTCCATGATCGAATAATAGTTGCCTAGACAATAGTTGTCAAGGCTTTTATAGAATCAGTCGAGCACTACAGCGCTGCTATGAGCCAATCGTTTGAATTTAAAGGTTGTTTGCGACTGCGATACGGTCTCCGCGCTGGTTTGCCGCACTGCAACATCGCCAGCTTTGCAGTAGACTGGCGCGATGAATCTGCCCGGCCATTATCTGCGGCCGATGCTGGCCCCCGCCTCGGTGGCGCTGATCGGTGCGTCCGCCAAGGCGGATTCGCTCGGGCGCATCGTCTACCAGAACCTGCTCGCCGGCGGCTTCAAGGGCGAGCTTTTCGCGGTCAACCCGAATCACGGCACGATTCTCGACCGGCCCGCATTCCCGTCGCTGACCGCGATCGGCAAGACGGTCGACCTGGCGGTGATCTGCGCGCCTCCGGCCGCGGTCCCGTCGATCCTGGACGAAGCGCGCCAGCGGGCCCGCGGCGCCGTCATTCTTTCCGGCGCGCCGACGGCGAAAGCAGCCGACTTCCATCGCTGGCGGCGCGAAATCGCCTCGCGTGCGCGCGCCTCGCGCATCCGGGTACTCGGGCCGGCGAGCTTCGGCGTGATGCGCACCTCGCTCGGGCTCAATGCCAGCTACAGCGCGGTCGCCGCGGTGCCGGGCCGGCTCAGCCTGATCTCGCAATCGGGCGCCGTCTGCGGCGCGCTGCTCGATTTCGCGCGCACCGCCGGCATGGGATTCGCGTCGGTCGTCGCGCTGGGCGGGACTGCCGACGTCGATTTCGGCGAAGTGCTGGAATTCGCGCTGGCCGACGCCGAAACCGACGGCATCGTGCTGTATATCGAAACGCTGCGCGACGCGCGAAGTTTCGTCTCGGCCCTGCGCGCTGCCGCGCGCACCAAGCCGGTGATCGTGCTCAAGGCGGGTCGGCATTCGGCCGCCACCGTCGGTGGTGACATCGAGTCGGACCGCGTGTTCGAAGCGGCGCTCAAGCGTGCAGGCACGGTTCGCGTGCATACCTACGCGCAATTGTTCGCCTCGGCACGCATCCTGGCGTCGGGACGCATTCCGCGCAGCAACCGACTGGCGATCGTGACCAATGGCCGGGGTCCGGGGTTGCTGGCGATGGACCGCGCCGCCGAAACCGGCGTCGTGCTCGCCGAACTCTCGCAGGCGACGCAGGCGTCGCTGGCCGCGCTGTTGCCGCCGGAAGCCGACCCCGTCAACCCGGTCGACGTTCGCGGCGAGGCCACGCCTGAGCGCATCGGCGCGGCCGTCAGCGCGGTGCTGGCCGATGCCGGCGTCGACGCCGTGCTGGCACTGCATGTCCCGGTCCCTGCGGCTCTCCCGGTCGCGGCCGCCGAGGCCGTCGCCGCCGCGGCGCACCACGCCGGCAAGCCGGTGCTCGCCGCATGGTTGGGCGTCGTGGACCAGCCCGAAGCGCGCGTCGCGCTCGAGGCTGGCGGGGTTGCGAACTTCTTCACTCCGGAGATCGCCGTCGATGCCTTCGCCTCGGTTGCCGCTTACCGGCGCAACCAGGAATGGCTGCTCGAAGTGCCTCCGCCGTTGCCTGCGCTGAGCGCGCCGGACCTGGTGGCGGCCGAGCGGGTGCGTGTTCAGGCTCTGGCTGAAGGCCGTTCACGACTTGGCGAAATCGAAACGGCAACCTTGCTCGCGGCCTTCGGCATTCCGGCGGCGCCGCTGATCACCGTGTCGAGCGTCGCTGTGGCGCGTGCGTTCGCGCGCCGCGTTGGTTATCCGGTCACGCTCGAACCCGACGGCGACGATGCGGCGGTGCGCACCGGCATTCGCGACGGAAGGATGCTGGAGCGCGCGTGGACGCAGCTTTCGGCAGCGAGGGCCGGCCGCGGCGGCCGGCGCGGCTTGATCGTGCGCAAGCAACTCGAATTCGCCTTGTCGCGGCCGGCGAGGATCGCCGTGCGCACCGACCCGTTGTTCGGCCCCGTGATCGCCTACGGCGCGGCGTCGGTGCAGCCGCGCGAGATGGCGCTGATGCTGCCGCCGCTCAATCGCCGTCTGGCCGTCGACCTGATCGCGGCCGCGCACGTCGCCGGGACGCCGGCCGAAGTACAGCCGCTGGTCGCGCTGCTGCTCGAACTATCCGCGCTGCTTTGTGCGCTGCCGTGGGTCGTCGCGATGGAGTTGGACCCGGTCGTGGTCAGCCCGGTCGCGGCGGTCGTCGCGCGAGCGCGCATCGACGTCGACCCTTCGCGCATCCGGCTGGCTGCCGGGTATCGGCATATGGCGATACATCCGTACCCGGTCGAGCTCGAGACGAGCTTGCGCCTGCGCTCGGGAGAAGTGCTCAAGCTGCGGCCGATCCGCCCCGAGGACGCCGATCTCGAGCGCGCATTCGTCGCCGGCATGTCCGAGGAGAGCCGCTACCGTCGCTTCATGCAGCACCTGCCTGCGCTGACGCCGCAGATGCTGGCGCGATTCACCCAAGTCGATTACGACCGCGAGCTCGCACTGATCGCGCTCGGCGGCGATCCCCCGCTGGAGGCCATCGTCGCCGTTGCGCGTTATGTCGGAAATCCCGACCAGGAGAGCGCCGAATTCGCGATTGCGGTCGCGGATGCCTGGCACGGCCGGGGACTCGGCCGCGCGATGATGCAGGCGCTTATCGCATGCGCCAAGAAGCGCGGCTTTCATCGCCTGATCGGCGTCGTGCTGGCGAGCAACGAGCCGATGCTCGCGATGTGCCGCAAGCTGGGCTTCGTCGCCCAGCACGATCCGGAAGATCCCGACCAGGTCGTCGTGACCATGGATTTGCGCGCGTAGAAGAAAAACGCCGCGCGAGGCGGCGTTTTTCCGTTACGGCGGCGCAGGCGGCTTCCCCCTCTCGCCGCGGGCTCGCGCCGCTGCCGTTAACCCTCGCCCTCGATGAAGCTGCGCAGCTTTTCCGAGCGCGAAGGGTGGCGGAGCTTGCGCAGCGCCTTGGCCTCGATCTGACGGATGCGCTCCCGCGTGACGTCGAACTGCTTGCCGACCTCTTCCAGCGTGTGGTCGGTGTTCATCTCGACCCCGAAGCGCATGCGCAGGACCTTCGCTTCGCGCGGCGTCAGCGTATCCAGCACGTCCTTGCACACATCGCGCAAGCGACGCGTTGACCGCGGCGTCGATCGGCGCCACCGTGCTCGCGTCCTCGATGAAGTCGCCCAGATGCGAATCGTCGTCGTCGCCGATCGGCGTTTCCATCGAGATCGGCTCTTTCGAGATCTTCAGGATCTTGCGGATCTTCTCCTCGGGCATTTCCATCTTTTCCGCCAGCAGCGCGGGATCGGGCTCCTGCCCGGTCTCCTGCAGGATCTGCCGCGAGATGCGGTTCATCTTGTTGATCGTCTCGATCATGTGCACCGGGATGCGGATCGTCCGCGCCTGGTCGGCGATCGAGCGCGTGATCGCCTGCCGGATCCACCAGGTCGCATAGGTCGAGAACTTGTAGCCGCGACGGTATTCGAACTTGTCGACGGCTTTCATCAGGCCGATGTTGCCTTCCTGGATCAGGTCGAGGAACTGCAGGCCGCGGTTGGTGTATTTCTTGGCGATCGAGATCACCAGGCGCAGGTTCGCCTCGGTCATCTCGCGCTTGGCCTTGCGCGCCTTGGCTTCGCCCGTCGACATCTGCTTGTTGATTTCCTTCAGATCGCGCAACGGGATCATCACGCGCTTCTGCAGGTCGAGCAGCTTGTGCTGCTGTTCGACGATTGCCTGACGGAAGCGGGTCAGTCCCTCGCTGTACGGATGGTGCGTCGCGATTTCGCGGTCGATCCAGCGCAGGCTGGTCTCGTGCTCCGGGAACTTCTTGATGAAGTCCGGGCGCGGCATGCCGCCCTTGTTGACGACCAGGTCCTGGATCTTGCGCTCGATCTGGCGAATGTTGTCGACCTCGCAGCGCACGCTGTCGCAAAGCCGCTCGACCTGTCGCGCGGCGAAGCGGATCTGCATCAGTTCGGCCGAAATCTTCTTCTGCAGCTCGAGATATTTCGGCGCCTTGTGGCCTTCCTTCTGCAGCACACCCAGCATGCGGGTATACAGGCGGCGGATCACGCCGAAGCGGGTGAGCGCGGCGACCTTCAGCCGCTCGAGGTTCTCGGCGGCGATCGCGCCGCTGTTGTCCTCGGCTTCCTCGCCCTCCTCGACCTCTTCGTCGTCCATCGCCTCGAGCTGCTCGTTGAAATCCATCAACCCATCGACGACGTCGTCGATCTTCAGTTCGTCGCGCTCGATCTTGGCGGCGAGGTCGAGGATCTGCGCGACCGTCATCGGACAGGCCGAGATCGCCATGATCATGTACTTCAGGCCCTCTTCGATCCGCTTGGCGATCTCGATCTCGCCTTCGCGAGTCAGCAGCTCGACCGAGCCCATTTCGCGCATGTACATGCGCACCGGATCGGTGGTGCGGCCGAATTCGGAGTCGAGCGTCGACGCCGCGGCTTCGGCGGCTTCCTCGTCGACATCGTCGGCCGCCGCCGTCGGCGCGGCTTCCGACATCAGCAGCTGCTCGGCATCGGGAGCCTCGTCGTAGACCTGGATCCCCATGTCGTTGATCATGGAGATGATGCCTTCGATCTGCTCGGCGTCGAGGATGTCGTCGGGCAGGTGGTCGTTGATCTCGGCGTAGGTGAGGTAGCTCCGCTCCTTGCCGAGCACGATCAGATTCTTCAGCCGCGTCTTGCGCGCTTCCGCTTCCGCCGGCGAGAGTTCGACCTTGCGCGGCTCGACACCGCCGTTCTTGCCGCTGCGTACCTTGCCTTCGGCCAGCGCCTTTTCGGTGCGGCGCGCCGACAGGCGTGCGGCGATTTCGCCGGCTGAGGGCTTTACTGCGGGCCTGACCGCCGGCTTGGCACCCGGCTTGCCTGCAGGGACGGCGTCCCGCGCGGCAACGACGGGCTGCCTGCCGGGCGTCTTGCCGTTGATCTTCGCCGGCGCTTTCGAAGGCTTCGCCGCCAGCGTGGCCGGCGCCTTGGGCGCCAGCTTGGCCGGCGCGCCTTTGACAGCGCCTTTTACCGCGGGCTTGGCGGTCCGGACCTTGGCTTTGGGCGCCAACGTCCGCTTGCCGGCGGGCTTTTTAGCGCCCCGGGCGGACGGGCCTTTTTCGCCGCGCCCTTCCTGGCCGTGGTCGTGCGGGCACGCCGGAGCTTGCGCGCGACCGGCTTCCTTGCCGGCTTGGCTCGCGTCTTCGGCTTGCTGCGCGATGCCCGCGCCTTCGGTTTGCTGCGCGATGCCCGCGTCGTTTTCGCCTTGGGCTTGACGCGCGATTTCCTGACGGGCTTCGAATGTTTTTTGGCCATGATCGTCCTACGAGTTGCGGTGCCGACCTCTAATCGACCACCGGCCGGCTGACCGACAGATCGAAAATGGGGGCGAATGGGGAAAACTTCAAATTATAACATCCGATTAGCTCAATTCCCCGCCGGCGGCTGCCGGGCAAGCTGCCGCTGCCGCGCGCGCTCGGTTTCCTCCGCCGACAGCTCGAGCGGCGGCGCCTGGCGCGATGCCGCCTCATCGCCGTGCTTCTGGGCGTTGAGCCAATAGCGCTTGATACCTTCGACAAGTTGGACCTCGAGCAATTCGCCGGCAAATCCGTCGCTTTCCCCTCCGGTCAACGCGGCCACCAGCACGTTTTCATGCGGTGATCCGGCGAAATGCTGCAGGACGCCGGCGGTGGTCAACGGCGGCGTACTCGCGCGGCAATGCGCGACCAGCGCCGCCAGCGCGTCGCCTTCGGCGCCGGCGCCGATAGGCTCGGGCACCTCGAACCGGTGCGTCAGATCAGGCTCGAGCAATACGCACTGCAAGATCCCGCGCAGCAACGATGGCGCGGCGCGCTGCGGGCGGGTCCGCGCGGCGGCAGTCGCGGTCGCCCGCGGCACCGGCAACAGGGTGTCCATTTCGCTTTCGCGCAAGCCCGCGAGCTCGGCCAGGCCGCGGCGCAGCAGCGTCGCGAGCACCGGGGCGGTGATCTCTGCCAGCAGCGGCTTGGCGGCATGGACCAGCGCCGCGCGGCCTTCGGCCGAACGCGGCGGATGTCGCTGGGCCAGTTCCGCCAGCAGGAAATCCGACAGCGGCATCGCCGCGTCGACCAGCGCCTCGAACGACTCCTTCCCGCGCTCGCGGATGTAGTCGTCCGGATCCTCGCCGTCGGGGAGAAACAAAAAACGCGCATTTTTTCCGTCGGCGAGAACCGCGAGCGTGTTTTCCAGCGCGCGCCACGCGGCGCGCCGTCCCGCCGCGTCGCCGTCGAAACAGAAGACGACGGTGTCGGTCAGCCGGAACAGCTTCTGCACATGCGCCGTCGTCGTCGCCGTGCCGAGCGTCGCCACCGCGTACTCGACGCCGTGCTGAGCCAGGGCTACGACATCCATGTATCCCTCGACGACGACCACCCGGCCGGCGGTTCGGATCGCCTGCCTGGCCTGGAACAGCCCGTAGAGCTCGCGCCCCTTGGAGAACAGCGGCGTTTCCGGCGAGTTCAGATACTTCGGCTCGCCCTTGTCGAGAACCCGGCCGCCGAAACCGATCACACGTCCGCCGCCGTCGTGGATGGGAAACATGATGCGGTCGCGGAAACGATCGTAGCGCTTGCCGCCATCGCCGGTGATGACCAGTCCTGCGGTCTCCATCGCCTTGTCGGCATAGCCGGGCATCGCCGCCAGCGGCTGCCAGGCGTCGGCGGCGTAGCCGATGCCGAAATGCGCGGCGATCGGGCCGGTCAGCCCGCGCTGCTTCAAGTATTCGATCGCGCGCGGCGAGTCCTTCAGCGCGCTGCGGTAGATTCGCGCCGCTTCCAGCATCAGTCCCGACAGATCCTGGGCTTCGTCGCGCCGGGCCTCGCGAACCGGGCTCGTGACCCGGGGCACCTCGATGCCGACGCTGCGCGCCAGGTCCCCAACCGCCTCGGGAAAGGACATCCCGCTGTATTCGATCAGGAAGCCGATCGCGGTGCCGTGCGCGCCGCAGCCAAAGCAGTGATAGAACTGCTTGGACGGGCTGACGGTGAACGAGGGGCTCTTTTCGTTGTGAAACGGGCAACAGGCAACGTAGTTGGCGCCCGCTTTTTTCAGCGGCAGGTGCGGGTCGATGACATCGACGATGTCAACCCGTGCCAGCAGCGTCTGAATAAAGTCGTTCGGAATCATGGCCTTAAGGAACCTCTGCAAAAGCCCCGCATGAGTCGCGTTTCTGCCGCAATGGCCTCAGATGCTAGGCGCCGCGGCGCCGCGAATAGCTCGGCCTATTCGCAAGCCGCGCAACAACGCAGATGAGGCCATTGCGGCGAAACCCCGACGGGACGGGGCTTGCCGGGCGATCTGCTGTGTCGCGCCGCTCGCCAATGGGGCCTACCATTGGCCTCGCGTCGCTTCGTGCAGCTCATCCCGGCAAGCCTCCGTCGCGACCATGCGGGGCTTTTGCAGAGGTTCCCACCCTGTCTGGCCATGGATCGGCGAAGGGAGGGCTCGGGGCCCATCAAGCCATTATAGGCGACGATTTCGGCTGCGCGAGGGCGGCGTACGCTCGAGTTTCTCAGGCGGAAAGCCTGGCTTTTACCTTGGCCGAAACAGTCCCCATATCGGCGCGACCGGCGAGCTGGGGCTTGAGCGCCGCCATGACCTTGCCCATCGCCGCCATGCCGCCGCCCGATTGCGCCACCGCCGCCGTGATCAGTGCGTCGACCTCGGCGTCCGACAACGCTTGCGGCATGTAGCCTTGCAGGATGTCGATCTCGGCCTTCTCATGCGAGACGAGATCCGGACGCTTGCCCGCCTCGAATTGCGCGATCGATTCCCGGCGTTGCTTGATCATGCGCTCGATGATCGCGACGATGTCGCCATCGGCGAGCTCGACCCGCTCGTCGACCTCCTTCTGCTTGATCGCCGCGAGCAGCAGCCGGATCGTCGACAGCCGCGCCGCCGCCCTGGCGCGCATCGCGTCCTTCATGTCGTCGGTGATGCGGGTCTTGAGGGTCATCGCGGGGTCTCAAAAGCAAAATGCCGCGTTAACCGGCGCTTGGCGCCGAATTCAACGCGGCAAGTTATTGCGTCACGCTTTGCGTGACGCAATAACACTAGTAGAGCTTCGGCGGCAGCTGCTGGCTGCGCAGGCGCTTGTAGTGGCGCTTGACCGCGGCAGCGAGCTTGCGCTTGCGCTCGGCGGTCGGCTTTTCGTAGAACTCACGGGCGCGGAGCTCGGTCAGCAGGCCCGTCTTCTCGATCGTCCGCTTGAAGCGGCGAAGCGCCACTTCGAACGGCTCGTTTTCTCGCACGCGAACGCTGGGCATTAGCGATTATTCCTTTCGACAGCAATGACTTATAACTGAGCCCAAGAGTATAGCAGCCCCTCCCTCGCGCTGCAAGCAGGCTATACTTCTCCGTCCTTTGCGAAAGACGATTTTGCTCGTACTCGGCATCGAAACTTCCTGCGATGAAACCGGACTCGCGTTGTACGACAGCGAGCGCGGGCTGCTTGCGCATGCGCTGCATTCGCAGGTCGCGATGCACGAGGCGTATGGCGGCGTCGTGCCCGAGCTTGCCTCGCGCGACCACATCCGCCGGGTGGTTCCGCTGACCGAGTCGGTGCTGCGCGAGGCCGGCCGCGCGCTCGCCGATCTGGACGGTATCGCCTACACCGAGGGACCGGGGCTCGCGGGTGCGCTGCTGGTCGGCGCGAGTGTCGCCAATGCGCTGGGTTTCGCGCTGGGCATACCCGTCCTTGGCGTGCACCACCTCGAGGGTCACCTGCTCTCGCCGCTGCTAGCGAAGCCCGCGCCTTCGTTTCCTTTCGTCGCCCTGCTGGTGTCCGGCGGCCATAGCCAGCTCTATGCGGTGGCCGGCATCGGCGATTACACCTTGCTCGGCGACACGCAGGACGATGCGGCCGGCGAGGCCTTCGACAAGACGGCGAAGCTGCTGGGGCTGCCCTATCCGGGCGGTCCGGCGCTGTCGAGGCTGGCCGAGCGCGGCAGGCGCGGCGTTTTCGCACTGCCGCGCCCGATGAAGGACAGCGGCGATCTCAACATGAGCTTTTCCGGTTTGAAGACGGCGGTTCGCACGCTCGTCCTCGACACGCCGCCCGGCGAGCAGCGCGATGCCGACATCGCGCGCGAATTTGAAGACGCGATCACCGATGTGCTGGTCGCCAAGTCGCTGGCCGCGATGGACGCCGCCGGCATGTCGCGGCTGGTCGTCGCGGGCGGCGTCGGCGCCAACCGCAGCTTGCGCGAGCGCTTGAGCGAAGCCGTAGCGGCACGCGGCGGCGAAATCTTCTATCCCGACCTGCAGTTTTGCACCGACAACGGCGCGATGATCGCGCTGGTCGGGGCACTCAGGCTCGAGCAAGGTCTGGCGGAGGATTATGCGTTCGGCGTGCGACCGCGCTGGGAGCTTTCGAGCCTCGCGCGGCCTTATTCGCGCGCGGGCGGCTGACGCGGATCGAAGACGCTGCGCCGCCGGGCGCATTGGCTATGCGGATTTCTCTCCGATCCTGCGCTCTTCGCCGGCGATCAGCTTGCGTATGTTGACGCGATGGCGCCAGAACAGCAGCAGCGTGATGGCGACCAGCGCCCACGATTCGGGCCAGAAGCCGAGAAAATAGAATCCCAGCGGCGGCAAGGCCAGCGCAGCGACGAGCGCCGCAAGCGAGGAAATGCGAAAGGCAAGCACGACGATCAACCAGATCACGAACAGCGCAAGACCGAGCTGCCACGACAGCGCGAACGCGATGCCAGCCGCTGTCGACACGCCCTTGCCACCGGCGAAATGGTGGAACAGCGGGTACAGATGACCAAGATACACGGCCAGCGCGGCACCGGCGGTAGCGAGCGAGGCGTCGCCCCAGCTCGCCCCGAGGCGATTGGCGATCCATACGGCGACAAAGCCCTTGACGCCGTCGCCGACCAGCGTTATCGCGGCCGCCGCCTTGTTCCCGGTGCGCAGCACGTTGGTCGCGCCGGGGTTGCCCGAGCCGTAACTGTGCGGATCGGGAAGGCCGAACATCTTGCTCACGACGACGGCGAACGACACCGAGCCCAGCAGGTACGCGGCGACGATCACGCCGAGCGTCAGCATACGGCGGTCTCCCATCTCGATTACAATGCGCGCGCATTCTAGCAAACCGCCATATCGTCGCCGAAATGAACCGGATCTTCATCGCAGACCTCCGCGTCGTGACGCGCATCGGCGTCTACGACTGGGAGCAGCGCTTGACCCAGCCGCTGCTGCTCAACCTGGAGATCGAGCCGGCTTCGGCAGCCGCGCTCGCCAGCGACGACTTTGCCGACGCGCTCGACTATGCGGCGGTCGTCGCGCGGGTGAAGGCGTTCGCGGCCGAGCATCCGCACAAGCTGCTCGAGCGCTTCGCCGCCGCGCTGGCCGAGCTGCTTTGCGAGGAATTCGGCGCACGCTGGGTCAGTGTCAGCGTCGCCAAGCCGGCGCCGATCGCCGGCGTCAGGCAGATCGGCGTCGTCGTCGAGCGCGGCGAGCGCAGCGCCTGATTCCGGTCGCTACGCCTCGCCCTGCGCGAGCAGCGCGGCGTTTCCGCCCGCCGCGGCGGTGTTGATCGACAGCGTGCGCTCGACGGCGAAGCGGAAAAGATAATGCGGGCCGCCGGCCTTCGGGCCGGTACCCGACAGCCCTTCGCCGCCGAACGGCTGTACGCCGACGACGGCGCCGATGATGTTGCGATTGACGTAGACGTTGCCGACGCGCACGCGGGATGCGATGTGCCGCACGGTGGCGTCGATCCGGCTGTGGATTCCCAGCGTCAACCCGTAGCCGGTCGCGTTGATCGCGTCGATCACCTGGTCGAGCTCGCCGGCCGGATAACGCACCAGATGCAGCACCGGGCCGAACACTTCGCGCTGCAAACGCCCGATGGCGTCGAGCTCGATCAAGGTCGGCGCGACGAACGTACCGTGGACGCTCGCCGCGGGCAGCGCGACCCGGTGCAGCACTCGGCCCGCCGCGGCCATCGTGGCGACATGCGCCTCCAGCGTCTTCTTCGCCTCCTCGTCGATCACCGGGCCGACGTCGGTCGCGAGCAATGCGGGATCGCCGATCGCGAGCTCGTCCATCGCGCCGATCAGCAATTCGACGACGCGCGGCGCGATCTCCTGCTGCAGGAACAGCACACGCAAGGCCGAGCAGCGCTGACCGGCGCTGTTGAACGCCGACGTCACCGCGTCGACGACCAGCTGCTCGGGCAGCGCGGAGCTGTCGACGATCAGCGCGTTCTGGCCGCCGGTTTCGGCGATCAGCGGCACCAGCGTCGTGCGCCGCGCCAGCGCGAGCGCAATCGCGCGCGCGACCTCGGTCGAGCCGGTGAACGCCACGCCCGCGGTGCGCGGATCGTCGACCAGCGCGGCGCCGACGGTTTCGCCCGCGCCCGGCAGCATCGCGTAGACGCCGGCCGGCACGCCGGCCGCGGCCAGGATCCCGGCGGCATGCTGTGCGATCAGCGGCGTCTGCTCGGCGGGCTTGGCGATCACCGTGTTGCCGGCGGCCAGTGCCGCGGCGATCTGGCCGACGTGGATCGCCAGCGGAAAATTCCACGGGCTGATACAGACAAACGCCCCGCGGCCGTGCAGCGCAAGCTCGTTCGACTCGCCCGTCGGCGACGGGAGCGCCTGCGGCTGCCCGAAGTGCCGGCGCGCGAGCATCGCATAGTAGCGGCAGAAGTCGGCCGCCTCGCGCACTTCGCCGATCGCGTCGCCGCGGTTCTTGCCCGCCTCGCGTGCGAGCAGGACGACAAATTCCTCGCGCGCCGATTCGAACAGGTCGGCCGCGCGCTCGAGTATCGCTGCGCGCGCATCGCCGCCTGCCGCGTCCCACGCCGGCTGCGCCGCGACCGCCCGCGATAGCGCGTCGTCGACCTGCGCGCGATCGGCGTCGGCGACCGCGCCGATCATCCGGCGATGGTCGGACGGATCGACGACCTCGCGCGCACGCCCGGTTGTCGATCGCGCGGCGATCGTCGGCGCCGCGGTCCAGCGCGTCGTCGATCGCGCGTCGAACGCCGCGTCCAGCGCCGCCATCGCCGGCTGGTCGGCGAGGCTCACGCCTTGCGAATTTCGGCGTTCGGGCGCGAACAGGTCGCGCGGCAGCGGCAACGCGGGATTCGGCACGCCACCGTGCGCGCGCACGCGCACGGCGGGGTCGGCGATGATGTCGGCGATCGGCACCGCGACGTCGCCGATGCGATTGACGAACGACGTGTTGGCGCCGTTTTCGAGAAGGCGGCGCACCAGGTAAGGCAGCAGGTCCTGATGGCTGCCGACCGGCGCATAGACCCGGCAGGCGATGTCGAGCTTGTCGGCGGAAACGATCTCGTCGTACAGCGCCTCGCCCATGCCGTGCAGGCGCTGGAATTCGAACGCGTCCGGCATGATCCGGGCCTGGGTGGCCCACTCGACGATCGCCGCGGCGCTGTGCGCGTTATGGGTGGCGAACATCGGAAAAAGCGCGCCCCCGACGCCCGCGGCGGCGAGCATGCGCTGCGCGCAGGCAAGATACGACACGTCGGTATGCGCCTTGCGCGTGAACACCGGATAATCGGCCAGCCCCTGGACCTGCGCGCGCTTGATCTCGGTGTCCCAGTAGGCGCCTTTGACCAGCCGCACCGGAATGCGCAAGCGACATTCCGAGCCAAGCGCGATCAGCCATTCGATGACGCTCAGTGCGCGCTTCTGGTACGCCTGCACAGCGAGGCCCAGGCCTTCCCATCCGGCGAGCGTCGGCTCGCGGCGCAGGCGCGCGAAGATTTCCAGCGAAAGCTCCAGCCGTTCCGCTTCTTCGGCGTCTATCGTCATGCCGATGCCGTGGGATTTGGCGATCTGCGCGAGCGTGGTCAGCGCCGGCGTGAGCTCGGCCAGGACGCGCCGATGTTGCGGATATTCGTATCGCGGATGCAGCGCCGAGAGCTTCACCGAAATGCTCGGCTGGGCGAAGACCGTCGCGGCGCGGTCGCGCGCCTCGCCGATCGCGGTGATCGCGTCGGCGTACGAGGCGTGATAGCGCGCCGCGTCGGCCGCCGTCAGCGCCGACTCGCCGAGCATGTCGAACGAATGGCGGAACCGCGCGTTACCGCCGCTGCGGCTGCGAGAGAGCGCTTCGCCGATCGTGCGTCCCATGACGAACTGCTCGGCCATCAGCCGCATCGCCTGCCGTATCGCGACCCGGACCACCGGTTCGCCCGCGCGCGCGACGACGCGTTCGTACCAGCTCGCCGGATCGCTGGCCGACTCGGCGTCGATCTGCGTCAGTCTGCCGGTCAGCATGAGTCCCCAGGTCGAGGCATTGACCAGCAGCGATGGGCTTTGTCCCAGATGCTTCTGCCAATCGCCGCGCGAGAGCTTGTCGCGGATCAGCCGGTCCGCCGTCTCGGCGTCGGGGATGCGCAACAACGCCTCGGCGACGCACATCAACAGCACGCCCTCCTGCGTCGACAGGTCGTACTGCTGCAGGAACGATTCGATGCCGGCGTTGCCCGCCTGGCGCGCGCGCACCGCTTCGACCCAGTTGCGGGCCCGCGCGCTGATTCGTGCCGAAGCGGCGGCATCCGAGCTCGCCAGCGGCAGCAGGCGCGCGACCAGACGCGCTTCGTCGGCCAGGAAATCGGCGCGGATCGACGTCGCGTCGGGACGTTCGGGCAGCAATGAGCCGGTCATGGCTCGCTCGATTCTCTTTCGTGCCGGTGCGCCGCTAATCCGGCCGGCGGACGGCGGCGCGGGCGGCCGACGTTGCTGCAGTTGGTTCGCCGCTGTCGCACTGCCGGGCGCATAACCGCGAACATGTGCGTCGGCTTGATGCGTCCTGCGGTCATCTCGGCCTCGTCGCGATCATGCACGCGGTCGATGAACGACTTGTCCCATGCCGAGTCGATCGAAAAATTCGGGCCGAAGCCGCGATCGACGAACGGGTCGATGACATTGGCGAACCCGATGAACATGTCGAAGACGAAGCGCTCGACGAGCAGGGGCAGAATGTCCTGCGCACGAATGCCCTCGAAACCGCTGATCGAGCAATCCCAGTCGAGGAATTTCTCCTCCTGCCGCCGCAATTGCCGATGGTAGCGGTGCGACGCCGGCAGCTCGCTCCAGAACTCCTCGACGATCGCACGCGCCTCCGGCCAGCGCTGGTGGCCGTTGCGGCCGATGATATCCGACACGACGAACCGGCCGTGCGGCGCGAGCGCGGCGGCCACGCCCGCGAAGAGATTCTCCAGCGCCAACACGTGATGCAGCGACTGGTTGGCGATAATGCAATCGTACGACTTGTCCGGTTGCCAGACGTTGAAGTCCCCGCGCACCGGCGCGATCTGCGCCGCTAGCCCCTGGCTCGGCGGCGAGTGCGCGGCCGCGATCGAGCATCGTTTCGTTGAGATCGAGGCACTCGATCACAAAATCGCTTCGCCCGCGGTCGACCAGCGCGCGGGCAAGGCGTACTTCGGTGTCGCAATTGCCCGCGCCCAGGCTGATAATGCGCTTGTCGCGCGCCGATGCTCGCCGCGGAGCGTGCGCAGCATGCTTCGATATTTGCAACGAAGAACGCGTCGGGATGAGAAAAGCCGTGCGACTCGAGCTTGGGCCGAAGGTAGCGGTTCGACCAATAGTGAAAGATCGGCGGCAGCGCATGAATCGTCGGTGTCGTCGCGAAAGCGGGACACTTCCGCGGCGACCCTGGCCGCATAGCGCCCGCGGGCGAGCCTGCGTACGGCCGCGACGCAGCAGTCCGCGAAGCGGATCGATAAGCCGACGGGGAAAGGGGCTGACATTGTCCTGGCGCGATGTCCTGAACGGATTGCCGAGGCGACGGAACGATAGTCTCGCCGTTCGCGCGACCGGTCACGACAATAACTTCGATTTTATCCGATGGCTCGCCGCAACGATGGTGGTGTTTTCGCACGAGTACGCGATCGTCGGCGGTGCGGGCGGTGAGCCTCTGGCGCAGCTAAGCGCGGTTTTGCCACCTTCGGCACCCTTGGCGTCGACATATTCTTCGTCGTCAGCGGCCTGCTGGTGACCCGAAGCCTGATCGAGCGAAAGTCGATCGGCTTCTTCGTCGCGTCGCGCGCACTGCGCATCCTGCCGGCGCTCGTGTCGTCCTTGCGCTTTCCGCGTGGGTCCTCGGGCCCACGCTCACCGACCTGCCGCTGCGCGCCTATTTTCTGTCTCGCGCAGCCTGGACGTATGTGGCGCGCAACGCGACGCTGGTCGATATGCAATGGGGTCTTCCCGGCGTATTTCTGCGCAATCCGGTCCGCGACGCGGTCAATGGGCCGCTTTGGACCTTGCAGCCCGAAGTCCAGATGTACGGTTCTCTGCTGCTGCTGGGAATCATCGCCGGCGGCCGGCGGCGCGGCGCTCTCGCGTCATCGCGCGGCGGCTGGTCGGTGCCGGAATGATCGCCGCGATCGCGTGGGGCTGGGCGACACACGGCGACCTCGCGGGCACGTGGCTCGAGCCATCGTCGCTAGCCCGTCTCGCCCCGTACTTCGGCCTCGGGGCGCTGCTCTACATCGCGCGGCGCGCCGTGCCCGATCACGCTGCTGGCGCTCGCGGCTGCCTGGGCGTCGCGATCGCGTCGCGCGGCACGTCGCTGTTCGCGCCGGCGTTCGCCATGGCGGTGGCGTTGACGACCGTGTGGCTCGCGTACTCGCAATCTCGGGCCGTTGAAGCGATGGGGGCGTTTCGGCGATTTTTCCTACGGTCTCTATATCTACGCGTTTCCGGTCCAGCAGACGCTGATCGCACTGTTTCCGTCATGGCATCGACCCGAGCACTTCGTCGTGCGTACGTCGCGACGTTGTCGTGCGCCGTGCTGTCGTGGCGACTGGTCGAAGCGCCGTCGCTGTCGCTCAAGAAGCGATTCCGGAACTGGAAGCGCGACCCGACACGCGCTGCAGCACGGTGACCGAAACCTAACCGCGCGGATGATGGCGCTGGTGCAATTGCTTCAGCCGTTCGCGCGCCACGTGCGTGTAGATCGTCGTCGTCGTGATGTCAGCATGGCCCAGCAGCAGCTGCACGACGCGGAGATCGGCGCCATGGTTCAGCAGATGCGTCGCGAAGGCGTGGCGCAGCGTATGCGGCGACAGCGCGCTCCGCGCGATGCCGGCCTTGACCGCGTGCCGCTTGATCAGCTGCCAGAATGCCTGACGCGTCATCGGGCCGCGGCGCGCGGTGACGAACACCGCGTCGCCCCTTGCGTCGCCGCCGAGCTCGGCGCGCGCGGTCGCGCAATAGCGCTTCAACCAGTCGATCGCCTCCTCGCCCAGCGGCACCAGTCGTTCCTTGTTGCCTTTGCCGAGCACCCGGACGACGCCCATGTCGAGGCTCACCTGCGAGAGCTTCAGTCCCACCAATTCCGACACGCGCAAGCCGGTGGCGTAGAGCGTCTCGAGCATCGCCCGGTCGCGCAAGCCCAGCGGCGTGTCGGGATCGGGTGCCCCGAGCAGCGCGCCGACCTGATCCTCGGACAGGTTGCGCGGGAGGCTGCGCGGCAGTTTCGGCGACTTGACGCGCAGCGTCGGATCGGCGCGTATCGTCGCCTGCGCCGCCTGCATGCGATAGAAACGGCGCAGCGTCGACAGCCTCCGGTTGATCGACGCGATCCTGGCCCTGCTCTGGAACTGTGCCGCGAGGAAGGCCTCGACGTCGGTTCGCTCGGCCGACAGCAGGCTCTTGTGCGCATGGCGTTCGAGCCACGCCGACCAGGCGACGAGATCGCGCCGGTAACTGGTGAGGCTCGACGCGGCGAGGCCGTCCTGCAGCCAGACCTGGTCGCAGAACGCATCGATCAGCTCGGCCGCAGTCCGCATGTCGGCCCCTACCTTCCGAAGCGATAGCCTTCGTGCGTCAGCAGCCAGCGCTTGATCGCGATCGGATCGCCGGCGGTCGTGCCCATGAAGCCGCCGAGCGACCCCTGGCTTCCGACGACCCGATGGCAGGGAATCACCAGTGCGATCGGATTGGCGCCGCATGCCCCGCCCACCGCACGCGGCGCCGTATGAAGGCTGCGCGCAAGCTCGCCGTAGGTCCGCGACTCGCCGACCGGAATCGTCGCCAGCGCGTCCCAGACCTTGCGCCGGAACGCGCTGCCGGCGGGCGCGAGAGGCAATTTGAAGTGGAACTCCGGATCGGCGAAATAGCGCTCGAGCTGCCGGCACGCGCGCTCGGCGAGCGCGTTGGCCGGAGCCGCGACGCGCTCGCCCGCTGGCAGGTAATCGACACCGGTGATGGCGCCGCCGCACGTGCGGATACCGAGCACCGCGAACGGCGCCCGCAACTTCGCTGAATAGGATCCGATGCTGCCGACGTGTGTCATTGGAACTTCATCTGCTGCGGCAGGTAGGTGACCAGCTGCGGAACAAAGTAGATCAGCATCGTTGCGGCGATCATCAGGAAAAACATCGGCAGCGCCTGCCGGGCGATCCAGGTGATCTGCCTCTGCGTCATCCCCTGCAGGACGAACAGGTTGAACCCCACGGGCGGCGTGATCTGCGCCATTTCGACGACCAGCACGATAAAGATCCCGAACCAGACCAGATCGATACCCGCTTTTTCGACCGTTGGCAATATGACGCCCATCGTCAGCACGACCATCGAAATGCCGTCGAGGAAGCAGCCGAGGATGATGTAGAAGGCCATCAGCGCGATGATCAGTTCGAGCCTGGACAGCCCCAGTCCTCCGATCCACTCGGCCAGGTGCCGGGGCAGCCCGATGTAGCCCATCGCCAGCGTCAGGAACGCGGCACCGGAAAGGATCAGCGCGATCATGCAATAGAGCCGGGTCGCGCCGAGCAGGCTCAAGCGGAAAGTGTTCCAGCCGAGCGATCCCTGCGCGGCGGAAATCAGCAGCGCGCCGACGACGCCGAAAGCGGCGGCCTCGGTGGCCGTCGCGATGCCAGCGTATATCGAGCCCAGGACCAGCACGATGAGCATCACCACCGGCAACAGGTGCCGCGACGCATAGAGCTTTTGCATTATCGTCGTGCGCTCGACGGCGGCGGGAATCTGCTCGGGGTGCACCAGCGCCCACGCCGCCGTGTAGCCCGAAAACAGCATCGCCAGCAGCAGGCCGGGCACGATGCCGGCGATGAACAGGTGCGAGATCGACACGTTGGCAGCCACGCCGTAGACGATCATGATGATCGAAGGCGGGATCAACAAGCCCAGCGTGCCCGCGCCGGCGAGCGTTCCGATGGTGATCGTGTCGGGATAGCCGCGACTCTTGAGCTCGGGCAGCGTCATCTTGCCGATCGTCGCGCAAGTCGCCGCCGACGATCCCGACACGGCCGCGAAGATCGTGCAGCCGATGATATTGGTGTGCAGCAACCTGCCGGGAACGCGTTCGAGCCAGGGTGCGAGGCCCTTGAACATGTCCTCGGAAAGCCGCGTGCGAAACAGGATCTCTCCCATCCAGACGAATAGCGGCAGCGCGGTCAGCGTCCACGACGACGCCGAACCCCAGATCGTCACCGCCATCGCGTCGCCCGCCGGGCGCGACGAAAACAGCTCCATCCCGATCCACGCGACGCCGGCGAGCGCGACGCCTATCCAGACGCCGCTGCCCAGCAGCGCGAACAGCGCGATGATCAACAGCGTCGTGATCAGCAGATCCATGTCACTCGACGTGTGCGGGCTCGTCGCGGCGCGGCGCGGCGATGCGCCGGCGCCCGGAAAGCTCACCCACCAGGAGGTCGACGAACGCGATCGCCAGGATGACGTTGCCGGCGGCCATCGAAAGCTGCGGAATCCACAGCGGTGTCGCGTCGTTTCCGGTGGAAATGTCGTGAAACTGATACGACTGCCAGGCGAGCCGCATGCTGTACCAGGCGAACGCCGACGAAAGCGCGACGGCGACCGCGAGCGACCATCGCTCGAGCCAGCGCTTGCCGGTGGCGCCGGCATGCTCGAGGACCAGCGTGACGCGAATGTGCTCGCCGCGCACCAGCGTGTGTGCCAGCGCCAGGAACCCGGCACCGGCCATCAGATAGCCGGCGTAGGCGTCGGTGCCGCGAACCTGGAAACTCAGCAGCCGCCCGAAAATGCCGAGCAGCACCATCAGCAGCGTGCCTATGAGGAACAACGCCGCCAGATACGCGGCGGCGTTGTAGAGGGCGTCAAGCGACCGGCGCATCGGGGCCTGGTCGCTCGGAGATGCCGGATTCCCGCGCCTGCGGGAACGTGGCCAGCGCGGTCACATCTTCCTGAACGCTTCGACCGCCGCCTGTCCATCGGGGCCGGCTTTCTTGAGCCAATCCTGGAGCATCACGTCGCCGATCTTTTTCAGATCGGCGGCGAGTTGCGCGCTCGGCTTGACGATGCTCATGCCCTTCTGTTTGAGCTGGTCCATGTACCAGCCGTTCTTTTCCTCCGACGCTTTCCAGCCGCGCAGTTCGGCATCGGCGGCGGCCTTGAGCACGGCATCCTGGGTCGCCTTGTCCAGCGCATCGAAGGCCTGCTGGTTGACGATCACCGCATTCTTCGGCAGCCAGGCCTGCGTGTCGTAGAAGGTCTTGATGCTCTCGTAGGTCTTGCTGTCAAAACCGGTCGATGGCGACGACATGTACGAGTCGACCACGCCTGTGGCGAGCGCCTGCGTGAGCTCAGAAGCCTGCACGGTCACTGGTTGCGCTCCGACCAGCTCGGCGATGCGCGAGGTGGCCGGGCTGTAGGCGCGCCATTTCAACCCCTTCATGTCGGCGACGCTGTTGAGCGTCCGGTTGGTGTAGATGCCTTGCGGCGGCCAGGCGACCGTATACAGCAGCTTGATGCCCTGCTTGGCGAGCCGGTCTTCCAGCGCTTTCTTCGATGCCTTGGCCAGTTTCATCGCGTCGCCGTAGCCAGTGGCCAGAAACGGGACGCCATCGATGCCGAACATCGGGTCCTCGTTCTCGAAGTTCACCAGCAGGATCTCGCCTGCCTGCGCCTGATTGCCCTGAACCGCGCGTTTGATCTCGTTCGCCTTGAAAAGCGACGCGTTGGCATGCACGGTGATCTTGAGCTTGCCGCCGGTCGCCTTGTCGACGTCCGAGACGAACTGCGCAATGTTCTCGGTATGGAAGTTGGATGCCGGGTACGCGGTCGGCATATCCCACTTGGTCTGCGCCGCCGCGCCCAGCGCGACCGACATGCCGATCGCGGCGGTGAGGAATTCAATCCTTTTCATCGGGAATCTCCTGCGTGTCGGGGACGGTGGCGGGGCGAGCGTGCGCGGGACCGCGACCTGCGGTGCGCTGGCTCGAACCCGGTGCATTTGTATCATATCGGCAGATGGCGCGAAACCGCCAGGCGAGGTGCCGATATAATGAGTTGGTTGCGGGCCGCCAAACGACGACCTCGGCGGGCCTCTCCTTCCCGATGAACGATTCCCCCCAGGCACGCTGGCAATTCTGGATCGACCGCGGCGGCACGTTCACCGACATCGTCGCGCGCCGGCCCGATGGGACGCTCGCGACGCACAAGCTCTTGTCGGAAAATCCGGAGCGCTACAACGACGCCGCGATCGAAGGGATACGCGAGCTGCTCGCGCTCCAGCCCGGCGCGCCCATTCCGGTCGAGAAGATCGAGGCGGTGAAAATGGGCACGACCGTGGCGACCAACGCGCTGCTCGAGCGGCGTGGCGAGCGGACGGTGCTGGCGATCACGCGCGGCTTCGGCGACGCGTTGCGGATCGCCTACCAGAACCGGCCCAAGCTCTTCGTCCGCCGGATCGTGCTGCCTACGATGCTCTACGAGCGGGCAATCGAGATCGACGAACGGATCGGCGCGCACGGTGAAATCGTGCGCGAGCTCGACCTTGCGGCGGCAGAGAACGCGCTGCGTGACGCCTACGCCGATGGCATGCGTGCCTGCGCGATCGTGCTGATGCATGCGTACCGCTATCCGGAGCACGAAAAACGCCTCGCCGCGCTGGCGCGGACCATCGGCTACACGCAGGTGTCGGTGAGTCACGAGGTGAGCCCGCTGATGAAGCTGGTCTCGCGCGGCGATACGACGGTGGTCGACGCCTACCTGTCTCCGATCCTGCGCCGCTACGTCGGCGAAGTAGAGCGCGATCTTCTCGGCGTGTCGGGCGCCGCCGGGCCGAACGGACCACGCCTGCAATTCATGCAATCGAGCGGGGGACTGGTCGATGCGCATCGCTTCCAGGGCAAGGACGCGATACTCTCGGGCCCGGCGGGCGGCATCGTCGGCGCGGTGCAGGTCTCGCGAGACGCGGGATTCGACCGCATCATAGGCTTCGACATGGGCGGCACGTCGACCGACGTCACCCATTACGCAGGAGAATACGAGCGCGCCTTCGTCACCGAAGTCGCCGGCGTGCGGCTGCGTGCCCCGATGATGCGCATCCATACGGTGGCCGCCGGCGGCGGGTCGATCTGCACGTTCGACGGCGCGCGCTTTCGCGTCGGGCCGCAATCGGCCGGCGCCAATCCGGGTCCGGCATGCTATCGCCGCGGCGGCCCGCTGACGGTCACTGACTGCAACCTGACGGTGGGCAAGATCGACCCGGCGCTGTTCCCGCGCGTGTTCGGCCCGCACGGCGATCTCCCGCTCGATGCCTCGGTCGTGCGCGAGCGCTTCGCAGCGCTCGCCGCGGACGTCGCCGCGAGATCCGGTCATCGGCGAACGCCGGAAGCGATCGCTGAAGGATTCCTGCAGATCGCCGTCGACAACATGGCGCATGCGATCAAGCACATCTCGGTCGAGCGCGGTTACGATGTCACCGAGTACACGTTGTGCTGCTTCGGCGGCGCCGGCGGCCAGCACGCCTGTGCCGTCGCCGATGCGCTCGGCATGACGCGGGTGTTCATCCATCCACTCGCCGGGGTGCTCTCCGCTTATGGGATGGGGCTGGCCGACGTGCGCGCGTTGCGCCAGCGCGCGGTCGAGACCCCGCTGTCGCCCGCGGCGCTCGCCGAGGTCGAAGCGGTATTCGACGAGCTTTCCGGGGTGGCGCGCGACGAAGTCGCCGTCCAGGGCATCGCCGCCGCCGCCATCGCTATCAAGCGCACGCTGCATCTGAAGTACGACGGCACCGACACGACACTGGAAATCGGCTTCGACGCTGCGCCTTCGAGCATCGTCCACCGGCACCCGGACGTTTCGGCGCTGACCGCCGACTTCGAGCGGCGTTACCAGACGCAATATGGCTTCCTGATGCCGGGTAAGACCTTGATCATCGAAGCCGCCGCGGTCGAGGCGATCGGCGCGGCGGCGAAGATCGACGAGGCGGCGCCGGCGTTCTCGGCGCGGGCCGGCGGATTGCAAGCCGCGATGGTCAACCGTGTCTACACGGCGGGCGCATGGCGGCAGGCGCCGGTCTATGCGCGGTCCGAGCTGCGGCCCGGCGACACCATCGACGGTCCTGCCGTGGTGGCCGAACAAAATGCGACGACGGTGATCGAGCCAGGATGGCGGGCAACGCTGACCGCGCGCGATCACCTGGTGCTCGAGCGGACGATGGCGATCGCGCGGGCGCATGCGATCGGTACCAGCGCAGACCCGGTTCTGCTCGAAGTGTTCAACAATCTGTTCATGGCGATCGCCGAGCAGATGGGCGTCACGCTCGCCAACACGGCCTACTCGGTCAATATCAAGGAACGACTGGATTTCTCCTGCGCACTGTTCGATGCCCAGGGCAACCTGATCGCCAACGCCCCGCACATGCCGGTGCACCTGGGCTCGATGGGAGAGAGCGTCAAGACGATCATCGATCGCCGCGCCGGCGCGATGCAGCCGGGCGACGTCTTCGTGCTCAACGCGCCGTACAACGGCGGCACCCACTTGCCCGACGTCACGGTGATCGCGCCGGTTTTCCTCGACGACGCGTCCGCCGCGGATGTGCAACGCACGTTGACCGACCCCGAATTCTATGTCGCGTCGCGCGGCCACCACGCCGATATCGGCGGCACGACGCCGGGCTCGATGCCGCCGGATTCGACCCATGTCGACGAGGAGGGCGTGCTGCTCGACAACGTGCAGCTGGTGTCGCAAGGGCGCTTTCTCGACCAGGAGATGCGCCGGATTCTCGGCTCGGGGCGATATCCTTCGCGCAACATCGAGCAGAATCTTGCCGACCTTCGCGCGCAGGTCGCGGCTTGCGCGAAAGGCATCGACGAGCTGAAGAGGATGGTCGCGCATTTCGGCCTTCCGGTCGTGCGCGCCTATATGAAGCACGTGCAGGACAACGCCGAGGAGGCGGTGCGCCGGGTGCTCGATGTGCTGACCGACGGACACTTCGAATACGAGATGGACAGCGGCGCGAAGATCGCCGTCACGATATCGATCGACAAGGCGCGACGCGAGGCGACGATCGACTTCACCGGGACGAGCGCGCAACAAACTACCAATTTCAATGCACCTTCGGCAGTCTGCAAGGCGGCGGTGCTCTACGTCTTTCGCACGCTGGTCGACGACGAGATTCCGATGAACGCCGGATGCCTGAAACCGCTCAACATCGTCATTCCGGAAGGATCAATGCTCTCGCCTCGTTATCCTGCCGCCGTCGTTGCCGGAAACGTCGAGACCTCGCAGGCGATCACCGACACGCTCTACGGCGCGCTCGGCGTCCTCGCTGCGTCGCAGGGCACGATGAACAACTTCACTTTCGGCAACGAGACCTACCAGTATTACGAGACGATTTCGGGAGGATCGGGCGCGGGACCCGATTTCGACGGCGCCAGCGTCGTGCAGACGCACATGACCAACTCGCGGCTGACCGACCCGGAGGTTCTCGAATGGCGCTTCCCGGTGCGGCTCGACGCGTATCGGATCCGGAGCGGCAGCGGCGGCGCCGGGGCGCACCGCGGCGGCGATGGCGGCGAGCGCCGCGTCCGCTTCCTCGAGCCGATGACCGCGGTGATGCTCGCCAACCGCAGGCGGGTGCCGCCGTTCGGGCTCGCCGGCGGCAGCGCCGGCGAGCCCGGACGCAACTGGGTGGAACGAAGCGGCGGCGGACGCGAAGAATTCGGCGCGACCTGCCAGGTCGAAATGCGCACCGGCGACGTGTTCGTGATTCAGACGCCCGGCGGAGGCGGCTTCGGACCGCCGCCGGCCTGAACAGGCGCCCCGTTCGCGCTCGCAACGGATGCGGGTGGCGCATAATCGGGGCCATCGATTTCGGCGGAAGAACTGGCGATGGCAACCGTGTACGATTTTTCGATCACCGATATCCACGGCAAGCCGCAATCGCTTGCCAAGTACAAGGACAAGGTGCTGCTGATCGTCAACACCGCGAGTCGAGTGTGGATTCACGCCGCAATACAAGGGTCTCGAGGCGCTGCACAAGAAAATGCACGCGCGAGGGCTCGAGGTGCTGGGCTTTCCCTGCAACCAATTCGGCGCCCAGGAGCCGGGGAGCGAGGAAGAGATCGAGTCGTTCTGCGAGGTCAACTACGGCGTGACCTTCCCGTTGTTCGCCAAGATCGACGTCAACGGCAAGCACGCGGCGCCCTTGTATGAATATCTGAAGGAAGCCAAACCGGGGCTGCTGGGCTCCGAGGCGATCAAATGGAACTTCACCAAGTTCCTGGTCGACCGCAAGGGCAACGTCGTCGAGCGCTACGCACCCAAGGTCGAGCCCGAGGCGATCACCGCCGACATCGAAAAGTTGCTCTAGGATGCCGATCGCGCTCTGGCGGGATCGGCGCGGCATCGTTGCCGCACTGGCGATGCTCGCCGTCGCGCTCGCGCCGGCGCCGGCATACTCGGCCGATCCCGGCAAGGTGCTGCGGGTGGCGATTCCGGTCGCCGAGACGGGCTTCGACCCGCAAGCCGCGGGCGACGCCTATTCGAACTACATCGACCGAGTGATTTTCGATCCGCTGTACAAATACGATTACCTGGCGCGGCCGTTCAAGCTGGTTCCCAACACGGCCGCAGCATTGCCCGATATTTCCGCCGATCGCCTGACCTGGACGATACGCGTGCGTCCCGGCATCTACTTCGCCGACGATCCGATCTTCAACGGCCGTCGCCGCGAGCTGACCGCCGCCGATTACGCGTACTCGATCAAGCGCACGCTCGATCCGGCCATGCGCTCGAACTCGCTGAACGTGTTCGAGGGCCGCTTCGTCGGCGCCGACGCCGTCGTCGACAAAGCGAAGCAAACAGGGAAGTTCGATTACGACGCCCCGATCGAAGGCTTGCAGGCGACCGATCGCTATACGCTGCGACTGAAGCTCAACTTTCCCGATGCCGAGCTTCTGTCCAACCTGACGATCAGCGGCAGCGCCGCCGTGGCGCGGGAAGTCGTCGAACGCTATGGCGACCTCAATGGATGGACGATGGCCAATCCGGTCGGCACCGGCCCGTACCGGCTGGCCGAGTGGCGGCGCGGCCAGCGCATCGTGCTCGAAGCCAATCCCGGTTTTCGCGAAGAGCATTACCCGACAAGCAGCAACCCCGCGGATCGCGCGCTGGCGCAGAAGCTCGCCGGCAGGCGGATACCGATGATCGGCCGGGTCGAGGTCAGCGTGATCGAGGAAGCCAATCCGCGGCTGCTTTCATTCGAGCAGGACCTGCAGGACTACCTGCTGGTCCCGGCCGACCTGGCGAGCAATGTGCTCGATCCGGGCAACACGTTGAAGCCGCGGCTCGCGGACAAGGGCATTCGTCTCGAGCGTGACGCGCAGCCGGCGATCACCGGGCTCGCATTCAACATGGAAGATCCGGTTGTCGGCGGCTACGACAACGCGAGAATCGCGCTGCGTCGTGCGATCGCGATGAGCTACGACGCGGAGGAGGATGCGCGGGTGATCCGTCACGGGCAGGCCCGACGCGCGACACAGTTCATTCCGCCCAACGTCAGCGGCCACGACCCGAAAGTCGAAACGCCGATGCGCCTGGACGTGGCGGGCGCGCGAGCGCTGCTCGACAAGTTCGGCTACATCGATCGCAACGGCGACGGCCTGCGCGAGGCGGCCAACGGCCAGCCGCTGACGCTGCGTTTCTCTTCTCCGCCCGATTCGCTGGCACGCCAGCAGGACGAGCTGTTGCAGCGCAATCTCGCAGCGATCGGCTTGCGGGTCGAATTCGTCAAACAGAAATGGCCTGACCAACTCAAAGCGGCGCGCCTGGGACAGTTGCAGATCTGGCAGGCCGCGAATATCAGCGTGACGCCGGAAGGTTTTGGGTTTCTCGGTCTGCTTTACGGCGAGAACGCCGGATTCTCCAACCTGACTCGCTTCAAGCTGCCCGAATACGACAGCCTTTATGTGCGTGCCCGCGCCTTGCCGGAAGGACTCGAGCGCGACCGGGTGATCCGCCGCATGACCGACCTGATCGGCATCTACGTGCCGTGGGCGGTGACGATCTACCGTTACGAGAACGTGCTGGTGCAGCCGTGGGTACTCGGATACAAGTACAACCCGATCCAGCAGCATCCGTGGCAATATCTCGACATCGACACGGCGCGCCGCTCGGCCGCGCTCAAATGATCGCCTACTGATGGCCCGTTCTGGATCCTGCCGGTGCTTGCCCGCGCTCGTGCGCGATCTCGCGTTTGCGCTGGCGCTGACGCTGAGCCTGGTCGCGCACGCCGCCGATCCGAACAAGGTTCTGCGCGTCGCGCTGCCCATCGCCGAAACCGGCTTCGATCCGGCGGCGGTGAACGATCTTTACTCCCAATATGTGAACCGCGCGATTTTCGACACGCTCTACGTCTACGATCTGCTGGCCCGCCCGTACAAGCTGGTGCCGAGCGTCGCGACGGCGTTGCCGGACATCTCGGCCGACGGCAAGACCTGGACGATCAAGGTCCGGCCCGGCATCTACTTCGCCGACGATCCCGCGTTCAAAGGAAAAAAGCGCGAGCTGACCGCGGGCGACTTCGTCTACGCCTGGAAGCGCATCCTCGATCCGAAGACGCGCTCGCCGGCTTTCGCCGTATTCGACGGCAAGCTGGCCGGGATCGCGGCGCCGATCGCGGCCGCGCAAAAGCCCGGAGGAAAATTCGATTACGACGCACCGATCGAAGGCCTGCAGGCGATCGACCGGTACACCATCCGGCTCAAGTTCGATCAGCCCGAATATTCGCTGCTGTCCGACCTGACGACGATCAATACCGCCGCGATGGCGCGCGAAGTCGTCGAGGCCTACGGCGACGCCAGCGGCTGGGCGATGGCCAATCCGGTCGGCAGCGGTCCTTATCGCCTCAAGGAATGGCGTCGCGGTCAGCGCATCGTCCTGGAGGCGAACCCGGGCTTTCGCGACCAGACGTATCCTGAGAGCGCCGATCCGGCGGACAAGGCGATGCTCGCGACGATGCGCGGCAAGAAGATCCCGATGATCGGACGGATCGAGATCAGCATCATGGAGGAATCGAATCCGCGCCTGCTAGCGTTCCAGAGCGGCGACCTCGACTATCTTCAGATTCCCAACGAGCTGATCTGGAACGTGCTCGGTCCCGATCAGAAGCTCAAGCCCGAGCTCGCCAAGCGCGGCATCGTCGTCGGCACCGGCATCCAGCCCGCGGTCGTTTACACCTACTTCAACATGGAAGACCCGGTGGTCGGCGGCTTGAGCAACGACAAGATCGCGCTGCGCCGCGCGATCAGCCTGGCCTACAACGTCGACGAAGACATCCGCATCGCGCGGCAGGGCCAGGCCGTGCCGTCGACGCAGCCGTTGCCGCCGAACGTCGAAGGTCACGACCCGAACTTCCGGGGTTACGCGCGCTACGACGTCGCCGGCGCCAAGGCCTTGCTCGACAAGTTCGGCTACGTCGATCGCGACGGCGACGGCTGGCGAGACTTGCCCGACGGCAAGCCGATGGTGCTGTCGCTTGCCTCGCCGCCATCGAGCAGCGACCGGCTCTACGACGAGCTGTGGCAAAAGAGCCTCGCCGCCGTCGGCCTGCGCATCGAGTTCGTCAAGCAGAAGTGGCCGGATCTGTTGAAGATGGGCCGCGCGGGCAAGCTGCAGATGTGGACCCTGGCCAATACCAGCTCGACACCCGACGGGGTCGGATTCTTCGATTTGCTCTACGGGCCCAATGCAGGCAGCCAGAATCTCGCGCGCTTCCGGCTGCCGGAGTTCGACGCGCTGTTCGCCCGCGCGAGGGTCATGCCCGAGGGTCCCGAGCGCGTGAAGATCTTTCGCCGCCTGTCCGAGCTCGTCACCGCGTATGCGCCCTGGCAGCTGAGCGTCTATCGCCGCGAGACCGTCCTCGTGCAGCCATGGCTGCAAGGCTACAAGTACAACACGTTCTACGTGCACCCTTGGCAGTATTACGATATCGATCTCAAGCGGCGCAAGACGGGGGGCGGCTGACGACTCGCCGGCAGGCAGACGTTGCAGCGGCCGGCGTCGCACAAATGCGACACCGTCAGTCGTGTTCCCGGTCGCGACGCGCGTTGCGATTGCGCCACGATATCGATCTCGCGTAGACTGACATCGCTTTCAATCACACCTCAGGGGATGCTCCTGCCATGACCAGAACGCCGACGACCTTTGTCACCGCGATTGCGATCGCGGCGTGCGCGTTCGCAGGAGAGTTTCCTTCCGGCGCGCAACTCTCCGGCTTTTCGCCGGGGACGCCGCTGCCGCGACCTTAGCCCGGGCGTTCCCGCCGGGCACGGCGGGAACCGAATCCGGGAGATTTTTCCCGCGCTTCGTTTCTCGCCGGTGGCGATAGCCCGGCGGCCGCGTCTTTGACAAGCCGCGAGCCGGAGGAAACGATATGAACGACACCGACAAATTACAGCGCTGGTTTCGCCGCAACTTTCGCGGCCTGTGGCTTTCCGCGAGCTTTCGCAGGCTTTGGGTATCGCTGACCGTCACGTCGTTCGGCGCGCAGATCACCAACCTGGCGCTGCCGTTGACGGCGGCATTGCTGCTCAACGCGACGCCGATGCAAATGGGCATCCTGGTCGCGCTCGAGACGCTGCCGTTCGCGCTGGTGAGCCTTCACGCCGGGGTGCTGCTCGACCGCGTGCGCAAGCTTCCGGTGATCATTGCCGCGGACGTCGGGCGGGGCTTTGCGCTGCTCGCGATTCCGATCACCGCGTGGTTCGGCGTGCTGTCGATGGAAATACTGTTCGCCGTCGGCTTCCTGTGCGGCATGCAGAACGTCGTCGGCGGCGCTGCCTATCAGGTGCTGCTGGCGCAAATGGCCGGCCGCAAGCGTCTGGTCGAAGCCAACGCCAAGGTGACGCTGGGCGAGACGTCGGCGGCATTGATCGGCCCCGGCATCGCCGGCGGGCTGATCCACGTGCTGACGGCTCCGTTTGCGATCGCGCTCGACGCGATGACGTTTTTCGCCTCCGCCCTGATGCTGCGCCGGATCAAGGCCCGCAACGACGTCGCGCGCGAGGGCAGCAACGGCGGCGTGTGGCGGGAGATCGGCGAGGGCCTGAAGCTCGTCTGGGGCAATCGCACGCTGTGGGGTCTCGCCTGGCTGGCTGGAACGTGGCAGTTCCTGCATCACATGCAGGTCGCCGTGCTGATCCTGTTCGCCACGCGCGATCTGGGCCTATCGGCGGGCGCCATCGGCCTCTGCTATGTCCTGGGCGGCGTCGGCTGCGTGCTCGCCTCGGCTTCGGCCGAGCGCCTGTCGGCGCGGTTCGGCGTCGGCCCGGTGATCGTCCATGGGCTGATCCTGTCGGCTTTCGGCTGGCAGGCTTATGGCCTGATCGGCGGGCCGCCGTGGCTCGCGACCTTGCTGCTCGGAACCGCAATGCTGGTGTTCGACTTCGGCGCGATTCTGTACGGCATCAATTATCTGTCGCTGCGACAGGCGATCACGCCGGACCGGCTGCTCGGCCGCATGACCGCGACGATGCGCTTTTTCACCGTCGCGTCGGCGCCGATCGGTTCGCTGGTCGGCGGCGCGCTGGCGACCGAGATCGGTCTGCGCTCGACCTTGCTTGCGGTCGGCATTCTCGGGCTGCTGCTGTCGGCGGCGGCCGTGCTCTGGTCGCCGGTCCGCAGTCACCGCAATCTACCCCACCCTGCGACCGACTAGGCACACGAGTCGGCGCTCGTGCCGTCTCGTCTGCATCGCTGCGGTAAAATGCGCGGGCGAGCCGCGTTGGCATCAGTGCGGCGACTTTCGAAGAGATCCATGCTGCCGCCGATCCTGTTCATCACGCTCGACTCCTGCCGTTACGACGCCTTTGTCGAGGCGAAAACGCCGAACCTGAGCTCGATCGGCCCGCTGGTGCGCGCGCAGGCGCCGTCGCATTTCACCTTCGCATCGCACGCGGCGTTTTTCATGGGATTCACGCCGGGCGATCCGTCGCGCCGAGAGCCCTATTTGAATCCCAAGTACGGCAAGATCTTCCGGATGGACGGTGGCGGCGATCCTGGCGTCGTCGCGCCGTACATCACGCTGGAGGGACGCAACGTCATCGACGGCCTCAAGAATCGAGGCTACCGGACGATCGGCAGCGGCGCCGTGAACTGGTTCAACCCAGAGCATGCGACCGGCCGCGTGTTGAGCGAGGACTTCGACGCCTTCGGTTTCGCCGGCGGGGCCAATCTGAAAAACCAGCTGAAATGGATTGATCGGACGCTAACGAAGGTCAAGCCCGGCGCGCCGACGTTCGTTTTCCTGAACCTGGCCGAGACCCACCTTCCGTACTGGCACGACGGCGCGGCGTGGGACCCCGCCTACAACCCGTGCGTGCCGTTCGGCGACAACAACGACGCGGTCGAGGCGAGGCGGCGCCAGGTCGCATGCATCGAATACTGCGATGCGGCGCTCGTCCCGCTGCTCGAGCGTTTCGCCGACGGCACGGTCATTGTTTGCGCCGATCACGGCGACTGCTGGGGCGAGGACGGCCTGTGGGCGCATGGCGTCTCGCATGCCAAGACGCTCGAGGTTCCACTCCTGTTTCGCCTCGCCGCGAACGAGCAATGACCGCGCGGGTATCGCCGCGCACCGAAGCGCTAGGCGCTGTGCTGGAACGGATAGACGCTGCCCAGCCGAAGCAGTTGCGATAACTCGTCCAGCGCGCGGCGTCCTTCGACCAGCAGCGCCGGGTCGGCCAGATCCTCGGGCACGATCCGGTCGCGGTAATGCTTCTCGACCCAGGCGACCAGCGCCGCATGCAGCGCGTCGTCGAGCCACACGTTCGCCCGGATCGCATTGCGCTCGGCGGCTGTCAGCGCGACCCGCAGCCGCAGGCATGCCGGACCGCCGCCGTTCCTCATGCTCTGGCGCAGATCGAAGGTGAGGATTTCACGAATCGGGCCGCCCGAGGCGACGAGACTGGACAGGTAAGCGGCCACGGCCCTGTCCTCGGCACATTCGGCCGGCGCTACCAGCAGCATGCCGCCGTCGGCCCGCATCAGCAGCTGGCTGTTGAACAGATAGCTCGCCACCGCTCGCTCGAGGCCCAGCTCCGCGGCAGGAACGACGATCGGCGTGAACGCAGCCCCGACGGCCGACGCAAGCTTGTCGAGCAACGCGTCCTGCTCGACGAACGCGCATTCGTGGCAGAACAGCACGGCGCCGTTGCCTACCGCGATCACATCGTTGTGGAACACGCCGGCGTCGATCGCGTCCGGGTTCTGCTGCGCGAACAAGGTGCGCGCCGGATCGAGGCCGTGACGCCGCGCGATCGCTTGCGAGGCCTCGCGCGTTTGCCGCGCCGGAAAGCGCAGCGGCGAACCCGCGGCCGGGTCGTAGGCGACCCGGCCGTAGACGAAGAGCTCGATGCCCGGCGTTTCCGGGCCGGAGGCGAACCGCGTGTGGTTGGCCGCACCCTCGTCCGCGAACTGGGACGCCGCCGGCAGCGGCTCGTGCACGGCGAAGCGGTTTTGATCGGCGAAGATCGCTCTCAGCACCCGGGTGGTCGTCGGCGCCTCGAGGGCGCGGTGGAAATGCGACACCAGGTTGGCGGGCGTGAAATGCACGCGGCGGTCGGCGGTGTCGGCCGATGGGCTCACGGTTGCTGCATTGGCGGCCCACATCGCCGCCGCGGACGAACACGCCGCGAGCAGCGGTACATCGTCGCTGCCGGCGCAAGCGACGACCGAAGCGTCATCGCCGTGGTAGCCCAGCGCGCGCAGCGCGGCTACGTCGGGCCGCTCGTGCGGCGGCAGCACCGCCTGCGCGTAACCGCGATCGGCCAGCGCTTTCATCTTGGCCAGTCCCTGCAGCGCGGCGAGCCGCGGATTGGCGGCAGAACGGCGGTTGCGCTCGGAAGCGAGATTGCCGGTGGCGAGCCCGCTGTAGTTGTGCGTCGGGCCGGGCAGGCCGTCGAAGTTCACTTCGACTGCGGCGTCCGGATTCGGCATCGCGTCGGCGCGCTTGGCTAGCGGTCGCGCGGCGAAAGAGGCACCGCGCGCACCGAGTCGCCGTCGCGCACGCCGAGCGCCTCGGCCGCATGCGGCAGCAGCGGAAACTGCGCGATGCGCGCCGGCGCCGGAGACAGGATCGCGCGGAACGAGGCGAAATTGCGGCTCGCGACCAGCCAAAGGACATCTTCGCTCAAGCTGTCGGGCACCGGATCCTCCTCGCCGATGCTGACCGGCAGGACCTGCGACTGCCGTACCGCGTGGATGTCGTCGCGAAAGCATTCGAGCGTCGGCCCCGCATCGAAGATGTCGACGTAACCCTCGTAGCGAAACCCTTCCGACTCGAGCATCGCGCGCGCCGGCAGCGTGTCGGCGTGCACTTCGCCGATCGCGGCGCGCGCATCGGCCGGCAGCAAGGTCGTGTACACCGGATGACGCGGCATCAGCTCGGCAATGAATGCCTTCTGGCCGATCCCGGTCAGGTAGTCGGCGCGCGAATATTCGATCGTGAAAAAATGGCGGCCCAGGCCTTCCCAGAACGGACTCTTGCCGGCGCCGTCGAGCCGGCCGCGCATTTCGGCGATGATCTTCGGCGCGAAGCGATCGGCGAACTCGGCGATGAACATGAGGCGCGCCTTGGCCAGCAGCGGTCCGTTCTTGCCGTGGCGGTAACGCGCGTCGAGAAAGAGCGAGCAAAGCTCGCTGTTGCCGGTGTGATCGTTGCTCAGGAACAAGGTCGGCGCACTGGTGTAAACGCCCAACTCGCGCGAGGCGTGCACCTGCGTGCCGACGTGATAGTTGTACCAGGGCTCGGCGAGCCCGACCGCCCCCTCGATCGCGCTGATGCCGACGACGGTCTGGGTCGTGCCGTCGATCAGCACGAACACGTAGCAGGCTTCGGCGTTGCCGGCGCGGCCGGCGAAGGACGCGAGCGATCGCTCGATGCGCGAGCCCAGGCGCTCGGCATTGGCCGGCAAGGTCGTCAGCCCCGCGCCGCTTTTCTCCGACAGCGCGAACAGCGCGGGAAGATCGGCTTGCTCGATCGGACGGACGGTAGAACATCGGCTTGCTCTAAGCGCGGACGGAGCGGGGCGTCAGCCCTGGGATGCGCCGCCGAGCCGCCGCGTTTCAACCGAGCGACTTGCCCAACGCCGTTTCGAGCCGCGCCAGGCCCTCGAGGATTTCGTCGAGGCTGATCACCAGCGACGGCGCGATGCGCACGACGTCGGCTCCGGCCATCAGCACGATCAGCCCCGCGTCGCCGGCGGCGCGCATCACGTCGGCGGCCTTGCCGTGCCAGCGCGGCGAAAGCTCGCAGCCGATCCAGACGCCTTCGCCGCGGATATCGGCGAAGACCTCGCGCCGGCCGTTGATCGTGCGCAGCCCTTCGACGAACAGCGCATGCCGCGCCTTGACGCCGTCGAGCACCTCGACCGTATTGATCACGTCGAATACCGCGCCGGCCACTGCGCAGGCCAGCGGATTGCCGCCGTAGGTCGTGCCGTGCACGCCGACCGAAAACGCGCTTGCGATCTCGGTCGTGGTCAGCATCGCCCCGATCGGGAAACCCGCCGCCGAGGCCCTTGGCGCTGGTCAGGATGTCGGGGACGATGCCCTTCTGCATGTAGGAGAACAGCGCGCCGGTGCGGCCCATGCCGCTCTGGATCTCGTCGAGGATCAGCAGCGCGTCGTGCTCGTCGCACAAGCGGCGCGCGGCGCCGAGAAATTCCGGCGTGCCGGGGATCATCCCGCCTTCGCCCTGCATCGGCTCCAGGATCACCGCGCAGATGTCGTCGCCGCCTTCTTCGGCGAACGCGGCCTCGAGCCCGGCGACGTCGTTGTAGCGGATGTGGGTGAAGCCGGTCGGCGCGGGGCCGAAGCCGGTCGCGTACTTGGCCTGTCCGCCGGCGGTCACCGTGAACAGCGTCCGCCCGTGGAACGCATTGAGCGTCGAGACGATGCGAAACTTCTCCGGGCCGAAATGATCGTGCGCGTAACGGCGCGCGAGCTTCAGCGCCGCCTCGTTCGCCTCGGCGCCGGAATTGCAGAAAAATACGCGCTCGGCGAACGTCGCGTCGACCAGCTTCTTGGCCAGCCGCAGCGCCGGCTCGTTGGTCATCCAGTTCGACACGTGCCATAGCGTTTTCGCCTGCTCGGTCAGCGCGCGCACCATTGCCGGATGGCAGTGACCGAGCGAGGTGACCGCGACGCCGGCGGCGAAGTCGATGTACATGCGGCCGTGCTGGTCCCACACGCGGGAGCCCTCGCCGCGCACCGGGATGAACGGCGCCGGCGCGAAGCACGGGACCATCAGCTGGTCGAACATCGCCCGGGTGACGGGCAGCGGCGCGACGCCGGGCGCGGCGCGGGTGCCTGCCGGGAGCGATGCGGTCGAAGTCGAAGGGACGGCCATGCAGTTTCGGTCCTATTGCGCCGCGATGACCTGGATCTCGATCTTGTAGCCGCTGGCGGCGAGCTTCGCCTGCACGGTCGCGCGCGCCGGCGGCTGTCCCGGCACGATCCACGCTTCCCACACCGCGTTCATCGCCGCGAAGTCGGCCATGTCGGGCAGGTAGATCGTCGCCGACAGCATCCGGTCCTTGCCGCTGCCGGCTTCGGCCAGCAGGCGGTCGATGCGCGCCAGCACCTGCCGCGCCTGCGTCGCGATGTCCGCGTTCAGGTCGTCGGCGACCTGGCCGGCGAGATAGATCGTGCCGCCGTGTACGACCATGTCCGCGAGCCGCTTGCCGACATGATGGCGTTGAATCGTCATGGTGCTATCCTTGAACAAAGCGTGCCGTGCGCCTGCATCTGCGCCAGCGCGTCATTGTAGACGAATTGCGCGCATTCACCGCGCCTCAAGCCGCTGATGAACGGCAAGATCTGTCTTCTCGTCGCCTCGCTTGCGCTCGCCGCGGCCGTCGCGCTGGGCGCGTTCGGCGCGCATGCGCTGAAGGCGCGGCTCGCGCCGGACATGCTCGGCGTTTATCAGACGGCCGTGCAATACCATTTCTGGCATGCGCTCGGTCTGTTCGCGCTCGCGTTGCTGATGCTGCAGTGGGATGCGCCGGTGCTGACTCTGGCGGGTTGGCTGCTGCTCGCCGGGCTGATCCTGTTCTCGGGCAGCCTTTACCTGCTGGCGCTGACCGGTGAGCGCTGGCTGGGCGCGATCACGCCGCTGGGCGGCATCGCATCGATCGCGGCCTGGCTCACCGTCGCCTGGGTCGCCTGGCTGCGCTAGGTCGAGACTCCGCTCCGCTGGTCAATCCACCTTGGCGCCCGACGCCTTGATGATCTTGGCGTACTTCGGGATCTCGCCCTGGATCAGCGCCATGAACTGCTCGGGCGAAGTCGGTGCCGGCTCGGCGCCCTGCTGCGCGAAGTAGGCCTGCATTTCCGGCGTATTCAGGATCCGCGTCACCTCGGCGTTCCACTTGGCGATGATCTCCTTCGGCGTGCCGGCGGGCGCCAGGAAGCCCCACCAGGTATAGATATCGAAGCCCGGCAAGCCGGTTTCGGCGAGCGTCGGCAGATCCGGAACCAGCGGCGAGCGCTTGGCCGTCGTCACCGCGATCGCCTTGAGCTTCCCCGCGCGCACCTGGGGCATCGAGTTGGCCAGGTTGTCGAACATCAACTGGATCTGGCCGCCGAGCAGATCTTGCATCGCGGGTGCGCCGCCCTTGTACGGCACGTGAATCATGTCGACTTTGGCCTCGGTCTTGAACAGTTCGCCGGCGAGATGGCCGGCGCTGCCGTTGCTGCCCGAGCCGAACGCGAGCTTGCCGGGATTCGCCTTGGCGTAACTGATCAGCTCCGCGACCGAATTGGCCGGCACCGAGGGGTTGAGCACCAGCACGTTCGGCGTGACCGCGACCAGCGTGATCGGCGCGAAGTCCTTGATCGGGTCGTACGGCATCTTGCTGTACAGGCTTACGTTGACCGCATGCGTCGACAGCGCGCCCTCGAGGATCGTGTAGCCGTCGGGCGCGCTTTTGGCCAC
Organism: uncultured beta proteobacterium; assembly: GCA_963816615.1. GTDB lineage: Bacteria > Pseudomonadota > Gammaproteobacteria > Burkholderiales > Casimicrobiaceae > PALSA-1003. The sequence continues at coordinate 224,607 of CAWFLB010000001.1, read as the reverse complement.
CAGGTCGGCGCCGATGTTGCCGCCGGCGCCGGGCCGGTTGTCGACCACCACCGGCTGTCCCCAGGCGATCGAAAGCTTCTGTCCGATCGCGCGCGCCACCGCATCGAGCGGGCCTCCCGCCGGGAACGGCACCACCAGGCGGATCGGCTTGGACGGGTATGCCGGCTGCGCCGTCGAGGGCGGCGACAGTGAGAGCGCAAGCCCTGCCAGCAAGGCGCTAAGCGCACGAATGAACATCGGGCCGATCCTCAAGTCAATTAGCATCAGGCTGCTAGGCCCGGCGATTGTATATAATCGTTCGCTCGCGCGCTCGGTCCGGTGCGCGTTTGCCCTGTCCAATCCCCGTCATGCCGCCGTCCGGGAACGCAGCGATGCCCTTTTTGCGCCTGTCGATTTCATCTGCAGCGAAGTACTCCGCGGCGCTGCTGCTGACGGGGCTGATTGCCGCGTGCGGCCGCGATGCCGCCGCGCCGGCGCCGACCGCAGCCGGCGCCGCGCCGATCCCGGTTCGCATGCTTACCGTCCAGCCGCGCAAGGTGCCGATCAAGTTCGACGTCGTCGGGCAGGTCGAAGGGTCGAAGCAGGTCGAGGTGCGCGCACGGGTTTCGGGCATTCTGCAAAAGCAGTTCTACAACGAGGGCGATGCGGTGAAGGAGGGCGTGCCGCTGTTCGAGATCGACCGCGCTCCGTATGAAATCGCGCTGGCGCAGGCCAGGGCGCAGCTCGCGCAGGCGACGGCGCAGGTCGACCAGGCGCGGCGCGAAGAGGCGCGATTGAAGCCGCTGGTGCAGGACCGCGCGGTGAGCCGCAAGGAATTCGACGACTCGACCTCGTCGCGGCAACTTGCGGAAGCATCGATTCAGCAAGCCAATGCGTCGATCAGGCAGGCGGAGCTCAATCTCTCGTATACGCGCGTGACCGCGCCGCTGGCCGGGATCAGCGGACGCGCCGAGCATTCGATCGGCACGCTGATAACCACCGATGCCGCCGGCAGTCTGCTGACGACGATCAACCAGGTGACTCCCGTCTGGGTGCGATTCAGCCTGGCCGAAGCCGACCTCGCCAAACTGCCCGACGGGCGCTTGAACAGGGCGACGCCGGTCGCGATGGAGCTGCTGTTGCCGGACGGCACGCCTTATCCGCTCAAGGGCCGGCTCAACTTTGCCGCGACCGCGATCGATACACGGCTCGGCACCCAGCAATTGCGCGCCGAATTCGACAATCCGCGCCAGCAGCTGCTGCCGGGACAGTTCGTGACGGTCAGGATCACCGCCGGCGAGCGCGACAAGGTGTTTCTGGTGCCGCAGAGCGCCGTCGTCCAGACCGAGAAGGGCAATCTGGTGTTCACCGTCGATGCCGAAAGCAAGGCGCAGGCGCGGCCGGTAACGACCGGTGATTGGATCGGCAGAGACTGGACGATCCTGTCCGGCCTCAACGCCGGCGACAAGGTCGTCGTCGACAACCTGCTGAAGCTGCAGCCGGGGGTCGCAGTCACCGAGTCCGCGCCGGCGGAAGCGCCCGCTGCGCCGGCGCCGCCCGCGTCTGGCGGCAAGTAAGCCGAGGCGAGCTTGTTTTCGCAGTTCTTCATCAACCGGCCGATTTTCGCCGGCGTCATCGCGATCATCATCACCCTCGCCGGATTGATCGCGTCGCAAGTGCTGCCGGTCGCGCAATATCCGGAAGTCGCCCCCCCGACCGTCGTCATCACCGCCAACTATCCGGGCGCGAGTGCCGAGACGCTGGCGCTGACCGTCGCCGCGCCGATCGAGGAACAGCTCTCCGGCGTCGAGAACCTGATCTACTTCAGCTCGACGGCGGCGACCAACGGCACGCTGTCCATCGCCTGCACGTTCGAGGTCGGGTCGAACGCGGACAAGGCGGTGATCGACGTCAACAACCGGGTCGCGATCGCGCTGCCGCGGCTGCCCGATGTCGTGCGGCAGACCGGGGTCGTGGCGCAAAAGCGCTCGACCGACATTCTGCTGGTGATCGCGCTGGGATCGAGCGATCCCCGCTACGACACGCTTTACCTCAGCAATTACGCGACCATCAACCTGCTCGACGAGTTGAAGCGCATCCCCGGCGTTGCCGACGCGACAATCTTCGGCGCGCGGGACTACTCGATGCGGGTGTGGCTCAATCCGGCCAAGATGTCGCAGTTAGGCGTCACGACGACCGATATAGCGCAGGCGATCGCGGCGCAGAACAACCAGTATGCGGCCGGAAAGATCGGCGCCGAGCCGGCGCCGCCCGGGCAGTCTCTCGTGTACACGGTTACCGCGCGCGGCCGGCTCGTCGATCCCGACGATTTCGGCAACATCGTCCTGCGCTCGACGGGGCCCGGCGGGGCGCTGCGCGTCCGCGACGTCGCGCGGATCGAGCTCGGCGCGGTCAGCTACGACGCCTTCACCAATCTCGATGGCAAGCCCACGGTCGGCATCGCGGTATTTCTGCAATCCGGAGGCAACGCGCTCAAGGTCGCCGATTCGGTCCGCGCCGGCATCGCCAGGCTCGAGCAGGGCTTTCCGCAGGGCGTGACGCAGATCATCCCCTTCGACACCACCCGCTTCGTGCGATCGTCGATCCACGAAGTGATCATCACGTTGTCGGAAGCGGCGTTCCTGGTGCTGCTGGTCGTGTTCGTGTTCCTGCAAAGCTGGCGTGCGACGCTGATCCCGATCATCGCGGTGCCGGTCTCGCTGATCGGTGCGTTCGGCGGCTTGATGCTCTTCGGCTTCACGCTGAACACGCTGACCTTGTTCGCGATCGTGCTCGCGACGGGGATCGTCGTCGACGACGCGATCGTCGTGCTCGAGAACGTCGAGCGGCTGATGGCGGAAAGGAAGCTCTCGCCCAAGGAGGCGGCGCTCGAATCGATGCGGGAAGTGACCGGCGCGATCGTCGCGATCGAGCTGGTGCTGGTGTCGGTGTTCGTGCCGGTCGCGTTTCTCGGCGGTCTGGCCGGCAAGCTCTACCAGCAATTCGCGGTGACGGTCGCCACGGCCGTCACGATTTCCGGCCTGATCGCGCTGACCTTGACGCCGGCGCTCTGCGCCTTGCTGCTCAAACGCCAGCACATCGAGAACCGGTTGTTTCGCCCGTTCAACCGCGGGTTTGCCTGGCTGACCCGCGTCTATCTCGGCGGCGTCCGGCTCACCGTGCGCCACGCGGTGATCGCCGTGCTCATTTTCGTCGCCATCCTCGGCGCCGACGCGCTGCTGTTCCGGGTCGTGCCCGGCGGCTTCGTGCCGCCGGAGGACCAGGGCTACGTCCTCGGCTCGCTGACCTTGCCCGACGCGGCGACCTTGCAGCGCACGGCGGAGGCCGGTGCGGCGGTGCAGCGCGCCCTGCTCGGCCACCCGGCGGTCGAGCATGTCTTCGTCGTCAGCGGCTTCGATTTCATCGCCGGCGCCAACAAGACCAACGCCGCGACGATGTTCATCCCGCTCAAGCCCTGGGACGAGCGCAAGACCAATGCCGAGGACATGGCGAAATACGTGATCGCCGAGGGCGCGAAGCTGTCGCAAGGCACGCTGCTGGCGTTCAACCCGGCCGCCATTCGCGGTCTCGGCAGCGCCGGTGGATTCGAGGTCTACCTGCAGGACCGCGCCGACGCCGACCCGCAAAAGCTGTACCAGAATCTGCAGCAGTTCCTGGGCGAGCTGCGCAAGCGCAAGGAGCTGACCGGCATCGCTTCGTTCTACCGCCCGACGTCGCCCCAGCTCTTTGTCGATGTCGACCGCGAAAAGGCCGCGGCCCTCGGCGTGCCGTTGAAGGACGTGTTCGACACCTTGCAGGGCACGATGGGTGTGCTCTACGTCAACGACTTCAACAAGTTCGGCCACACCTATCGCGTGCAGCTGCAGGCCGAGGGCGCCTATCGCTCGAAGCCGGAAGACCTGGGCAACGTCTACGTCCGCTCCGCGCGCGGCGACATGATTCCGGTCAAGGCCCTGATCAGCGTGAAAAACGTGATCGGCCCCGAGCAGCTCGATCGCTTCAACGGCTTTCTCGCCGCCAAGGTGCTCGGTAACAGCGCCGCGGGCATCAGCTCCGGGCAGGCTATCGCAGCGGTCGAGGACGCCGCGAAATCGCTTCCCGCCGGCTATACGATCGCGTGGACCGGTCAGGCGTTCCAGGAAAAGCGTATCGGCACCGCCTCGATCCTCGCCTTCAGCTTCGCGATCATCATGGTGTTCCTGATCCTGTCGGCGAATTACGAGCGATGGTCGCTGCCGGTCGCGGTCTTGCTCGCGGTCCCGTTCGCATTGTTCGGCGCATTGGGTGCGGTCTTCCTGCGCAACTTCAGCAACGACGTCTACTTCCAGATCGGGCTGCTGGTTTTGATCGGCCTGGCCGCCAAGAACGCGATCCTGATCGTCCAGTTCGCCGCGCAGGAGCGGGCCAAGGGCTTGTCGCCGGTGGACGCGGCGCTCGAGGCCGCGCGGCTGCGCTTCCGGCCGATCGTGATGACCTCGCTCGCGTTCGTCCTCGGCGTCCTGCCGCTGGTGCTGGCGACCGGTGCCGGCGCCGCGGCGCGGCGCTCGATGGGGACCGGGGTGTTCGGCGGCATGCTCGCCGCGACCTTCATCGCGACGATGTTCATTCCGCTGTTTTTCGTGCTGCTCGACGCGCCGCAAGGACAAGCCCGCGGCCGTCGCCGGCGGGCGTCGAGGAAGGGACCGCGTGATGCGCCGCGGCGCGGTGATCGTGCTGGCTGTCGCGCTTTCCGGCTGCATGGTGGGGCCCGATTACCGGCGGCCGCAGACGGCGCTGCCGACGGCGTACGGCGACGCCGCCGAGGCCGCGTCGAATAGCGCCACGCCGGTACGCGCCGACTGGTGGAAGCTCTACGGCGACCCGACTCTCGACGACCTGGTCGTGACGGCGCTCGCCGACAATCTGGACGTCGCCACCGCGGTGGCGAAGATCGAGGAGTTCGACGCCGACCTGCGCGAAGCCAACGCCGCGCTGTTTCCCGAGATCGATCTCGGCGCTGCGGCCGCGCGCACGTCGTTCGAGCGGGGCCATCGCGTCGCCGCAGTCGCTGCGGGTCAGCAACGATCTGCGCATCGCGCTATCGACATCCTTCGAAATCGATTTCTGGGGAAGGCTGCGCCGGCTGCTCGAAAGCGCGCGCGCGCAGGTCCTGGCGACCCATTACGCGAAAGACGTCGTCACGCTGTCGCTGGCGGGGCTCACCAGCCAGACCTATTTCCTGCTGCGATCGCTCGACGCGCAGATCACCGCGACGCGCGAAACACTCACGACCCGCGACGAGTATCTTGGCGTCGTTCGCCGTCGCGTCGACGCCGGCCTCGCCTCGGGCCTCGACCTCGCGCAGGCGGCCGGCGCGCGCTCCGACGCGTCGGCCCAGCTCACCGACCTCGTGCGCCAGCGAGCGCTGGCCGAACACCTGCTCGGGACGCTTACCGGCAGGCTCGATCTGAAGCTGCCGCCCGGCGATCTCGCGCAGCTGCCGGTGCCTCCGCTGCCGCCGACCGGCCTGCCCTCGACCCTGCTCGAGCGACGTCCGGACATCCGCCAGGCCGAGCAGAACCTGATCGCGGCCAACGCGCAGATCGGCGTCGCCAAGGCGGCGCTGCTGCCCCGGATCTCGCTGACCGGGGACATCGGCGCCGAAAGCGCCGCGTTGAGCTCGCTCGCGCGAAGCAGCGCCGGCATCTGGTCGATCGGCTTCGCGCTGGCGCAGCCGATCTTCACTGCCGGCCGCCTGAGCGCCGAAGTCGACGCCACGACCGCGCGGCAGAAGCAGGCGCTGATCGGCTACCAGAAATCGATCCAGACGGCGTTTCGCGAAGTCTCCGACGCGCTGGTGAATGTGAGCCAGACGGCGGCGACCGAGATCGATCTGCAGTCCAGCGTCGACTGCCGCGCGCGACGCGCTGCGCTTGTCGATCGAGCGCTACGAATCCGGGTACTCCGCCTATCTTGAGCGTGCTCGATGCGCAGCGCACGCTGAACATCTCGCAGCTCGCGCTGATTCGCAACCGCCAGGCGCTGCTTTCGGCGTCGGTCGACCTGATGAAGGCGCTGGGCGGCGGCTGGTCCGACGAGGCGCCGGTGGCGCTGCGGTAGAGCAGGGCCGGGGCTTCGCAAAACTGACGCCCACGGCCATTTACACTAGAATACCCGGCGCTGGTCCAGGATCAGGATCTCGTCCCCGGAGGAAACGAAAATGAAGAGCGGTAATTCGAAGTTGGTACGCGCCGCCGTCGCGGTCGCGCTTTTTGCGCTGGCGACCCAGGCGCAGGCTGTCACCGAAATCCAGTGGTGGCATTCGATGACCGGCAAGCTCAATGACATCGTTGGCGAGATCGCCAACAATTTCAACGCGTCGCAGAAGGACTACAAGGTCACGCGCGATCTACAAGGGCCAGTACGACGAATCGATGACCGCGGCGATCGCCGCGTATCGTGCCGGCAACCCGCCGCAGATCGTCCAGGTGTTCGAAGTCGGCACGGCGACGATGATGGCCGCCAAGGGCGCCGTCAAGCCGGTCTACCAGCTGATGGCCGAGCAGAAGGAGCCGTTCGATCCCAAAGGCTTTCTCGGCGCGGTTTCGTCGTACTACTCCGACACGTCCGGCCACCTGATCTCGATGCCGTTCAACAGCTCGACCCAGGTGCTTTACGTCAACGACGACGCGTTCAAGAAGGCCGGCCTCGATCCCGCCAATCCGCCGAAGACCTGGCCTGAAGTCGAGCAGGCCGCCGCGAAGCTCAAGGCCTCGGGCGCCGCGTGCGGCTTTACGACCGGCTGGCAGTCGTGGGTGCAGCTCGAAAGCTTCAGCGCCTGGCACAACGTTCCGTTCGCGACGCTGCAGAACGGCCTGGGCGGGCTGGGTACGCGGCTCGAGTTCAACGGCCCGGTGCAGGTCAAGCACATCCAGAATCTGGCCGACTGGGCGAAGAAGGGCGAGTTCACCTACAAGGGACGCAAGGACGAGCCGCTGGCGGCGTTCACCAGCGGCGAGTGCGGGATGATCACGACGTCCTCGGGCTCGTACGCCAACATCAAGGCCAACGCCAAGTTCGCCTGGCGCACGGCGACGCTGCCCTACTACGCCGACGTCAAGGGCGCGCCGCAGAACACGGTCATCGGCGGCGCGACGCTGTGGGTGCTCAACCAGAAGAACCCGGAAATGTACAAGGGCATCGCGAAGTTCTTCACCTACCTGTCGTCGCCCGCGGTGCAGGAAAAATGGCACGCCGACACCGGCTACGTGCCGATCACGCTCGCCGCGTATGACCTCGCCAAGAAGGACGGTCTCTACACCGAGCGCCCGGGATTCGACATCGCGATCAAGGAGCTGACCAACAAGCCGCCGACCGCCAACTCCAAGGGCCTGCGGCTGGGCAACTTCGTGCAGATCCGCAACATCATCGACGAGGAGCTCGAGAGCGTCTGGAGCGGCCAGAAGAACGCCAAGCAGGCGCTGGACGAGGCCGTCAAGCGCGGCAACGAGCAGCTCGAGCGGTTCGAAAAGGCCAACAGCAACTAGCATCGGCACGGACGGGCGTTCCGCCTGTCCGTTGACGCCCCGCCGCGCTTTCGCGGCGGGGTCGTCCCGACGAGGATCGGATGGAAAAGCGCGTCGTCTTCAAGTCGCCGTGGCTGCCGTACGCGCTTGTCGCACCGCAACTCGTCATCACGCTGGTCTTTTTCTTCTGGCCGGCGAGCCAGGCGATGTACTGGTCGCTGCTGATCCAGGACGCGTTCGCCGCCAGGACGCAATTCGTCTGGTTCGACAACTTCCGCGACCTGTTCAACGACCCTCGTTACCTGGCGTCGTTCCAGATCACGGCGGTATTCTCCATCCTGGTCACCGTCATCGGTCTCGCCGTGGCGTTGCTGCTCGCCGTCTTCGCCGACCGCGTCGTTCGCGGCGCCAAGGTGTACAAGACGCTGCTGATCTGGCCCTACGCCGTCGCGGCGGCGGTCGCCGCCGTGCTCTGGCTGTTCCTGCTCAATCCGACGCTTGGCGTGATAACCCACCTGTTGCGCGCGCTGGGCTACGACTGGAATTACCTGCTCAATGCGCGGCAGGCGCTGATCCTGATCGTGATCGCCGCCGTGTGGAAGCAGATCAGCTACAACTTCCTGTTCTTCCTGGCCGGCCTGCAATCGGTCCCGAAATCGCTGATCGAGGCGGCCGCGATCGACGGCGCCGGTCCGGCCCGCCGTTTCTGGACGATCATCTTCCCGATGCTGTCGCCGACGACCTTCTTCCTGCTCGTGGTCAACATCGTCTACGCGTTTTTCGACACGTTCGCGATCGTCGATGCCGCGACCGGCGGCGGTCCGGTGCAGGCCACCGCGATCCTGGTCTTCAAGGTCTACCAGGACGGCGTGCAGGCGCTCGACCTGGGCGGCTCGGCGGCGCAATCGGTGGTCCTGATGGCGATCGTCATCGCGCTGACCGTCGTCGCAGTTCCGTTTCGTCGAGCGCAAGGTCCAGTACTGATGGCGCACTCGATAGCCCATGGTCGAACACCGCCCGCTCGGATCGATCGTCAGCCACCTGGTGCTGATCGCCGGCGTCGCGATCGTCGCGCTGCCGCTCTACGTCGGCTTCGTCGCCTCGACGCTGTCGTTCGACCAGGTGACGGCGGTGCCGATGCAGATGACGCCCGGCACGCACCTGCTGGAGAACTACGAAGCGGTGCTGCTGCACGGCAGCACGGCGGGGTCGAAGGCGCCGGTCGGGCAGATGATGTGGAACAGCCTGGTGATGGCGCTGGCGATCGCCATCGGCAAGATCGCCATCTCGATGCTATCGGCTTTCGCGATCGTCTATTTCCGCTTCCCGCTGCGCAAGACGTTCTTCTGGATGATCTTCGTCACGCTGATGCTGCCGGTCGAGGTGCGGATCCTTCCCACCTACCAGGTCGTCGCCAGCCTCGGGATGGTCGACACCTATGCCGGACTGACGCTGCCGCTGATCGCTTCGGCGACGGCGACGTTCCTGTTCCGCCAGTTCTTCCTCACCGTTCCGGAGGAGCTCGCCGAAGCCGCGCGCATCGACGGCGCGGGGCCGATGCGCTTTTTCGTCGACATCCTGCTGCCGCTGTCGCGCACCAGCATCGCCGCGCTGTTCGTCATCATGTTCATCTACGGCTGGAACCAGTACCTGTGGCCGCTGCTGGTGACGACGCGCGAGGACATGTACACGGTCGGTGATCGGCATCAAGCGGATGGTGGCCGGCGGCGACACGCTGATCGAATGGCAGTACGTGATGGCGACCGCGATGCTGGCGCTGCTGCCTCCGGCGGTCGTCGTGCTGGTGATGCAGCGCTGGTTCGTCAAGGGATTGGTCGATACGGAAAAGTAAGGCGAGAGACGAGCTCGCAATGGCCAAAGTCCATTTTCGACAGGTAACCAAGCGCTACGGCGACCTCGAGGTGATCCACGGCATCGACCTGGACGTCGCCGACGGCGAGTTCATCGTCATCGTCGGCCCGTCGGGCTGCGGCAAGTCGACGCTGCTGCGCATGGTGGCGGGCCTCGAGACGATCACCGGCGGCGAGATATCGATCGGCGATCGCGTCGTCAACGCGCTCGAGCCCAAGGATCGCGACATCGCGATGGTGTTCCAGAACTACGCGCTGTACCCGCACATGAGCGTGTTCGGCAACATGGCGTACGGTCTGAAGATTCGCGGAACGTCCAAGGCCGACATCGACGCCAAGGTCAAGCGCGCGGCGGAAATCCTCGAGCTCGGCCCGCTGCTGGAGCGCAAGCCGCGCCAGCTTTCCGGCGGCCAGCGCCAGCGCGTCGCGATGGGCCGCGCGATCGTGCGCGAGCCCGCGGTGTTCCTGTTCGACGAGCCGTTGTCGAACCTCGACGCCAAGCTCCGCGTGCAGATGCGCTTCGAGATCCAGAAGCTGCATCGACGTCTCGGCACGACCAGCCTGTACGTCACGCACGACCAGGTCGAGGCGATGACGCTGGCGCAGCGCATGGTCGTGATGAACGCCGGGCGCGCCGAACAGATCGGCACGCCGATGGAGGTCTACCAGAATCCGGCGACGGTGTTTGTCGCCGGATTCATCGGCTCGCCGGCGATGAATTTCATCGACGGCAAGAGCGAGGGCGACGGGCGCATCCAGCTCGACGGCAGCGGCACGATGGTCGGTGCCGAAAGCCCCGCCGGCCGGACGCAAGCTGACGATCGGCATCCGGCCCGAGCACCTGACGCCATGCAAGCCCAGCGAAGCCAACCTGGTCGGCAGCGTCGAAGTGATCGAAGCGCTGGGCGCCGATACGCTGCTCCACGTTGCCGTCGCCGGGCGCACGATCATCGCCCGGCTGCCCGCCGGCGACGGCCGCCGAGGTCGGTGAGCCGATCGCGCTCGCCGCCGACCGCGACCGCATCTATCTGTTCGATGCCGAGTCCGGCGCGCGGGTGCGGGCATGACGTGATCAGCCACACGCGTAGGAGCACGATGAGCGGCTGGTCATTTCCCCGCTATATCGCGCATCGCGGCGCAGGCAAGCTGGCGCCGGAGAACACGCTTGCCGCGATGCGCGTCGGATACGCGCACGGCTATCGCATGGTCGAGTTCGACGTCAAGCTCTCCGGCGACGGCGTGCCGTTTCTGCTGCACGACGATACGCTCGACCGCACGACCGACGGCCGGGGCCGCGCCGACGCGCTGACCTGGACCGAGCTTGCCAAGCTCGACGCCGGCAGCTGGCATTCGGCCGCGTTCGCCGGCGAAGCCTTACCCACGCTCGGCGCGATCGCGCGCTGGTCGATCGCCAACGGCGTCGCGTGCAACATCGAGATCAAGCCGATCCCCGGCCGCGAAGGCGCGACCGGCGCCGCGGTCGCGCTCGACGCGCGCGCGCTCTGGCGCGGTGCGGCAACCGCGCCGCTGCTGTCGTCGTTCTCGGAAGCAGTCGCTGGCCGAGGCGCTCGCTGCGGTGCCCGAGCTGCCCGGGCAATGCTTTTCGAGCACGTCCCGTCCGACTGGCCGCAGCGCCTCGCGCGACTGCAATGCGTGGCGCTCGACACCGATTATCGCGAGATCGATCGCGGACCTCGTCGCCGCCGTGCACGCCGCCGGGTACAAGCTGCTTTGCTACACGCCCAACGATCCGGCGCAGGCGGCCGAGCTCGCGCGCTGGGGCGTCGACGGCATCATCACCGACGCGGTCGACGTCATCCGGCCGGCCTGAGCCGCAACACCTGGTTACATCCGGCGGTCAACACCGCATCGCGGCTTCCCGTTGTCGGAACCGTGGGCACGTGCCCATTCGAACGCACGAGGGACTCCAATGAAGCGAAAAACCGTTGCAGCCGCGCTGTTGACGATGGCCTTCATCGCGGTGCCGGCGTGGGCACAATCGAACGAGACTCCGCGCATCGACAAGCGCGAGGCGGTCCAGAGCGAGCGCATCGAGCAAGGCATGAACTCCGGAGCGTTGACGCCTGCCGAGGCGGCGCGCCTCGATCGGGGCCAGGCGCGCGTGCAGGCCGCCGAGGCAGCCGCCAAGGCCGACGGCAAGGTGACCAAGCGCGAGCGCATTGCGCTCACCCGGGCGCAGAATCACCAGAGCCGCAAGATCCATCGCTTGAAGCACAACGCGCGCAGCACGACGCCGGCATCCTGACGTCGGCGCCGTCAGCGAGCACGGCCGCGCTGCCTGGATCACGGGGAGCGCGGTTTGCGCGCGCGGGCCTGTACACGCTCCCCGCCGACCCCGCCGGAGACGCGCTTTCCAGGATGCGAGCCGGGCTAGGCTCGAACGCTGGCCATCTTCGGCCGCGCGATTTCGCGTTCGTCGATCGGCAGGTTGATCAGTCCCGCGACGACGCCCAGCGCGATCGACAGGTACCAGACGATGTTGTAGCTGCCGGTGCGATCGAACACCAATCCGCCGAGCCATGCGCCGAGAAAGCTGCCGATCTGGTGGCTGAAGAAGGTGAAGCCGGAGAGCATCGCCAGGTAGCGCACGCCGAATACCTGCGCGACGATGCCGTTGGTGGCCGGCACCGTCGACAGCCACAGCAGGCCCAACGCGATCGCGAACGCGTAGACCGACCAGGGCGACAGCGGCATCAGCAGGAACGCCGCGATGACGACGCTGCGACCGAAATAGATCGCGGACAGGATGTACTTCTTGCTGATGCGGCCGCCGAGCCAACCGACGATGTACGTGCCGAAAATGTTGAACAGGCCGATCAGCATCAGCGCGGTGACGCCCACGTAGGCGGGCAGACCCTTGTCGAGCAGGTACGAAGGCAGGTGCACGCCGATGAACACGACCTGGAAGCCGCAAACGAAAAAGCCCAGGGTCAGCAGCACGTAGCCACGATGTCCGAGCGCCTCGCGCATCGCCTCAGCCGCGGATTGGCGGAACGTGTGGACGTGCGCGGTGCGGCGCTCGACCAGCGCGACCGCCAGCGGCGCCATCAGCAAGCCGACGCCCGCCAGCGTCAGCAGCGCGCCGTACCAGCCGACATGCGAGAGCAGCCACTGCGTCAGCGGCAGCATCGCGAACTGGCCGAACGAGCCGGCCGCGGCCGAGATGCCGAGCGCCATGCTGCGTTTCTCCGGCGGATAGCTGCGGCCGAGTACGCCGGACACGACCGAGAATGTGACGCCGGACAGCCCGGTGCCGATCAGCACACCCGCGGTCAGGACCATCATCAACGGCGTCGCCGCATGCGCCATCGTGAAGAGGCCGAGCGAGTAGAGCAGCGTGCCACCGAGCAGCACGCGGCCGGATCCGTATTTGTCGGCCAGCATGCCGGCGAACGGCTGGGTCACTCCCCAGACCAGGTTCTGCACCGCCAGCGCGAGCGCGAAAGTCTCGCGGCCCCAGTGCAGATCCGCGCTCATCGGCTGCAGGAACAGGCCGAAGCCGTGCCGGATCCCCATTCCCAGCGTGAGGATCAGGCCGCCGCAGACCAGGACGACGGTGGGCGTCCGCCAGTCGGCGGCGCGCGTGGCGGGATTTGTCATCGCAATCCTTCGGGTTGACCGTTGCGTTTCAGCGTCCGCTGCGAAAACGGGTGCAGCGATTCGACGTCGGCGAGCGTCGCGATCAGTGCATCGAGCTTGTCGCCGCCGAGCCGTCTCGCGACCGCCGCTTGCGCGCGATTCCAGCAAGGCATCGCTGCCTTGAGCGCCCGAGCGCCGGCGGCGGTCAGCGTGACCTCGCGCGTGCGGGCGTCGCGCCCCGGCGTCACCGCAAGGAGCCCGCGCGCGAGCAGTGGATCGAGATTGCGCGACAGCGCCGTGCGATCGAGCAATAGCGTGGCGGCGAGGTCGGAAATGCGCGCCTTGCCGTCGCGGGCGACGGTCCGCAGCAGCGAAAACTGGGTGATGCGCAGGCCCGACGGCGCCATCGCGTCGTCGTACAGCTGCGTCAGCGCGCGGGCGGCGCGGCGCAGCCGACCGCAGGCGCAGGCAGGCGCGACCGGACCGTCAGACGGCGTGCGCGCGGCGGCCGTCGAGCGCTGCGCCGCCGTCAGACGTTTGTTCGTGGAAGGATTGAGCATCGCCGGCCGATTAGGCGCATATGCACGTCGATTTGCGAGTATATGCACCGAATCGCCGGCTGGCAAGCGGGCGCGATCAGGCTAGGCCCAGGCCTTGGCCCGCGCCACCGCCTTGTCCCAGCCTGCGGTCAGCTCGGCCGCGCGGTCGCGTCGACATCGCGGGCTCGAAGCGGCGGTCGATCTGCCAGTTGGCGCGGATATCGTCGGTGTTCTTCCAATAGCCGACGGCGAGCCCGGCGAGATACGCGGCGCCCAGCGCCGTCGTCTCCTGCACCTTCGGCCGCACGACCGGCACGCCGAGCAGATCGGCCTGGAACTGCATCAGCAGGTTGTTCGCGGTGGCGCCGCCGTCGACGCGCAGCTCGGCCAGCGCGAGTCCGGCGTCGGCCTCCATCGCGCGCAGCACCTCGGCGCTCTGATAGGCGATCGACTCGAGCGCGGCGCGCGCGATGTGCGCCGACGGTCGAGCCGCGCGTCAGTCCGAACATCGCGCCGCGCGCATACGCATCCCAGTGCGGCGCGCCGAGCCCGGCGAACGCCGGCACCAGGTAGACGCCGCCGTTGTCGGGCACGCTCGCCGCCAGCGCCTCGACGTCCGCGGCGCGCGCGGATGATCTTGAGTCCGTCGCGCAGCCACTGCACGACGGCGCCGGCGATGAAGACGCTGCCCTCGAGCGCGTAGTCGATATGGCCGTCGCGCTTCCACGCGATCGTCGAAACCAGATGGTTGCGCGAGGCCACGGCGCTCGGACCGGTATTGAGCAGCAGAAAGCAGCCGGTGCCGTAGGTGTTCTTGGCCATGCCGCGGTCGAGGCAGGCCTGGCCGAAGAGCGCCGCCTGCTGGTCGCCGGCGATGCCCGCGATCGGCACGCGCGTCGCCGGCGATCGTGGCGTCGCCGCAAACGCCCGACGAGGCGACCACTGCGGGCAGCACGGCGCGCGGCACGTCGAGCAGCGTCAGCAGCTCGTCGTCCCAGTCGCCGCTGATGGATGTCGAACAGCAGCGTGCGGCTGGCGTTCGACGCATCGGTGACGTGGACGGCGCCGCCGGTCAGATTCCAGATCAGCCAGGAGTCGATCGTGCCGAACGCGAGCTCACCGCGCGCCGCGCGCGCCCGCGCGCCGGGCACGTTGTCGAGCAGCCATTTGAGCTTGGTGCCGGAAAAATAGGCATCGAGCACCAGCCCGGTCTTGCGCGGCGAACGTCGGCTCGTGACCCGCGGCGCGCAGCGCATCGCAGGTGCCGGCCGTGCGCCGGTCCTGCCAGACGATTGCGTTCGCCACCGGCTTGCCGCTGCCGCGGTCCCATAACAGCGTCGTCTCGCGCTGGTTGGTGATGCCGAGCGCGGCGAGGTCGCCGGCGCCGATGCCGGCGCTTGGCCAGCGCCTCGGTGACGACCCCCGACTGCGTCGCCCAGATCTCGACCGGATCGTGCTCGACCCAGCCGGGCTGCGGAAAGATCTGCCGGAATTCCTTTTGCGCGGCGCCGCGGATCGTGCCTGCATGATCGAACACGATGGCGCGGGAGCTGGTGGTGCCCTGGTCGAGGGCGAGCACGAATGACATGGTCTTCGTCGCCTGAGGAAAGCAGTCAAATGAGGTAAGATAACGCGCTTTGTGGCCGCCCGCATTGTAGCCACCCGACTTAGCCACTGGCCGGCGCGCGATGCCGGCTTTTCGTGACCGATGCCGCTTTCCTCTCCCGCCGTCGACCGTTCGCGCCTTCATGTGCGCGCCGTGACCTATGAAGGCTATCGGCGCAGCGACGAGCTGTTCGACATCGAAGGCCACCTTACCGACGTCAAGGACCACGACTACGCTCTGCTGACCGGCGTGCGTCGCGCCGGCGAGCCGGTGCACGACATGTGGATACGCGTGACCGTAGGCCGCGACTACATTATCCGGGCGATCGAAGTACTGACCGACGAGATGCCTTATCCCGGGCGCCTGCGACCGCATCACGCCCGCATATTCGAAGCTCGTCGGCGCGAGCCTGCTGCACGGCTTTCGCAGGACGCTGCACGAGCAGATGGGCGGCGTGCAGGGTTGCAGCCATCTGACCGAGCTCCTGTCGCACGCGCCGACCGCGGCGATTCAGATGTTTGCCGGGCTTCGCCGCGAAATCGAAGAAGGCGAAGAACGGCCGTTCCAGCTCGATCGCTGCCATGCGCTGGAGACGACGACCGACACCGTGCGCCGCTACTATCCGCGCTGGTATCGCGGCGCCGCGTAGCGCGGCGCAAAGGCGCGGCATTGAAAATCCACGAGTACCAGGGCAAGGAAATCCTGCGCCGCTTCGGCATGCCGACGCCGCGCGGCATTCCGGCGTTTTCGGTCGACGAAGCGGTCAAGGCGGCCGAAGCGCTCGGCGGCGGCGTGTGGGTCGTCAAGGCGCAGATCCACGCCGGCGGGCGCGGCAAGGGCGGCGGCGTCAAGGTCGCCAAGTCGATCGACGAAGTGCGCGACGCTGGCGGGCAAGATCCTCGGCATGCAGCTCGATCACGCACCAGACCGGGCCGCAGGGACAGAAGGTGCGGCGCCTGCTGATCGAGGAAGGCGCCGACATCAAGAAGGAGCTCTACGTCGGCATGGTCGTCGATCGCGCGACGCAGCGCGTCGTGCTGATGGCGAGCTCCGAAGGCGGCATGGACATCGAAGAAGTCGCCGCGAAGACGCCGGAGAAAATCCACAAGGTATTCGTCGATCCGGGCAAGGGCCTGACCGACGCCGAGGCCGACGGCGTGGCGCGCAAGATCGGCATTCCGGAACGCAAGCATCGCCGCAGGCGCGCGCGCTGCTGCAAGGGCTGTACCGGGCGTTCGACGAGACCGACGCGTCGCTGGCCGAGATCAATCCGCTGATCGTCACCGGCGACGGCAGCGTGATCGCGCTCGATGCCAAGCTCAACTTCGACGACAACGCGCTTGTTCCGCCATCCGGACATCGTCGAGATGCGCGACCTCGACGAGGAGGATCCGGCCGAGATCGAGGCGTCGAAGTTCGACCTGTCGTACATCTCGCTCGACGGCAACATCGGCTGCCTGGTCAACGGCGCGGGGCTGGCGATGGCGACGATGGACATGATCAAGCTCTACGGCGGCGAGCCGGCGAACTTCCTCGACGTCGGCGGCGGCGCGACCGCGGAGAAGGTGACCGAGGCCTTCAAGATCATGCTGAAGAATCCGAGCCTCAAGGCGATCCTGGTCAACATCTTCGGCGGCATCATGAAGTGCGACACCATCGCCACCGGCGTGATCGCCGCGGCGCGCGAAGTCCAGCTCAAGGTGCCGCTGGTGGTGCGCATGAAGGGCACCAACGAGGACCTCGGCAAGAAGATCCTCGCCGACTCCGGCCTGCCGATCATCACCGCCGACAACATGGGCGACGCGGCGGAGAAAGTCGTGGCGGCAGCGAACGGGACACCGCCGATGAGCATCCTGGTCAACAAGAACACCAAGGTCATCACGCAGGGCATCACCGGCAAGACCGGGCAGTTCCACACCCGCATGTGCCGCGACTACGCGAACGGAAAGAACTGCTTCGTCGCCGGCGTGAATCCGAAAAAGGCCGGCGAGGATTTCGAGGGCATTCCGATCTTCGCGAACGGTGCGCGAGGCGAAGGCAGCGACCGGCGCGACCGTCAGCGTCATCTACGTGCCGCCGCCGTTCGCCGCAGCGGCGATCGACGAGGCGGTCGACGCCGACCTCGACCTGGTGATCTGCATCACCGAGGGCATCCCGGTGCGCGACATGATCCAGCACCCGCTACCGGATGCAGGGCAGCAAGACGCTGCTGCTCGGGCCCAACTGTCCGGGGGTGATCACGCCGGACGAAATCAAGATCGGCATCATGCCGGGCCACATCCACCGCAAGGGCCGCATCGGCGTCGTGTCGCGCTCCGGCACGCTGACCTACGAGGCCGTCGCGCAGATCACCGAGCTCGGCCTGGGACAGTCGTCGGCGGTCGGCATCGGCGGCGATCCGGTCAACGGACTGAAGCACATCGACGTGCTGAAGCTGTTCAACGACGATCCGGACACCGACGCGGTGGTCATGATCGGCGAGATCGGCGGCACCGACGAGGAAGCGGCGGCGCAGTGGGTCAAGGAGAACATGAAAAAGCCGGTGGTCGGCTTCATCGCCGGCGTCACCGCGCCGCCGGGCAAGCGCATGGGCCACGCCGGCGCGATCATCTCCGGCGGCAAGGGAACCGCGCAGGAGAAGCTCGCGGTGATGGAAGCGTGCGGCATCAAGGTGACGCGCAATCCGGCCGAGATGGGCAAGCTGCTGAAAAGCGTTCTGCAGGGCTGACGATCGCATGGCTGATCTGTTCACACCGCAATTCCTGGTTTCGGTGCTCCAAATCATCCTGATCAACATCCTGTTGTCGGGCGACAACGCGGTGGTCATCGCGCTCGCCTGCCGCAATCTTCCCGACAAGCGGCGGCGCAAGGGCATCCTCTGGGGCGTGCTCGGCGCCATCGTGCTGCGCATCGTCCTGACGTTTTTCGCGATGAGCCTGCTCGCCTACCCCTACCTCAAGCTGATCGGCGCGCGTGCTGCTGATATGGATCGGCATCAAGCTGATCGTCGGCGAAGAGCAGCGGCGAACACGAGGTCAAGGCGAGCGACCGCCTGCTGTCCGCGGTGTGGACGATAATCGTCGCCGACCTGGTGATGAGCCTCGACAACGTCATGGCAGTCGCCGCCGCGGCCAAGGGCAACCTGCCGCTGATCGTGTTCGGCCTGGTCATCAGCATTCCGCTGGTCATCTTCGGCAGCCAGATCATCATGCGCCTGATCGAGCGCTTTCCGCTCCTGGTCCTCGCCGGCGGCGGTCTGCTCGGCTACATCGCCGGCGACATGGCGATCGACGATCCGGTGGTCGCGCCCTGGATCGAGGCACATGTCCCGATGGTCGATTGGCTCGCCCCGCTCGTCGGCATCGCCGTTGTCGTCGCTTCCCGGGCTGTGGCTGGCGCGCCGTCGCCGGCCCGGCGGGTAAGTCGCCGCGCGCGTTCGCGGCGCGTTTTGTCGTCTCGCCTTGAAGCGCGCCGCAGCGTAAACTCGCCGCCGATGAACACCGTCATGGCTTTGCGCCTGCGCCGTCGCCTGCGGCCCCTGTTTCCGGCAGCGTCCTGATGGCCGCCAGAGAAGCGCTCGACGTCGCCAGCCTGTCGCATCCGGGCATGGTGCGGCCGCACAACGAGGACACGGTTTTCGTCGACGGCGACGCGGGCCTCGCGGTGCTTGCCGACGGCATGGGCGGGTACAGCGCCGGCGAAGTCGCGAGCGGCATCGCGGTCAATGTCATCAGCAGCGGCATGCTGCAGGAGCTGCGCTCCGGGCGCGAGCTTTCCAAGGTCGACGTCGGCAGCGGCCTGACGCACGCCGGCCTCGCTGCTGCAGCAGCAGATCGCGCTGGCCAACAAGAGCATCTACGAAGCGGCGCAGAGTCGCGCCGAATGCGCGGGCATGGGCACGACGCTGGTGGCGACCGTCTTCTTCCCGAACCGCGTCAGCATCGGGCACATCGGCGATTCGCGCTGCTATCGCCTGCGCGCCGACAAGTTCGAGCAGCTGACCCACGATCACTCGCTGCTGCAGGAGCAGATCGACAGCGGCATGCTGACGCCGGAGCAGGCCAAGTACTCGCTGAACAAGAACCTGGTCACGCGGGCGCTCGGCATCGAGGCGGTGGTGCCGCCCGACATCGCCGAGTACCGGGTCGAGGCCGAGGACATCTATGTGCTCTGCTCCGACGGGCTGACCGACATGGTCGACGCCGACGCGGTGCAGGAAATCGTCGCGTCCAAGCGCAGCGATCTGGCCGAGGCGGCAGCCGAGCTGATCGATGTCGCCAATCAGAACGGCGGACGCGACAACATTTCGGTCGTGCTGGTCCGCGTGCCGGAGGGGTTCCTGCCGAGCGGCGGCTGGCTGCAGCGCTGGATGGCAAAAAGCCCGCGTAGGCGCGGCATCGTATTTCGCGATATCTTCGCACCCCATGGCAAAGCTCGTCCTGCTGGTGCCCAACGGAACGACGATGGACGTGCCGCTTCGCCGCGAGCGGGTGACCCTCGGCCGGCGCGCCGACAACGACGTCTGCCTGCCCAACCTGGCGGTCAGCGGCGAGCATGCCGCCGTCGTGACCATCCTCGACCGACTCGTTTCTCGAGGACCTGGGCAGCACCAACGGCACGCTGGTCAACGGCAAGCCGATCGCCAAGCATTTCCTGCGCGACGGCGACCAGATCGACATCGGCCGGCACAAGCTTCTCTATTTTGTCGACGATGAGGCGATCCCTCCGGCAGGCATCGTCAAGAAAGCGCTTCGCGATGCGGTCGGCGACCTGGGCGACAAGGTCGAGATGGCGAAGCCGATCGTGCGGACGCGGCGGGCGAGCCCGGCGGTCGTGCGGCGGGACGGTCCGAAGCCCGACGAGACCGCCAAGGCCGACGAATCGACGATGAGGATCGCAGCGGCCCCGGCCGGCCGGTCGGGGGTGCCAGCCGCCGACGGAAGCCGCGTGGACGGGCCGGCACTCAAGTTCCTGTCCGGCCCGCGGGTGGGGCAGGCGGTGGCGCTGACCGGCGAGCGGACGACGATAGGCCGGGCCGGCGTGCAGCTGGCAGTGGTCGAGCGATCGGGCGCGGCTTCCGCCTGAAGCCGGTGGAGGGAGCGCCGCCGTCGATCAACGGCCGACCCGGCAGGGGTCGACGGCAACGGCCTGGCGGCCGGCGATGTCATCGAAATCCTGGGCACGCGGCTGGAATTCGCCGCCGCCGGGGCGCGAGCCGCGGCCGCCGACGCTGCCTGACGATCGCTTCGGCCCTTCGGCTGAACAAAAAGGCCCCAAACGCCGCCGGATACGTCGGTTGTCAATTACAACTGCCTGAATCTGTGTAGCTTGTGGGCAAGGCGATTGCGTCCTGAGGCATTTGAGGCCGACATTCAGCGTCAGCATGTGACGCTGGGCGTCACATGCCAATGTCATTTTTTGGCATTGTTGCCGCAGGAGGGCAAGCGCGAGGCAGCGCTCGAGATCGGAATACCCGATATTTGCTTGCACGGCTCAGTGGGTTTTGTCCTCTTCGATGCCGGCGACATAAGTTGGCATGCCAATTGCGACTCGCCCTTTGGCATCCCCAGATGCGAAGGGTTAGGGAGTACTTACTAACGTTACGGAGATCGCAATGAAGCGAATACAACAGGGTTTCACCCTGATCGAACTGATGATCGTCGTTGCGATCGTCGGTATTCTGGCGGCCATCGCGCTGCCAGCGTATCAGGACTACGTAATCCGCTCGAAGATGTCGGAAGGCGTGGCCGCGGCCGCCGCCTGCAAGACGTCGATCAGCGAATACGTGTCGACCAAGAACGCCTGGCCGGCGAACGCCGATACGGCCGGTTGCTCGACCTTGCAGACGCAGTACGTCAGCACGCTGACGGTTGCCGCCCCCGGCGTCATCGTCGTCACGACGAGGAATACGGGGTCGAAGCGGGCGCTCGCAGGTGACTGCGTCCTGACGCTGAAGGCCCAGTACGCGGCGCTGCCCGACATCACCGGTTGGTCGGGCACGCACTCGGCTTGCGACGCCAAGTACGTTCCGTCGAATTTCCGCGGATAAACGCGTAGCTCCACTCATCCGGGCCGGCCGGGCGTCTCGCCCCGCCGGCCCGTTTTTATTCGCCCGGTGGCCCCCGGCTAAAGTCAGCCCTTGCACCGATATAATTCGCCACCGCTCTGTCGATAGAAAGCGTCACCGTGCGTTTGCTGCGAAGACTCGTGGGCGCGACAACAGGTTCGGAACCGAAGTCCGCGCCCGTTGCCGTGACGCAAGCCGACATCGCTGGTCGAGCCGACACGCGCGCAGCGAACGCTGCACTCAGTCCCCTCGACGAAGGGCGCGCGCAGTGCGAGTCGGGGCGCTTGGCGAGCGCGTTGCGCACCTTCGACAGCGAATTGAGATCCAGGCCGGATGACACGGACCTGCGGATGGCGCGGGTCTCCACGTTGCACGCATGGGACCGGTGCCGCGAGGCATTTGACGCGGCATCGCGCGCGCGCTTGGCGGGCACGCGGGGCGCGGCGTTCGACATGATGCTCGGCTGGTCGAGCTTCCGGATCGGCAGGGTCGACGAAGCCGAGGCGCAAATGCGCAAGGCCGTCGCGGCCGACCCGGGGGCATGCGCGACGCACGCCAACCTCGGCGTGGTGCTGCAGGCGCAAGGGCGGCTCGACGAGGCCGGGCAAAGTTATGCCCGGGCCCTCGAGTTGAATGCCGACGACGTGCAATGCCTGCTCAACCTCGGCGTGTGCAAGCTCGACCTGCACGACCTGGCGGCGGGCGAAGCGCTGATTCGCCGCGCGATCGCGATCGACGCCGAGCGGGCGCGGACGTGGGCGAACCTCGGTGTGGCGCTGGCACTGCAGAATCGGCACGATGCCGCGCTCGAGGCTTTCGAGCGCGCGGACCGGATCGAGTCGGACACCGGCGAGGACGTCGAGAATTTCGTCAATTTCGCGCTGCATCTTCGCGAAGCCGGGCGCACGTCCGACGCGATCGCATTGTACGAAAAGCGTCTCCCCTCGCGGCCCAGCGTGACCGGCCACAACGATTATGCGTACGCGCTCCTGTCGGCCGGCCGCCTCGTCGAAGGCTGGAATCAGTACGAGTTCCGCTGGATGCGCGCGCCCTTGCTGCAGCTTCGTCCCGCCTTCGATCGTCCGACCTGGGGAGGCCAGGACTTGCGGGGCAAGGTCATCCTGCTCCGCGCCGAGCAGGGCTTCGGCGACATTTTCCAGTTCGTGCGTTACGCGCCGGCGGTCAAAGCGCTCGGAGGTACGGTGCTGCTGCAGGTGCGCGAAGGACTCGAGCGTCTGGCGCGAGGGTTCGCCGGCGTCGATCAGGTTCTCGATCGTTCGAAATCCGAATCATTGCCGCATTTCGATTTCTACATCAATTTGCCGAGCCTTCCACGCATATTCAGTACCGATCTCGAATCGATCCCGGCCGACATTCCGTATCTGCAGCGCCGATGCGGCGAACGTCGCGCGCTGGGCGCCGAAGCTCGGTGACCGGGAGAAGCTCGAGTCGGACTCGCCTGGGCCGGCAGTCCGACGCATTCCAACGATCGTTTTCGGTCGATGGCGTTATCGATGTTGCGGCCGGTATTGGAGGTTGCGGGGGTGCGGTTTGTATCGCTGCAGAAGGGGCCTGGAACGGAGCAGGCGACTGAGGCGGTGCCGGCGGGAGTGGATTGGCTGGATGTGGGCTCGGAGCTGGAGGATTTCAGCGATACGGCGGCGGTGATCAGTGAGCTGGATCTGGTGCTGTGCGTCGATACGGCGGTGGCGCATCTGGCGGGAGCGCTGGGCAAGCCGGTATGGGTGATGTTGCCGCAGCCGGCGGATTTCCGCTGGCTGGAAGGGCGCGACGATAGTCCATGGTATCCGACGCTGCGGCTGTTCCGGCAAAGTCAACGCGACGATTGGACCGACGTGGTGGCGCGGGTGAAAGCGGCGCTGGAGGAACGCGTGCGGGAAGGGCCGGCGGTGCGCCGGCGAAGACGAGCGCGACGGTCGGTGCCGAGCACGGGGCTGCCGTGGACGAGCCCGGCACAGCTCAAGGTGGGGCATCGTCCGGGAATGAGCGCGGTGGCGGAGACGCGGATGGGCATTCTGCAGTATTTGCCGGATGAGCCGATGGTGGGGGATTCGATCGGCTGGTATGGCGAGTATCTGCAGCCGCAACTGGATTTGCTGGCGCGGCTGGTGCGGCCCGGATCGACGATGATGGAGGTGGGCGCAGGGGTTGGCGCGCATGCGGTGTTCCTGGGCACGGCTGCTGGGCGAGGCCGGGCATCTGTTTCTCTACGAGAGCGGCCGGGTGCTGCAACGGATATTGCGGCAGAATCTGGCGGTCAATGGCGTGAGCAACGTGACGGTGATGCGGCGGACATTGGGCAGCCGGAGCGAGGCGGACACGGCCGGCGATGCTCCGCCGACGACCGAAACGCTCGATGAATTGCAACTGGAGCGGCTGGACTGGCTCAAGGTCGATGCGAGCGGAGATGCGCTGGACGTGCTGGCGGGGGCGAGCGAGACGCTGTGGCGGCTGCGGCCGCTGCTGTTCCTGGCGGCGCAGGACGAGCAGACGTTGCGCGAGCTGGCGGAGCGGGCGCGGGAATTCGGCTACCGCTGCTGGCGGATGGAGACGGCGTTGTTCAATCCGCAGAACTTCAATCGGCGCGAGACGGACATCTTTGACGGCGGACGGCGCTGGCGCTGTTGGCCATTCCGGAAGAGATCGACGTCGACATAGCGCTCGACGAATGCGTCGAGATATCATGAGCCGGCTGTCGAGCGGCCTGACGGACAACGAGGGAGCGGCGAACTTTCATGGGAATACTGAAATTTCTCGATACGCGCGAGCTGGAGGAATTCGCGACAGGCCTTGCGCTCGACCTGGGCCGTCGGTTCCCACCGACGTCCGAAGCGCGGACCGATCCCGGCGCGCAGCACCAGATCAAGGTCATCCTCGAGGGACTGGCGGCACGTGCGGTTCGCTATCGCCAGGAGCACAGGCTGGGTATCTACAAGAAGGCCAAGCTCGGCAACGTGTTCCGCTGGAAGCTCAAGGAGCAGGGCTACAGCACGGCGTTCATCGAGCGTGCCACCAAGGAAATCATCACGCGGCTCGCCGTCAAGTAGCCGGGTCGATGGGCCGCTACGCCGCGTCGCTGGATTCGCCGCCACGAGGGTTGGCGAACGACCCGGGTGATGGTGCGCTCCTTTTCGCGAAGGCTTCGACGCTGTTCGATGCACGGCGCTGTCGGGAGGCTCGCGCCGTCTGCCTGAAGGCCGACGAGCTGGGGCTCAGGAGTCTCGAGTTCTATCTGCTGGCCGGCTGGTGCTCGTTCGGTCTGGGCAAGCTCGAGGAAGCAGAGGACTGGATGCGCCGCGCTGTCGACGCCGCTCCGGATGCGCCACAGTCTCACTTTAATCTTGCCGTAGTCCTGCAGGCTCAGCAACGTCATGAGGACGCCGCGGCGAGCTTCGAGCGTGCGCTGGTGCTCGGTAGCGTTGACTTCGACGTTCATGTCGGACTCGGCAGTGCCCGACTCGCTCTGGGTGAGCTCTGCGTCGGCGGAGGCGTATTTCCGCCGCGCTCTGACATTGGACGACCAGCGTTCGATAGCATGGTCGTTATTGGGTTCTGCAGTCGGCCGTCAATGCCGGTATCCGGAGGCCCTGGAACTTCTCGCGCGCGCCGACGAGATTGCGAGCGGCGATGCGGACGACGCTACCGCTTTTACCAGCCTCGCGATCGCGCTTACCGAAAATTGTCGCAATCCGGAGGCGCTCGTCGTCTATGAACGCAATCTGCCGCGCTTTCCCATCGTCGACGGCCACTATGCGTATGCGCTCGCGCTGTTGAGGGCAGGTCGGCTGTTGGAAGGCTGGCGGCACTACGAGTTTCGCTGGCTGAGGAATGATGCCAAGACCCCGAAGCAGGCGGGCCTGGCGGGCCCCGTTTGGTCAGGACAGGCGCTGCAAGGCAAGACGATATTGATTCACGTCGAGCAAGGATTCGGCGATGTGATCCAATTCGTCCGCTATGCGCCGCA
Organism: uncultured beta proteobacterium; assembly: GCA_963816615.1. GTDB lineage: Bacteria > Pseudomonadota > Gammaproteobacteria > Burkholderiales > Casimicrobiaceae > PALSA-1003. The sequence continues at coordinate 199,434 of CAWFLB010000001.1, read as the reverse complement.
GGTCAAGGCTTTGGGCGGAACGGTCCTTCTCAGAGTGGCGCGCCCGATGAAGGCCCTGATGAAGGATATCGGGGGAGTCGATCGAGTACTCGATCGCGACGAAGTCATTCCGGCGTATGACTTCTATATCAACCTGCTCAGCTTGCCGCGCATTTTCGGCACGTCCCTCGACACGATCCCGTCGGACATTCCCTATATCCATGCTGATAGTGCCCACGCGCAACGTTGGCGAGCCAGACTTCCGAGCGATGGCTTGCTGCGCATCGGGCTGGTCTGGGCGGGAAATCCCGAACACCCGAACGATCGTTTTCGGTCGATGGCGTTATCGATGTTGCGGCCGGTATTGGAGGTTGCGGGGGTGCGGTTTGTATCGCTGCAGAAGGGGCCTGGAACGGAGCAGGCGACTGAGGCGGTGCCGGCGGGAGTGGATTGGGTGGATGTGGGCTCGGAGCTGGAGGATTTCAGCGATACGGCGGCGGTGATCAGTGAGCTGGATCTGGTGCTTTGCGTCGATACGGCGGTGGCGCATCTGGCGGGAGCGCTGGGCAAGCCGGTGTGGGTGATGGTGGCGCAGCCGGCGGACTTCCGCTGGCTGGAAGGACGCGACGATAGTCCATGGTATCCGACGCTGCGGCTGTTCCGGCAAAGTCAGCGCGACGATTGGACCGACGTGGTGGCGCGGGTGAAAGCGGCGCTGGAGGAGCGGGTGCGGGAAGGGGCGCCGGCTGCGCCGGTGAAGACGAGCGCAGGCGTGAAGTCGGTGACGAGCGCGTCGCTGCCGTGGACGAGCCCGGCACAGCTCAAGGTGGGGCATCGTCCGGGAATGAGCGCGGTGGCGGAGACGCGGATGGGCATTCTGCAGTATTTGCCGGATGAGCCGATCGTGGGGGATTCGATCGGCTGGTATGGCGAGTATCTGCAGCCGCAACTGGATCTGCTGGCGCGGCTGGTGCGGCCCGGATCGACGATGATGGAGGTGGGCGCAGGGGTTGGCGCGCATGCGGTGTTCCTGGGCACGGCTGCTGGGCGAGGCCGGGCATCTGTTTCTCTACGAGAGCGGCCGGGTGCTGCAACGGATATTGCGGCAGAATCTGGCGGTCAATGGCGTGAGCAACGTGACGGTGATGCGGCGGACATTGGGCAGCCGGAGCGAGGCGGACACGGCCGGCGATGCTCCGCCGACGACCGAAACGCTCGACGACCTGCAACTGGAGCGGCTGGACTGGCTCAAGGTCGATGCGAGCGGAGATGCGCTGGACGTGCTGGCGGGGGCGAGCGATACGCTGTGGCGGCTGCGGCCGCTGCTGTTCCTGGCGGCGCAGGACGAGCAGACGGTTGCGCGAGCTGACGGAGCGGGCGCGCGAATTCGGCTACCGCTGCTGGCGGATGGAGACGGCGTGGTTCAATCCGCAGAACTTCAATCGGCGCGAGACGGACATCTTTGACGGCGGACGGCGCTGGCGCTGTTGGCCATTCCGGAAGAGATCGACGTCGACATAGCGCTCGACGAATGCGTCGAGATATCATGAGCCACCTGGTTGACGCGAGCTGCGAATTTACAATTCGCTATCGAGCATGATGCAATTCGGACCCCTTACGCTGAAGCATTGCCGGTACGGCTGGATGCTTTTTTACGGGCCGTACATCGGCAAGTGCTTCGATCTGTACGGCCAGTACAGCGAATCCGAGGTCGAGATGATGCGTGCTTTCCTGCATGAAGGAAGTACGGTAATCGACGTCGGTGCCAATATCGGGGATCTGACGCTTCCTCTGGCGAGGATCGTCGGCGAGTCGGGCCGCGTGTACGCGATCGAGTCGCATCCGTACAACATGAACGTGCTGTGCGCCAACCTGGCGCTGAATACGATCCGGAATACGCGTCCGATCAATGCCTTCGTCGCAACCAGCAGCCAAATCGACACCGGTGGCGAGTGGGGCAAGTTCGCATACGTAGGCCAGGAATGGAGCACGCAATTCATCACGCTCGATTCCCTGAAGTTGAATGCGTGCGACCTGATCAAGGTCGACGTCGACGGCAAGGAGCTCGATGTGCTGCAAAGCGGCGAAATGCAGATCGAGCGGTTTCGCCCGGTGCTGTATTTCGAGAACGACGTTCGCGAGGCTTCCGCCCCGCTACTCTCGTACGTGATGGATAAACTCGGATACGACCTCTACTGGCACCTGGCGCCGATCTTCGACAAAGACAACTATTTCGGCAATCCGGTCAACTTCTGGACGCCGCAGGCCATCACGTCGCTGATGGTCCTGGGCATCCCCGCCGAGCGCAAAACCGCGATACCCCAGCTAAAGCGTATTACCGACAAGGACGACTGGGTAGGTCCCGCATAGCGAGCACAAAGCGGGGCGACCGGGCGAACCCCGCGGCGAAATCTGGCAATTTGCCTGCAACAACGCCCAGCACGTTTGGACCCCGTTGGGACCGGATATCGGCAGGGAAGGACTCAGTCTGGAGGTGGATATGGCGGCCAAACAGAAGCGGGGCACAGAGACACGCAAGCACGACGGCGTCGAGCCTGATAGTCCGATCTATGTCGCGCAACCCTATCTTCCGCCCTTGGAGGAGTTCATCCCTTATCTGGAAAAGATCTGGGAAACGAAACAACTCACCAATGGCGGCCCCTTTCACCGACAACTCGAAAAGGCGCTGTGCGAATTTCTCGGTGTCGAACATCTCGCACTGTTCACGAATGGGACGATCGGGCTCGTAACTGCACTGCAAGCGCTGCGCGTCACGGGTGAGGTCATAACCACGCCCTACTCATTCGTCGCCACCGCCCACTCCCTGCTCTGGAATGGCATCAAGCCGGTTTTCGTCGATATCGATCCGGATACGCTTAACCTCGACCCGAACAGGATCGAAGCGGCCATCTCGCCGCAGACGACGGCCATCATGCCGGTGCATTGCTATGGCCGGCCGTGCGACGTCGATGCGATTCAAAAGATCGCCGACAACTACAACCTACGGGTGATCTACGACGCGGCCCACGCATTCGGCGTGCGTTTCCCGTCGGGAAGCGTGCTCACGCTATGGCGATCTATCGGTACTTAGCTTTCACGCCACGAAGGTTTTCACCACCTTCGAAGGCGGCGCAATCGTGTGTCCCGACGCCAAGACCAAGCAACGCATCGATCACCTGAAAAACTTCGGCTTTGTCGACGAGGTCACCGTCGTCGCTCCCGGCATTAACGGCAAGATGAGCGAATGGAACGCCGCGCTGGGGCTTCTGCAACTGAAATACTTCGACGAGTCGATTGCCCGGCGCAAGGAGATCGACGCGATCTACCGGGAACAACTGAAAAACGTCCGCGGCATCCGGTGTCTGCCGGCCGCAGACAAATGTTCGACCAATTACGCGTACTTCCCGATCCTCGTGGAAGGCGACTACCCGGTCAGTCGCGATGTGCTGTACCGAGAGCTCAAGGACCGCAATATTCACCCGCGCCGCTACTTTTATCCGCTGATCTCCGACTTCCCGATGTACAGGGGATTGCCGTCGGCGCACAGGGATAATCTGCCGGTGGCGAGTCGCATCGCCGACCAGGTGCTCTGCCTTCCGATGTACCCGGCGCTCCGCGAAGCTGAATTGGAAAAAATTGTGGGACTGGTCGCGAAGCGCCGCGTAACCGCAAGTTAGGAGGCCGCCAATGCGAATACTGATCACGGGTGCGTGCGGCGTAACTTCCCGTGCGATCGTACGCTCGTTGCGCCTTAGCCAAAAATTGCCCGACCTGTATTTGCTTGGTACCGATATCTGCGACAACCCGTATGGCCTCTACGAAGGATTGCTGGACAAGATCTACCGCGTTCCCCGGGTAACCGAAACGGGCTATCAGCGCCGGATGGAAGATCTATGCCGGGCAGAGCGCCTCGATGCGGCGATCGTCGTTCCCGAACTGGAAGTTCTTTACTGGTCTGCCGCGGGGTTGCCGATTCCGGTTGCCCTGCCCCCGCCAAAGTTTTGTCAAATCGCCGTCAGCAAGAAGCGACTCTACGAGACGCTCGCGGACGATGGGCTGGTTCCCCGGTTTCGTATCTGGTCGCGCGATGAGCTGTTGACCGTGACGCCTGCGGAGCCGATCGACTTTCCGTGCTGGATTCGAGATTTTTCTGAAGGTACTTCCAGCGGTAAAGGCTCATTTCTGGCCCGCAGCCTCGATGAGGTCCGCGCCTGGGTAGTCCTCAATTCCGGCATTCGCCAATTCATGCTTTCTGAATATTTGCCCGGTCGAAACTTCGCCTGCCATCTTTTGTACGATCGGGGCAAGGTTGTAAAAGTCGCATCCTATGAGCGAACCGAGTACTTCATGGCACGCACGGCGATGTCCGGTATTACCGGGAACATCAGCAAAGGGCGCTTGATAAACGATGAGCGCATTGCAATTGCTGCTGACGCCGCAGTCGCGTCGATCTTGCGCAAGACGAATGAAACGATGCACGGCCTTGTTGCCGTTGATTTTCGCGAATCATCGGACACAAAACCGATGATCACCGAGATCAATCTGCGTCACGTGGCAGCCACCTATTCGTTCGCGGCGGCGGGATTCAATCTTGCTGAAGCGCAACTGTTGCTCACGCTGGGAAGACTCGAAGAGCTGGGTCCCAAGGAGGCAACATACCCGGACCACAACATCATTCTCCGGGATATCGACGGCCCGCCGATCTGGCTGTCCGATTACAGGGAGTTGGCTGTGGGAGAGTTCGTCAGGACTCATTAGAACTTTACCGACGGGAAATCCGAGATGTGCGAACCAATACGCTCGTTGATTTCTTGAACTCATTTGGATTCGAACACTTTTGCATGCGTGATGAGGGTCCGGTGATGAGACTTGTTCCGCTGCAAGGGAAGAATTTCCTGGCCGACATTTTCAGTCTTGCGCCCGACTTCGACCGAAAAGAAGGTTACACATGAGCAGAGCAAGCTTAGCGAGCCGCCGCTTGCGAGCCGGAGCCCCGCATAACACTAGCGACAATCAAAACACGATGTAACTCTGGTGATTCGAGAATGGCGATCGGATCAGGGCATGCTGAGACAAATCCAGCACTTCTCGCAGCGCCGCCGTTTCTCCCGGAAATTCCCGCACGCAGAGTTCGTCGAAGCCGATGACGCTGCCCTTGGTAAGATAGGGCAGTACCGCCTTCAGCGCGGCCTTGGTTGGCTGGTACAGGTCCATGTCGAAATAGGCGAGCGCAACAATCGTTTCCGGGTGAGCTTCGAGATACCTCGGCAACGTCTTCTCGACGTTCCCTTTTACCGTCTCGAACCGCCGCAACTGCGGTCGCGGCGACAAGCGCTCATGGATTTTCAACAGCTCATTCAAGTAATCCTGATATCCGGGAGCGACGGATAGTGCCCCGACCTTCATTACGGCATCGCTCCCGTCCTCGGGTGCTACCGTAGGAAATCCCTCGAAGGTGTCGAATCCCACGATCTTGCGGCCATAATTGTGCGGCTCGAAGACATTGCGGAGACTCGAGAACAGCGCGAGATTGCGGCCCCAACGGTTGCCGAATTCCATTACGACCCCGTGGACGTCCAGAATGCGCGAATACAGGTGATTCATGAATAGAATCTGGCCGAGCGAGCTACGCGTGAGGTAGAGCGACAGGTTGGCCAGAATCTCGCCGGGCGGGATTGGAGACGACTGAAGGAGTGACGCCAAAGCTCGATAGGCTTCGACCTCGTCCGTGGAGGCCTGGGTCTTCATGCGTTCGTGCGTAGCAATCTTCTTCACGGTGCCTCACTCATTGCTGGGGCAGGGTCGCTAGCTTCGCGAGTTGATCGATTCGATTCACGAAATCCCTGAAGTGAAACCGGTTGTGATAAGTATGTGCAAATTGCTGTGCCATCGCGAGATGGCCTTCGGGATCGCTGACAACGGCCGCGCATTTCTCGGCAAGCTCATCGGTCCGGAAACTGAAGAATAAGCGGATCGAATCGCTCGATGTCGGCGAAGCTGTCCTCGAGATTCGCGCTGGAGAGAAACGCGCCTCCATTGACCATGGCTCGGCGGGTCCGGTCGTGCAGGCCCTTGGATGGGCTGACGTCGACCAGGCCGAACCGCGTGTAATAGAGATCCTGGCTATTCGCCATGTTTCGACCGGACTCGAACACGTGAGAGGCGGGCGCATCTTGCGCGATCCTGTCCCAGCCGCGGCCGTAGAATGCGAAGCGGAAACTCGCGAAGCGCGGCCACGGCCGAAATGGTCTTGTGGCTGCGCAGGTAGTGATCCAGTTGGCTGTGATACTGGTGATATCCCGCCAGGTTGGCCGCGGGAACTAAGCCATTCCGGCCGATGTGCAGCGATCAGGTCGTCGAGCACATCGTGGATTTCGACGTAGGATTCGCGCAGCAGCCGTGACTTCAGCGTTTCGGCCGCCATCATGTAAGCGTCGAACACCGACTTGTCCAATTGCTGGCGCCAGCGTCTTTCGGTATCGAGTGGGTCGTCGATGTTCTTGGCGACGACGAAGTGATCGCCCGCCCGCTGCCCCAGGCGCGGTTCTCGATGAAGTTGCGGAATGTCGATGACACTTGCGCTGCGCGTCCGCCGGAAATGACGGTTCGAATAGCGCGCAAACTCGGCGTTGGTATACAGGTGAAAGCAGTACCTGCCCTCCAGTTGATGATTCAACGGCATGTGGGACGGATGGTCGCCGTGCAGGCAGATCAGTGGGATCTTGAGGTGGTCCCACAGGCTTTGGCGTGGGTCGCCGACCACGGCGCTCGAGCCTAATCCTTGCCAGGTGAAAGCGAACTCGATCCCTGACGAGACGAGTTCCACTAAGCCGTGCCGTCCAGTCGCCGGCCGATATTTCGATCACTTCGACGTTCTTGCCGCAGGCACGGAAGTGTTGTGCGATCGTAGCATTCACGACGGTGAATGGGTCGTTTTCGCCGCCGTTCCAGTTCAGGATTACGGTCCTTCATGCCGGGATCGGACGCCCTTGACGGCTTCGGCTGCTCTGTCTTGTCCACGCTCTCGCCGATATTCTGGGTCTTCGCGTCCGGCGTTGCGCTTGTCATTGGACGATTTGCGGACCGTCGAGGCGATGGCCTCACTCAACACCCGCTTGAGAATGCTCATGCTTGAAGGTCAGCGCGCAAGGAGGCTCTCAACCCGCATCGGATGTCCCGTAGAGAACGGTTTCCTCATGGTGGATGCTGTAATGGTCGAGGTAGAAGCGATATCCGCAATCGAGCGATTTGAGCCAGAGCGGTATTGCAAAGAAGTCCTCCGGCCGATGGTAAAGCGAAATCGCCAACTTGGGACGCCAGCGTCGCAGCGAATTCTCGGCGCCTCGAAGCGCGCCCAGTTCGCTGCCCTCGATGTCCATTTTGATGAGGTCGATGCGTTCGATTTCGTTCGAACTCACCAGGCCATCGATCGTGCGTGTCGGCAACCCTTGCTCGAGCCGTGCTCCGGGGTTGACGGCTTGCGGCGTGGAATGCGACGCGTCGCGCGCGCTGTCCCCGTCTGCCAGACCGACGTCGAACAGCTCGATGTGAGATGCGAGGCGGGGGTTCATCTGAAATGCTTCGCGCATGATCTCGCAGTGCCTAAGCATCGGATCGAACGTGTAGACTCGGCCAGTCGGCCCGACGTCCGCGGCGAATGCCAGCGCCGTGTCGCCCAGACAGCCCCCGCCGTCGATGACATAGTCGCCCGACTCCGGTGCTATCCTCACGCCGCCCCGGTCGAAGTAATACTGCCCGCTCAGAAACGACGCCGCGACATTGGACGGCCCACCCTTGACCCAGATTTCCGCGCCTTTATAGGGCACCGAGAAAATGGAAAGAGGTCCGAACATTCCGACGTCGCCGGTGTCATCGACCTTCCATTCGCCCGGCACCTCGCGCCGCTGCAACAGCTCCCGGTTGTTCACCGGCAGCCGGACGTGAACATGCCCAAGCAGTCGAAAAAGAATCAACTTGTCGAACAGATCGCGTGACGCCTCATCGTCGAACAGCCCTCTCGCGAGATGAAATTCGTCCGCGTTTTCGACAAGAAAGCTCAGGTACCGAGCGTGCACGTCGTAGAAGAACGAGCTCCGGTGTTCTTCCGGGTATCTGAAATTATCGAAATTGTCGCGTTCCTGGTTGTGCATCAGGCGAAACATTTCGTTAAAGATCGATGTTAGCCATGTTTTCCAGGCAGTAAAAGACTCCTCGGCCATAGGTCGCCTCTAAGCAGTTCGATGCCGCCCGACACAACTCTCTCTCATTCCCCAGCTCTCCTGAACTATCCGATCGCCGCGCATCCGGCTGTTCGTTAACTCCCACGATGATCCGGAACCAGCCTAAAGGCGCCTGCGGCATCTGTCCTCTGATTATATCCACCTTCCGTATTGGATTTCCTGCAATTATGTCTCAGGATTGCGGCAGAGCATCGGGAGGAAACCTGTACTCTTATAGAATAAAGTTTATGGCTGTCCGACAGGCATTGACGCAGCTATGAATTTGCTCGACCAGGCGGACGCCGACCTTCGCGAGGGCCGTGTGTCAGAGGCGGTACTTGCCTTGCGCGCGCACGTAGCCGAACATCCGACGGACGCTGTTGCCATCGAACGGCTGGCTTTTGCTTGCCACCGCCTAGGCGACCTTCCCGCCGCCGCCGAAGCGTTCAAGTCGCTATGCAGCATTCAACCTTCATCGGCATCCGCAGCGAGTAATTTTGCCGCGGTGCTCGGTCAGATGCAGCGCTACGATGAGGCGCTGCGTCATTTCGATCGTGCGATAGCCCTCGACGCGAGCTTCGTCGACGCCCGTTTTAACCGCGCGCAAATCCTGGAAATGCGAGGCCGAACCTCCGACGCGATAAGCGATTTTCGCCACGTGGTCGAGGCAAATCCCGACCACAAACTTGCGTGGTACCGGTTGGGCCATCTACTGATCAATCGGGTCGACGCGAAGAGGGCCAGCTGGCGTTCGACCGCGCCATCGCGCTCGACCCCGACTACGCTGAGGCGCGGTGGGCGCGAACGATGTCGACGCTGCCGCAAGCGTACGACATTGGTGAAACGCCCGAAACCTTCTACGAAGAATTCTCTCACCGACTGGCGTCGCTTGACCGCTGGTTCGCCGAAGGTCGCGACGCATTGGGATATCGGGCGGTCGGCAATCAGCAGCCGTACTACATCGTCTATCACGACCGCAACAACCGCGAGGTCCTGTCGCGCTACGGCGATTTGTGCGCGCGCCTGATGAACGCATGGTACGGCGAGCGGACGCCCTGTGCGAGGGTCCAGTCGGGATGGGCCGATCGAAGTCGCGATCGTGTCGGGCAACATTCACGATCACGCGGTTTGGACGGCCATCGTGCGTGGATGGTGCCGGGAGATCGACCGTTCGCGCTTTCGGCTTTCGATCGTTTACACCGATAACGTTACTGACGCCGAGACTGACATTGCACGGGCCAGCGTGGACCGATTCATCGAAGGTCCACGCGATCTCAACGGATGGGTCGACGCCGTCACGGACCTCCGACGCCGACGTGTTGATCTATCCTGAGGTCGGCATGGATCGCACCTGCATCAAGCTCGCGAGCCTGCGGCTCGCGCCGGTGCAGGTGGCGGCCTGGGGCCATCCGGAAACGACAGGCATGCCGACGATCGACTATTTCCTTTCCGCCGACGCGTTCGAATCGGCGAGCAGCGCAGGACAATTACCGCGAGCGGCTCGTCCGGCTCCCGGGCATCGGCGCGCGCTATGCATCGCTCAACCCGCCAAAAATCGATGTGGATTGGCGCGAGCTGGATCTTGATCCAGACCGGCCGATCGCGTTTTGCCCGGCTTCGGCCTACAAGTTTCTGCCCGAGCACGACTGGACGTTCGCGGCGATAGTGCGGGGCGCTCCGACCTGTCAGATCGTCCTGGTTACCGATGAGATCGCACCACGGCTGTCGGACCTGATCGCCAGACGATTGCGTGCAACGTTCGACATGCGGAACTCGACTACGATCGCCATGTGCGCTTCATCGACCACCAATCGCGTCCGCGCTATTTCGCGCTGATGCGGCAATCGTCGATCTACCTCGACACGATCGCGTTCTCCGGCTTTAACACGGCGATGCAGGCGTTCGAATGCGGACTGCCGGTGATGACTGTCGAGGGACGGTTCCTGCGCCACCGGTTTGCGAGCGGGTTGCTGCGAGAAATGGGCGTCGAAGAGTTGATCGCAACGGACGCGAAGGCATTATGTCGACAACGCGGTCAGGTTGCTGACAGTCCAGCGCTGCTGGCAGCAGCGCGGAGCAAGATCAGCGAGCGCTTCCCTGCGCTCCTCGATCGGAGCGATTCGATTCGCGCGCTCGAGGCCTTCCTCGAGTCGGTCGCCCCGGCACGGGCCAGGCGGAACAAGTCCTGGTTCGATCGGTTTCGCTGGCGGTAACTCTTTCGGCCGGTGCTGCCGAACCCGCCGACGCTACGCTCGCTGGAGTCAAAAGCCGACGAATACGCCCGTTCCGTAAGTGGGCAATACCTTGGCGCGCCATTCGCTGACAAATCGAGGCGGGGCTGTCGCGAGACGGTCCACGCTCTCGTGCGGATCCTTCGAAATGTCGAAAGCAACTTCCTTTCCCGACCGGGTGTTGATGAAATACTTCCATATATGCGCTGGGTCTCTTTGGTCGAACACTCCGGCGTCGAGCTTTTCCTGAAAATAGGTGAACTCGGGGCCCTGCGGGCTCTGCAGCGGAACACCGATCCACGTGGCCGGCCTCGGGATGGCGAGCTCTTCGAGGATCGAAGGCGCGATATCGACCTGCGAGGCGTCTGGGCGGACGTCGATGGGAGCTGTTGGCCTGTAGCCAAAGCTCAAGAACACGACCGGAATACTTAGCACTTGCTCGAAGACATTGTTCGCATGGGCGTAAAAGCCGTGTTCACCCAGGCCTTCGCCGTGATCCCCCGTAATGACCACCAGTGTATTCTTTAGGTAGCCCTTGTCGGCGAGAAGAGAGAGCATGCGGCCGATGATCGCATCCGCCTGCACGACGCCGTTGTCATAGTAGTTTATGGCCTCACTGCTCGTTTCACCTCGTGTTGCGACACGTCTGTCGGCATGAGCCGCGTAGTTCGACGCCGGTAGGTAGTTGTTGCTCGACTTCCATCTGGTTCCAAGAACGTGAACCGACATTAGATGGAACTGAATCATTGTCGGCGAACCGTCCCAGGGAGGAAAGCTAGCGAGCCTATCGAGCACGAGATCGTCGTCATTGACGTAGTAGCGGTTTGTTGACGCGCCGTCGTAATAACTGTCGACGGCACCGTATATCTTGCGGAGGCCATAGAAGTTGGTGTGGTCGCCGCCGAGGATCATGTGGACACGGTAGCCAGTTCGCTTCAATACCTCCTGTAGCGTGAACGGACGAGCGGGGAATTGGTGCACGAATCGGGAGCTCGCCAGACTCAGCAGCCCGCATGAGGAGTCCGCGCACGAGGAATGAACTATGCCGGCCTTGCGCAGCGTTGCCGAGGCCGCGATCCGCGCGATGTTCGGTGTGGTGTCCCGTTGATATCCGAACAGGGCCATATGATCCGACCGCAACGCATCAACCACAATCAAGACGATATTCTTACGGTCGACCTTTGGGTTCACGACGTAAGCGCTTCGTGCGCGGTCTTCGTCCGCGCCTAATTTTTCGAGTTGTACTTTGTCGACCGCGTGTCCTTGCAAGTTGTAGCTTGCCTCTACCGGGAAGAGCGTCAACCCGATCGGTTCCCTTTCGCGAGTCGGCGGAGCTGCTGCGAACGAGTAGGCCTCGACTGCCCCGCCAAATAAGCCCGCCGCGATGAGAAACCACGACAGCGGCGTTTTGGACCTTTGGATGCTCAACGCCAACCAGTCATTGCGCCAGAAGTAGAACGTGCTTGCAACAAACAGAATCACGATGACCGCGATCACCACAGCAACGGAGTAGCCCAATGAAAGACCTAGTGCGTCCGCAAGGGCCGGCAGCTGATGCGCGTAAGTGCGCATCAAGTCCCACGAGACTACTCGAGCCCAATAGTTGAGTCCCGTGAGCACCAGCGCGTAGTACGCGATTATGGACGCCAGCATTGTCGTTGCGACCAGCGCTGAGGCCACGACGGCGGTCAGCCGGTTCGGCATCAGACGATAGAACACTGCACGAACGATCAACAGTGCAACAAACCCCAGGAGCATCAGACGAAGGTGCGGGAGTATTGCAGTCGATGGGAGGAAGAACCGGCCAACGTAGAAGAACAGAAAAACGACCGGCGCAGCGAACCAGATGCCTATGTCGAGACACAGTCCGCGAAGGATGCGCATCTAGCCTCCCACCTCAGGTATTACGAATGGTCACGAGCCTCGACAGGCCGAGGATATTCACGGTCTTTATCGATTCCACGTGCCAGCTGTGACTGAGGACGTTGTCGTTCAGATCAAACTCCGAGCGAAAGCCGAGGCGAGCAGAGGCGAATCGGGCAAGCGACTCGAGAAGATGCCAACCGCGGCTGCCGCTGAAATGATTGAGCACCAGGATGAGGCCGCCCTTCCTGCAAACGCGGCGAATCTCCGCTACCAGGCGGTGCGGGTTTGGAGTCACGGAAAGAACATAGGGAACCGTGACACAATCAAAAGCCCCGTCCGCGACACGCATGGATTCAGCATCCATTGCCTGAAGCCGAATGTGGCGATCTTGCAATCGTTCGGCACGCCGAATCGCAATTGCGAGCATATCTTCGCAGATATCGATTCCCACGAATTGACAGGAGCCGGGATATCGATGAAGCGTCAACCCCGTACCTACGCCGACCTCGAGAACGCGCTGGGGCTCGGCGGCGACAACGGCGTCTGCCAGTGCGCGCCGGCCCGGTTCGAGCACGGCACCGAAAAGCTTGTCGTACATCGGCGCATAGCGACGATACGCGGCGATGATGGTCTCTCGGGACAAGACCCCATGCTGTATCGGTCGGGCGGCCGTAGTCGGAAGGCGCCCGGCCGCGCGTTGCGTATTCGAGGTGATTCCCTTCGCGGCGTTGCCCATTTCGCTCGGCATCCCTTCACTGGTCCCGTGGGGCCAACCTATTTGATTTCGTTCAGCGCGACCCGCTGCTGCCAAATCCCCCGACGCCTCTCTCGCTCGCCTTGAAGTCGGTAGTTTCCTCGAAGGAGGCGTGAACAACCGGCACAAGCACGAGTTGCGCGAGCCGCTCCATCGGCTTGAGCTCGAACGCGCTCGCTGCCGCGGTTCCAGCAACTGACCATCAGCTGCCCCTGGTAGTCGGAGTCGATCAGGCCGACCAGGTTGCCGAGCACGATGCCGTGCTTGTGGCCCAGGCCGGAGCGCGGCAGGATCAGCGCCGCCAGCCCGGGATCGCCGATGTGGATCGCGATCCCGGTCGGGACGAGCTCGGTCTGGCCCGGGCTCGAGCGTGATCGGCGCGTCGATGCAGGCGCGCAGGTCGATGCCCGGCGGAGCCCGGCGTGGCGTAGGCGGGCAGGTAGCGGCCGGATCCGCTCGTCGAGGACCTTGAGCGCGATCGTGCCGCGGACGCGTCATGGCGCGGCGCGGCGGCAGGCGCCGATGCGATCTCGCGCGACCAGCCGGCGCGCCAGCGCCAGCTTGGCCATCCGCGGCAGCGGGTGCGCGCCGCGCGTCGTCGAGCAGCGTGACCTCGTTCTCGTCGCTGCCGATCGCGTCCTGCGCGAGGTTGGCGACGATCAGCGGCACCTTCTTGCGCGGCGCTTGGCCTCGGCGTTCGGCCGACGTCCTCGCTCTCGGCGGCGAAGCCGACGCAGAACGGCGGCTTCGGACGCGCCGCGACGGCGGCGAGGATGTCGACGGTGGGCTTGAGCGTCAGCGTCAGCGGCTCGCCGGTCTTCTTGAGCTTGCGTGCGCTGCGACGTCGGCCGGCGTGTAGTCGGCGACCGCGGCGACGGCGATGAAGATGTCGCGCGCCCGCGACGCTGCGCGTTGACCGCGGCGGCCATCTCGGCGGCGCTGGTCACGTCGACGCGCGTCACGCCGCGGCGGCGTGGCAGTGCGACGTCGGCCCGGCGACCAGCGTCACCTCCGCGCCGGCGTCGGCGCACGCCTGCGCCAGCGCGAAGCCCATCTTGCCGGAGCTCGAGTTGGTGATGCCGCGCACCGGGTCGATCGCCTCGAACGTCGGGCCGGCGGTCAGCAGCACGCGTTTGCCGGCGAGCAGCTTCGGTTGCGCGGAAGCGAGCAGCGCGGCGAGGATCTCCTCGGGCTCGAGCATGCGGCCGTCGCCGACCTCGCCGCACGCCTGGTCGCCGCTGCCGGGGCCGAGGATCGTCGATGCCGTCGGCGCGAAGCTGCGCGACGTTGCGCTGCGTGGCCGCGTTGCTCCACATCTGCCGGTTCATCGCCGGCGCGACCAGCAGCGGGCAGTCGCGCGCGAGGCACAGCGTCGACAGCAGATCGTCGGCGATGCCGTGCGCGAGCTTGGCGATGAAGTCGGCGGTCGCGGGCGCGACGACGATCGCGTCGGCGTCGCGCGAGAGCTCGATGTGCCCCATGGCGTTGGCGGCGCCCGAGTCCCACAGGTCGGTCAGCACCGGCTTGCCGGAGAGCGCCTGGAAGGTCATCGGCGCGATGAACTGCGTCGCCGCCTCGGTCATCACGACGTCGACGGCGATGCCTTCCTTGACCAGCAGCCGCGTCGAGCTCGGCCGCCTTGTAGGCGGCGATGCCGCCGGTGACGCCGAGCACGACGCGGCGAGCGATCGCGCGGCAGCAGGAGAGGTCATCGCTTCGGTCTCATCCATGAGGACGAATGGGGTACTGGCGTGGCGCGAGTTTAATATGCGCTGGCACCACGGTACTAGAGGGACTCGCATGCGCATCGCCGATTGGCCCGCCGACGAGCGGCCGCGCGAGCGACTGCTCAAGCTCGGCGCCGCAGCGCTTGTCGGACGCCGAGCTGCTCGCGATCTTTCTGCGCACCGGCATCGCGGGCAAGAGCGCGGTCGACCTGGGCGGCGAGCTGCTCGCGCGCTTCGGCGGCCTGCATCGGCTGTTCGCGGCGACGCTTGGACGAACTCGCCGCGGTGCGCGGGCTTGGGCCCGGCCAAGTACGCGCAGCTGCAGGCGGTGATCGAGATGGCGCGCCGCGCGCTGGCCGAGGAGATCGGCGAGCGCGACGCGATGACCTCGCCTGCGCGCGGTGCGCGGACTACCTGCGCTGTCGCTGGGCAGCTCGGCCGCACGAAGTGTTCGTCGCGCTGTTTCTCGACGCGCAGAACCGCGTGATCGGCGATCGGAGGAGCTCTTCCGCGGCACGCTCACGCAGACCAGCGTCTATCCGCGCGAAGTCGTGAAGACCGCGCTGCGCTACAACGCGGCCGGCGGTGATCCTCGCGCACAACCATCCGTCGGGCGTCGCCGAGCCCAGCCGCGCCGACGAGCTGCTGACGCAGACGCTCAAGCAGGCGCTGGCGCTGGTCGACATCAAGATGCTCGACCACTTCATCGTGGCGGGCACGCGGACGGTGTCGTTCGCCGAGCGCGGGCTCCTGTAGCGGCTGCGTCGCGCCAAATGCTTGAATCGCCTTGGAATTTCACGGTTACAATCCAAGACTTTCGCAATTTCAACGAGTTGGAGCGAGCCATGGCTCGAGTCTGTCAAGTAACGGGCAAAGCCCCGATGGTGGGTCACCACGTGTCCCACGCCAACAACAAGACCAAGCGCCGGTTCCTGCCGAACCTGCAGCGTCGCCGTTTCTGGGTCGAAAGCGAGAACCGCTGGGTCAACCTGCGGCTGACCAACGCCGGCGCTGCGCACGATCGACAAGAACGGCATCGACGTCGTCCTGGCCGAGATGCGCGCCCGCGGCGAGCACGTCTAGACCTCGCCGCGAGCCCAAGGAGAATCGACCATGCGTGAAAAGATCAAGCTCGAATCGTCGGCCGGCACCGGCCACTTCTACACCACGTCGAAGAACAAGAAGCTGATGCCGGAAAAGATGGAGATCAAGAAGTTCGATCCGGTCGCCCGCAAGCACGTGATGTACAAGGAAACCAAGCTGAAGTAACGCTCGCTGCGTCGCGCGCGGCGAGGCATCGGGCGGTCTGCGATTGGACCCGAACTGGGCGTCCTCCGGGGGCTTACATGCGTGGGTCCGACGACCGTCAAACGGGAGTCCTAAAAAGCGGCTAATTGATAAGCGCAGTGAGTCAAAGAGACAGCTCAAAATCGAGAGGTTGTCACGTTGACAACCACAAGGCGCTTCACTAGACTACGCGAACCATGTCAAATGGCACGGGCGAACCACCCCAAGAAGGAAGTTGAAGAAGCTGATTCTGACACGCCGAACGACAACGGCTGGAAAGTCGAAGTTGGCGGTAGTCATGCGTGGCAAGCTCTACTGCCCCTACAACGATGCCGAGTGCCGATGCGGTGAATTCTGCATTACGCAGCATCTGGAGCACCCCGAAGAACCCCGGCAACTTCGCCAGAAAGCTCAAGCGGGTTGTCGACAACTGCACAACGCATAAACGAATCAGCGATGCGGCTAAACGATCAGCCGGCTGCGGAGTGAAGCTGTGGAATACGAGCTTCACCTTGAAGTTCAAGCTCGCGACAGACGAGGTCGACGCCGATTTGCTCGTCGAGCGTCGGGATCCCGGTCAGCGCCGTGACGATGGATTCCCGCTTCCGCGGGCCTGACGACATCAGCGGCGGCGGAATGACGAAATCCAGCGGCGGCGCCGACCACGTGCGCGTCGACGAAATCAGCAGCGGCGGAGTGACGAAATCAGCAGCGGCGCCAGCCGATGTGCGCATCCACGAAATCAGCGGCGGCGGAATCGCCGAAGGTCAGCAGTGGCGCCAACCACTTGCGCGGCGACTAATCAGCAGCGGCGCCAATCCTTGTGCGCATCGACGAAATCAGCAGCGGCGCGAGCCACGTGCGCACCCAGCGAAGTCAGCAGCGGCGCAAGTGACGAAATCGGCAGCCGTGCGAGTCATGCGACGCATCGCCAAAAAAAAGCCCGCCTTCCGGCGGGCTTTTTGCATCGGCACGGCGAAAGGGCTACGCGTAGCTGCGCAGCCTCCGCGAGAATGTCTGCAGCGCGGCGATATTGCTTGCCTCGGCGCGATGGCACCAGTCCTGCAGGCGCGCCAGCAGCTGCTCGCGCGAATCGTTCGACCGCTCCCACAGCCCGGCGAGCTCCTGGCGCATCGCGTAGATCGTCTTGAGCGCCGAGCTCCGCTCGAGCGTCGTCTCCAGGTGCGCGCGATCGGTTTCCGGGAGCGCCTTCGCATCCGACTGGAACCATTTGCGCAAGCGGCGGAAGCTCGGCATGTCGGGTGTCAGCTCGCCGCGACGAGCGCGCTCGCGCAAGCTGGCGACTTCCTGTCTGTACGCAAGCTTCAGCGACGAAGCGTAGCTGGTCAGCACCGCGTAGCGGTGGGTGATGATCGCCTGCAGCGTCTCGAGGTCGGCGTTCAGCTTGGCGCGATCGACCTTGAGCCGCGGCGCGATCTTGCGCACGGTGGCGAGGCCGAAGAACTCCAGCGTGCGGATGTACGCCCAGCCGAGGTCGAATTCGTACCAGCGCGACGAAAGCTTGGCCGACGTGCCGTAGGCGTGGTGGTTGTTGTGCAGCTCTTCGCCGCCGATGATGATTCCCCACGGCACGATGTTGCGGCTCGCGTCTTCGCAGGAGAAATTGCGATAGCCCCAGTAGTGGCCGATGCCGTTGATGATGCCGGCTGCCGTGACGGGAATCCACGCCATCTGCACGGCCCAGATCGTCGCGCCCAGCGGTCCGAAGAGCGCGAGATTGATGACCAGCATCAGCCCGACCCCTTCCCACGAATGGCGCGTGTAGACGTTGCGCTCGATCCAGTCGTCGGGCGTGCCCAGGCCGTACTTGTCCAGCGTGTCGCGGATTCTTGGCCTCGTCGCGGTAGAGCTCGGCGCCTTCCCAGAAGACCTTCTTGATGCCGCGAGTCTGCGGGCTGTGCGGGTCTTCCGCCGTCTCGACCTTCGCATGATGCTTGCGATGGATCGCGACCCATTCCTTGGTGACCATCCCGGTCGTCAGCCAAAGCCAGAAACGGAAGAAATGGCTGACCAGCGGGTGAAGATCGAGGCCGCGATGGGCCTGCGAGCGATGCAGATAGATGGTCACCGCGGCGATGGTGATATGGGTGAACACCAGCGCGACGACGACATAGCCCCACCACGGCAGAGGAACCAGGCCGTGGGCGAGCAGCGAAAGCGGATCGAATGACATCAAGGGGAAATCCTACGGGAAGGGCCGGAAGGCCGTCTGTATGCTATCGGACATTACCGATTTTACATGGTTTCGGCGGCTGGCTGCGGGGCCTTCGGTCGCGCGCTGTCCAGTACAAAAGTCAGGTCGCGGTGGACGCGTCAGGCTTGTCGCCAGGCAAGCCGCCGATGATGCGCACTTCGCGCTGGGGATAGGGAATCCGGATGCCGTGGTCCCGAAACGTTTTCCATATGGCGATGTTCAGCGCGGTTTTCAAGTTGCCCTGTCCCTTTTCCGGGTCGTTGATCCAGACCGCGAGCTCGAGACTGATTCCGCTCTCGGCGAATTGAAGCACGTTGACCACCGGCGCCAGCGCACCCTTCAGCACCCGCGTCTCCTTGGCGGCGAGCTCCGCCATCAGGCGCATCGCGAGCTCCAGGTCGCTGTCGTAGCTGATCTGCACCGGCACGCCGACCTTGATGTCCTTGCTGGTGTACGAATGGTTGAGCACGGTCGTCGTCACCAGCGTCTCGTTCGGCACGATCGCCTCGACCCCGTCGAGCCCGCGCACGACCACGTAGCGCGAAGTCACGACGCTGACGGTCCCGGTGCGGTTGTCGACGGTGATCATGTCGCCCAGCCGGATCGACCGGTCGAGCAGGATCGTGAATCCGGCGATGTAATTGCTGGCGAGCTTCTGCAGCCCGAGGCCGATGCCGACGCCGACCGCGCCGCCGAACACCGATAGCACGGTCAGGTCGACGCCGACGAACGACAGCGCGACCAGCACTCCGACCACGATAAGCAGGGCGCGAAATACCTTCGCCAGCACGACGCGCAGATTCTGGTCGAGATGCGTGCCGCGCATCAGCCGCTGCTCGAGCAGGCTCGACGCCCACAGCGACAGCACGACGACGACGACGATCACGACCGCGTCGCGCCCGAGGTCGAGGACGCTGAGCTCGCCCTTGCCGATCGGAATGCGGGCGTCCTCGAGCGCGGCGCCGATTTCGGGCAGCACACCGACGTAGTAGAGCAGCAGCGCCGCCCAGATCGCGAAGCTCAGCGTGCGCTCCGATGCGGAAGCCGCATGCACGCCGAAGATGTTGCGCAGCGCATAGATCGAAAGCCGGATCAGCGCCAGCGCGATGACCAGCGGCAAACGCGAACGGGAAGAACGCCGGCACCTGCCAGTGGCGGAACACCGCCCGGGCGACGAACAGCAGCGCCAGCGCGGTCAGCGGAAAGATCAGCCGGTTCAGGCTGCCGGCGCCGAGGCGGGCGACGCGCGATTCGCGCTCGCTGGTCAGGTGGACGCGCCGGTCGACCGCCCAGGCGATCGCGAAGCACAGCGCGATCGTCGCCAGCTCGATCCAGCCGTTCGACGTACGCAGCGATGCCTGGATGCGCTCGAAATCGAGAGGCGTCAGCATGCCCGGAAGTGTAGCGCTACTGGGTGGCCGGCCAAGGCGTCGCCTTCGCCTTGAGCCGCAGCCAGTTGTCGCGGTAGGCGCGCGCGACCTGGCGGTTGTCGCGCAGGATCACCACGTTTTCCGCGTTGTGCCATTGCGCCGCGTTGGTGAAGTTGTAGCTGCCGGTGATCGTCGTCGCGCTCGCTGAATCGGCGTCGACAATGACGACCTTGTTGTGCGCGGCCTGGTAATTCGCATCGAGCCACACGGTGACGCCGCCCTTGGCCAGCGTCCCGAGCACATTTTGCGGCAGTGTGGCGGCCTGCTGGCTGTCGGCGATCACCTGGACCGAGACGCCGCGCTTGCGCGCGGCGATCAGCGCGCTCGCGATCGGACGCTGGGTGAACGAATAGGCATTGACCAGCACTTCGCGCTTGGCGGCCGCGATCGCCGCGATGATCAGGCTGTCGATGCGGTCGCCGGGCGTGAACGCGGTCTCGATGCTGCCGGTCGCGGCGAAGCGCGCAGCCGCCGGCTGAGGCTCGGCATCGGCGCGCGCGCACGCGCACGCCGCGAGCGCAACCGCCATCAGCGCATGGGCGGCCGCGCTCGCGCCTCTCATGCCGCACGCTCGAGCACGGCGGCGAAGAATCCGTCGCAGCCGTGGCGTGCCGTCGAGAGCTTGAGCATGCGGCCGGTATCGAGCGCGACGCCGGCGCGCCGCAGTTCGGCGGCCGCGTCGCCGAGCGCGAATTCGGGATGCGCGCCGACGAAGGCGTCGACGATCGCCTCGTTTTCGTCGGGCAGCACGCTGCAAGTCGCATACACCAGCCGGCCGCCCGGCTTGACCAGCGTCGCGGCGGCGGCGAGGATTTTCGCCTGCTTGGCCGCCAGCTCGGGAATCGCCGTCTGGCGGTCTGGCGCCACTTCAGGTCGGGATTGCGGCGCAGCGTGCCGAAGCCGCTGCACGGCGCGTCGACCAGCACGCGGTCGATCTTGCCGGCCAGGCGCTTGATATGCGTGTCGCGCTCGTTCTCGATCAGCGTCGGCTGCACGTTCGACAGTCCCGAACGTGCGAGCCGCGGCTTGAATCGCGCCAGCCGCGCCCGCGAGACGTCGAACGCATAGACTCTTCCCTGCGAGCGCATCAGCGCGCCCAGCAGCATCGTCTTGCCGCCGGCGCCGGCGCAGAAATCGGCCACCATGTCGGTGCGCCTGGGCGCCACCAGCAGTCCGAGCAATTGGCTGCCTTCGTCCTGCACTTCGATCGCACCTGACGGTGAACAACGGATGCGATTGCAATGCGGGCTTGCCGGCGACGCGAAGGCCGAACGGAGAATACGGCGTCGGCGCGGCGCTGATGCCGGAGGCCTCGAGCCCGGCGATCGCCGACTCGCGCGTGGTCTTGATCGTGTTGACGCGCAAATCCAGCGGCGCGGGCGCGAGCCACGAGCGCACCAGCGCGTCGCGCTCATCTGGCGGCATACGCGGCGCCGAGCTTGTCCCACAGCCATTCGGGAAGCTCGGCCGCCTGCGCCGGTGACAGCGCGGGCTTCGTCGCCTTGAATTCTTTCGCCCAGGCGATTTCGGCGCTCGACAGCGCGGCCTCGAGCTCGCGCAGGCTCACCGCCAGTTCGCGCAGCGTGACGGCGATCGCGAGCCGGCGCGGCGACGAGCTGCCGGCCTGCACGCGCAGCGACGCCAGCCTGCGCAGCGCGGCGAACACGCCCTCGGCGACGAATGCGCGATCGTCCTGGCCGAGCCCGCGATGGTGCCGGAAAAAGCCGCGCAGCACGCTGTCGGCGGGTTCCTTGAACGGTAGCACGGCGGCCAGCGCGTCGGTCAGCGCGCCGAGCTGGCTCGCGCGGACCGTCATCGCTGCGCGACGGTGTCGTCGACGCGGATGCTGTCGAGCAGGCCTTCGACGGTCGCGCGCGCGTTCGACAGCCGCAGCTTGACCGCGACGTAGCGCAGCGACGGCGCGAGCCAGACCTGCGCCTCGATCGCGCCATCGCCGTCGACCCTCTTCCAGATCTCGGTGTCGACATCGCCGAATGGCAGCGTGATCTTCTCGGCGCCGATGCGACGGAACGTGACGTGATAGATCTTGCGCGTGGTCGCGATGTTGAACTCGGTCTCGTCCTGCGTCGGTGGCGAGAAATAGAACTGCCACAGCACGACCAGCGGATCGAAGGTCGGCAGCTCCAGCGGCACCGACTTGTCGTCTTTCAGCTGGACCATGCCGGATTCCCAGTCGAAGCTCGCCGCCTCGCGCCGGTTGCCGCTGGTGCGCTCGACGCTGTAGCTCATCGGCTGCAGCCCGTCGGCGGTGATCGCGCCTTCGCTGGTCGCCCTCGCCTCGCCGGGGAACAGCAACGCCGCCAGGCCGCGCGCCTCGCCGACCGTCGAGATCCGGTACTGGCTGCCCGAATGCTCGAGCCGGTAGACCGCGTCGCCGATCAGGAAGCCGCGCGTGCCGAGGAAGGCGCGGTAGGCGAGGTCGATCCGCGGTGGCAGCTCGCGCGGCGGCGCGATCGACGGCGTGGCGGGGATCGCCTCCTCGATCGGCGGCGGCGGGGCCGGCTCCGGCAGCGGCGCCGGCGGCGTCTCGACTTCGGGCGGCGAGGGCGCTGCGGCGACGACGTCGGGCGCGGGCGTAGCAACGCGGACCGGCGGTACGGCATGAGCGACATGCCGGCGCTTGGGTTTCGGCGCAGGCGCGCGGTTTCGATCGGCGCCGGAGGCGGCGGCAGCTCGGTGATCGTCGCCAGTCAGCGGCGGCGGCTCGTCGACCGGTCCGGGAAGCCGGATCGGCGATTGCAGCAGCGCGATGTGCACGGCGACCGAGGCCAACACCGCGACGGCCAGCACGCGCGAGGCGCGCCGCCGGTCGGAAGATGCGAAGAATGCGCTGCGCGGGGACATGGTCAAGTGAGAGCTTAGCGGCTTTACGGGACCTCTGCTTAAGCCAGAGGTTTTTTGGCCGGGCGTTGCCGGTTGGACGTTCAGCGCGTCGGGGAGTTCGTCGTCGCCTCGGAAGGGGCGAGCAGCACCGACGCGTCGGCGGTTTCGCCTTTGACGCGCACGCGATCGCCGGCGATCGACAGCCGATCGGCGCAAAACCACCGCACCGCGGCGACCAGCAACCGGTGCTCGACCGCGAGCACGCGCGCGGCGAGGGTTGCCTCGTCGTCGCCGTCGTGCACCGCCACGGCCCCCTGCGCGACGATCGGGCCATGGTCGACGTCGTCGGTAACGTAATGCACGGTGCATCCGTGGATGCGCACGCCGTCGGCAAGCGCCCGACGGTGCGTGTCGACGCCCGGGTACGCCGGCAGCAGCGACGGGTGGATGTTGAGCATCCGTCCCGCGTAACGCGCGACGAACTCCGGCGACAGGATGCGCATGAACCCCGCGAGCACGACCAGGTCGGGTGACTCTGTGTCGATGGCGGCGATCAGCGAGCGCTCGAACACGGCGCGATCGGCGAAGGCGCGGTGATCGATGACCGCCGTCGCGACGCCGGCTTTGGCGGCAACCTCGAGGCCCGCAGCGTCGGGTCGGTTGCTGATGACAACGCCGATCGACGCGGCGATCTTTCCGGCGCGCACCGCATCGATGAGCGCAGCCATGTTCGATCCGCGGCCGGAAATCAGGATGACCAGCCGCTTCATGACGTCGGTCTGCGCGACGCGTTTGTGGGACCGCGCTCGCGGTGGCGCTTCACGCGACGACGGTTCCCGGCGCACCAGCCGCGCGCGGCACAACGGTGCCGATCGCATAGGCCCGTTCGCCGGAAGCGGCCAGTCGTTCGATCGCCATTTTCGCCGCGTCGGCCGCGACGACCAGCACGAAGCCGATGCCGCAATTGAACACGCGGTGCATTTCGGCTGCGTCGACGTTGCCCTGCCGCTGCAGCCAGTCGAATATCGGCGGCCGCGGCCACGAGCGCGCATCGATACGCGCGGCGAGGTGGTCAGGAAACATCCGGTGCGTGTTCTCGCTCAATCCGCCGCCGGTGATGTGCGCCATAGCCTTGACGTCGACGTCGGCCAGCAGCGCCAGCACCGGCTTGACGTAGATGCGCGTCGGCTCGAGCAGCGTTTCTCCCAGCGTGCGTTCGCCGGTGACGCCGGCGATCTTTTGCGCGAGATCCGGCTGCGCGCGTTCGAGGATGCTGCGGATCAGCGAAAAGCCGTTCGAGTGCGGGCCGCTGGACGCGAGCCCGATCAGGACGTCGCCGGCCGCGATCCTGCGTGCCGTCGATCGCGCGCGATTTTTCGACGACGCCGACGGCGAATCCGGCGAGATCGTATTCGCCGGGCACGAATGCCTTCGGATGCTCGGCGGTCTCGCCGCCGACCAGCGCGCAACCGGCCTGCTCGCAGCCTCGCGCGATGCCGCGTGATGACTTCGCTGGCGATCGCGACGTCGAGCGTCTCGCAGACGTAGTAATCGAGAAAGAACAGCGGCTCGGCGCCCTGAACCAGAATGTCGTTGACGCTCATCGCCACCAGGTCGATGCCGATGGTGTCGTGCTTGTTCATGCGCGAATGCGAGCTTGAGCTTGGTGCCGACGCCGTCGGTTCCGGCCACCAGCACCGGCTCGCGATAGCGCTTCGGCAGCTCGATCAGCGCGCCGAAACCGCCGATACCGGCCAGGACCTCGGGACGCAGCGTGCGCTTGGCGAACGGCTTGATCGCCTCGACCAGTCGGTCGCCGGCATCGATGTCGACGCCGGCACCACGATACGACAGCGGTTGCCCGGGGACGCTTTTCGGGGAGCTCAATGCAGTCTCGGCCGTCGCGGCGGTATGGGAGGGCGAATTGGATTGAGTCGCGGCGTTGCGCACTGTAAAGTGCGCGGGGGAGGATTTTACCGGAAATGACTCTAGGCAGCCCGCCGCCCGACCATACGCCATTGCCGGGCGGGGTCGTTCGCGGCCACGCGCAGCAGCGGCAGCAGCTGAGCGTGCAACAGTACGTGTTGATCATCGCCGTTGCGTTGATCTTCGCGCTGCTGGTGCACCTGCTCGGCGAAATCCTCACGCCGTTCCTGATCGGCGCGATCCTGGCCTACATCGGCAATCCGGCCGTCAGCTGGGGCGAAACGCATCGCGTGCCGCGCACGGTGGGCACGCTGGTGGTGCTCCTGGTCACGATCCTCGTGGTGTTCGGGCTGATCCTGGTGTTGACGCCGCTCGTGCATTCGGAATTCGCGCAGCTCGCTTCAGCGTCTGCCCGAACTCGCCGTGCTGCTGCAGACCAAGTTCGCGCCGTGGCTCCAGGAGAAGTTCGGGATAGAGCTGCAACTCGATATGGCGTCGATCAAGGAGATGATTACCGACAACCTGCCCGACGCGCAGTCGCTGACCCCGAAGGTTCTGTCCAGCGTCAAGGCCGGCGGCACGCTGATTCTCGCCATCGTAATCAACCTCGCGCTGATCCCGGTGGTGATGTTCTATCTGCTCCGCGACTGGAACGTAATTCTGGCGCGGATGGAGGAGCTGACGCCGCGGCGGTGGCTGGCGAAGCTGGGCACGGTGGCGGTCGAGATCGACGACGTGCTGGCCGAATTCCTGCGCGGCCAGGCATCGGTGATGATCGTGCTGGCGATCTACTACGCCGTCGCCTTGTGGATCGCCGGCCTGCAATTCGCGGTGCCGATCGGCATCCTGACCGGCCTGCTGGTGTTCGTGCCCTACGTCGGCTTCGGTCTCGGCCTGGTACTCGGCGTGCTGGCCGCGTTGCTGCAGTGGCATGGCCTGCCGGGCTTCGTCGCCGTGCTCGCCGTATATGGCGTCGGGCAGCTGCTCGAAGGCTATGTGCTGGTGCCCTGGCTGGTCGGCGACCGCATCGGGCTGCATCCGGTGGCGGTCATTTTCGCGCTTGCTCGCCTTCGGCCAGCTGTTCGGCTTCGCCGGCGTGCTGCTCGCGTTGCCGGCAAGCGCGGTACTGCTGGTCGCGCTTCGCCATCTGCGCAAGGCCTACAACGATTCTGCGCTCTACCGGTAAGTGAGCGACAACCGATCGAGCTGCCCGCGCACGCCGCGGTTGGTGGCGTCGCCGCGGACGGCGCGTCGCCTATCGCATCGCTGCGATTCCGGCGCGGATCGACGACGATGGAACAGCTGATCTTCGAGCTGGCGCCGGCCGAGCCGCCGCGGCTGGCCAATTTCCTTCCGGGACGCAATGCCGAGCTGGTCGCATTGCTGCCGCGATTCATCACCGGAGACGTCAACGAGACCGGCCTGCTGCTCTGGGGCGACGCCGGCGCCGGGAAGACGCATCTGCTGCAGGCGGCGATCGCATCGGCGCGCGAGCGCGGCATCGCGGCGCGCTGGGTCGCGCAGCCGGCCGAGCTCGCCTCGACGCCGGTCGACTCGGGCGACGCGCTGGTCGCCATCGATCGCGTCGACACGGCGGATGCTGCGGCGTCGCGGGGCGATTTTCAGCTTGTACAACGCGCTCAAGCAGCGCCGCGGCAGGTTGATCGCCGCGACCCGCACGCCGCTCGCCGCGCTGCCGCTGCGCGAGGACCTGCGCACGCGCCTCGGGCTGGGGGCTGGTCTACGAGGTGCTGGCGCTTGTCCGACGACGACAAGCCGGCGGCGATGGCGGCGTTCGCCGGCCAGCGCGGCTTTGTTCTGTCGGCCGAGGTGATCGACTACCTGTTGCGGCATGGCCGGCGCGACCTGCCGTCGCTGCTGGCGACGCTCGCCGCGCTCGATCGGGCGCTCGCTGGCGACCAAGCGCCCGATCACCGTGCCGCTGCTCAAGTCGTGGCTGCGGCAGGCGAACGCATGACGCGAGGCGCGAACGCCGCCGCGCGGCTGAGCCTGTTCGATCTCGACAACACGCTGCTGGGCGGCGACAGCGACTATGGCTGGGCGCAGTTCCTGATCGAGCAAGGCGCCGTCGATGCCGAAGCCTATGAGCGCCGGAACGCCGCGTTTTTTGCCGACTACAAGGCCGGCCGACTCGATATCCACGCCTTTCTCGAGTTCCAGCTCAAGCCGCTGGCCGACAACGAGCCGGCCACGCTCTTCGCCTGGCGCGATCGGTTCATCGCCGAAAAGATCCGGCCGATGCTGCTGCCGGCGGGCCGCAAACTGGTCGAAGAGCGAATCGACGCCGGCGACCTGGTCGCGGTCGTCACGGCGACCAACAGCTTTATCACGCGACCGATCGCCGAGCTCTACGGCGTGCACCACCTGGTCGCGACCGAGCCCGAAATCGTCGCCGGCCGCTTCACCGGTCGCCCGCGCGGTCAACCCTGTTTCCAGGCGGGCAAGCTCGTCTGTCTCGACGCCTGGCTTGCCGGCTTGAACCGGAAGCTTTCGGATTTCGCCGAATCGTGGTTCTACAGCGATTCGCACAACGACCTGCCGCTGCTGCTGGCGGTGACGCACCCCGTCGCGATCGATCCGGATCCGGTGCTGGCCGCCGAAGCGCTGTCCCGCGGCTGGCCGATCGCCAGCTGGCGCTGAAGCCGCCGTTCGGCCGATAGTGCCGCTCTGTCAACCGTTTATGGCAGGGTCGCGTTAATGGCGGCGACACGGTTTCGAGTGTCGACCAACCCACCCTTAAGACTGAGGACAGACTCCATGAACAAGCTGTTGACCGCGCTGCTCGCCGGTGCTTTTGCCGTTTCGCTGACCGCCGCCGCGCAAACCCCGGCCCCGGCCCCCGCGCCTGCCGCCGCGCCTTCGGCGCCGGCCAAGGCCGAAGCGGCCAAGGAAGCCGCCAAGCAAGATGCGTCGATGGCCAAGGATTCGGCCAAGACCGCGAAGAAGGAATCCAAGAAGGCGAAGAAAGCTGCCAAGAAGGCCAAGAAGGAATCGACCAAGGCAATAAAGAAAGACGCCGCTGCCAAGACCGACAAGGCGATGGCACCTGCGCCTGCCGCCACGACGGCCCCGGCAGCGGCCCCGGCCTATACGGCCCCGGCCACACCAGCGCCAGCCAAGAAATAGTTCGCGTCAATACTGCTGGCAAGGCCCGGTCTCGCAAGGGACCGGGCCTTTGTTTTTTGAGGCACGAAACAGCGTATAATCATGGGCTTAACTATCCCCGGATCATGACCAGCAAGCATCGCATCGTCGTCGGACTGTCGGGCGGAGTCGACTCGGCGGTCGCGGCGTGGCTGCTCAAGCGCGCCGGCCACGAGGTGGTCGGCGTGTTCATGAAGAACTGGGAAGAAGACGACGCCGACGGCTACTGCACGTCGCGCCAGGACCTGGTGGACGCGGCTGCCGTCGCCGACGTGATCGGCATCGAGCTCGAGGCAGTCAACTTCGTCGCCGAGTATCGCGACCGAGTGTTCGCACAGTTCCTGCACGAGTATCGCGCCGGGCGCACGCCGAACCCCGATGTCCTGTGCAACAGCGAAATCAAGTTCAAGGCCTTTGTCGACTACGCCAAAGCCCTCGGGGCCGAACGCATCGCCACCGGGCACTATGCGCGCCTCGCGCCAGGCGATCGCGGTGTCGTGCTGCGCAAGGCCGCCGATGCCGGCAAGGATCAGACCTATTTCCTGCACCAACTCTCGCAGGCGCAGCTCGCCGGCACGATGTTCCCGCTCGGCGATCTCGCCAAGCGCGAAGTTCGCGCCATTGCCCGCGAGCAAGGCATACCGACGTACGCGAAAAAGGATTCGACCGGCATCTGCTTCATCGGCGAGCGGCCGTTTCGCGAATTTCTCGCGCGATACCTGCCGACCGAGCCCGGGCCGATCGAGACGGCGTCGGGCCAGCGCGTCGGCCAGCATCAGGGGCTTGCCTACTACACGCTCGGCCAGCGGCAGGGCCTGGGCGTCGGCGGCACGCGCGGCGGCGGCGCCGCACCCTGGTTCGTCGCCGGAAAGGACCGCGCGCGCAACGCGCTGATCGTCGTTCAGGGCCACGACGATCCGCGGCTTTACGCCGACGTTGTCGAGACCGGAGCCATGCACTGGATCGCCGGCATTGCACCCGGCGTCCGGCGCCTCGCGGCCAAGACCCGCTATCGAATGGCCGACGCGGCGTGCGGCGCCGAGCCGCTCGATGGCGAACGCTGGCGAGTCCGCTTCGACGCGGCGCAATGGGCGCCGACGCCCGGTCAATATCTGGTGCTGTACGAC
This sequence comes from uncultured beta proteobacterium, assembly GCA_963816615.1. Taxonomy (GTDB): domain Bacteria; phylum Pseudomonadota; class Gammaproteobacteria; order Burkholderiales; family Casimicrobiaceae; genus PALSA-1003. The sequence continues at coordinate 170,664 of CAWFLB010000001.1, read as the reverse complement.
GGCGAAACCTGCCTGGGCGGCGGCGTGATCGAAGCGGCGCATGCGCGCGACGTCGCGCTCGCTGTCGCGGTCGCGAACTAGAGCGCCGCTTTCACGCGCCGGACGACTCAGCCCTCGCTCGCTGTTCGCGACGGCACGAAGGCGCAGCGCGCTTTTTTCGCAACAAGTTGTTACCAGGCAAGTCGCCGCCCGCTTTTTTCGACACAAGTTGTTACCAAGCCAATCGCCGCGCCGTTTTCTTCCTGCTTCGCCAGGCGTTTATGATCGTAGCGACTGCCGATTCCGGTTTCGGCAGCGTGCGCTGCAGGAACAGGCGAGTCTTCGCGGGTGTTAGCCTCGATCAGCGCTATTCGAAAGGTAAAAACGATGCAATCCGATTCGAGTCTTCGGCGGGCTGGCGAGGCCGGCCGCGAACCCCGCCGGCGCGGCCGGCGCGCCGGTGCGCGTTTCGCGCCACGCTGCGTAATCGCGCTTGGGCTCGCGCTGGCGATCGCCCTGGCGATGCCGCTTCGCTCGCAGGCGCAGTCGTACGGCGCACCGCCAGACGCCGAAGCCGCGTCGGCCGAGTTCCTTCCGCAGGACGAGCTCGACGCGCTGCTGGCGCCGATCGCGCTGTATCCGGACGACCTGCTGGCGCAGGTGCTGATGGCATCGACCTATCCGCTGGAAGTGGTCGAGGCAGCGCGCTTCGTGCAGCAGAATCCCGGGCTATCCGGCGCCGCGCTCGACGATGCGCTGCAGTCCAAACGCTGGGATCCGAGCGTGCAGTCGCTGACGGCCTTTCCGCAGGTGCTGGCGATGATGAGCGACCGGCTGGAATGGACGCAGCAGCTCGGCGACGCGTTTCTCGCCAACCGGCAACAGGTGATGGACACGGTGCAGGCGCTTCGCGGACGCGCGAGAGAAGTCGGCACGCTTCAGGACTCCGATCAGCAGCACGTGTATACGTCGGACCAGGCGATCGTGATCGAACCGGCACAGCTCGATTACGTCTATGTTCCGGTCTACGACCCGCTGGTTGTCTACGGGCCATGGTGGTCGGCGTCCTATCAGCCGTTCTTCTGGTATCCGCCGCCGTTTTTCGGCTACCCTGCGCGCCGGATCGGCGTGGGCATCGTCTGGGGCCGGCCGTGTCGCGTCGATCGCAACCATTGGGGCTGGGCTCACCCGGAGTGGCGAGCCGGAACGGTCAGCGTGACTATCGGCCGCAACCAGTTCTTCAACCGGCCGCAATACCGGAACTACCGCGGCACGGTGTCGTGGCAGCACGTCCCCGAGCACCGGCGTGGTGTCGCCTACGGCAGCGCGCTGGTGCGCGACCGCTACGTCAATGTCGAGCAGCGTGCCCGGGACGCGCGGCGCGAATCGCGCGCCGCCACGCCGGCGGCGACGACTGGCCGCCAAGCCGTGGCCCCGCGCCCGACGCTCGCCGCGCCGCAGAACGCGCCGGCTTATCGTCAGGTGCCTCCCGATACGCGCGCCGCGCCGGCGTTGCGCGTGGCCCCGAGCACCGCCGAGGCGGCGGCAGCGGCAATTCCGCAGTCGCCATCTCACCCGCGGGTCGCTCCCGCGCCGCTGCCACCGCGGATGATCGTCACCACGCCGCAGGCTGCGCCGCGCCGCGCCGTCGTTGCCGCCGCGAATGATCGTCACCACGCCGCAGGTTGCACCGGCACCGCCTCCCGCGATGCCACCGCGCGTGATCGTCACTACGCCGCAGGCTGCAGCTGCGCCGCCACCGGCTTATGCGCCGGTTCCGGCGGACAGAGGTCATGTCGTGCGGCAAGGAGCGGCGCCCGCAGCGACGGATGCCGGCGACAACGGACCATCGCGACGCTAAAGCGCGTCGCCGCGATCACCGACTCATTTTTTCGCCAGCGGAACGGAACTGCAGCGGCTAGAACGGAATGTCGTCGTCCAGGTCGTCGACGTTCTTTTTTGCCGGCGCGGCACTTCCGGGTTTGCCGCCGCCCGAGCTCCGCTCGCGCTCCGGTGGCGGCTCGCCACCGCCGCCGCCGCCGCCCGCACCGGCGCGGCTGCCCAGCATCTGCATGCGGTCGGCGATGATCTCGGTCGTGTACCTTTCCTGGCCTTCCTTGTCCTGCCACTTCCGCGTCTGCAACCGGCCCTCGACGTAGACCTGGCTGCCTTTTTTCAGGTATTCGCCGGCGATCTCGGCGAGCTTGCCGAAGAACGCGACGCGGTGCCACTCGGTGCGCTCCTGCTTTTCGCCGGCCTTGTCCTTCCAGGTGTCGGTCGTGGCGATCGACACGTTGGTCACGGCCTCGCCGCCGGTCGTATAGCGCGTTTCCGGATCGCGGCCCAGATTGCCGACCAGGATCACCTTGTTCACCGATGCCATCGAGCTTCTCCCATGCGTAATTTGCTCGTCGATGCTATGCCGCGTGCTGCCTGAGTGACCTCGGCATTTCGCATCGGCCGGATGGCCAATGAGAGCCAGTGCGGGCCAAGCGGAGCCGATCGGAACCGACGCAATCGAACGAGTGCGCGTCGGGCGCGGTCTGATGCCGGCGGCTCGTGGGCATCGAACGAGCGTGCGAAAAGGAGTATATTAGCAGGTTGCCCTAAGGCTTTTCGGCACCGTAACGCACCACCATGGACTACATCCGCATTCGGGGTGCGCGCACCCACAATCTGAAGAACATCAATCTCGATCTGCCGCGTCATCGGCTGATCGTCATCACGGGCCTGTCGGGGTCCGGCAAGAGCTCGCTTGCGTTCGATACGCTCTACGCCGAGGGCCAGCGGCGCTACGTCGAATCGCTGTCGGCGTATGCGCGGCAATTCCTGCAGCTGATGGAGAAACCGGACGTCGATCTGATCGAAGGCCTGTCGCCGGCGATCTCGATCGAGCAGAAGGCAACGTCGCACAATCCGCGCTCGACGGTCGGCACCGTCACCGAGATCCACGATTATCTGCGGCTGCTCTTCGCCCGCGTCGGCGAGCCTTATTGTCCGAACCATCCGGAACAGAAGCTCGCCTCGATGACGATCTCGCAGATGGTCGATGCGGTCCTCGGGCTTCCGGAGGAAACCCGGCTGATGATCCTCGCGCCGGCGGTCGTCAATCGGAAGGGCGAGCAGGCGGAGCTCTTTGTCGAGCTGCGCGCCAAGGGCTTCGTCCGGGTGCGCGTCGACGGCAAGGTGTACGAGATCGACGCCGTGCCGAAGCTGACCAAGAACACCAAGCATACGGTCGAGGTGGTCGTCGACCGCCTGCGCGTGCGCCCGGATCTGAAGCAGCGCATCGCCGAATCGTTCGAGACGGCGCTGCGCAACGGCGACGGACGCGCGATCGCCGCCGAGATGGACAGCAACGTCGAGCATCTCTACTCGGCCAAGTTCGCCTGCCCGATCTGCAACTATTCGCTGGAGGAGCTCGAGCCGCGCCTGTTCTCGTTCAACAACCCGATGGGCGCCTGTCCGCGCTGCGACGGGCTGGGCTCGATCAGCTTTTTCGATCCGAAGCGGGTGGTCGCGTTTCCGCAGCTTTCGCTCGCCTCCGGCGCGATCAAGGGCTGGGACCGCCGCAACCAGTTCTACTTCCAGATGCTGCAGAGCCTGGGCAAGCACTACGGTTTCGACCTCGACCGTGCGTTCGACAAGCTGCCCGAGCGCATCCAGCAGATGATCCTGTACGGCAGCGACAAGGAAAAGATCGCCTTCCAGTATCTGTCCGACCGCGGCAAGACGGTGACGCGCGAGCACGCGTTCGAAGGCATCATCCCGAACCTCGAGCGCCGCTATCGCGAGACCGATTCGATCATGGTGCGCGAGGAGCTCGCCAAATATCTGAACTCGAAGCCTTGTCCCGAGTGCGAGGGCACGAGGCTTCGGCGCGAGGCGCGGCACGTCAAGGTCGGACCGCCCGGCGACGAGCGCGCGATCTACGAGATCAGCAACCGTCCGCTGAAGGAAGCCGGCGAGTTCTTCCGCAAGCTGAAGCTCGAAGGACAGCGCCAGGCGATCGCCGACAAGATCGTCAAGGAGATCGTCAGCCGGCTGCAGTTCCTGAACAACGTCGGGCTCGACTACCTGTCGCTCGATCGCTCGGCCGAGACGCTTTCGGGCGGCGAGGCGCAGCGCATCCGGCTGGCCTCGCAGATCGGCTCGGGGTTGACCGGCGTCATGTACGTGCTCGACGAGCCGTCGATCGGACTGCACCAGCGCGACAACGACCGGCTGCTGACGACCTTGAAGCACCTGCGCGATCTGGGCAACAGCGTGATCGTCGTCGAGCACGACACCGACGCGATCCTGTCCGCCGATCACGTCGTCGACATGGGGCCTGGCGCAGGCGAGCACGGCGGACAGATCGTCGCGCAGGGCACGCCCGACGAGATCCGCCGCGCGGCGCATTCGCTTACCGGACAGTACCTGGCCGGGCACCGGCAGATCCCGATTCCGGCGCACCGCCACAAGGCGGACCTGAAGCGCGTGCTGACGATCACCGGCGCGTCGGGCAACAACCTGAAGGACATCACGCTGAACCTTCCGGTGGGCGTGTTCGTCTGCGTGACCGGGGTGTCGGGATCGGGCAAATCGACGCTGATCAATGACACGCTCTACCACGCGGTCGCGCGGCATCTTTACGGCAGCACCGCCGAGCCGGCGCCGCACGCCGAGCTGCATGGCCTCGAGCACTACGACAAGGTGATCAGTGTCGACCAGAGTCCGATCGGCCGCACGCCGCGGTCGAATCCGGCGACCTATACGGGCCTGTTCACGCCTATCCGCGAGCTGTTCGCGCAAGTGAAGGAAGCGCGCGAGCGCGGCTACGGCCCTGGACGCTTTTCGTTCAACGTCAAAGGCGGGCGCTGCGAGGCATGCCAGGGCGATGGGCTGATCAAGGTCGAGATGCATTTCCTGCCCGACGTGTACGTGCCGTGCGACGTCTGCCACGGGCAGCGCTACAACCGCGAGACGCTCGAGATCCAGTACAAGGGCAGGAACATCCACGACGTGCTGTCGATGACCGTCGAGCAGGCGCATGCGTTCTTCGAGCCGGTCCCGGTCGTGGCGCGCAAGCTCTCGACCTTGCTCGACGTGGGCTTGGGCTACATCACGCTGGGACAATCGGCGACGACGCTTTCCGGAGGCGAGGCGCAGCGCGTCAAGCTGGCGCTGGAGCTTTCGAAGCGGGACACCGGCCGCACGCTGTACATACTCGACGAGCCGACGACCGGCCTGCATTTCCACGATATCGAAATGCTGCTGACGGTTCTGCATCGGCTGCGCGATCACGGCAACACCGTCGTCGTCATCGAGCACAATCTGGATGTGATCAAGACCGCCGACTGGGTGATCGACCTCGGTCCGGAAGGGGGTGCCGGTGGTGGTCAAATCATCGCCCAGGGCACGCCCGAACAGGTGGCCGAAACCGCCGGCAGCTACACCGGAAACTATCTGAAGCCGGTGCTCGACCGGCATGCGGGCCGCAAGGGAGCCCGCGGAGAGCCGGCGCGCAACGGGCGCGGCAAAAAGGCCGCGGCGGATCTGCTAAGTTAGCGATTCAAAAAGCCCGTGGGCGGAATGCGGGCGCGCTGCTTGCGAAGGAGGAGCGATGGACCGGATCTGGAACGGATTATTTGCAATCATCGCCGTCGCCGGCATAGCAGGCGTGTGCTCGGCAGCGGATACTTCGCGCTGGACCTATACCGGCACGACCGGCCCGGCGAAGTGGGCCAAGCTGGAAAAGAGTTTCGCCTCCTGCGCCCTGGGCAAGACGCAATCGCCGATCGACATCCCGGATGCCGAGGCCAGGAAAGGCGACTTGCCGCCGCTTTTGTTCGACTATCGGCCGGTGCCGCTCCGGATCGTCGATGACGGCCACACGATCAAGGTCAACTACGCCCCGGGCAGCACGGTTTCGGTCGAGGGCAAGCGCTACGAGCTGATCGAATTGAATTTTCACAAGCCGAGCGAGGAAAAGATCAGCGGCAAGGGTCACGACATGGAAGCGCACCTCGTCCATAAAGGCAAGGACGGCAAGTTCGCCGTCATCGCCATTCTGCTCGACGAAGGGAAGGAGAACGCGCTGATCAAGACGCTGTGGGCCAACCTGCCGCAGACTAAGGACAAGGAGAACGCGGTCGACGCGGTGAAGATCAACGCGCTCGAGCTGCTGCCGCGAGACAAGGGCTACTACACGTTCGCCGGATCGCTGACGACCCCGCCGTGCAGCGAGGACGTCAAGTGGTTCGTGCTGAAGACGCCGACGCAGATCTCGTCCGACGAGATCGCCCGTTTCGCCAGGTCGTATCCGATGAACGCGCGGCCGGTACAGGAGCTCAACGGCCGCGACATCCAGGCCACGCGCTAACCGACCGTTGGCAAAAGCGCGGCGCCGACTCGACGTCGGGCCGCGCTTTCGTTTTACTGAATCGTGATCTGCTTGCTGTTGACCTTGGCAACCTTCGGCAGCGTCAGCTGCAGAACGCCGTCGACATGCGTGGCTTGCGCGCCGTTGGCATCGACCGACTCGGGCAGACGGATCGCGCGCGAGAGCTTGCCGAAGCTGCGCTCCTGCCAAAGCGTCTTGCCGTTGGCGTCGATTTCCTGGCTGAATGAGGCGCCGATCGTGACATTGCGGTCCTCGACGTTCACTTCGATCTTGTCCTTAGGTATCCCGGGCAGCTCGGCCTTGACGATATAGGCGTCGGGCGTCTCGACAACGTCCAGCGCAATGCTCCGGCTGGCAGTGCCGGCGTCGCCGTTGGCGACCACCGCTCCGAACGCGCGATCGAGCACGCGATCCAGAGGATCGAAATAGCGAATCAGACTGGTCATTTGCTTCTCCATGGGTTTTCCGCGGCCACCGATGAAGAGCTTTGAGCCGCGCACGACCGGTAAATGGCGGCCCGGCCGCCGATTTCAAGGGGTGCCTGCGGCTTTGGGCGGCGGGACGGTCGTTTGGTCTGCCGGGAGGTCGGCGGCGGCAGCGCCGGGGGGTGCATACGCGCTGATCGCCGCCAGGATCCCTTGCAGCAGCGCGCGCGGCGGCGGCGGACAGCCGGGAATCGCGACGTCGACCGGAATCACGCTGGCCACTCCGCCAAGGCTCGCGTAGCTCTGGCCGAAAATGCCTCCGCTGCAGCCGCAATCCCCGACCGCAACAACCAGTTTGGGCTCGGGCGTCGCATCGTAGGTGCGCTTGAGCGCGATCGCCATGTGCTTCGATACCGGGCCGGTCACCAGCAGCATATCGGCGTGCCGCGGGCTGGCGACGAAGCGTATGCCCACGCCCTCGATGTTGTAGTACGGATTGGCCAGCGCCTGGATCTCGAGCTCGCATCCGTTGCAAGAGCCGGCGTCGACATGCCGTATCGTCAGTGCGCGTCCGAGCGTACGCAGAATGGCTTTCTGCAGCCGGGCGACGACGACCATCTCGTCGGCGGGCGAGGGCGGCGGTTCGGTCTTGATCCGGGTCCGGGCGATCTGATGGAGAACTTGCAGCATGGCTGATGTCCAGTGCGGCGCTAAAGGTCGTGGCCGCTGTATGAAAGATTGAACGACTTGTTGATCAGCGGAAAGTCGGGAACGATGTTGCCGATTACCGCGTGCTCGATCACCGGCCAGTTCTGCCAGGATGGGTCGTGCGGGTGGCAGCGACGGATCGTGCCGTCGGGGCCGCTTTCCAGCGCGATGAAGATCGGTCCACGCCAGCCCTCGGCGCAGCCGATCGCCAGCCGCGAGGCCGGCGCTTCGGCCAGCGATGCGGCGATCTCGCCGTCGGGCATCGCCGCCAGCATCGCGCCGACCAGGCGCAGCGATTCGAAGGTTTCGTCGAAGCGCACCGCGACGCGCGCGGCGACGTCGCCATCGCCGTGCGTGGCTCGTCGCACGCCGAGCGTGTCGTACGGTGTCCAGGCGAAGTCGCAACGCAGATCATCGGGGAGGCCGCTGGCGCGGGCGGCGAGCCCGGTCAACCCGAGCTTGAGCGCCAGCGCGCGCGCGACCTGTCCACAGCCGCGAAACCGGTCCTGAAGCCCGGCATGCTCGTCGTAGATGTCGCGCAGCACGGCAAGCTCGCGCTCGAGCGAGACGCATTGCGCGCGCATCAGCGCTGCGTCTTCGGCGGAGAGATCGCGCGCGACGCCACCCGGCACGACGATGTCCATCAGCAGCCGATGGCCGAACGCGCGGTCGTTGAGGCGCAGCACGTCCTCCCTCAGGCGCGAGAACTGCGAATGGCCGAAGGCGAATCCGCCGTCGTTGCCGAGGTAGCCCAAGTCGCCCAGATGGTTCGCGATGCGCTCGCGCTCCAGGCACAAGGCGCGCAGCCACGCCGCGCGCGGCGGCGCGGCGCTGGCCGCGATCGATTCAACTGCCTGGGCGTAGGCACAGGCGTAGGCGACGGTGCTATCGCCGGAAATTCGTCCGGCGAGCCGATAGCCGTCGATCAGCGGCATCGATTCGAAACGTTTTTCGATGCCTTTGTGCGCATAGCCGAGACGCTCCTCGAGACGCAGCACTTTTTCGCCGACGACCTGGAAGCGGAAATGCCCCGGCTCGATCGTTCCCGCGTGGACAGGGCCGACGGCGATTTCGTGCACGCCGTCGCCGGTGACCCGCACGAACGGATAGTCCTCCTGGCCCGGCTCCCACAACGGCGACACTTCGAAATCGCGCTGCAACGGAAAGCGATCGATCGGCCACGCCGCCTGCCAGGTCCACGGGCGCTGGTCGTCGGCGTCGCACTGCGCGCCTACCAGGTCGAACGCAGCGCGCTGCATGCGGTTGGCCGCCGGAAAGATCGGCGAAAGGTCCGGATAGCGCGCTCCCTCGTCGGGCAGCGTGTGCTCGAGCAAGGTCAGTCCATCGCCGTCGCGCAGCAAGACGCGAACGGCGAACCCGCGACCGCGGTCGCGCTCGTCACTCGCCCAGAGCGCGACCAACTGCCCGCCGCGCTCCCACGCCAGGCGGCAGGCGGAGAGCAGCTGTCCCGAGTTGACCCGGCAGCGCTGCGCCGGCATCGCGCAGGGCAGCGGCGAGGCGGCGAGTCCGAGCGGCGAGACGTTCATCCGATCATCATCCGATCAGCCGCGCCGCCTGGCGGTACCAGTCGGCGAGAAACGGCGGGATCCACAGGCCCAGCATCAGGACGATCCCCAGGTGAACGAACACCGGGATCATCGCCGGTCGGTGTGGCAGCCGCTTGACCGTCGTCTCGCCGAACACCATCGGCTGGACGCGTGCGAAAATCGCGGCGAACGAAATGCCCAGCGCGCCGAGCAAGAGCGGCGTTGCCCACGGTTGGTCATGGATCGCCGTGGTCAGGATCAGGAATTCGCTGGCGAATACGCCGAACGGCGGCATGCCCAGGATCGCCAGCGTGCCGAGCACCAGCCCCCATCCGATCAGCGGGCTGATCGTCACCAGTCCGCGAATGCCGTCCATCAGTTGCGTGCCCGCCTTTTGCGTCGCATGGCCGACGGTGAAAAAGATCGCCGACTTGGTCAGCGAATGCACGGTCATGTGCAAAAGCCCGGCGAAGCTCGCGATCGGCCCGCCCAGGCCGAACGCGAAGGTGATGATGCCCATATGTTCGATCGACGAGTAGGCGAACAGCCGCTTGATGTCCTTTTGCCTCAGCAGCAGCAACGACGCCGTCACCAGCGACAACAGCCCGAAGCCCATCATCAACGTGCGCGCGAACCCGGTCGGCACCGAGCCTTCGACCAGCACCTTGCAGCGCACGACCGCGTACAGCGCCACATTGAGCAACAGGCCGGAAAGCACCGCCGACACCGGCGTCGGGCCTTCGGCGTGTGCATCCGGCAGCCAGTTGTGCAGCGGCACCAGGCCGACCTTGGTGCCGTAGCCGACCAGCAGGAAGACGAAGGCGAGCGACAGCACCGTCGGCTCGAGGTCGCCCTTGACGCTGTTGAGCTCGGTCCACAACAGCGCATTGCCGCCTGCGCCGAGCAGCTTTTCCGCGGCGAAATAAAGCAGGATCGTTCCGAACAATGCCTGCGCGATGCCGACGCCGCACAGGATGAAATACTTCCATGCCGCCTCGAGGCTCGCCGGCGTGCGGTAGAGCGAGATCAGCAGCACCGTCGTCAGGGTCGCCGCCTCCATCGCGACCCACAGCAGGCCCATGTTGTTGGTCGACAGCGCGAGCAGCATCGTGAAATTGAACACCTGGAACATGCTGTGGTAGAGCCTGAGCCGACCCGGCGTCAGGTGCCCGAGCTCCTGCTCGATCCTCATGTACGGCCGCGAAAAGATCGACGTCGTCAGGCCGACGAACGCGGTCAGCGCGATCAGAAAAACGTTGAACGAGTCGACGAAAAAAAGCTTTCCGGCCAGGAGCAGCGGTCCCTCGCCGATCACGCGCGCGGTCAGCGCGGCCGCGGCGATGAAAGTCACCAGGCAGACGGCGACATTGATCTCCGGGGCACGCTCGCGCTCGCCGATCGAGGCGAGCAGCAGCGCTCCGGCGATCGGCGCGCCCAGGACGGCGAAGATTTCGATCATTCCTTGAGCTTTTCCAGGTGCTGGAGGTCGAGGCTGTCGAACTGCTCGCGGATCTGGAAGAAGAAGACGCCGAGTATCAGCATCGCGACCAGCACGTCCAGGGCGATGCCCAGTTCGACCACCATCGGCATGCCGTAGGTGGCGCTGGTCGCCGCGAAGAACAGGCCGTTCTCCATCGCCAGGAAGCCGATCACCTGCGGGATCGCCTTGCGGCGGGTGATCATCATCAGGAAGGCGAGCATGACGCTGGCCATAGCGATGCCCAGCGTCGCCCGGGTCACGGTGTTGGCGAGCTGGGAAATCGGCACCGCGAGGTTGAACGCAAACACGACCAGCACGATGCCGAGCAGCATCGTCGTCGGGATGTTGATCAGTCCCTCGACATCCCATTTGACGTCGAGGCGGAGGATCAGCCGGTGCAGCAGCCAAGGCAGCAGCATCACCTTGAGCACCAGGGTCAGGCCGACCGACCAGTACAGGTGAGGCTGATGGGTAGCGAAGGCGACGATCGCGGTGGATGAGGCGAGCGCGAAACCCTGCGCCGCGAACAGATTGATCAGCGTCATGACCCGGCGCTGCGCGAGCATCGCGAACGCCAGCAGCAGCAGCACAGCGGCAAGCAGATTGATCAGCTGCGCCCAGAGCGGGATCTGCGTCATCGCCATCTCAGCTGCCGAGCATCAGGTTGACCAGCATCGCGAGCACCGCGAGCAGGAAAGCCGTGCCCAAAAACTCCGGTGCCCGGAAAATGCGCAGCTTCGCCGACAGGGTCTCGATCATCGCGAGCGCGAATCCGCCGACGGCGAGCTTGACGATCAGCACCGGCGTCGCGCCGAGGATCGCCAGCCAGTCGGCGCTGCCTTCGGCGATCCCGAACGGCAGGAACAGCGCGAGGCCGATGCACGAATAGTTGAACAGCTTGAGCGCCGCCGCCCATTCGAGCAGCGCCAGATGCCGCGCCGAATACTCGAGCAGCATCGCCTCATGGATCATCGTCAGCTCGAGATGGGTCGCCGGATTGTCGATCGGGATCCGCGCGTTCTCGGCCAGCGACACCATCGTGAAGGCGACGCCGGCGAAGGCAAGGCTGGGATAGATGGCGAACTCCCGGTGCGCCAGCGTGTCGACGATCGTCGGCAACGAAGTCGAGCCGGAGATCAGCGACGCGGTGAACAGCACCATCAGCAACGCCGGCTCGGCGAGGAAGCCGACGAACATCTCGCGGCGGGCGCCCATCGAGCCGAACGCCGTGCCGATGTCCATCGCGGCAAGCGCTGCAAAGACGCGCGCCAGCGCGAACAGGCCGACCAGCGCGATCGCGTCGGCGGCGCGGGCGAATGGAAGGTCCGTCGCCAGCGAGGGAACGATCGCCGCCGCCAGCGCCATCGCTGCGAACACGATGTAGGGCGTCATCCGGAACAGCCGCGACGCGTTCTCCGCGACCACGGCGTCCTTGTGGAACAGCTTCCTGATCGTCAGGTACGGCTGCAGCAGCGGCGGCGCGCTGCGGTTCGAAAGCCAGGCCCGGCATTGATTGACCCAGCCGACCAGGATCGGCGCGAGCAGCAGCGCGATCGCGAGCTGCAACAGCTGCGACAGAAATCCGGCGGCGCTCATCGGATGAACATCAGCAGTGCGAGCAGCGTCACGAAGCTGTAGATCAGGTAGATCGAGATCCTGCCTTGCTGGATCCGGCCGGCGAAGCGGGCCAGCATCTCGACCACGCGCACGATCGGCAGGTACAGCCATTGCCAGAAGTGATCGCCGACGGTGACCCGGTATTGCGGGGTGGTGTCGAACGGCGTCGGCAGCACGCGCTCGACCCGGAAGAACGCTTCGAAAACCTGGCGGATCGGCTGTCCGAAGCCTTCCGCCGTATCCTGCATGCGCGGCGTCTGCATCGGGAATCCGCAATCCCATGCCGGGCCGCTGCGCACGCGGCCGTGGTAGGTGCGATGGACGATCTGGATCGTAAGCAGCACGACCGCGGCAATCACGACCAGCACGATCAGCGGGCTGTAGCTGGAGCGCTCCGGGCTGATCGGGGCGAGCATCCACCACTTGTCGCCGGCATGGCCGACGGTCGCGCCGATCAGCGCCGCGTTGACGTTGTCGATGAGGCCGATGACGGTGACGGGAAACAGCCCCAGCATCACGCAGCCGATCGCGAACCATGCCAGCGCAACGCGCTCGAAATACCCGGCGTCGTGCGCATAGGCGAGCTGCGGCTCGCGCGGCCGGCCGAGAAAGACGACGCCGTAGAACTTGACCATCACGTAGGCGCCCAGTGCCGCGACCAGTACCAGCGCCGCGGCGGCCAGCGGCACCAGCATGTTGATGAACGACTGCGGCAAGGTCGGAGTGAACAGGAATGCCTGCAGCAGCAGCCATTCGGAGACGAAGCCGTTGAGCGGTGGCAGTCCGGCGATCGCGAGGGCGCCGACCAGCGCCAGCCAGGCGACCCAGGGCATGCGGTGGATCAGGCCGCCGAGTTTGCCCAGGCTGCGCTCGCGGGTCGAGTGCAGCACCGAGCCGGTGGCGAGGAACAGAAGGCTCTTGAAAAATGCGTGATTGAGCGCGTGGTAGAGCGTCGCCACCAGCGTGATCGACGCGAGCAGCGTCTTGCCGTTGGCCTTGAACAGGATGGTGAGCCCGATGCCGGCGACGATGATGCCGATGTTCTCGATCGACGAGTACGCGAGCAGGCGCTTCATGTCGACCTGCACGGTGGCATAGATGACGCCGAACAGCGCGGTCAGCAAGCCCAGCACCAGCGCCGTGACGCCCCACCACCACAGCTGAGCGTTAAGCAGGTCGAACGTCACTCGCAGCAGACCGTAAATTGCCGTCTTCAGCATGACCGCGGAAAGCAGCGCCGATACCGGCGACGGTGCCGCCGGATGCGCCTCCGGCAGCCAGATATGCAGCGGCAGCAGGCCGGCCTTGGCGCCGAACCCGGCGAGTGCCAACAGGAACGCTATCGATGGCCACGCGCCGGACAGGACCATCGAGCGCATCGATCCGAACGTGTAATCGCCGCTGCCGCCCTGCATCACGCCGAAGCAGAGCAGGATGGCGACCGCGCCGACATGCGCGATCACCAGGTAGAGGAATCCTGCCCGGCGTATCTCGGGCACGGCGTGATCGGTGGTGACCAGGAAGAACGAGGAGAGCGCCATCGTTTCCCATGCCACCATGAACATGTAGGCATCGTCGGCGACCAGCACCAGCGCCATCGCTGCCAGAAACACGTGATACTGCAGGCACAAGAGCCGCGGCGACGCGCCTGCGTCGGAGTGGAAATATCCGGCCGAGAAGACCGAGACGCCCGCCGAGGCGGCGCCAAGCAACACCAGGAAGAATGCGGACAGCGGATCGAGCCGCAGGTGAAAGGGCAGGTCGGGCAGCCCCAGCGGCAGCACCATAGCCTGGGCTACGTCGCCGATCGCAGTCAGCGCAACGATGGCGATCACGATACCGACCAGCGCGCCGGCGATGAAAAGCGAGCGACCGACTAAGCCTCGGACGCTCGGGATCAGCGCCAGTACGCCGATCACCAGCCATGCCAGGATGGCATCGAGGATCAGCGGCAGCGCACTTGTCATCGCCGCGACCGCCTGGTGCTTCGCGTCCGGCGCAAGGCTGTTCCTGCCATCGTGCCTACTTGACGCGCATGCCGGGAACTGCGCCCGAGTCGGGCGCGAGCAGGAATATGCCGGGGCCGTCGCCCGAGGCCGCAAGCACCATGCCTTCGGAAACGCCGAACTTCATCTTGCGCGGCGCGAGATTGGCGACCATCGGTGTCAGCCGGCCGATCAGATCCTGCGGCTGGTATGCGCTTTTGATGCCCGCGAATACCGTGCGGTGCCGCGCTTCGCCGACGTCGAGCGTGAGCTTGAGCAGCTTGTCGGCACCGTCGACCTGTTCGGCATTGACGATGCGAGCAACGCGCAAGTCGATGCGGGAAAACTCGTCGATGCTGATCGGCGGCGCGACAGGCGGTGCCGCCGGCGCAGGATCCTCGGCGGGCGCTGCGCCAGCCGCGGCCTTCGGACCTTCGAGCAGCGCATCGACCTGCTTCGGGTCGATGCGGTTCAACAGATGCTTGTAGTCGCCGACCGCATGACCTGCCGGCAGCGCGGTGCCGATATCGCTCCACGCCTGCGACGGAATCTGCAGGAAGAGCTCGGCGCTCGCGGCGACGGCGGGCAGCACCGGCTTGAGCAGGGTCGTCAGGATCCGGAAGTCATCGATGCATTCCGAGCAGATCTCGAGCACCCGCGCCGCGCCGTCGGGCCGCTTGGCGGCTTCCCACGGTTTATTGCGGTCGAAGTATTCGTTGGTGCGGTCGGCAAGATCCATCACTTCGCGCAGCGCCTTGCCGAATTCGCGGTTCGCATACAGCTCGGCGATCCTGTCCGACAGCGCCTGCAGCGGCACGCCGTGCCGCACATCGAATCCGGACGTCGCCGCCAGCTTGTTGCCGGTCTGCGCGATAAAGCGCGCGGCGCGGCTCGCGATGTTGACGTATTTGCCGATCAGGTCGCTGTTGACCCGCGCGATGAAGTCGTCGGGATTGAAATCCAGATCCTCGACTTTGGCGTTGAGCTTGGCAGCGATGTAATAGCGCAGCCACTCCGGATTCAGTCCCAGGTCGAGATAGAGCTCGGGGCTGATGCCGGTGCCCCGCGACTTGGACATCTTTTCGCCGGTGAAGGTGATGAAGCCGTGCACGAAAATGTTGTCCGGCACCTTGTACGGCGGGCCGGCGAACTCGAGCATGGCCGGCCAGAACAGCGTGTGGAAATAGACGATGTCCTTGCCGATGAAGTGATATTGCTCGACACCTTCGCCGCGCAGAAAATCCGCCAGCGCGATGCCTTTGCCCGCGAGATCCGCCTTCAGGCTTGCCAGGTAGCCGACCGGTGCGTCGATCCAGACGTAGAAATACTTGCCCGGCGCGTCGGGGATCGGAATGCCGAAGTACGGCGGATCGCGCGAGATGTCCCAGTCGGCCAGGCCCTTGCCGTCGCTGGCGGGTTTTTCAGCCAGCCACTCGAGCGCCTTGTTCGCGACCTCGGGCTGCAGCCTGCCCGGAGCTTGCGTCCACTGGCGCAGAAACGCGACGCACTTGGCATCGGACAACCGGAAAAAAAAGTGCTCCGAGGACTTCAGCACCGGCGTCGCGCCGGTCAAGGTCGAATACGGGTTCTTCAGATCGGTCGGCGCGTACACCGACCCGCAGACCTCGCACGAGTCGCCGTATTGGTCCTTGGCGCCGCACACCGGGCACTCGCCCTTGATATACCGGTCCGGCAGGAACATCGACTTGACCGGGTCGAAGAACTGCTCGACTGTCTTCGAGTAGATCAGACCGCGGCCTTTCAGCCGGCGGTAGATGTCCTGCAACAGCTCGACGTTCTCCGGCGAGTCGGTGCTGTGCCAGTGATCGAAGCTCAGGTGAAAACCCTTGCCGGCGTACTCGCCGATACCGAGAATCTTCGGCCGTGTCGCCGCGATGCGGGCGACCATCTGCTGCGGCGTGAGCCCTTCCGCTTCGGCGGCGAGCATGATCGGCGCACCGTGCGCGTCGTCGGCGCCGACGAAATGGACGTCGTGACCTTGCATGCGCTGGAACCGCACCCAGATGTCGGCCTGGATGTATTCCATGATGTGCCCGATGTGAAACGGGCCATTGGCATAGGGCAGCGCGGTCGTGACGAACAGCGTGCGGCGCGGCATGCGGCAAGACCTTTGATGCGACAGGGGATTGGCGCATTCTAGCAAATGGCCCACTGCGACGAGTACCGAGCGCCGGCATTTTTCGCTAAACTCGCCGTTTAAACGCTCGACGCGATCAATACCCGATGCCCATATCCGAGGCGGACGTACAAGCCAGTCTGCGCGCACTGATCGATCCCAACACCGGCCGCGATTTCGTTTCCGACAAGTCGATCCGGAGCGTGCGGATCGACGGCGGCGACGTTGCGGTCGAGCTGGTGCTCGGCTATCCGGCGAAGAGCCAGCACGACACACTGCGCCGGCTGATCCAGCGTCATCTGTCCACGCTGCCGGGCGCCGGCAAGGTGACGGTCACGATCAGCCACCGCATCGGCACGCACGCGGTGCAACGCGGCGTCAAGCTGGTGCCGGGGGTGAAGAACATCATCGCGGTTGCCAGCGGCAAGGGCGGCGTCGGCAAGTCGACGACGGCGGTCAACCTCGCGCTCGCGCTTGCTGCCGAGGGAGCGACCGTCGGCGTGCTCGACGCCGACATCTACGGGCCGTCGCAACCGATGATGCTGGGCATCGCCGGAAGACCGGAATCGAAAGACGGCAAGACGCTTGAGCCGCTCGAGGCCCACGGCCTGCAGGCCATGTCGATCGGCTTTCTGATCGATACCGACACGCCGATGGTCTGGCGCGGCCCGATGGTGACGCAGGCGCTCGAGCAGCTGCTGAAGGACACCAACTGGCGCGACCTCGACTATCTGATCGTCGACCTGCCTCCGGGCACCGGCGACATCCAGCTGACGCTTTCGCAGAAGGTGCCGGTCACCGGCGCGGTGATCGTCACGACGCCGCAGGACATCGCGCTGATCGACGCGCGCAAGGGCCTGAAGATGTTCGACAAGGTCGGCGTGCCGATCATCGGCATCGTCGAGAACATGTCGACCCACATCTGCTCGAACTGCGGTCATGCGGAGGCGATCTTCGGCGAAGGCGGGGCGAAGAAGATGTGCGACGACTACGACGTGCCTTTCCTCGGCCAGCTGCCGCTCGACATCCACATCCGTGAGCAGGCCGATTCGGGACGGCCGACGGTTGTCGCCGACCCGGACGGGGCTATCGCCAGGATCTACAAGGACATCGCGCGCAAGACTGCGGTGTTCGTCGCGCAGAAAGCCGAGGACTTTTCGGCCAAGTTTCCGAACATCGTCGTGCAGAACACCTGACGGCCGGCGCGAGGGCAGGCCCGCGATGATCAAGTCCGACCGCTGGATCCGGCGCATGGCGCAGGCGCACAGGATGATCGAGCCGTTCGAGCCCGGACAGGTGCGCGAGTGCGAAGGCCGCAAAATCGTTTCCTACGGCACGTCGAGCTACGGCTACGACATCCGCTGCTCGAACGAATTCAAGCTGTTCACCAACCTGAACTCGACGATCGTCGACCCGAAGAACTTCGATGACAAGTCGTTCGTCGACTTCAGCGGCGACTCCTGCATCATCCCGCCGAACTCGTTCGCGCTTGCCCGCACCGTCGAATATTTCAGGATTCCGCGCAACGTATTGACGATCTGTCTCGGCAAGTCGACCTACGCGCGCTGCGGCATCATCGTCAACGTGACGCCGCTCGAACCCGAGTGGGAGGGCTATGTCACGCTCGAATTCTCGAACACGACGCCGTTGCCGGCCAAGATCTACGCCAACGAGGGCGTCGCGCAGGTGATCTTTTTCGAGTCGGACGAGGTCTGCGAAACGTCGTACAAGGATCGCGGCGGCAAATACCAGGGTCAGAAGGGCGTTACGCTGCCCAAGATCTAGGATGGCCTTCGCGACCTCCAAGCGCGCCTCGATCACCATCATCGCGCTTTGCCAGGTCGCGGCGATGGCGGTGTGGTTTTCCGCGTCCGCCGTCACGCCGGCGCTGGCCGCGGAGTTCCACCTTTCCAATTTCGCGCAGGCGGCGCTGACCAGCGGCGTTCAGGCCGGCTTCGTCATCGGCTGCCTGGCCAGTGCTTTCCTGGGTTTGCCCGACCGGGTCGATCCACGCCGGCTGTTTGCCGCATCCGCGATCGTCGCCGCGCTCGCCAATGCCGGCCTGTTGCTGGTCGATCCGGCGTCGATCGCCGCGCCGCTGTTGCGTTTGATCACCGGCATCGGCATGGCCGGCGTCTACCCGGTCGGCATGAAGCTCGCGACGACCTGGGCGCGGGACGACATGGGACTGATGGTCGGGATCCTGGTCGGCGCGCTGACCCTGGGCTCGGCGTCTCCCCACTTGTTCAACGCCTTCGGCGGCGTCGACTGGCGCCCGACGGTGGCGCTTTCGTCGGCCAGCGCGCTTGCCGCGGCGCTCGGGATCGGCCTCGCCGGGCTCGGCCCGAACCGCAAGCCGGCTCCGCGCTTCGAACCGGGCGCGATGCTGCTCGCCTGGCGCGACGTGCCGCTGCGGCTGGCCAACCTCGGCTATCTGGGCCATATGTGGGAGCTCTACGCGATGTGGGCGTGGATCGGCGTATTCCTCAACGCGAGCTTCGCCTTGTCCCTGCCGCCCGGGTCGGCGCAAGTCGCCGCCAAGCTGGCGGCGTTCGCGACCATCGGCGCCGGAGCGGTCGGCTGCGTCGCTGCCGGAGTCGTCGCCGACCGGATCGGCCGCACGACGGTGACCATCATCGCGATGGCTGTCAGCGGCAGCTGCGCCGCGAGCATCGGGCTCTTGTACGGCGGCGCGCCCTGGCTGCTGGTCGCCGTCTCGATCGTCTGGGGCATCAGCATCGTCGCCGACTCGGCGCAGTTCTCTGCGTCGATCGCGGAGCTCGCCGACCCGGCGCGTGTCGGCACGATGCTAACCCTGCAGACGGCGCTGGGCTTCACGCTGACGCTGGTGACGATCCACCTCCTGCCCTATTGGGTCGACGCCCTGGGATGGCGGCATGCCTTCGTGCCGCTGGCGATCGGCCCGGCGTTCGGCGTGTGGGCGATGGCGCGGCTGCGCGCCAATCCGGCGTCGGTCCGGCTGGCCGGCGGCCGGCGCTAATAGGGCCGGAGCAGGCCGTTGCCGAATATTCGGCTGGAATACGCTGCGGGCTCGGCGTAGCATCGACAAGCTGCGGCGCGGCGATATCCGCCGCCGTTTCGTACGAACCAAGCGAGGAGAGCGCATGGCTTACCATCTGGAAGGACGGCTGCTCGAAGTCTGCAATTGCCGCGTGTTGTGCCCGTGCTGGATCGGCGAGGATCCCGACTTCGGCACCTGCGACACGATTGTCTCCTGGCATTTCGACAAGGGAACGATCAATGGCGTCGACGTCACCGGCCATACGATCGCGCTGATCGCGCACATTCCCGGCAACATCCTGGCGGGCAACTGGCGCGCCGCGGTGTATCTGGACGACAAGGTTTCGGCCAAGCAGGAAGAAGCGATCCTGGGCGTTTATACCGGCAAGCTGGGTGGCCCGGTCGCCGACCTGGCCAAATTGATTGGCGAAGTCGTCTCGGTCGAAAAAGTGCCGATCCAGTGGGACGTCCATGGCGGCAAGGGCGTGGTCAAGGTCGGCACCGCCGGCTATGCCGAGCTCGAGCCGTACAAAAGCGCGAGCGGGGCGACGACGACCCTGGCCGATACGGTCTTTTCGACGGTTCCCGGGGCGCCGGTGTTCGTGGGGAAAAGCCCGCGTTATCGCTCCAAGGTCGACAAGCTGGGCATCGATCTGAACTTGAGCGGCCACAACGCGCTGCAAAGCACCTTCGTGTTCGATGCCTGACGGCGGCTGACGAGGACGAGGC
The DNA here is from genome assembly GCA_963816615.1 of uncultured beta proteobacterium. Classification (GTDB taxonomy): domain Bacteria; phylum Pseudomonadota; class Gammaproteobacteria; order Burkholderiales; family Casimicrobiaceae; genus PALSA-1003. The sequence continues at coordinate 150,651 of CAWFLB010000001.1, read as the reverse complement.
AGCCGGCGTCCAGTCATGCCCGACCGTCACGCCGCCGCGGCGTCAAGCGCGGCCCGCGGCCTCGATCCGCAGACCTTGCGGCTCGCGTTGGTGGCCGCATTGTCGGTGGCGGCCTGGCTCGCGTTGGTTGCGTGGAGCGCGAGCCCGTACGCGCGCTATCTCGACCACGGCGGCTGGACCGACACCGGGCCCTTAGGCGAGATTTGCCGCAGCATTCCGCAGGGCGGCGTTGATCGTTCCGGCGCTGGTCTACGCGTTCGCCTGGTTGTTGATGATCACGGCGATGATGTTGCCGACGACGTTGCCGCTGCTCGGCATCTTCGGCCGGGTCGTGGCGGCGCGGCCTGACGCGGGCGCGCTGCTCGGCCGGGTCGTCGCCGGGTACGCGATCGCCTGGCTGGGCTTCGGGCTGGTGGCGCACGGCGTGGACACCCTGCTGCACGCCGGCGTCGCACAGGCGGACTGGCTGATCGGGCGCGGTTGGGCGATCGGCGCGGTCGTGCTGGCGGGCGCCGGCGCGTTCCAGTTCAGCGCGCTCAAGTACCGCTGCCTGGAAAAATGCCGCACGCCGTTCACGTTCGTCAACGCGCGCTGGCACGGGCTGGCGCCACGCCGCGAGGCCTTGCGCATCGGCTTCGAGCACGGCGTCTTCTGCGTCGGCTGCTGCTGGGCGCTGATGGCGGTGATGTTCGTCGCCGGCATCGGCAGCCTGGGCTGGATGCTGGTGCTGGCGGCCGTGATGGCCGCCGAAAAGAACCTGCGCTGGGGCCGATGGTTGCGCACCCCGCTGGGCCTCGGGCTGATCGCCTGGGCCGGGATCCTGGTCGCGACCCACGCCTGAAGCCGTCCGCGGCGCGCAGGCCCCGCGGAGATTGTCAAACCGCTCGCATCGGGCGCCTAAAGCGGTGCACAATGCGCCCCTCAGGGGTGCGGCCGTTCGGCCTGGCACCCCGCTTTCTTTTTTGGCCCGCAGCACGAGCCCGTCGGCAGGAGTGGCTGGATGAAATTCCGTTTTCCGATCGTCATCATCGACGAAGACTTCCGTTCCGAGAACGCGTCGGGCCTGGGGATACGCGCGCTCGCCGCCGCGATAGAAAAAGAGGGGATGGAGATCCTCGGAGTCACCAGCTACGGCGACCTGTCGCAATTCGCCCAGCAGCAATCCCGCGCCTCGGCGTTCATCCTGTCGATCGACGACGAGGAATTCGGCGCGGGCTCGGTCGAGGAAACCGAATCGGCGCTGAAGAGCCTGCGCGCATTCGTCGAGGAGATCCGCTTCAAGAACGCCGAGATCCCGATCTACCTCTATGGCGAGACGCGGACGTCGCGGCACATCCCGAACGACATTCTTCGCGAGCTGCACGGCTTCATCCACACGTTCGAGGACACGCCCGAGTTCGTCGCGCGGCACATCATCCGCGAGGCCAAAAGCTACCTCGACTCGCTGGCGCCGCCGTTCTTCCGGGCGCTGGTCGACTACGCGCAGGACGGCTCGTATTCATGGCACTGTCCGGGCCACTCCGGCGGCGTCGCTTTCCTCAAGAGCCCGGTCGGCCAGATGTTCCACCAGTTCTTCGGCGAGAACATGCTGCGCGCCGATGTGTGTAACTCGGTCGACGAATTGGGGCAGCTGCTCGATCATTCGGGGCCGGTCGCCGCCGCCGAGCGAAACGCGGCGCGGATTTTCAACGCCGACCACTGCTTCTTCGTCACCAACGGCACATCGACCTCGAACAAGATGGTATGGCACGCGACGGTAGCGCCGGACGATATCGTCGTCGTCGATCGCAACTGCCATGTGTCGATCCTGCACGCGATCACGATGACCGGCGCGATTCCGGTGTTCCTGACGCCGACCCGCAATCACCTGGGGATCATCGGGCCGATTCCGCTGGAGGAATTCCGGCCGGAGAACATCCGCAAGAAGATCGAGGCCAATCCGTTCGCGCGCGCGGCAAAGAACAAGCAGCCCCGCATCCTGACGATCACGCAGAGCACTTACGACGGCGTCGCCTACAACGTCGAGATGCTGAAGGAAACGCTGGGCGACTGGATCGAGACCCTGCATTTCGACGAGGCGTGGCTGCCGCACGCGGCGTTCCACGACTTTTACAAGGACATGCACGCGATCGGCAAGGACCGGCCGCGCAGCAAGAAGGCGATGGTGTTCGCGACGCACTCGACGCACAAGCTGCTCGCCGGCATCTCGCAGGCCTCGCAGATCATCGTGCAGGAATCGCAGACACGGAAGCTCGACCGCCACATATTCAACGAGGCGTACCTGATGCACACGTCGACCTCGCCGCAGTACGCGATCATCGCGTCGTGCGACGTGTCGGCGGCGATGATGGAGGCGCCCGGCGGCACCGCGCTGGTCGAGGAGTCGATCGCCGAGGCGCTCGATTTCCGGCGCGCGATGCGCAAGGTCGACGACGAGTGGGGCAAGGACTGGTGGTTCAAGGTCTGGGGCCCGGAGAAGCTGACCGCGGAGGGCATGGGCAAGCGCGACGACTGGATGCTGAAGGCGAACGAGAAATGGCACGGCTTCGGCAACCTGGAGCCTGGCTTCACGATGCTCGACCCGATCAAGGCCACGGTGATCACGCCGGGTCTCGACGTCTCGGGCAAGTTCGCCAAGACCGGCATTCCGGCGTCGATCGTCACCAAGTATCTGGCCGAGCACGGCGTCATCGTCGAGAAGACCGGGCTTTACTCGTTCTTCATCATGTTCACCATCGGCATCACCAAGGGCCGCTGGAACACGCTGGTCACTGCGCTGCAGCAGTTCAAGGACGATTACGACAAGAACCAGCCGCTGTGGAAGATCCTTCCGGAGTTCTGCATCAAGCAGCCGTCGTACGAGCAGGTCGGCTTGCGCGACCTGTGCCGGCAGATCCACGACATGTACAAGGCCAACGACGTCGCGCGCGTGACGACCGAAATGTATCTGTCCGACATGCAGCCGGCGATGAAGCCGTCGGACGCGTTCGCCTGCATGGCGCACCGTGAAATCGACCGCGTCGAGATCGACCAGCTCGAAGGACGCGTCACCAGCGTGCTGCTGACGCCGTATCCGCCGGGCATTCCGCTGCTGATACCGGGCGAGCGCTTCAACCGCACGATCGTGCAGTTCCTGCAGTTCGCCCGCAACTTCAACCAGCAGTTCCCCGGCTTTGACACCGACATCCACGGCCTGGTCGAGACCAGCGAGCAGGGCAAGCTTCGCTACTTCGTCGACTGCGTACGGCCGAAGTAGCGTTCTATCGGTCTCCGATCGACGTGATTCGTGTCGCTCTGGCAGTTGCCGCGCTCGCGCTCAGTTCTTTCGCGAGTGCGCAATTCTTCGCCCACCCTTGCCCCGACGCGGACAACGTGCACAGGGTAGACGGGAAGTTGGAATGTCTGGTGATCAAGGTCTTCGGCCAGTCGGATGGCGCAAGTGCCAAAACGCTGCTGGTCTTTCTGCACGGGGACACGTCGGCTGGGGGCCCATCGAGCTATATGTATCCCTTGGCCGCGAAATACGCGAGCGAATCGGTTATTTCAGTCGCACTGATCAGACCCGGATACTTCGACCTCGACCACAATGAATCGACGGGCAACACCCTGGGACGCAGAGACAACGTTACCGAACACAACGTTGAAGCGGTCGCGAATGCATTGCAGGCGTTGCGAATCCACTACAAGGTTGCGAGGCTGGTCGTCGTTGGGCACTCGGGCGGCGCCGCCACCGCCGGCGTGATCCTGGGAAAATTTCCCGGCATCATCGACGACGCCATCCTGGTCGGCTGTCCATGCAACATGGCGCAGTATCGGGCAGGACGGTCATTCCGCAGCCTGTCGCCGGACCAATTCGTGGCCGGCGTACCGAAGCGATCGAAAGTTATCGCTCTGACGGGAAGCAAGGACGACAACACTTACCCGCAGCTCGCCGCCGGCTATGTCGCAGACCTGGTAGCGAGGAGCCTCGACGGAAAATTCATCGAGGTACCCGATGCGAGCCACAACACCGGGATTTTTGGCGCCGCCGTTTTCGATCAAACGCTGTTACCGCTGCTGCAGTGATTCGATCGACCCCAATCGAGACGTCGGTTCTCAGCGCAGGCTCCCGTCGGGCAGATGGGTCCCGCACTCGATGAATATGCGCGCGGTGCTGGCCCGGCAAATCGCCGAATCCAGGCGCGGATAGATGCCGCGAATGGCTTCATCCTTGGTGGCGAAGATCCGGTCTCGTCCGATGCGTTCGACCATCCCGGCGCGCTCCAGCACGTCGACGACGGTGGGCTTCAGGTTGCACAGGTAGAGCGCGCCGCCCGCGGCGCGCTGCGCGTCCGCCTCCTGCGCCAGGAGCTCGGCGCCGGCGACGTCGATAAAGTTGATGCCGCTGCCGATCAGCAGCACGTGTGGCCGCGCCGACGCGCCGCGGCGCACCGCCTCGAGCTCGTCCTTCACGTGGTCGACCGCGCCGAAGAAAAGCGAGCCGTCGACACGCAGCAGCGCGAGCTGCGGACATTCGGCCAAGCGACCGGGCGAGCCGCTGGCGGCGACCGGGATGAATCGCCGCCGCGGCGACGTCGGATCCGGTGCGACCGCATGGATCGCAGGATGCGTCGTCCGATTCAGGTAGGCGAACAGCGAGCAAAGCACGCCGACCAGGATCGCGAAGTCGAGTTGCACGAAAAGCGTCGCCAGAAAGGTGACCACCAGCACCAGGGCTTCGCTGCGACCGATGCGCACGATCTCTCGGATGCGGTTCAGATCGATCAGGCCCCAGGCGACGATGAACAACAGCGCCGCCATCACGGCGAGCGGCAGGTAGGCCGCCAGCGGCGCGACCACCAGCAGCACCAACAGCAGGAAGCCAGCCGAGAATAGGGCGGCCATTGGCGTCTTGGCGCCGGCTTCGTAATTCGCCCCGGTCCGGTTGAACGAGCCCGAGGTCGGATAGCTCGAACTGAACGCGCCGGCGATGTTGGCCAGTCCCTGCCCGATGAATTCCTGGTTGCCGTCGATGCGCTGGCCGGAGCGCGCGGCGACGGCGCGCGCGCTCGCCACGGCCTCGGTCAAGCCGATCACGGTCAGCGCGAACGCAATCGGCGCGAGCATGCGCCAGGTGTCTCCGGAAAAGTCGGGAAGCGACGGCTGCGGCAGCACCGAGGGCAGCGGGCCGATCGTCGCGACATGCGCAATGCCGGCGCGCGCCAGCGCGTACGCGAAGACGCTGCCAGCGATCATTCCCATCAACAGGTAAGGAATGCGCGGCAGCATCCGCCGCGCCGCCACCGCCGAGACAAGCGTCAATGCACCGACGGCCGCAGTCCAGCGGTCGATCTCGCCCACGTGCCGCGCGAATGACGATAATGCGTTGGTGAAACTCGCCGGCTGCGCGCTCGGCAGGCCGAAAAAGTTGGCGAGCTGCGCGGCGATGATCAGCAGTCCCGCGCCCGCGGTGAAGCCGATGATGACGGTGGTCGAGATGAAATTGACCAGCGCACCCAATCGGGCGAGCCCCAGCGTGAGCTTGATCAGCCCGATCATCAGGCCAAGCGTCAACGCCAGTCGCAGGTACTCGGGAGAAAACGGCAGCGCCAAAGCGCCTAGCGAGGCCGAGACCATCAGCGAGGTCGCATTGGTCGGGCCGGAAACGAGGTGCCACGACGACCCCCACAGCGCTCCGACGACGGTCGGCAGCATCGCACCGTACAGGCCGTATTGCGGCGGCAGGCCGGCGAGCGTGGCGAACGCCACGGCTTGGGGCAACACGATCAGCGATCCGAGCAGCGCGGCTACCAGGTCGGCGCGCAACGTCGCTCGCGTGACGCGATGCCGCCAGCCGAGAAAGGGAAACAACCTCAGCGCCAGCGGAGGCATCAGAGACTAGGGCCTAAAGCTTGGCTGCACGGCCGCCATCATGCAGCCGTGGCGCAGGTCGCGCAACGCGGGCGCGATCGGGCTACGCGGTGACGGGAACGCTGGCCAGCGCTGGCGGAGCCGGCGCGTGTTGCGACTGCGCAGCGGCGGCGGCGACGAGCGAGGCGAGCACGCACGATGCCATGCGCATTTCCATCGTGTCGTGCCGGCCGCCCAGAACGACTGGAACCTTGGCGCCCAGAACGATGCCGGCGGCGAGCGCACCGCACATCGCCGTCAGCGTGCGCAACATCAGCGACCCGGCATCGAGGCCGGGAACGATCAACACGTCGGCATGGCCCGCGACCGGATCGTCGACGCCGTTGGCGCGCGCAGCTTCGGCAGACAGCGCGGTGTCCGCGGTGAGCGGACCGGCCACCGTCGCTCCGGTGATCAGGCCCTGCGTCGACATTTTCGCCAGCGCCGCGGCATCGCCGGTCGCCGGCAGCGCCGCGGTGACGCCCTCGACCGCCGCGAGCACCGCGACTTGCGGATTCGCCGTACCCAGCGCATGCGCAAGGTCGATCGCGTTCTGCACGATCTCGCGCTTGGCGGCGAGGTTCGGCGCGATGTTGAGCACCGCGTCCGACAGCAGGAACGGCCGGCCGAAGCCGGCGACGTCGAGAAAGAAAGCGTGGGTAAGGCGGCGTTCGCCGCGCAGTCCGGTGTCGGGCGCGGCAACCGCGCGCATCAGATCGTCGGGATAGAGGCTGCCCTTGATCAGGGCCCGCACGCTGCCGTCGCGCGCCAGCCCAACGGCGCGTCGCGCCGCTTCGGCCGGATCGTCCGGCGTATCGACCAACTCGATCCGCGACAGGTCGAGACCTGCATGCGCGGCCGCTTCGGCAATGCGCGCCTCGGGTCCGACCAGCACCGGCGCCAGATAGCCGGCAAACTGCCCGGATAGCGCGACCTGAAGCGAGTCGCGATCGCACGGATAGACGATCGCCGTCGGCAGCGCCGGCAGATTGCGGACGCGTTCGACTAGGCGCTGGAAGTGCGGACGGGTAGGCATAGCCGTCGAGCGTGGCAAAGGGGGAACAGCCTGTCAACCCTTTCCGATGGCCGGCATTCGGCGGGTGGCAGCCGTTATTCTTTGGTCATCCCGGCGGAGCCCGCGACGGCATGCTCAAAGCCGGGCGAGTGCAATCTGCGATGCCATTGACATGACACGCTGACAAGGTCCCGGCGCCTCTAAACCTTTCCCTTCCATGGCACGACGATGCGTTCGACCTGGCGCATCAGGAGATCGAACAGGTAGGCGACCGCGCCGATGACCACGATGCCCATGATCACGATATCCGTGCGCAGGAAATTCGACGCGTTCAGCACCATCTGGCCCAGGCCGTAGGTCGCCGCGACCATTTCGGCGGCGACCAGCGTCGTCCAGCCGAAGCCGATCGAGATCCGCATCGCGGTCAGAATCTCGGGCATCGCTGCCGGGATGACGACATGCATGATGACCTGCCAGCGCGATGCACCCATCGAATATGCGGCGTGTATCTGCTCCTGCGACACCGAGCGCACACCCGCGCGCGCACTCATCGCCAGCGGGGCGAAGCATGCGAGATAGATCAGCAGCACCTTCGAAAGCTCGTCGATCCCGAACCAGATGATGATCAGCGGAAGATACGCGAGCGGCGGCAGCGGGCGGTAGAACTCGATCGGCGGATCGAAAATGCCGCGCGCGATCCGCGAAACGCCCATCGCGATCCCGATCGGTATCGCGGTGACGCAGGCCAGCACGAACGCAGTAAAGACGCGAAACATCGACCAGCCAAAATGCGTCGCCAGCGGCGCGTCGGTCAGTTGGCCGCGCGCAGACTCCCACAGGCGCGTGAACACCGTTTCCGGCGTCGGCAGGAACAGCGGCGGCAGCCAGCGGTAATGGCTGGCGACCCACCATAGCGCCCCGATCGCGACCATCGTCGCGACCGATATGGCGGTGCTCGGGCCTTCGCCCGGCGTCGAGTAGCCGGAAGTCTTCGGGCGTTCGGCGCCCGTGGACGGGTCGCTGGCCATTTCAGCTCGCGCCCGTACCCGCGTTGTCCCGGTGCAGTATCACCGCAAGAACTTCCTCGCGGATGCGGATGAAGTCGGGCGAGGACTTGATCGCGCGCGCATCGCGGGTCTCGATGAAGCGACGACTGAAATCGAGCTCGTACTCGTGCGAAATGCGTCCCGGCCGCGGCGTCATCACCACCAGATGCGTCGCCAGGAACAAGGCCTCCTCGACGCTGTGCGTGATGAAAAAGCACATCTTGCCGGTGCGGTGCCAGACGTCGAGTATCAATTCCTGGATCGCTTCCCGCGTGAACGCGTCGAGCGCGCCCAGCGGCTCGTCCATCAACATCAGCTTCGGATCGCTGGCGAGCGCGCGCGCGATGCCGACGCGCTGCTGCATGCCGCCGGACAGCTCGTAGATCGGACGTTCGGCCAGTCCCTCGAGACCGACCAGCGAGAGCTTTTCCAGCGCGATCTTCCTGCGTTCGACCGTGCCGACGCCGCGCATGCGCAACCCGAATTCGACGTTTTCGGCGACGTCGAGCCACGGCATCAGCGCGTGCTTCTGAAACACGACGCCGCGGTCGGCGCCGGGCGCCACCACCGGCTTGCCGCCGAGCTCGATCGTGCCTTCGGTCGGTGGCAGGAACCCGGCGATGCACGACAGAAGCGTCGTCTTGCCGCAGCCCGAGGCGCCGATCGCGACCAGGAATTCGCCGTCGCGCATCGATAGGTCGACGCCCGACAACGCATCGACGGTGCCGTTCTTCGTCGCGTAACGGACGCCTAGCTGGCGGATATCGAGCGTGGGCAAGGGAAGTCCCGTTCGGAAGAAGTAATACCGTAGTGCCAGGCGCAGCCCAAAACCGTGGCTGGGTGTTGGACGATTCCAGCAGAAAAACGGCGGCGCATCAGGCGCCGCCGTTTCGATGCAGGAAGTCGCGCAGATACCCTACATCGCCTTGGTCACCCACTCGATGGTCACGTTCTTGCTGTAGTCGGGCGCCACCGACGTGAGACGGCCCTGATCCTTGAGGAAGTTGGCCTGCTGCGTCAGCGCCTTGGCCGCCGCGCCGTTGGCGCCGCCGCCCAGCCAGGTCGGCGACGCCTGCTCTTTCGCGCTGGGGAATCCGTACAAGGCCATCGATGCCGCGACGTCCTCGGGCTTGCCGCCCGACCACTTGGCGACCGCCGCGACCTTGGCCTGGTCTCCGGTCCAGGCCTTGGCGTTGGCGCGGTAGTCGGCGTCCGCTTTCGCGACGGCCTTGACCAGCGCCACCATGAACGCGGGATTTTCCTTCGCGAACTTGCGCGTCACGATCAGGCCGTCGAACGTGCACGCACCCTGTTTGCAGATGTCGCCCGACGTCGTCAGCACCTTGCCGTTCTTCTTGACCTGAGTCAGCACCGGGTCCCAGATGAACGTCGCGTCGATGTCGCCGCGTTCCCATGCCGCGGCGATTTCCGGCGGCCGCATGTTGAGCACCTGCGCGTCGGTCGCCTTGAGCCCCGCCTTCTGCATCGCGTACAGCAGCTGGAAGTGCGAGGTCGATACGAACGGCGTACCGATCTTCTTGCCCCTCAGGTCGGAGACGCTGTTGACGCCGCTGCCGTTGCGCGCTACCAGCGCCTCGGCGGACGCGATGTCCTCGAGGATCCAGAAGAGTTCGACGTCCATGCCCTGGCTGATCGCGGTCGCGATGCCTGTCGACCCGACTTCGCCCAGCTGCACGTCGCCGGAGGCCATGGCGCGAATCACGTCACCGCCGCCGCCGAACTGGCGCCAGTTGATCTTGAACCCGGTCGCCTTTTCGATTTCCTGGCTCTGCTGTACCCAGCGCCATGGATTCATCATGTCCTGATAGGCAAAAGTGACCGTCTTCTGCGCCATCACCGGCACCGCGACGGCCGCCACCGCCGCGAACAACAGCCCCGCCAGCCAATACTTCATCTGTTTCTCCCTCTCGCGTTCGATATGAAAACCAGCCGCCGCTTAGATAGTGGCCAGCGTCTTGCGCAAACAGTCGACGATGATGTCGACATCCTTCTTCTCGGCGATCAGCGGCGGCGCGATGATCGCGCAATCGCCGGTCGTCTTCAGATGCAGGCCGTTGTCGAACAGTTTCTTCTGCAGCAGGTGCCCCCGCTTGCCGGGCCCGCCGTCGGCGTGGACGTCGATTGCGGCCAGCATGCCGTAGCCACGAAGATCGGCGACAACGGGCAGGTCCTTCAGCGACCAGATGCCGTCGAGAAAATATGGCGACAACTCGGCCCCGCGCTCGAAGAGGTTTTCCTTGCGGTAGATATCGAGGGTAGCGAGCCCTGCCGCGCAGGGCGCCGGATGCGCCGAGTACGTATAGCCGTGGAAGAACTCGATCGCGCCCTCGGCGGCGGCACCGATGATCGTGTCGTGCACGCGCTCGCTGACTGCCACGGCGCCCATCGGCTGCGCGCCGTTGGTGATGCCCTTGGCCATCGTCATCAGGTCGGGCGTCACGCCGAAGCTCTGCGCGGCGAACGCCTTGCCGGTGCGGCCGAAGCCGCAGATCACCTCGTCGAACACCAGCAGGATCCCGTGCGCGTCGCAGATCTCCCGCAGTCGCTTCAGGTAGCCCTTTGGCGGCACCAGGACGCCGGTCGAACCGGCGATCGGCTCGACGAAGCAGGCGGCGATATTCTCGGCGCCATACAGATTGACGAAGCGGACCAGATCTTCGGCCAGCTCGGCCCCATGCGCACCTTCGCCGCGGACGAAGTAGTTTTCTTTCAGATGCGTGTGGCGCATGTGCACGACACCTGGCAAGGTCGGTCCGAAGCGGCGTCGGTTGTTGGCCATCCCGGCCAGCGAAACGCCGCCGAAATTGACCCCGTGGTACGCGCGTTCGCGCGAAACGAACATGTTGCGGCCGCCCTGGCCGCGCGCCTGGTGGTAAGCGAGCGCGACCTTCATCGCGGTGTCGACCGCTTCCGAGCCCGAATTGACGAAGAAGATGCGGTTGAGGTCGCCCGGCGTCAGCTCGGCCACGCGCGCGGCGAGCTCGAACGACTTGACGTGGCCGCGCAGGAACGGCGCGATGAAATCGAGCTCGCGCAGCTGATTGCCCACTGCATCGGCGATTTCCTTGCGGCCATGCCCGGCCGCGCAGCAGAACAGGCCCGAGCTGGCGTCGATGATCTTGTGTCCGCGGTCGCTCCAGTAGTACATGCCTTCGGCGCGGACGACGATCTTCGGATCGGACTTGAATTCGCGGTTCGGCGTGAACGGCATCCAGTACTCGTCGAGCGAGAACTGGTGCCGCGCCGGCTCTTCGCGCAGATTGGTTTCAGCATGCTCCATCGTTTCTCCTTGTCTCCCGCGGAAGCGGATCGACGGCCAACCCCGTCGCCCTGTTTGCGGCTATGTTAGGATTCTACGCCAGCTTGCGGTCTGGGCAATCAAGCGGCGGCGCACCGCGCAGTCGTCGAAACGTCGCGCTCGAGCAAGGCACGCTCCCACGATGCACATCGGCGTTCCCAAGGAAATCAAGGTCCTCGAGCACCGCGTCGGACTGACGCCGGAGAGCGTCCGCGAGGCGCGCACGCATGGGCACGAGGTCGTCGTCGAGACGCGTGCCGGCCAAGGCATCGGCATGGACGACGATGCCTATCGCCGTGCCGGCGCGACGATCGTCGCGTCGGCGGCTGAGGTGTTCGATCGCGCCGACATGATCGTCAAGGTCAAGGAGCCGCAGGCTGCCGAGCGCAGTATGCTCAAGCGCGGCCAGATGCTCTTCACCTATCTGCACCTGGCGCCCGACCCCGAGCAGGCCGCAGAGCTGATTGCGAGCGGCGCCGTGTGCATCGCCTACGAAACGGTGACTTCGAAGAGCGGCGGCCTGCCGTTGCTGGCGCCGATGTCCGAGGTCGCCGGACGGATGTCGATCCAGGCCGGCGCCTATTTTCTCGAAAAGGCGCATGGCGGCCTGGGCGTGCTGCTCGGCGGCGTGCCCGGCGTCGATCCGGCCAAGGTCGTGATCCTCGGCGGCGGCGTCGTCGGCTCGCACGCCTGTCATATCGCGCTCGGCATGGGCGCCGAAGTCTGGGTGCTCGACCGCAACACCGACGTGCTGCGCGCGCTCTGGCGCCAGTTCGGCCGGCCGCTGAACACGGTGTTCTCGACGCACGACGCGGTCGAGCGCCACGTGATCAGCGCCGATCTGGTCGTCGGCGGCGTGCTGATTCCCGGCGCGTCGGCGCCGAAGCTCGTGTCGGCCGCGCTGGTCAAGCAGATGAAGCAGGGATCGGTGATCGTCGACGTCGCGATCGACCAGGGCGGCTGCTTCGAGACCTCGCGCCCGACGACGCATGCCGATCCGACCTATGTGATCGACGGCGTGATTCACTATTGCGTGGCCAACATGCCGGGCGGCGTTCCACGGACATCGACGTTCGCGCTCAACAACGCGACGCTGCCGTTCGTGCTCGCGCTCGCTGACAAAGGCTACCGGACCGCGCTCGCCGACGATCCGCATCTCGCGGACGGCCTCAACGTCGCGTTCGGCAAGGTGACTTGTCGCCCGGTCGCCGAAGCGCTCGGTTACGACTACACCGAACCAGCGGCCGCTCTCGCCTAGGCGCGACCCGGAACGAAAGGAACTGCGATGAATTCGATGACCGATGCCGGCGCGCCGCCGGCGCGAAGCGCGGTACGCGGGCGGCAGAAGATGACGCCGTCCGAAGCATTCGTCGAAACGCTGGTCGCGCACGGCGTGACCGACGTCTTCGGCATCGTCGGATCGGCCTACATGGATGCGCTCGATCTGTTTCCGCTCGCCGGCATCCGCTTCATCTCGGTCGCGCACGAGCAGGGCGCCGGTCACATGGCCGACGGCTACTCGCGCGTGTCCGGGCGGCACGGCGTCTGCATCGCGCAGAACGGCCCGGGCATCACCAATTTCGTGACCGCCGTCGCGGCGGCTTACTGGGCGCATTCGCCGGTGGTCGTGGTCACGCCGGAAACCGGCTCGATGACGCTCGGCTTGGGCGGGTTCCAGGAAACCGAACAACTGCCGATTTTCTCCAGGATCACGAAATTCCAGGCGCATGTGAACAATCGCGCGCGCATGGCGGAGCTCACCTCGCGCGCCTTCGACCGCGCACTGCTCGAACTGGGTCCGTCGCAACTCAATATTCCGCGAGACTACTTCTACGGGGACATCGAATGCGAGATCCCGCGTCCGCTGTCGATCGAGCGCGGCGCCGGCGGCGAGCGAAGCCTGGACGACGCGGCGGCGTTGCTGGCCGAGGCGAAATTCCCGGTGATCGTTTGCGGCGGCGGCGTGGTCATGGCGGACGGACAGGCCGAAGCGATCGCGCTCGCCGAGTTGCTGCAGGCGCCGGTGGCCAACAGCTATCTGCACAACGACTCGTTTCCGGCCGATCACCCGCTGTGGTGCGGGCCGCTCGGCTACCAGGGCTCGAAGGCGGCGATGAAGCTCCTCGCCCGCGCCGACGTCGTGCTGGCTCTGGGAACGCGGCTCGGGCCGTTCGGTACGCTGCCTCAGCACGGTATCGATTACTGGCCGGCTGAAGCGAAAGTCATCCAGGTCGACGCCGATCCAAAGATGCTCGGCCTGGTCAAGCCCATCTCGGTGGGCATCTGCGGCGACGCCAAGGCCGCGGCGCGTGCGTTGATCGCCCGCCTTTCGGGCCGCTCGCTCGCCTGCCACGGCAACCGCGAGCAGCGGCGCGCCGACATCGCGGCCGAGCGCTCGGCCTGGGAATCCGAGCTCGAGCAATGGTCGCACGAGAAGGATCGCTGGTCGCTCGAGGTCGCGAAGGCCACGTCGGCGATGCACCCGCGGCAGATGCTGCGCGAGCTGGAAAAGGCGATGCCCGACGATGCGATGGTGTCGACCGACATCGGCAACATCTGCTCGGTGTCGAATTCGTACCTGCGTTTCAAGTCGCCGCGCAGCATGTTCGCGGCGATGAGCTTCGGCAACTGCGGCTACGCCTTTCCCACGATCATCGGCGCCAAGGTCGCCGCTCCCGGGCGGCCGGCGATCGCCTATGTCGGCGACGGCGCGTGGGGAATGAGCTTCGGCGAGATTCAGACCTGCGTGCGGGAAGGGATTCCGGTCACCGCCGTCGTGTTCAACAACGGCCAATGGGGCGCGGAAAAGAAAAATCACGTCGATTTCTACGCCAACCGTTTCATCGGCGTGAATCTCGACCGGCAGCCATCGTGGGCCGCGGTGGCCAAGGCGATGGGCGCGGAAGGCGTCCGCATCGAAACGCTGTCCGACATCGGCCCGGCGTTGCGGGCGGCAGCTCGCGCGCAGGAGGAAGGCAAGACGACGGTCCTGGAAATGATGGTGACGCGCGAGCTGGGCGACCCGTTCCGGCGCGACGCGCTGGCGATGCCGGTTCGGCATCTCGACAAATACAAGTCGACGGCGGCGCGCTGAACGATGCCGGCGTGCGGGGCTGACGGAAACGATTCTTCAGCGGCCGCCGCGACGCGGACGACAGGGCGTTGATCGCACTGCCGCTGCCCGCCCCGATCGGCTACGTCGCCTGGGGGGCCGGCATCGCGCTCTTCGCCGGCGTTGTGCGCGGCTTCGCCGGATTCGGCCTCTCGGCGTTTATCGTCGCCGGCATGTCGCTGCTGCTTTCGCCGCAACAGATCGTCCCGGCGGCGATGATGCTGGAAATACTGGCCAGCCTGTCGCTGCTGCGTTCGGTCTGGCGCGACGTGGCCTGGCACTGGATCGGTCCGCTGCTCGCCGGGTACGCGGTCGCCGTGCCGCTGGGTGTCTGGTGCCTGGCGGTCCTGCCGGAGGCGCCACTGCGCGCTACCGTATCGGCATTGATATTGGCCGCCGCGCTGATCCTGCAGCGCGGCTGGCATCCGCAGTGGCAGGATACGATCGCCTTGCGGCTCGGGACAGGAGTAGGCGCGGGATTCCTTTCAGGCCTGTCGTCGATCGGCGGCATGTTCGCGGCGACGATCCTGTTCACCACCACTCTCTCCGCTGCGAAGCTTCGCGCAACGCTCATCACACTGTTCTTCCTGAGCGCGGCCTACGGACTCGCGTGGGCTCGGCAGCAAGGCCTGGCCACCGCGACGACGACCCTGTGGGCGGCATGGCTGATCGTGCCGATGCTGGTAGGCATCGCGATCGGGCATCGCTTTTTTGGGCGCGTCGCCGAAGCGCAGTTCCGCCGCACGGTCTTGGCCCTGCTCGCCGCCGTCGCCGCGCTCGGTCTGATCCGGGCGCTGTACGCCTTTTTCTGACACCGTGCAGAATGTTCAGTCATACTTGACCGCGTGCCGCCGGCGCCTCCGCGCCAGGCGGCGAGCGCCCTGACTCCGATGACCCGCCAGATCGCATTCGACGACCGTTCCCGCCAGCAGACGCACTTCAGCACCTGCTACATGTGCGCGTGCCGATGCGGGATCAAGGTCACGGTCGAGAACGACCGCGTGCGCTTCATCCAGGGCAATCCCAATCACCCGGTCAACAAGGGCGTCCTCTGCGCCAAGGGTTCGGCCGGCATCATGAAGCAGTATTCGGCGGCGAAGCTCACCAAGCCGCTCAAGCGTCGTCCGGGAGCCCGGCGCGGCGCCGGCGACTTCGTCGAGATCGAGTGGGACGAGGCGCTGGACATCCTGACCGCGCGGCTCAGAGAGATCCGCGGCAGCGATCCAACCAAGCTCGCTTTTTTCACCGGGCGCGACCAGATGCAGGCCTTGTCCGGGATGTGGGCGCAGCAATTCGGCACGCCGAACTGGTCGGCGCACGGCGGCTTCTGCTCGGTCAACATGGCGGTCGCCGGGCTGTACACGATCGGCTACTCGTTCTGGGAGTTCGGCGCCCCGGACTGGGACTATGCCAAGTACTTTCTCCTCTGGGGTGTCGCCGAAGACCATTCGTCGAATCCGCTCAAGATCGGCCTCGACAAGCTCAAGAAACGCGGCGCCAAATTCGTGTCGATCAACCCGGTGCGCACCGGCTACTCGGCGATTGCCGACGAATGGCTGCCGATCCGTCCCGGGACCGATGGACTGCTCGCGCTGGCTATCGTCCACGTGCTGCTCAAGCGTGGCGCGGTCGACTGGGAGTTCCTGATCCGCTATACGAACGCGCCCTGGCTGGTCGTGCAGACGCCGGGTATGCCGGGCGATGGCCTGTTCGCCCGCGACGAAAAAGATAATCCGCTGGTCTGGGACCATGTCGCGCAGGTGTTTACCGACGGCCATCTTCCCGACATCGCGCCGGCCCTGCTCGCCAGCGTCGAGTTGCCCGACGGCCGCCGCGCCAAGACCGTGTTCTCGCTGATCAGCGAGCGCTATCTGGACGAGCGCTACGCGCCCGAGACGGTCGCCGCCGAGTGCGGCATCGATGCCGCGACAATCACGCGCATCGCCCACGAGGTCGCGCACGTCGCGTTCAATGAGGCGGTCGAGTTGCCGATCCGCTGGACCGACATGCACGGCCGCAAGCACGACAAGGTCATCGGCCGGCCGGTCGCGATGCACGCGATGCGCGGCGTGTCGGCGCACTCGAACGGCTTCCAGACCTGCCGTGCGCTGCATCTGTTGCAGATGCTGCTGGGTGCGCTCGAAGGCCCGGGCAACTTTCGCGCCCGCGCCCCGTATCCGCGGCGCATCCCGATGCGGACCTTGCCCGAGAACGACGCAACGGTGATCTTCGCGCCGGATACGCCGCTGAAGCGGATGCCCAACGGCAATCCGACCCGGCCCGAGGATCTGGTCATCGACAAGAGCGGCAAAGCGCTGCGCATCGACCGGGCGTACTCGTGGGAATCGCCGCTGGCGGCGCACGGGCTGATGCACATGGTGATCACCAACGCCGCCAACCACGATCCGTATCCGATCGACACGCTGCTGCTGTTCATGGCGAACATGGCATGGAATTCGTCGATGAACACCGGCGATGTGCGCGAAATGCTGGCCCGTACCGGCGCCCACGGCGAATACGCGATACCGTTCGTCGTCGTCGTCGACGCGTTCCAGTCCGAGACCGTCAACTTCGCCGATCTTGTTCTGCCCGATACGACCTATCTGGAACGCTATGACGCGATCTCGCTGCTCGATCGCCCGATCTCCGAGCCCGACGCGGCCGCCGATTCGATCCGTCATCCGATACTCGAGCCCGACCGCGACGTGCGTCCGTGGCAGGACGTGCTGGTTGAGCTCGCATCGCGGCTCAAGTTCCCGGCGTTTACGCGCGAGGACGGCTCGCGCAAGTTCGCCGATTACCGCGACTTCATCGTCAATTACGAGAAGCTGCCCGGCATCGGTTTCCTCGCCGGCTGGCGCGGCAAGGACGGCGAGTCGCATCTGCGCGGCCCACCCAACCCGAAGCAATGGGAAAAATACATCGAGCACCAGTCGTTCTTCAGCTATCCGTGGCCGGAGAACATGCGCTATTACCGGTTCGCCAACAAGGACTACCTGGAGTTCGCTGAAAAGCACGCGCTGTTCGGAACCCCGCCGGTGCAAGTGATCCTGCAGATGTATTCGGAACCGCTGCAGAAGTTTCGCCTGGCCGGACAGGGTCTCTACGACGGCCCGCAGCCACCGTCGGCAACCGACCAGCGGAGGCTCGCGACCTATTTCGATCCGCTGCCGTTCTGGTACGAGCCGCTGGAAAGCCGAGCGATGGCGCGCGAAGCCTATCCGTTCCACGCAATCACCCAGCGGCCGATGATGATGTACCACTCGTGGGATTCGCAGAATGCGTGGCTCCGGCAGATCGTCGCGCAAAACTATCTGTACATGAATCGCGGCAGCGCCCGGAAGCTGGGGCTGGCCGATTACGACTGGGTCTGGGTGACCTCGCGTCACGCCCGCATCCGCTGCCAGCTGAAAACGATGGAAGGAGTCGAGGCGAATACCGTGTGGACCTGGAACGCGATCGGCCGCCAGGCCGGAGCCGCAGGCCTCGAGCCGGACGCACCCGAAGCCACGGCAGGATTCCTGCTCAATCACCTGATCTCGGAGCTGCTGCCCAGGCATGCGAGCGACGAGCGCAGGCTGACCAACTCCGATCCGGTCACCGGACAGGCGGCGTGGTTCGATCTGCGGGTCAGCATCCGCAAGTGCGCGCCGGGCGAAACCGGGCTGTGGCCGGCGGTGGCGGCGGCCAAGCGCATACCGGGCGACGACGGTGTGCGGCCGTCGATATTGCGCTGGACTACGAAGAGGTCCTGATGGCCGCGCCCCGCCCGTTTGGGATTGCACGATGAAGTTGGGCTTGGTCATCGATCTCGACACCTGTGTCGGATGCCACGCGTGCGCCACTGCGTGCAAGGAATGGAATGCGTCGTCGTCGGTCAGCGGGCCCTTGTCCGACTATCAGCCGTTCGGCGCCGATCCCTCGGGCGTGTGGCTGAACCGGGTCCGCCATTACGAGGTCGGCGAGTATCCGGCCAGCAAGACGGTCAACTTCCCGATGTCTTGCCTGCACTGTGAGGACGCCGACTGCGTCAGCGTCTGCCCGACCGGCGCCTCGTACAAGCGCCCCGACGGCATCGTCCTGGTCGATCAGGACAAATGCATGGGCTGCAACCTGTGCGCATGGGCCTGTCCCTACGGCGCGCGCGAGCTCGACCAGGCGACCGGTACGATGAAAAAGTGCACGCTCTGCGTCGACCGCATCTACGACGAGCTCCTGCCGCCGGAAGACCGCCAGCCGGCATGCGTGCTCGCCTGCCCGACACACGCGAGGATGTTCGGCGACTTCGACGATCCGGAATCGGAGGTTTCGCGCGTGACCGCGGAGCGAGGCGGGTTTGCCCTGCTGCCCGAGCTTGGCTACGCGCCGGTCAATCGCTACCTGCCGCCGCGCGAGCCGAAGCCCTTGCCCGGTGTCCACGATGCGCGCGCGCTGCTCGAGCGCGGACTCGCGAGCCTCGCCAGTCCGGTCATTCGCCGTTGACGAGTCCCGGCGCCGCGCCGAGATGAAGCCCGCACTGTCGATCGTCTTTTTCACCGTCGCCTCCGGCGCCGGCCTTGGACTGTTGGCGCTGCTGGCGCTGGCCGATCTTTGCCCGGTGCCGCTGCTGGCGCCGTCGGCGATGCCGCGCGGGATCGCGCTTGCGCTGGTCCTGATCGCCGCCGGCCTCGCGTCGTCGGTGCTGCATCTGGCCAAGCCATCGAATGCATGGCGCGCGTTCGCGCGGGTCCGCACGTCGTGGCTCTCGCGCGAGGCGGCGCTCGCCGCGCTGCTGTTTCCGCTGGCCTTCGTCTACCTTGCGGCGATATCGCTCGACGCCGCCGGCAGCCATCGCGCTTTGCTCGCGATAACGGTTTTCCTGCTCGCATGGTTGCTGTTGTTTTGCACGGCGATGATCTACGCGAGCCTGAAGCCGATCCGGCAGTGGCGCACGGCATGGACCCCGGCGGCGTACCTTCTGCTCGGCCATTGGTCGGGTGCACTGCTGGCACTTACGCTCGCCATCGGCTATGGCGGCGATCCGCCGAGCTGGGCATGGCTCGCGGCAGCGCTGGGTGCGGCGGCGCTGATCGCCAAGATAGGCTACTGGCGCCACGGCGCCATCGACCGCGCGGGAAACTCGGCGCTGACGCTCGAGCAGGCGATCGGCGTGCCGCAGGGCGTCCGGCCGCCGGGCATAAGCATTGCTCAGGCGCGGCTGTTCGACGCTGGCCATACGCAACGGACCTTCCTTACCGACGAATTCGTATTTCGGATCGCGCGCCAACACGCACAAGCCTTGCGCGGCGCTGCGCTGGCGCTCGGCTTCGCGGTCCCGCTGATCTGGCTCGCCACCGGGCCGCGTCAGTGGGCTGCCGCACTCGCGATCGCGGTTCTCGCGATCCTCGGTTTGCTCGTCGAGCGGTGGCTCTTTTTCGCCGATGCGCGCCACACCGTGCGCCTCTACCATGGCGATGCGAGAACCTGAGCTGCTCGAGGTCGACGTCTGGCGCGGCGGCAGTGACGGCAGCGGGCGGTTCCAGACTTACGCGGTGCCGCGCCAGGAGGCGCAGACGGTCCTGGACGTCGTCACCTGGATCCAGCGCAAGCTCGACCCGACGCTCGCCTACCGATTCGCCTGCCGCGTCGGCATGTGCGGCTCGTGCGCGATGACGGTCAACGGTCGCGCGCGATGGACCTGCCGCACGCATGTCGCCAAGGTTGCCAGCGGCAAGCGCTTGCAAATCGCGCCGCTGGCCAACCTGACTGTCGTGCGCGACCTGGTCGTCGATATGCGCGAGTTTTTCGACAAATGGGCGAAGGCCGGCGGACAGTTCGTGCCCAGTGCGTCCCGGCGCGACGGCTTCGCACGGGTCGCGCCCGATTCGCCGGCGCGTCGCGACGTCGACGCGGCGATCGAATGCATCGGCTGCGGGGTCTGCTATGCGTCGTGCGAGATCGTCGCCTGGAATCCGGCGTACCTGGGGCCGGCGGCGCTGAACCGCGCCTGGACCTTGCAGAACGACGTGCGCGACGGCGGTCGCGTCGAACGGCTGGCGGCGGTTTCCGGCGACGCCGGCTGCCACGCCTGCCATACGCAGGCGGCGTGCACCGAGCGCTGTCCGAAACAACTCTCGCCGACGGCGTCGATCGCCGGGCTCAAGCGGATGGCGGCGCGCGCCGCGCTCAAGGGCGAGCTGTGAGCGCACGCAGCGAGACGCGGCTGTGGCTCGCGCAGCGGGCGAGCGCGGCGGTCCTCGCATTGTGCGTGCTCGTCCATCTGACAACAATGATCGTCGCGGTGAACGGTGGCTTGACCGCGGCCGAGGTCCTGGCGCGCACGCGCGGCAATGCGGCGTGGGCGGGCTTCTACACCTTGTTCGTCGTTGCGGTATCGATCCACGCGCCGATCGGCTTGCGCACCATCGCATCGGAATGGCTGCAATGGCGCGGCCGCGGTGCGGACGCCTGCTGGCTTGTCGTCGGCG
Source organism: uncultured beta proteobacterium (assembly GCA_963816615.1). GTDB lineage: Bacteria > Pseudomonadota > Gammaproteobacteria > Burkholderiales > Casimicrobiaceae > PALSA-1003. The sequence continues at coordinate 129,803 of CAWFLB010000001.1, read as the reverse complement.
TTTCGCTGTTCGTCATCGGACTCCGCGCCGTCGCGGCCGTCGTGCTGTGACAGCGTCCGGCTGGCGCAACCGCGACCATCCGTCGTACTGGGCGTTTCTCGTCCACCGAGTATCCGGGCTGTTGCTGGCGCTGTTCCTGCCGCTGCATTTCTGGGCACTGGGACAGGCACTCGCCGGCGAGGCGGCGCTCGACGATTTTCTGCGCTGGACCGAGCAACCGCTGCTCAAGGCCTCCGAAGTGGCGCTCGTTTTCCTGCTTGCCGCGCATCTCGCCGGAGGCTTGCGCCTGCTGATGGTCGAGTTCGTCGGCTGGCGCCGCCAGGCGCAGCGGAGCTGGGTCGCCGTCGCTGGGGGCGTCGCGCTGTTCTGTGCGCTCGCCTTCGCGCTTAACCTATACTGAGAGCATGCTTCAGATCGATCCGGGCCTTGTCGAGAACGTCGCCAAGGAACTCTATATCCGCGCACTCAAGATCCTGCCGCCCGACATCAAGCAGGGCTTCGCGGCGCTCGCCGCACGCGAGACCGCGGCGACCGCGCAGAACGTGCTCGGCACGATGATCCGCAACATCACCGTCGCCGAGGCGACCGACAACCTGCTCTGCCAGGATACCGGCATCCCGATCTATAACGTCACGATCGGACGCGGCGTCACGTTCGGCGGCCGCGATGGCACAGTGCTGAAGGCGGCGATACGCAAGGGCTGCGAGCGCGCGACCCGCGAGCATCCGCTGCGCTCGTCGATCGTGCACCCGCTGACCCGCAAGAACGAGCACACGTCATGCGGGATTGGCGTCCCGGTGATCCATATCGACCACGCCGACGACATCGACGGGCTCAGGATCGAAATGATCCCCAAGGGCAGCGGCTCGGAAAACAATTCCTGGCTCAAGATGGCGGTGCCGGCGGAAGGGATCGACGCGATCAAGACCTTCGTCGTCGATTGCGTGCTCGACGCCGGCGGAAGAACCTGTCCGCCGACGATCGTCGGCGTCGGCGTCGGCGGCACCGCCGACCTCTGCGTTCACCTGGCCAAAATCGCAGCGACGCGGCCGCTGGGCACGCACTGCGCCGATGCCGAGGGCGCGAAGCTGGAGGACGAGCTTTCGCGCGCGGTCAACATGCTTGGCGTCGGACCCCAGGGCCTGGGCGGCGACGCCACGGCCTTCGGTGTCCACGTCGAGCTCGCCGCGACGCATATCACGATGAACCCGGTCGCGGTCAATATGCAATGCCATTCGGCGCGGCGGGCGAGCGCGGCGATCACCGCGGCCGGCGTCAGTTACGGCTTCTAAAGCATGGCGCACCACGATCTGACGACGCCGATCACCGAAGCGCAAACGCGCGCATTGCGGATCGACGACACCGTCACGTTGAACGGACCGCTGTTCGGCATCCGCGACGCGACGCAGATCGCGATGTTCGATCGCGGCCGGGCGACCCGCTTCGATCTCGCCGGCCATGCGGTCATTCACACCGCGCCCAACGTGAAGAAGGTGGACGTCTCGCCCGAGTATCCCACCGGCTACGCGCCGGTGTGCATCGGCACGACGACATCGTCTCGCATGGAGCGCTTCACGCGGCCGTTGCTCGAGCGCTGCGGCGTGCGCCTCGTCATCGGCAAGGGCGGGCTCGGCGCGGCATCGCTGGCGGCGTTCGGCGAGCTCGGCGGCGCGTACCTGGCGATCGTCGGCGGCACGGCGGCACTCGAGACGACCTGGATCGAGGCGATCGAGGACGTCGACCTCGACGACCTCAATCCCGAGAGCCTGTGGCGGTTTCGCGTCCGCGGCTTCGGCCCGTTGCGCGTGGCGATGGATAGCCACGGCGGCAGCCTGTACACGTCGGTCGACGCCGACGCGCGCGGCAAGCGCGCCGCGGCACTCGCGGCGCTCGGCGTCAACGCGCGTCCGGCACGCTGAATGCGGCGGTTCAAGAGCGACATCCTGATCCTCGGCTCGGGCGGTGCGGGCTTGTTCGCGGCGCTGCATGCCCACGCCGCCAATCCGTCGCTGTCGATCGCGATCGCCGTCAAGGGGCTGCTTGGCAAATGCGGCTGTACGCGCATGGTGCAGGGCGGCTACAACGTCGCACTCGCCGCCGGCGATTCGGTCGAGCGCCACTTCATGGACACGATCGAAGGCGGCAAGTGGCTGCCCGACCAGGACCTCGCCTGGGCGCTGGTCAACGGCGCGATCGAGCGCGTGCACGAGCTCGAGAACGAACTCGGCTGCTTTTTCGACCGCAATCCCGACGGCACCGTGCACCAGAAGGCGTTCGCCGGGCAGACGTTCGATCGCACCGTGCACAAAGGCGATCTGACCGGCATCGAGATCATCAACCGGCTGTCCGAGCAGGTGTGGGCGCGCGGCATCGAACGGCTGGAGGAGCATCGCGCGCTCGAGTTCATTCTCACTGCCGACGGCTCGGCGCTGGCCGCGATTCTGCTGGTCGACATGCGGACCGGCGAATATGTGCTGGCCGAAGCCAAGGCGGTGCTCCTCGCCACCGGCGGCGGACCGACGATGTACCGCTACCACACGCCTTCGGGCGACAAGAGCTGCGACGGCCTGGCGATGGCGCTGGCCGTTGGCCTGCCGCTGCGCGACATGGAAATGGTGCAGTTCCACCCGACGGGGCTGCTCGCCGGCCCGCATACGCGGATGACCGGCACCGTGCTCGAGGAGGGCTTGCGCGGCGCCGGCGGTTATCTGCTCGACGGCCGCGGCGAGCGTTTCATGGCTAACTACGATCCGCGCGGCGAGCGCGCGACGCGCGACATCGTGTCGCGCGCGATCGACGCCGAAATGCGCGCCGGCCGGACGACGCCGCATGGCGGCGTCTGGCTGTCGATGGCGCATCTGGGCGCCGACAACGTCCGGCGCCAGTTCAAGGGCATGGTCGAGCGCTGCGCCGACTGCGGTTTCGACCTGGCGGGCGACCGGGTCGAAGTCGTGCCGACCGCGCATTACATGATGGGCGGCGTCGAGTTTGCCTTGGACTGCACGACGGCGCTTACCGGACTGTTCGTCGCAGGCGAGGATTCGGGCGGCGTCCATGGCGCCAACCGGCTCGGCGGCAATGGTGTCGCCAATTCGACGGTGTTCGGTGCGATCGCCGGCGACGCGATGGCGGGCTGGGTCGCACGCCAAGGCGCCTTTCGCGATGCCGATGCCGCCGCGATCCAGGCCGCGCTGGATCGGGCCGAGGCGCCGTTCCGACGCGGCGCGGGCGGCGACCTTGAGCAAATCCGCGAACGTCTGCACGCGGTCATGTGGGACGACGCCGGCATCGTGCGTGATGCCGGCGGGCTCGAGCGCGCCGCCGTGGCGCTCACCGCGCTCGCCGACGAGCTCGGCGCGTATTCGCTGCCGGAAGGCGCGCGCGATCGCGCGTTCAACCTGAGCTGGCATGACTGGCTCAACCTGGGAAGCCTGGTCGAGGTCAGCCGCGCGATCGTCGCGGCGGCTTCGGCACGACGCGAGTCGCGAGGCGCCCATTTCCGCACCGATTACCCTGAGACGGGCGACCTGGCCGCGTCGACCTATACCCGCGTGCGGCGCCGCAACGGCGAGCTGCACGTCGACGCCGTCCCGGTGCGCTTTTCACGGGTCAGACCCGGAGAGTCGCTGCTCGACGCGTAAGCGGCAGCCTTGCGCCGGCATCCCGCAAATCGCCTGTCACGTGGCTGTCATACGCGCCGGCCACAATCGCTCCCATGGCCAAACGACAGGACGACACAATGTTCGCTACGCACGCTTTTCGCTCAACCGTTGCCATGGCGCTGTTCGTCGCCCTGGCGTCCGCTGGCTCGATCGCCGCCGAGATCACCGGCGCCGGCGCGACCTTCCCGTACCCGGTGTATGCCAAGTGGGCCGAAGCCTACAAGGGCAAGACCGGCGTCAGCATGAACTACCAATCGATCGGATCCGGCGGCGGTATCAAGCAGATACAGAACCGCACTGTCGATTTTGGCGCCTCCGACATGCCGCTGAAACCCGAGGAGCTCGATAAGGACGGCCTCATGCAATTCCCGACCGTCATCGGCGGCGACGTGCCGGTCGTGCACCTCGATGGCATCAAGCCAGGCGAGCTCAGGCTGACCGGCCCGGTGCTGGCCGATATCTATCTGGGCAAGATCACCAAGTGGAACGATCCCGCCATCGCCAAACTGAATGCCGGGGTCAAGCTGCCCGATGCCGAGATCACCGTCGTCCATCGCTCCGACGGCTCGGGAACGACGTTCATCTGGGTCAACTACCTGTCCAAGGTGAGCGACGAATGGAAGCAGAAGGTCGGCGAAGGGACCTCGGTCGCCTGGCCCACCGGCGTCGGCGGCAAGGGCAACGAGGGCGTGTCGTCGTACGTGCAGCGCGTCAAGGGATCGATTGGCTACGTCGAGTACGCCTACGCGCTGCAGAACAAGATGACTTACGCGCTGATGCAGAACCGCGACGGCAATTTCGTCAAGCCGGCGGCGGAAACGTTCAAGGCTGCCGCCGCCGGCGCCGACTGGAGCAAGTCGCCCGGCTATTACCTGCTGCTGACCAACCAACCGGGCAAGGATGCGTGGCCGATATCGGGAGCGACATTCATCCTGATGTACAAGACCCAGGCCAAGCCGGACGTGGCCAGAGAAGTTCTCAAGTTCTTCGATTGGGCGTATTCGGACGATGGCGACAAGCTTGCGAGCGTGCTCGACTACGTTCCGCTGCCGGAGACCGTCACCAGCCAGATCAGGACGGCGTGGCGAGCGCAGATCAAGGATCCAGCGGGCAAGTCCGCTCTATTGACGCTCATCGCCGGGGCGCGGATGCGCAAGCGTCCGCGAGCGCGCCAGCGTTTATAATCGGCAGGTCGCCGCCCGAGGCGAAGGCGATCGCTGCCAAAATGCCCCATTCGAAGCTGAACAGCGTTCGCCTGCAAGACCTGGCGTTTCGTGCCGTGACGTGCGCTTTCGCCTTCATGGTGCTGGCACTTCTGCTTTGCATCATCGCTTCATTGGTTCACGGCAGCCTCCCGGCGATCGACAGGTTCGGCTGGGGTTTCCTGGTCAGCGCGGAATGGAATCCGGTCACCGAGAATTTCGGCGCGCTGGTGCCGATCGTCGGGACGCTGCTCACCTCGGCGATCGCGCTAGCCATCGGCGTTCCCGTGAGCTTCGGCATCGCGCTGTTCCTAACCGAGATTTCGCCCGTGTGGCTGAAGCGACCTCTGGGCACGGCGATCGAGTTGCTGGCCGCGATCCCGAGCATCATCTACGGCATGTGGGGCCTGTTCGTGCTGGCGCCGCTGTTCGCCGACTATCTGCAGCCGTGGCTGATACGATCGCTGGGCGCCTCGCCGCTGATCGGACCGCTGTTCAAGGGGCCGCCGCAGGGCATAGGCGTGCTGACGGCCGGTTTCGTCCTCGCGATCATGGTCATTCCGTTCATCGCCGCGGTGATGCGCGACGTGTTCGAGATCGTACCTCCGGTGCTCAAGGAATCCGCCTACGGACTGGGCTGCACGACCTGGGAGGTCGTCCGCAACATCGTCCTGCCCTACACCAAGGTCGGCGTCATCGGCGGCATCATGCTTGGCCTGGGCCGCGCGCTGGGCGAGACAATGGCGGTAACGTTCCTGATCGGCAACGCGCACCAGCTGACCGCGTCGATCCTGGCGCCCGGCAACAGCATCGCCTCCGCGCTGGCCAACGAATTTACCGAGGCGGTCGGCGATTTGTACACGTCGGCGCTGATCGAGCTCGGACTGATACTGTTCGTCATCACGTTCGTCGTGCTGGCGCTGGCGAAGCTCTTGCTGCTGCAGCTGCGCAAGCGCGAAGGCCACGGCACTTGAGCACACCGTGACCGCGATGACCCTCTACACCCGCCGCCTGCTGGTCAACCGCTTCAACCTCGTCATGTCGCTGCTGGCGATGGCGTTCGGCCTCGCGTTCCTGCTCTGGATTCTGGTGACGCTGGCGCACGCGGGGCTGGGAGCGATCAGCGCCAAGCTCTTCACGCAAATGACGCCGCCGCCCGGCAGCAGCGGCGGCTTGCTCAACGCGATCATGGGCAGCGTCATCATGGCCGGTCTCGGGACGCTGATCGGCACGCCGGTCGGCATTCTCGCCGGCATCTACCTGGCCGAGTTCGGCAGCCGCGGCTGGCTCGCGCCGTCGACGCGATTCATCAACGACATCCTGCTGTCGGCGCCGTCGATCGTCATCGGCCTGTTCGTCTACGAGGTCTATGTGTATCGCGTCGGTCACTTTTCGGCCTGGGCCGGAGCGTTCGCACTGGCCTTGATCGTGATACCGGTAGTCGTGCGCACGACCGAGAACATGCTGCGGCTGGTGCCCGACAGCCTGCGTGAAGCCGCCGCTGCGCTCGGCACGCCGCAGTGGAAGATGATCCTGATGGTCACGCTGCGTTCGGTCCGCGCCGGTATCATCACCGGCGTGCTGCTGGCGGTGGCCAGGATCTCGGGCGAAACCGCGCCGCTCCTGTTCACGGCGCTGAACAACCAGTTCTGGACCACCGACTTCAACGCGCCGATGTCCAACCTGCCGGTGGTCATCTTCCAGTTCGCGATGAGCCCGTACGACGATTGGCAGCAACTGGCCTGGGCCGGCGCTCTGCTTATCACGCTCGCGGTGCTGCTGCTCAACGTGCTGGCACGCTCGCTTTTCCGCCAGGCCCGGGCGCAATGATGCGAGGATCACGCGATGGGTTTTGAAGCCGTAGCGACGCGGCCGGCGAGTGCAAAGCCCGCGGCCGAGCCCGCATCGACGAAGATCTCGCTGCGCCACGTCGATTTTTTCTACGGCAAGTTCCATGCGCTGAAGGACATCAACCTCGACGTCGCCGACCGCCGCGTCACCGCGTTCATCGGGCCGTCGGGCTGCGGCAAGTCGACGCTGCTGCGAACGATGAACCGGATGTATTCGCTCTATCCGGGGCAGCGCGCGACCGGAGAGATACTGCTGAACGGGAGCAACGTTCTCGACCCGGAAGTCGACCTCAACATGCTGCGGGCCAAGGTAGGCATGGTATTCCAGAAGCCGACGCCTTTCCCGATGTCGATCTACGACAACATCGCATTCGGTGTCAGGCTCTACGAGGATCTGCGGCCGCGGGAGATGGACGAGCGCGTCGAATGGGCGCTGACGAAGGCCGCGATGTGGGGCGAAGCCAAGGACAAGCTGAAGCAGAGCGGCACTGCGCTTTCGGGCGGCCAGCAGCAGCGCCTGTGCATCGCGCGTGCCGTCGCGGTCAAACCGGAGGTCCTGCTGCTCGACGAACCGACCTCGGCGCTGGACCCGATTTCGACCGCGAGGATCGAGGAGCTGATATTCGAGCTCAAGACGGACTATACGATCGCCATCGTCACGCATAACATGCAGCAAGCGGCGCGCATTTCGGATTTCACCGGCTACATGTATCTGGGCGAGTTGATCGAGTTCGGAGCGACCGACGAGATCTTCCTGAAGCCGAGGCGCAAGGAAACCGAGGATTACATCACCGGCCGGTTTGGCTGAGGGTCAGACAGGCGAAAGGCGGGGAAGCAATGAGCGATCATACGCACAAGCAATTCGACGCCGAGATGGAGGAAATACGCTCGGGCGTGCTGGCGATGGGAGGGCTGGTCGAGACACAGCTCACGCGCGCGATCGATGCGCTCAAGCATCCGGACAGCGACCTGATCGCCTCGGTCGCGGCCGACGAGCGGGCGATCAACCAGATGCAGGTCAGCATCGACCAGCAATGCAGCCAGATCATCGCCAAGCGTCAGCCTGCGGCGATCGACCTTCGCATGGTGCTGACGGTGGTGAAAATCGTCAACGAACTGGAGCGGATCGGCGATGAGATCAAGAAAATCGCCTACAAGGCGCAGCAGATGCAGCGGCCGGAGCGATTGTCGAATGTCCGCTTTCACGAGATCACCCGTGCCGCCGAGCTCGCGGAGAGCAATCTGCAACTCGCGCTGGACGCGTTCGCCCGGCTCGACGTCAAGGCCGCCGCGCAGGTCGTCAGCGACGACGAGGCGATCGACTCCGCGTTCCTTTCGATCCTCCGCCAGCTGATCAGCTACATGATGGAGGACCCGCGCACGATCAGCGCCGCATTGGAGATCGTCTTCATCGCCAAGTCGATCGAGCGCATCGGCGATCACGCCAAGAACGTGGCCGAGAACGTCGTCCAGGCCGTCAGGGGCAAGGACGTCCGCCATGCGACCGCCGAGCAGATTCGCGCCGAGGTCGCGGAATGAGACGATGGCCGCATCGGGCATGAGCACCTCGATCCTGGTCGTCGAGGACGAGCCGGCGATCCAGGAGCTTTTGCGGCTGTCTCTGGGCGACGCCGGCTTCGTCGTGCACGCGGTCGCCGACGCCGAAAGCGCGCAGGCGGAAATCCGGCGCGCGTTGCCCGACCTGGTGCTGCTCGACTGGATGCTGCCCGGGCAGTCCGGACTGGCGCTGGCGCGTGCGCTGCGTGGCGATCCCCGCACGCGCGAGCTGCCGATCATCATGCTGACCGCGCGCGGAGACGAAACGGACCGAATCGCCGGCCTCGAAGCCTGGGTTGACGACTACGTGACCAAGCCGTTTTCGCCGCGCGAGCTGCAGGCGCGGATCAAGTCGGTGTTGCGCCGGCGCGCACCGGAAGCCGCGCAGGAGATGCTCTCGATCGGCGCCTTGCAGCTCGACCCTGCTGCGCATCGCGTCACCGCCGCCGGGGCGCCGGTCGATCTCGGGCCGACCGAATTCCGCCTGCTCAGGTTCCTGATGGCGCGCCCGGATCGCGTGCACACGCGCACGCAGCTTCTCGATCAGGTCTGGGGCGATCACGTCTACATCGAGGAGCGCACGGTCGATGTCCACATTCGCCGGCTGCGACTCGCCCTCGGGCCGCACCGGCAGGAGCACATGATTGAGACCGTGCGCGGCACCGGCTACCGGCTTGCCGCCGCCAAGCGTCCGTAGCGTGACCTCGAGCAGCGGTCGGTCGACGCGGCGCAGGCAACGATGAGCCCGGTCTGGCTGAGCGGTGTCGCTGCCCTGGCGCTGCTCGCGCTGGCAGCGCTGGTTGCCGGCCTTTCGGGCGGAATGGTTGCCGCTTGCGGCGTGCTCGCCGTCGGCGCGATCGCGGTTGTCGGGTGGCATCTGTTCCATCTCGATCGGCTGCTTCGCTGGGCTGCGGGGCCGATCGATGCACAAGTGCCGGAGGGCCGAGGCGCGTGGGGCCAGGCTTTCAGCGCGCTCTATCGCAGGATGCGCCTGCGTTCCGCCAGGCAGCGCGACTTGAGACTCGCGCTCGAACGCTTCGAAAGCGGAGCCGAGGCGATGCCAGAAGGGGTCGTCGTTCTCGACGGCGACAACCGTATCGAGTGGGCGAACTCCCGAGCCGAAAGGCATCTGGGCATCGACAGCCGGCGCGATCGCGGCGCGCCCATCGTCAACCTTGTGCGCCAGCCGGCGTTCGTGCACTACCTCGCCGGCGGCGAGACGGGCGAACCGCTTGTGCTGCAGTCAACGCGCGAAGCGCTGACCTTGTCGTTGCAGATTGTCCCGTTCGGCGTCGAGGAAAAGCTGCTGATGAGCCGAGACATCACGCGTCTCGAAGCGGTGGCGCGTGTCCGGCGCGACTTCATCGCCAATGTGTCGCACGAACTGAAGACCCCGCTGACAGTGCTTCTTGGCTTTGTCGAGACGCTGGCCGACGTCCCGCTGGACGAGGCTCAGCGCAAGCGCTGTCTTGCCTTGATGGCCGACCAGGCGAAAAGCATGCAGCGACTGGTCGACGACCTTCTCACGCTGTCGGCGCTGGAGAGCGAAGAAAGCCCGCTGCGCGAGACCGAATTCGCAGTCGTCCCGCTGTTGCGCACGCTCTTGGCCGACGCGGAGTCGCTGTCGGCCGGCAGGCATGAAATCGCGCTGACGATGGCTGCGCCGGCGACGATCTGCGGCAGCCGGGATGAGCTGGCGAGCGCATTCGCCAACCTGATCAGCAATGCGGTGCGATACACGCCCGACGGCGGCCGCATCGCGCTGGACTGGCGCGCGGGTGCGGACGGGGGCGAATTCAGCGTCAGCGACAACGGGATCGGCATCGCGGCCGAAGACGTACCGCGTCTGACCGAGCGTTTCTACCGGGTCGACCGCAGCCGCTCGCGCGCGACCGGAGGCACGGGGCTGGGACTCGCGATCGTCAAGCACGTGCTGATCCGCCACCAGGGAGAGCTCACGATCGAGAGCGAGCCCGAGCGCGGCAGCCGCTTCACGGCGCGGCTTCCGGCGCGAAGGGTTCACGTCGACCAGGATGTTTCGAGAACCGACCCGACAGAAACTACCAATATGTCATCGCTGCGCTAAAGAGGCCCTTCAGGTCGTCCCGCGACACATCTTTCGGCGCGTTGCGTATCACCCGGTATTGCGGCTCGGCGCCGGTCGCCAGCGCATCGACGTCGGCGGCGCCGAATCCGAGCGCCGCCAGGCCGTTCGGCATGTCCGCGGCGCGCATCAGCTCGACCACGCGGCCGGCCAGCGCTTCACCCGCGTCGGCAGGACCGGCGCCCTGGGTGTCGGCGCCGAGGCAGCTCGCCGCGCGCAAATGCCGCTCCGGGCACGAAGGTGCGGTATAACGCCAGACCGACGGATTGTTGAGCACTACCGCCATGCCGTGCGGGACCAGCGTCTTGCCGGCCGGGTAACCGGGCACGTGGAAATCGCGCGCGAGCCCGGAGACCGCGTACGACAATCCGTGCGGCAGATGGCAGCCCGCGGCGTTGAATGCGATTCCCGCCTGCATCGCCGCGTACATCATTTCGGTGCGCGCCTCGATGTCGGCCGCATCGCTGACCGCGCGCACCAGGAACTTGCCGACCGCGCGCAGCGCTTCGGACGCCAGCCCATCGGAAAACGGATTCGCTCCCTGAGACACCGGCCGGCTCGCGCCGCGCGCCGGATTCAGCCGCCGCGGCCATGCGCGCGCGGTCAGCGACTCGAGCGCGTGGCTCATGCAGTCGAAGCCGCTGGACGCGACGACATTCCGCGGCAGGGTCCGCGTAACGTTCGGATCGATCAGGGCGACGGTCGGAATCAGGCGGCGCGAGATGATACCGGTCTTGGCGTTGATTTCGGTCAGGTTGAAAATCGAAATACCGGTCATCTCGGAGCCGGTGCCCGACGTGGTCGGGCAGGCGATATGCGGTCGCAGCGCGCCGGGCACACGCTGTCCGGCACCGATCGGCGCGTTGACGTAGGTCATGAATTCGGCCGGATACGTTGCGTACAGGTTCGCCGCCTTGCAGGTGTCGAGCACCGAGCCGCCGCCGACCGACACGTAGCCATCGAATTCGCCCTCGGCGGCGAAACGCGACGCTGCCTGGAATGACGCCGTCGTCGGCTCGATCGTCACCTCGTCGTAGATCGCCACATCGATGTTCGCGGCGGAGAGTGAGTCCAGCACCGTCGCCAGGTGCTCGGAGCTCCTAAGCGTCTTGTCGGTGAACAGCGCGACCCGCTTGAGTCCCAGGTCCTGCGCGTGCGCGCCCGCTTCGCCCAGGCAACCGGCGCCGAAGGTGAACGTCGGCATCCCGACGGTGAACGCCTTGTCGCTGTCTGCGCTCAGCGCAAAGTCGGTGTGGCAGCAGCTCATCGAAGCTCCTTTTGCATGTCTGTTTCTGCGCCCCCCGAGGCGTCGCGCAGGATCATGTCGGCGGCCTTTTCGGCGATCATGATGACCGGCACGTTGGTATTGCCCGACGTCACAGTCGGCATGATGCTGCAATCGACCACGCGCAGGCCGTCGAGCCCGCGCACGCGCAACTCGCTGTCGACTACCGCCAACGGGTCGGCGGCAGCGCCCATTTTGCAGGTGCCGCTGGGATGAAAGATCGTTCCGCTGGTGTCCCGGGCGAACTCCAGCAGATCGGCATCCGATTGCGCTGCAGAACCGGGCCGGTATTCGCTCTTGACGTAAGGCGCCAGCGCACCGGTCGTCGCCAGCCGCCTCGCCAGCCGGATGCCGGCGATCAGGGTGTCGCGGTCGTCGGACGTCGAAAGGTAGTTCGGCTGCATCGCCGGCGCGGCGAGCGGCTCGGCCGAGCGAATGCGGACGAATCCGCGCGATTGCGGCCGCAACTGGCATACCGACATCGTGAACCCGGAGAAGGCATGCGTCGGCGAGCCTGCCATGTCGGACGACAAGGTCGCGATATGGAACTGCACGTCCGGCGCGGTCGCGCCCGGACGCACGCGCGCGAATATTCCGCCCTGGTTGATGCCGACGGCCATCGGGCCGTCGCGGGTGAACAGATAATCGATACCCATGACTATCGTGCGCCAGAAGCTCGCCAGATCGTCATTGGTGGTGATCGGCTTCGTGCATTCGTAAATGACGCGCGCCTGAAGGTGGTCCTGCAGATTCTCGCCGACGCCGGCGAGCTCGTGCACGACCGGAATCCCGAAGGTTGTCAACAGTTCCGAAGGCCCGACCCCGGAGAGCTGCAGCAGCTGCGGCGTCTGCAGCGCGCCGGCGCAGAGCAGGATTTCGCGCCGCGCGACCGCTGTGTGCGACGCGCCGCGCTGGCGATACCTGACGCCGCTGGCGCGCAGCCGGTCGAATGTGATCCGGGTCACCTGCGCGCCGGTTTCGACGTGGAGATTACGGCGCTGCCGCGCCGGCTTCAGGTAGGCGACGGCGGCGCTGCAGCGCCAACCACGCCGTGTCGACAGATGATAATAGCCCGCGCCTTCCTGCGTTGCTCCGTTGAAATCGTCGTTGCGCGCGATGCCGAGCTCGCCCGCGCCGGCGATGACCGCGTCGATCAGCTCGTGCCTGCGCCGGATCGGCGAGCACCAGAGCGGCCCGTCGCGGCCGTGGTATGCCGCATCGCCGCCGACCGCATGCTCGAGCCGCTTGAAGTAGGGCAGCACCTCGTCGTAGCTCCAGCCGGCGTTGCCTGCGGCCGCCCAGCGGTCGTAGTCTTCGCGCTGGCCGCGCACATAGATCAGTCCGTTGATCGAACTCGAGCCGCCGAGCGTCTTGCCGCGCGGCCAGTAGATCTTCCGGCCGTTCATGCCGGGATCGGGCTCGGTGTGAAAGCACCAGTTGAAGCGCGGGTCGAACATCGTCTTCGCGTATCCGATCGGCACATGAATCCACGGATAGGAATCCGGCGGTCCCGCCTCGAGCAGCAACACCGTGTAGCGTCCGTCGGCGCTCAGTCGATCGGCGAGCACACAGCCGGCCGATCCCGCGCCCACGATGATGTAGTCGTAGTGCATCCGCTGGATTCTACGCAAGCACGAGGTCGCTAGCGCCGCTGCAGCGCGCAGTAATCCGGACAAAACGGGCACTGGTTTGACACTTGGGAATGGAAATTGCTAGACTATGCGGTTTCCCGGTTTCGACGGAGGGGTTCCCGAGCGGTCAAAGGGAGCAGACTGTAAATCTGCCGGCTCTGCCTTCGAAGGTTCGAATCCTTCCCCCTCCACCAATGAAGAATTCAGGGGTCAGAAGACGGACGACAGAAATTGATGTGGGCTTGGGCGCGGGCGGAGCGGGGATTTTCGGGTTTTCAACTTCTGAATTCTTATCCCGAACCGCGGGTGTAGCTCAATGGTAGAGCAGAAGCCTTCCAAGCTTATGACGAGGGTTCGATTCCCTTCACCCGCTCCAGAATTTGCCCTTTTTCATCATTTGTTCGGCAAGGAGCGGTTCGACGGCATTCGCGGCAGCTCGCATGGGCGGGGTCGCTCGAAGGGCAGCAAGCGCGCCCATGTAGCTCAGTGGTAGAGCACTCCCTTGGTAAGGGAGAGGTCGAGCGTTCAATCCGCTCCATGGGCACCACGGACTGTACGCGGAAAAAATAGTCGCATCGGCGGGCGCACGCATCGACATCGCAAGGAGCAGCAATCATGGCCAAGGGCAAGTTTGAGCGGAAGAAGCCGCACGTGAACGTGGGGACGATCGGGCACGTTGATCATGGGAAGACGACGCTGACGGCGGCGCTGACCTTGGTGCTGTCGAAGAAGTTTGGTGGGGAGGCGAAGGCGTACGACCAGATCGACAACGCGCCGGAAGAGAAGGCGCGGGGGATCACGATCAACACGGCGCACGTGGAATACGAGACGAAGAACCGGCACTACGCGCATGTGGACTGTCCTGGGCACGCGGACTACATCAAGAACATGATCACCGGTGCGGCGCAGATGGACGGGGCGATTTTGGTGGTGAGCGCGGCCGATGGTCCGATGCCGCAGACGCGGGAGCACATCCTGCTGGCGCGGCAGGTGGGGGTGCCCTACATCGTGGTGTTCCTGAACAAGGCCGACATGGTCGATGACAAGGAGCTTCTGGAGCTGGTCGAGCTCGAGGTGCGGGAGCTATTGAGCAAGTACGAGTTTCCCGGGGACAAGATCCCGATCGTGATCGGCAGTGCGAAGCTGGCGCTGGAAGGGGACAAGAGCGATCTGGGGGAGGCTTGCATCGACCGGCTGGCGGATGCGCTGGACACCTATATTCCGCAGCCGAAGCGGCTGATCGACGGGCCGTTTCTGATGCCGGTGGAAGACGTGTTCTCGATCAGCGGCCGGGGGACGGTGGTGACCGGTCGGGTGGAGCGCGGGGTGGTGAAGGTGGGGGAGGAGCTGGAGATCGTCGGTCTCAAACCCACGCTGAAGACGGTGTGCACCGGGGTGGAGATGTTCAGGAAGCTCTTAGACCAGGGGCAGGCGGGGGACAACGTCGGGGTGCTGCTGCGGGGCACCAAGCGGGAAGAGGTGGAGCGGGGTCAGGTGCTGGCCAAGCCTGGGAGCATCACGCCGCACACCAAGTTCAGCTGCGAGGTGTACATCCTGTCCAAGGAAGAAGGCGGGCAGGCATACGCCGTTCTTCCCGGGATACCGGCCGCAGTTTTACTTCCGGACCACGGACGTGACCGGGAGTGTGGAGCTGCCGGCGGGGACGGAGATGGTGATGCCTGGGGACAACATCCAGATGACGGTGACCCTGATTGCGCCGATTGCGATGGAAGAGGGCTTGCGCTTTGCGATCCGCGAAGGCGGCCGCACCGTCGGCGCCGGCGTCGTGGCCAAGGTGCTCGAATAACCAAATAGGCCAGTAGCTCAATTGGCAGAGCGGCGGTCTCCAAAACCGCAGGTTGGGGGTTCGATTCCCTCCTGGCCTGCCACCGGAAAGCGGCGGCGGAGCAAGGCGATGGATGGCGACGGATGAACGTCGCAAAAGATGGGCACCGGCGGCCGGTGCCGGGTTGAACGCGGGCCGTGGAATTGTGTCATCACCAAAGGCAACGATGCTGGACAAGATCAAATTGGCCGCGGCGGCGGCGCTGGTGGTCGCCGGAGTGTGGGGCTTCTACTACTTCGCCGACATGGCGCCGGTGCTGCGGGTGCTGATGGTCCTCGCCGGCCTGCTGGCGGCAGCCGGCGTCGCCTGGCTCAGCGAGCCGGGCAGGCAGCTGTTCGCCTTCGGCCAGGAGGCCTGGGCCGAGGCGGCGAAGGTCTCATGGCCGACGCGCAAGGAAACGCTGCAGACGACGCTGATCGTTTTCGCCTTTGTCGTCGTCATGGCGATTTTCCTGTTCGCGGTCGATTCGTCGCTGGCGTGGATGGTCAAGTTGGCGACCGGACGGAGTGAGGGATGAGCGACAAGAAATGGTTCGTCGTGCATGCCTACTCGGGTTTCGAGAAAAGCGTTCAGCGGGCGCTGACCGAGCGCATCAAGCGCTCGGAGCTGGGCGATCAGTTCGGCAAGATCCTGGTGCCGGTCGAGGAAGTCGTCGAAATGAAAAACGGCGCCAAGGCGATCTCCGAGCGCAAGTTCTTTCCCGGCTACGTGCTGGTCGAGATGGAAATGACCGACGACACCTGGCACCTGGTGAAGAGCACGCCGAAGGTGACCGGTTTCGTCGGCGGCACGGCGAACAAGCCGACGCCGATCACGCAGAAGGAAGTCGACGCGATTTTGCGGCAGGTGCAGGAAGGCGTCGAAAAACCGCGACCGAAAGTGCTGTTCGAAATGGGCGAGGCGGTTCGAGTCAAGGAAGGGCCGTTCACCGACTTTCACGGCAACGTGGAGGACGTGAACTACGAGAAGAGCAAGCTGCGGGTGTCGGTCACGATTTTCGGTCGTTCGACGCCGGTGGAGCTCGACTTCTCGCAAGTCGAGAAGGCTTGATGAACGGGGAGGGCGCGAGTTGCGTCCGCTAGCACCCACCAAGGAGTAGGCAATGGCAAAGAAGATCATCGGTTACATCAAATTGCAGGTGCCGGCGGGCAAGGCCAACCCGAGCCCGCCGATCGGGCCGGCGCTCGGCCAGCGCGGACTGAACATCATGGAGTTCTGCAAGGCGTTCAATGCGCAGACGCAGAAGCTGGAAGCCGGTCTGCCGATTCCGGTGGTGATCACGGCGTTCGCCGACAAGAGCTTCACCTTCGTGATGAAGACGCCGCCGGCGACGGTGCTGATCAAGAAGGCGGCGAAAGTCGACAAGGGCAGCCCCAAGCCGCACACCGACAAGGTCGGCAGGCTCACCCGGGCGCAGGCCGAGGAGATCGCGAAAATGAAGACGCCCGATCTCACGGCGAGCGATCTCGACGCCGCCGTGCGGACGATCGCGGGAAGCGCCCGCAGCATGGGCATCACCGTCGAAGGGGTGAAGTGATCATGGCGACGACAGCGAACAAGGACACCCCCCGCCTTTCCAAGCGCATGAAGGTGGTGCGCGCGAAAATCGATCACGTGAAATCATATCCGCTCGACGAAGCGCTGAAGCTCGTCAAGGAAACCGCGACGGCCAAATTCGACGAGTCGGTCGATGTCGCAGTCAACCTGGGCGTCGATGCCAAGAAGTCGGACCAGACGGTGCGCGGTTCGGTCGTGCTGCCTGCCGGCACCGGCAAGAAAGTCCGCGTCGCCGTGTTCGCACAGGGTGACAAGGCCAAGATCGCCACCGAAGCGGGCGCCGATATCGTCGGTTTCGACGATCTCGCGGCCAAGGTCAAGGAAGGCTTCATGGATTTCGACGTCGTGATCGCGACGCCGGATGCGATGAAGGTGGTCGGCCAGCTCGGCCAGATCCTGGGCCCGCGCGGCCTGATGCCGAACCCGAAGGTCGGCACGGTGTCTGCGGACGTGGGCCAGGCGGTCAAGAACGCCAAGGCCGGTCAGGTCCAGTACCGCACCGACAAGGCGGGCATCATCCAATGCACGATCGGACGCGCGTCGTTCACGCCCGATCAGCTCAAGACGAATCTGATGGCGCTGATCGAGGCGCTGAACAAGTCGAGGCCGCAAGGCACCAAGGGGATTTATCTGAAAAAGATCAGTCTTTCGAGCACGATGGGTGCGGGCGTGCGGGTCGACTCGTCGGTGTTCGGGCAGCAGCAGACGCACGCGTAGCTGCGGCAGCGATCGGTCATAGGAGTACAGCACGAAACGAATTTGAGGGAACGCCGGTTCGACTGCCGGGTTGGATTTTTAAGACCCGGTTGTCGAGCAGCGCGCCGTCAAAGACCGCAGGAGCGAAGGCTTAAAACAGGTCGACAGGCTGGCATGCGGGTCTTGAGATTCCCGAGGCCGACCAAGAGGCTTGATCCGGCGCAGATGGTGCCCCGAAGACAGGATTTTCCTGACGTAAGGTCACCGTGGGAACCGTCTGGAGATTCAGGCGGCATGGAATCAGGGCGGATTCGCTGCCCGGGTTCCGACATGAAGGAGGTAGACCTTGGGTCTTAATCTGGAGCAGAAGCAAACGGTAGTCGCCGAAATGGCGAAGCAGATCTCCGGCGCGCAAGCGATTGTCCTGGCCGAGAACCGCGGCATGGCGGTCGCGGCGATGACGCAGCTGCGGGCCAAGGCACGGGCGTCCGGCGTATTTTTCCGGGTCGTGAAAAACACCCTGGTGCGCCGGGCCGTGGTCGACACGCCTTTCGCCACGCTGGCCGACAAGATGGTCGGTCCGCTGGCGTACGGTATCGGCCCCGATCCGGTTGCCGTGGCCAAGGTGCTGAGCGATTTCGCCAAGGGCAACGAGAAATTCGTCATTGCGGGCGGTGCAATGCCCGGGCAGCTGATGTCGGCCAAGGAGATCTCCGCACTGGCTGCGCTGCCTTCGCGTGAGGAACTGATCGCCAGGCTCCTCGGCACCATGCAGGCGCCGATGGTCAAGCTGGTCCGGACGATGAACGAAGTTCCGGGCAAGTTCGTGCGGACGCTCGCGGCAGTGCGAGACGCCAAGGCAGCGGGTTAAACGCCACCGCGCGCCACGCGACGACTACCGAATATTCAACCTTACGATTCAGGAGAACGAAATGGCTGTTCAACAAGTGGAAATCCTCGACAAGATCGCGTCGATGACCGTGCTGGAGCTCTCCGAGCTGATCAAGGCGATGGAAGAGAAGTTTGGCGTGTCGGCTGCCGCAGCCGTGGCAGCCGCCGCACCCGCCGCCGCTGCGGCGGCCCCCGCCGCCGAAGAACAGACCGAGTTCACCGTCATGCTGACGGCGATCGGCGACAACAAGGTCAACGTGATCAAGGCGGTTCGCGAAATAACCGGGCTCGGGCTCAAAGAAGCCAAGGACCTGGTCGACGGCGCGCCGAAGGCGGTCAAGGAAGGCATCAACAAGGCCGACGCCGAAGCTGCCAAAAAGAAGCTGGATGACGCCGGCGGCAAGGCAGAGATTAAGTAACGCGAGCGCACCGGCAACTATAGCGGGGAATGACGCAAAACCGGGTCCGCTCTGAAACATGATGCAAGCAGGAGCGGTGGGTTCGGGTAAATCCGGGCCCATCGCCTTCGCTTCGGGGAGTGCAAAAAAGCGCCCCCAGAGGCCGAAGACAAGTGAGTCGCAAGCCGCCTCTTGAAAGCCACCGAGGCGGCCGCATATAGGCTTGCTTATCTTCGTCTTCTGAACCGACTGCAGAAGACAGGTTTGGTCGGACGGTGCAGCAACGGGCCGTCGTCCGCCAGCGGTTGGTAGTGGCCAACCACCATCCCAAGGGGCGCAATGCCCCGCATCAGTCGATGAACCACGGGTGACGCGCCAGCCAATTCCGGCTGTCGCCGGCGCGCGCCCGGAAGATCGTCCGAGAGGTCAAGGCCCATGGCTCAGTATTCGTTTACCGAAAAGAAACGTATCCGCAAGAGCTTCGCCAAGCGCGCGAGCGTGTTGCCGGTGCCGTTTCTTCTGGAGACGCAGCTCAATTCGTACCGCGCATTCCTGCAGGAGCTGACACCGATGGAAGCGCGCAAGAACGAGGGCCTGCAGGCCGCGTTCACGTCGATCTTCCCGATCTCCAGCCACTCGGGCAACGCCAGGCTGGAATTCGTCGGCTATTCGCTGCTGCCGCCGGCCTTCGA
This sequence comes from uncultured beta proteobacterium, assembly GCA_963816615.1. Lineage (GTDB taxonomy): Bacteria > Pseudomonadota > Gammaproteobacteria > Burkholderiales > Casimicrobiaceae > PALSA-1003. The sequence goes on along the minus strand of CAWFLB010000001.1, from coordinate 110,432 downwards.
TGTCACCGAATGCCAGCAGCGCGGTCTTACTTATTGCTCGGCGCTGCGGGCCAAGGTGCGCCTGATCCTGATGGACAAGGAAGCGCCGAAGGAGACCGTCAAGGAAGTCAAGGAGCAGGAAGTCTACATGGGCGAAATCCCGCTGATGACGAACAACGGCTCGTTCGTCATCAACGGCACCGAGCGCGTGATCGTCTCGCAGCTGCACCGCTCGCCGGGCGTGTTCTTCGAGCACGACCGCGGCAAGACGCACAGCTCGGGCAAGCTCCTCTTTTCGGCTCGGGTGATCCCGTACCGCGGGTCGTGGCTCGACTTCGAGTTCGATCCGAAGGATTTCCTGTATTTCCGCGTCGACCGTCGGCGCAAGATGCCGGTGACGACCTTGCTCAAGGCGATCGGGCTCTCCAACGAGGACATCCTCAAGCAGTTCTTCGCCTTCGACACGTTCCACCTGGCCAAGAAGGGCTCGCAGATGGACCTGGTCCCGGAGCGCTTGCGCGGCGAGGTGGCCAAGTTCGACCTGCACGGCAAGGACGGCAAGGTGCTGGTCCAGAAGGACAAGCGCATCACCGCTCGCCACATACGTGATCTCGCCGACGGCGGCGTCAAGAAAATCGCGGTCCCGAACGACTACCTGGTCGGCCGCAACCTCGGCGAGAACGTGATCAACAAGGACACCGGCGAGATCCTCGCGTCGGCCAACGACGAGATCACCGACGAGCTCTTGGCCAAGCTGCTCGACGCCAACGTGGCGAAGATCCACACGATCTACGTGAACGACCTCGACCAGGGCCCGTACATCGCGCAGACGCTCAAGATGGACGACACGCCCGACCAGACGGCTGCGCGCGTCGCGATCTACCGCATGATGCGGCCCGGCGAGCCGCCAACCGAAGACGCGGTCGAAGCGCTGTTCCACGGGCTGTTCTTTTCCGAAGAGCGTTACGACCTCTCACCGGTCGGGCGGATGAAATTCAACCGGCGCGTCGGTCGCAGCGAGCTGACGGGACCGGGCACGCTGACCAGCGAGGACGTGATCGCGGTCATCAGGATCCTGGTGGAGCTGCGCAACGGCCGCGGCGAAATCGACGACATCGACCATCTGGGCAACCGTCGCGTCCGCTCGGTCGGCGAGCTCGCCGAAAACCAGTTCCGGTCGGGCCTGGTGCGCGTCGAGCGTGCGGTCAAGGAGCGACTCGGACAGGCCGAGAGCGAAAACCTGCTGCCGCACGACCTGATCAACGCCAAGCCGATTTCGGCGGCGATCAAGGAGTTCTTCGGCTCGTCGCAGTTGTCGCAGTTCATGGACCAGACCAATCCGCTGTCCGAGATCACCCACAAGCGTCGCGTGTCGGCGCTGGGTCCGGGCGGACTGACGCGCGAACGCGCCGGCTTCGAGGTGCGCGACGTGCATCCGACGCACTACGGCCGCGTCTGCCCGATCGAGACGCCGGAAGGCCCGAACATCGGCCTGATCAACTCGCTGGCCTTGTATGCCCGCACCAACGAATACGGCTTCCTCGAGACGCCGTATCGCAAGGTCGTGCACGGCAAGGTTACCGATGAGATTCATTATCTGTCGGCGATCGAGGAAGGCGCCTTCGTGATCGCGCAGGCCAACGCCCAGCTCGACAAGAACGGGAAGCTCAAGGACGAGCTGGTCTCGTGCCGCTGCAAGAACGAGTTCATGCTCTCGACGGCCGACAAGGTCCAGTTCATGGACGTGGCGCCGGCGCAGATCGTCTCGGTCGCGGCGTCGCTGATCCCGTTCCTCGAGCACGACGACGCCAACCGCGCGCTGATGGGATCGAACATGCAGCGGCAGGCGGTGCCGTGCCTGCGCGCCGAGAAGCCGCTGGTGGGCACCGGCGTCGAGCGCACGGCTGCCGTCGACTCGGGAACCGCGGTGCTCGCGCGCCGCGGCGGCAAGGTCGATTACGTCGATGCCAACCGGATGGTCGTGCGCGTGCACGATGCGGAAACGGCGGCCGGCGAAGTCGGCGTCGACATCTACAATCTCACCAAGTACACGCGCAGCAACCAGAACACCAACATCAATCAGCGGCCGCTGGTCAAGGTGGGCGAGGTCATCGCCAAGGGCGACGTCATCGCCGACGGCGCCTCGACCGACATGGGTGAGCTGGCGCTCGGCCAGAACATGCTGGTCGCGTTCATGCCGTGGAACGGCTACAACTACGAAGACTCGATCCTGATCTCGGAGCGCGTCGTCGGCAACGACCGCTACACGTCGATCCACATCGAGGAGCTCTCGGTCGTCGCGCGCGACACCAAGCTCGGCCCCGAGGAGATCACCCGCGACATCTCGAGTCTGGGCGAGGCCCAGCTCGGCCGCCTCGACGAGTCCGGCATTGTCTACATCGGCGCCGAAGTGGAGGCGGGAGATGTTCTGGTGGGCAAGGTGACGCCGAAAGGCGAAACGCAGCTGACGCCGGAAGAGAAGCTGCTGCGTGCGATCTTCGGCGAGAAGGCCTCCGACGTGAAGGACACCAGCTTGCGCGTGCCTTCCGGCATCTCGGGCACGGTGATCGACGTCCAGGTCTTCACGCGCGAAGGCATCGAGCGCGACAAGCGGGCGGCGCAGATCATCGACGACGAGCTCAAGGGCTATCGCAAGGACCTGAACGACCAGGTGCGGATCGTCGAGAACGACGCCTTCGCGCGGATCGAGAAGCTATTGCTCGGCAAGACCGCGAACGGCGGCCCGAAGCGGCTGGCCAAGGGCACGCGACTGACCAAGGACTATCTCGAGGGCACCAACCGCCACGACTGGTTCGACATTCGTCTCGCCAACGAGGAAGCGGCGCGCCAGCTCGAGGCGATGAAGGATTCGATCGCGCAGACGCGTGTGCAGTTCGACCAGGCGTTCGAGGCCAAGAAGAAGAAGCTGACGCAGGGCGACGAATTGCCGCCGGGCGTGCAGAAAATGGTCAAGGTCTACGTCGCCGTCAAGCGCCGCCTGCAGCCGGGCGACAAGATGGCCGGCCGGCATGGCAACAAGGGCGTGGTGTCGAAGATTGTCCCGGTCGAGGACATGCCCTACATGGCCGATGGAACGCCGGTCGACATCGTGTTGAATCCGCTCGGCGTGCCGTCGCGGATGAACGTCGGCCAGATTCTCGAAGTTCACCTCGGCTGGGCCGCGAAGGGGCTGGGGCACCGCATCGGCGACATGCTGAAGGCGCAGGCGAACGCCGGCGAGGTGCGCAAGTTTCTGACCAAGATCTACAACGGCACCGGCAAGCCCGAGGACCTCGACTCGCTCGACGATCAGGAAATCATCCAGCTGGCCGGCAACCTGACCGATGGTGTGCCGTTCGCGACGCCGGTCTTCGACGGCGCGACCGAAGCCGAGATCAAGAACATGCTCGAGCTCGCCGGCCTGCCGCGTTCGGGACAGGTGACCTTGCATGACGGGCGCACCGGCGAGGCGTTCGACCGCCAGGTCACCGTCGGCTACATGCACGTGCTGAAGCTGCACCACCTGGTCGACGACAAGATGCACGCGCGCTCGACCGGGCCGTACAGCCTGGTCACGCAGCAGCCGCTAGGCGGCAAGGCGCAGTTCGGCGGCCAGCGTTTCGGCGAGATGGAAGTGTGGGCGCTCGAGGCCTATGGCGCCGCGTACACGCTGCAGGAGATGCTGACGGTCAAGTCGGACGACGTCAACGGCCGGACCAAGGTCTACGAGAACATCGTCAAGGGCGAGCACAAGATCGAAGCCGGGATGCCGGAGTCGTTCAACGTGCTGGTGAAGGAAATCCGCTCGCTGGCGATCGACATCGATCTGGAGCGCTACTGATGCAGCGGCGCCCGGCATCGATGCTCAAGAGATTGGCACAGTTGCAGCTCGGACACGGAATTTTCGGGAGTAACGCATGAAAGCATTGCTCGACCTGTTCAAGCAGGTTACCCAGGAAGAAGAGTTCGACGCGATCAAGACCGGGCTTGCCTCGCCGGAAAAGATCCGCTCGTGGTCGTACGGCGAAGTCAAGAAGCCGGAGACGATCAACTACCGCACGTTCAAGCCCGAGCGTGACGGTCTCTTTTGCGCCAAGATCTTCGGGCCGGTCAAGGACTACGAGTGCCTGTGCGGCAAGTACAAGCGGCTGAAGCACCGCGGGGTGATCTGCGAAAAGTGCGGCGTCGAAGTGACGCTGGCCAAGGTGCGCCGCGAGCGCATGGGTCATATCGAGCTCGCCAGCCCCGTCGCGCACATCTGGTTCCTGAAGAGCCTGCCCTCGCGCATGGGGATGGTGCTCGACATGACCTTGCGCGACATCGAGCGGGTGCTCTATTTCGAGGCGTACGTCGTCACCGAACCCGGGATGACGCCGCTCAACCGCGGCCAGCTGCTGACCGAGGACGATTACCTCGCCAAGGTCGAGCAGTATGCCGACGATTTCTCGGCCAGCATGGGCGCCGAGGGCATCCGCGAGCTGCTGCGCTCGCTCGAGGTCAACACCGAGATCGAGAAGCTGCGCAAGGAGCTCGAGACCACCGGGTCCGACACCAAGATCAAGAAGATAGCCAAGCGGCTCAAGGTGCTCGAGGCGTTCCACAAATCGGGGATCAAGCCCGAATGGATGATTCTCGAAGTGCTGCCGGTGCTGCCGCCGGAGCTGCGTCCGCTGGTACCGCTGGACGGCGGCCGCTTCGCGACCTCCGACCTGAACGATCTCTATCGCCGCGTCATCAACCGCAACAACCGGTTGAAGCGGCTGCTCGAGCTCAAGGCGCCCGACATCATCGTGCGCAACGAAAAGCGGATGCTGCAGGAGGCGGTCGACTCGCTGCTCGACAACGGCCGCCGCGGCAAGGCGATGACCGGCGCCAACAAGCGGCCGCTGAAGTCGCTGGCCGACATGATCAAGGGCAAGGGCGGACGCTTCCGCCAGAACCTCTTGGGCAAGCGCGTCGACTACTCGGGTCGTTCGGTGATCGTCGTCGGCCCGCAGCTCAAGCTGCACCAATGCGGGCTGCCGAAGCTGATGGCACTGGAGCTCTTCAAGCCGTTCATCTTCAACAAGCTCGAGACGATGGGCCTGGCGACGACGATCAAGGCGGCGAAGAAGATGGTCGAAAGCCAGGAGCCTGTGGTCTGGGACATCCTGGAAGAAGTCATCCGCGAGCATCCGGTGATGCTGAATCGCGCGCCGACCTTGCACCGCCTGGGTATCCAGGCGTTCGAGCCGGTGCTGATCGAAGGCAAGGCGATCCAGCTGCATCCGCTGGTCTGCACGGCGTTCAACGCCGACTTCGACGGCGACCAGATGGCGGTGCACGTGCCGCTGTCGCTCGAAGCGCAGATGGAAGCGCGCACGCTGATGCTGGCGTCGAACAACGTGCTGCTGCCCTCGAACGGCGAGCCTTGCATCGTGCCGTCGCAGGACATCGTGCTGGGCCTGTACTACGCGACCCGCGAGCTGATCGGCGCCAAGGGCGAAGGCATGCTCTTCGCCGACATCTCCGAAGTCGCCCGAGCCTACGAGACACGGCAGGTCGACCTGCACGCCAAGATCAGCGTCCGCATCAAGGAAGTCGTCGTCGGTGTGGACGGCGAGCGCAGCGACAAGGTCACGCGCTACGAAACGACCGTCGGCCGCTCGCTGCTGTCGGAGATCCTTCCGGCAGGATTGCCGTTCGACACGATCAACCGGCCGCTGAAGAAGAAGGAGATCTCGAAAATCATCAACGGCAGCTTCCGCCGCTGCGGACTGCGCGAGACGGTGATATTCGCCGACCAGCTGATGCAGGCCGGATACAGCCTGGCAACACGCGGCGGCATTTCATTCGCCGCCGATGACATGCTGATCCCGGCGGAAAAGCATTCGATCATCGAGAAGTCCGAGCGCGAAGTGAAGGAAATCGAGGCGCAGTACACCTCGGGCCTGGTCACGCAGGGCGAGCGCTACAACAAGGTGGTCGACATCTGGGGCCGCGCGGGCGACGACATCGCCAAGGCGATGATGAGCCAGCTCGGTACCATGGAGGTCAAGGACCGCGAAGGCAAGATGGTCAAGCAGGAATCGTTCAACTCGATCTACATGATGGCTGATTCCGGCGCCCGCGGCTCGGCGGCGCAGATCCGCCAGCTGGCCGGCATGCGCGGCCTGATGGCGAAGCCCGACGGCTCGATCATCGAGACGCCGATCACGGCGAACTTCCGTGAAGGCTTGAACGTGCTGCAGTACTTCATCTCGACGCACGGCGCGCGCAAGGGCCTGGCCGACACGGCGTTGAAGACGGCGAACTCCGGCTACCTGACGCGCCGGCTGGTCGACGTGACGCAGGATCTGGTGGTGACCGAGGACGACTGCGGCACGAACAATGGTGTCGCGATGAAGGCGCTGGTCGAGGGCGGCGAAGTGATCGAAGCGCTGCGCGAGCGCATCCTTGGTCGCTCGCTCGCCGCCGACGTCGTCAATCCCGAGACGCAGGAAACGCTCTACCACGCGGGCGACGCTGTTGTCCGAAGACGAGGTCGAGCAGATCGAGGCGCTGGGCATCGACGAAGTCAAGGTGCGCACGCCGCTGACCTGCGACACGCGCTACGGCTTGTGCGCGACCTGCTACGGCCGCGATCTGGGCCGCGGGCATCTGGTCAACGTCGGCGAGGCGGTCGGCGTCATCGCCGCGCAGTCGATCGGCGAACCGGGCACGCAGCTGACGATGCGGACGTTCCACATCGGCGGCGCGGCATCGCGTACCGCGGCGGCATCGCCAGCTCGAAAGCAAGTCGGCGGGCATCGTGCGCTTCTCGGCGGTCATGCGCTACGTGACCAACGGCAAGGGCGAGCTGGTCGTCATCGCGCGCTCCGGCGAAGTGCTGATCCACGACGACAACGGCCGCGAGCGCGAGCGCCACAAGGTGCCGTACGGCGCGACGATGCTGGTCAAGGACGGCGAGCAGGTGAAGGCGGGCAAGGTGCTCGCGTCGTGGGACGCGACCTCGCGTCCGATCATCACCGAGTACGCGGGTCGCGTGAAGTTCGAGAACGTCGAGGAAGGCGTCACCGTCGCCAAGCAGGTCGACGAGGTCACCGGCCTGTCGACGCTCGTCGTCATCGATCCGAAGCGCCGCGGCCGGCGCTGCCGCCAAGGGCGTGCGTCCGCAGGTGAAGCTGCTCGAACGAGCAGGGACAGGAAGTGAAGCTCGCCGGGTCCGACCTGCCGGTGAATATCACCTTCCAGCTCGGCTCGATCATCACCGTCAAGGACGGCCAGGACGTCACCGTCGGCGAAGTGCTGGCGCGGATCCCGCAGGAAACGTCGAAGACGCGCGACATCACCGGCGGCCTGCCGCGGGTGGCCGAACTGTTCGAGGCGCGCTCGCCGAAGGACGCCGGCATGCTGGCGGAAGTCACCGGCACGGTGTCGTTCGGCAAGGACACCAAGGGCAAGCAGCGCCTGGTCATCACCGATCTGGACGGCGTCGCGCACGAGTACCTGATCCCGAAGGACAAGCACGTCACCGCGCACGACGGGCAGGTGGTGAACAAGGGCGAGTCGATCGTCGACGGACCGGCCGATCCGCACGACATCCTGCGGCTGCTCGGCGTCGAGGCGCTGGCGCGCTACATCACCGACGAGGTGCAGGACGTCTACCGGCTGCAGGGCGTGAAGATCAACGACAAGCACATCGAAGTGATCGTGCGGCAGATGCTGCGGCGGGTGCAGGTGCAGGATGCAGGCGACACGCGGTTCATCACCGGGCGAGCAGGTCGAGCGCTCGGACCTGCTGGACGAGAACGATCGCGTGGCCGAGCGCGGCGGCGTCAAAGGCGGACCGGACGCCAAGCAGCCGGCGACCTACGAGCACATGCTGCTGGGCATCACCAAGGCGTCGCTGTCGACCGATTCGTTCATCTCGGCGGCTTCGTTCCAGGAGACGACGCGAGTGCTCACCGAGGCCGCGATCATGGGCAAGAAGGACGAGCTGCGTGGCTTGAAGGAAAACGTCATCGTCGGCCGGCTGATTCCGGCGGGAACGGGCCTCGCGTACCACAACGCCCGCAAGAAGCAGAAGGCCGGCGGCGCGGCGGAGGGCTTCCTGCCCGAAGGCGCGGTCGCCGAAACACCGGCAGCAGAGGTCAGCGCCGACGCTGCTTGATCGTTCAAATGCACCAATCGAGCCGGCGGAGCGATCCGCCGGCTTTTTTTGCGTTTGGAGCAGTCGCCCGCCTTGGCTTTGCCCTCGTCGACTACGTTGACATACCTAGCATAAGCCCTTAAAATTGACGGTCTTTTCGCCCCTCACCGGGGTTTGGCCTGGCCTTGAAGGCGGGGTGCCGGTGGGGCGCGCGTACCCGGCCGCATTGCCCCGTTGATCGGGACCATGTCGGCCGAGGCGCGAGAAAGGTGGCCTGAGGCAGACTTGCCTTAAGGCCACTTTGATTTATGTGCTTCAAAAAATCGCGTCCGGAAAACGGTTTGCCGCGCTTGTCGGCGTCCGGGCCGGGCGGTGGAAAACGATCGGAACGAAAGCATGCCAACGATCAATCAGCTGGTGCGGAAGGGCCGCGTGGCCCCGGTTTCGAAGAGCAAGGTGCCGGCGCTGAAGCGCAGCCCGCAGAAGCGCGGCGTTTGCACGCGCGTCTACACGACGACGCCGAAGAAACCCAACTCCGCGCTGCGCAAGGTCGCGAAGGTGCGGCTGACCAACGGCTTCGAGGTCATCAGCTACATCGGCGGCGAAGGTCACAACCTGCAGGAGCACTCGGTCGTGCTGATCCGCGGCGGCCGCGTCAAGGACCTGCCCGGCGTGCGCTATCACATGGTGCGCGGCGCGCTCGACACCGCCGGCGTCAAGGATCGCAAGCAGAGCCGCTCCAAGTACGGCGCCAAGAAGCCCAAGGCGGCTTGAAGACTGAACGAAACGAGAGCTTATGCCACGACGCAGAGAAGTCCCCAAGCGCGAGATCCTGCCGGATCCGAAGTACTCGAACAGCGACGTTGCGAAGTTCGTCAACGTGCTGATGAGCCAGGGCAAGAAATCGGTCGCCGAACGCATCGTCTACGGCGCGTTCGAATCGATCGCCAAAAAGGGCGGCAAGGATCCGCTGGAAGTCTTCAACCAGGCGCTGTCGAACTCGAAGCCGATGGTCGAAGTGAAGAGCCGGCGCGTCGGCGGTGCGAATTTCCAGGTCCCGGTCGAAGTCCGTCCGGTGCGCCGGGTCGCGCTGGCGATGCGGTGGCTGCGCGAGGCGGCGCGCAAGCGAGGCGAGAAGTCGATGGGCCAGCGACTGGCGGCCGAGCTGCTCGAAGCGTCGGAAGGACGCGGCGGCGCGGTGAAGAAACGCGAAGAAGTGCATCGGATGGCCGAAGCGAACAAGGCCTTCTCGCACTTCCGCTTCTAGACGGACAACATGAACCAGTGGCGGCGGACCCGAGTGGCGATTCCCCGCAGGCATTCAGGCATTGAGACAACGTGGCAAGAACGACACCCATCGAGCGCTATCGGAATATCGGCATCAGTGCGCACATTGATGCCGGTAAGACCACGACCACCGAGCGCATCCTTTTCTACACCGGCGTGTCGCACAAGATCGGCGAAGTCCACGACGGTGCGACCGTCATGGACTGGATGGAGCAGGAGCGCGAGCGCGGCATAACGATCACGTCCGCGGCGACGACGTGCTTCTGGAAGGGGATGGAGAACAACCATCCCGAGCATCACATCAACATCATCGACACCCCTGGTCACGTCGATTTCACGATCGAGGTCGAGCGCTCGATGCGCGTGCTCGACGGTGCCTGCATGGTGTACGACGCGGTCGCCGGCGTGCAGCCGCAGTCGGAGACCGTCTGGCGCCAGGCGAACAAGTACAAGGTTCCGCGGCTCGCGTTCATCAACAAGATGGACCGCCAGGGCGCCGACTTCTTCAAGTCCTACGACCATATCAAGACGCGGCTGAAGGGCAATCCGGTTCCGATCCAGATTCCGATCGGCGCGGAGGAAAAATTCGAAGGCGTCGTCGATCTGGTGATCATGAAGGCGATCTACTGGGACGAGTCGACGCAGGGCATGAAATACGAGCTGCGCGAGATCCCGCGCCGACCTGGTCGACGAAGCGAAGAAGTGGCGCGAGAAGATGGTCGAAGCCGCGGCGGAGGCCGACGACGAGCTGATGCACAAGTATCTCGAGGGCCACGACCTCTCTGTCGCCGACATCAAGCGCGGCCTGCGCATTCGCACGATCAAGAACGAGATCGTGCCGATGCTCTGCGGCAGCGCGTTCAAGAACAAGGGCGTGCAGGCGATGCTCGACGCGGTCATCGACTACATGCCGTCGCCGGTCGACATCAAGCCGGTCGAGGGCGAGGACGATCGCGGCAGGCCGGCGAGCCGCAAGGCGTCCGACAGCGAGCCGTTCGCGGCGCTGGCGTTCAAGATCATGACCGACCCGTACGTCGGCCAGCTGACGTTCATTCGCGTCTACTCCGGGCGTCCTGAATTCCGGCGACACGGTGTACAACTCGAACCGCGGACGCAAGGAGCGCATCGGCCGACTGCTGCAGATGCACGCGAACCAGCGCGAGGAAATCAAGGAAGTGTGCGCCGGCGACATCGCCGCCGCGGTGGGACTGAAGGAAGCGTCGACCGGCGAAACGCTTGTGCGAACCGCAGCACGTGATCATGCTCGAGCGGATGGAGTTCCCCGAGCCGGTGATCTCGCAGGCGGTCGAGCCGAAGACCAAGGCCGACCAGGAAAAGATGGGCATCGCGCTCAACCGCCTGGCGCAGGAAGACCCGTCGTTTCGCGTGCGCAGCGACGAGGAATCGGGCCAGACGATCATTTCCGGCATGGGCGAGCTGCACCTCGAGATCATCGTCGACCGGATGAAGCGCGAATTCGGCGTCGAAGCCAACGTCGGCAAGCCGCAAGTGGCCTATCGCGAGGCGATCAAGAAGCCGGTCGCAGGTCGAAGGCAAGTTCATCAAGCAGTCGGGCGGCCGCGGGCAGTACGGGCACGTGTGGCTCAAGATGGAGCCGCAGGCGGCCGGCAAGGGCTTCGAGTTCGTCGACGCGATCAAGGGCGGCACGGTGCCGCGCGAATACATTCCTGCGGTCGAAAAGGGCCTGCGCGAGACGCTGCCCAACGGCGTGCTCGCCGGATTCCCGGTGGTCGACGTCAAGGTCACGCTGTTCGACGGCAGCTATCACGACGTCGACTCGAACGAAAACGCGTTCAAGATGGCGGCGTCGATGGCGTTCAAGGACGGCATGCGCCAGGCAACGCCGGTGCTGCTCGAGCCGATGATGGCGGTCGAGGTCGAGACGCCAGAGGATTTCATGGGCAACGTCGTCGGCGATCTGTCGGGTCGCCGCGGCATGATCCAGGGCATGGAAGATGTCGTCGGCGTCAAGGTGATCAAGGCCGAGGTGCCGCTGTCCGAGATGTTCGGCTATTCGACGACGCTGCGCTCGCTGTCGCAGGGACGCGCGACGTACACGATGGAATTCAAGCACTACACCGAGGCGCCGAAGACGGTCGCCGAAGCAGTGATCAACAAGAAGTCCTGATTACATTCGAGGTAAGCAATCATGGCCAAGGGCAAGTTTGAGCGGACGAAGCCGCACGTGAACGTGGGGACGATCGGGCACGTGGATCATGGGAAGACGACGCTGACGGCGGCGCTGACGCTGGTGCTGTCGAAGAAGTTTGGTGGGGAGGCGAAGGCGTACGACCAGATCGACAACGCGCCGGAGGAGAAGGCGCGGGGGATCACGATCAACACGGCGCACGTGGAATACGAGACGAAGAACCGGCACTACGCGCACGTGGACTGTCCTGGGCACGCGGACTACATCAAGAACATGATCACGGGTGCGGCGCAGATGGACGGGGCGATTCTGGTGGTGAGCGCGGCCGATGGGCCGATGCCGCAGACGCGGGAGCACATTCTGCTGGCGCGGCAGGTGGGGGTGCCCTACATCGTGGTGTTCCTGAACAAGGCCGACATGGTCGATGACAAGGAGCTGCTGGAGCTGGTCGAGCTGGAGGTGCGGGAGCTGTTGACCAAGTACGAGTTTCCCGGGGACAAGATCCCGATCGTGATCGGCAGTGCGAAGCTGGCGCTGGAAGGGGACAAGAGCGAGCTGGGGGAGGCGTGCATCGACCGGCTGGCGGATGCGCTGGACACCTATATTCCGCAGCCGAAGCGGCTGATCGACGGGCCGTTTCTGATGCCGGTGGAGGACGTGTTCTCGATCAGCGGCCGGGGGACGGTGGTGACCGGGCGGGTGGAGCGCGGGGTGGTGAAGGTGGGCGAGGAGCTGGAGATCGTCGGGTCTGAAGCCCACGCTGAAGACGGTGTGCACGGGGGTGGAGATGTTCCGCAAGCTGCTTGGACCAGGGGCAGGCGGGGGACAACGTCGGGGTGCTGCTGCGGGGCACCAAGCGGGAAGAGGTGGAGCGCGGGCAGGTGCTGGCCAAGCCGGGCAGCATCACGCCGCACACCAAGTTCAGCTGCGAGGTGTACGTGCTGTCCAAGGAAGAGGGCGGGCGGCATACGCCGTTCTTTCCGGGCTATCGGCCGCAGTTTTACTTCCGGACCACGGACGTGACCGGGAGCGTGGAGCTGCCGGCGGGGACGGAGATGGTGATGCCTGGGGACAACATCCAGATGACGGTGACCCTGATTGCGCCGATTGCGATGGAAGAGGGCTTGCGCTTTGCGATCCGCGAAGGCGGCCGCACCGTCGGCGCCGGCGTCGTGGCCAAGGTGCATCGAATAACCGAATTAGGCAAGCTGGACTAACTGAAAGCTCAAAATGCAGAACCAGAGAATCCGCATCCGTCTGAAGGCGTTCGACTACAAGCTGATCGACCAGTCGGCGCAGGAAATCGTCGAGACGGCGAAGCGCTCGGGCGCGGTCGTCAAGGGTCCGGTGCCGCTGCCGACCAAGATCGAGCGCTTCGACGTCCTGCGCTCGCCGCACGTCAACAAGACCTCGCGCGACCAGCTCGAGATCCGCACGCACCTGCGGCTGATGGACATCATCGACCCGACCGACAAGACGGTCGACCAGCTGATGAAGCTCGATCTGCCGGCGGGTGTCGACGTGGAGATCAAGCTGCAGTAGCAGCGTCGGAACGCGATTGCAGCGTAGTGGTACGCCGGTGTCAGAGATCGCGGAATGTTGGAACGCTGCCGGTCAATCGTAATCGGCGGCTTTGAAGGAAAACGAAAATGAGTCTAGGACTTGTCGGTCGCAAGGTCGGCATGACCCGCATCTTCACCGACGACGGCGCGGCCGTGCCGGTGACGGTGCTCGACGTCGCCAACAATCGCGTCACCCAGATCAAGACCCAGGAAACCGACGGCTACACCGCCGTGCAGGTCACCTACGGCAAGCGCCGCGCCAGCCGCGTCACCAAGCCGCAGGCGGGGCACCTGGCCAAGGCGGGCGTCGAAGCGGGCGAGCTGCTGAAGGAATTTCACGGTCGCGGCCGAACAGCTCGCGAACCTCAAGGTCGGCGAGACCGTCAGCGTCGAGACCTTCGCCGTCGGCCAGCTGGTCGACGTCACCGGCACGACCAAGGGCCGCGGCTTTTCGGGCGTGATCCAGCGCCACCATTTCAGCTCGAACCGCGCCTCGCACGGCAACTCGCGCTCGCACAACACGCCGGGCTCGATCGGCATGGCGCAGGATCCCGGGCCGCGTGTTTCCGGGCAAGCGCATGGCGGGCCAGTACGGCAACGTCAAGCGCACCGTGCAGACGCTGAAGGTCGTTCGCGTCGACGCCGCGCGCGGCCTGCTGCTGGTCAAGGGCGCGGTGCCCGGCGCCGACGGCGGCCACATCGTCGTCCGGCCGTCGGTCAAGACCCCGCTGAAGAAGGGGGCCTGAACATGGATCTCAAGCTCATCGACGACAGCGGCAAGCCCGCCGCGACGCTCGCCGCGTCCGACGCGCTGTTCGGCCGCGAATACAACGAAGCGCTGATCCACCAGCTCGTGACCGCCTACCAGGCCAATGCGCGCAGCGGCAACCGCGCGCAGAAGGGCCGCGCCGACATCAACAAGTCGCACAAGAAGCCCTGGGCGCAAAAGGGCACCGGTCGCGCGCGCGCGGGCCAGGCCAACAGCCCGCTGTGGCGCGGCGGCGGCAAGATTTTCCCGAGCTCGCCCGACGAGAACTTCTCGCACAAGGTCAACCGCAAGATGTTTCGCGCCGGCATCGCGTCGATCCTGTCGCAACTGGTGCGCGAGGATCGGCTGTCGGTCGTCGAGCAGCTCGCGCTCGACGCGCCGAAGACGAAGCTGTTCGCGCAGAAGATCAAGGCGCTTCGGCCTGACCGGCACGGTGCTGGTCGTCACCGACAAGTTCGACGACAACATCTTCCTGTCGTCGCGCAACCTGCCCGGCGTGCTGGTGCTCGAGACGCGCGAAGTCGATCCGGTCAGCCTGGTGCGCTTCGACAACGTGCTGCTGACCAAGGCCGCGGTGACGCAGTTCGAGGAGATCCTGGCATGAGCGCGACCAGAAAACGGCAGCGACGCGCCGCGAACGCCGCAGCGACCAAGTTCAATCCGGAGCGTCTGATGACGTGCTGCTGGCGCCGACCGATTTCGGAAAAGGCGACCCAGATCGCCGACAAGCACGCGCAGGTCGTCTTCAGGGTCGCGCCCGACGCGACCAAGCCCGAAGTCAAGGCCGCGGTCGAGCTCCTGTTCAAGGTCGAGGTCGAGAGCGTGCAGATCGCCAACGTCAAGGGCAAGGTGAAGCGCTTCGGCGCCTACAACGGCCGCCGCCGCAACTGGAAGAAGGCGTACGTGAGCCTGAAGCCGGGCCAGGAAATCAACTTCGCGCAGGAGGCCTGATCATGGCACTGGTCAAAGTCAAACCCACCTCGCCCGGCCGACGCTCGCTGGTCAAGGTCGTCAATCCGGACCTGCACAAGGGCGCGCCGGTCGACGCGCTGATCGAGAGCAAGAAGCGCGGCTCGGGCCGCAACAACAACGGCCACATCACGATGCGCCACCAGGGCGGCGGGCACAAGCAGCACTACCGCATCGTCGATTTCCGCCGCAACAAGGACGGCATCGCGGCCAAGGTCGAGCGGCTCGAATACGATCCGAACCGCAGCGCGCATCTGGCGTTGCTGCTCTACACCGACGGCGAGCGCCGCTACATCGTCGCGCCGCGCGGCGTCGCGGCGGGCACGCAGCTGATGAGCGGCGCCGAAGCGCCGATCAAGCCGGGCAATTGCCTGCCGCTGCGCAACATCCCGGTGGGCACGACGATCCACTGCGTCGAGATGCTGCCCGGCAAGGGCGCGCAGATCGCGCGCTCGGCCGGCGCGTCGGTGCAGCTGCTGGCGCGCGAAGGCGCGTATGCGCAGCTGCGCATGCACTCGGGCGAGATCCGCAAGGTGCACGTCGACTGCCGCGCGACCATCGGCACCGTCGGCAACGAGGAGCACAACCTGCGCTCGATCGGCAAGGCCGGCGCCCAGCGCTGGCGCGGCATTCGTCCGACGGTGCGCGGCATTGCCATGAATCCGGTCGACCACCCGCACGGCGGACGTTCCAACGGCGGCGGCCATCCGGTGTCGCCGTGGGGCACGCCGACCAAGGGTTATCAGACGCGTCGCAACAAGCGCACCGACGGCATGATCGTTCGCCGCCGCCACGCCGCGAAGAAGGGATAAGGGACCATGGCTCGTTCAATCAAGAAGGGACCGTTCGTCGACCATCACCTGCAGGCGAAGGTCGAGGCGGCTCGCGCGACCTCGGACAAGCGGCCGATCAAGACCTGGTCGCGCCGCTCGACGATCACGCCCGATTTCGTCGGACTGACGATCGCCGTGCACAACGGCAAGCAGCACATTCCGGTCTACGTCTCGGAAAACATGGTCGGCCACAAGCTCGGCGAATTCGCGTTGACCCGCACGTTCAAGGGGCACTCCGCCGACAAGAAGGTCGCGGCGCCGACGCCGCCGCCGAAGAAGTAAGGAGCAAGACATGGAAACCAAAGCAATCCTGCGCGGCGTGCGCCTGTCGGCCCAGAAGGGCCGGCTCGTCGCCGACCAGATCCGCGGCCTGCCCGTCGACAGGGCGCTCAACGTGCTCGCCTTCAGCCCGAAGAAGGGCGCCAAGATCATCAAGAAGGTGCTCGAGTCGGCGATCGCCAACGCCGAGCACAACGAAGGCGCCGACGTCGACGAGCTGAAGGTCAAGACGATCTATCTCGACAAGGCGACCAACCTGCGCCGCTTCACCGCGCGCGCCAAGGGCCGTGGCAACGTGATCCTGAAGCAGACCTGCCACATCCACGTCACCGTCGGTGACGGCAAAAAGGAATAGCTCATGGGACAGAAAATACATCCGACCGGCTTCCGTCTGGCCGTCAATCGCGACTGGGCGTCGAAGTGGTACGCCAACAGCAAGCACTTTCCGACGATCCTGAACGAGGACATCAAGGTCCGCGAGTATCTGAAGAAGAAGCTCGCGCACGCATCGGTCGGCAAGATCACGATCGAGCGCCCGGCCAAGAACGCGCGCATCACGATCCACAGCGCGCGCCCGGGCGTGGTCATCGGCAAGAAGGGCGAGGACATCGAGACGCTGCGCGCCGAGCTGCGCAAGATGATGGGCACCGAGGTGGGTCTCAACATCGAGGAAATCCGCAAGCCCGAGATCGACGCGCAGCTGGTCGCCGACTCGATCGCGCAGCAGCTCGAGAAGCGGATCATGTTCCGCCGCGCGATGAAGCGCGCGATGCAGAACGCGATGCGGCTGGGCGCGCAGGGCATCAAGATCATGAGCGCGGGACGCCTGAACGGCATCGAAATCGCGCGCACCGAGTGGTATCGCGAAGGACGCGTGCCGCTGCATACGCTGCGCGCCGACATCGACTACGGCTTCGCCGAAGCGAAGACGACCTACGGCGTCATCGGCATCAAGGTCTGGGTGTTCAAGGGCGAAGTGATGCCGCACAACGCCGAGCCGCAGGCGGCGCCGGCGCCGGCGCCGGAAGCGCCGAAGCGCGTGCGCAAGAGCGCGGGAGTGAAAAATGCTGCAGCCAGCTAGAAGGAAGTACCGCAAGGAGCAGAAGGGCCGCAACAAGGGCGTTGCGACCGTCGGCGCCAAGGTGAGCTTCGGCGAATACGGCCTGAAGGCGATCGGCCGCGGCCGGCTGACCGCGCGCCAGATCGAGGCCGCGCGCCGCGCGATGACGCGTCACATCAAGCGCGGCGGCCGGATCTGGATCCGCATCTTCCCCGACAAGCCGATGTCGCAGAAGCCGGCCGAAGTGCGCATGGGCAACGGCAAGGGCAACCCCGAGTACTACGTCGCCGAAATCCAGCCGGGCAAGGTGCTCTACGAAATGGACGGCGTCGACGAGGCGCTGGCGCGCGAGGCGTTCGCGCTCGCCGCGGCCAAACTGCCGATCAGGACGACGTTCGTCCATCGGCTGCTCGGCGGTAGAGAGGACACGATGAAAACCTCCGAACGCAGGAAGGACCTGAACGCCAAGTCGCCCGATGAGCTCACGACCGAGCTGCACGCGCTGCTGCGGGAGCAGTTCGGCCTGCGCATGCAGAAGGCGACGCAGCAGCTCACCAATCACTCGAAGCTGCCCGAGGTCCGGCGCGACATCGCCAGGGTGCGAACGCTGCTCCACCAGAAGGCGGGACAGGCATGAACGCGCAAGCCAATACGCAGGACGCGCCGGCGGCGGCACGCAGCCGGCGCGCGACCAAGGCAGCCTGATCCAGACCCAGATCGGCCGCGTCGTCAGCGACAAGATGGACAAGACGGTGACCGTGCTGGTCGAGCGCCGGGTCAAGCATCCGCTGTACGGCAAGGTCGTCACGCGCTCGAACAAGTACCACGCGCACGACGAGAACAACGAGTACAAGGAAGGCGACCTGGTCGAGATCGAGGCCTGCCGCAAGCTGGCCAAGACCAAGGCCTGGCGGGTGAAGCGCTTGATCGAAAAAGCCAAGGTGATCTAAGCCTTTGATTGCGCTGCAGGACTTGCGCATAAGCATAAATCCTGTCATACTTTTCGTTTCGCCGGCCGCCCGCTGGGCGAAGGCTCTGTCAGGCTCTCAATCCAGGCGCTGGCGGCGGTTCTACCCGGACGGGTTCCAAAACTGGCCGCCGCCAGCATCGTTGCCGCAGCGGGTCAAGTTGGAGATTGAGCAATGATCCAGATGCAGACGATGCTGGATGTCGCCGACAACACCGGCGCCCGCCGAGTCATGTGCATCAAGGTGCTCGGCGGCTCCAAGCGCCGGTACGCGCACATCGGCGACGTGATCAAGGTCAGCATCAAGGATGCGGCGCCGCGCGGCCGCGTCAAGAAAGGCGAGATCTACAACGCGGTCGTCGTGCGCACGCGCCAGGGCGTGCGCCGCGACGACGGCGCCAAGATCAAGTTCGACACCAACGCCGCCGTGCTGCTGACGCCGAAGCTCGAGCCGATCGGCACGCGCATCTTCGGGCCGGTGACGCGCGAGCTGCGCACCGAGCGTTTCATGAAGATCGTATCGCTGGCGCCGGAGGTGCTGTGACCATGCGCAAGATCAAGAAGGGCGACAACGTGGTCGTCATCGCCGGCCGCGACAAGGGCAAGCGCGGCGACGTCACGCAGATCGTCGATGACGAGCACGTCGTGGTCGCCGGCATCAACCAGGTGAAGAAGCACACGCGGCCCAACCCGATGAAGAATCAGCCGGGCGGCATCGTCACCAAGGAAATGCCGATCCACGTCTCGAACGTCGCGATCTACAACCCGGTCACGCAGAAGGCGGACCGGATCGGCTTTCGCACGTTGAACGACGGCCGCAAGGTCCGCTTCTACAAGTCGAACGGCGAAGTGATCGGAGCATGACGATGGCGCGCCTGAAGGAAATCTACAACAAGGAAGTCGTTCCGGCGCTGATCGAGCAGTTCGGCTACAAGTCGACGATGCAAGTGCCGCGCATCTCGAAGATCGTCCTGAACATGGGCGTCGGCGAAGCGATCGCCGACAAGAAGATCCTCGACAACGCGGTCGGCGACATGCAGAAGATCTCCGGCCAGAAGCCGGTGATCACCAAGGCCAAGAAGTCGATCGCGGTCTGGAAGATCCGCACCGGCTATCCGATCGGCTGCATGGTGACGCTGCGCCAGGAGCGCATGTACGAATTCCTCGACCGCCTGGTGTCGATCGCGCTGCCGCGCGTGCGCGACTTCCGCGGCGTATCGGGCCGCTCGTTCGACGGCCGCGGCAACTTCAACATGGGCGTCAAGGAACAGATCATTTTCCCGGAAATCGAGTACGACAAGATCGATGCGCTCCGGGGCATGAACATCACGATCGCGACGACGGCCAAGACCGATGCCGAGGCGAAGGCGCTGCTGGCCGCGTTCAAATTTCCGTTCAAGAACTAGAGACTGAGGACGCCATGGCTAAAACGGCTGTCATCAACCGCGATCTGAAGCGCCGCGTGATGGTGAAGAAGTACGCCAAGAAGCGTGCCGAGCTGATCGCGATCATCAACAACTTCAAGCTCTCCGACGACGACCGCCTGGAGGCGCGGCACAAGCTGCAGCAGCTGCCGCGCGACGCGAGCCCGACCCGGCTGCGCAACCGCTGCAAGCTGACCGGCCGCCCGCGCGGCGTCTACAGCAAGTTCGGCCTCGGCCGCAACAAGCTGCGCGAGATCGCGATGCGCGGCGAAATTCCCGGCGTGGTCAAGGCCAGCTGGTAGGGGTGACACATGAGCATGACTGATCCGATCGCCGACATGCTGACGCGCATCCGCAATGCGCAGCTCGCGGAAAAAGCCACGGTGCAGATGCCGGTGTCGAAGGTCAAGCTGGCGATCGCCAAGGTGCTGAAGGACGAAGGCTACATCGAGGGCTTCGCCGTCGTCGGCGACGAAGCCAAGCCGCAGCTCGAGATCGCGCTGAAGTACTACGCCGGCCGGCCGGTGATCGAGAAGATCGAGCGCGTGTCGAAGCCCGGCCTGCGCATCTACAAGAGCAAGGACGATATCCCGCGCGTGATGAACGGGCTGGGAATCGCCATCGTCTCCACGTCGCACGGCGTGATGACCGATCGCAAGGCGCGCGCCACCGGCGTCGGCGGCGAAGTGCTCTGCATCGTCGCCTGACGAGGAGCGAGAGCATGTCCCGCATAGGCAACAATCCGATCAAGCTGCCGCCGAAGGTCGAAGTGACGATCGCCGGCGGCGAAATCTCGGTCAAGGGTCCGCTGGGCTCGCTGTCGCGGCGCTTCGGCCCGACGGTCAGCATCGAGAAGAACGGCGACACGCTGATCTTCAAGGCGGCGAACGCGGAGGCGAGCGCGATGCACGGCACGATGCGCGCGCTGGTCGCCAACATGGTCAAGGGCGTGACCGACGGTTACGAGAAGAAGCTGACGCTGGTCGGCGTCGGCTATCGCGCGCAGGTCGCCGGCGACAAGCTCAACCTGTCGCTGGGCTTTTCGCACCCGGTCGTGCACCAGATGCCCAAGGGCGTCAAGGTCGAGACGCCGGTGCAGACCGAGATCATCATCAAGGGTATCGACAAGCAGCAGGTCGGACAGGTCGCCGCCGAGATCCGCGCCTACCGTCCGCCTGAGCCGTACAAGGGCAAGGGCGTGCGCTACGTCGACGAGCGGGTCGTGATCAAGGAAACCAAGAAGAAGTAAGCGGCTGGCCGACAAGACTGGAGACCTGGTTAATGAACAAGAAAGACGCTCGAGTCCGCCGCGCCCGCAAAACCCGGGCGCGCATTGCCGAGCAGCGCGCAAACCGGCTGGTGGTCAGCCGGTCGAACTGCCACATCTACGCGCAGATCATCGCGCCGGCCGGCGACAAGGTGCTGGCCAGCGCGTCGACGCTCGAGGGTGACGTGCGCAAGGACATCAAGAACGGCGGCAACAGCGCGGCGGCGACGCTGATCGGCAAGCGCATCGCCGAAAAGGCGAAGGCGCTGGGTATCGAGGCGGTCGCGTTCGACCGTTCGGGATTCAAGTATCACGGCCGCGTCAAGGCGCTGGCCGACGCCGCCCGCGAGGGCGGCCTGAAGTTCTAGCGCCACACAGAGGACGGGAACGAACATGGCAAAGCCGATGGGCAGGCAGCAAGGCAGGCAGCAGCAGGACGATCGCGGCGACGGCCTGCGCGAAAAGATGATCGCCATCAACCGCGTCACCAAGGTGGTGAAGGGCGGACGCATCCTCGCCTTCGCGGCGCTGACGGTGGTCGGCGACGGCGACGGCCGCGTCGGCATGGGCAAGGGCAAGGCGAAGGAAGTGCCGGTCGCGGTGCAGAAGGCGATGGAAGAAGCGCGGCGCCGGATGATCAAGGTGCGCCTGAAGAACGGCTCGCTGCATCACGCCGTCATCGGCCGCCACGGCGCGACCAAGGTGTTCATGCAGCCGGCGTCGGAAGGTACCGGCATCATCGCCGGCGGCCCGATGCGTGCGGTGTTCGATGTCGTCGGCGTGACCAACATCCTGGCCAAGTGCCATGGCTCGACCAACCCGTACAACATCGTGCGCGCGACGCTGAACGCGCTCGAGAACTGCAATGCGCCGGCGGACATCGCCGCCAAGCGCGGCCTGACGGTCGAGCAGCTGACGGAGGCCTGAAGCATGGCGGCGGACAAGAAAGTTCGGCTGCGCCGAAGCGACTGCGCGTGACGCTGGTGCGCGGACTGATGGGCAAGAAGCCCGATCATCGCGGCACGGTCGCGGGCCTGGGCCTCAAGTGGCGCAGCCACACGGTCGAAGTCGCCGACACGCCGGAGATGCGCGGCATGATCAACAAGATCGGCTACATGCTGACGGTCACCGAGGCAAAGGCTGAGTTGTTTTGCGGAAAAAGGACCCATCTGGCCCTGTCGGGCCGATGAATGCGATCGAGGACACGACGATGCGAATGAATACGATCAAGCCGGCGGCCGGCAGCAAGAAGGCGAAGCGCCGCGTCGGCCGCGGCATCGGCTCGGGCCTGGGCAAGACCGCGGGCCGCGGCCACAAGGGCCAGAAGTCGCGCTCCGGCGGCTTTCACAAGGTCGGCTTCGAAGGCGGCCAGATGCCGCTGCAGCGCCGTCTGCCCAAGCGCGGCTTCGTGTCGCGCACGCGCGACGATACGGCCGAGGTGCGCCTGTCCGATCTGGCCAAGCTGCCGGTGGCCGACATCGATCTGCTGGCGCTGAAGGCGGCCGGGCTCGTGCCGGCGCTGGCGAAGACGGTGAAAGTGATCAAGACCGGCAAGATCGACAAGGCCGTGAAGCTGTCGGGCGTGCTGGCGACCAAGGGCGCGCGCGCGGCGATCGAAGCCGCGGGCGGCAGCCTGACGGAACTGAGCGAATAGGCAGAACGAATTGGCCACGATCAATCCCGCGCAAAAGAGCGGCAACCGCTACGCAGACCTGAAAAAGCGTCTGCTGTTTCTGCTCGGCGCGCTCGTCGTCTATCGCATCGGAACGCACATCCCCGTGCCGGGGATCAACGCGTCGGTTCTCGACGAACTGTTCAAGCTCGCAGCAGGGCGGCATCCTCGGCCTGTTCAACGTCTTCTCCGGCGGCGCGCTGTCGCGCTTCTCGATCTTCGCGCTGGGCATCATGCCGTACATCTCGGCGTCGATCATCATGCAGCTGTGCACGGTGGTCGTGCCGACGCTCGAGGCGCTGAAGAAGGAAGGCGAAGCCGGCCGGCGCAAGATCACGCAGTACACGCGCTACGCGACGCTGGGGCTCGCGTTCTTCCAGGGGCTCGGCATCTCGATCGCGCTCGAAGCGCAAGCCGGGCTGGTCGTCGAGCCCGGGCTCGCGTTCCGCTTCCTGTCGGCGATGACGCTGGTGACCGGCACGATGTTCCTGATGTGGCTCGGCGAGCAGATCACCGAGCGCGGCCTGGGCAACGGCATCTCGCTGATCATCTTCGCCGGCATCGCCGCCGGTCTGCCGCGCGCGATCGGCCAGACGCTGGAGCAGGTCAACACCGGCGCCTATTCGGTGCTGCTGGTGCTCGGCATCGCGGTCCTGGTCGTCGCGGTGACCGCGTTCGTCGTGTTCGTCGAGCGGGCGCTGCGCAAGATCCAGGTCAACTACGCCAAGCGGCAGGTCGGCAACAAGGTCTACGCCGGCCAGCAGTCGTTCCTGCCGCTCAAGCTCAACATGGCCGGCGTGATTCCGCCGATCTTCGCGTCGTCGATCATCCTGTTCCCGGCGACGCTGGCGCAGTGGTTCGGCTCGAGCGAGAACACGATCTGGCTGCGCGACCTGGCGGCGACGCTGGCGCCGGGCCAGCCGGTGCACGAGATCCTGTACGCGGCGGCGATCATATTCTTCTGCTTCTTCTATACGGCGCTGCAGTACAACCCGAAGGAGACGGCGGAGAACCTGAAGAAGAGCGGCGCGTTCATTCCCGGGTACCGGCCCGGCGAGCAGACGGCGAAGTACATCGAGAAGATCACGCTGCGTCTGACGCTGCTCGGCTCGATCTATCTGGTGGTCGTCTGCTTCATCCCGAACTTCCTGATCGCCTGGAAGAACGTGCCGTTCTACTTCGGCGGCACGTCGCTGCTGATCATCGTGGTCGTGACGATGGACTTCATGACCCAGGTGCAGGCGTACATGATGTCGCAGCAGTACGAGAGCCTGCTCAAGAAGGCGAACTTCAAGGGCGGCTTGCCGACGCGCTGATGTCGAAGGAAGAAACGATACAGATGCAGGGAGAGATCCTGGAGACGCTGCCCAACGCGACGTTCCGGGTGAAGCTGGAGAACGGTCACGTGGTGCTGGGCCACATCTCCGGGAAGATGCGGATGCACTACATAAAGATTTTGCCGGGCGACAAGGTGACGGTGGACCTGACGCCGTACGACCTGTCGCGGGCGCGGATCATTTTCCGCGCGAAGTATGCGGACGGGCAAGACGGATTTCAGCGGCGCGCGGTTGACGCGCGACGAGAAGGAAGACGCGATGAAAGTACTGGCTTCGGTGAAGAAGATCTGCCGCAACTGCAAGATCATCCGGCGCAACGGCGTCGTGCGAGTCATTTGCACGGACCCGCGTCACAAGCAGCGTCAAGGTTAACGGATCAGAACGATAGGGTAGGCATATGGCCCGTATTGCAGGCGTCAACATTCCGAACCACCAGCACGCCGAGATCGCGCTGACGGCGATCTACGGCATCGGCCGCGCGCGCGCGCGCGCGATCTGCGTGGCGGCCGGCGTCGACGGCATGAAGAAGGTCAAGGACCTGTCCGACGCGCAGATGGACAAGCTGCGCGAGCTGGTCGGCCGCTACACGGTCGAGGGCGACCTGCGCCGCGAAGTGACGATGAGCATCAAGCGGCTGATGGATCTCGGCTGCTACCGCGGCGTGCGCCACCGCAAGGGACTGCCGGTGCGCGGCCAGCGCACGCGCACCAACGCGCGCACGCGCAAGGGCCCGCGCAAGGCGCGGCAGTCGCAGATGACCAAGGGAACCGGCAAGCCCGCTGGCAAGCCCGCGCCCAAATAACCCGGCAACCGGATTCGCAGGACCGAACAAGGATCAAGGAAATAGCGAATGGCACAGGCACCAACCAAGACCGGCACCACGCGAACGCGCAAGAAGGTGAAGAAGAGCGTATCCGAAGGGATCGCGCACATCCACGCGTCGTTCAACAACACGATCATCACCATCACCGATCGGCAGGGCAACGCGCTGTCGTGGGCGACGTCGGGCGGCGCCGGCTTCAAGGGCTCGCGCAAGTCGACGCCGTTCGCGGCGCAGGTCGCCGCCGAATCGGCGGGCAAGGCGGCGCAGGAATGCGGCGTCAAGAACCTCGAAGTGCGGATCAAGGGCCCCGGACCCGGCCGCGAGTCGGCGGTGCGCGCGCTGAACGCGCTGGGACTCAAGATCACCAGCATTTCGGACGTGACGCCGGTGCCGCACAACGGCTGCCGGCCGCCGAAGCGGCGCCGCATCTAGAGCGCAACGAATCGGCAGGTCGATTCGGACCAAATTCAAATGCACTGGGATAGCAAAGTGGCTCGATACATCGGACCCAAATGCAAGCTGGCGCGACGGGAAGGCACCGACCTTTTCCTGAAGAGCGCGCGTCGATCGCTCGACTCCAAGTGCAAGCTCGATTCCAAGCCGGGTCAGCACGGCGTGAAATCCGGCATGCGCCAGTCGGACTACGGCAACCAGCTGCGCGAGAAGCAGAAGCTGCGCCGCACCTACGGCATTCTCGAGCGGCAGTTCCGCCGCTATTTCACGATGGCCGCGCAGCGCAAGGGCTCGACCGGCGAGAACCTGCTGCAGCTGCTCGAATCGCGGCTGGACAACGTCGTCTACCGCATGGGCTTCGGCTCGACCCGCGCCGAAGCGCGCCAGCTGGTGTCGCACCGCGCGGTCACCGTCAACGGCAAGGTCGTCAACATCCCGTCGGCGCTGGTCAAGGCCGGCGACATCATCGCGGTCAAGGAAGGCGCCAAGACGCAGCTGCGCATCGTCGATGCGCTGCAGCTCGCCGAGAAGATCGGCTTTCCGTCGTGGGTCGAAGTCGACGTCAAGAAGATGGCGGGCACGTTCAAGGGTGCGCCCGACCGCTCCGAATTCGGCCAGGACATCAACGAAAGCCTCGTCGTCGAGCTTTACTCGAAGTAACCGGCGCGGCATTTGGCCGCGCACCGCTTAGGGGTTTGCCTTAAGGACTCCGCATGCAGAGCAACGCTTTCTTGAAACCGCGCATCATCGATGTGCAGAGCACGTCGCCGTTCCACGCCAAGGTGGTGATGGAGCCGTTCGAGCGCGGCTACGGCCACACGCTCGGCAACGCGCTGCGGCGCGTGCTGCTGTCGTCGATGCCGGGCTACGCGCCGACCGAGGTCAAGATCACCGGCGTGCTGCACGAGTATTCGGCGCTCGACGGCGTGCAGGAGGACGTCGTCGACGTGCTGCTGAACCTCAAGGGCGTCGTGCTCAAGCTGCACAACCGCGACCACGTCACGCTGAAGCTCGCCAAGACCGGCGAAGGTCCGGTGACGGCGGCCGACATCGAGCCCAACCACGACGTCGAGATCATCAATCCCGAGCACCTGATCGCGCACCTGACCGCGGGCGGCAAGATCGAGATGGAAATCAAGGTCGAGAAGGGTCGCGGCTACCAGCCGGCGACCGTGCGCATCAAGCCCGACGGCGGCCGCAGCATCGGCAACATCCTGCTCGATGCCTCGTTCTCGCCGGTGCGCCGCGTCAGCTACTCGGTCGAGAGCGCGCGCGTCGAGCAGCGCACCGACCTCGACAAGCTGGTGATGGACATCGAGACCAACGGCGTGATCGAGCCCGAGCAGGCGATCCGCTACGCGGCGAGCATCCTGGTCGAGCAGCTCGGCGTGTTCGCCGACCTGAAGGGCACCGAAGCGCCGACCGAGCAGCGCTCGATGCCGCAGGTCGATCCGATCCTGCTGCGTCCGGTCGACGATCTCGAGCTCACCGTGCGTTCGGCCAATTGCCTGAAGGCCGAGAACATCTACTACATCGGCGACCTGATCCAGCGCACCGAGACCGAGCTGCTGAAGACGCCGAACCTCGGCCGCAAGTCGCTGAACGAGATCAAGGAAGTGCTGGCCTCGCGCGGACTGTCGCTGGGGATGAAGCTCGAGAACTGGCCGCCGGCGAACCTCGGACCGGCCGTAAGGCGAAAGAAGATCATGCGTCACCGCCACGGACTGCGTAAGCTCAACCGCACCAGCAGCCATCGCCTGGCGATGCTGCGCAACATGACCAATTCGCTGCTGACGCACGAAGTCATCAAGACGACGCTGCCGAAGGCGAAGGAGCTGCGCCGCGTCGCCGAGCCGCTGATCACGCTGGGCAAGACGCCGACGCTGGCCAATCGCCGGCTGGCGTTCAATCGCCTGCGCGACCGCGACGTCGTCAGCAAGCTCTTCGACGAGCTCGGGCCGCGCTACGCCAAGCGCCCCGGCGGCTACCTGCGCATCCTGAAGTTCGGATTCCGCCAGGGCGACAACGCGCCGATGGCGCTGGTCGAGCTGGTCGATCGCGTTCGGAAGCCGACGCCGACGCGACGGTCGAGAACAAGGCCGCTGCGCCGAAAGCCAAGGCCGCTGCGCCCAAGGCGCAAGGCATCGCGGGCCGCCGCCAAGGCCGCGCTGACCGAGCGCCGTCGAGCAGATCGAGCCGGGCTTTCGCGCCCGGCTTTTTTTCGCCCTGCGTGCAGGCGCGCTCGCGTAACATAGCCCGATGGCAGACACCGTCCTCGTCACCGGCGGCGCGGGCTACATCGGCTCGCACATCGTCGTCGAGCTCGCCCGCGCCGGGCACCAGCCGATCGTCGTCGACAATTTCTGCAACAGCTCGCCGTCGGTGATCGCCGCGCCTGCGCCGCATCACCGGCCGGCTCGATACCTTGCGTCACCGCCGACGTTCGCGACCGGGCCGCGCTGTCGAGGGTCTTTGCCGAGCACCCGATCGCCGCGGTCGTGCATTGCGCGGGACTGAAGGCCGTCGGCGAGGGCGAAGCGCAGCCGCTGAGCTACTACGACAACAACGTCGGCGGCGCGCATCGCGCTGGTCGACGGCGATGGCGGCGGCGGGCGTCAAGACGGCTCGTGTTCAGCTCGTCGGCGACCGTGTACGGACAGCCGGACGCGCAATCCGTCCCCGAAGACGCGCCGCTGCGGCCGCAGAGCGTCTACGGCCGCACCAAGCGCATCGTCGAGCAGCTGCTCGAGGATCTCGCGCGCCGCCGATCGCATCGTGGCGGATCGCGCTGCTGCGCTACTTCAATCCGGCCGGGCGCACCGCAGCGCGGCGATCGGCGAGGCGCCGTCCGGCAGCCCGAACAACCTCGTCCCGTCTGCTCGCCGACGTCGCCGCCGGCCAGCGTCGCTGAAATCGCGATCTACGGCGACGATTGGCCGACGCCCGACGGCACCGGCGTGCGCGACTACATCCACGTCATGGATCTCGCCGCAGGGACACGTCGCCGCGCTCGCGTACCTCGCCTCGACGCCGGGCGCTGACCGCGTTCAACCTCGGCACCGGACGCGGCCACTCGGTGCTCGAGGTCATCGCCGCGTTCGAGCGCGCGTGCGGCCGGCGCGATACGCGCGGCGGTCGCGCCGCGCCGCCGCCGGCGACGTCGCCATTTGCTATGCCGATCCGTCGCGCGCCGAACGGTGCTCGGCGTGGCGCGCGCGCGCGATCTCGATGCCATCTGCGCCGACGCGTGGCGCTGGCAGCTGCAGCGGCCGCCGAATGAGCGCGCCGTCGCTAGCACGTGACATCCCGCGCATGATCGCGCCGGCAAGCGAGCGATGGAACGCTTCTACACCGCGCTGAACCGCTTCGACGCCTACCTGCTGCTGCATCGGCTGCAGCAGGCCGGCATCACCGCGCACGTCTTCAACGAGCACGTGTCGAGCATCGTCGGCGAGGTGCCGCCCGACGTCGCGCAACCGCAGGTCTGGCTGGAGCAAGCGCGCGACCGTCCGCGCGCCGAAGCGGTGCTGGCGGCGCTGGCCGCCGATCGCGCGCAATCGGGCAGCGTGTTCTGCCGCGTCGTGCCAGCGAGGAAAATCCGGCGAACTTCGAGCTGTGCTGGCACTGCGGCGCCAGTCTCTAGCGCTTGCGCCGATGCCGCGGCCAACGGCCGGCGTCGTCGAGTCGCGGCTAGCGCCGGCGGCTCGTCGTCGAGCAGCTCGCGGGCGCGCGCCTCGGCGGCGCGATCGCTGCGTCGGTGCCGGGCAGACGCGCGCTGCCGACGCCGCAGCATCAGCCACCACAGCAAGCCGCCGCCGGCGAGCAGCGCGAACGGTCCGACCCACAGCAGCCAGGTCGTGCGCTTCAACGGCGGATCGTAGAGCACGAAATCGCCGTAGCGCGCGACCAGATAGTCGCGGATCTCGTCGTCGTTCTTGCCGGCGACGAGCGAGCTCGCGCACTTCGCGGCGCAGGTCGTCCGCGAGGTCGGCGTTGGAGTCGGCCAGCGTCTGGTTCTGGCAGACCAGGCAGCGCAGCTCGCTTTCGAGCTTCTTGAGGCGCGCGTCGAATGCGGTCGAGGGCGCGTCCATGCGGCGCGTCGGCGCCGAGCGCAGCGGCGCAGCGCACGATCGTGATGCGCGATCGCCATCAGCCACGCGCCGACCGGGCGCGCGTCACCTGTCACTGCTGCAGCTCGCGCACCAGCGGCAGGATCTTCTGCTGCAGCGCCTCGACGGTCATCGGTCCGATCTGCTTGTAGCGGATGACGCCCTGCTTGTCGATCACGAACGTCTCCGGCACGCCGTAGACGCCGTAGTCGATGCCGACGCGTGCCGTCGCGGTCGACGATCGACGCGGTGTAGGGATTGCCGTTCTGCGCGAGCCACGCGCGGCCGCGTCGTCGGGCTTGTCCTTGTAGTCGAGGCCGTAGATCGGAACGACGTTCGGTCTTGGCAAGCTGCAGCAGCAGCGGATGCTCGACGCGGCACGACACGCACCACGACGCCCAGACGTTGAGCAGCCAGACCTTGCCCTTGAGATCGCCGGTCGAGAGCGTCTTGCCGGTATCGTGCAGCTGCGCCAGCGGAAACGCCGGCGCAGGCTTGCCGATCAGCGGCGAGGGCACCTCGCGCGGATCGCGCCCCAGTCCGACCCACAGGAACGCAAGCAGCACGACGAAGATCGCCAGCGGTATCGACCAGCGCAGCATTTTCATCGCACGATCCGGTCAGTCGCCCGCCGCGGCGCCGGCCAGCGCGCCGAGCCGCGCGTCGCACCGCGAGGCGGTAGCGCCGGTCGGAGACGGCGAGAAATCCGCCGAGCGCCATCAGGAACGCCCCCAGCCAGATCCAGTCGACGAACGGCTTCAGGTAGATGCGAACGCCCCACGCGCCGGCGGTCGCGCCGTCGCCGCCGACCGGCTCGCCGAGCGAGACGTAGCGGTCGCCGGAACGCCGGTATCGATCGCCGCGATCGTCATCGTCTGTCCGGACGCGTTGTAGATGCGCTTTTCGGGCTTCAGCGTCTCGATCAGCTGCCCGTCGTGGCGCACCTCGACCGTGCCGACGCAGCGCGCGGTAGTTCGGTCCCGGCGCCGGCGTGACGCCGAGGAAAGCGAAGTCGTACGCCGCCGACGGCGACGCGTTGCCCGACGTCGAGCCGCACGTCGCGCTCGATCTCGTAGCCCTTGACCAGCGTGACGCCGACGATGAACACGCCGACGCCGAGATGCGCGAGCAGCATGCCGTAGTAGGACGCGCGAATTCGCGCGCAGCCTCGCCCAGCAGATCGCCGCGATGCGAACCTGCTGATCCGCTGCCACAGGTTGACGGCGGTCGTCGCGAACGATCCAGAGCGCGAGAAACAGGCCGACGCGCGATCAGCGGCGACCAGCGTCCGAGCACGAACGGCAGCAGCAGCGCGCTGACCACCGCGACCGCCAGCGCCCATTTCAGTCGCTGCCGCGAGCTCGGGCACGTGGCGCGTGCTTCCAGCGCGCTATCGGACCGACGCCCATCAGGAACACCGCGGGCGCCAGCAGCGGATAGAACACCGCGTCGAAGTACGGCGGGCCCGACCGAAATCTTGCCGAGATCGAGCGCGTCGAGGAACAGCGGATACAGTGTGCCGAGCAGCACGCTCGCCATCGCGACGACCAGCACGACGTTGTTGGCGAGCAGCATCGACTCGCGCGACACCAGCGCGAACGAGCCGCCGAGCCCGACGCTGCCGGCGCGCCACGCGAACAGCGCGAGCGAGCCGCCGATGACGATGGCGAGAAACACGAGAATGAATACGCCGCGCGCCGGATCGGTCGCGAAAGCGTGCACCGAGGTCAGCACGCCCGAGCGCACCAGGAACGTCCCGAGCAGCGACAGCGAAAAAGCGAGGATCGCCAGCAGCACCGTCCAGCTGCGGAACGCGCCGCGCTTCTCGGTGACGGCAAGCGAATGGATCAGCGCGGTGCCGGTCAGCCACGGCATGAACGACGCGTTCTCGACCGGATCCCAGAACCACCATCCACCCCAGCCGAGCGTGTAGTACGCCCAGCCGCTACCCAGCGCGATGCCCGGTCGTCAGAAACGCCCACGCGACCGTCGTCCACGGTCGCGACCAGCGCGCCCAGGTCGCGTCGAGCCGGCCGCCGATCAGCGCCGCCAGCGCGAATGAGAACGCGACCGAGAAGCCGACGTAGCCCATGTACAGCAGCGGCGGATGGAACACCATGCCGGGATCCTGCAGCAGCGGATTCAGATCGCGTCCTTCGGGCGCGGCCGGGAGCAGCCGCTCGAAGGGGTTCGAGGTGAACAGCAGGAAGAGCAGGAAGCCGACGCTGATCAGTCCCATCACCGACAGCACGCGCGCCACCAGCGCATCGGGAAGATTGCGCGAAAACACCGACACCGCGCAGCTCCAGCCGGTGAGCATCAGCGTCCACAGCAGCAGCGATCCTTCGTGCGAGCCCCAGGTCGCGGCGATGCGGTAGTGCAGCGGCAACTCCGAGTTCGAGTTGGTGGCCACGTTCTGCACCGAAAAATCGTTGCGATGCGAACGACCAGGCGAGGCACGCGAACGCAATCGCGACGAGCACGAATTGCATCCGCGCCGCTGGCCGCGCCAGTGCCATCATCCGCCGCTGGTTGCGCGCGGCGCCCAGCATCGGCACGATCGCCTTGCGTGACGCGCGACCAGCAGCGCCAGGATCAGTGCGAAGTGGCCGAGCTCGGGAATCATCTGTCCGCCTTTCGTTTCGTGCAGGCTCGTCATCGTCATTCCCTTCCTGGCCTTGTCGATCGCCGCCTGCGCCTGCGGCGGCATGTAGTTCTCATCGTGCTTGGCGAGCACTTCGGTGGCGTGAAAGCTGCCGTCGGCGGCGAGCGATCCCTGCGCGACGACGCCTTTGCCTTCCTTGAACAGGTCGGGCAAGAGGCCGGTATAGCTGACCGGTATCGTGTGCGCGGTATCGGTCACCCGGAAGTGTACCGTCAGGCTGTCGCGATCGCGCGTAAGGCTGCCTGTCTCGACCATGCCGCCGATGCGAAACGGCCGGCCGCGCGGCGCTTCGTTGGCCGCGACCTGCGACGGCGTGAAGAAGAACACCAGATTCGACTGGAATGCGTTGAGCACCAGCGCGGCGGCGACGCCGAGCAGCGCCAGTCCGGCGGCGATCCAGCCGAAGCGGCGTGTCCGCGGCTTCATGGCGACGGCTCCCGGCCATCCGCGGCCACGCCGCGCCGCCGCGAGACGCGCACGGACGATGACGATTTCGGCTGCGATGGCCAGCACGCATGCCGCGTAGGAGCCCCAGACGTAGAATCCGTAGCCGCCCATGGACGAGAAATTCGGCGACGCTCATCGCGCGCCCTTGGCCGCCAGCGCAGCCTCGCCCACCCATCCGGCGTGGCGCTCGCGCTCGAGGATGATCGCGCGCACCCGGATCAGCGTGATCGCGATCGAATAGAACCACGCGGCGAATGCCATCACCAGCATGCCGGTCAGCATCATCGCGGCCATCGTCGGCGCCGAGGTCAGGCTGACGCTCGCGCCCTGGTGCAGCGTGTTCCACCATTTGACCGAGAAATAGATGATCGGCACGTTGATCGCGCCGACCAGCGCCAGCACCGCGCTGGCGCGATCGGCGCGACGCGGATCGTCGATCGCGTTGCGCAGCGCCATGTAGCCGAAGTAGAGAAACAGCAGGATCAGCTCCGAGGTCATGCGCGCGTCCCACGCCCAGTAGGTTCCCCAGGTCGGCTTGCCCCAGAGCGAACCGGTGACCAGCGCCAGCGCGGTGAACAGCGCGCCGGTCGGCGCCAGCGCCTGCGCCATCATCGCCGCGAGGCGCGCGTTGAACATCAGCGACACCGCGCACCAGAACGCCATCACCAGATAGATGAACATCGACATCCACGCCGCCGGCACGTGGATGAAGATGATGCGATAGGCGTCGCCCTGCTGTCGCGTCGGTCGGCGCGACGATCAGACCGATCCACAGTCCCGCCGCCGCGAGCAACGCCGCCGCGCCGCCGAACCAGGGCGCCAGCCGTCCGGCCAGCGGAAAGAACGACGCCGGCGAAGAGAAGCGGAACCAGTTGAACAAAGCGTCCTTTCGAATCAATCGAGCGCGATGCGCACCGCCGCCGCGGCGGCGAGCGGCGCGCCGACCAGTGCTGCCAGCAGGCCCGCGCCGAGCAGCGACAGCTGCGCGCTCGCGCCCAGGCCCGTGCGCACCGCGTCGACCGCGCCTGCGCCGAAAATCAGGACCGGAACGTACAGCGGCAGGACCAGCAGCGCGAGCAGCGCGCCGCTGCGCAAGCCCAGCGTCAACGCGGCGCCGATCGCGCCGAGCAGCGACAGCGTCGGCGTGCCCAGCAACAAGCCGAGCGCCAGCACGACCAACTCGTCGCCGCCGAGGCCGAACTGCAGTCCCAGCAGCGGCGAGGCCGCCACCAGCGGCAGGCCGGTCGCAAGCCAGTGCGCCGCTATTTTACCGGAGATCAACGCCGGCAGCGGATACGGCGACAACGCCATCTGCTCGAGCGTGCCATCGGCGAAATCCATTGCGAACAGGCGCGGCAGCGCGAGCAGCGACGCCAGCAGCGCGGCGACCCAGAGCACGCCCGGTCCGAGCGCACGGAGCAACACGGAGTCGGGACCGACGCCGAGCGGAAAAAGGGTGACGACGATCACATAGAACAAGCAGCTGCACGCCGAGCTCGGCCTTCGAGCGCAGCGCGAGCCTGAGGTCGCGCCGCACCGCCCATGCGACTCCGCGCCACGCGCCGGGCGCGGGAGCGGTCGCGACGCTGCTTGCGCCGCGGTCATGACAACGACAAGCCGCGCACCGACGGTCCGGACAAGCGCGATGTCCTGATGCGTTGCGATGATCGCGATGCCGCCTTGGGCGAGATGCGCGCCGAGCAGGTCGCACAGCAGCGCGACGCCGGCGGCGTCGAGCGCCGCGGTCGGTTCGTCGAGAATCCAGAGCGGTCGCGGCACCAGCGCCAACCGCGCCAGACCGATGCGACGACGCTGCCCCTGCGACAGTGCGCGCGCCGGCAACGCGCGCTGCCGCTCGAGCGACCACAGCCGAGCGCCCGTGCCGATCGCATCGCGGTCGGCGCTGCGCGCGTGCAGGCTCGCCAGCGAAGCGAGATTCTCCTCGGCGGTCAGCTCGTCCTTGAGCGCCGCGGCGTGGCCGATGTACGTCACCGCCGCACGCAAGCTCGGCGTCGAACGGCGCAACCGGGAGCGCCACGCCACGACAGCGTGCCCTGGGCGGCATGCGACAAGCCCGCCGCAATGCGCAGCAAGGTCGTCTTGCCGCTGCCGTTGGCGCCGGTGACCAGCAAGGCGTCGCCGGGTGCGAGCCTGAAGTCGATGCCCGAGAACAGCGTCGCGGCGCCGCGCTGCGCGGCCAGCTGCTTCGATTCCAGCATCCGATCTGACGCGGCGGAAGAAAGGGGCCGATTATAGCCCAGCGGTGCAGCGCTCCCCGGGGCAGGGCAGGGGGCGGCGCAGCGGCGGATGTGCTAAGGTTGCGCCCGGTCGCCGTTCAAATCCCGTCCGGCAAGGACTCGTCGATGCCTCGGTCGTCCGGAGTCGCACTGCGTCTTGCCCGAAGCGCCGCTGGCTGCATGCCCGCGCTGTTGGCTACGCTGCTGCTTTCACTGGCGACGCCTGCCGGTGCGATCACCGCCATTCAGGTCGGCGGCCCGCTGATCGCACAAGTCGGCCGTCCGTTCGTTTCCAGCTTCATCCCGGTCAACAGCCATTTGCCCAAGTACCCGGTCGACTGGAGCCTGAGTCCTGGCGAACTGCCTGGCGGGATCGGGCATCGCACTGGACCCAATGACGGGCACGCTGTCCGGCACGCCGAGCTCACCCGGAACGTTTCCATGCGTGATCACCGCCGTCGACACCTACCCGACGCCGCTCACGACCGCGCAGAGGGCGTTCACGCTGGTGGTCGAACCGGCATGCTTCGACCCGTCGATCACCAGCGCTGCGCCCCCGCCGGGCACCGCGGGCGCGCCCTATGCATTCACTGTGAGCGCGACCGGCGCGCCGGCGCCGGTTCTGTCGGTCGCCGGCTTGCCGGCAGGCCTCTCGTTCGATGCCGCCTCGGGTCTGATCAGCGGCACGCCGGAGGCCGCGGGAACATCGACCTTGACGGTGACGGCGAACAACGGCTGCAATGCGCGCGGCGGTTCAGACATACACGCTTACCGTCGATCGCGCGGCGACGACGCTGTCGCTGGTGGCGCTGCCGCAGGTCGCGGTATTCGGACAGCCGGTGAGCGTCACGCTGGTCGCGTCCGGAGGTCCGGCGTCGCCGCAGGGCACGGTCCAGCTTTGCGTGCGCGGGACCGGCATGTTCTGCGGACCGCCGTTCGACACCGTACCACCCGGCACGCCGCCGGAAAAGATCGCGGCGCCGCTTTCCCGCGCGCTCGACCCGAATGGCCGCGTGGACTTCCGCTTGACCGGACTGACGATCGACGCGTTCACCTTGTCGGCGCTCTATTCGGGCGACAGCTCGCACCTTCCTGCAAGTGCCGGACCGGTCGATGAGCTGGTGATCAAGGGCGTCCTGCTGCCGGTGGCGCCGGGCGGGAGAGCGAGCGCCGAGGCGTCGACATCCGATCCGAACTCGATTCCCGCGCTTTCATCGATCGGCTTGGCACTGCTTTCCGTCGCGGTCGCGGCGCTGGCGATGGCGGCACTGCGCCGGCGGACGCGCCGCTAGCCCGTCTGCCCGTGCGTCTCGCGCCCGGGACGCTCGCCACGTGGCTGATCGGCGTGCCGCGCTGGCTCGTCGGCCTGCTGATCACTCGCCGTCTTCCTGCTGCATCCGCTGACGCAGTTCGGCAAGACGACGCTGCTCGCCAAGCTCGAAGCGATCTCGTACGACACGCGCCTCAAGCTGACGCTGCCGAATCGCGACGATCCCCAGGTCGTCATCATCGACATCAACGAGCCCAGCCTGCAGCGCGAAGGACGCTGGCCGTGGTCGCGCGACAAGCTGGCGCGACTGACGACCCAGTTGCTGGATCGCTATCAGGCGCGCGCCGTCGGCTTCGACGTCGTGTTCGCCGAACCGGACCGATCGTCGGGCATCGACGTCCTCGAGCGGCTGGCGCAGCGCGACCTCAAGGACGACCGCGGCTACGTCGCGACGCTCGACCGGCTGCGTCCCGAGCTCGACTTCGATGCCCGCTTCGCCGAGGCGATTCGCGGCAGGGCGGTCGTCCTGGGGTTCGGCTTCACCTACGAAGCGCAGCAGATCGGCGCCCTGCCGCCGCCGCTGTTTCGCGCCGAGGATATCGGCGGCGGCATCATCCCGATCCAGCCCGCCGTCGGCTACACGGCGGCCATCGCCGAGCTCACGCAGGCGGCTGCAGGCAGCGGCCACGTCGATCCGTTCTTCGACGCCGACAACGTCGTGCGCCGCGTTCCGATGGTCGAGCTCTATCGCAACGCCTACTACCCGGCGCTGTCGCTGGCCATCGCGCGCGTCGTGCTCGAAGCGAAGCGGGTGACGCCTCATTTCGATGCCGACAACCGCCTCGACGGTTTCGACGTCGGCGGCTTGGCGCTTCCCACCGCGGCGGACGGAACGGCACTGATCCCGTTTCGCGGCAAGCCGAAGACCTTTCGCTACTACTCGGCGGCCGACGTGCTGGCCGGCAGCGCGCCGGCGGATTTCGCCGGCGCGATCGCGCTGGTCGGGACGACGGCCAAAGGGCTGCAGGACCTGCGGCCGACTCCGCTCGCGGCCGACTTTCCCGGAGTCGAAATTCACGCCAGCCTGCTTTCCGGCATGCTGAACCAGAATCTGAAATCGGTACCGGCGAACGCGAACGCGATCGAGGCGCTGATCATGCTGCTGACGGGACTGGTCGTGCTGTTCGTCATTCCCTACCGCGATCCGGTATTCAATGCCCTCGGCGTCGTCGCCGTAATGGGTGTGGTGGTCGCGGCGAACCTTGTGCTGTGGATCAAGCTGAACGAGGTCGTCCCGGTGGCCGCGACCTTGCTGATGCTAGCGGTCCTCTTCGGCTGGAACATGCTCGCCGGCTTCATGCGAGAGGAACGCAAGATCCGCAGGGTTTCGGCGATGTTCGGCGAATACGTGCCGCGCGAGCGCGTCGCGCAAATGGTCGAGAGCGGAGAGCGCTACAGCATGGTCGGCGAGAGTCGCGCGATGACCGTGCTGTTCTGCGACGTGCGCGATTTCACCGCGCTGTCGGAAAACCTGCCGCCGCGCGAATTGTCGGCGATGCTGAACGCGTACCTGACGCCGATGACCGAGATCATCCACGCGCATCACGGAACGGTCGACAAATACGTCGGGGACGCGATCATGGCCTTCTGGGGCGCGCCGATCGACAATCCGAACCACGCGCGCGACGCCGTCCTCGCCGCGCTGGCGATGCAGCGCAGAATGTCCTCGCTGGCGCAGGAGTTCAAGAAGCGCGGCTGGCCGGAGCTTGTCATCGGCGTCGGCATCAACACCGGCGCGATGAACGTCGGCGACATGGGCTCGGAATTCCGCAAGGCGTATACGGTGCTGGGCGACGCGGTCAACCTCGCGTCGAGGCTCGAGGGATTGACCAAGGAGTACGGCGTCGCGGTCATCATCGGCGAGGACACGCGCGCGGCCGTGCCCGACATCCGCTGCCGTGAGATCGATCGCGTGCGCGTCAAGGGCCGGGGGAATCCGGTCACGATATTCGAGCCGCTGCCGGAAGCGGAAGGGGCGATAGCCTTGGAAATCGCGGCGTGGGAGAAAGCGTTGATGCAATACCGCGAGCGTCGCTTCGCCGATGCCGCGGCATCGCTCGCGGCGCTTGCCAGCGCGCATCCGGCAACGCGTCTCTACGCCTATTTCGCCCAGCGCTGCGCGGCCTACGCGGCGGCGCGGCCGCCGGCGGATTGGGACGGCGCGACCAACTTCGCTACGAAATAGCGCTGGCGAGCTTCAGCATCCGCCCGGCCCGCATTTGCGATAGCCGACGACACCCTCGATCACGCTGCCGGTGCGGGTGTTGAAATAGTAGTCGATGCCGATGCCGGACCCGCCGGGGCCGGCGAAGAAGCCGGTGAAGTTGCCGGCGAGCAGCGGTTGGCAACCGCCGCCGGCGCAACCGGTCGATGCACCGCCGACGCCGCCGGTCGAGAAGCGGCCGTTGATGATGCTTGCCGTGCCGCCCATCGTGTAGTTCGCATCGTTGAAGCCGGCGGTGAGACCCGAGAGCCCGAGTTGCGCGGTGGTGAAGTTGACGTTGACGGTGCCGCCCGACACCAGCGTCCCGACGGCGCCGGTGCCCGAATCGGTCGGCCGCGTGCCGCCGACCATCGCGTACGAAACCTGTCCGGACGTCGGCAGCGCCGTGGCGGTATTGCCGT
The DNA here is from genome assembly GCA_963816615.1 of uncultured beta proteobacterium. Taxonomy (GTDB): domain Bacteria; phylum Pseudomonadota; class Gammaproteobacteria; order Burkholderiales; family Casimicrobiaceae; genus PALSA-1003. Next base: position 72,037 of record CAWFLB010000001.1, on the reverse strand, counting down.
AGATGTAATGCAGGTCGCCGCCGTCGTTGTGCACGACCTGATCGCCGAGCGCCTGCGCGATCGTCGATCCGGGCCCCGACCAGCGGCCCCAGTTGAGCCCGCTGCCAGCGGCGAAGCGTGACGGGATCGACCCGTCGCTGCCGACGTCGGTCAGCGTCGCCGAGCCGAGATCCGCCGTCAGCGAGCCGTTGCTGGAACGAGTGCAACGCGCCGCCGACGATGCCAAGCTGCAGGTCGGGGTTGGACGTGGCGTCGAGCTCCAGCGTGTAGCGGTCCGATCCGACGACGATCGTTTTTCCGCCCGTGAGCAATCCGGCGCCCAGGTCTTCGGTCGCCATGAACGCGAATGCCGGTTGCGGCAGCGCCGGCGGCGGCGCGGTCTCGGGCACCTTGGCAAAGCGCAATTCGGTCGGCGCGCTACGCGCGACGCGCGTACGGCGCTCGAGCTTGTCGGACAGGAAATCGGGCGGCCCGAGCCAGCGCAGCGGCGCCTGCCCATCGGGCACGTAGAAAAATTCGTCGGCGCCGAACTCGCCGCTGCCGAAACCATTGGCGACGACGACGCCGCCTTCGTAGGCGCCGCCGTACATGCCCGCACCGACGTCGGTCCCGCGGTTCTTGCACTGGCCCGCCGCGCAGATCTGAACCTGATAGTGCGTGCCGCGGATGCCTATCGTAGCCTGCGTGGTCAACAGCTGGTACTGGTCGTGGTTCAGTTTGCCGATCTGTCCGGTCAACGTCCTGAACCCGCCGCGCACCAGCCGGAACACCGCGGCCTCGCTGCCATCCTGCTTGCCGGCGAAATTGAAGCGCTCGATGCGAAACTCGGTCTCGGGCTTGAGTGCGACCAACGCATCGTCGCTGAAGCGGATCTGCGCATAGCTGTCGGCCCCGGTGACGACGCTGTCGCCGGCGCTGACCATCGCGCCGGCAGCCAGACGGGCACGCTCTGCCGCCGCGGACGACGCTGACGTCGCCGACCGCGAGCAGGATCTTTCCCGCTGTCTGCGCCATGCGCGCCGTTGACGGCAAGCGCGCAGCAAAGCAGCAGGCCGAAACGCGACGCGAGCTTGCGCAGCAAAAGGATGGCTGTGCTATTTGAATTCATAGCGGACCTTCAATGCGCCGACGTGGCGCGTGTATTCGTAGAGCTCGAGATTCGACGTGTTTTTCGCGTACCGGTACTCGCCGCGCACGCTCAGATTGCGATTGACCAGGTAGATCGCGCCGAGGCTCAAGCCGAGATTGCGGTCGCGCCGCGTCACGTCGAGCAACGGGATCGGCGCGTCGTAATCGCTTTGCGCGTAGGCAACGCCGGCGTTCAGCGCCCAGAAAGGCGATGGTGAAACGGTGACGTCGACGCTCGCGCCCTGGATGCTGCGGCCGAGATCGCCGCGGCCCTCACGATTGTGCTCGTCGCCGTAGAACAGCGTGGCATTGAGCACCGGTTGCCAGCGCCGCAGCCATACCTGTCGGTAGCTGGCGCTCAGAGCGCTCAGGTCGGCATCGCGCGCCGCATTGTCGCCGTCGTAGCCGATGCGCGCGTATTGCGGCGCAAGCGCGAACGAAGTCAGTTCCGAGATCTGCCGGCGCCATTCCAGCCCGACGCCGTCGGTCCAGCGGTAGCGCGATCCGTCGAGCGCGATCTCGCCGTGGGCGTAAGCCAGAGAGTACTCGTTGCGATCGGCGCGGTAGCTTGCGCCGAGCGCCGCCCCATAGTTCGCCAGGTTGAATTCCGACGCCGAACCGTAGAAGGTCCCGCCGCCGTAGACGCTGGCGTTGACCGTCAGTCCTGCTGAAACGGGATGGCGAATCTCGGCGCCCGCCGCCAGCCATGCGAACGCCGATTCCTTGCGGACGCCGAAATCGTCGACCGTGACCGGACCGAGCACCGGCAACCCGATGTCCGCCTGCGCGACGCCGGCATTGGCGTTGCTGTCGTAGCCGCCACCGACCTCGACGAACGCCGTGCGCCGGCCGCGATAGCGCGCCTCGCGATCTGTCAGCGCCGCGAGATAGCGCTCAATGCCGGCCTGGACTTCGGGCGGCGGCTGGGTTCGCGCCACCGCTTCGAATTCTTCGCGCGAGCGGACGTCGTCGCCGGCATAGAAATAAGCGCGCGCCAGCTCCAGGCGGGCGCGCGCATCGTCGGGAAATTGCAGGACATACCGTTCGAGTGCCAGAACGCCTTCGCCGGAACGGCCGATGTCGACGGCCGCGACCCCGCACCACAGATCGAACGCCGGCGGACGCTCGGGGGCGTCGATCGACGTTGCGCAATGTCGGGCGTACGCCGCGGCAGAGTCGCCGGCTTCGACAGCCGCGCGCAAGTCGTCGACCGGCGCGGCGAGAGCGGCGAAGCGCGAAAGAGCTCGCGCACACCGCGATCGCAATGGTCGCTGCATGCCGCAGCCGGCTCGAACGCTGTGCAAAGGAGTCGCCGTCCGAACGCTGTGCCATGCTCGCGCCGCCCCTCCCGAATTTGGCTGGCGGCGATCATAGCATGGCACCGCGACGCCTCCGGCGGAACGACTGCTTAAGGGACGACCTGATCGATGGTGATGCGCAAGCCGGTGGCGCCGGGCTTGACGGGTGCGCTTGTGCCGAACAGGTCGCCGGGCTGCGCGAGCGCATTGCCGCTGCGCGATACGCGCGCTTCGATGACCACTTCACTCGCGGTCGAGAGCTTCATGCCCGCCATTCCCATCGCATCGTCGAGCGTGAACTCCTTCGGCAATTCGCCGGCCGGGATTCGCATCGCGGCGAGCGGCATCCGCGGTCCGGCCGATGCGCGCGCGAAGATGAAAACGGTGTCGGTGGGCGCGATCTTCGCTGCCAAAGTCGGGCTCACCGCGACGCGGCCGCTGATCGTGCCGGCGTTGCTTGCGCCGGGGAGCTGCGCCGGCGCTCGCGTTGTCTTCACCGCATCGGGCGCTCCGCCCCCGAGCTCGGCGATCACCGTGGCAACCTGAGCTGCGTCGTCGGAGCCCGGGGGCAGCAGCGCGGCGAGCCGGCGCCAGTAAGAGAGCGCCTTGGAAGGATCGTGCGCCTCCATCGCCGCCGTTGCGGCAAGCGCCAGCGCCTTGCCGTGTTGCGGATCGATAGCCAGTGCGCGCTCGACCAGCGCAAGCGGCTTGCCGGCGAGGCGGCGACCCTGCGTCATCCCGAGGGTGTCGGCGTAATCGGCGAGCAGATCGGGGTTGTCGGGCGCCAGCGCGAGCGCTTTGGTGTACGCTTGCGCGGCCGCGGGAAAGCGACCGAGCGCGTAATACGACCGCGCCAGCAGCGCCCAGCCCTCGGCGTTCTCGGGATGCTGCTCGAGCCGGCGCTCGAGCGCGCCGATCATCGCGGCGATCTGCGGATCGCTCAATTCGTGTCCGCCGTCTGCCGCTCGCTGCGCGACGGCGGCGGCTGCGGGGTCGCCCAGACGGATGTAGAGAGCGATCGCCAGCACCGGAATCGCCACCAGAAGCGCTATCGCCAGCGGCCACGACGGCCGCGGCATCGCGCCGCTCGTCGGCGCGTGTGGCGAGGCGCCGACTTCGTCGGCTACACGCCGCGCAAGATCCGACACGACCGCCTCGCGCTCGGCACCGGTGATCACACCCGATGCGAAGTCCTCGTCGGCAGCACGCTTCTGATCCCGGAAAACCGCGATCGCCGCCGAGTCGGCATCCGGCACCCTGCCTCCGCGCCGCGTGCGCAGCAGAGGCCAGAGCAGCACGCTCAATGCTCCGAGCAGCAGCCCTGCGGCGAGGAACCAGAAGAGAAGCATCGGCAGAGATTCCGTGGCGGGGGCGGAGTGCGCATTATACGGTCAGTGCGAGCGCCGACCGGCCGCTTCGCGCCACCGGACCGCAAGGCGGCGGCAGGGGCTTCTGCTATCATCTCCCTCGCGGACGAACGATGAGCAAAGAGATGCCCGACCAGGACATACGCGAGGCCTCGCTCGATTATCACCGCGCTGCCCACGCCGGGCAAGATCTCGGTGGTGCCGACCAAGCAGCTGACTCAACCAGCGCGATCTCGCGCTCGCGTATTCGCCCGGCGTCGCCGCGGCCTGCGAGGAAATCGTCCGCGATCCGGCCGACGGCGCGCAACCTCACCGCGCGCGGCAACCTGATCGGCGTCATCACCAACGGCACGGCAGTGCTGGGCCTCGGCGCCGATCGGTCCGCTCGCCGAGCAAGCCGGTGATGGAAGGCAAGGGCGTGCTGTTCAAGAAATTCGCCGGCATCGACGTGTTTCGACATCGAGATCAACGAACGCGATCCGGACAAGCTGGTCGAGATCATCGCCGCCTCGAGCCCACGTTCGGCGGCATCAACCTCGAAGACATCAAGGCGCCGGAATGCTTCTACATCGAGAAGCAAGCTGCGCGAGCGGATGAAGATTCCGGTATTCCACGACGACCAGCATGGCACGGCGATCATCGTCGGCGCCGCCGTGCTCAACGGGCTGAAGGTCGTCGGCAAGGACATCGCGCAAGGTGAAGCTGGTGTGCTCGGGTGCAGGCGCGGCGGCGCTCGCCTGCCTCGATCTGCTGGTGAGCCTCGGGTTGTCGATGGAAAACATCCTGGGTCTCCGACATCAAGGGCGTGGTCTACAGCGGCCGCAAGGAGGAGATGGACGACAACAAGGCGCGCTATGCCAGGGACACCAAAGCGCGAACGCTGGCCGACATTATTCCGGGCGCCGACATATTCCTCGGCCTGTCCGCCGCGCGCGTGCTGAAGCCCGAAATGCTCAAGCAGATGGCGGCCGAAGCCGCTGATTCTGGCGCTGGCCAATCCCGAGCCGGAAATCCTGCCCGACGAGGCCAAGGCGGTGCGCCCCGACGCGATCATCGCCACCGGCCGCTCCGACTATCCGAACCAGGTCAACAACGTGCTGTGCTTTCCCGTTCATCTTCCGCGGCGCGCTGGATGTCGGCGCGACGACCATCACCGAGCAGATGAAGCTCGCGGCCGTGCGCGCGATCGCCGAACTCGCGCAGGCCGAGCAATCGGACATCGTCGCCACTCGCCTACGGCGAGCAGGACCTCAGCTTCGGTCCGGAGTACCTGATTCCGAAACCGTTCGATCCGCGCCTGATCGAAAAGATCGCGCCGGCGGTGGCGCTGGCGGCGATGGAAAGCGGTGTGGCGACGCGGCCGATCGACGATTTCGTCGCCTACCACGAGCACCTGTCGCAGTTCGTCTATCACTCCGGCCTGATCATGAAGCCGGTATTCCAGGCGGCAAAGAAGAATCCGAAGCGTGTGGTGTTCTGCGAGGGCGAGGACGAGCGCGTGCTGCGCGCCGTGCAGATCGTGGTGGACGAGGGCGTGGCCAAGCCGATCCTGATCGGCCGTCCGGAGGTGATCGAGCGCGCGCATCGGAGCGTTCGGCTTGCGCATCAGTCCGGGCATCGATTTCGAGATCGTCAATCCGAAGTCGGATCCGCGCTATCGTGACTACTGGCACGAGTACTACGCGCTGACGCAGCGCAAGGGCGTTTCGCAGCAATATCGCCAAGAGCGAAGTGCGCCGCCGGACTACGCTGATCGGCGCGCTGATGGTCACAGCGGGCGATGCGGACGCGCATGCTGTGCGGCACGTTCGGCGCGCATTCGCGCTGCACGTGGACTACATCGACCAAGTCATCGGCCTGCGCAAGGGCGTCAAGCAGTTCGCGGCGATGAACATGCTGATCCTGCCGAACCGCACCGTGTTCATCTGCGACACCTACGTCAATCCGGATCCGACCGCCGAGCAGATCGCCGAGATCACGGTGATGGCGGCCGAGGAAGTGTCGCGTTTCGGCATTACGCCCAAGATCGCGCTGCTCTCGCATTCGAACTTCGGCACTCGACGCAATCCCTCGGCGCAGCAAGATGAGCAGCGGCGCGCGACAATTCTCGAGCAGCGCGCACCGCGACTGGAAGTCGAAGGCGAAATGCACGGCGACGCGGCGCTGTCCGAGGAGATCCGCACGCAAGGTCTTTCCCGACTCGCGGCTCAAGGGCGAAGCCAACCTGCTGATCATGCCGACGCTGGATGCGGCCAACATTTCCTTCAACCTGCTCAAGATTGCGGCTGGCAGCGGGCTGACCGTCGGGCCGATCCTGCTCGGCGCCGCCAAGCCGGTGCACATCCTGACGCCGACCGCCACCGTGCGCCGGCTCGTCAACATGACCGCGCTAGTCGTTGTCGATTCCCTCGTCGATCGGCAGCGCGCGCTGATCTGACCTGATCGCGCCGTGCTGGGCGGGGCGCGATCTACCGGTCGCTGTAAGAATTACACGCCGGCACCGCGTCTTTTTTGGCAATCGCTCACGGAACGAAGCGCTGCTACGGCTTCGGAGCATCGGCACGATTCCTGCTGCAAATGCTCTGTTCGCGGGTCGGCAATTCGCCTTCGCCCCGACCATCCCAGGAGACGTCATGAGCAAGCAACCTTTTCTATCCGACGTCGCGACCTTGCGGACGCGCGCACGGCAACATATCGAGGAGGGTGCGGTGACCGCCGGGTACGGAGGTGACACCCAGACCGCGATCCGCGTGCTCAACGAAGCGCTGGCCACGGAGATCATCTGTGTCCTTCGTTATCGCCGTCACCATTTCATGGCTCGCGGAATACACGCCGGGCCGGTGGCGGCCGAATTTCTCGAGCACGCCATCGAGGAGCAGGCGCACGCGGACTTGATCGCCGAACGTATCGTGCAGCTGGGCGGCGAGCCGAATTTTTCGCCGGAGGGCCTGGCCACGCGAAGCCATTCCGAATACGTCGAAGGGAAGGACCTCATCGACATGATCAAGGAGGACCTGGTCGCCGAACGGATTGCGATCGACAGCTATCGCGAGATCGCCGCCTATTTCGCGCCGTTCGATGCAACGTCCCGGCGTCTGATGGAGGAAATCCAGGCGAAGGAGGAGGAACACGCCGACGACCTGGCCGACTTGCTGAGCCACCTGCCGGCGAACCTGAAAAACTGATCTTGTGTAGGTCTTTGTCCGACAAGGCGCGCGCATTACGCCGACACGAGAAACAGTCGCGGACCGATAGCGGCGAGCGGCGGCACTCGGCATAGTCTGTCTACCACAGAGGGAGACAGGCATGCTCAGGCAAGCGCAGGAAATCCGCGGCACCCAGACACCGGACCTGTTTCCCGAGGTTGAAGTCAAGCGCGCGGGGTTCGGGCGATCGCCGATCGTCGGCGCGGACAGCCTGCTTGGCTGCACCGTCCTCGATAGCCAGGGGCAGCGCGTCGGCGAGTTGCTCGACGTTCTGGTCGATATGCATGCGGGGAGGGTGGCGTACGGAGTCGTCGTCCTCGACCATGCGCCAGACTGGAGCGAGCGGCTCATCGCGGTGCCCTGGAACACGATGTACATGCAGGTCGACGGCGACGGGGTCTGCATCAACGCCACGCGCGACTGGATCCAGCGGGCGCCGTCGATGCGCGTCGAAGCCATGAATGAGCTCTTGGATCGCGAGCTTGCGGTATTCATCCACGCGTATTTCGGCGCCAAGCCGTATTGGGAGCGTGCCGCACAACATTGCTAGCGGCGCGAGGCCAGAACCGCCGGCCAGGAGGCGGGAACAGACAAAGTAAGGAGCAAAAATGCACAGTCACCTAAAGCCCATGATCGCGATTACAGCGCTGGCCTCGAGCTTGCTGCTTGTCGTCGGTTGCGGCCAACAAGGGACCGGCACCGGCGCGACCGTCGGCCAGAAAATGGACCGGGCGGCCGATAAGGTCGCCGATACCACCGCCAACGCGAGCGCGAAGGTCGCGATGGCGGCTGACGACACCGCGATCACCGCCAAGGTCAAGGCCGCCCTGATAGCGGAGCCGGGTCTCAAATCGACCGCCATCGACGTCGACACCAAGGACGCGACGGTCACGCTGTCGGGGACCGTTGCCTCCAGCGAGATGCGCGACAAGGCGAAGCAGATCGCCTCGTCGACCAGCGGCGTCAAGAACGTGGTCGACAACCTGGTCGTGAAGTCGGCTTGACGGCGCTGCATGCGATGAATCGTGATCGTATCGAAGGACGCCTGAGGTCCTTCATCGGAGCGCTCGAAGAGAGCTGGGGCCGCGTGATCGGCGATCAAACGCTGCAGTTCCGTGGCGAGCGCTCGCGCTCGCTCGGGCGCATCCAGTCGGGCTACGGCGCGATGCGCGACCGGCCGGTGCTCGACCGCCGTCGCAGCGCCGGTTGACCCCGGCGCGGGCAGCGCCTTCGGGTGCGCCCGCGCCGGCTTAGCGGCGGGTCTGGCTCAAGCGCTCTGCTTCGGAATCGTCACCACGACGGTCGTCCCGTCGGAGGTCGAGGACACCGAGAGATTTCCCCCGAAGTGCTGCGCGCGCTCGCGCATGCCGCGGACGCCGTGCGACATGGGCTTGCGCAAATCCTCGTCGCTCATGCCGCCGCCGTCGTCCCGGACGGTCAGCACGTATGCCCGGTCCGTCTGCGTCAGTCCTATCCAGGCGTTGCTCGCGTTGGCGTGCCGCGCCACGTTGGTGATCGTCTCCTGGAATATGCGGAAAAGCGCCAGTCCGCGTTCGCGATCGATTGCGATGTCCGGATCGGCCGTTTCGAAATGAAGCCCCAGCTTGGTATGTTTTTCATATTCGCCGATCTGCCAGCGCAGCGCTGCGGCGAGGCCCAGGTCGTCGAGCATGCTGGGCCGGAGGTCGGTGACGATCTTGCGCGTCGTCGCCACTGCGGAGTCGACCAGCTGGATCATCGCGCTGCGCTTGGCCCGTGCATCCACCAGGTCGCGCGGCAGCTGCGCCTCGAGCGACTCCAAGTCCATTTTCAGGACGCTCAACGTCGCACCGAGCTCATCGTGCACCTCGCGCGCGATACGTTGCTTTTCTTCCTCGCGTACTGTCTGCAGGTGGCGCGACAGCTCGCGCAACTCCTCGCGTGAGCGCTCGAGCTCCACCTGCGACAGGCGGCTCTGCGTGTCGTCGAACACGACGCCGTCCCAGAGCACACCGGAGTTGCCCGCCTGCCTCGGGCGAGCCCGAATACTGATCCATCGCTCGGTCGACTCGTGGCGCGGCTGGATGCGGCCGCTCCAGCTCCAGTTCGACAGCTGTGCGGCGGACGCTTCGAGTGTTGCCTCGAGGTGCGGCCGCTCGGCCGGGGTGACGAGATCGAAAAAGGCCGCGCTGTCCGCGGTCAGCGCGGGCTCGGTGACGCCGGTCAGCGCGACGACGCCCTCGCTGACGTAGGAGAAGGACAGCCCGCCCTCGGGATCGCGCAGCAGTTCGAACACCATGCCCGGCACGTTGGCGGTCATGCCCTGGTAGCGCGCCTCGCTTTCCTTGAGCGCGCTTTCCATCGCGCGCCGTGCCGTGTTGTCGTAACACGCATTCAGGTAGCCGGAGAAGCGGCCCTGCATGTCGTAGTACGGACGCCCGTTGCAGATGATCGAGCCGAAGGTCCCATCGACGCGGCGCAACCTGAACTCGTATTCGAAAGTCTTCTGTGCGGGAAAGATTTCGGCGATGATTTCCCGCCAGCGGGCGCGATCGTCCGGGTGCACGCCATCCAGCCAGCCCGAGCCGAACTCCTCCTCCTGCCTGCGTCCCGTGAACTCCAGCCATGCCTGATTCAGGTAATCGCAGGCTCCGCTCGTGTCGGAGCGCCAGACCAGGTTCGGGAACCCCGAGAACAGCGAAAAGTAGAAGTCGCGTGCGCGTTCGGTCTGTTCGCGCAGCTCGAGCCGCATTGTCGCGTCACGGGTGACGACCGAAAAGCCGCGCAGATTGCCGGGCTCGTCGCGTATCGCCGAGATTATGTCGTCGCCGCAATACCGGCTGCCGTCCTTGCGCAGGTGCCAGCACTCTTCCTCATACCAGCCGCGACGGGCCGCAACGGCGAGCTCTTTTTCCGGCGGCTCCTTGCGATCGGCCGGATACAGCACCGAAAAGTGCTTGCCGATGATCTCCGCCGCAGAATAGCCGTTCAGAGCCTGCGCCCCCGGATTCCAGCTTGCGACCCGCCCTTCGGTATCGAGCATGTAGATCGCACAGTCCTTGACGGCGTTGATGATCAGGCTGGTGCGGCTTTCGCTTTCGCGCAATTCCTGCTCGACGTGATAGCGGCGCGCGATGTCGCTGACCAGCCGCTCGTTGGTGTGCTTGAGATCTTTTGCATTGGCGCGCGCAGTCTGGAAAAGGTAGGTCGAAAGGCCAAGCAGGGTGGCCAGGATCGTGCCTAGCGCGAGCGCGGCGATCGGCAACGGCGATGCGCCCGTGGCGACGACATTCTGCGTCGGCGTCGCACGCAGCGTCCAGTGCGCGTTCTGTACCACCAGCGGGAGATCCTGCGACCATTTGTCGGCAGCCTTCGGGCTGTCGGGAGCGACGGTGCGCATCACCCGTCCGTCCTGCACGATCTCGATGTAATGCTCGGGAAAGCGGTCGTCGAAGATCGACTTCGGCCATCCGGCCCGCCCCAGCGTGGCGGAGATGATCGCGCGCAGCTCGTCGTCCTGGAAGATCGGAACGTAGAGCACAAGACCCTCGCCGCCGACGACCAGATCGAGAAAGGGACTGAGGGTGCTGCGGTGTGTGCGCACCGCAAGTTCGATCGCACCGCGTCGTTGCGCGTCGATCCGCCGGTCGAGGCCGACGACCGACTGCGCGCTGGCGGGAACCGCCTGCTGGATGACGTAATCGGGGCCGCCCAGCGTCACCGTGTCGACGGCCGCGACACCTTTGAGCAGCCCTTCGGCGTCGCGCTTCCACGCCTCGCGATCGGAATAGGCCAGTGACCGCTCGGCCAGCCGCTCGACGATGTCGATGCGCGCGTAGAGGTCGCGCTGGATCTGCCCGCGTGCGTCCGCCGCGACCAGCGCGGTGCTGCGCTGGATGAATCGCGTCTCCTGCACGGTCAGCGCGCGCCAGAGAACGAGTGTGCACGCGAACACGGCAAGCCAGACGATGAGCGGCGCCGAGCGACGCAACGCCTTCCGCTCGCCGACGCTGGTCACCATCGCGTAGGCGAGCATCGTGGCGGCAAGCACCGTGTAGATCGCGCCTGTCGCTCGCTCCCCGCCGGTCAGTTGCAGCGAGTCTGACGCGACCGTGCTGCCGCTCCATGCGGCAAACAGCATCAGCAGCGACAGCGCCAGCGCGATCGACGTGAGCATCGCCACCGTGATCGCGTGCCACGGCCTCCGGCTCTTTCCCGGTCGAAGCAACAACAGCAGGGCGGCGCCGATAATTACCGCGATCAGCGCGGTGAGCAGGCCCATGTCGTTGTACGAACCGGCAGCCAGCGGCAGCCAGGGGTTGGCGAGCAGCGGATGGGTCGGAATACTGTCCGGCGCGACCCATGCGGCGAGACGTACGCTGCCGAGCGCCAGAGGAAGCAGCGCACATAGGCGAGCGATGCTCGTCGCGCCGACGACGTGCAGGGCCAAGGCGAGACCGGCGAACGCAATTGCCCAGGCGGCGTCGTATTGAATTCGATCAAGCGCCGCGACCACGCGCGCCGGTTCTGACGCGTGCCAGCTGACGATCATCAGTCCCGCGAAGACGACAAGCCCGGTGCCGACAGCGAACAGCAACGCCGGAATCCAGGTATCGAGCCGGAAGGAGCGAGTCATCGGCATGGGGTTTTGCGCGCGCCGCCAGGGAAACACGGAAAAAAATGGATGTTAGCTGATTGCGACGCAGTAAGACGGTCGAATGCACCTGCACGACCGATAGAGCGATCGAGCGACTTATAGCGTTGATCCGCGGTGCGCGTCAACGCACCGGGAGCGGATGTGCGGGTTTACTGCGTCATCTCACCAACGCGGCGCGCGATATGCCTCGAGGCCGCAGGCGCGAGGATATCCGGTGCCGGGAGCGTACTGCGGCGACGCGTCAGCGCGGCGCCTTGCCTGGACGCGGCGGCCGTTGCCGCTGATCCGTGTCTGTGTCGGGCTCGCTATCGGGCTCGGTTTCCGGGACGTGCTCGTCGGGGTTCTCCTCCGGTTCCTCGACGGGCGGGTGCGGCCGGGGCGTGTGCGCTTCAGGAACGTTGCGCTCGACGTCTGCCGTATCCGTGTCAACCGGAGATTCGATATTGGTGCGCGGGTTGCGGTTCGCATCCGCGATCGGCGAATCGACAGCAACTTCGTCCTGCAGATGGGTCCGATCGGTTGGCATGGCATTGATCCATTGGTCCAGGGCATGGACTTGCAGCGCTACTTGTGCAAGCGTCGTGCCAAGCGGTCGCGTGCTGCGTGCTTTGCAACGTCGAGGACATTGCGACGTTTCTACAAACGGTCTGTCGTTTATTGCAAGACGGATTGCAAGTCGTGCCGCCGCTGACGTGCCCGAAGAGGTCGCTGTCGAGTGAGAGCAATGCTGGCACGGCGATTGCGACAGGCTGTGCGCAGGGCGTCGGGAACATTGGGTTCGTTCAGCCCTCCCATGAACCGAGTTCGATACACCCGGCGCCCCTGCTCCACTTTCAGTAGGGGCCTTGCGGCAATCGCGAGGCGCTGTGCGGCACACCGCCCGAGCCATCGGGCTTGGCCGCCGAGGCGGACATCGCTGCCAGCTCGATCCCGCGAGCTTCCGACAGACGCGACCATTCATTGTAGGACCTGATCCTACAATGCCCCGCGTTACGCCTACAGAATTTACAGAGCAAGACCTATACCGGCTCCAAGCGGCCTAGGGGAGTATTGGCCCGTCCAACGTCAATAACAACGGAGAGGGCCATGTTTGGAGAGCTTCAGAGCGTCGCTAATCTTGCGAAGTATCCGGCCAACGCGCCGCTTGATAGTATGCCGCGCGTAACTAGCAAGATATCCAGCGAAAAACGTCTAGAGCGCTTCGGTCTGCTGTACGGCGCATGCCAACCGATGCGCGACCTCTTTCGCGGGCTCGATCGCTTGTCGCGTTCCACGGCGCCGGTGATGATTCTCGGTGAAAGCGGCTCCGGCAAGGAACTGGTCGCGACGACGCTGCACCACCTCTCCCCGCGCAAGGACCGGCCGTTCATCGCGGTCAATTGCGGCGCGATCCCCGAGAACCTGATCGAAAGCGAACTTTTCGGCCACGAGCGCGGGAGTTTTACCGGCGCCGCGAGGACGCACCGCGGTTGCTTCGAACGCGCCGACGGCGGGACGCTGTTTCTCGACGAAGTGACCGAGATGCCGGTGGAGATGCAGGTTCGGCTGCTGCGCGTCCTTGAGACCGGTACGCTTCACGCGCGTCGGCGGCGATCAGGAAATCGGCGCGGACGTCAGGGTGCTCGCGGCGAGCAATCGCGATCTGCGGCAGGCGGTAGCGTCGGGCAAGCTGCGCGAAGACCTGATGTACCGGCTGTGCGTCATTCCGGTCAACGTCCCGCCGCTGCGCGATCGGGGCGACGATGTTGTCCTGCTGGCGGAAATGTTCCTGGCCGAGCTCAACGAAGAGCAGGGCGAGCAGAAAACTCTGAGCGCCGAGGGCGCGGCGAAGGATAGTCGAGCACACCTGGCCGGGTAACGTGCGCGAGCTGAAGAACGTCATCCATCGCGCCTTCGTCCTTTCCGACGAGGAAGTCCAGATCGACATAAGCACGTTTTCGGCATTGGGCGTCGAACGCGGCGAAGATGCCGGCACGGTCGCGACGATCGGATCCGCGATGCCCGCGCCGGCGACGTCGGACTCGTCGGTGCTCCGCATCTCCGGTCGGCATGTCGCTCGACGACGTCGAGCGGACATTGATCACGGCGACGCTGCAGGCGGTCGGAGGCAGCAAGACCGAAGCCGCGCGTCTTCTGGGCATCAGCCTGAAGACCATGTATAACCGGCTGCATGCCTATGGAGATGGGTGCATACGGCGCAAGCCGATGCCGTCGAACGGATACGATGCGCTGGCTGCGTGACCGTCACGGCTGGCCGGGCGTTACGCCCCGACCTATAATCCAGGAGAGCCGTGATGCGTGAAGGGGGGGAAACGATGACGCAAGGCGAACGTGCGGCGTTGCCGGGTCGCAAGACGCGCGTATTGATCGTCGACGATCACGCGCTCGTTCGCGCCGGATTCAAGCAGCTGCTTGATACCACTGACGACCTCGAGGCCGCGGGCGAGGCCGGGACGGCCGCCGCTGCGTTGAGCCTGGCCGCTACCGGCCGGTTCGACATCGTGTTGCTCGATATTTCGCTGCCCGACGCCAACGTCCTGGAAACTGTCAGCTCGCTTCGGCGCAAGCAACCCGAGCTGCCGATCCTCATCGTCAGCATGTATCCGGAGGAGCAATACGCCGTCAATCTGCTGCGTGCAGGCGTCAGCGGGTTTTTCCCGAAAGCGGGCGAAGCCAAGGACATGCTGCAGGCACTGCGAACAATCGCAAGCGGCAAGAAATACATCAGCGCCTCGCTGGCCGAAGCGCTCGCGATGGAGGCGGCAGGCGACGCCGCCGAACCGCTTCACCGCCAGCTGTCGAACCGCGAGTTCCAGATTTTCGTGCAACTCGCCGCCGGCAAGACCGTCACCGACATCGCGGGAGAACTCTGTCTGAGCGTCAAAACCGTGAGCACCTATCGCACGCGCATCCTCGAGAAGATGAACTTCGCGCGCAATGCGGAGCTCACCGCATATGCGCTTCGGCACAGTCTGATCAGTTGATGCGCGCGGCTCTGCTCGTGAAAACTGCGTTCGCTGCGCGTCTTCGTGGTCGAGGATTCGGCGCTGATCCGCAGGCGGATCATCGACAACGTCCAGGCGATGGGCGGATTCGATGTCGTCGGGTTTGCCGAGTCCGAGGAGGAGGCTATCGAGGCAATCAAGAAGCTCCACCCCGACGTCGTGGTCACCGACATCCGGCTGAAGGAAGGCAATGGTATCGCCGTCGTTCGTAACATTCGGGCCGACGAAACGGCACCGCAGCCGAAGATATTCGTCTTGACCAACTTCGCTTATCCCGAATACCAGGTCCAGTGCTCACTGGCCGGGGCCGATGCTTTTTTCGACAAGTCATCCGAGTACGACAGCTTCCTGACGCGCTTGCGTCAGATCATGTAAGCCCCGCGCCGACGCGCCGAAGGCGCTTGCGCCTGCGGCGCGAGACGCAAACTTACTCCGATCAGAAGAACCTCCGCGCGGCCCGGCGACTGGCATGCGGTTTGCGTCATTGCATCCAGCTAGGCGTGGCAGGCGCGTCGACCCCAGCCTTTCGTGTCGCGGTGCCTGTGTCCGAGTAACTCTTGCTCTAACTCGAGCAGAAAGGATTGAAAATGTTGCATTACGCCATCGTGTTTTTTGTGATCGCGCTGATCGCGGCGCTGTTCGGCTTCGGCGGCATCGCTGCCGGCGCGGCTGAAATCGCCAAGGTCCTGTTTTTCATTTTCCTGGTTCTGTTCGTGGTTTCGCTCGTCGTCGGTCTGTTCCGTCGCGGAGGCGGTTAAGTGGCGCGCCAAGCTGCCGCGAGCATGAAAGGGGCGCGGACGCCGGTTCTGCTGGCGGCGATAGCCATCGCCGTCGGCATCGCCGCCTGCGACCGTTCTCCGGAAAGGTCGGCAGCGGTGAAACCCGAGTTGACGCCGACGTCTCCGGCGATCGCACCGGCGCCGGCCAACCCGGCACCGGTAATGCCGCCCAAGGCGGACGCCGTGCTCGGACCCTCTGCACAAGGAACAGCGGGTTCGGCGGCGACATCCGCCGGAGATCAGCCGGCTGCAGACCAAACGGCAAAGGGCAGCGATCCCAATGCAAAAGAGCCGATGACCAAGGAAGAAGAATCGACCGCGATGCCCAAGCCCGCGCAGGCGAACGACCATTCGACGACGGCTACGGACGCAAAGCAGTGAATTCCCGGCGGCGGGTGGCCGAAAACCATCCTTCCGCCACGCCATTGCGTCCCGTAGCGGGCGGAGCCTTCCGGTCCTTTAACCAGCTTCGCCCGTGTTTTTTTCCACGGAGCAATGGCAACATTTCCTGATTGAGGAGAACGCAATGGAACTAACGGGCAACAACAACGCAATCGAGCGCACTGCGAGCCAGGCGCACCAGACCGTCGACGATCTCGCCCGAAGGGCCACCGACAAGGCAGGCCCGGCGATAGATCGCGTCGCGCGCGCAGCGCACCAGACCGTCGATAAGGTCGCGCAAGCGGCCCAACCCGCGGCGGAATGGATCGGTGACAGCGCCGATCGCGTCATGCAGACACAGGATCAGATGGTCACGAGCGCCCGCGACTACATCCGCGAGCGTCCGCTGGTCACGTTGGGGATCGCGTTGGCCGCCGGTTACCTGATCGGGCGTCTCGGGCGGTGAGCGAATCGGCGATCGGAACGCCCGCGCCTGCCGTCGACGCGCCGTCGTCGCTGGCGGCTGCGATCGGGCAGTTTTTCGGCTCCGGCCGCGAACTGGTCGCCGACGCGGCGGACCTGGTCGCGGCCGAGGCGCATGTCGCACTGCAAGTGATGACTGCACTGGTCGTAAGCGCTGTTTGCGGTGCAGTGCTGGGCGTTCTTGCGGCAGCAGGCATTCTGGCCGCGATCGCGATGGGAATGATCGAGCGCGGATTCTCCGGCGCTGCGGCCACCGGCGCAGTCGCGCTGGTCTGCGCCCTCGGCGCCGCCTGGTTTATCGTGCGCTTGCGCTCGCTCGCCCGGCGCGCGTTGTTCGCGCGATCGAGGCAGCAGTTGCGCGGCGACGCCTGAGGAGTACGACATCGTGTTGTTGGGCGTCGATGACAGCGAGGCACGGCGAGCCGAGCAAAGGCTGCGTGACGACAAGCTGGCGCTCGCCGAAGCAAAGCGTGCGTTGACCGAGCAATGCCGGCGAACGCTGACCCGCCCGTCAACGCTCGCGATATTGCTCGTCGTCGGGGCGCTGGTTGGCGCACGCCCGAAAGCCGCCGTGCTGGCGCCGGAAAGGCGGCACGGCGGTTCGGTGCTCGGTGGCATCCTGCGATCGATCTGGACGCCGCTGTTCAAGGGCATGACCGCGGTCGCAGTCGAACGGGCGCTGCACCGGCATCGCGACGACGCCGCACAGGCATCGGGCCGGCGCGACCCGACCGAAGGAATGGTTGCTTAATCGCGGCAGCTCGCGGCGGTCGTGGCACGGCGATTGCTGCTATCGACGCAGGTGGCATCAGCCGCCTTGCACATAATCATAAGGAGATCGAATCATGTGGAAAAAGATCGTACTAGCCTTCGCCAGCATCGCCGTCGTCTCGTTGATCAGCGCCTGCAATACGATCGAGGGCGCCGGTAAGGACGTTTCCGCGGGCGGCAACAAAGTCCAGGAAGAAGCAAAGGAAGCCAAGCAAAAGATGTAAGCGGGCGTCTCCTCGCGCTTGGCCGGCGCTGATCGCCGGCCAGGCGACGGGATCATGGGCACGCCCGCTACCGAGGGAGGCTCGATGAAGGCGGACAGCAGGGCTCGTGCGCGCGTTGCCGCTACCCCAGTTGACGAAGAACCGTCGCGTAGCGAGACACCGCTCCCCCCGCCGCGCCCATCGACGGTCGCGCTGACGCTGATCGCGCTCATCCTCGGATTATTCGCGATCCGAGCGGGGGCGGCGTTTTTCATCCCGCTGTTGCTCAGCCTCTTTCTGAACTACGCCCTCTCGCCAGTGGTGGGGCGACTGGCGAGCTGGGGCGTGCCGCGAGCCCTCGGCGCCGCGCTGGTCGTTCTCGCCTTCAGCGCCGCGATCGCGGGCGCGGTCTACCGCGTCGGCAGCGACGCCGGCGATGTCATTCAGGAAATCCCTTCCGCGGTGCAACGCCTGCGCATTGCGCTGACCCACGCGCAGCAAGATCATACCGGCGCACTCGAGCACGTACAGCGGACGGCCTCGGAGCTGCAAAAGCTCGCCGAAGCAGCGAGCCCGGCCGCTGCGCGGACGAAGGCGCCTGCTGCTGCCGGCTACAGCCTCGATATCAGCTCGATGCTGTTGATCGGTACGAGCAATATCGCGATCGCGCTCGGGCAGCTCGGCTCGGCGCTTTTCCTCGCTTTCTTCCTGCTGTCCGCGGGTGACCTCTTCCGGCGCAAGTTCCTGCGTGCCGTCGGCGGCGATTTCGCGCGCCGCAGAACGACGCTGCGCATCCTGGACAACGTCGACCGCCAGAACAAGCGGTATTTCGCGATCGTTCTGCTGATCAACGTCGCCGTCGGCGTCGTCATCGGCGCGGGATTCTATGCGATCGGACTCGAGCGACCGACCGTGTGGGGCATCGCCGCCGCGGTGCTGCACGCGATTCCCTATGTCGGCGCAGCGATGCTGGCCGGCGCCGCCGCGCTGGTGGCCTATGGACAGTTCGGCACGCTGCAGATGGCCGTGCTCGCCGCGACGATGCCTATCATCGCCTCCGTCATTCTCGGCATATTCGTGCAGACATGGCTGATGGGACGCGCCGCGCGAATGAACACCCCGGCGGTGTTCGTATCGCTGCTGTTCTGGGGAATGCTCTGGGGCGGCTGGGGTCTGCTGCTCGCGGTGCCCATCATGGTGGCGATCAAGACGCTTTGCGACCACGTCGAGCGTCTGAAGCCCTACGGCGAAATTCTGGGGCCGTGACGTGCAGGCTCGGGCAAGCGTGGACCTCGAAGGCGGCGCGTAGGCCGTCGTCCGACTGCTGTTGTTAATTTGCTTACCGCACGCGCGACATCGAAGCACTCGTTCAGGCAGCATTTACAGCCACTGCTAGCAATTCTTACGCTGCGCCACTGACGCCGACCCGGTTGGTAGTTGTAAGTAATTGTTTATGCGAACTAAATTCCTTTGGCACGACGGTTGCTGAAGTGGACGCACAGATGCAAAGCCGCATCAGCGAAAGGATGAAAGATGAATTGGGATCGCGTAGAGGGCAACTGGAAACAGATGACCGGAAAAGTGAAAGAGCAGTGGGGCAAGTTGACCGACGATACGCTTGCCGAGATCGGCGGTCGACGCGAACAGCTTGTCGGCAAGATTCAGGAAACCTATGGCATCAGCCGTGACGAGGCCGACCGGCAGGTGAAGGACTGGGAAAAAACGCACTAGAAGCCTTCCGGTATTTCGCGTTGCGGCGTCATTCATGGGACGCGAAAACGGCAAACCAATCAAGGAGAAAACGATGAGAATCGCGATGAGAGAAGTGATCTGTGCCACGGCGCTCGGCGTTTTCGCGCTCAGCAGCCACGCCGCCGTGGGTGACGATACCAAAAAGGCCGACAAGGCCCAGTACAAGGCAGCCGTTGCCAGCGCAGAGGCCCAGTACAAGTCCGAGAAAGCCGCCTGCGACGCCAAGTCGGGCAACGACAAGGATGTGTGCATCAAGCAAGCCAAGGCGAATCTGACCAAGGCCAAGGAAGACGCCAAGGCCAGCCGCAAGTCGAAGGACGCGATGGCGACGGCGTCGCACGAAAAGAGCGAAGCCAATTACGCCGTCGCGAAGGAAAAATGCGACGCGATGAGCGGCGACGCCAAGAGCAAGTGCGTCGCGGATGCCAAGGCGCGATACAACCAATAACGCGCGGTCAGGCGATAACGACCGCCCGGCGAGATCGGCTGGCAAAGAGCGAGCATTGCCAGCCGATCAGCGCCGGATGGCGGCTGATCACTGCGCCGTATCCCGGACGATTCGCAATTCCGCCTAACCAGGCGAACACGGAGGCAAGCCATGAGTATAGGCACCATACTGCTGATCATCCTGATCCTCGCGCTGTTGGGCGCACTGCCGGCGTGGCCATACAGCCGCGAATGGGGTTATGGGCCCAGCGGCATCGCGGGACTGGTCGTCATCGTCCTGATCGTCTTGCTGCTGATGGGACGCATCTAGCGAGCCTGCTGCATTCCAGCGCATCCAAGACGGGCGCGGCGCCGGCCACACGACCGGCGTCGCGCCCGTTCCGAGTCTTTGCGCGCTTGCGCCAGGCGCGATCACCATTCATCCAGCGATGAGCACGTTTCAGATCGATTGCGAGCTTGAATACGAGGTCGCCGCGCAGACGGTTTTCGTTTTCAACATCGCCGTTCCCGACGACTATCGCCAGCGCGTCGTCGAAGAAAGAGTGGAGCTCGAGCCGTCGCTTGACTGGGACGAGCTGCGCGAACAGCAGACGCTCAATCGCTTCCTTCGCGTCGATGTGGCGCCCGGTCCTTTCCGCGTGCGCTATCTGGCGGCGGTCGACGTGACGCCGATCGAAGCGGACAAAGAGGCCGCCGAGGTTCCGATCACGGCCTTGCCCGCCGATGCCTTCGCCTGCCTTCGCGGCAGCAGGTATTGCGAATCCGAGGAAGTCTTCAATCTCGCATGCCGGCTGTTCGGGGGACTCGCGCCGGGTTTTTCACGCGTCGATGCGATCTGCCGCTGGATCCGGGCCAACATCGACTACCTGATCGGGACCTCGACGCCGAGCTATTCCGCACGCGACGTGCTCGCGTTGCGCGCCGGCGTCTGCCGCGATTTCGCGCATCTGGCCATCACTTTCTGTCGCGCGTTGAACATTCCCGCGCGCTTTGTCACCGGGTATGCCCGCTACGCCGAGCCTCCGCCCGATTTTCACGCGGTATTCGAGGCATTCCTCGGCGGCCGGTGGCAATTGTTCGACCCAACCGAGCTCTCGCCGATGCGGGATCTGGTGCGCATCGGCACCGGGCGCGACGCGTCGGAAGTCCCGTTCGCGACTTTTTTCGGAACGGCGCGTTTGCGCCGTTTGAGCGCGCTGATCGAGCTTGCGCCCGAAGGAGCGGGGCTTGTGCGCCTGCAGACGCCCACCTCGGGCATCCAGCTCGCCGCCTGACAGGGCGACGAACTGTCGTCACTCCCAGTAGGGCGGGTAGCCGTAGTAGGCGTGCAGGTGCGATGCCCAATCGGGATCGGCCATCGCCGGCCAATGCTTTTTGTCGAATCCGGGCGCGCCTTCGAGGACGCCGCGATCGACGTTCAGAATAAAGCGATGATGGTCGGCGTCGAAGGTAAAGGCATTCCAGGGAATCGCGAACAGCTTCTCGCCGAGGCCAAGGAAGCCTCCGAAACTGAGCACCGCGTAGGCGATGCGACCGCGCCGCACGTCGATGACGATGTGTTCTACCCTGCCTAGCGCATAGCCCTTGGGATTGACGACCGGATCGCCCTTGAGCGCGTGTGCCGGCATTAATTCGGGCCTGGGCACAAGGCTGGGCGCTCCCCCGCCGAGGATCGCCGTGCCTACCGATTGCGGGTCCTGCGAGGTCGTTGCCCGGATGTCGGTCATCGCTGTTCTCCCGTACAGTTCAGCGCCAACTCTAGCAATCGACGTGCCACTGGAATTCGGCCGCAATCGCTGACGTGGCTCGGGCAGCGAGCACCACTGCTTGCGCGCAAGAACTGCAAGTTACTGTAGGCCTTGCAAGAGATCGGCGACGGCTCGCGGGGCGGGCGCGGCGACCGGCGGTGCAGCCGGCCTTGAATTCGGCTCCGCTCAACGCCACCTAGCTGGCATGTCGCCTCCCGACGGTCACGCTTCTTCGCATCTGCATCTGGTCCTCGACGAGTCGTTCGCGGCGCCGGCGCCGGAGGCAAGCAAGCATTCGGCGGTCGACGATGCGGCCCTGCTCGACGCCTATTCAACGGCCGTCGTCGGCGCGGTCGAGAAAGTGCGCCCGGCCGTCGTCCACATTCGGGTAGAGCGTCCCGGCAAAGGACGCGGCGAGGGCTCGGGCTCCGGCTTCATCATTGCGCCGGACGGATACCTGCTCACCAACAGCCACGTCGCGGGCGGCGCGCAGCGCTCTCGAAGTGACGCTGCCCGACGGACGAACCGCGGCGGCCGAGCTGGTCGGCGACGATCCGGACTCCGACCTCGCCGTCGTCAAGATCGGCGCGCCGCGAGCTTGCCTATTCGCGCCTCGGCGATTCCGCGCGCGTGCGGGTCGGACAGATCGCGATCGCGATCGGCAGCCCGTACGGATTCCAGCACACGGTGACCGCCGGCATCGTCAGCGCGCTCGGGCGGTCGATGCGCGCGCCGCACCGGACGCCTGCTCGACAACATCATCCAGACCGACGCGGCGCTCAATCCCGGCAACTCCGGCGGGCCGCTGGTCGATGCGCGCGGGCGACGTCATCGGCGTCAACACCGCAGTGATCCTGCCGGCGCAGGGCATCTGCTTCGCGATCGCGGCCAACACCGCCGAGCGCGTTGCGATGGCGCTGATGCGCGAAGGCCGCGTGCGACGCGCGTATCTCGGCGTCGGCGGGCAGGACACCGCGATCGCTCGCCGCATCGTGCGTCATTTCGATCTCGTGCACGAATCCGGCGTACGCGTTTCGACGGTCGAGAAGGATTCGCCCGCCGCGGCGGCCGGGATGCGCACCGGCGATCTGATCGTCGCCTTCGGCGACGAAGCCGGTCGACGGGCATCGACGACCTGCAACGGTTGCTGACCGGACGGCGCATCGGCGACGCGGTCGATGTCGTCGTACTGCGTCGCGACCAGCGCCTGGTGCTGCGGACAACGCCGCGCGAGTCTGCACGCCGCTGACGCCGCAGCCGACAACGGTCGACGCCCCCGGCGGGACGCGCTTTTCAAGCGGCGCCGAATCTGTGCAAGAATGGCCGCAACGCGCAGAACTACAGGTGTCGCGATGCTGGACCGTGACGGGTATCGCCCGAACGTCGCCATTGTCGTCGCCAACTCGAAGAATCTGGTCTTCTGGGGTAAGCGGATCCGCGAACAC
Organism: uncultured beta proteobacterium; assembly: GCA_963816615.1. Lineage (GTDB taxonomy): Bacteria > Pseudomonadota > Gammaproteobacteria > Burkholderiales > Casimicrobiaceae > PALSA-1003. The sequence continues at coordinate 49,388 of CAWFLB010000001.1, read as the reverse complement.
TCGTGGCAGTTTCCGCAAGGCGGCATCAATCCCGGCGAAACGCCCGAGCAGGCGATGTATCGGGAGTTGAAGGAAGAAGTCGGCCTCGAGCCCGACGCACGTCAAGATCCTCGGCCGCACGCGCGACTGGCTGCGCTACGAGGTGCCGCAGCACTGGATCAAGCGCGAATGGCGCGGCAGCTACCGCGGCCAGAAGCAGATCTGGTACCTGCTGCGCCTGACCGGCCGCGACAGCGACGTGTCGTCTGCGCGCGACCGAGCATCCCGAATTCGACGCCTGGCGCTGGCACGACTACTGGATTCCGCTGGAGAGCGTCATCGAGTTCAAGCGCGACGTCTATCGCCGCGGGCTGACCGAGCTCGAGCGCTTCCTGCATCAGCGACCGCAGACGCGGCGCGAGCGACTGTACGGCTGGGCGCACGCGTCGTGCCGTCGCCTTACACGAATCCGACGGGCAAGGCCTAGCGCCGGCGACTGCGCTGCGCGGCGCCGGCCGCGCGCTTGAGCCGGCACGCGCTCAGCGCATCATTCCGAATCCCGCACCGGCCATCGCGCCGCCGAACATCGCGGACATCAGCACGCCGGAGCACGATCGCCAAGTACGACGCCGCAAAGCACGACGACGATCGTGTAGGCGACGGCCTTTTCCGCCGGGCATTTCTTCAGCACCGGCACGCCGAGATAGAACGTGTACCAGGCGTAGATCGCGGCGATCAGCCCGATCAGGCCGCCGATCGCGCGCCCAGCAGCAGAAAGATCCCGGCGATCCAGAGCGCCGTGTACGAATACGCGACGAGCTTCAGCGACTGGGTGAAATTCTTCGTGCCGCCGAACGTCGGCGCGAGCGTGTCGACGATCAGCGCCAGCAGGTAGGTGACGACCAGCGCGATGACGTAGTGGGCGATCGCGGAGGCTATCAGCACCGCCGGAGCGGATAGCAGCGCCAGCGGCGCGATCGCGGCCAGAATCATGATGTAGCCGACGTACAGCGATTGCACCGTCGCCGCCTCGCCGGCGATCTTCGGCCATTCGGTCTTCGGGCCAGCAGGATGTTCTTGACGCGATCGACCAGGTTCATGATCTCCTCCTCGCGTGTCGATCGAAAAGTCGGCGGCCCGTCGTTCCCGTCAGTGGCACAGTCGGAGCGATTCAGTGTGTCGCGAGTGTAGGCGAATGCGATGCCCCTGTCGATGTTATCGACGCCGGGCCGGCGAACGCGTCATCCGCGCGTCAGAGCAGCACCAGGTTGTCCCGGTGGATCAGCTCGGGCTCGTCGACGTAGCCGAGAATCGCTTCGATCTCGCGTCGAGGGCTTGCCCAGGATGCGCCGCGTCTCCGGCGCGCTGTAGTTGACCAGTCCGCGCGCGATCTCGTGGCCGTCGGCGTCGAAGCAGCCGACGACCTCGCCGCGCTCGAATTGGCCGCTGCACGGCGACGACGCCGATCGGCAGCAGGCTCTTGCCGTCGCGCGTCAAGTGCCCGCACCGCGCCGGCATCGAGCGTCAGCCGGCCGCGAGCTGCACGTGATCGGCGAGCCATTGCTTGCGCGCCGCGAGCGTCATGCGTCTCGCGCGATGAGCTCGGTGCCGATCGCCTCGCCCGCGGCGAGCCGCGTCAGCACGTCGGGCTCGCGCCCGCCGGCGATCACGGTCGATGCGCCGCTGCGCGCCGCGCGCTTGGCCGCCAGCACCTTGGTCAGCATGCCGCCGCGACCGAGCGCCGCCGGCGCCGCCGGCCATCGCTTCGAGCGCGGGGTCGCCGGCGCGCGCGCTGCCGCACCAGCGTCGCCGCCGGATCGCTACGCGGGATCGGCGGTGATAGAGCCCGGCTGATCGGTGAGCAGGACCAGCACGTCGGCCTCGATCAGATTGGTGACCAGCGCGCCGAGCGTGTCGTTGTCGCCGAACCGGATTTCGTCGGTGGTCACGGTGTCGTTTTCGTTGATGATCGGGATCACGCCGAGCGCGAGCAGCGTGAGCAAGCGTCGAGCGCGCGTTCAGATAGCGCCGGCGGTCGGCCAGATCCTCGTGCGTCAGCAGAATCTGCGCGGTGTGCAAGCCGAAGCGCTGTGAACGCGGTCTCGTACGCCTGCACCAGCCCCATCTGTCCGACCGCGGCGGCAGCCTGCAGCTCGTGAATGGCCGCGGGCGCGTGCGTCCAGCCCGAGGCGCTGCATGCCCTCGGCGATCGCGCCGGACGACACCAGCACGACTTCCTTGCCGCCTTGCGCGCAGCGCGGCGATCTGCTCGGCCCAGCGGCCGACCGCGGCGTGATCGAGGCCGCGGCCGTCGTTGGTGACCAGGCTCGAGCCGACCTTGACCACCAGGCGTGCGCGCCGTCGCGACGATCGATGTCGTGCCCGGTGTCGTTCATCGGCTCAAGCGGTCGACCGCTCTCGCGCTGGATGCGTTTCCAGCCAGCGCTGGATCGCGTAGACGAGCTCGCGGCAGCCCTCGCCGTTGATCGCGGCGATCGTGAACACCGGGCCCTTCCAGCGGTACGCCTTGACGAACGCTGCGACGCGCGCGTCACGCTCGCTCGGCGTCGATCAGATCGAGCTTGTTCAGCACCAGCCAGCGCGGCTTGTCGTACAGCGCCTGGTCGTAGCGTTCGAGCTCCTTGCACGATCGCGCGCGCGTCCGGCGACCGGATCGGCGTCGCCATCGAGCGGCGCGATATCGACGACGTGCAGCAGCAGTCGCGTGCGCTGCAGATGGCGCAGGAACTGATGGCCGAGTCCGGCGCCTTCGGCGGCGCCTTCGATCAAGCCCGGGAATGTCGGCGACGACGAAGCTGCGGTTCTCGTCGACGCGCACCACGCCGAGATTCGGCGCGAGCGTCGTGAACGGATAGTCGGCGACCTTGGGCCGGGCGGCCGAGACGGCGCGGATCAGCGTCGACTTGCCGGCGTTGGGCATGCCGAGCAGGCCGACGTCGGCGAGCACCTTGAGCTCGAGCCGCAAGCATCCGCTGCTCGCCCTCTTCGCCGGGCGTCGATTGGCGCGGCGCGCGATTGGTGCTCGACTTGAAATGCAGATTGCCCAGGCCGCCCTTGCCGCCCTTGGCGAGCAGCGCCGACTGGCCGTGCGCGGCGAGATCGGCGATCAGTTCGCCGGTCTCCGCGTCGGTGATCACGGTGCCCACCGGCATGCGCAGGACGATGTCGTCGGCGCCGCGTCCGTACTGATCGGCGCCGCGGCCGTTCTCGCCGCGCTTGGCGCGATGGATGCGCGCGAAGCGGTAGTCGATCAGCGTGTTGATGTTGCGGTCGGCGATCGCATAGATGCTGCCGCCGCGGCCGCCGTCGCCGCCGTCGGGGCCGCCGCGCGGCACATATTTCTCGCGGCGAAACGAGACCGCGCCGTTGCCGCCGTCGCCGGCGATGACCTCGATCTTGCGCTTCGTCGATGAATTTCATGATGCGGTCGCCGGCCGGCCGCCGAAAGAGCACGAAACGCTCGGTGTCGTCGCCGCGGCGGTGGCCTTCCCAGACTTTTTCCCACGCCGAATCCGGCGGCGCATCCGACTTCGTCGCGGCCGACCTGCAGCAGCAGCAGCGGACACGCATTCGCCGCGGCGAGATCGTCGCGCACCGGCACGATCCCGAGAAGTACTCGAGCAGCGCGCGCTGCGGTTCGCCGAGATTGCGGCTCGCCAGACAGACGTGCCGGCGGGCAGATGCTGCGCCAGCGATTCGGCGACCGGGCGATAGCTGCGCCGCGAATCGAGGTACGGCAGCCAGATCGTCGTGTACAGGCCCCACACCAGCGTCATCCCGGCCGCCCAGTTGAGCACCGCACGGCGATTCGAGCGACGTGCCGGGCGGACCAGCGCGATCCAGAGCAGGCGTAAGGAATCACGGACACGAGCAAGCGCCAGCCACTGCCAGGGCGGTTGATAGCCCGGCTGCGTGTCCGAAACATTCGCGCGATCGGCTCGGGCAAGCCGTGCCGCAGCGATTCGAGCCACAGCGCCCAGACGAGGACCGCGAGCAGGCCGAAGGTCAGGATGCCGAACCAGTCGAGCGCGCCCGAGTACCCGCGCTTGAGCGTGTCGACCTCCGCCGCGCCGAGCAGGCAGAGCGGCAGCAGCAGCGGCAGCGCCAGCGTCGCGCGGGGCTCCGCCGCGGCCGACATGACGGCCAGCAGGACGATGCATCATCGTCACCGGCAGGACGATGCCGGGCTGCGCGAGGCCGCCGTTGTAGCCGCGCGCGCGCAGCCAGAGCGTCCACAGCGCCAGCGGCAACGCGGGCCACGCGAACCACGGCAGATTCTTGCAGATAGTAGAACGGCTCGACCGGCGGCGAGCCGGCGGCGACGCCGAAGAAGCGCGCCATGCTTTGTCGCTCCGACCATTGCGCGAACAATCGCCGGATCGCGCAAGTACAGCGCCAGCGGCCACGCGACCAGCAGCGGCGCGGCCACGAGCGCGGCGAGTGCGAGCGTCGCGGGTAACGGCGCGTGCGCCACGGCGGGAACAGCGGCCAGCAGGAACGCGGTCAGCGCGATCATCGCCGCGCCATGGCGGACCCCGGCACAGGAATGCGACGCCTGCGCTAGCGCCGAGCAGCAGTCCGCCGAGATCAGCGCACGCCGCGGCGCCAGCGCCAGCGCGTAGAGGGCCAGCGCGTACGCAGCCAGCAAGCCGATGTCCGGCGCGAGCGCATGGGCGCGATCCCACAGTCCGATGCAGCCGATGAAAATGAGCACCGGCAGCCAGCGAAAGGCGCCGCCGTAGAGCTCGCGTCCGGTGAGCGCGAGCAGCCACAGGGTCAATCCGAGGCAAAGTGCGATCGCCACGCGCGCGCCGTCGTGCAATGCGAGCAATGGCTCGCAGCGCCGCGGCGCTCGCCGCCGCCAGTGCATAGAAGAGCGGCGGCCGCACCGGTGCCGGCGCGCCCGCGAGTTGCGGCATCACCCAGTCGCCGTTGCTTGAGCATGTCGTAGGCGACGCCGAAGCTGGTCGCATCGTCGGGCTTCCACGGATCGTGCCCGAACAGGCCGAGCACGATCCAGGCGACGCAGAGCAACACCAGTCCGGCCTGCTTGAGCGCGCGATACGTGCCGCCGGGAGACAGGTCGAAGCGTCGCTCGGGGGTGCAGTGGGATCGGCAAGAGGCATGGGCGCTACGAGGTCGGGCTTCGTTCGTTCGGTTCAGAACACTAGTGGTTTATCGCGACCGGCGCCACTCGAGCCGCATCGAGATCGGCGCCGGCCGGCGAGCCAACAAAAAGGCAGCCGAAGCTGCCTTCCTGTCCGCAAAGAGCGGCACTTACGCCGATTTGGCCGCGCTCTTCGACGCAGCGGCGCTCTTGGCAGCTGCGCTTTTGGTCCCCGCGCCCTTGGCCGCCGGGGCCGGGGCCGGCTTGACGGACGGCGGCGCGGGCGGCTTGGCCGCGTAACGCTGACGGAACTTCTCGACTCGGCCGGCGGTGTCGACGATCTTCTGCTTGCCCGTATAGAACGGATGGCACGCCGAGCAGACCTCGACGTGCAGGGGCTTGTTGCACGGTCGAACGGGTGGTGAACGTGTTGCCGCAGCTGCACGTCACCTGAATTTCGCTGTATTGCGGATGAATGCCGGTTTTCATCGATACCTCGGAGGCGGGCGCCGAAATGGCGCGCGCCGGGTTTGGGCAGGACTTGGCTCTGGCGGTTTGGCGGCCGTAGCCAAAGCTGGTCCGTCAACCGAAAATTATGGGCCTTTTGTCGCTGCAGTGCAACAGGGAGGACTCGCCATAGATGGCGGCGCGTCCGTCAACCGGACAGCGCAATCGATCGGCTCGCCGGGACTTCGTCGCATGATCGCGCCGGCGTCATCTGTCGGGCACCGGATCGCATGCCCATTTAGTCAAGGATGACCTTTCGCGACGCCGTACGAGTGCTGGGCTGCGCGAGCTCCCGCGACCACGGCCATGTGGGATGGGCCGCTGGCAGGTTCGCCGCGGCCGACGAGCGCGGATGCGCCGAGACGGTAGTCGCGACACTGCGCGATCACGGTGGCTGAGCGCGACCGGACGGCGGAATTCAGACGGCTAGTTGCCGCGTCGCATCGAGTCGAAGAACTCCGCGTTGTTCTTGGTCTGCTTGACCTTGTCGACCAGGAATTCGGTCGCTTCGAGCTCGTCCATCGGATAGAGCAGCTTGCGCAGCACCCAGACCTTCTGCAGCACGTCCGGCTTGAGCAGCAGCTCTTCCTTGCGGGTGCCCGAGCGGTTGACGTTGATCGCCGGGTAGATGCGCTTCTCGGCCATGCGGCGGTCGAGGTGGATTTCCATGTTGCCGGTGCCCTTGAATTCCTCGTAGATCACGTCGTCCATGCGCGAGCCGGTATCGATCAGCGCGGTGGCGATGATGGTCAGCGAGCCGCCTTCCTCGATGTTGCGCGCGGCGCCGAAGAAGCGCTTCGGCCGCTGCAGCGCGTTGGCGTCGACGCCGCCGGTCAGCACCTTGCCCGACGCCGGCACGACGGTGTTGTAGGCGCGCGCCAGACGCGTGATCGAGTCGAGCAGGATCACGACGTCCTTCTTGTGCTCGACCAGGCGCTTGGCCTTTTCGATCACCATTTCGGCGACCTGCACGTGGCGCGTCGCCGGCTCGTCGAACGTCGACGAGACGACTTCGCCGCGCACCGAGCGCTGCATCTCGGTCACTTCCTCCGGACGCTCGTCGATCAGCAGCACGATCAGCACGACGTCGGGATGGTTCGCGGCGATCGCATGCGCGATGTGCTGCAGCATCACCGTCTTGCCGGATTTGGGCGACGACACCAGCAGGCCGCGCTGGCCCTTGCCGATCGGCGCGATGATGTCGATGATGCGGCCGGTGATGTTTTCCTCGGCCTTGATGTCGCGTTCGAGGATCAGCGGCTCGTCGGGAAACAGCGGCGTCAGGTTCTCGAACAGGATCTTGTTCTTGGCGTTCTCCGGCGGCTCGCCGTTGACCTTGTCGACCTTGACCAGCGCGAAATAGCGCTCGCCGTCCTTCGGCGTGCGGATCTCGCCTTCGATCGTGTCGCCGGTGTGCAGGTTGAAGCGGCGGATCTGCGACGGCGAGATATAGATGTCGTCGGTGCCCGCCAGGTAGCTGGTGTCGGGCGAGCGCAGGAAGCCGAAGCCGTCGGGCAGCACTTCGAGCGTGCCGTCGCCGAAGATGCTTTCGCCCTTCTTCGCCTGGTTCTTCAGCAGCGCGAAAATCAGGTCGTGCTTGCGCAGGCGGTTGGCGCCGTCGATCTCGTTGGTGTTGGCCATCTCGACGAGTTCGGTGACGGGCTTGGACTTGAGGTCGGATAGGTGCATGGAGGGAGTGAGTTGCGGGAGGAAGGCGGGACGGTGCCCGGACAAGCTAAAGGCCGCGAAACCCGATGCGATAAGGGAGGTTGGCGCCGGACAAGACCGACTGCGATGCGACAGCGCCGGTGACGACGTCCCGCGGCGGCTACGCCAAGCGGGGCGCTACTTCAATGGGCTAGAAGCCTAGCGGGTTCAGATGTGGCTGTCAATAAAGGCCGTCAGCTGCGACTTGGACAGCGCGCCGACCTTCTGCGCGGCGACTTGCCCGCCCTTGAACAGGATCAGCGTCGGGATGCCGCGGATGCCGTACTTGGCCGGCACGCCCGGGATTGGCGTCGATGTCCAGCTTGGCGACGGTCAGCTTGCCGGCGTATTCCTTGGCGACGTCGTCGAGGATCGGCGCGATCATCTTGCACGGGCCGCACCATTCGGCCCAGTAGTCGACCAGCACCGGCGTGCCCGCCTTCAGCACGTCGGTGTCGAAAGTGGCGTCGGTGACGTGCTTGATGTGTTCGCTCATGGTGATCCTCGACTGAAGCGCTTTCGCGGCGCCGGTGGCCTGCCTGGAAGGCCGCTGCGTTCGCGTCCCGAAACCTAACTTAGCGGAAAGGCAGCGACAGGCGCAACTGCGACGGGCGCTTCTATACATAGCTTGGGCCGATTTGGTAAAATCCAAGACCGGCGGCAAAGGGATCGCAAAGCGCAATGACCTACGTCGTCACCGAAAGCTGCATCCGCTGCAAGTACACCGACTGCGTCGACGTCTGCCCGGTCGATTGCTTTCGCGAAGGGCCCAACTTCCTGGTCATCGATCCCGACGAATGCATCGATTGCACGCTGTGCGTCGCCGAGTGTCCGGTCGAGGCGATCTTCGCCGAGGACGACGTCCCCGACGATCAGCAGCAGTTCAAGGCGTTGAACGCCGAGCTTGCGAAGGTGTGGAAGCCGATCATCGAGCGCAAGCCGGCACCGCCCGACGCCGACGAGTGGAAGACCGTCAAGGTCAAGCTGCACGCTGCTCGAGCGCTGACCGGAGCGCGCGCACCGGATGCTGTTTGACCGGCGTCGCGGCGCACCCCGTAAAATAGCCGGGCCTTAAAGACGCCCGCCGCCAAGGTGTTCGCGCCGTTGCGGCAATCTGAAGAAAGCCGGTCGATGACCAGACTATCCTTGCTCGCTGCGGCGTTCATGCTTGCGCTACCGGGAGCCGCGTCGGCGCAAGTGCCGGCGCCTGCGGGCGATGCGGCCGCCGGAGCGCAGAAAATCGAGATGTGCATCGGCTGCCACGGCATCGTCGGCTGGCGCACCGCCTTTCCCGAGGTCTACAAGGTGCCCAAGATCGGCGGCCAGCACGAGGCCTACATCGTCAAGGCGCTGCAGGAATACCGAGCCGGCGAGCGCAGCCATCCGTCGATGAGCGCGATCGCGACGTCGCTGTCGGACAAGGACATCGCCGACCTGGCGGCCTACTATTCGGGCGCGCTGCCGAAGACCGCCAGCAAATGACCGCGAAAACGATGATGAAGAAATTCTGTTCGGGCTGTTCGCGATCGCGGCCTGTCGTCGCGGCAACCGCCGCGCCGGCGGCCGATCTCAAGGCCGGCGAGGCCAAGGTCAAGGAGGTCTGCCAGGCCTGCCACGGCATGGACGGCAACAGCCAGAGCGCCGACTATCCGAAGCTCGGCGGCCAGTATCCGGACTACCTGGCCAAGGCGCTGCGCGACTACAAATCGGGCGCGCGCAAGAATCCGATCATGGCCGGCATTCGCCGGCACGCTCTCGACGGCCGACATCGAGAATCTCTCCGCCTACTACGCGGCGCAACCCGCGGTGCTGGTCACCAAGCACTGACCAATTCCCACCGGTCGACGAAAAGGCGCCGCTCGCGGCGCCTTTTCTTTTCCTCGGGCCTACACCGTCTTATGCCGGTATTCGCACAGGTCGACGATCACGCACTGCGGACAGCGCGGCTTGCGCGCCTGGCAGACGTAGCGCCCGTGCAGAATCAGCCAGTGATGCGCGTCGTGGCGGAATTCCTCCGGCGTGAACTTGACCAGCTTCCGCTCGACCTCTTCGGGCGTGCTGGCCGGGTGCCAGGCCGGTGCGATTGGCGACGCGAAAGATATGCGTATCGACGGCGATCGTCGGCTGGCCGAACGCGACGTTCAGCACCACGTTGGCGGTCTTGCGGCCGACGCCGGGCAGCTTGACCAGCGCGTCGTGATCGGCGGGCACCTCGCCGCCGTGCTCGGCGATCAGTTGCCGGCACAGCGCGACGACGTTCTTCGCCTTGGTGCGAAACAGTCCGATGGTCTGGATATAGGGGATCAGGCCCGCTTCGCCGAGCTTGACCATCGCCTGCGGCGTGTTGGCGACGGGAAACAGCTTGGCGGTCGCGAGGTTCACGCTCTTGTCGGTGGCCTGCGCCGAAAGCACCACCGCGATCAGCAATTCGAACGGCGTCCGATAGCTCGAGCTCGCTGCGCGGGTGCGGATTCTGCTGGCGCAGTCGCTCGTAGATCGCACGCCGCTTGGCCGGATTCACTGCCTCTCTCGAGCGCGGCGCGCACGGGCGCGGGCGAGTGCGGCCGCGACGGTCGCGCGGCGCGCGTCGGATGTCGCGTCCTGCAGGCGCGGCGTCGGCTTGGCTTCGCGGCGCGGCGCGCGGGCCGCGGGGTTTCGTGCGAGCCGCAGATTGCGCGACTGAAACCGGGCACGCGCCGTCGCAGCGTCGGCGGCGGTCCACGCCCGTCCCGCCGTCCGTCATGACGATGCAATCGACCGGGCACGGTGGCAGGCAAAGCCCGCAACCGGTGCAGCGACCGGCCAGAACGGTGTGCATTCGCCTCGCGGCGCCGACGATGGCATCCACCGGACACGCCCGGACGCAAAGCGTGCAACCGATGCACGTCGCCTCGTCGATGCGCGCCAATGCAAGCGGTGCGGCGACGCCGAAGGCGGGATCGGGAGACGGTGCCGGCACATCGAGCAGCGCGGCGAGTGCCGTGATGGTTGCCGTCCCGCCCGGCGCGCAACGGTTGATCGGCACCGTGCCGGCGGCAATCGCCTCGGCGTACGGGCGGCAGCCCGGATACGCGCATCGGCCGCACTGCGTCTGCGGCAGCAGGTCGTCGATCCGGTCGGCCAGCGCGGCGATCTTGCCCATGCGCCATTCTACCGGCGCCAAGCGTTGCCGGGGATCGTGCGTTGGTCGACAATGAGGCACGCGAGAGAAGCATGGCTTCCCACCACCATTCGCATCCAAGGCCGCGCGCCGACGCAGCAACAGGCGCGGCGCGTGAACGTCGCGCGCTGCGGCTGGCCGTCGTATTGACGATCGGCTTCGCGTTGATCGAGGCGGGCGGCGGCTGGCTCGCAGGCTCCCTTGCCTTGCTCGCCGACGCGGGCCACATGGTCACCGACGCCGCGGCACTGGGCATAGCGCTGCTGGCGCAGCATGTCGCTCGACTGCCGCCGTCGCGCCGCGCGAGCTACGGCTACGCGCGAGCGGAAGTAATCGCCGCGTTCATCAACGCGCTGCTGATGCTGGCCGTGGTCGTCGGCATCTCGGTCGAGGCGGTGCGCCGTCTGCTTGCGCCTTCACCGGTTGCCGGCGGGATGGTGATGGCCATCGCTGCCGTCGGCCTCCTGATCAATATGTTCGCGGCCTGGAGCCTCTCGCACGGGCGCAGCCTGAACAGCCGCGCCGCATTGCTTCATGTCAGCGGCGACATGCTGGGCTCGGTCGCGGCGATCGTCGCCGGCGCCGTCGTTGCCTCGACCGGTTGGATGCCCATCGATCCGATCCTGTCGCTGCTGGTCGCTGCGCTGGTGCTGCGCTCGACGTGGCTGCTGCTCAAGGCGTCCACGCACGTGTTGATGGAGGGCGTTCCCTCGCATCTGTCGTACGAGGACGTCGGGCGCGCGCTGACGCGCGTTCCCGGCGTGTCCGCCGTGCACGACCTGCACGTCTGGCAGATGACCAGCGACAGGACCGCGATGTCGGCGCATCTGCTGATCCGCGATCCGCAGGCATGGCCGCAGATCCTGGCGGCGGCACAGCGACTGCTGGCCGAGCGATACCGCATCGACCACGTCACGCTGCAGCCGGCCTGGCACCAGCCGCCGGCTGGCAAGCGCGTGATTCCGCTCAAACCGATCGGCGGCGACGACAAGCCTCACCTGCACTAAACGCGTAAGCGCGCTGGGGGCTACAGCCAGCGGATCCTCTTGAACCAGAAGTAGAGCGCGACATCGACCGCCACCATCATGGCGAGCGACAGCGGGTATCCGTACACCAATCGAGCTCCGGCATGAACTTGAAGTTCATGCCGTAAATGCCGGCGATCAACGTCGGAACCGCGATAATGGCGGCCCACGCCGGCGAGCTTCTTGGTGACCTCGGTTTCGTTCAGGCTGATCATGCCCAGGTTGACCTGGATCGCGGTCGTCAGCATGTCGCGTATGCCCTCGATCGATGGCGTGCAGCCGCTGCAGATGGTCGTAGACGTCGCGGAAATATTCCCCCATGCCGGCGCAGACCGCGGCACGCGGCCGCCATAGAGCTTGCCGACCGCCTCCATCAGCGGATCGACCGCGTGCTTGAGCGTCATCAGCTTGCGCTTCAAGGCGTACAAGGACTCGATATTGGAGCGCGCGGTATTGCGCACGAAGATCTGCTCCTCGACCGATTCGAGCTCGGTTTCCAGCGCGTCGAGCACCGGGAAATAGCGGTCGACGACCTTGTCCATCAGCGCGTAGAGCACGTACGCCGCGCCGTGCATCAGCAGATCGGGCTCGTTTTCGCAGCGCGCGCGGACATCGGCGAAGCCGCGTTCGGTGTCGCGGCGCACTGAAAGAACGTAGTTGGGGCCGACGAAGATGTCGATTTCGCCTACGTGCAGTTCCTCGCCGCGTCATCTCCACCGCCTGCAGGACCGCGAACAGCGAATCGCCGTACTCCTCGATCTTGGGGCGCTGGTGGCCGTGCCGCGCGTCCTCGACGGCGAGGCCCGTGCAGGTCGAACTCCTCCTGCATCTCCTCGAGCTCGGCCGGCGGAGGATCCTTCAGCGCGACCCAGACGAAGCAACCGGGGCGCTTCAGGTAATCGCTGATCGCTTCCTTCGGGATGTCGGCGAGTTTCTTGCCTTCCTGATAGGCGACGCAGTTGACCAGCATGGGTCGTTGCCTCGATGGTGAATGGATCGATGATAGCGGCCCCGCCCCGCGATTGCCACCATGCGTGGACGAACCGTTCGCCTCGTCGCTCCGGACGCCCGCCATACCGGGGCAAGTGGATAGCCCCGCCGACAGCGGGTACCATGGCAGCCTTTCCGCCGCTCGCGAAACGCCGCATGATCATCGAGTCACTGCTCGATACCGACCTGTACAAGTTCACGATGATGCAGGTCGTGCTGCACCATTTTCCCGGTGCGCAGGTCGAATACCGATTCAAGTGCCGGACGCCTGACGTCGACCTGACACCCTACCTGGATCAGATCGAGCACGAAATTATCGGCCTCTGCGCATTGCGGTTCACGCACGAGGAGCTCGAATATTTGCGGCGCTGGCGTTTCCTCAAAAGCGACTTCGTCGATCTGCTCGGCCTGTTCCAGCTGGACCGGCGCTTCATCAGCCTTTCGCCTTCGGCGGTGCCCGGGGAGATCGATATTACGATCAAGGGGCCCTGGCTCCACACGATCCTGTTCGAAGTGCCGGTGCTCGCGATCGTCAGCGAGGTGTATTTCCGCGAGACGATAGCCCGGCCCGACCTCGCCGAAGGCCGTCGGCGCCTCGACGCCAAGATCGCGCAGATCAACGCGGTGCCCGACCCCGAGTTCCGCATCGCCGACTACGGCACTCGGCGCAGATTCTCGCGCGTGTGGCAGGACGAGGTCGTGCGCACACTGAAGCAGGGCATCGGCCCCAAGTTCGTCGGTACCAGCAACGTCAAGCTCGCGTTCGATCACAACCTGACTCCGCTGGGCACGATGGCGCACGAATACATGCAGGCTTGCCAGGCGGTAGGACCGCGCCTTCGCGATTCGCAGGTGTTCGCCTTCAACACCTGGGCGCGCGAATACCGCGGCGACCTGGGAATCGCGCTGTCCGACGTCTGCGGCATGGATGCTTTCCTGCGCGATTTCGACCTTTTCTTCTGCAAGCTGTTCGACGGCGTGCGGCACGACTCGGGCGACCCGTTCGAATGGGGCGAAAAGATGATTGCGCATTACCAGAAGATGCGTATCGATCCGCGCTCGAAGGTGATGGTGTTCTCCGATTCGCTCAATGCGCCGCTGGCGATCCGGTTGTTCGAATACTTCAAGGGCCGCAGCCAGACGGCATTCGGCGTCGGCACCAACCTGACCAATGACCTGGGCTACGACGCGCTGCAGATCGTGATCAAGATGACGCGCTGCAACGGCCAGCCGGTCGCCAAGATCAGCGACGAGCCGTCGAAGGCGATGGACTACGATCCGTCGTACGTCGCCTATCTGCGCCAGGTTTTCGAAGTGCCGGAACCCGTCGCGACGAGCGGCGGCGACGGACTCGACGCCGACTAGGCGAGCGCTTCCTGGTACGCCGCCAGCACCTCGGCACCGACGCAGGCGAACAAAATCCGCTGCATCGTGTCGAGCCGTTCGAAGGCCCGCACGGTCGCGACCGCGATCGGCACCGCCTTGGCGAGCGGATAACCATAAGCACCGCAACTGATCGCCGGGAACGCGATCGATACGAGGCCGTGGCCGACGGCGACCTCCAGCGCGCGCCGATAGCATGAGGCCAGCAGTTGCGGCTCGCCCGCGTTGCCACCGTGCCACACCGGCCCGACCGTGTGGATGACGTGACGCGCCGGAAGGCGATAGCCGCGCGTGATCTTGGCATCCCCGGGCGCGCAGCCGCGCAAGGTCCGGCACGCGGCGAGCAATTCGGGTCCGGCCGCGCGATGGATCGCGCCGTCGACGCCGCCTCCGCCCAGAAGGCTGGAGTTGGCCGCGTTGACGATCGCATCGACGGCAAGCGTCGTAATGTCGGCGGACAGAGCGGTGAGTTCCGGAGGCACGGTCGTATTTTCGCACTTGCGCCCGGTTCGGCGGTTTCCTGCGACCATCCAGCCTCGTCCGCTGTCGCGCCCCGGCGCTTCGGTTTATAGTAGCGCGATGGCTTCCGCCACTCCGATCAATACGCCCGCGGCGCCGCCGGGCGCCCCTGCGGGCAAGCAGGCGGCGCGGGCGTCGGACCGGCGCCTGAGACTCGACGACATCCTGAAGCTGATGGTGGCGGACGGGCTGGTCGCGGGCGCCGATGCGGACCCGGTCGCGCGCTCGCGCACGCAGCGCTACGACAATCCACTGGAGCTGATCGCCGATCAGAAATGGCGCTCGCTGATCCCTCCGCGCCGGCTGTTGACGCTCGAGACGCTGGTCGAATGGCTGGCAGGCAAGCTCGGCATTCCCTACCATCATATCGATCCGCTGAAGATCGACCTGGTCGCGGTGACCGGCACGATGTCGATTGCATACGCCGAGCGCTACCGCATCCTGCCGGTTGCGGTCTCCAAGGGTGAGCTGACCGTTGCGACCAGCGAGCCGTTCGTCCGGGCGTGGGCCGACGAGCTCGAGTCGATCCTGCATCTGAAGGTCAAGCTCGTCTTCGCCAATCCGCAGGACATCCGTCGCTATATCGGCGAGTTCTTCACGCTTGCCCGATCGATCAAGAAGGCAGGCGAGACACAGCGCGGCGACACGTTCACGCGCAATTTCGAGCAACTGGTCGAACTCGGCAAGCATGGCCAGCTCGACGCAAACGACCAGCACGTCGTCCACATCGTCGATTGGCTGTGGCAGTACGCGTTCGAGCAGCGAGCGTCGGACATTCATATCGAGCCCAGGCGCGAAGCGGGCGTCGTCCGCTTCCGCATCGACGGTGTCCTGCACCAGGTCTATGTGATCCCGAATCCGGTCCTGATCGCGATGACCAGCCGGATCAAGCTGCTGGCGCGCATGGACGATCGTCGAGCGGCGCCGTCCGCAGGACGGGCGCATCAAGACGCTGTCCCCGGATGGCGAGGAGATCGAGCTTCGCATCTCGACGATGCCGACGGCGTTCGGCGAGAAGGTCGTCATGCGGATTTTCGCGCCGGACGTGCTGGTGCGCGATTTCCAGGAGCTGGGCTTCACCGCCGAAGACCGCGACGGTGGGAGCGGCATGATCAACGAGCCGTACGGCATCGTCCTGGTGACCGGTCCGACCGGATCCGGGAAGACCACGACGCTGTACTCGACGATGAAGCTGCTCGCCACCCCCGAGGTCAACGTCTGCATCGATCGAGGACCCGATCGAAATGATCTGCCCGAGTTCAACCAGATGCAGGTGCAACCGGAGATCGGCGTCGACTTCGCCGAGCGGCGTGCGCACGCTGCTGCGCCAGGATCCCGACATCATCATGGTCGGCGAAATCCGCGACCGCGAGACCGCGGACATGGCGGTGCAGGCGGCATTGACCGGGCACCTCGTCCTGTCGACCCTGCACACCAACGACGCGCCGAGCGCGATCACGCGCCTGCTCGATCTCGGCGTGCCGCCGTTCCTGATCAGCTCGACCGTTCTGGGCGTGATGGCGCAGCGCCTGGTGCGCACGCTCTGCCCGCACTGCAAGGTCCCGGCGGACCCGGTGGACCCGGACATGTGGCGCATGCTGACCTCGCCGTTCCGCAGCGACGGCGAGCAGCACGTCCACGCTCCCGTCGGCTGCCTCGAATGCCGGATGACCGGATACTTCGGCCGCATCGGCCTGTACGAGATCATGACTCTGTCGCCGATCATCCGCCGCCTGATCCACGCCGACGCCGACGATATGAAGATACGCGAGCAGGCGTACAAGGAACACATGAAGCCGTTGCGCGTGTCCGGCGCGGCGAAGATCGCCGCGGGCTTGTCCACCGCCGAGGAAGTCCTCAAGGTTGTTCCGCTGGGCTAGCCGACCGCGGCGCCCGCCGACGCTGCGTGAAACCCCGAATGGACGGGCGGCGTTGCGCGCGGCATTGAATGATCCCGTTTTCCCTGAAATGATCATCGCACGATGAGCACGCAAGAACCGTTACGTCCGATGCACCTGTCGCTGCGCTTCATCGCGCCGCTGGCGGTGACGCTGGCGCTGCTCGCGTACCGGCTGGTGCCGCTGGTCGACAGGCTCGACCCTGCGCTGGTGGGTCAACGACCTCGACACGCGCTCGCAACTGATCGCCAATACGCATGCAGGATCAGCTCGCCGAGCTGGTCGAGCAGGGGCCGACGACCAAGATCAACAGGCTTTTCATGCGGGCGATCCAGGACGAGCGGCTGTACGCGCTCGCCTACTGCGACGACACCGGCAAGATGCGCTATCGACGCCCGACCTATCCGTCGTCGCTCGGGTGCCGTCCTCCGGACACGCGGCGGCGAGGGGCACTCGGTGGTTCGCCTGCGGCAGGGCCCGCTGCACGTCGTTCAGCACCCGGTGTTCCAGGGCAACGAACGGATCGGCATCGCTGATCCTCGTGCACGACATGAGCTTCGTCGAGCGGCGCAGCGCCGACACCCGGCGCTACCTGATCGGCATGTTCGTCGTGCTTGGCGTCGTGATCTCGCTGGTCACCGTTTTCATCGCGCATCTTTCGTGGCGCGGCTGGGTCAGCGGGGTGCGCGCGCTGCTGCGCGGCGAAGGCATCGTGCAGCCGTTTTCGAGCCAGGCGTCGGCGCGATGTGCATCCGCTGGCGAGCGACCTGCGCGCGTTGTTGCGCGATCTGGACATGAGCCGCCGCAGCCGCGATCAGACCGCGACCTGGAGTCCGGAGATGCTGCGCGGCGTGCTGCGCGAGCAGCTCCTCGGCGACGAGGTGCTGGTCGTGTCCAACCGCGAGCCGTTCATCCACGTGCGCACCGACGACGGGATCACGCTGCTGCGGCCGGCGAGCGGTCTGGTCACCGCGCTGGAGCCGGTGATGCGCGCGTGCTCCGGCACCTGGATCGCGCACGGCAGCGGCAGCGCCGACCGCGACACCGTCGATCGCGCACGACCGCGTGCGCGTGCCTCCGGAAAAGCCGACCTACACGCTGCGCCGGGTCTGGCTCTCGCAGGAAGAAGAGCAGGGCTATTACGACGGATTCGCCAACGAGGGGCTGTGGCCGCTATGTCACATCGCCCACGTGCGGCCGGTATTTCGCACCGCCGACTGGGAGCAGTACGTGCGAGTCAATCGGCGCTTTGCCGACGTGGTGTGCGAAGAGGCGCGCACCGAAGACCCGGTCGTCCTGGTCCAGGACTATCACTTCGCGCTGCTGCCGCGCATGATCCGCGAGCGGCTGCCCGGGGCGACGATCATCACGTTCTGGCACATCCCGTGGCCGAATCCGGAATCGTTCGGCATCTGCCCGTGGCGAGAAGAGCTGATCGAGGGCCTGCTCGGCAGCACGATTCTCGGCTTCCACACCCGCTTCCATTGCCAGAATTTTGTCGAAACGGTCGATCGCTTCCTCGAGGCGAGGATCGAGCGCGAATCATCGACCATCTCCTACGGCGGCGAGCTGACGCGGGTCGAGCCTTATCCGATCTCGATCCAGTGGCCGCCGGAATGGGTCGAATCGCAATTGTCGGTCGCGCTGTGCCGCGCCAAGGTGCTGCGGGTCGAGCAGCTGCCCGACGACGTGCTGCTCGGTGTCGGCGTCGACCGCATGGACTACACCAAGGGCATCCTCGAGCGCTTCCTCGCCGTCGAGCGGCTGCTCGAGCAGCATCCGGAGTTCATCGGCCGCTTTGTGCTGCGTGCAGATCGCCGCGCCGTCGCGCTCCGCGCTCGAGGAATACCAGCATTTCGAAGCCCGCGTGCGCACGCTGGCGGCTCGGGTCAATGCGCGATTCGGCCGCAACGGCTACCAGCCGATACACCTCAAGGTCGAGCACCACCCGCCGCAGATCGTCAACGAATACTATCGCGCCGCCAATGTGTGCGTGGTCACGAGCCTGCACGACGGCATGAACCTCGTCGCCAAGGAGTTCATCGCGTCGCGCGACGACGAGCAGGGCGTGCTGGTGCTATCGCAATTCACCGGCGCGGCGCGCGAGCTGCACGACGCGCTGCTGGTGAACCCGTATCACGGCGAACAGTGCGCCGAGGCGCTGCACCGCGCGCTCGACCATGCCCGCGGACGAGCAACGCGTGCGCATGCGCAGCATGCGGCGGCTGGTCCAGGAATTCAACGTCTACCGCTGGGCCGGGGCGATGCTGCTCGACGCCGCGCGCCTGCGCCATCGCCGGCGCGTCTCGCAGCGGATCGTCGAGCACCAGCGCGAGGCGCCGCCGATCCCGGAGTGAATCCCGCGCTTTCCGCCTCCGGTCTGGCACGCATTCGCGAATTCGTCGGCCGGCGTTCGCTTCTGGCATTCGACATCGACGGCACGCTGGCGCCCGATCGTGGCGCGGCCCTGGGACGCGCGCATTCCCGGACGAGATCCAGGCCCGGCTGCGCGGCGATGACCGCGAGCGCGCACGGTGGCGGTCATCACCGGGCGCGCCATCGCCGACGCGAAGCCGATGCTGGCATTCTCGCCGCGTACCTGATCGGCAACCACGGCGCGGAAGGAGTCCCCGGCTTCGAGCGCGGCGTCCGCCGGCTATCGCGCGCGATTGCAGCAGTGGCTCGAAGAACTGCGTCGCGACGACGGCGAGGCGTGGCGCGCGATGCCGGGCATTACGCTCGAGGACAAGAGCCTATTCCATCGCATTTCACTATCGGCAGGCGCATCGCGCGAGGCGGCGCTGCGAGCTGCTGGAGGAGCGCGCGCAAGCAGCTCGTTCCGGCGCCCGACGCTGATCCACGGCAATTGCGTGCTCAACCTCGTGCCGCGCGGTGCGCCGCACAAGGGCGACGCGCTGCGCGCGCTGCTGGCCCACTCGCGGCTGCGAGCGCTCGCTCTACGTCGGCGACGATGTCACCGACGAGGACGTCTTCCGGCTCAAGCTGCCGGCGGTGCTGTCGGTGCGCGTCGGGCACGACCCGGGGAGCGCCGCCGATCTCTACCTCAAGAATCAGAGCGAGGTCCCGCGGCTGGTGCGCCGGCTGGTGGGGATGCTCGATGGCGGCAACATCCGTCCCGGCCGATCGGGGCGCCACTGCCGCCACGATCCCGCGATGAGCGAGGAAGCCGGTCGCACGGCGCCGAATCTTTCGCTGGGCGTCATCGGGAACTGCGCGTTCAACGCCCTGATCGATGAGCGCGGGTCCATCGTCTGGTGCTGCCTGCCGCGACCGGACGGCGACCCGGTGTTCCACGCGCTGCTCGGCGGTGCACGGCGTGACGATGCCGCGCGCGGCGCATTCGACATCGAGATCGAGCACGTCGCCCGGGCGACGCAGCATTACGTCACCAACACCGCGATACTGGTCACCGACCTGTTCGACCGGCAGGGACATGGCGTGCGTATCACCGACTTCGCGCCGCGCCTGCCTGATCGCGGCCGCGTCTTTCGTCCGTTGCTGTTCATGCGGCGGATCACGCCGCTTTCGGGACGCCCGCGCGTGCGCATACGCGTGCGTCCCAGCTTCGAGTATGGCGCAGCGCGTCCCGAATTCACCCGCGGCAGCAACCACATCCGCTACGTGCATCCGACGCAGTCGCTGCGGCTGACCTGCGACATGCCGGTCACCTACATCCTCGACAGGCACCCGCCCTCGGCAACGTACGTCAACTGATGCACCTGCTTCCATCGCGCCGCCCCCAGCCACTTGATCGCCGCCGTTGGTCGACGTGGCGGCCAGCGGCACGAGCGACAGCAGGGCGCAGCATCCCGAGCGAATGAACGGGTGGGTGACGATGTCGTTGATGATCCCGCGAGATGTTGCCGTCTTCTGCTTGAAGATCGAGTAGGTGACAGAGTGGACGCAGCCGTAGAAGAACGCGAACAGTCCCGAGCATCCGCGGAAGTGGCTGAGCGGAATTGACGCCGGTGATCTTCCGCAGCGGCGTGACGCGTGAGCGAGAGCGCAGGAAGATCGGCGCCAGCATCCCGGTCGTGTGCCGCACGTATTCGATCGGGTTCGCGAGATCGTGCCTCGAGCCGTCCCAGCACAGCATCGCGGCCGGGACGAGCCTGTTGACCAGCAGCACGAGCTGTCGACTCGGCGTATTGCGCGGTCCTGTCAGTAAGTTCGCCCGCAAATCCATCCCCGCATACAGCGTCGCCACCTGCTCGGCGTAGCCGTTGAACATCAGCGTCGTCGCGCCGGCCGACTTCGCCGATGCGCTGCTCGGTCGCCTGGCTCCAGCGCGGGTGATCGACCGTCGGGTTCACGTTGGCGTAGAAGCCGTATTCGCTCGGGCGCCGATGCGTTCCACGTCGTCGGCGGCTGCTCGCTCGACCAGCGTGATCTTCACGATCGACTTGATCCCCTTGAACCCGTACTTCCACGGCACGACCAGCCGCACCGGCGCGCCGTCCTGCGGCGGCAGCTCGCGGCCGTAGAAGCCCGCTCGCCAGCAGCGTCAGCGGATGCATCGCCTCGTCCATCCGCAGGCCTTCGACGTACGGCCAATCGAGCACGTCGCGCGCTTCTGGTTCGGCATCCGCTTCGGATCGAGCAGCGTCTCGAACGCGACGTACTTCGCGTTCGCACAGTCGGCTCGACGCGCTCGAGCAGCTTCGACAGCGAAAACCCGGCCCACGGAATCACCATCGACCAGCCTTCGACGCAGCGCATGCGATAGACGCGCTCTTCGGGCGGAGCGGTCTTCAGCAGGTCGTCGAGGTCGAACATCTTCGGCTTGCGCGCGAGCCCGCCGACCTCGACCGTCCACGGCTGCGTCACGAATGCCGCCGCCGCCGCGCGACGCCGTCCTTGTCGGTCGAGAACTCGTAGAAGTTGTTGTAGTGCGTGATCGTCGTCGAAGCGGCGTCTTCGCCTCGTCGACGCTGAATTCCGAACCCGCCATGCACCCGCAGCCGATCCGACCGTAACTGCCCAGCGTCGCCGCCGATCCTCGTGCCGACGACGGATCAGGCCGCCGATACACCGTCCCCCGTCGCGACCATGGATCGCCGCCAGAATCCGCGCCGCATAAACGTCCGCCGGTTCAGGTAAACGCTCTCATCGGTAATCTCCCGAGCCGGAATGTCGGCGGGCTTTTTGATCAACATCCGATCCGCTCTTGCTGAAATTTAACTCTTCCAATCATAGCGTCCCCAACACGGACGGGCGAATCCGTGCAATCCATGGATTAGTCGAATGACGCACGGATTCCTGCAACCTGCGCACGCAACGACGTTCAGCACCAGTCGCCGTGCCAGAATCAGACAGTGACAAACCTCGCCAGCAATTCCCCCCGGCTGCTTACCCCCAATCGACGATAGATGGCTTTAACGTATTCGTGAACCGTGTGCGGGCTCAAGCCAAGCTTCACCGCCACCTGCTTCTCGCCATCACCCCCAAGCAGATGATTCAACACCGGCTGCAGTCGCGGCGGCAATTGGGGCATTGCCACGGCATTGAATTCGGGAACAACTTGCCTTGGCAGCGCGTACAGGTGCCGGAGATTCTCGTGAAACACATTCACCAGTTGAACCTCGCGTCGTGTGAAGGGTCTGTCGCGGACCTTGGCGCCAAATCCATTCGCAGATGCCGCCCATCCGGAAGTTTGAATTTCGCATAAAGCGATTCTCCGCGGGCGGAAGGGCGTCGCATCACGTTGTAGTGCTCGCTGCGGAACCATGAACGGTCCATCACGTCCTCCCGGCGGATGGTGACGACATCCCCCTGGTGCGGCGCAGCAGATGCGGGATGCAGGGTCGAGCGGGACGTCCCGAATACAGATACTCCCTGACCGCCGACAGCTCGCCCCCCGAACAGTCGCCGGCATGAACGACCGTGCCGGGTATCGCTTTGGCGAACGATCCAACGTCTCTACAAGATCCACCTCGGAACAAACCGCGTGGCACCCGCCGACCAGCTCCAGCAACCGGCCCAGGATGCTGGCCCGCGGCCGGCTTTGCAGGTCGCAGGGCAACTCCGCAATCTCCCCCGACAGGCGGAGCAGCGACGAGACATCGGATTGACGATAAGTGGCTGCCATTCCTTCACTCTGCGGCTCCCGACCGCCGACAACGCGGCCAGAGTATTCGGGATTTTAATGGATGTCCCTGTTTAGGGATATTGTCGCTCAAACAAATTGGCCTAACGTGCGAACATCAGGCCCCCCGTTCACGACCTTCAGGAGTGCCGCCGATGAACGTCATTGAATTGAGCAGCGATTCGCGACGCCTCATGCAGCTGATTCCTTCCCTCCAGGGCTGCGTTTCGCCGTTTGAAGCCATCAAGCGCTTCTACTCTTATTCGAAGCAGGCCTATCCCGGATACGCCCATGCGGGCGCTTTCCACGCGGGGGTTGCCGCCGGGAAGCTATCGCGTCTGCGCCCTGATCGGCGACGACGGCTCCGAACATCTCCAGTTTACCGACCTCTGGAAAGGCATCGATCTCCCCATCCACAGCGGCGGAATGCTGGGCGAGATCTCAACCAGGCGGATGCCGCAATTGGCGCGATCTGGATTGGACTGGAGAGGCCGCCGTTGACCGGAGGTTTCTCCACTTTCGCGAGATGATCGCGGTGCCGCTGCCCGGCGAGCGCCTTCCGATCAACTGGTATGTGAGGCTCGCGCCAGGCCGGGCGGTTGACACCCGAACACCTGGAACAATGAACCGCGGGTGCCCTGTTCGCCGCTTCGCTCAACAGCCTCGAGATGGCCGACGATCTCGCCAAAGCACGTCGCTACATCGATGCCGAAGTCGATCGAATGGCACAGATCCAGTGCTCTGTTACCCGATCCCCACCCCCGCATCCCCGGAATCGACCTCGACGTCTTCTACAAAACTTTCGCCCGCGTCGGTGGAGATTTCTACGACTTCTTCCCGTTGGGCGGCCACGACGACCCGTGGTGCCTTGCGATCGGTGATGCCTCGGGCCACGGGCCCTCCGCCGCGGTGGTCGCCGCCATCGTGCAGGCGGTTCTGCACGATTTCCTCGCCGAGGCGCTCGTCGGGTCGCTGAGCTGCTGGGACTTGAACAGCGCCTTTGCCAGACACGCATCGAGGAATCCTTCGTTACCGCCTTCTTAGCCTACTTCGATCCACGAAGTCGTCGCTTCACTTTCGCAGCCGCCGGTACCCTGTGCCGCTCCTGGGCGATCCCGAAGGCACCGTTTCCCACCTGTAGTGCCGACAACCCGCCCCTGGGCATAGACAGTTGCATCGATTTTACCCAGGCCACGACCATCCTGCGGCCCGGACAAACCCTCGTTCTCTACACCGATGGCATTTCCGAAGCCTGCGATCCCGACGGAAAACACTTCGGCGACCGCCGCATCAAAAACGTCCTCCGCGAATCCTGCGGTGCGCGGTCCGTCGTTCGACAGCTCGAAAGCGAACTGTCAATTCACCAGCAGCGGGAGCGTCCAAGAGACGACCAGACCGTTCTGGCCGTCCATGTTCAATCCGACGCCGATGAACCGACCTACCCGATTCACCCCTGGCATTCACACGACATCGAACCCGGCTGCTACGCAATCTGATCGCGTCATCGTCGAACTCCTGCCACGCTAGACGACCGCCAACTCCGCCTCGGCCGGCTGGAATTCGGGCTGGATGACGTTGCGCAGGGTGGTGAAGAATGCGGTAACTTCGGGGCGGACAAATCCATTGACCGTGCTCCAGGGCATATGCTTGCCCGGCCAGCCAGTCGATATGTTTCACCGAATAGTGTGCCAGCGCCAGCCGTCGGCCGAAGAACGCCACCCCCTCCTCGATCGCTTGCAACCCATCATCAATCCGAGTCAGCTCGGACTGCATGCCGCGCAGCGATTCGGGCTTGTCGGCCAGGTACAGGAAATACGGGACGATCAGCAAATTGCAATTTCCCGGTGGGAGCGTGTTCTTCTGCATCAGTTGCGTGAACTGACAGATCACCTGCTGGGGGTGGACCATGTCCCCGTCCGAAACTTCAGCGGTGAACGCTGTCCCTGCCCTGGACTGCGCGTAAAGCATCGTATCGAAGTCCACGCCGCGGCCCTCGTATCTGTCAACCGTATTAGCCAATTCAATTGGCCGGAAGTGCCGACGGACGAACGCGAGATCGAACATCAGTTCGAACGTGACGGCCAGCTTGTCCGCGGGTGTAAGTCCATTGCCCAGGTAATACTTCACGCCGCAGTATTCGGCCCCGCTCTCGGCGATCCGCGGCATAACGCGATTCGATGATCCCGGGGTTGATCAGCATCGCGTCAAAGTCGTGGAGGAAGCAGTACCGCGTCTCTTGGCCGCCCCAATCCCCAGGCACCACGACAACCACGCATAAACCCACGGCTGCCCAACTTTCCGCGCCGTTTCGGATTGATGATCCGTGTAGTAAATGAAGTGCAGCGGAAGATCGGGAAAGCTCGCGCAATTGCGGTTCGATCGGAAATGCATCTGCGATCGCGGCTGATCGAGAACGATGAAAATGCGGTCAAGGTTCTCCAACCGCTGCCGCTCGAGCATCTTCAGGTTCGCTCCCAGCATCTCCGCCAGCGGCGTATTGCACCCAATGACAATCGAATAGCCCCGCCGCGGATTCTCCAGTGGTTGCCAGTTCGCCAGGTTCCCGAACTGGCCGCTCGATGGAGGCGCCGCCAATGTACCTTCGCCGCGACCGTAACGCGGCCAATTGCCGTATTTCCCATGCATAGGAAAACTCCGTCTGTAAATAGTGGGGATTCGAGAACCCCGCCCCTCAAAGAACCCCGCATGGGAGAATCAATCTAATAATCGTGTGTCCGACAAACAATAAAAATCCGGCTCACCGGACTCATCAGCCCCGACCAATCCGTACGCAAGTATTGATGAATGCAATTGTGTTGCCGTCGCAATCGATTAGGATTCGGGCCTGCGCAAAGCGCATCCGGTCCGCGGGAAGGGCAGTGCCCACCTTTGTCGAAAAACTTGAAAGACGAACCTTCTTTCAGCCTGATCGCGCGGACGCCAGGCGTTCAATGAAAGGAGTTTCGTATGTCCGATGCACTTCCCCTTCCGCCGCGCCCCAGTCTCGAGCACTACAAGAAACGCGCAAAAAGACCTTCTCAGGTTCTGCAAGTCGGGCGATCGTGTCGCTCTCCGCGCCTGGGTCGCCAAGTGGATCGAATCGCTGGTCAAGCTTCATGATCTGGATGTGTCGCTTCCCCGCCATGGTCACCGCGCCCCTATACACCCGCCGAGATTGGCCGGCGCATCGACCGCACGATCGATCGACTCACTCAACACCTGAGTGTCGGCGCCCTCCTCCGCGCCGCCTGCACGCTCGCCCCGCGCAACTTGCCCTCGCCCGTGAGCACGGCTTTGCCAGTTGGCCGAAGTTCGTCGGACACCTCAAGGCATTGTCGCGCAGCAACTCGCCATTCTGCAAATTCGAAGCGGCGGTAGAGGCAATCGTCAACGGCGACTTCACCACTCTCGAGAAACTCCTGCGCGAATCCCGCCCTCGTGCGGCTGCGCTGACCGCGCGAGCACCGCTCCACGCTGCTGCACTATGTCTCAGCGAACGGAGTCGAGGACTACCGCCAGAAGACGCCCATGAACATTGTCGCGATCGCCAAGCTGCTGCTCGAGCGGCGCGGCCCGAGGAGACACGCCGAATCCGAAGCGTACGGCGGCGGTTCCACCACGCTGGGGCTCGTCGCAACCAGCGTTCATCCCGAACAGGCGGGCGTTCAGATCGAACTGCTCGACACGCTGCTGCGCCACGGCGCCGAATCCAACACCCGGGCCTCACTGGCAACGGACATTCGGCCATCAGGGGCTGCCTGGCCAACGGATGTGGTGAGGCCGCGCCATTCTTCGCCGCCCGAGGCGCGTCGATGAATCTGGAAGAGGCCGCCGGGGTAGGAAACCTCGATGTCGTGAAGACCTTCTTCGACGCCAAAGGACGCCGCAAAAGATCCGCCACAAACAGCAGATGATCGACGGCTTCCTCTATGCCTGCGGATACGGATACCCTGCCGTCGTCAAATTCCTTCTCGAACGAGGTATCAATCCAAATCTCCCCAACCGTGATGGCCAAACGGGCCTGCAC
Source organism: uncultured beta proteobacterium (assembly GCA_963816615.1). Lineage (GTDB taxonomy): Bacteria > Pseudomonadota > Gammaproteobacteria > Burkholderiales > Casimicrobiaceae > PALSA-1003. The sequence goes on along the minus strand of CAWFLB010000001.1, from coordinate 22,959 downwards.
TGGGCGATGTATGGCCCGCACCTCGACGTCGTCCGGCTGCTCCTCAAGAGCGGTGCACAGGTCAACGTGCGGGAAGCTGCCTCCCGCGCAACCCCTCTGGATTGGGCCGTTCGCGCTTGGGGCCGAACCTCTGACGTGCACTGGCGAGTACACAGCTATTGCCAAGCCCTCGCCATGCTCGTCCGTGCCGGGGCAACAGTAGATCCGCGATTGCACAACTCCGATCCGCACATGATGGCAGCATTTCGCGGCGAACTCGCCCCCTGATTCGTTCCAAACATGTCGTTTCCGACACCCGACTACCGCCAACACTCCCTCCCATCAGGAATATCCCTCTCGATGCAACGCGCCAACTCTATCGAGTTGGGGAAGCCCCTGCCGCGCCATTCTCATGGTTTCAATTTGCCAGGAGAAAACCCGTGTCATCAAAAACCCATCCCGGCTCGACAAAGGCTTTCGTGAAACGTTCAAGCCAGCGCACCGCGTTGGTTGTCGAGCAACTCGAGGCCCGCAGACTGTTGAGCATCAGCGCATCGGATCTCTTCGACGAAACGGAAGGAGCCCTGGACGTATTCACGTTGACTGCCGGCGGCGTCCAGATATGAACCCAGACTCGCACGATTGTCGGGCCGGCCACCTTCAACGGTAATTCCGCGATCGCAAGTGAATCGATCATCAGAAGACTCGAGCAGTGCGCATACGTTGATCGAAACAGACTACCTTGCGCCCTCACCTCCGACGGATGGGTTTCCTACGGCAGCATGACCGTCACCCAGGATACCCTTGCCAACGTCCTTTCCACCACCACCGTGACCGATTCTCCGGGCCAGGTGCAGTTCCCCGCCACAATCGTCGCCGGCGCTCGTACACATCAACCGTGACACGGTCGAGCACCACTTTAGTGACCGGCCAATCCACGCCTTTGACATCGACCGAAACTTCGGCATTAACGATCAAACTGACTTCAGAAACATTTCAGTCGATCACCGTGCCGGTCCGCATCGCCCCATACAACGCCTACCTGTTCGATGTCACCGAGGTGCTTACCCAGCCCGACAATTCGAAGACCACCACCACGTCCCAGGAGTGGGTGGTTCCCGGCCTCGGTCCGATCAAAATCGTAACGGACAACGGAGAGGACGATATGACTTCGCACGTGGCAGGAAACGGTGGCGGCGCCGGAAGTGGAGGAAGCGGGGAAGGCGGAGCGGGCGGCTCCTCCTCGCTCGCGGCTTCGATCACCGGAAGCTTGCCCGCCTCAGTCATTGCCGGAGAAAAGACCTTGATCAACCAGATCGTAACGCTCCACACCACCACCAACACGGCCTACAATGCACCGGCTTCCACCCAGCTCTATCTCGCCACCGGAAACACCATCGATGACGGTTCCATTCTCCTCCCGGCAAAATCGACGAAAACCATCAAGCTGAAAACCGGAGCGCATCAGGCTATCAGGTTCTCCCTGAAATCGATTCCCGCCTCCGTGCCCGATGGGATCTACCACATCATCGCCCAGGTCACCGACAGCGCCGGGAACATCTCGCAGGCCGCATCGGCTGGTACCATCGCCGTGGCGCCCTCGCAGATCGATCTTTCCGTTGTCGTCGGCAAGTTCGCGACCACCGCAAAGGCCGGCCGGAAATTCATCGGAACCCTTACCCTCACCAATGCCGGCAACGCCGCGGCCGTCGGCTCGCTTCCGATCGAGGTCGAAACATCCCCCAACAACAATCCCGCCGACGGCATGCCTCTGGTTAACATCCCCAAAAAAATCAACCTCAAACCAGGCAAATCGCTGAGCATCCCTCTGAGCCTGTTGATACCGAACGCCGGAACGTTCTTTCTGATTTTCGACATCGATCCCGGCAACACATTCAGCGATTTCAATCTGGCCAACAACGCCGTCGTCAGTTCGACTCCCATCACCATCAGCTGAATTCCGCCGAGAATTATTCGCTTGACAGTCTCTGACCGGAAAGGATAAATTATTATCCCTAGATCACGTCACGGAGATTGCGATGGCTGATGCCGGTCAATTAAGTAAACGCGAACGGCAAATCATGGATGCGGTCTACGCGCACGGCGAGGCGACGGTCTCGCAGATATTCGATGGAATCCCCGACCCTCCGATGCGCGGCGCGCTGCGCACGCTCTTGCGCATCATGGAGAAAAAGGGACACCTCACCCACCGCAAGCAGGGACGCGAATTCATCTACCGCCCCACCCAGGCGCGCGGCCAGGCGGGGCGCTCCGCCCTCGGCCGCGTCCTCGATGTGTTCTTTGGCGGTTCTCTCGAGAATGCCGTCGCCGCCCACCTCAGCGACCCCCGCGCCGCCAAGCCTACCCCCGAAGAACTGCGCCGCCTTTCCGACCTGGTCGAAAAAGCCATGAAGCGAGGAGACTGATATGACGTTGCCTTCCATCCATGAATGTGCGGCTGCGTTCGAACGTCTCTCTCCCGAAATGGCGATCGCCGCGGCGGGAAGCGTGCTGGTCCTCGGACTGGCAGGCCTCGTCGTGCTGGCCATGCGCCGCGCTCAGGCTCCGCCCGCCATGAAATATGGATGCTGGGATTTACCGGCGTCCTTCTGCTGCCCATTCTGTCGGTCGTACTGCCCGGCTGGCATGTCCTTCCGCGCTTCAGCGCAAGGTGCCTCGCCCTCCATCGACGCGGTAGAAGAAGCTGCGGTTTTGTCCTTCCCCGCGCCGCCATCGGCGCAATCCCATTCAACAACACCCAATCAGGACACAATCATGAACACCACCAACGACTCGCCGAGTGCTGCGTCGCCACAATCGGCCAATTACGCCAGCCTCCCCTTCACAACCGACCCCTCCCGTCTTGACGGCGTCCCCCTCAGCTCCAGCACCGTCGCAACGCGCTCGCCCCTGCCCTGGTCGCTTTGGGCGATCATGTGCTGGGCCATCGGCAGCCTCCTGGTGCTGTGCCGCGTGCTCCTGGGCCATCTGAGCCTCTGGTCGCTGCGACGCCGCTGCTCGCAGGTCACCCGCGGCGAACTGTTCGACCTGCTCAACGCCTGCGCAAGGAACTGGGGCTCCGCCGACGTGTTCGAACTGCTGACCAGCCCCGCCCGCACCATGCCCATGACCTGGGGCTTGTGCGCGCCCGGTTGCTCGTCCCCGAACAGGCGGCCGCCTGGCCCCTGGCCCAACGGCGGGATGTGCTGCTCCACGAGCTCGGCCACGTCCAACGCCGCGACTGCCTCACCCAATTCCTCTCGCAAGTCGCATGCGCTTTGTACTGGTTCAACCCGCTGGCCTGGGTCGCCAGCCGGCGCATGCAGGTCGAGCGCGAGCGCGCCTGCGACGACCTCGTCCTCAAACGCGGCGCCGAAGCCCCCACCTATGCCAGGCACTTGCTGCAAAGCGTCTGTTTCGATCCAGGCCTTCGACTCGCCGGAGCCGCCGTCGCCATGGCACGCCCCTCAACGCTCGAAGAGCGGATGCACGCGCAATCCTCGACCCCCGCGTCAGCCGCCGAGGCCTCACCGCACGCGGCAGCCTCGCCGCAATTCTCGTACTTCTCTCAGCACTCATCCCCGTGGCCGCCCTCAAGGCGCAACAACTCCCGCCCGACGCGCCCGGTCAATCGCGGCTCAGTCCAACCCGCCCGCGAAGGCGGTCCCACGGGAGCGCCCACAACGCGCCCCGTCGGAGGCCGATTCGGAGCACGCGGCTTCGGTGGCGAGGCGCGCCGGTGCCCGTCATGGGTGAAGGCCCAACCTGCACCTTCGATGCCACCATCTACGATGTCCGCCTCCCGGTTGACCAGATCGGCAGGCTCGACGTCGATGCCCTCGCCAGGGCATCCGAAACCCCCGATGCCTTCGAGAAAGCCCTGGCTCAACTGGGCACCACGAAGCCGATGTATCGCGCCAACCAGTCCGTCCGATTGGGCGGCGACACCGTTAACATCACCACGCAGGTGCCGATTGTCACCAGCTCCCGGATGTCGGACAAAGGCCAGGCCGTCAACTCAGTCACGTACCAAAACGTCGGCGCCATGTTCACTGTGGCGGGCAAAGCCTCGACCGGCAGCTCCGATCTGGACCTCAGCATCCACGTCGCCTCAACTTCGGACACCGGCGTAGCTGTAGGCGCGAATGTCACCGTCCCCGTCATCCGGTCCGCAACCCTCTCCCGCAAGGGCCCCTTCCAGCCGCACAAACCGTTCGTTGTCATGAGCGTGGACGCGAACTCCGTTGACAAGGAAGGCAAGGCCGTGGCCTACATCGCGAGAATCACACTCGGTGACCCGCAACCGTCCTGCGCAAAGTAAACGTGGTTGGTCCAGTGAAGCTGCCTCGGAGCTATGACCAAAAGCTGTGGATGGTGACGATCGCAATAAAAGCGGCGTACCTTGGGTGCAGTGTTCAAAGCTTCACCCGGTTGGCCAACGAGGCCAGAAGGATACGCCACATGTCATCATCTAATGTTGCCCTCCGGCTTGCAACCGAGCCGGTCGTGTTTGCCACCATCGAACAGATCGCCCGCGAGGGCGCCCGCCGTGCATTGCAGAAGGCGATCGAGGACGAGGTGGCCGAGTACGTCAATGCCGCCGAGCATGAGCGGGATGAGGCCGGTCATCGGCTGGTGGTCCGCAACGGGCACAAGCCGCCGCGGACGATCCTGTCGGGTGTGGGCCCGATCGAGGTGAAGCAGCCGCGGGTGAACGACCGGCGGATCGACGAGAACGGCGTGCGGTTCCGCTTCACTTCCAAGATTCTTCCGCCGTACCTGCGCAAGACCAGAAGCGATCGAGGACCTGGTGCCGTGGCTGTATCTCAAGGGGATCAGCACCGGCGAGATGACCGATGCCCTGGTGCACCTGGGCTTCGATGGCACGGGGTTGTCGGCGACGTCGGTGACGCGGATGACCGAGGTCTGGCAGGGCGAGTATGACGACTGGAGCAAACGCGATCTGATCGGGCAAGCACTACGTTTACCTCTGGGCCGACGGCATTTACTTCGGTTGCCGGCTGAGCGACGATCGGCCGTGCGTGCTGGTGTTGATGGGCGCGACGCGCCGACGGAACGCAAGGAGCTGATCGCGGTGGTCGACGGCCAGCGCGAGAGCGAGGCGAGCTGGACGGCCGTGCTGCTGGACCTGAAGGACCGCGGGCCTGACGCGAGCCGCCCGAAGCTGGCCACCGGCGACGGCGCCTGGGCTTCTGGCTGGCGATGGCCAAGGTCTTCCCCGCAACGCGCCAGCAGCGTTGCTGGGTGCACAAGACGGCCAACGTGCTGGACAAGCTGCCCAAGAGCCAGCAGCCGGCGGCCAAGGAGATGCTGCACGAGATCTGGATGAGTGCGACACGAGAAGATGCAGTCAAAGCGTTCGACCGGTTCATCGAAGTCTACGGGGCCAAGTGGCCCAAGGCGGCGGAGTGCCTGGAGAAGGACCGGGACGAGCTGCTGGCGTTCTACGACTTCCCGGCCGAGCACTGGCAGCACCTGCGAACCAGCAACCCGATCGAGAGCACGTTCGCCACGGTGCGGCTGCGGACCTACCGCACCAAGGGCCCCGGCTCACGGAAGGCCGGACTGGCGATGGCGTTCAAGCTTGCCCAGAAGGCCGAGAAGACGCTGGAGAAAGCTGAACGGCAGCGCAAAGACTACAAGACCTGATCGACGGCATCGTGTTCGTCGACGGGATCAGAAAAGCCGCTTGAGTTGTCGCGGCCGTCCACAGCTTTTGGAAATAACTCGCTGCCTCTAAAAGAACCTATTGGGCCTAATGGGTTCTTTTTACAGGCTCTTGGCTTTTTCGGCTAAGCGAACCCGTACAAAACGGAGGAGCAGGGATTCGAACCCGGGAGACCCACAAGGGGCCTACCGGCTTTCAAGGCAGAAGAACAGCCCGCTCCCGCAACGAGAAAAGGGCTCGGAAAACGCCGCCGCTGTGTCGTTCGCCTCGGTTCCGGCTGTGTCTTCGCTGTGTCGCAAAAAACTCCTCCCCAACCGGAACAAAATCATTTATTTGGGGAGCTACGTGGCAAGCACGTAGCAGATGATTATGTGGTCCGATGCACGTGGCTTCGCCACGTGCACCACATTCTCATCTTATCATTCATGCAGGGACACTTTCATTGATTAACTGCGATAACAACTCATCCAATGTCTCGAATCGTTGAGGACTTGCATTTCCAGGGCGATGACGGAGCAGCGTCCAGCCAGGACCATCCAGAGTGCGATAATCGGCGTCCAGCTTCTCCGGAGTCATTAATGCAATTCGGAGTGGAGGAGGAACGATCAACAGCTTGTTCCGCACCTTCTCCTGGAGGATGAACTTGCCCATGGGATCTAACGCCCACACGGTCTTGCCGACCTACCACAGGAAATCAGGGTAGAACGTCGATGAGGAACCACTCTTGACTGGAAGAGGGATTCCGTACCCCGCCCGATCCCTATTGCGGACCCAAGTGTAAGCATGCTTGTCGAGAGCCTTAGCGACGAGAAGCTCCGGCTCATTGAACGCCTTGGTGTCGTACGACGGATGGCCCGAATGCGTAAACGGCTTCTGTACCGTTCCAGATGGCTGATAAATGTCGCGCCGACGGCTCATTCAATTCTCATCATTCGCTTATAGCATGGCTTCCCACATTCAATCGAAAGGTTCGACATGGACGCACGGGGCGGTTACTCACGGAGGTTCACGAAGCCGACGTTGCTGGCATGTGCGATTACGTTTTTCTTTTCCCCACTAGTTTTTGAGAGGCGTGCGACGGCTTACAACAATCTGGACATCGAAATCCTGATTACTCACTACTCTTCTGGTTCCACTTATTACAACGCCCAAGTTGAGCCGCAGTTCTTCCCCTTCGATTCCTCAAATCGGCAACACATCCAATTCCAGACAGGGCTCATCACGAGTGCCGATGGCCAATACGCGGTAACGACAGCCGGCGGACAGGGCGGATGGATAGTGGCGGGTCACTTTCCCGCAACGTTCACTGATTTTACTTCCCTCCTGAATTCGTTGGATCAGCCATTTAGCATGACGTTAGATTCCGGCTTGCCCACCGAGCGGCACTACCCCCTATCCTTGAATTTCGGTGATTTGGCTACCACTTCCCCGATACCCCTGTCAATCACCTCTCCGGGTTACTTGGCGACAGTCAGTACATTGACGCCAACCATTACCTTTAGCTCACTTAACTATTCATCCAATATCGCCTTGAGATTGAGCGGGCCCACCACTGACTATGACCTGCCGGCGAATTCGACCCAATGGACAGCACCAGAACCACTGAAAGCCCTCAAGGAATACAGAGTAGAAGTCTTTGCGCCCAATGGTTTCCCCCAAGGGTTTGGCTTCTCCGCTCCAATCGATGCTACCGGCGCGGGGATCGAAGGATGGGGGAGCCGAGGAAGTCTTTATTACTACGCCGATAGCCTTTTTAAGACTCCGGTGCCTGAGCCGAACATTGTTGGGCTCATTGCATCCGCGTATGACCTGTCTGTCCCGCCGCCGTCAACGTTTCTTGCCACGCCCTCCAGCACCGGCCGGTAATTGATCTACCACGCCACTGCTGGACGTAAAACACTTTTTCGCCCCACTAAACCTAACCGCGTCATACAGCCTTGCGTGCGTGGGGCGTCGGCGGGCCGGTGTGGGCGGGGAGGTGGGCGAGCGGAAGGGCTCTCGCTCGCCGCAAAGGCAGTACGCTACGGGCTTTCGTTAACGGAGGAGCAGGGATTCGAACCCTGGAGACCCACAAGGGGCCTACCGGCTTTCAAGGATGCCGAAAGCCGCTTCTCGCCCTCAAAAACGCGGTTAAAAAACGCTGCCGCTGTGTCGTTTCATTGTGTTCCGGCTGTGTCGCCGCTGTGTCAGAAAAACGCCCGCCGCTCCGGAACAGAAAGAACTATTTTGGGGGTACGCGGCTTCGCCGCGTATATGGTCATGCTTCGCACGCCCATCTTTAAAAATCATCATCCCACAAGGGATTCAGTTCCGTAGGCCGCCACGCAATACGGAGCGGTCTGCCAGCTGTTCGCAGTAGTGCGACAAAAATAGTCCCAAAACCGCTCACGAGTGTACCCACGCCCTCCCATTGAACCAGTTGGGGGGCGAGACGACAATTTCCTCAGTGAAGCATGAAACCTTGTAGCATATTCCTCAGCATCGCGATCCTCACCATTCTAAACATCGGGGCAGGCAATACTGGCACATCCACGGGGGTTGATTATCCTTCCGCCATGCCCAAACAAGCCACGCAACCCGGCAAGTCGTCGGCAAAGGGCTCTCCTTCTACCGAACTACCTCCTGCAACCGCCACCGCAGTCCCCACAGTCAACCCACCTGTCGATCTGGATGCATCAATCAAACAGCAAGACTTAGAGAACCACAAGTTAATCGCACGGAAGACGCAACTTGAGATTGATGGACTTGAACGTTCGGAATGGTTGAAGCCATCGACCCTGTTCAGCATCTTCACCACTCTTGCAGTGGTAGCCGGAGCCTACGTCGGATTCGGCTGGTCTCGATCGAGTTATGAGCGGGCACAGGCCAGCTTCGAGCGAGCACAGGGAAATGCTGAACGGTACAAATTCGAGGCAGACCGAGCGAAGGACGACCGAGATAAGGCCAAGGCTGAGACGGATATACTCACCAAAGAAAAGGAACAGACCCAAACTGCCACCAATGAACTCAAGGCCCAACTCGCAAAACTTGAATCCCAACAGGAAGAGATCAATACCGGCATCCGCAAAGCAGCAATAAAACTCGTAGCGGTGGGTGACCCCTATGACTTGAGGAGGGATACCATCCTGGCGGATATCCTTGATTCATTTCACGTGAGCATCATCTTTGTGACGAACATCAGCGACGAACCTGCGTTTTTTGGGATTGGATCGATGAAGATTCCCGGAGAAGCGGGACTTCGCGATTGGGATGCCGCAATGGAGGCACGCAAACAATTCCTTACAACCCAACCAACTACACAGACATCTGACGAACCACCAACTTACTACGAACACGTTCAACCCCATCAGACAGTCCGTTTTGTCATCCCCCGCAAGGCTGCCCATAACACGCTTTCGGGTGGCTTCATGAAGCCGGAGAAACATTTCCCGCGTGGCTACTCGCCGGCCTATTATTTCACGAACGAGAGCTATGGCCGAATCGAGATCATCGAATTCACCGGCCGCTTCCGCAAGATGGTCGATCCAGGTGTCAGCCCCGAATATGATCCACTCTCACACTAAGCATTTATAATATATTATCACGCGATTCGTGGCTTCGCCACGAACATTGCCATGCTTCGCATGGCCATCTTCTCATTCATTCCCATCATTTTTCATCCGATTAGCCACTCTTTCTTGCTCGACTCGTTTCAACTATAATCCCGCCAGATGGCAGATTTCATCTACTCGACCACTTTCGAGCTCGCCGGACCATGGCTGATTGACTCATCCGCACTTGATGAATTGGATGAGATTATTGAACGCGAGTTCAAGCGGATGAAAGAGGCTGAAGATTCTCAACGCCTTCAATATGCAACTCAGGTTTTCGGTTCAGGACACACTACCGCATCGCCGGAAGAGATTAATGGCCAGATTAAGAAGAATATCAAGCCTTACTCCAGTTGGGATCTGAAAAAGTCCATCATCCTGCATTTCGCCGACAACACCAAAGTGCAAACAGAAACGCTCTCGGAGGCCATACACCATCCTGGAGCCGAAACCAAAAAGGCTACGTTCTTGCAAGTAACGTTGAAATGTGGAGATGTTGAATGCGAGCTTGAGCTCCCATCCATACTCGATCACATCCATCTCAAGGCTTCTCCGGAAACCTCAGCCATTGCCCGTGAAGTATTTCGATCATTTAGGGATTGGATTCGCTCGAATCAGCAACCTCTGTGGACACAGTATTGGTTTCGGCCCGCTATCTGGATAATTGGATTCATTGGTGTAACGGTTCTTCTCAGCATCGTCACGAGTACCGACTCACATTCACGAGCCGACGCGCATGCCCTCTTAGACAAAGGGCTCGCACCCGGCGACGAGTTAAAGGCGTTGCGACTACTCCTGGAGATGCAATCGGAGTACAGCCCAACTAGTGCGAAGCCGCATGTTCCGCTCTGGGCCGCAATCACGGTTGCCGGCACGATAATTCTGTGCACGTTGCTGACGTTTCGCCCTTACGTCGTACTCGGAATCGGGAAGAGAAATGCATCGGTTGTCCGGTGGCGTTGGTACATCAAGCTCATTTCATATTCCCTTCCGGTCTGGATACTCTACCATCTGATCATTCCCCCTCTCGCCACTTATCTCAAGGGATTCTTACATTAGACACCCCTTTCGTAGCCCATTATAAATGTGAGGACGACCCACACCCCACACCACAACGCACGCTCCGACAAACCACGCCCATACCGCACTTCGGCCCAACACCGTCATCGATAAGGCCAATAGACTTGTGATTTACGCACTTAACGTGATGCTTGAAATCCCCGTTTCGTACGACACCAAGAAACACGACATTCGGTAGGCATTAGGATCAGGGCCTTCACCATCCCATCTACTAACGGAGGGGGGCATACCCGACGGAGAGTTCTCCTTGTCACTTAATAAATTCCTAGCACGTCGCTCGTGGTTTCCAATGGTTTTGCATTACTCACTGGTGTCAGTGAGATGCAATAGGACCTAACGGAGACCACGATGAAGACGACGACCAATCGGAAGAACAGCAAGGCAAACTTTGCGGATATCCAATCCGCCTCCACCCGCAATAAGAACCTCCGCCACGCAGCCAAAGAAGTTGGCATGAGCGACACAGCCACCACCGCCAAGGGGAAGGAACTGGGCAAGACCTCCAAGCAGACCCTCAAAACCCCAGCACTGCCAAGACAGATCACCTTTTCAAGGGAACCATCGAGGCCACCAAGGTGTTCCGCCGCCGCATGCCCGAGTTCAAGAACTGCATCGCCTTCGCTTGGTGCATCATCAACTCCAACCGCAACACCGTCACCTACGCCAACAGCTACGGGCAGAAGGTCGATGAGACGATGCCCCGTGCCAGCTACAGCCCTGACGCCTACACCTACCCCATCAAAGAGAGGGTCATCGCCAAGAAAATGGAAGAATACGAGGAAGTAGAAGATCGAGCAGAGTGGCCCAAATGGATCGTGCCCGCCAAACGAAAAGCCAGTAAGTAACCCACCGGACGGCCCCGGTTTACTGCCGGGGCCACGCTGGTTCCTGGATTACACCACGGTCATATCGGACGCTTGCTCATCGAAGATAGGCACTGGACCACGGAGGACATGAGCACGTGGAGGACAGGAGAACTCGGGAGTACCAAGGAGCACGTGAAGAGATATAACTCCTGTATAGTAAAGGTCAATTATGCGAAGAAATGCCAAATAGTCACCTCTAAATTCGAATTCTATCCAAGGCTCCCCGGTGGGACGTCCGCGAAATATCGCTGGGGTCGTCAGAAACGGGTTCAGTCGAAACGTCACCTTCCGATTTTTCTCCTTGGATTGTGGTTGATTGGGCGCAGAAACGCGTATACTCTATGGCAAAGATATACCGGTTGTGGCAATAAAAACAGCCACGCCGGATTCGGCATGGCTTAGATTGGCTGGAAGGTGCCCCTACAAAGGCGTCCCATAAGCACGGGGTAAGGCATGGATCAGATGCCGCAGGCGAGCAGTGAGTGACCAGACTCAGCAGACTGCCATCTCCCAGCTATTGTTTTCGCAGCCCGAGTATAGGCCCCTTCCGCTGGCAGAACAAGGCCAGCACCCTATCCCCATGGATCAAAAGGCACGAAAGACCTCTAGGGCGATACCCGAGCCTCCACCCCACATTCGTTCAGAGTCCCCAATCGGGGTACCCGCCATCGCATCTGCTCGGAGCCGTCGTCTATCTGCTAAACGAGAGGGACTGAGAAACCAACTCTGGCCGGGCTCCGCCGATATAGTCTGGTCACGTCACCGCGACAAGGGGTTCACCACAATTCCTCGAAGCCTACCCTTGGTGATGCGGATAATAAATGAGCTAACGCCCAAGGGCGATGCCTCCCGCGTCTATCTTGAACTGTGGGCACGGTCATTCGACGAGGGTTTGGTGACGGTGCATGATGAACACGAGATGGCATTCGGAGCAGGCTATGACGGCCCGCGAGCTGTCCGCACTTGGCGTGAGCATATCGAAGCCCTAGTATCGCTAGGATTCATCTGGACCAGAATTGGGCAATCGCGATATTGGACACATCCTCCTCCTCGACCCACACAAGGTTGCTGCTTCACTCCACAAGCAAGGCCGCATCCGTGATCAATTGTGGAATGTCCTTGTGACCCGCCTCAATGAAGTGGGAGCAACGATGCCCGAAACTTCATCCGCACCGAGCTAGTCGCCCAATTGTCTCCGCCGCGGCCGCGCGACGCCGCCTGGCTGCCTCTCGCGGAACGCGAACAGCCGGAACACCGGAACAGGGGCCTCGGCGCTGTGTCGTCGCCGCTGTGTGTGGGGCGTCGGCGGGACCGGTGTGGGGGGAAAGCTGGGCGAGCGGAAGGGCTCTCGCTCGCCGCAAAGGCAGTAGGCTACGGGCTTTCGTTAACGGAGGAGCAGGGATTCGAACCCTGGAGACCCACAAGGGGCCTACCGGCTTTCAAGACCGGCCCATTCAGCCGCTCTGGCACTCCTCCGGCGGCGCTCCAAATGTCGTGCGTAGCGCGGGGACCGGTCAGGAAAGGCCCTCTGTAGTCCATTCTTTCGATCGCAACTGAACATGATCCCGGCATAAACTCCGTTGCGTAAATCGAAGGATCGTGCTCCGGCCCATCGATCCCGCATGGGACATGTGGAAAAACCACCCCCTTCACAGGGCTCGCAGCGTAATCTTTGAGCTGAAACGTCGTCCCCAACCCCACCTCTTCCATGAAATTGAAATACGTCCCATCGTGCGGCGTACGCTCGCTGGCGTACGAAAGCCCAAGCCCGAAATCGATGAAAAACGACATGCCGCTTGTAATGAAACAGGTGATGCCGAAACAGCATGTCGATCATCGCCACATTCGCATCGGGCCCGTTCTAATAGTGCCGCTGATACCCGGCTTCAAGATTGAAGGCAAAGTTGTTGAAAATGTAATACCCCGCCCCGACGTTGGCCGTCCCAATCGCCACCCGCTCGCCATCGAAGCTGTGCGCGTAAGACCCATACGCCGTAAGCGTCTTCGTCCCCTGCGGAAAGACGCTGCGCGATCTGGGCCCCAGACGACCTGCCCCACCCCATGACCCCGATCAGGAAAACAAGGACTACACCGCCAAACTCTTGGCCACGGGCCCGACCGATAACCCTCTATCATTGATCGACTTCCTTAATGACGCACTCCTCGCCGGAACAAACGCCCGGCCGCACCACAAAGACACGCACCGCCGCCAAACGATGGGGAGTGTAATCGCCTTCCGCTCCCCCCGACAAATCTCCGCCGATCCGGTAGTGCGTCAGTTTGAGTTTCCAGAAGTTCTCCGGCGGTAGACCCCACGCCTGGAACGGTCAAGCATTGGCTATATTGAGAATCCAATGATGTATCCGTGCCCCAAATGTCGCGAAGAAGCCTTTACGTGGAGTTGGACGAGGAACGAGTGCCAGCTACGGAATGGTGGTGTCGGCATTGCGATTACCATGCCGGGGAAAATGAAGCGGTCAAATCAAACCGACCGTGCTCGCGATGCGGTTCCTTGTACTCGTTTGTGCTGATCGACCCCGAAGGCTCGTACCGATACTGCGTACCGTGCGGACAACGGGACCAGTTCGTCGGATGAGCCAGATTCGGTAGTGGGTCAGTTTGAAATACTCCGATTTTGAACCGGCCACGGTTTTGACTCGGGTTCGGATAAAGGGTCAGGGTCGGGAGTCTTTGATCCGACTAAGTGCAGCAAATTGCACGTTCAACGAAAATACAATCCCCTCCGACCCCTAAACCGCCGTCGTTTTCCCAAGAATACCCCGAGAACATAGTAATAATATCAGAAACAACCACATTGCTCACGACGAACCTCCTTTCCCCCTCATTGTCAAAACTTCAGACAAAACCAGCCCCGCCCCGCTCCCAATGCTCGAAAACAGTAATAATATCATACAATTGTCAATTTTCCATTGCAATCTCAGAGCGGAGCGTACCCGCAAAGCCGGTGCGACCAAGTTGCCGATGTGTGCCGAAAGTGTGCCGATGTGCGCCGAAATGCGCCGAGTTGCGCCGTTTTGCGCCGAAAGTGCGCCGAAGTGCGCCGCGCCCACCCCATTCCCGTCCGGCTATCGCGGTTTTTTACCCAATCGGCACACCCCACCCCCCAAACGCGTCCCAACATGTGCCGCGCCCGACGTGCAATGCTTCCCCCCACCCCCCCCCACATTTATGATTCCCCGATGCTCCCACCGCGCCTCATCGTCGCAATCTTACTTCTCACGCCCTTCCGCCTCACCCAGTCGCCCTCCACCCAACCCTCCCTCACCGACGCCGAAAAGAAAGCCGGCTGGGTCCTCCTCTTCGACGGCGCCACCACCACCGGCTGGCGCGGCCTCGGCATCGACGCCTTCCCCTCCAATCGCTGGCGCGTCGAAGACGGCTGCCTCCATTGCCTCGGCGGCGACGGCCGCACCAACGACATCATCACCACCCGCAAGTACGAAAACTTCGAACTCTCCTTCGAATGGCGCGTCCCCAAAGCGCCGGGCAACACCGGCGTCAAATACCGCGTCCAGGAGAAAAAAGGCGACGGCTTCGCCTTCGGTCCCGAATACCAGATCTATTGCACCACCGGCGTCAACGATAAACACGCCACCGGATCGCTCTACGAAATCCTCCCCCCGCAAAACAAGCAACTCCGCCCCCTCAACGAATTCAACCAATCCCGTATTGTCGTTCACGGCGATCATGTCCAGCATTGGCTCAACGGCGCCAAAACCGTCGAATTCACCTTCAATACCCCCGAAATCCAGAAGGGCATCACCGAATCGAAATTCAAGAACACCGACTGGGCCAAAAACCCGCTCGGCTACATCGCCCTCCAGGACCACCACGACGAAGCCTTCTTCCGCAACATCAAGCTCCGCGAAATCCCCGACAAATAAAACGGGCGGACGCATTCGTCCGCCCGTCAACTCGCCTGATTCAAAGTGATCGCTTAATCCAGCGCCTTCACCATGATGTCTTGTAGTGCACCTCGGACTTGGGATCGTGGCCCTGAAACGCGAACGTCCCGTGATCGATGAACCGCTCCTTGTGCCCACTGGGCGGCTTAAACCCTTCGGGCTGCGTCCAGTCCGTCGTCGTCTGGCCGTCGATCTTGATCACCACGTGATTGCCCTGGACGATGATCTCGTACAGGAACCACTCTTTGTCTTTCTGGTGCGGGTCGCGCACGTCGGCGATGTCGTATAACCCGCCCGTCTTTTTCCAGTCCGTGTGCGTGCAGTTCACCTGGCACTCGAATCCCTTGTCCGGAAAGTTCTTCTCCTGGTATTTCGTGTGGAAGTAAATCCCCGAATTGGCGTTCGGGAATGTCATCACTTCCGCCTTCAGATGGAAGTTCTTCCAATCATGATTGTGAACCGGCCCGTCATAAAACAGGTGCGATGGCCCCGGTCCGTGGACGACGATCTGCCCGTCCTGGACGCTCCACGAACCCGGCTTGTCCCCAACCTTCCACCCGTCCAGATCCTTCCCGTCGAACAGGCTCACAAACCCGTCCTTGTCCGGCTTGGGTTCATCCGCCGGCGCCGTCGCCAGCAAAAACCCCGACGCCGCCAGCATGCCCAAAAGTGCAATCGGAATACGCTTGCGAATCATGGTTTCCTCCTATGCCTGAAAGTGAATATGTGAATGTGAACGGATTATCCGAAGCCGCTCACGGAAACACAACTTAAACCGCAAACATTGGGATTGCGTACAACGCGTCCGAAAGAGCATGATGGAGCCATGCCGAATCGCGCAACGTACTTGCGGTGGGCCCTTCTGATCCTTCCGTTGCTCGCGGGGGCCGTCCCTACTTCTCAATCCTCCACGACCTTCCAGCGGATCGACTCCAATGCCCTCCCCAATGCGTATCGCGTTAACGCCAAGGTGATTTGTGGGGGCCTGCCCGCGGGCGAAGCCGGTTTCCAGAAACTCGCCGCGTTGGGCGTCAAAACGATCATCAGTGTGGACGGCATGACGCCCGATCTCGACGCCGCCCATCGCAACGGAATGCACTACGTCCATCTCCCCTTCGGCTACGACGGTGTCCCCGAAAAGCAGGC
Organism: uncultured beta proteobacterium; assembly: GCA_963816615.1. Lineage (GTDB taxonomy): Bacteria > Pseudomonadota > Gammaproteobacteria > Burkholderiales > Casimicrobiaceae > PALSA-1003. The sequence continues at coordinate 6,683 of CAWFLB010000001.1, read as the reverse complement.
GAGGCCATCGCCAAGGCGATCCGCGATCTGCCCGGCCCCATCTACGTCCATTGCCACCACGGCCAACACCGCTCTCCCGCGGCCGTCGCCGTCGCGTGCGTGATGAATGGCATGCTCCCTTCCAACCAGGCCGAATCGCTCCTCCAGACTTTCGGCACGGGAATCAATTATCAGGGTCTGTGGGCCAGCGTCGCGATGCCCGGCGGTGGATGATTCCGTGTTGACCGCGGCTGAATGTTCCGTTCACTGAAACCACTCCACTTCCGCCCCTGGCCGACGCGATGGTCACGGTGGACGAGCGGATGGACCATCTCAAACTGTTGCAGAAATCCGCCTGGCATGTGCCGGCGACACATCCCGATCTCGATCCGCCGCACGAAGCTTTGCAGTTGGAAGAGCTCTTTCGCGAAATCGCCCGCTCCCCGGCAATTCACGACAAACCCGCCGATTTCCACCAGAAGCTCGCCGAGGCCCAATCCATGCCCAGTCTCTTCACAACCTGCTGGCCAGCGCCCCGCAATCGCCTCAAACCTCCGATGCGGCGATGACCCGCCTGGCCGCTTCCTGTGCCAGCTGCCACAAGACTTATCGCGATCGTCCCCTCCACTAACTCACTCAATCATTCATGAAACTGAAAATCGCCCTCGCCATGCTTTGCCTGCTTGCGCCGATCGGGTGTCGCAAGTCCGGCGAGGCGTCGCCGCAGGTCGTACTCTACACCAGCGTCGATGAGCCGTTCGTCCGTCCCTTGCTCGATCGCTTCAAACAGGAGACCGGCATCGACGTCCGGCTTGTCCCCGACACCGAGGCCACCAAGACCGCCGGCCTTCTTGCCGAGAAGCTTCTCGCCGAAGGATCATCCGCTCGCCGATGTGTACTGGGGCAACGAGCCCTTCCATACCATCAACCTCGCCGATGCCGGAGCCTTGGCGCAGCTACCGCCCGCCCGGCGCCGATCAGATCGCCGATCGCTTCGCCGACAAGTCCGGCTTCTACACCGCCATCGGCCTGTGCGGGGCCCGCATGCTCGCCGTCTCGACGCGTCCCGAGCTTCGCGACCTGGCCTCGAAGATCCACACGCTCAAAGACCTGGCCGATCCGAAACTCAAAGGCCGGATCGGCATTTCCCACCCGGGCTTCGGCACCGCCAGCGGCCACGTCGCCGCCCTCTACCTTGCCTGGGGGGACGACGCCACCGACGCGTGGCTGCGGTCGCTTTCCGAAAATGGCGTGCTGCTTCTCGGTGGGAACTCGGTGGTGGCCGAACAGGTCGCGGCTGGCACACTGGTGGCCGGCCTGACCGACAACGACGACATCGCCAACGCAAAGGCGAACCACGAGCCGATCGAGGCCGTCCTGCCCGATCAGCAGTCCGATGGCACGCTCCTCATTCCCACCACCGTCGCCCTCGTGAAAAGGTGCGGCGCCCCTCACCAACGCCCAAGGGAAACGACTGATCGATTTCCTCACCACTCCCCAAACCGAACGCGAGCTCATCGACCGGCACTTCCTGGCCTATTCCGTCCGCCCCGGCTCCGAACTGCCCAAAAGCCTCCCTGTAGACCTCAATCAGGTCGCCCGCCGCATGCGGGATGCGGTGGAGCGTTCCCTCAAGATCCTCCAAAACCGGTAGAGGAGATGGGGGGGATCCGAACAGTCCCGAACAAAAGTGAACACGATTCGGATTTCAAAGTCGGGATAGATTATTTCCTCGTACACGTGATCGAACTGCTAACCGTTGTGAAGAATATACTCTTCCCCGACGAGATCCGTGCCACACGCGGGTCTTGCGGGTTTATGCTGCCTGGATGTTGGGGTGAAACTCCGGGGAGAAAAGGCGCTCCACCTGGTCGCGGCGAAACGGGGATGAGGGGATTTGGAGCGGCTGCTCCCTTGCTGAAGGGGTGATTTGCCAAAAGCTGACGAATCCGGAAGAATCCGGACTTGGCGATACCAATGACCGTGCATCAAAAAACCGCCGCCCGGCCGATTCAGGCCATTCGAATGCCTGACACGCGACCGCTCTCGTCCCCTGCTGTTGATCCTTTTCATCGGCAGCGGTTGCTCTGCGCTGATTTATGAGATCGTCTGGTTCCAGATGCTGCAACTGGTGATCGGGTCGTCGGCGATCTCGCTGGGCGTGTCTGCTGGGGACGTTCATGGGCGGCATGTGCCTGGGGAGCCTGTGCCCTCTCGCGGTTTCGTCTCGTCCGATCGCGCATCCGCTGCGCGTGTATGCCGTGCTGGAAGTGGGCATTGGGGTCGTTCGGGCTGATCGTGCTGTTCGTCATTCCGCTGGTGAACTACGTGTATGTCGCCGAGCGTGGGGCATGGAATGCCGAGCATTCTGCTGCGCGGTGTGTTGCCGCGGTGTGTCTGCTGCCGCCGACGCTTGCTGATGGGGGCGACGCTGCCGGCGATTGCCCGGTAGGTCCAATCGACGCGCGACGGGCGTTTCGTGGATGGGGATTCTTCTACGGCGGGAACATCGCCGGGGCGGTGTTCGGATGCCTGCTGGCGGGGTTCTATCTGCTTCGCGTTTACGACATGTCGATCGCGACGTATGTCGCGGTCGTGATCAATGTCGGTCGTGGCGGGGCATCGGCTTTGCTGGCGGCGCGAGTTCAGCGCGATGTCGGACAAACGGAGGCGATCCGCCGCGTCGAGACCTGACGCCACGTTCGGCGGACCCGAGCTCGTTTATCTGGTCATCGCCCTCTCGGGCTTCACGGGCGCTGGGGGCGGAGGTGATCTGGACGCGACTGCTGTCGCTGATGCTCGGCGGGACGGTCTACACGTTCTCGATCATCCTGGCGGTATTCCTGGTCGGGCTGGGGATCGGCAGCAGCGCTGGGGGCGTTTACTGCAGCGACGCTGGCGCGGCCGCGACTGGCGCTGGGGCTGTGCCAGTTGCTGCTGGCCGGCGCGATCGCCTGGACCGCGTACATGCTGACCGAGTCGCTTCCGTACTGGCCGATCAATCCGCAGTCTGTCATCGAGCATCTGGTTCAACTTCCAGCTCGATCTGATGCGCTGCGTCTGGGCGATCTTGCCGGCCGCGCTGCTCTGGGGCGCGAGTTTTCCGCTGGCGCTGGCGGCGGCGTCGTCCGAATCGGAGACGGGACTCAGGATCCCGGCCGACTGGTCGGCGGGGTGTATGCCGCCAACACGCTGGGAGCGATCTCGGGCGCGCTCGCTGTTCAGCATGTTCTTCATGCCGCTGATGGGATCGCAGGGGTCGCAGCGCGTGTTGATCTCGGTGGCGGCGTTTTCGCGGGGTGCTGGCCGCTGGCGCCGATGATCGTTGCGGGACTGGCGGCGCGGGCCGTTCGATCGGGCGTGGCTGTGCTCTCGGGCGGCGTGGACGGTCGTGCTGGCCATCGCGATCGCGATGGTGCCGGTCTTGACGTATCACGTTCCGCCGGTATCGACAAGGGCTGGTGGCGTGGGGCCGGAACCTCATGATCAACAGCGAGAAGCAACATCATTTACGTCGGCGAGGGGCATGAACTCGTCGGTGGCGGTTTCCGGGCAGCTGGAGGGACGCGGTATTTCCACGTCAGCGGCAAGGTCGAAGCATCGTCCGAGCCGCAGGACATGCGCCTGCAGCGGATGCTCGGGCATATCCCGGCGCTGCTGCATCCCGATCCGCAAGCGCGTGCTGGTCGTCGGCTGCGGGGCGGGCGTGACGGCCGGCTCGTTCGTGCGTCATCCGGAGTCTGAAGCGTGAACGATCTGCGAGATTGAGCCGCTGATTCCGCAGGTCGTCTCGACGTATTTCGCGAACGAGAACTACAACGTCGTCAACGATCCGCGCGTCGAAATCGTCTTCGACGACGCCCGGCACTACGTCCTGACGACGAACGAGAACTTCGACATCATCACCTCCGACCCGATCCACCCGTGGGTGAAGGGGGCGGCGACGCTCTACACCAAAGAGTATTTCGAGCTGTGCAAGCAGCATCTGAACCCCGGCGGGATGCGTCACGCAGTGGGTGCCGCTGTACGAAAGCAATCGCCGAGGCCGTCAAAAGCGAGATCGCGACGTTCTTCGAGGTCTTCCCGAACGGCACGATCTGGAGCAACGACGAGAAGGGCAAGGGCTACGACATCGTCCTGCTTGGGGCAGAACGAGGAACTGAAGATCAATGTCGAGGGGCTTGTCCGACGAGTTCAACGATCCTTCGCGCAGGCAGTGCGGCGGTCGATTCGCGAAGTGGGATTTCCGTCGATCATCGATCTGCTGTCCACGTACGGCGGGCGGGCGCGCGATCTTCAGCCGTGGATGGCGGGAGCCCAGATCAACCGCGACCGCAACCTGCGGCTGCAATACCTGGCCGGGATGGATCTGAACACCTACAACGAAGTGCCGATCTACAACGCGATCGCTTCGTATCGCACCTATCCCGAAGACCTGTTCATCGCCGTCGGCAGCACCCGCACGATGTTGCAGGATGCGGTGGTGAACGGCCGGCGCAGTCGAATAGAAACCCGCTGCGCAAGAACTCACATTCCCCGAATCCACCGCAGAGCGACGAACGCGCGCGGTTCTGCACCTGGACCGCCGGGTCCCGCACGGCCTTCTCCAGCGCGCCCACTGCCGCTTCTTCTTCATGCAGTCTTCCGAGGGCGTCGACGGCCACATCCGCACGAGCGAGTTAGCGCGTTTGTCAACGCCTGGACCGCGCTTGCGGCTCCATCGATCCGCCTGAGCACTTCGAGAATTGGCTAAAATACTTGCGTTATCTTCATGCCAAGAGCTTTCAGGGTTTTCGCTTGAGCGTTGTCAGGCGGTCTTATCTTATTGCTGAGCCTCGATTTGTCTTAAAACGCGTTTTTTTCATGGTTTTATGTTGCGTTTAAGTAATCTGGGGCGATAACAGAAAAGCCATGCTCGGCTTTGTCACGCATTCGCAACGGAAGCTTTCTGCCGCTCAACACGAGCCTCAGACTTTTGGCCAGCAGTGGCCGCTGTTCAAGCGGATTCGGCGACAGTTGACGATGCCGTTGTTCAGGGTTGCCGATCTTGGCATGTTCGGGCTGACGCCGCTTCAGAAGCACATTTTGATTTGCGGGTTTCCGAGGTCGGGGACCACGCTGCTGCAGCTCATGCTCGAAAACGCAATCCCCGAGGCCCGTCGCTTCGGGCGGAAACGGGCGGGTGGCGGGCGGCTACGTACTGTTGGCGGAATCACGCGAAGGCGATCACGAAAGTGCCGCACGATGTGTTTCGACTGACGCCGTTGCGGAATTTCTACTCGAGTCGCAAAGTCGATTTCAAGATTATCCTCATGTTGCGATCCTCGGGATGTGTTGACTTCGCGACGCAAGACGGGCGGGCCGCAGGGGTATGTCGTTTCTTCGGAGCGTTGGGGGCGGTATTACGAGGCTTTCAAACGGCAGCAGAATGAGCCGGACGTGATTACGGTTCGTTATGAAGATCTTGTCGCGGATGTTGAAAACGAGCAGAAGCGCCTGGAAGCGTTCACGGGGGAGACGATGGCGGTGCCGTTCAGCCACTTCAATGAAGTGGAACGTCCCGACTTCGACACCAGTACGCTAAACGGGCTTCGCCCGATCGAGCAGACGCTAATCGCGCGATGGGCTGCACCGAGTCATGAAGAGCGCATCCGCGAGGTGCTCCATGAACTGCCGGAGTCGCCGCAGGCGCTGATCGATCTGGGGTATGCGACGGTCGTGGATTGAAGAGCACGCGAGTTGTTGAATCCAGCGCCGGCGTGATTCCCATTTGGTTCAACCAAATACTTCGTGGAAATGCGGCGGATCGTGTCGCCTTTGCGATCGAGCACGGCGAACGTGATGTGCTCAAATGCCCGTGCGAACGGGCCCGACCCGAGCAACTGTTCGCCGAAAAGCTGCGCGACGAGTTGAGGATCATTTCCAAATACACCACATTCCCCAGATGCCGAAAACCAGCACCGCGGTCTGATCGTGTATGACTGCTGCCGAAAGAACCTGTTTCATGCGGTTGCGAAACGTCCGCTGAATGCTTTCCAGGAGGTGAGGCTTGGATTTCGCGAGCGCCGTCGCATTAGGTGCGGGCGAGGTGATGAACGTGACTTCGAAGGGTTCTTCGAGCAGTCGGTCGGCGTCGTCGCGGAATACGGGTACGCCCGGCGAAACGATCAGGTGATCGGTGTAAAGGGAGGACGACGACCGCCGATTCGCGTCGTAGTACTGCATGTGCCAGTTCAGACACAGAGAGAGAGCGCGCGGTGCGTGAGGCTTCCCCCTGCGCCTGCGAACCACCGAGGAAGCCTCCTCCGGGGTTTTTCGCTGAAGCGAAATTGAATCCGCGGCGGTGGAACGCGATCCGTGGATCTCGGACAGGCGCCGGGCGGCGGCGAGGGTTGTTTCATTGTTCACCGCGAATGTGGTCTGGAAAGCCCTCTGCGCCATCACCTGATCTGAACGTTTCTGAAGCGAGTTGACTTGGTTCGGCGTGACGAGAGTCCCACCTTCCACCGCGGCTTGCACAGCATCGGCGATCGACACTTCGCGACCGGAGGGTGACGTATAGCGGCCTGACGATGCAATTGCGATGGTTTCGGCTGCGATCTGCGCGTTGATCTCGCGTGGGCATCATCAATTCCAGAGTCGGTTCAGTGGTCCATCCCTGACACTTGTGCGGTGGCTTCAGCAGGTACCGTTAGTAAATGTAC